>JBGAQD010000021.1:0-54056 GCA_044220915.1 Chitinophagaceae bacterium
TCTATCATTAATCGTCTTCCATTTTTCTATAACCGTTGCTTCGCTTTCCTTCATAGCCCATTCGCCATTCAGCCAGATGAACCGGGCAACCGTTTCCGGATTTTCTTTTCCAGTATTGTTATTACAGGCGACTGCCAATAAAGCTACCAGAGTGATACAAACAGATGGTATAATATTTTTTGCAGGCATATCTTTATTTTTCCAGCAATGATTTCAGATTGCTCAAACCGGTACCAAAGTCGTTACCAATGGATTTTTCCATATTCATGAACAACTTCATAATGTTCATAGGATAATTCATCTGGCCTTCGAAACCCCAGCTTACTTTGGTGCTGTTATCACTTAATGCTTCTGTGGTCATTGCAGACTGAGCAACTGATTTAAATGGCTTTATAAAGCGTAGTTCTGTGCTTAGTTTCCGGCCTTCTTCAATGCCGGTTATTTCCTGCTCGCCGGTTCCAACCTTTTTATTTCCTTCCCATGCACTTACAAAGCCTACCGTCGCATCTGTACCCCGGTACTCTTTTTTCATATCAGGGTCCATACTGCCCCACTTACTATAGTTGTCCTGGTTTTTTAACTGTTTGATGTAGTTAAACACTTCGGCATTAGGCTTATTAATTATAATCTCCCGGGTGGCTTTCATTCCTTTTGGGATGAACAGTCCGGCTATTAATAAGGCGGCAATAATGCCGAGAATGATATATAGTATAATCATTGTTATTTTTTTAGTGTTGCAAATATTTTTCCGGAACCGAGTGCAATGCAATACGGTTGCCTTCTGTGTCTGTAAATACCGCCATATAGCCGTACTCAGGGCTTATTTCTGTTTTAGGTACCATAATTTTTCCACCTGCGGCCTCCACCCTGTCCAGAAAAATCTTAACATCGGGGTTGCCATTCAGGTAAATCAGCGGGCCATCCGTGGAGGAAGGCTTATGGAAACCGCCGCTGTCAATTAGTGTTCCTCCAATCCCTTTCATAGGATCATCAATCGGAAACATCCGCATTTTTGTTTGTTGAAAATCCATGGGCTGCATTTTAATTTGAAAAACTGTTTCATAAAATTGCTGTGCCCTGTCAATGTCAGTGGCCGGTATTTCAAACCAGCTGATAGCGTTGTCCATGTTGGTTGTTTTATTGTTTAGAATATTTTTCTTTCATGTATTTCCAGGAATCGGTAACAAGTTCCTTCAGCACTTTCATATCCACGTCAGCCAGTTTATTAATATAAAGACAGCTTCCACCGCTGATTTTATATTTTCCTAATTTTTTCATCAACTCGCTATATTCTGTAAACCCTTTCATAAAATAAATGGTCAGATTTTGTTTACGGGGTGAAAACCCTGTCATAAACCACTCGCCGCTGCGACCGGTAGCAGGTGAAGTGTAAATATACTTTCCAAAACCAACTATGCTACTGCCCCACATTTTAGCTTCTGCTTTTGTAACAGATTTAAATAGTTTCAATAAAGCAAGACTGTCCATTCTTTTTTGCTCATCTGCAAATGCGGACAGGAAAGCAATCACATCACCTGTGTGTTGCTTTGTTTTCAGTTCTGCTAATTTCTTATTGCTGATTGATGTCTTTGCCATCTTTCAGTTGTTTAATATAATCTTCTGTTTGTTTTTTTGATGCATCATTTGGTGCCTGTGCCAGTGCTTTTTCTGCATACTTTAATGCATTCTTAAAATCCCCCCTGGCCGAATAACTGCTCATCAAGCCATTATTAACTCCCCAGACATCGCCATATCTTTTTTCGCTGGCTTTAAAAATTTCCATCGCCCTGTCAACTCTTTTAGCAGTTATCAATTGCCTGCCATAGGCGGTGTATTGATTGGCAGTAGCAATAGTTAATGCCTCATCCATGGTTGAGTCGGCTTGTGTTGTTCTGTTCAATTTATCGTAAGCATTGGCAAGGTTGCGAAGTGTAATAAAACTTTTTTGCCCTTGAAAACCATTAATGGCACGGATGCTCCACTGTAATGCCTCTTCCAGATTAATATTTTTGTTTAAACAGTATTGTGCAGCCTGTAGCATATTGGTGCTGTTAAATCCCTTCTGGCTGGTTATCTGTTCCCTTAACCTTGCAATTACAATATTATCTACATCCACTTCTACTTTAAACGGTATAGATAGTTTTTCCCATTGCATGGCAACTACACAATGTTTTTCTTTATGCTCAATAAATTCATATTTGAGCCATTCTACACTCTTATCGAGTGCTGCAGGTTTCACATCTACCCGCAATGCATCATTCTTTTCTTCGTAGTAAAAACTGCCCCATGCATCGGATTGGGTGGAAAAAATAAGTGTTGCATTATCTGCTGCCAATGCCATATGTAATCCGTAAGTGCCTGCCTTTAAATTCTTACCTTCTACTTTCACATCATGCTCAAAAGTAATAGTGGTATTTTCATTGGCACCGGCCCGCCACGGAGCTGTGTTTTTATTGGTAATAAAACTATTGCTGTTAAATCCATACGGCACCAGGTTACCGTTGCCATAAATTTTTCCTTCCCGTTTGTTTACATCGGGGCGGCTATATTTAATTGTGATACTGGTGATTCCTACTTCTTCACTTACCATTGCACGGGGGTTACCTCCGCTGGGCGGCACATCCATTTGTGCAAAACAAACATTACTCATGAATGTAGTTATACAAAGCAGTTTAATTATTTTCATTTTTTTAATATTGAATGAGTATTATTTTTATTTACGGCTGTTGTGCATTATCTGTATTCCATATTTCTCTATATAATTTCCATTGGCCATCCTCCTGTTTCCATAGAGCAATAAATTTACCTTTATCAAAACTGCCGCCTTTACCATCAGGGAAATTGTAGGTTCCTTCCTCTACCACTAATTCTTCATTGCCATAAATATTCCCGGCAGGAAGTTCAATCTTTGCTTCTTTATTTGTTCCATTCTGATAAAAGAAATTAATGATTGAGTCCCTTCCCACTACAGCAGGCACTCCCGGAGAGTACACCTGGGCATCTCTGCAATAACGGCTGATGTAATAAGCCGTATCATTTGTCATAAACCTTTGACTGTAGCTTTCATTCATTTTTATGATATGCGCCTTTACAGAATCGATGCTGAAATCATTTTTGGTTGCTTTACCCGGCTCTTTTGACTGGCAGGCAAGCATGCCTGCAGTTAGCAGCAGAAATACCAGTTTTCTCATAATGATTATTTTGGGACATTTAAGTTACAGAAATTAGTAATGAGTTGCCGTGCCGTTCATCACGGTAAAAGCTCATTTAAACTCATTCCAGTACTTAATGATAAAAAACAACAGGATAAGAGTGGAAGGAATTGCCACATACAGGTGATACCAAATACCAAAATAAATATCGAATGCAATAACTGCAATACCGCAGGCTATAATAAGGTAAACAGCCCAGGGTTTCATCAATAACATGCCTGCCAGGGCTATTATGTTTATTATGGGTAAAAGGCGGAATATATTGAATGCCGTTTCAGTAAGGTTTGGGAACTGGTCAAAAAACTCCTGCTTTGCAGTAAACATTTTGTAAAAGGCAAAACCGTTGCCAAGCAACATTAATAAGATAAATATGGTATAAACAGGGAAACGCATCGTTATTTACAAATTTCAGAAAATAATGACTCTTCTATCTCAAGAGCTTTGAAGTCACCCTTCTCTATACTGAGATTAACTGCCACTCCACTCATCACAAACTTACTGAACCGGTGTTCCATTTTTAGTATCAGGCCGCCTCCGGCTTTTGTTCCGTAAACATCCCAGTTATAGGCTTTATGGTTTTTGTAGGTTACCGGTGCAATTCTAAGGTCTGTGGTGTAATAATATTTTACCCAAGAATTTTTCTTTTGCAGTTCAAGAATACGGCAGGAATAGCCAAGAATTTCTTCTTCTGTCAAATAATCTTTTACAAAAAGAACTGAGTCGCTCATTACACTATAATCATCACATTCATACTTTTTTGAAGAACCTGGTTCGGAAAGACATTTATTCAGGTTGCCGGAATAATAATAAGTAAATGTATCTGCGCCGGTAAAACGACTTTGGTAATTACTGGTATCATACCGGAAGTACCCATTGGCAGGTCTTCGTTTTTTCAATGAATCCGTATTGAGCGAATCACTTATATAAGTGTAGGTATATTCAACCGTACCTGTAAAGTATTTTTCTTTCTTCTTTTTTACACATCCGGCATTAGCAAGCAGTAATAATAATATGAGAAAATATGTATACCTCATTTCTTCCTCCTGTATTCCAGGTCGTATTCAACAATCCATGTTTTACCACCATCATTGCTCATCTCACCAAACTGGCGAACTTTATTATTGTCGAGTTTTGTAAATGTAAGTCTGCGCATAAATTGTTTTCCATCAGGGCCGGTTACTTTGTCTGCATAATAAATGATCTTGCCATCGCTTCCTTCACCCCGTAGAAATTCTGTAGTATTACCTGTATTATCTGTCCAGGTTTGCTGCCATTGTTTAGTAGCAGCATTGTATGAATTAAAACTTTTCCCGCTGTAGATTAACCCTTGTTGTGCATTGGCACTGGTCCACTCTTCGAGAATTACACAGCTATCTAAAATCACACTGATTTTGCTGTCACCACCCTTTTGCCCGTTTTTGCCAAATGCTTCCCACTCCCCAATCCAGAAATCAAATTGCCGGAATTCAGGCCGGGAGCAGGGTTTTTGAGCTATAACAACAAAAGCAAAAAGAGTTATGCAGGTTGTAAAAAGCAGTTTTCTCATTTTAGTCAGTTTTATCTTTTAGAGACAGCAGCTCTGTGTATTGTTTCAGTCCGTCCGTCAACTTATTTGGCCGGACAACAAGTTAAAATAAAAAAGCCGCCCCGCATATTGCGAGGCGGCTTTTAGTATAGCCAAAAATATCTTTATTAATTACCACCGCCGCCGGGTGGTCTTTGCGGACGCATCGAAGGCTGAATCTTCTCTTTCCAGATAGTAAATTGCTCTTCGGTCAGCACCGCTTTCAGTATCTCATCCTGTGCATCAGAGTATTTCTTCATTTCTGCCATAAAAGCTTCCCGGTCGGTCATCCCGCCGCTACCCATTAATTCCTGTCTTTTAGCATCTTGGGCTTTAAATAAGACCGTAAGTGCAGTGTCAAGGGTAGAAAATTTTGCCGCCTCCAATTTAAAAGCACTATCCAGTTTCTGATGAATCCTGGCTACTCTTTCCTCTACCGTCATCCGCATGCCTCCGGGCTGGGCTGCGGCACTTAATACCAGGCCAGATAAAGCCAGGAGTAATAAATTCAATTTTTTCATATAGTTTTTTTAAAGTGAATGTAAACAGACCGGTAAATATGACGGTAATTCTTTAAAAACCGTTCGCCGTAACGAAACTTATTCTCAAAATCACCCATTTGCCGGAACTCAAGTATCTTGCAGCTCTTTAATTATCAAAAAATATATGGAATACAGTAAACTTGTTGCCGTGACCGGACTGCCGGGATTATTTGAGCTGATCAACAGCAAAACTGATGGAGCCATTGTCCGCTCCCTGGACGACAAATCCACCCGTTTTGTATCAAGCCGCATTCACAATTTCTCTCACCTGGAGAGTATTGAAGTCTATACCGTTCGGGATAATGTGAACCTGGTGGATGTTTTTAATGCGATGGATAAAGCTGGCGAGTCATTACCTGATGATAAAGATGCCGCTGCCGTTAAAAAATATTTTGAAAAAACATACCCTGATATGGACTTTGAAAGAGTTTATTCAAGCGATATGAAGAAAATGGTAAAGTGGTTCGATATTCTGAAGAAAAATAATGTAGAAATAAAACTGAGCGAAGTGCCTGAAGAAGAGGTTGAAGAAGTGCCAGAAGTTGTTGCGGAAGAAAAACCTGCTAAAAAAACAGCTGCCAAAAAGAAAGAAGCTGTGGAGGAAACAACAGAAGCTCCCAAGAAAACTGCAAGGAAGAAAAAGGCCGAATAAAATAATGTTACAGGAGACAAGCTACAAGGTTCAAGAAATACACTTGATGGTTGTAGCTTTTTTATTTATCAAAAGAAAGGGTTATGAATTACAGTGCCGATATACAGAAACTGCCCCGTCATTTTTTACCGGCGGATTTTGCAATCACTAATTGGGAGGGCCTTGAGCCTTATTTCAGAAATCTTGATGAACGAGTGATCAATTCTCTCCCAGACCTGGAGCAATGGCTGAAAGATGCCAGTGAGCTGGAAGCAGTGATCAGTGAAGATGCCTGCTGGCGACAGATAAAAATGACCTGTGATACGGAAAACAAAGAATTAGAAGAAGCTTTCACTTTCTTTATGATGGAAATCCAGCCGAAGATTCAGCCGTATTCTGATAAGTTAAACAAAAAGCTGGTCGACTCTCCTTTTACAAAAGAGCTTGATCAAAAAAAATATTTTACTTATCTCCGGAATGTGAGAAAGAATATCGAATTGTTCCGGGTGGCAAATATTCCTTTACAGGCAGAGCTGAGTGTAATGCAACAACAATTTGGCGTTATATC
The DNA here is from genome assembly GCA_044220915.1 of Chitinophagaceae bacterium. Taxonomy (GTDB): domain Bacteria; phylum Bacteroidota; class Bacteroidia; order Chitinophagales; family Chitinophagaceae; genus JJ008. The sequence continues at coordinate 6,518 of JBGAQD010000021.1, forward strand.
CGGCAAAATGACTGTTGAAGTGAACGGGCAAGAGTATACTTTACAACAAGCTGCCAAATTCTTAGAGGACCCTGACCGCAATATCCGTGAAGATGTATATCATAAAATAAACGGAAAAAGGCTGCAGGATAAAAAGGAATTGAACGACCTGTTTTCTTCCTTACTGAAAAAACGCCACCAGGTAGCACTCAATACCGGGTTTGAAAATTTCCGGGATTATCGTTTTGCTGAATTAGGAAGGTTTGATTACAGTAAAGAGGATTGTTACCAGTTTCATGAAGCAGTAAAACTGCATGTAATGCCGTTGGTAAATCAAATCTATGAGATCAAAAAGAAAAAACTGGGATTAGATACACTACGCCCATGGGATGTGGAAGCAGAACCGGCAGGCATTCAGCCTCTTCGCCCATTTAAAAATGGCGGGGAGCTTACGGAAAAAACTATTGCTTGTTTTGATGAACTCAAGCCTTTCTTTGGCGATTGCCTCCGCAAGATGAAAACAATGGGCCACCTGGACCTGGAAAGCAGGAAAGGAAAAGCACCCGGCGGATATAACTGCCCGTTGGCAGAAAGCGGTGCCCCTTTCATTTTCATGAACGCTGCCGGACAACTGGACGATGTTACTACGATGGTACATGAAGGCGGCCATGCCATTCATTCATTTCTTGCACATGAGTTGGAGCTGACAGGTTTTAAAGAATATCCTACTGAAATAGCTGAAGTAGCCAGCATGGCCATGGAGTTATTCAGCATGAACCACTGGTATGTTTTCTTTGACGATAAAGAAGAATTAAAAAGAGCAAAGGAACAACAGCTGGAAAGAGTGATCACCATCTTCCCCTGGATCGCAACCATTGATAAATTCCAGCATTGGATATATGAAAACCCGGATCATACAGAAGAAGAAAGGGCTGCACAATGGGTAAGTATACTTGAAGAATTCTCTTCACCAGTGATTGATTTTTCCGGCCTTGACGAATACAGAAAGTTTGCATGGCAGCGGCAGTTACATTTATTTGAAGTTCCTTTTTATTATATCGAATATGGAATTGCACAATTGGGGGCCATCGGTCTGTGGCAGCAATACAAGCAAGATTCCGAAGCTGCGATCAAGAACTACATAACAGCCTTAAAGCTGGGTGGTACTAAGACATTACCCGAATTATTTAAAGCTGCCGGTTTACAATTTGATCTTTCACCTGCTCATATTCAGCAATTGATGCTGTTTGTAAAGCAGGAGCTTGATAATCTGTAGCATATCTGGTCGTTGGCTTTCAGCCTGCACGGCATCTGCCTGCATATCTATCATTCTCTTGTTAAAAAATAGATAACAACAATAATAAAGGAGAAAAATACCACAAATGGGGTATGCGCTAAATTCGGAAATGTGGTGAGCAGCCCTTACTTTTGATTCAGAATTAATAAGTGCAAAACCGCACTTCAACATAGCTACTAATCAGAGCCTTAACCAAAAAGTCCCGATGTTTCTACACCGGGGCTTTGTTTTTTTACAGAATTATTTGCAGTTCTTACAGATTCCTTCCACCACAACTTCAACATGCTCGGCAGAGTAGCCTTTTGGCATTTTTATTTCCGGCGTCACCACATCATCCAGGCAATATGTATTACTGCATACGCTGCAAACAAAGTGTATATGATGATCATGATGATGGCCTTCTGAGCATTCATCCTTGCATAACGCATAACGGATAGAATTGTCTGCCGTCGGAATCGTATGAATGATTCCTTTGTCAACAAATGTTTGAAGCGTTCTGTATACGGTTACCCGGTCAAACTTTTCACCCGCCCTTTTCTCAATATCTCCATGTGCCAATGCACCGGTCTGTTCCAGGAAAAGCTGCAGTATCTTTCTCCGGCTGTCGGTAATGCTAAGGCTGTTCCTTTTCAGCATGTTGTCCACCTGGTTATCTATTTGTATTGCCGTTTTACCAGACATAATTGGATATTAATCTAATAATTCATAACAAAAATAACCATAAAAGGTTACTACTACTTCTTCAACAGCCGGCGGGCTGCAGCAATCAGGTTATTCACTTCGCTTTCTTTCAGACCGTCATAGATTTTTTTCACTTCACCATTCTTATCAACCAGGGCCCAAAACTGTGAATGGATAAACTGGTCATCGATATTCTTCAGACTATTGGCCGGATCGTCAATAGTATAGCTTACCCGTGCTGTATTATATAAACTATCTTTCCTGCCGGTCAGAAATATCCATCGCTTTGTATCCACTTTCATTGAATCGGCATAATATTTCATTTGTGCAACAGAGTCTCTGTCAGGATCACAGGTATGAGAAAGAATCAGAAAATTGGTATCCTTCTTAAATTCTTCATACACCAGGCGCATATTATTATTCATCGTTGGGCAAATACCATCGCAGTGTGTAAAAAAATACTCTGCCACATACACTTTTCCGGCCACATCATCCCTGGTTACTTGTTTGCCGTCCTGGTTGGTAAAAGAAAAAGGTTGTACCACTGCAATCGTATCATCCCTGGTAATCCATTTGCTCACAATGAGGTAAAAAACAACGACGAGGACGGCAAAAAAACTTATATAAAAAATCTTTTTCTTGGGCATATGCATGAATTGCGCAGCAAAGTTAAGTCGTGAACACCGTTTTAATCTACTTCTCGGGTATTCCTTAAAATATGCATAGATTCTTTTGCAACAATGTTGCTTTTTGTTATCTTTGCCCTCTTCATGAAACTAAAAATCAATTGGGATGCTTTAGGGATCGGGGCCTCGCTGGCCTGCGCCATCCACTGTGCCCTGTTGCCTCTTTTCTTAAGCAGCTTGCCCCTTTTTGGCGTTAATATTATTGAGAACATTGGTTTTGAGATAGGGATGATTGTTCTGGCTCTTTGTATTGGCACCTATTCGCTATATCATGGTTACAGGAAGCATCACCACAACCTCTTGCCGCTTTCTCTTTTCTTTGCCGGGTTTATTTTTCTAATCCTGAAACAATTCTTTTTTGTTCAGTATGAAACATGGCTATTGATCCCGGCTGTAATATTGATCATCACCGCCCATATCCTGAATTTCCGGTTTTGCCGGGTGCATAATCATGCACACAGTGACGATTGTAATCACTAACCTTTCTGCTGTTTTATTGTTTTTGAATTACCTTGAACAAAAGTTCTGCGATGAAAAAGCTATTTCTTGCCTTTTTTCTTTTCTCTTTTTCCGGATTGTTTGCTCAGTCGAAAAACGAGTCTGTTATCAGAAACATCTTGGGCGAACAAACCGCTGCCTGGAACCGTGGCGATATTGACAACTTCATGAAAGGCTACTGGGAAAATGATTCGCTGATGTTTATTGGAAAAAGTGGTGTCACCTATGGCTGGACCAATACATTAAACAATTACAAGAAAGGTTATCCTGACACTGCTGCCATGGGTAAACTAACCTTCACATTGATACAGGTGAAAAGAATATCGAAAAAATATTATCATGTCACTGGTAAATGGTTTTTGAAAAGATCCATCGGGGATATTGGTGGTCATTACACATTACTTTTCCGAAAAATAAATGGCAGGTGGTTCATCGTTTCCGACCACAGCAGTTAATCAATAAAAAATCATCTATATGGCACTAATCATCATTGGTATACTTGTTCTGATTGGCGGTATATTTCTTCAAAGAAGCCCTGAGTATAACCGTTTTGCAAAAGCTGTTAGAAGTATTGCAGTTGGCCTTATACTTATCGGGGCTTTATCTAAATGTATTATCCAGATCAATCCGGGGCAAATAGGCGTAAAGACCCTGTTTGGGAAAGTTCAGAATGATGTTTTAAGCAGCGGCTTGCATATTATTAACCCTTTTGTGGAGGTGCAGCGATTAGATATAAAAACGCAAAACTATACGATGAGCGGCATACACGATGAAGGTACTAAAACCGGTGATGATGCGATAAGGGTTCTTACATCCGATGGATTAGAAGTCACCATAGACCTTACTGTTTTATACAAACTGCTTCCCACTGAGGCTCCCCGTCTTATCAGGGAAACCGGGGTTGACTATACTGACAAAATTGTTCGGCCGCTAACAAGGACAAAAATCCGTGATAACTCTGTTTATTATGAAGCGGTGTCTTTGTATTCGAATAAACGGGATGAATTTCAGCAGCGCATTTTTAAAAGCATTGAAGAAGATTTTAAAAAGAGAGGCCTGGTACTGGAACAATTACTCGTCAGAAATATTACCCTGCCAGCCTCAGTAAGAGCTACCATAGAACAAAAAATAAATGCAGAACAGGATGCCCAGAAAATGCAGTTCGTACTCTTAAAAGAAAAGCAGGAAGCAGAAAGGAAAAGAGTGGAGGCACAAGGCATTGCCGATTATCAGCGCATCATCAATATTGGTTTAACCGACCAGCAGTTGCAATATGAGCAGATTAAGGCTTACCTGGAGCTGGCCAAATCACAAAACTCCAAAGTAATTATTATGGGTAAAGGGAACTCTCCGATAATATTAGATACTAAAAATTAACCGGCTTATAACCCGACGCTGTTTTTTTCCGTGATTGGATTTTGCTAAACACAAAATAAGAGGCCAATAATCCCACGGAAGAAAAAAGTATATCATTCAGGTCAAAAGTGCGGCCAAAGAAGGGAATTTGCTGCAGATACTCATTTACGACCAGCATCCCGAAACCAAGTATGCAAACCAATTTCAGATCGTAGGAGGATTGAATATGAAATATACGGGCCATCATAAAATTTCGGCCACTGAAAAACCAATATGCACCAAAGGGAATCAGAAATGAACCCAGCAAATTGGGGGCAATATTTAAAAAGAAACGGGTTGGGTCATCGAATAAGTGCAGGGGCCTGATAATAAACTTGATTGTCCAAATGATCAATGTTCCGGCAATAACCAGCCATTTACTTATTTGCTTTAACTCCATGCGTCTGTAATTAGTTTCTAAAATACCTATTTTATTTAAGTTGTTATACGTATCAGTGGGTATTTTTAATTTGAACACCGGTTATCTAAGAAAGTATACCTCTACCCGTTTTTCCAGAGTTTGTATAAATATCGTATCAGGAGGAAAAGAGTGATAAGCATTCCGGTATAAAAAAGAATAGTATAGATAACCGGCTTTCCATTGGTGTAGCCAAGTTCATAATATATACCGGTAGTTGCACAGGAGAGCATCCAGAGCAGTGTCAGCGAAATTGAATTAAGAATTTTCAGAAAGAAAGCCCTAATCTCCGGATCCCAGTTTTTAGCCATATGTTTTGTGTTCGGGAAACAAGGTACTACATTTCAATGCCCGGCAGATGCTCTGTTAATCAATAAGCAGGTTTTTAAATTCAGTGGAGTCGCCGTTAAACACATTGAAATCAACCTTAGAAACAATACCGTTTACCCGACCCTCATCACTATGCTGCCAAAAGACCCAGCCCCTGTTGATCCGGGGTTGTTCGGGCTGGTAATAATGTGCAGCCCATAAAGGATAATCGTCAAACTCGCTACCGAGATTTCTATTATAAAATTCTACATTGGTATAAATGATTGGCTTTACGCCGTAATGGTTCTCTACTATTTCCAGCCACTTTTTTATTTCCTTTCTTAGTTGTTCTGCAGAAGTGCTGTTCAGTTGCTCCACATCTAATACAGGTGGCATATCACCCGGTTCCAGCTCTACCTTATCAATAAAATTTTCCGCCTGCATCCTTCCGTCTTTTGAGCCGATAAAAAAATGATACGCCCCTCTTATAATTCCATTATCCTTTGATCGTTTCCAGTTACGTTTGAAATGCGGATCAGTGTTCCCAATTCCTTCTGTAGCTTTTATAAATGCAAAACCCAGTTGAATATTTTTCACTTTCATCGCCTTCACTTCTTCCCAGGCTATTATAGACTGGTATTTGGAAACATCGATGCCATGAATGGAGTAGCTCTCCGGGATAATAATTCCAAATTCCGGGTAGCGGCTGAATTTGGCTTTCCGGTAAGTAAACCGTTGATACAATAGCCAGCAACCTGTAATAATCAAAACAGTAGCTACACCTGCGATAATGATTCTGCGGATCTGCTTTTTTTGTCTGGCTGAGAGCATGGGGTGGTTCGTAAATAAAAACTTCTGAACAAATTTAAATATCCGTCTTAATGTAATTTGTTAATTCAGGACGGCTAACCATTATTCAATAATTCTCAGTTTGGCATAGTTCAGCATAATCTTCTTCTCGCCATTGTGTTCAAACTTTACCGTAGCAATAGGATTATGTGCAGCTCCTTCCATTTTCAACACTTCACCAAAACCAAATTTCTGGTGTTCTACTTTTTGTCCTTCTTTTAATTGGGATGTATCACTAGCTGTAAAATCAGGCGAAGGCACATGTTCCTTTACTTTTGCAGGCAATCCTTTGGCTGGTAAATATGAAGGTGCTGATTTAGCCGCAGCCGGACCTGCGTTATAATATGTTCCTGATTGCTGGCTCACTTTGCCTGATTCACCATCATCCACATATTTTCCTTTCATGCGGTCAAAAGCTGATCCTTTACTCCATTTGCTTCCTCCAACCTGGTTTTTTGCTCCGCCTCCGGCAAAGCTTCTGTCCATGTGTTGTTCAGGTATCTCTTCAATAAACCGGCTGGGTTCGTTTTGTACCAATTGGCCAAAACGATACCGTGTATTAGCATAAGTGATCCAGAGACGTTGTTTGGCCCTGGTCACCACCACATAAAATAACCGTCGCTCTTCTTCCAGTTCTTCTCTTGTATTAATGGCCATGGCATTGGGAAAAAGCATTTCCTCCAGGCCGGCAGCAAACACACAACTGAATTCAAGACCTTTGGCAGCATGTATCGTCATCAGTTTCACCGTATCAGCATCAGGGTCTTTTTCGTCTGCATCTGTCAGCAAAGTAATTTGCTGTAAATAAGAAGCGAGGCTTTTATCCACCAGTTCGCCGTCCTCATTATCGGGGCTTTCTGTCCATTCTTTAATGGAGTTCAGCAATTCCTGTATATTCTCATACCTGTTAACCCCTTCAGTACTTTTATCATTAAAAAGTTCTTTTACCAGGTTTGTTTGTTTCCCCACATGTACCGCCACTTCATAGGCGTTCTGTTTTGTCAGCATACTGGCAAAACTTTTTATCATGATAACAAATTCATCCAGGGCTGATAGGGTTCCGGCTTTGAACCCATACTCTGCTGCATTCTCCATCACCTGCCACATGCTGATATTTTTTTCATTGGCCGCCAATACCAGCCTGTCGATGGTGGTCTTCCCAATTCCTCTTGCCGGGTAATTGATAATACGCTTTAACGCCTCTTCATCACTTGGGTTTACAATGATACGGAGGTAGGCAACAATATCTTTTATCTCTTTCCGCTGATAAAAGCTGATGCCGCCATAAATAGTGTAGGCAATCCCCATTCTCCGTAATGCTTCTTCAAAAGCCCGGCTTTGCGCATTGGTGCGGTAAAGAATAGCAAAATCTTTGTTGCTGTAATGATTGCGGAGTTTTTGTTCCTGTATACTGTCGGCCACAAATTTTCCTTCATCATTATCCGTCATCGTCCTCACCAGTTTTATCTTTTCGCCTTCGCCATTTTCTGTAAACAAAACTTTTTCAATCTGGCCTTTATTGTTCTTTATTACTTCATTCGCTACATGCAGGATGCTTTTAGTACTGCGGTAGTTCTGTTCCAGTTTTACCAGTTTCACATCATCGTAATCTTTTTGGAACTGCAGTATATTTTGAATTGTTGCGCCACGAAAACTGTAAATACTTTGTGCATCGTCTCCCACTACACATACATTCTCATGCATAGCCCCTAGCAGTTTGATGATCTCATACTGCGCCGGGTTGGTGTCCTGGTACTCATCGATAAGAATATATTTGAACTTGTGCTGGTATTTTGCCAGACTTTCCGGAACATTTTTCAACAGTTCATAAAATTTCAGCAACAGATCGTCGAAGTCCATTGCCCCGTTTTTGAAACAACGCTTTACATAGGCATCATATATCTGACCGATGGCTGGACGATTGGCCCGCATATCTTCCTGCTGAATAGCATAGTCGTTCCTGTATTCTGCCGGATCTACCAATGCGTTCTTTGCTGACGATATCCGGTTATAAACAATATTGGGTTTATAATGCTTGTCGTCAAGATCCATTTCATTGATGACCGTCTTCACCACACTTTTGGCATCATCTGTATCATAAATAGTGAAGTTGCGGGGATAACCAATTTTTTCCGCCTCAAAACGAAGTATTCTTGCAAAAACAGAGTGAAAGGTTCCGATATATAAGTTCCGGGCTTCACCGTTGCCCAGTATCTTCTCTACTCTTTCCTTCATTTCTTTAGCAGCCTTGTTCGTAAAGGTGAGTGCCAGGATATTGAACGCATCAACCCCATTCGCCATCAGGTGAATCACTCTTGTTGTAAGGACCTTGGTTTTTCCGCTGCCGGCACCCGCCACAATCATTATCGGGCCATCCATATGTAACGCTGCTTCCCGCTGACGGTCGTTTAACCCCTGCAAATAATCAATCATGGCTGCAAGTTAAGTTGAAAAAAAGAGAGGCGTTAAAAACTTACTCAGGGTGATATATACTTTTGGCTGTACGGAGTACCTCTTTTTTGTCCAGTGTCATTGACTTTGTTTGCTGATTTTGAAACATTGTCATTTGGTCTTTATAATGTGGCGATTCCGGATGCATAGAGGCCCCAAAAGTATTAACGGACTCAATTAATGGCAAGCTTCCGTCTTTTTGGTAGCGGACAAAACAGATGTAAGCATCCCCGGAATTTACCTTTCGCATACCATCTTTATATGGTTCTGTATAAGCCGCAGTGAGCACATCGGGCAAGCCCCAGGCGGGGCGGACATCATTACCTCTTACTAATTTTTGTATATCTCCCAATACCAGGTCGGTTTTTCCAAAATACTTTATCATATAATCATACACATACTGATACGCTTCAACCGATTCGGTCTTTGTTAGTTGGCGGGCAGGAGTACCGGCCAATTTTTTTGCAACATGATCATACACCAATAAGAATACAGCAGCTCCTTTACTGTTGGCAATAGCCTTCCTGTCCCAGCTTTGGAAATTAGTGATCACCTCTTTCATCACAGGATAATCATTGGCATTTAAGTTCAGCATACTGTCAATACCATAGGTATACTTTAATTCTTTGGGTAATTGCTGGTCAAATTTGATCCGTTTGAAGCTGTTGTAATCTACTCTTTCATTATTATATAATAACTCTGTTACCCGCTGGCTGCGGTTGTTATGATACATTTCATACCCATCATTCTTATCTATTTTACTTAAATCAACCGGATGTTGCGTTTTATTAGAGGCTAAAAAAGGAGAATGGTTGGTGTTGAATAAATAACCAGATGGCGGATTTACATACTGAGGTAATTCGCCAATTGGCTTAAACCCGGTCCATAATGTGGCTGAAGTATTCCCGGGTAATGTGCTTTTCCAATTGTACTTCGGGTCGGGGTTGCGTCTCGGCATTTTTCCGTTGCTGATATAAAAAATAGTATCATACCTGTCAGCATACATAATGTTGAACATTGGCAGGCTGGTCATACTAAGAGCTTTGTAGAACTCTGTAAAGTTCTTTGCTTTATTCATCCGGTACCATTCTTCTAATGCTTTAATATCCATGATGGCGGGTACCCGCATAGAGAATACTCCTTTATCTGTCTTTACTGTCGGGCCATACTTGCTCCAGTATATACTCTTGCCGATAGTAACAGGTATCCCTTTTACTTTCAGTTTGGCTTTGTTTTCTTCCAGGATTAACCACTCCCCATCAAACTTGTACTGGTTTTTATTTGCCGGATTTATTTCCAGCTGATACACATCTATTTTATCCTGATAATTCACTGTATGTGCCCAGCCAAGATTTTCATTGGTACCATGAAAGATCAAACAGCCACCGGGAAATAACCCTCCCAGCATATTCCAACCCTGTTCGCTTTGCAGGTGTGCTTCGTAAAAAGCTACCGGCCCTTCCTGCGGTTGGTGTGCATTAATAGCAAGGAAGCTTTCCCCGGTTGTTGTTTTTGCAGAATTCATCGCAAAGGCATTGGAGCCATGTGGATTAAACCCAGGAATCGTTGCAATCTTTCCTCCCAATATTTGCGGCAGCACCTGGTCAACACCACAAAAAAGGCTGATAGAAAAAACAACCGCCGTCATGTATTCTTTTTCATCCAATGGAAAGGCTTTTTTGTATTTTATTTCAGCTGGATGGGCTTTGGCATAAGCATTCAATCCTTGCACATATCCTTTTATGAGAGCAAGAAAATCCGGGCTTAGTGTATTCCATTGTTCTTCTACTGTTTTACGGATACGAAGCAGGTTGATCACATAGTCTGCTTCTGCACCTTTCTTGCCTAATCCTGTTCCGAGTTTTGCTTTACCGCTTAATACTACTAATTGTAATGTTTCAAAATCATCTTCAGCATGTGCCCAGGCAATGCCGTACGCCACTTCCGGATCAGTGGGGGCAAAGATGTGAGGCACACCAAAACTGTCACGGGCAATGGTGATGTTGGCGGGATTGATTTGGGCGGATGCGTTCAACCCGGCAAACAATAAGAAGAAGAGAAATTTTTTCATCCTGAAAATTAACTAAAAACAGTAAGGGAAAATATTTCTTGGCGGCTGTCTTTATTTTCTTCTTTTGTTGAGGAGATATTTTTCGTGTATCACCGTTCCCATCGGTTTATCATAAACTTTGCTTTCTACCCAGGAGATGATATCAAGATAAGCAAAGGCCCGGGTCTCAAAGCGGCTTTTTTCCAGGTGTTTGATGGTATGCAGCAGTTTTTCAAATTCCGGCCTTAACTGTCGTGGTGATAGCGGTATCGAATTACGTAAAAATTTAAACATAGCCTCTTCTACAGTTGTCAGGTTTTTCATTTTCGCCATAAAACGATAGACCGACTTACTGAGCGATTCCATCAGCATATCATTGCCCAATTCGTAATGCGCCATCAGGTGCACTACTCTTGCATAACACTGCAGGTCGTAGCGCAGGTTGGTCTTGTCATTGATTATCTTTTGGAGGTAATCAATACAACTATTGTAATCACCGCTGCCAAAGTAGAGCATGGCAAATTTGTAATTCAATACCAATATCCGGTGACTGTCAATAAAGAGATGGTAATCTTCCAGTTTTTCTTCAATACCCGGAATGAGAGAAAGACCCTGTTTAAAAGTACCCAACATGAAATGTTGGTTAATACGGGCCGTGCTGATGTAAATAAAAGCATGGATGCGGAAACTGTCATGGTCTTTCACCCTATCCGTCTGCGCTACTTTTTCAAATTGTTTTAATGTTTTCTCAAAGGCCCTATAGTTGCGCAAATCAAAATGGGCATTCAGCAAATTATGAATGCCTTTTATATAGTGGCCTGTTTCAACTCGTATCATCAATGGTTGCTCAGCAAACAGGTCAACCCATTTTTGTGTATACCGGTAGTATTGCAAAAAATCCTGCCGGATAAATGCATACCAGGTGTAGCTCTGGTATAAATACAATCGTTCATAGAACCCTGTTTGCTCCCACACATCTTTAGGCAGGCTCTCTTTCATGTACTGTTTTATATCTTTTTCATCATCCACATTCCGGGCATGACCATGCTCCACGAACCAGCTGTACATCTTTAAAGCCAGGTTAGAAAGTCTTGCCACCACATCAATATGCCGGCTTACCTCATTGGCTTCGGCAGAAAGAACTTCAGCCCTGTCCTGCATGCTGCGGGTGATATGCAGATTCTCGATCCGTTTTTCAAGAGTGATCAGTTGTGGCAGAAAATTAAATTTCTGGTTGGCCTTTGCAATTTCTTTGGCCCGGTCAATAATGCGGAGGCTTTGAAAGAACAATCCTTTTTTATAAAGGATATGGGCATAGTCAAATTGTTCGTTCAGCTGCAGGTCGAGACTGTCGGTGCTTTTCAGCAGGCGGAGGCTGGCTAATATCTGCTTATACAAATGTGTTTTGAGATTGGCTAACTGCGGTTTGGTCACATCATCCAGGCGTTTCAATAAGGCTTTTTCATCATACTCTTTTTGCTTATCCAGCGCATCAAAAAGGCGGACGATCTTGAGGTCTTCCTTACCGGAACTTCGTTTTATATAGAGCTTGAAATGTCGTTTTTCGGCTTTTTCCAGCGACCTGATCAGCTGAAATAATATATCTGTTGAGCGGTTGGGCATCATAAAGAGTTTTTGCTGAAATCCGCTGCCAGTAAGGCTTTTACAAACCACCTGGTCCCTTAGGCATACTGAAATGATGCCGCATTTGTTTTGAAGGACAAGGCGTTGCTACCTACTTTTGAGGCAGAAGATTAATCAAAGGCAAGCAATCGTTGAGGGGCAAGCGTCAGAGGTCAAAGTTAAAGCCAAATATCTTCAAAAGCTGATAATTGGCAACGAGAGTCAGCAATCGAAACTACTCTTTAAGATTTTCATATGGCAAGCAATCGTTAGAGGTCAGTCCGTTTCTACGGAAGGACCTTTTTTGTTTCAGGCCCTGCAATGTAACAATTAATTAATACGAGCAAAATATCCGCCCCTCTTTTTTAATTTTTTCTATCCTTCCCTGCTTTCGCTTAAATAATGACAATTTAGCCGTAAAGCCGGCCAATAACTGATTGTTTATCTTCACAGCTTAACACATTATGTTATGGCAATCCGCATCTTTATAACCGGCGGCACTTTTGATAAAGAGTATAATGAGCTGAACGGTGAATTATATTTCAAAGATACCCATATGTCTGAGCTGCTGGAAAAGGGCCGCTGTAAAATACCTGTTGAGATACGGACATTAATGATGGTTGACAGTTTACAAATGACAGAAGGCGACCGGTCGCTTATTGCCCACCAGTGCCGCAGTTGTGAAGAAACACAAATCGTAGTTACACATGGTACGGACACCATGAGTGAAACTGCAAAAGTGCTTGCAGATAAGGTGAAAAATAAAACCATTGTTCTTACCGGGGCAATGATCCCGATTAAGTTTGGCAGCTCAGATGGCCTTTTCAATTTAGGAAGTGCCCTGGCTTTTGCACAATCATTACCACATGGTGTTTACGTAGCGATGAATGGCCGCTACTTTAACTGGGATAATGTGCGGAAGAATAAACAGACAGGAGTATTTGAGGAAATCAAATAGCTGCGGAACCATCATATAATAATTCCGCAGCTGTTTTACCTACCGGCTAAAGGAGTATTGATTTCGCTGAAAGAAATTTTCTTCTCCATCAAACTTTACCATTTTAGTTATTATGAACATATTTTTACTGATGATAAGTTCATGATGAAAAGTGGCGGGTTTTTTATCATTCCCGTCACGGCCTTTATCTTCTAAAACTATCTTCAGTGTACCATCGGCCTGTACTGTTCTTTCTATCACCTTCCTGTTATTTAGCATGGTTCCGTTTTCTTTGATACGGTAAATTTCTTTTCCGTTTTGTGATGGCTCATCGGCATAATAAATGCCCATCTCGAACTTAGCAGACTTTTTTATTTCAACCGAAGCATTTGCTTTTATTGACTCCTGCTTATTACTGGAATAATCAAGATATGTCAACTGCCCTTTCCAGTTTCCTTCAAGAGGTTTGAAATCATCGCTGCTGATTGTTTGAGTATTGCCCGTTGTTGTAATAAATACTAAACAACAGGCTATAGCTGCTTTCACCGGCATTGCTACTTTCACTTTCTTCCTGTTCATAATCAGCGTATCCAGCGAATATTTTCCGCCGCCGGCAAAAACCGTAAGCAAGTAGCCAAAGAACAATGTTTGTTGAAAGTACATACCCGTTACTGGCTCGGGATTATCATACCACAAAAATGCAATAACAAAGAATTGAAATGCGAGTTGCAAAGCCGAGAATCTTGTAAGCAATCCAAGGGCAATACAAATGCCGCCGATAAACTCACCCCAGGAGGCGGTAGCTGCCCAAAATTCTGGTGAGGGAAAAGTAAATCCAAGTCCGGCTACCTGGTCACTGAACCAGCCCGGAGCACTAATGGTATTCATCTTTGGCCAGCCAGCATGAATGGCTATGCTCAGGCCAATATGTATGCGGAAAAGTAGCCATCCGAAATTCAGTACTTTACTATCAGGGAGTGAGGTTCCGAAGAAAAACCGGCGGAGTTGTGTTTTCATGATTTTTTTTGTGGTGATTGATTTGTTTCCACAAAATTGTCATGTGCCGTATCGCTAATCGCCGCAAAATATGATTTGAGACAAAGTAATCATGTCTCAAACTATGATTAGTGAGTTTCAGATCGTCTAACTTATTGAGAATAACCGCCAATCCCTGCAATGTATTCTTTTGGATTTTGTCCGGTAGCCTTTTTAAAGGCACGGTTAAAAGTAGCCTTCGAGTTAAACCCGCATTCAAAAGCAATACCCAACAGGGTTTGTTTTTTATGTTCCCCTCGTTCAATCATCAATTTTATTGCTTCAATCCGGAACTGGTTGATAAAATCATTAAAATTAAGGCCAAAGCCTTTGTTCACCACCCGGGAAACAAAAGAAGGATTGCTTTCCAACTGCCTTGCGAGTTGTGTTAACGTAAGTTCAGGATCTGAATATAACTTTGATCCTTCCATTAACAACAATAGCTTCTCTTTCCATTGCTGAATTAATATGTCGTCTGTTGTTGCTGTGCCATTATTTATTTCCAGCACTTCAGCCTCTTCGGTCTGCTCTTTAGTGACAGGCACTGAAGAATGATTATAATTAAGCAGCAGGGTTGGCCGGTAATTAAGCAGGTTAACTTTAAAGGCCACTTTTGTTTCCACCGAATTAGCATACCCGGTAATAGCTATGTAATAAAAGATCAATGCAAAGGAGAGGAAATACCACCAGATGCTGATATAAGAGTTGCTGATAAATAAATCGCTGATATAAAATCCCGTCCGCACTATCAGCATCAGTAAAAAGGAAAAAAGAAAATTTCTTATCCAACGGAACATTACGTTATCTGCATAACTGATCACCTGTACGATCAGTTTCCGGTACAGGTTGTAATACCGTAATGAAAGAAAAAAATAAAATAACATGGATGCTAACCCGGTTAGCTGGTACCAGGTGTCAAAATCAGGATCCTGACCGTTGGCAAGAAAGAAATATTTTTTTAACAGCAGCTTGTCGGCCACCACCATTACTGCACTAAACAGTAAATACAGGATACCCGGCAGCAAATGCAACCATTCTTTTTTGCCAAAGCGAAAGGATGGGTTCAATAAACTCTGCACATAAAAGAAAATGACCGGGCCAATAAAATATAAGTGCTGAAAGGGAACATAAAACAAAATATCCCGGTAAGGTTGTGTATCATACCAGCCGCCAAACCCAACCATCCACGGAGTGATGTAAAGAATACAGAGAAAAAGGAAAAGACTAAGCCATTTATCAGACCGGGTTTCATTAATTATACCCTTGCGAAAAAGCAAGACGGCATAAACAAAACCATGTACAAAAAAAATGAGCAGCAATGAGCTATAAAAGCCGAATTGGAACAACATGCCGGGAAAATAGAAAATGTTACTCAATATTGATCATTGTGTTAAGCAGTACTAACAAATCTATAAATGGCATTTCCTCCATAAAAAATCCCGGAAATATTCCGGGATATATGTGCTTTAAAACCGTCCTGTTATCTAAATTACTTATTGCTGTGGTGGATTTCTTTCTCCGGGCCCCGGCGGTTGCAGTTTTTTAGCAGCTTGTTTATACTTTTCATATTGAGATGCTGTCAGGAGTTTTTTAATACTTTCATCTCTGTCTTTTACCAGCTTATCCATAACTTCTTTCACTTTAGGGTCGGGTGGAGGGGGTGGCGGCGGCGGATTATCTTTTCGCAGTTTATCGGCAGCAGTAAAAAATTGTTTAAAGACTTGTTCAATAGCATCCTTTTGTGCTTCTGTAGGTTTTACTTCCTGTTGTATCACTTCGCTGGTCTTTTTTATTCTTTCTTCTATCGTTGGGGGCTTTGGCGGTGGTTCCTGTGCTCTTACGGCTATTGCAAATAACACTAGCCCTGCTGCAATGATTTGTTTCTTCATACTACTGATTTTTTTGGATGATTATATTCTTGTAAATTCTTCGGCATTAATACTATTGCCCTGGTGGTGGCCTGTTTCCTTCAGGCCCTCCGGGTGGTGGACCTATTGGAGGGCGGGGCTGAGCCATCATTACTATGACCTGACTGATTATGTCATCAAACTTTTTTTGCTGTTCAGGATTACACAAAGCCCTTACTTTTTGAAAATGATTCAATGTCAGCAGATCTAATTCTTCTGTAATGATACTTACAGTTTTTGCAGCTTCCTGCTTTGTGCTGTCGGTTATATTTCCCTGTTTCAATAAGCTAAAAAACGATTCTTTTGATTCCTTAACTTTTTTCCTTAGCTGCGCTGCAGCCTCCCGGTGTTCTTTTACCAATGTTTCAAGCTGCCCTTGTTGTGCTGCATCAAGATTCAATTCCTTTACCAGGAATTCTTTCGGTGTTCCTTTTGGCGGCGGGGGCTGCTTCGATCTGTTCAACCAAAACATGGCTATAGTAGCAGCATTTGCCACTAATAATAACAGCACCAGCCATGTCAGTAATTTATTTTTTGTTCCGTAGTTCATACGTCATGTTTCAATAAGATGATGAAATAACCTGATCATAGGATTCTGCAAATTTTTGCAGAGAGGGGGCTGATGCAGTTTTGGTTGTTTTATTTGTCTTAAACTGTTGCGACAACATAAAACCGTTTGCTGTTAGCAATAAAATCAATGTGCTTATCACCCAAACGGGTTTTAACGGCAGGCTCCAGCCCTCGTCTGATTTTTCTTTTTCCATCCTTGCTTTTAATCTTGTATAAAAGAAATCATCAGTTCCGGTCTCCTGCATTTCTTTTATGCTTTGCAGATGTTCATCAACCAACGGTGTAAAATTTTTTTTCATTTTCTTTATTTTAATTCTTTGTAATACCCTTCGAGTTGCTTTTGCAAATTCATTTTTGCCCGGGTTATCAGCGATTCAACCGCCTTGATATTCTGTTGCATCACCTCACAGGCTTCTTCGTAATTCATCCCTTGTACTTTTATAAGTGTAAATGCCAGCTTTTGTTTTTCGGGTAATGATTCAATTGCTTTAAACAAGACGGCTGCTTTTTCTTTATTTTCTGCCGCAATACCGGGATGATGAAACAATTCCTCATGGCTTTTTTTTTCTTCCGGCATCCACCAGGGCAATAGTTTGTGCAGTTTTCGTCTTGTCTTTCTCCGTCGTATCTTATCCAAGGCCTTTCTTGTTGCTATTCTGTAAATCCAGGTGGAAAGAGAAGACTCTCCTTTAAATGTTCCTACCGATTCAAAGACCTGGATAAATGTTTCCTGCGCTGCATCCTCCGCCTCTTTACTGTCTTGTAAAATATTCAATACAGTATGAAATACCCGGTTGCGGTAGTTTTCTACCAGCCACCGGAAAGCAGGTTCATTTCCCTGCCGGAGTTGCTGTATCAGCTCTTGCTCACTCAAAAGGGTTGAAGTATTGACGCATCAAGCTAATAAAATCCTTCTTTAAACAATCAGCTTAAGCACATAATAAAAAAGCCGGCTCATGGCCGGCTCTTTTTGCATTATCAGTGTCTAATCAATCCTTTTTAAGACTCAGGCTTCTGTTAATAGTAAAGCCGAGAGCAAGGTTGCTAAGTTTAACAGGATTGTTATTCCTTGCCAATTGGTCAATATTAGAGGAATTGCTTGTGTTTCCGATATAGAACTGAAACAGGTGACCGCCGGTATTAAATTCCATTCCTACAGAAAGCAAGTCTGGTTTATAGCTTATTATATTGCCACTTTTGTCAACTAAGTTTTTATACATATTGAACTGTCGGGCATATTCAAATGTTATATTCTTATTGGCAGATAGTTTATATTTTCCGCCCAATCCTAATGACCATACCGAATTGCTGTTGTTAATGCCATAAGGGACTACATTGAAATAAACCATAGTTGGCATTAATTGCAGGGAGAATTTATCAGAAAACTTACGGGCAATCAGCAGCTGATGCAGGAATGAATATTTATTCCATCCAAGGGAGACAGAAGCATCTTTGGCTGCATTAACATTGAATACAGAGTACCAACCCAATGTTACAGGAATGTTTTTAGCCCCTGTTTGCTGACGAAGTATTTTGAATTTAGCCCAGCCTTCATAACGGGATCTTCCGGCAGCAGCTAATCCAAGATTCATCCAGTCAGTTGGTGAATAATCAAATGATAGATAGGTATAGGCCAACCCTGAGTTCAGTCCGAACAGCCCTGCTAAGTTGTCCTGATCACTTGCATCCTTATTCCACAGTTGACTAAAATGGTGAGAGATCAGGAACTGCAGGCTTCCTTTACTTGTCAACTCAGTGCTTTGCATATTGATGATCTTGGTAGAGTTAAAAGTGGCCCTGGTGAATTTTTGCTTTGGGGCTTCTTTAACTTCAGCTGTATCCTGTGCAATTGCAACAGCACAGAAGCTAAGTCCCAAAACGAATAGCGATAATATCTTTTTCATAACGCCTGGTTTTATTGAAGAAACAATCATTGTTATTAAGTTGTCTATTGGGGTTGTCCCTGGTTAATCCACTCTTTGAACTTATTGATAGTGCAGGTAGTTAAACTTAATGCACCGCCTGGGTGCCCCTGGTTACCACCACTATTCATAATCGCAGTAAGCTCAGTTTTTTTAGCAACCATTTTATTATAATCAAGAGCAGCAGCTATACCACCATGGCAGGTAGCCCCCTTGCAGCTTGTGTTATAAATCGGTACAATATCCCGGGTATAAGTTTGTGTTCCGGTTACAGTACAGCCGGCACCATCATCATAAGGATCTCCTTGTGCTATCCATTTTTTAATGATGTTTTTTTCATTAGGAGCAAAATCAATGGCGCCACCACCTGGGTGGGTGCCTCCGTTTACCCAAGCCTCAAACTGAGACCTTCTTGATAAAATGGCATCATAATAGATTGTATTGATCCGCGGATCAGAGAATAAGACGGCACGGATTGTAACACTGGTATTGTGACAACCACAGGGACCTGCTGTTACGATAGGAACAACCTCATTCCGGAAAGAAACTCTTGGCAGAGCCAGAATATCTTCTTTATTTCTGTAGCAAGATGATAACATATACACCATCATGGAAGTCATCATAGCTGCTATTATTATTCTTTTTTTCATATACCTGAATTTTTAGAATTAATTGATGATGTGAAATGTGTTAACGCCTGATAATAGTTCCTGTTTTCCTGTATTTCAGAATGCCTGCATTACTAACTCCATATTTCCATACTTCAGGAATATTGGGGTCGGCAAAATACCAGGCCTTTATCAGGGCAACTTCGTTGGGTTTTAACCCGCCATCATCATATGCCATACCTCCCTGGTGAGAGGTTGAAAATACTCCGGTAAAAGGATTGGCCACCAGTAAGCTGGAATCAACCCTTGAAACCATAGTGCTGGAAGCGTTCAAATGATTACCCTTTACGTAATACTGTTTCAAAGTAACAGGGTCTGTATATTGGACAGATGAATTACTCCTTACACTTTTCGGGTACATAATATCAAGCAGTATGTCATCATAAGTTTGCAATGGACCCCTTGTACTGAGGGCAGAAACCGGTGTTCCAAATATCTTATATGGACGGAAACTGGCATTTGCCAAAGTATCTGCATAGAATCTTCTTACACTGTCTTTATAAGCATTCCAAACCTGGTTACGTAAAGTAACATTTGAAAGCTGGCAGTAAACAGTTACAGAACCGCTGGGGCTGATATATGTATATTGTGTAGTATCTGAAGATGTTAACCCCGCAATTAATCCTTTCCTTGCCCAACCACCAGTGGCGGTTGCCTGGTTATGGCAGTTGGCAGAGCCGCATCCATCAGTAATTATTCGTATTGCAGTAGGCCGGAAATCTGCCAGATCAGGTCTCTCTTTTGCCCCGTTCTTTATCCAGTTATAAATAATGCTCTTATCAGTCGTATTTAATTCATGATTTGAATTTACCGGAGGCATTGCCTTATTAAAGTCATTAGTGGTGATAAATTCCCACAGCTTGCTTGCCTGTGGATTACCCGGAGTTACAAACTTCATGATTTCGGCATAGGTATCAAACTTTGGCTTAATTAGTCCGCCATGACAATTTGATGTTCCGCAATATTCATGAACAATTGTTTGTACCCCCCTGTACCTGATAACATCATTCACATCCGGTGTTACATCCGAAGGGGTAATGGTATTGCTTTCATAAAAAGAAGCATATACAGTGGAATCAGCTGATCCTGTAAATGACCTGTCCAGATTTTTGATAACATCACCTGATTTTCTGCACTGAAAAACGGACATGGAAAGAAACATAACACTCATAAAGAGTGCCGCCGCTTTGATTATTGAAACATTTTTCATAAAACGTTAGTTTACTTATTGAAAATTGATTCCTGAAAAAGAGCTGTTTTAAAAATTCACTTTCAAAAATATTATGGTAGCTGTGACACTCTCATGACATGAAACAAATGGCTATATGACTTTGGTCACATCCTCCTTTGACACATTCAAATTCAATTGACTCTGTGATATTTCTCACTTTAATCCTT
Source organism: Chitinophagaceae bacterium (assembly GCA_044220915.1). GTDB lineage: Bacteria > Bacteroidota > Bacteroidia > Chitinophagales > Chitinophagaceae > JJ008. The sequence continues at coordinate 27,191 of JBGAQD010000021.1, forward strand.
GACTTCTGTCATGGTACTGTCAACAAGGCATTTATAAGTTGCATCACCTTTTTTACATTATTTAATACAAATCAGTTTTATGGGAAACACTAAAAAAGCAGACTCAAAATCCCGGCGGTGGTTCTTATCGTTTCTGCTGCCTGCAGATAAAAAAGCAGCAAAGCCTGAGATGGTAAAAATGCTGACAGCAGAAGGAAAACTGGTAGAGGTGGATAAAGCGGCTTTTGAAAATGCTACAAAAAGACAAAAGGCTACTAATAAAGAAATTTTTCAGTGGATGAAAAATCCAAGCAAGGAGAATAGCTGATTCTTTTTTGTTAAAACCAACTATCATGAAACAAGAAGAAATTATAAATGATAAAAGCCGGCGGGATTTTCTGAAGACTGCTGCCATTGCAACCGTAGCGGCAACAGCCTGTGGCAGTTTGGCCTGCTCCTGTTCCTCTAAAAAAGCAACCGTTAGTGAGAAAGTAAAACTTCTTTCCCCGGATGGTGAGATCGTTGAGATCGACTCGGCTTATCTTAATCACCAGGAGCACATGGCCATTGTTTCCAAACTGGAAGCAAGACAGGGTATTGCAGGAAAGAAATTTGTTATGGTGGTGGACCTGGCCCGTTGTAAAAATGCCCGCAAGTGCATTACAGCCTGTCAAAAATGGCATTATCGCCCCGAAGAAACTGAATGGCTTACCGTGAAATTATTAAAGGACAGTGATAAAGCGGCCCCGTATTGGTTTCCCAAACAATGTTTTCACTGCGATAATCCGCCTTGTGTAAAGGTTTGCCCGGTGGATGCCACATTTAAAAGACAAGACGGGTTAGTATTAATAGACAATGAACGTTGTATTGGATGTAAATTCTGTATGGCGGCCTGTCCTTACTCAACCAGGGTGTTCAACTGGGATGAGCCTGAACTTCCTTTTGATATTAAGGACCTTGCTTATAATCCCGAAACAGGAATTCCGGCTAAAGTAGGTACCGTAGAAAAATGTGACTTCTGTCCCGACAGGGCAAGAGAAGGCTTGCTTCCTCCTTGTGTGGAAGCCTGTCCCAATGGTGTTTTTTATTTCGGCGATGAAAATGAAGACACTGTTACCAACGGTGAGGAAACTTTGAGTTTTACCCAATTGATAAAAGACCGTGCCGCTTACCGCTACATGGAAGAATTAGGTACAAAACCAAGAGTGTATTATCTGCCACCGAAAGACAGGCAATTCCCGGTAGAAAGAGGTTATGAAAACCTGGATTCAACAATTAAAGAACGGTTTAAGGACATCATGGAACCAGAAACAAAAAAATCATGATGAAGAAAACACCAATTACCACTTAATGAATACAACTTTTTATGGAACTCAATTCATACCAACAGGAAGCCTTCGATTACCAGCGGCCCAACATTGAAAAGTTCGGCAAACGAAACTGGTTCTGGACAATCTTTTTCCTTTGCTGGATTGTAGCCGGCGGGTATGCACTATACCTGCAGATCTCAAAGGGGCATGGCGTTACGGGAATGCGGGATAATGTGGTTTGGGGCTTGTTTATTGTCAACTTTATTTTCTTTATCGGCCTGAGTTATGCCGGTGCTATTATTTCCGGCATACTTCACCTCTTAAAAGTTCCATGGGGTAAACCAATCGTCCGTCTTGCACAGATGATGACTATTATTTCCATTGTTGTCGGCCCTGTGTTTATATTGTTATGTGTTGGCCGGTTTGACAGGCTTCATCATTTATTTATTTATCCCCGTATACAATCACCCATGACATGGGATGTGATGGCGGTGGTCACCTTTTTTGCAGGCAGTGTGTTATTCCTTTATATGGCGCTGATAAAAGATTTTGCAGTATATCGTGATGCAAAACTGAAAGTACCAAAATGGCGTCAAAAATTATACAAGGCGCTTGCATTGGGGTATCGTGGTGCTGCCAGCCAGAAAAGGCACCTGATCATTTCTCAAAACCTGCTGGCCATTATCATGATCCCACTTTCTATTATCGTAGCGTCCATCCTGTCATGGATATTTGGAATGACACTTCGCCCCGGATGGCACAGTACCATCTTCGGCCCTTATTTCGTCATTGGTGCATTATATTCCGGATGTGGAGTATTGATAGTAGCCATGTGGGTTTACCGGAAAATGTATAAGCTGGATAATTATTTTACTGACAAGCACTTTACTTATCTCGGTTATATTATGCTGGTGCTGGCTGCCGGATATGGTTATTTCACATTTTCCGAATATTTCACCAGCTGGTTTGGTTCCGAAAGATGGGACAGCGAACTCATTAATAAATTATTCAATCCTGCCGAATATGGCTGGTGGACTTTGTTTGCTAACCTTGCCGGGATTCTTTTACCAATACTAATTGTGGCCATTCCGGCTACCCGAAAGCCAACCTGGATCACCGGAGCTGCCTTTCTTATGGTAATTGCCATGTGGGTGAAACGTTACCTGATAATAGTTCCCACTCTTGAAACAACCTTGCTGCCAATGCAGGATACAAGAACTGAGTATGTAAAATACAGCGCCACCTGGCCTGAGTGGGTGTTAACTGGTGCAGGATTGGCTACATTCTTCCTGTTCTTTACATTGATGTCAAAATTTGTAACTGTGGTTCCTGTATCAGGATTGGAAGAAACCAACCATCATCACAATCACCAACATGAACCGGTGACAGTAAAAAAAGAAGAAGTACAACCTGTATAAAAAAAATTTATGAAACGACTTTTTAAAACAGACACAAAGCAGAGATCTTTCAGATCGTTGATATTTTTAGCAGGAATGCTATTGTTGCTTTGGGCTCCTTTCCGGTCATTTGCACAGGCTGATACTGTGCCTCAACCAGTGACAGATACAACCGCAGCCCCGGCTGAAGAAGTTGCTGCAACGGAGGAAGAGTCTTCGCTTATATCTCCGTCAGTTTCTTTTATCGGAGTGCAAAAAGGTGACAATAGTATTGATCTGAAAGCTGCGTTGAAAGCCAAAGTAAAAGGGTGGCCCGTAAACCTGTATAAATTAAAAGTTACATTTTACCAGGTAGTCAATGAAGAGGATGTTATGCTCGGTTTTGCTATTACAGACAATAACGGCAAAGCTGTATTTAATGTAAAAGGTGATTCGCTAAAAACAGATGCGGAAGGCAAGCTACAGTTTAAAATGGTTTTTGCAGGTAATAAACTAATGGAAGCTGCCGAAGAAGTTGTTGCGTTCAAACGGGCAAGGCTTGAAATAACCCCTGTAAAAGAAGATTCGCTATTAACTGTGCAGGTAAAACTGGTAGATGCGGGTACAGGAACAGAAACTCCGATACCCGAAACGGCTATTGGTATTTTTGTAAAAAGATTGTTTCTGCCCCTGAAAGTGGGTGAAGGAACTACTGATGAAAACGGAGAGGCAACGATTGAGTTTCCCAATAACCTGCCGGGTGATGTTAAAGGCAATCTCACACTGATAGCAAAGCTGGATGAGAATGAAACGTATGGCTACCTTGAATCTTCTGTTGTAGAGCAATGGGGCACTCCCGTTTCAAATAAAATAGAAGATCAACCGAGAGCTTTATGGAGTTCTCATCCGCCTCTTTGGATGCTGATTACTTTTGTTGTGCTGATGGCAGCTGTATGGGGGCATTATATTGTAATCATTTATGAGCTGTTCCGGCTCAGAAAGGAGCAACCTAATCTGCCAACTGATGCAACTAAATCTTAACTTAACTATTCTATAATTAATATCTAAAAACAAGAAACAATGAAAAAGAATGTATCTCTGCTGATAATCGGTTTTGTAGCTTTCGGCCTTTTTGCTTTTGTGCCGAAAAGCCTGGTGCAGGAGCCTTGGCCTGTTCCAGATACTTATAAAAACAAAGTAAATCCGCTTAAAGGAAATGCCGAGTCGTTGGTTACCGGCAAAACACTGTACAATCAGCATTGCAAATCGTGTCATGGCACAAAAGGAAAGGGTGATGGTCCAAAGGCTGCGCAGCTAGATACAGAAAGTGGTGATTTTACAAAAGCTACTTTCCAGGCACAGACAGACGGGGCATTGTATTACAAAACTGAAAAAGGAAGAAAAGATATGCCTTCTTATAAAACTAAAATTCCGAATCCAAACGATATTTGGGCCATTGTAAATTACATGAGGACCTTCAAATAACTTTCCAGGTTATTTTTTTGATTTTGCCAAAGGCTTTTCTTTAAAGGCCTTTGGCTTTTGTTTTACTAAGGGGTGCTCTTATTTAAGAATTTATCTTGCGGTAAGTAAAAATCTTACGATTTTGCAGGTTGTCCCTAACTTATGGCAAATCCCCGTAAAGCTGCAGTCGGTTTTATTTTCGTCACTCTTCTAATTGACGTGATGGGCTGGGGATTGATCATTCCTGTAATGCCAAAGTTAATTTCGGAATTGAAAGGCATTCCGGTAAATGAAGCCAGCCCTTTCGGTGCTTTACTATTATCTGTTTATGCAATCACCCAGTTTGTATTTGCCCCGATGATTGGCAACCTGAGTGATAAGTATGGCCGCCGCCCGGTGTTGTTATTTTCGTTGCTGGGTTTTGGTATAGATTATATTTTTCTCGCATTAGCCCCTTCTTACGAATGGCTTTTTGTCGGTCGTGTTATTGCAGGTATTACCGGTGCCAGCTTCACAACTGCTTCTGCCTATATCGCCGATGTAAGCACCCCTGACACAAGAGCAAAAAACTTCGGATTGGTTGGTGCTGCTTTCGGGTTAGGATTTGTGATTGGGCCGGCCCTGGGTGGTCTTTTGGCAGGTTTTGGTGTCAGGGCGCCTTTTTATGCGGCAGCCGGACTTTGCTTGATAAATGCTTTGTATGGTTACTTTGTTTTGCCAGAATCATTAAGCAAAGAAAACCGCCGTCCTTTTCAATGGAAAAGGGCTAATCCATTTGGCTCGTTACAGTTTTTGCGAAAGACAAAAGGTATTGGCAGCCTCGCTATCTGTTTCTTTTTGATCTATCTGGCAGCACAGGCAGTACAGGGTAACTGGAATTTTTTCACTATTCACCGCTTCGGGTGGACAGAAGGATTGGTTGGAATTTCTCTTGCAGTAGTTGGTTTGCTGGTTGGTGCGGTACAAGGCGGGTTGATTCGGGTCATTAATCCCAAATTGGGTAATGAAAAAAGTATTTATCTCGGCCTGCTTTTATATACATTGGGTTTAACACTATTTGCATTTGCGTCCGAAGGATGGATGATGTTTGTTTTCTTAATACCTTATTGTTTAGGCGGTATTGCCGGACCGTCTTTACAAGCCACTTTAGCACAGCATGTACCGCCCAACGAACAGGGAGAATTACAAGGAGCCTTAACCAGTTTAATGAGCCTTACCACTATCATCGGCCCATTGATCATGAATAACCTGTTCAAGTATTTCACCACACCCAAGGCTCCTTTTTATTTTCCGGGGATTTCTTTTTTGCTCGGAGCCTTTTTCATGTTAATGAGTGTCTTGATTGCATGGATAGCCCTGAGCAGGGAACGAAGACCAAAAGCTGCAGACATCAATTAATCTAGCCAGTATGTTCATTGGCCAAAAACTAATAAAACTCATATCTTTTTATGATATAGAACATTAGTTATGAAAATGTGCCTGTGCATCTTTATGTTCTGAAATAAATTCTTCATTTCAGCGCTACGATTGCCTGCCTTTTTTTAAATTCCTGTTTAAATAATAGAACTATGACACAACAATCTAACTTTTTCAGCATGGAAACAGCTCCTGCACGGGAAGAGCTTGAAACATGGGTAAACAATGTTTCCCGCTATTGTGAAGCAGATGCTGTTCATTGGTGCGATGGTTCAAAAGAAGAATACGACCGGATGTGTAAGCTGCTTGTAGATAAGGGAACCTTTATTCCATTGAATCCTGAAAAAAGACCTAACAGCTATGCCTGCTTCAGCGACCCCAGCGATGTGGCCAGGGTGGAGGATAAAACGTTCATCTGCAGTTTGCGTAAAGAAAATGCAGGCCCCACTAATAACTGGATGGATCCTCTTGAAATGAAGAAGATACTGGAGGGTTTGATGAAAGGCTGTATGAAGGGGCGAACATTATATGTTATTCCGTTTTGTATGGGGCCACTTGGTTCTTCCTTGTCAAGGTATGGCGTGCAGATAACCGACTCTGAATATGTGGTGGTAAACACCCGTATCATGACCCGTATGGGAAAAGATGTATTGCCTTACCTTAAAACAAAAGAGTATGTAAAATGTCTTCACTCTATTGGTGCGCCGCTGCAACCAGGTGAAAAAGATAAAACATGGCCCTGCAATCCTGATGTTAAGTATATTTCTCACTTTCCTGAAGAAAGGTCTATTGTTTCCTACGGAAGCGGATACGGTGGTAATGCTCTGATGGGTAAAAAATGTTTTGCCCTCCGCATTGCATCAACTATGGGAAGGGAAGAAGGCTGGCTCGCAGAACATATGCTGATTATGGGTGTGGAATCACCGGACAAACAAAAAACGTATGTAGCAGCTGCATTCCCCAGTGCCTGTGGTAAAACAAATTTTGCTATGCTGATCCCTCCTAAAGAATTTGAGGGATGGAAAGTAACAACTGTTGGTGATGATATTGCCTGGATACATAAAGGAGAAGACGGGGGCTTATATGCCATAAACCCGGAAGCAGGATATTTTGGAGTTGCTCCCGGCACAAACTACCAGACCAATCCTAATGCGATGGAAAGCATTAAGGCCAACACCATTTTTACGAACGTTGCCATCACACCTGATAAGGATGTATGGTGGGAAGGATTGACAAAAGAAATTCCGGAAGGATTGACTGACTGGCATGGCAAACCGTGGGATCCAAAAAGCGGAAAGCCTGCTGCACATCCTAATTCAAGATTTACTGCACCGGCTTATCAAAATCCTGCTATTGATAAAGACTGGGACAATCCGGATGGTGTGCCCATTTCAGGATTCATTTTTGGGGGAAGAAGAAGTACCGGAGTTCCTTTAGTATATCAATCATTCAACTGGAACTTTGGTGTGTATCTCGCCACCACGATGGGCAGTGAGATGACTGCAGCTGCATTTGGTGAAATTGGCAAGGTTCGCCGTGACCCGTTTGCGATGCTGCCATTCATGGGGTACCATATTGGTGATTATGTAAATCACTGGCTGCAGTTTGGCCGTGACCTTCCCAATGCACCACGAATCTTTGGTGTGAACTGGTTCCGCAAGGATGAGAATGGAAAATTTCTCTGGCCGGGCTTCGGAGAAAATATCCGGGCATTGAAATGGATAGTAGAACGTATCAGGGGAAAAGCTTCATCCGTGGAAAGTCCGATTGGCTGGATGCCACGATATGAGGATATGGACTGGACAGGACTTGAAAGTTTTACCAAAGAAGATTTTGCAAAAATTATGACAGTGGACAGGGAGCCTGGTAAACAGGAATTATTATCGCATGAAGAATTGTTTGAACGTATGTATGATAAACTGCCTAAAGAATTTTTCTTTATGCGGGAACTGCTTCTCTCCGCATTGTGGCGTTCCCCCGAACATTGGGGATTAGAACCCGAGAGAGGATGACCTCTGGTTGATTGCTTGTGTCTTTAAATCCATAAAGTGGTGGCAGGTATTTTACCTGCTGCCTGTTTATGGTGAATACTGTACATTGTAATGAATACTCTTTATGCCCGAATGGTTAAATGACCTTTTTACAAAAGCCTCTATTGCCCAGTCCGTTATTATTTATGGGCTTGTAATTGCTATTGGCATCTGGATGGGCCGTATAAAAATTGCCGGTATTTCTTTGGGCATTACCTGGGTGTTGTTTGCAGGTCTTCTCTTTTCTCACTTTGGTGTGGAGATTGATAAGAATACCGAACATTTTATTAAAGAATTTGGCCTCATCCTTTTTGTGTATTCCATCGGTTTGCAGGTTGGTCCCGGTTTCTGGGCATCACTAAAGAAAAATGCATTAGTAAATAATCTGCTTGCTCTTGGCATTGTGGCAACAGGTGTTATCATCACTGTCGTTCTTTACTCTCTTAGCAACAACAGTATTGCGGTAATGGCTGGTGTAATGAGTGGCGCTGTCACCAATACTCCTGGTCTTGCTGCTGCACAGGCTGCGGTCAGCGATTTACATGCCGTTGTTGCTGATCGTTCTCTTATTACTCTGGCATATGCTGTTACCTATCCATTAGGTGTATTTGGCATTATCGGGTCATTGTTAGTATTAAAAAAAATATTCAAAGTAAAAATTGATAAAGAACAGGAGCTTCACCGAAAGCTGGGGGTACTGAGAGCTAACCGGCCTGTTTCTGTTCACCTGAATTTGGAAAACAAGCAACTTATTGGACAGCCGCTGCGAAAACTCTTTGAATTATTAAAAGAACATGTGGTAGTATCAAGAATGTATCATAAAGGAGAGATCATCACTCCAACACCAGATCTTATTCTTTCTGAAAATGATGTGTTATTGGTAGTAGCATCCAAACAGGAAATGGAACAATTAAAATTATTGATTGGGCCACCGAGCACCATGAACCTGAAAACAGCTAAAGACAGTGATCTGATCTCAAGACATATTGTAGTGACCAGGTCTTCTGTCACACACAAACGGCTGGGAGATATTCCCGAATTGCACCAGCATGAATTTACACTTACCCGGCTGAGCCGTGCCGGAATTGAAATGGTCCCACATGGCGATATTTTCCTGCAGTTGGGTGATACAGTAAAAGTGGTTGGCACAGAAGATGGCGTTCAGCAAGTAACAAAAGCATTGGGAAATTCATTAAAGAAATTAGAAGTGCCTGATCTTGCCCCCATCTTTATGGGCATTGTACTGGGTGTTATTCTTGGAAGTATTCCATTTCACTTTCCTAACATGCCGGTGGCGGTAAAAATTGGTATGGCTGGTGGCCCGTTGATCATTGCATTAACTTTAAGCAGGTTTGGTAATCTTCTTTACCTGAACAATTATACAACCAACAGCGCCAACCTGATGATACGGGAACTTGGCATCAGCTTATTCCTTGCCAGTGTGGGATTGAGCAGCGGTAAAAACCTGTCTGTTGCTTTCGCTGATGGTAGTGGCTGGACATGGATCGGCATGGGGGTTCTTATAACCGTTATTCCTTTATTTCTGATTGGTTTTATTGCACATAAATATTTCAGGAAAACTTATTTCGAAGTATGCGGTTTGCTTGCAGGTGCCTCCACCGATCCTCCTGCATTGGCGTTTGCCACTAAGCTGACCGGCAGTGATATTCCGTCAGTCACTTACGCTACTGTTTATCCATTGACAATGATATTGCGGATCGTAGCCGCCCAGTTGTTAATACTCCTGTTGCTATAAATTATTTTACTTCCTTTTTTAACGCTTCAACTGTTTTCTTTTCGCTGCCCACAAAAATTTTATCGTTGATGATAACAACAGGTCTTTTCAGGAAAGTATATTCATCGAGAATGAATTTCCGGTAATCTTTTTCCTCCAGCTTTTTATCTTTTAATCCGAGCTCCTTATACTTTAAAGCCCTGCGGCTAAACAAGGCTTCATAGCTACCTGTCATTTTCTTCATTTCCTCCAGTTGTGCCGGGGTTATTTTTTCCTCTTTTATATTCTGCATATCAAACCCCTTTTTATCAATGGCTGTTTCCGAAATGATAGCCTGGCAGGTAGTGCAGTTTCCGAGATGATAAATTTTTTTCATACTTATACTACGTTAAGGACCCTTGCGGAGTTCATTAAGTTTTAAAATGTTTACTTTGCAGCTTTAATTGATGCTATGGGCAAAGATGAAGTTTTCAGGGATGAAATAGAAAAAGCCAGTGATTTTAAGTTTGGTGAAAATGTTGCCAAGGTGTTTGACGACATGGTGAACCGTTCGGTCCCTTACTATGGAGAAATACAGCGGATGATGGCCGAACTGGCCGCCGACCATGCCAGGGAAGGAAGTGATGTATACGATCTCGGCTGTTCTACAGGCACCACCATGATAGGTATGGATACAATGGTGAATAAAAATATCCGGTTTATTGGCGTGGACGATTCGCAGGAAATGCTGGATAAGTGCAAATCCAAATTAATGGAGCTGGGTTTTTCCCGTCCGTATGAATTACGTTGTGCAGATCTTGGGCAGGGAGTAAAAATTCAAAATGCCTCTGTTGTTGTATTGTGCCTTACCCTTCAGTTTGTACGGCCTATTTACAGGGAACAGGTGCTGAAAAATATTTATGATGGTCTGAATCCGGGTGGTGTTCTGATCTTAGTGGAAAAGATACTTGCTGAGGAAAGCAATTTCAACCGTGACTTTATTAATTATTATTATAATTATAAACGCCGTAACAATTACAGCGAAATGGAGATCTCCCAAAAGAGAGAAGCCCTGGAAAATGTACTGGTTCCTTATAAGCTCAGTGAGAATATCACTTTACTCCGCGACAAAGGCTTTGCACATTGCGAAGTATTTTTCAAATGGTACAATTTTGCCGGTCTTATTGCAGTAAAAAATAAGTAATGGTAAGTATTGGTAATTTCTTCTTTAAGTACCGTAACTGGATATTCATTCTTTTTTACGGGGCACTATTTATTCCATCATGGCCATTATTTTCTCCGGAACAATTCGGTCGCTGTTATTATATATGGCCAATCAGCACCGGCCTGTTCATTACCTGTCTCGGGCAACTGATCCGTGGATTAACAATCGGTTTGGCTTATATCGTTCGTGGTGGTAAAGAAGGAAAGCCTTATGCAGAAGGATTGGTCACGGAAGGGATTTTCAAACATTGCCGTAATCCTTTGTATGTAGGGAATATTTTAATGCTGCTCGGTGTTGGTATTCTTGCCAATTCATTAGTATATGTTGCAATCGTTATTCCAATTTTCCTGTTCATCTACCAGGCCATTGTACTGGCCGAAGAGAATTTCCTTCGGGGAAAGTTCGGGTCCGGGTTTGATGAATATTGTAAAAAAGTAAATCGCTGGTTTCCTAACCTGAAAGGAATAGGAACAACATTTGGCAGTATGAGCTTCAACTGGAAACGCTGGATATTAAAAGAACATACCACCCAATTCATCTGGTTACTTGGTATCACTCTCCTGCTTCTATTGTACTATCCGGAGCTGACCGGCTACGACAAACATCTCAGGAATATTCTGCTGGGAGTTGTTCCCGGTACTTTGTTGCTCATTTATATACTTATCCGGTACCTGAAAAAGACAGGAAAATTTAAAGAGTAAGCCCCTCGAAATCAGCCGTTGACCGCTGTTTCCCGCCTTCGTAAACAATAGCAGGCGAATCTTGTTATTTTTGTGCATCAATCAGTGAGTTATGATCAAAACAGGCAATCCTATCATCAGCATTTATACCGAGATGACGCCCAACCCGGAAACAATGAAGTTTGTAGCAAACAAGCTTTTATATCCCGGAAAGAGCATTGATTTCCCGGATGCTGAAAGTGCAAAACCTTCTCCTTTGGCAACTGAGTTATTTGGTTTTCCATTTATTAAAGCGGTATTCATTGCCAGTAATTTTGTAACGCTGACAAAAACTACAGAAACTGACTGGCAGGATGTGATCCCTTCTATCCGCCAGTTCCTAAAAGAATACCTGGAAGAAGGAAAGGCGGTGGTCAATGATGAGGAAGTAGCGGCTGTAAAACAAACCAGCAGTAACGAGGTGGCTGCCGATGATGACGATGTGGTAAAAAGGATCAAAGAGCTATTAGATAATTATGTTCGTCCTGCAGTAGAGATGGATGGTGGTGCGATACAATTTAAAAGTTATGAAGCCGGTACGGTGAACCTTGCCATGCAGGGAAGTTGCAGCGGCTGTCCTTCATCAATGATCACACTGAAAGCCGGTATTGAAGGAATGATGAAGAGAATGATACCCGAAGTAAAAGAAGTGGTGGCTGAAGCAGAGTAAAAAGAACCAAGATTCACAGGATTTAACTGAAAAGCGGCCGATGGCCGCTTTTTTATTCCCGGATAAACTCATTTTCATCAGTGATTGCGTTTCCAAATAACATTTCTTTCTTTCAAATACTCCATCACAAAATCAAAGCACTCTTTGTTTTTACCAACCAGTTCCGGCGGAAACACTCCTTTATTGGTAAACAATCCCTTGCTTATTAAATTCACCGCAGCTGTACAGGTATAGCCTGTTGTTCTTGCCATTGATGATGTTTTAGCAGCAGCGTCGTACTTATCCAACAAGTTATATTCAATTTGTTTTCCCTCTCCTTTTATAATCACTTTCATTACCGTAAACTCTTCTTCTTCCAGACCAAGCCTCCATTCTTTTACCAGCAGTTTTGAGGTAAAATCTAAAGGAGCAATATCAGCTCCTTTAATTCGCAGTGTCGCTGTATCAAAGAATCCGGCTTGTTGTAAAGCAATAATTAAATCAATATGACCGGGATACCGTAAGGTCTTTTCTTTCATATCGGGGATATGACCCATTGTATAGATCAAGGAACGAAGACCGTCAGTATTGAATGCTTCCAGTTCTCCCACTTCATCAAACCGCATCAGCTCTCTTTCGCTTAATGCGGGTTTAGTAACGATCCTGCCCTGTTCAACCAATCTTGCCGGACGGATATATTCCTGTATCACATCTACCGGGGAAAAAGGAGCTTTATAATAAAAAGGAGGTTTCGGATGCTGCGGCAGGCCTCCCACATAACATTCAAAAGAACTGATCTTCATTTCTTCGTTATAGCGGCCAATAATAAAATTACTGACACCGGGAGCTACACCGCAGTCTGTGATAACTGTAACTCCTTTTTGTCTTGCCAGAGTATCCAGTTGCAAAACGTCTTCAGGGAAGAATGAAATATCCACAACATTCTTTCCGGCATTAATAACTGCTTCCAGTGTTTTATAGCCCATAAAACCCGGTACGGCCGTAACCACCATATCAAACGGGGCAAGCCAGTTACTATATTCTTCAAATTGTGAGAGGTTGGCGACAACGGTTTGAACAGCATCGTTCCTCCCTTTTAGCTCGGCAAGGTTAGCAGCATTAAGGTCGAATGAAGTAACAGTATGATCTTTGGCAAGATCCAACGCAATAGCACGGCCCACCATTCCGGCACCTAATACAGCAATCGTCATGTATCAATAGTTAAGAAGCAAATTTACAACGGGACGGCTGTTACTTTTTATTTCTTCTTCCCTGTAAAATTTTATAAAAACTGCGGCTCCGGATCTCTTCGATCGTCAAACCGGTTGCGGTGGCTTCTTCTTCGCTGATGGCTCCGCAATTCATTGCTTTTAAAAAGAAATTCAGCAGGCCCTGCCCGGTTGCTGCATCATCAAAAATATCACCGGTCAGTGTGGAGATGGCGGCCCTGTCAACAAAAGTCTTCAACCGGTGTGTGGCATCATTAATACTGCTTAAAAAGAAATTATAAGTAGCCGCATACCGCATAGGCAGCTGTGCAGGGTTCAGATCCCAGCCCTGGTAAAACCCGTTGATGAGGGAATGCATACTATGATTGTAACCGATACGCCACGCATTGTGTACTGATTGGCGATTCTCTTTTAATTGCTTCGCCGTGAGTTTATCATTCCGATGCGGTGCAACCGGCATTACATTCGTAGCACCGTCGGATAAAAATATTCCTGTGCCTCCCAATGCCACTTTGGTCATGTGGTGTGCAAAATCACAAACGGGATGTGCCATGGTTTGATATTTTGCCGTGATACCGCATGACGCTGTATAATCGTATGTTCCGAAATGAGCCGCTATCAAACGTCCTTCGCCGGCCCGGATAATTTTCATCAACGGATTTTTTCCTTCATCATCCATGATGATCTGGGTGGCTTCCACCATTGTTTCCATTTTCAATGTTCCGGGAGCTATGTTGTTTTTCTTTTCTATGATCTCAAAGAAGCGGACCATAGTGGTTACCTGTTCGGGTATTGTTACCTTAGGTAACATTACAACAAAGTTATCCGGAAGTCTGCCGCCTGTTCTTTCCAGTAAGGTGGTCAGAAAAATATCCATCGTTCTTACGCCCCTGTTCTTCAGGTCTTCTGTGAAAGGTTTGATACGGATGCCGATAAAAGGAGAAATTGTTTTTTCATTCATCCCCATGGCCAGTTCGCCGGCAGCATTGATGGCAGTGGCGTCTTCCTCATCATCAGGCCGGTTTCCAAAACCGTCCTCAAAGTCGATCCTGAAGTCCTCCACTGCTTCCGTTTGCAGTTTATGGATGATCTTGCTGTAAATAGTGTAAGAAAGCCAGGCCGGGTGTTGCCTTCTTTCTGCTTCCTCCATCTTATCCAACTTCTTAATAAGCTTATCTGCTTTCTTTTCATCGCCAGGAAGTTTATCGCTTCCTTCAAATTTCAGCACTTTTGCCAGAGTGATGAAATCAGGTGAATAGGTTTGTAAACTCTTTAATGCGATATCACCCATCTTAATACAAGTATCTGACTTAAAAAGGTTGGCTCCTCCATAAACAGTGTGTACTGGTTGCCTGTCCGGTTTATCACCGGGATAGGTTTGCTGGAATTTAAGATTAGCTGTTTTAAGTGAGTTAAGCAGTATTTCTTTTTCGATGTCTGCAATGGAAAAGTTCATGGTAAAATTTTTTAGTAACACGAAGGACACAAAGTAAACACAAAGATCACTATGAGGTTTTTATATGAACCTTCTTTAATAGCCGTTTAAAACTCTTTTGATCCCATTTTTTAATAACACTGTTCTAAAATTAAGTATAAGGCCGTGTCGCAAATCCAGAAACCTAAGATAAGTAAGGAGTTGTGCCACATGGATGTCGGCTATGGTTTCGATATTCTTTGTGTCAACAATTATTTTTCTTTCGATAACCAAATCAGCCCTGTAGCCACACTCCATCTTTATCTCTTCAAAAACAACGGGGATTGGTTTTTCTGTTTCAACGAACAATCCCCTTTGTCGCAGCCGGTATGCCAAACAAGTTTGGTAAACATTTTCAAGCATTCCTGGACCAATTGTTTTATGTATATGAAATGCCTCATCAAGTATAATTTTTATCAAATCCTCTTCGCCCATTTCTCTAATTTAATTGTGTTCTTTGTGACCCTTAGTGGCCTTTGTGTCCCATTTTCCTCAGGAGCCCCGGTAAGTGGAATAGCCGAAGGGGTTCAGCAACAGCGGCACATGGTAATGTTCATTGCCTGTTATTAAAAATGTTATTTCGACAAAAGGATAAAATGTCTGAACGCCCTGTTTCTCGAAATATTCTTTGGTCTCAAATTTCATTTTATAAATACCCGGAGCAAGTATAATATCTTTTTGAAGCAGATCGGGTACCCGTCCGTCTGTGTTGGTGGTGCCGATAGCAATCTCTCTCCATTCATCCGGATGATGCTGAAATAAAAAAACAGCAATTCCCTGTGCCGGCCTTCCTTTAGAGGTATCAAGAATATGTGTGGTCAGCTGGCTCATGCTAATAGTTTTTGAAGTCGTAATCTGGTTATTTTGTTTTGCTCTGCCGCTGCAATCTTAATTTCATCAGCAGGTTCATTCTTTAATCTTGCCTGTAAGATGGACAGCATTTCCTCTGCTGACTTACCGGTAGCGCAAACAATAAAGATATAGCCGAATTTCTCCTCATACAAGCGGTTGTCCTCCGCAAGAGCTTTAATTGTTTCAGTTGCAGCCGTATTCACCCCGCTTTGTTCACCAGATGCCCACTGAGCAGTGGAAGTAAATTTTTTTGTCAATGATTCCACATCACCAATTTTGGGATGATGGGTAAATGCTTCTTTCCAGTCTTCTTCACTGCACTCATACCACATTGTTTCAGCTTCATCTAAAATATCCTCTATGCTATCGGCCGGGAAATATGTTGCCATCATCTTTACCCAGGTGGAAGAGCCGCAGCATTTTGTCAACTCTTCTTTAAGCTGATGATTATCCAGTGTATTTAGTTCTGCTAACGTCATGGTTTCATGATTCAGGAATCCCGGTTAATTTTTCCCCACAACCGCATCCGGCTTACACCGCCATCCGGAAAAATAGATAACCGCACATGAGTAAAAGGACCTTTATTGACTATCTCATCCTGGAAGAAATGTTCATGGTCGGCACTTAGTTTTGATTGCGGCAGTATGGTTGTCCACTGAACAGCATCGCTATCCAGTTTATTTTCATCTTTATAGGCTATATCGCAGCCCTCTATTAAACAACTGTCGGGGTAATTCCCTTTAAAGTGACAGGTATCGACCAGTATTTTTTCGATCTTTCCTTTGTGGGCTAACCGAACGATCACCCAGTCCCTGTTATTGGGAGTACGGTTTCTTTTTGTTTCCCAACCATCGCCCATATTAATACCACGACCGGGCATGATGAGGTTTTCCATATGAGAGAAGAACATATCGTTGCAAAGAATGGCTTTGGCGCCATTGGTGGCATCCGCAAGATTAAGTATCTCCCGGCCATCAACATTGCTCCAGTCCTTATACACTTCACCATACACTTTTAACCGGGCCACCCCACCATCGGGATAGATATGCAGGCGGAGATGGGTATAAACATCATGATCTGTTATCTCAAAAAAGTTTTGCGAGCCGGGTTGTAATGGTGATTTGGGAACAATTGTTTTCCAGTGCAGGTTCTCAAAATCAATATTCTCCATGGGAGGATGATTGACCGCTTCAACAGATGCGAAAGGCGGATGATTACCGAGGAAGTGGTTAGTATCGATATCTATTCCATGGATCTTTCCGGAAGTGGCCAGCTGAACAATACACCAGTCGTTGCCTTCGGTTCGTTTGCGGCGGCTTTCCCATCCGTCCATCCATTTGCCACGGTCGGTGTATTTATCCGGGATAAAAATGCCCCGTCCCGGTTTCAGCAGGTTTTCTTTTTCAGCAAAGAAGTCATCTGTACAAAAGAGAACCTTGCCCCCGAGCCGTTCAGCGGCAAGGTCGGTCAGGTTGGTGAATGCCGGTGCTGCAATACTATTCATACTATAAGATATGGCCTTTATTCAAATGTAAAAACTTTCCTGTATCAAATACCTTCTCTCCGCCGAGCCAGGTTTGTTTTACCACGCCATATAATTGCCTGCCGAGGTACGGAGTTATTTTATGGCGGTGGTGAATAATGTCCTGAGTTACCATGAACTGTTCTTCGGGATCCCATATCACAAAATCAGCATCGTATCCCTTTGCAATTTTTCCTTTGGTTTTTAACCGGGGCAGCAGGGCGGGTTTCTCACAAAGCCACCTGGCCATATCATTTAAAATACTGCCATATTTTTTCGTGGCAGTCCACAATGCAGGCAAGGCAAATTGAATGGAAGAAATGCCACCCCATGCTTTCATAAAATTGCCTGATGCGGTTTCTTTCATTTCAGGGGGCGCCGGAGAATGGTCGGTAGCCACAAAATCTATAACACCAAATTTTAAAGCCTGTGAGAGCATGAAGTTATTTTCCTGTTCCCGTATTGGCGGGGCACATTTATATTCGGTTCTTCCATCTGCAATTTCTTCAGCAGTAAAATATAAATAATGCTGGCCTGTTTCCACAGTCAGCGGAAGACCTTTTCGTTTTGCTCCGGCGATCTGTTCAATTGAATCTGCAGAAGATAAGTGGACGATATGTGTACGGCAATTAAACTCTTCACAAAGGCGTATCATCAGTGCAATTGCATTGTCTTCCCATTGTTTGGGGCGGGATGATAAATAATTGGCATAAGAACGATCATCACCCGTTGGCAGGCTCCGGGTAACATCATCCAGTTCGCAGTGCACCAATAATGGCAAATCATGTTTAGCGATGACGGGCATTGCCTTTCGCAGGTCTTCTTCTGTTACATTAGGAAACTCATCTATACCTGAATGGGTAAGAAAGGCTTTAAAACCCAGTACTCCTTTTTCTATCAGTGGTTCAATCTCGTTTTCATTGCCGGGGATGATGCCACCCCAGAAACCGCAGTTGGTGTGCAGTTTCCCCTGTGCCGCTTTTATCTTTTCATCAAATGCTTTGGCCGTCGTGGTAACCGGTGATGCATTCAAAGGCATTTCAACTAACGAAGTAATACCGCCGGCAAGAGCCGCTTTAGTGGCTGTATCAAATCCTTCCCATTCTGTTCTGCCCGGCTCGTTGATATGTACATGCGGATCAACAATGCCTGCCATCAATACATTATTGCCAACATCGGTAACAGGAAAATCGCCATGGGGCAGTTCAGTTACCACATCAATGATCTTTCCCTTATTAATTAATACTGCTGCGTTTCCGCAACCATCCGGGGTGATGGTCCTGTTACTTACTATGGCAGCGTCAATGATCAAGAATTATTAGTTGTCTGTGAATCTATAAAATTAGTCAAAACTATTTTCTACTTTGAGGATTGGTTTTACCAAGAGACAGAAGAAAATGCCTGCCATACTGCTGATACTATTTTCCTGTATACTTGTCATGCTGATCGTTATGACCTACCGGGTGCATGCCATTACCAAAAAAGAAACGGATGAGGAACTGAAAGAAAAAACAGGACTGATACAGAGTTGGGTGTATGCTGCCATCATCTTCCTCATCATTGCCTGTATTGCCTGTATCTACTGGATGGTAAAGGGAACGGTGTATGAAGGTCACCTGATGGAGTGGCTGAATATAGTGGTAAGGGTGATGCATATCACTTTTGGTATTGCCTGGATAGGTGCTTCGTTCTATTTTGTTTTCTTAGAGAATGCATTGAACAGAACGGAGAATGTAAGGGATGATCTGGCGGGAAACCTCTGGGCCGTACATGGTGGCGGATTCTATTATTTAGAAAAGTATAAGACAGCGCCGAAGACGATTCCTAAACACCTGCACTGGTTCAAGTATGAGGCTTATTTTACCTGGGTGTCCGGCTTTGCGTTGTTATTTATCATTTACTATTTCAATGCATCAGCGATGCTGATCGATACAAATGTCATGAAGCTGAGTACAGCGCAGGCAATTGGTATCAGCATTGGTTCATTTATAGCTGGCTGGATATTGTATGACCTGCTTTGTAAATCGCCGCTGCGCAAACAACCCATCCTCTTTGCCATTACCGGTATTATCCTATTAACCGGTTTTGCTTATTTCTACAGTCATGTGTTCGGTGGCCGGGCTGCCTTCATTCATTTTGGTGCGATGGTGGGCAGCATTATGGTGGCGAACGTATTCTTCGTTATCATCCCTTCGCAAAAAGCAATGGTGAAAGCAGCGAAAAAGGGACAGCTGCCTGACCCGCAGAAAGGAAAGAATGCTTTGTTCCGTTCCATCCATAATAACTATTTCACTTTGCCGGTACTGTTTGTGATGGTGAGTAATCATTTCCCCAGCACATTTGGCAACAAGTATCAATGGATCGTGTTAGCAGCGATCAGTATCGGCAGCGCCGGTATCAAGCACTGGCTGAACCTGCGGGAGCAGGGAAGGCTGAGTGTATGGATCATGCCGGTGTCGGTCATTTTATTACTGGCCGTTGCATATGTTACTGCTCCACAAGCATCCAATACCAAATGCTCCCCCATCTCTTTTGCAGAAGTAAATGCGATCATTCAGCAACGCTGTATACAATGTCATTCCTCAAAACCCACTGATGATGTGTACACGGCTCCGCCCAACGGAGTAAAGTATGATACGCCACAGGAAATAGCCGCCAAGAAAGATCTCATCATGCAGCGGGTGGTTGTTACCAAGACAATGCCGCAAAACAACAAGACCAATATGACACCGGAAGAACGGGATGTGATACGGTGCTGGATCGAGCAGGGTGCCAATACAAAGTAATAGTAATTAACATGCAGCCCCGTATATCTTAAACAAAAATCCCGCCTCTAATTAAAGGCGGGACTTTTGTTTGTATATGTGCTTTATCAGAACTTATTAATCAACTGTGAACTGGTCCTTCCCCCTAATGTTACTTTCAGTACATAGGTACCTTTACCCAACTGGCTCATATCTATTGGCAGTGTTTGTTCGCCAGCCATTATATTGAACTGCTTCACAAACATTCTTCTTCCATTCATATCCAGCACTTCAACAGCTGTTCTTTCTGCAGCAGCGGCTGATATGCTGATATTTAATTGTCCCTGTACGGGATTTGGATAAAGGGTGTAGTAAGAAACAGGTGTAACACTACGGTTCACCACTTTAGTATCCGTGAAGCGAACATTTCCGGCAGCATCTCTTTGCAGCAGGCGATAGTAAGTAATTCCGGCATAGGGCTGCATATCAGTAAGAGAATAAGTATATGTATTTGTTGAGAAGCCTTTACCATTTACCATACCAAGCTGGTTGTAGTTTTTACCGCCATCAACAGATCGCAGTATTTCGAACCGCTGGTTAGTTTCCTCTTCTTTAGTTGTCCATTTCAGGATCACACGGTCTGGTTCATTAACCGTAAAGAAAGAAGTGAGAGAAGAGCTACCTCTTGCCGCATCGTTCCTGGTGTACCAAATGGGTGAAGTAACGATCCTTGACCCGTCTGTTTCGGTGATATCAAGATAATAATACCGCTGGCTGCCATCAGCCAATGAATTATCCGTATAAGTAAAAGTGCCGGAGCTGCTGCTTGTTAATTGTGTGGCAGCAGTACCGCTGCCCGGAACACCATACATGACAGCAACAGATGATACCGCTGCTGTGGTAACACTGCTTACGTCAATCACCGGTGCGCCGGCTTGTGTAAGTATACTGCCTATGGGCTGGGAGTTAATTGTATAAGTAATTCTTGCGCCGCAATCCTGTGAGGCATAGAAACGCATCTTTCTCATACCATCCAATAAATTGTTTTCTGTGAGTGATGGTGCCATTACAACCAATCTTGTTTTGGCTGTGTGGCCAAACGTCATGTTATGATTATCATGGTCGATGGTAGGGCCGAGATGATATCCCTTGGCCAGCATATTTTTATAATAGCCGAGGTAGGACATGGAAGTACCCGGGTTTGTATAAGTAGTATTGGTTGAAAAAGCAGGGCCACTCTCTACCGTGGATCCCACAATAGCATTATCTGCATCCACATCAAATGTGCTGTTCAGCACATCGTTGTAATCAGTATTATTCGGATGCGCCAGGTAGGCCAGTGCATTACCACCATGGCGGTTGAGTATGTCAAACAAACCACCTGCACCACGGTAAACATTTTTAGCAACATAGACCTGGTAATTGCCGGCTTCCCAGCCCACCAATGAATCCATGCCGTATACAATAACGTGGCCACCACCACTGATAACACCCCACTCCATTCCATACAAGCCAACAAATGATGAAGTAGTGGCGGTTGCTGCCTGGTTTCTTCCCGGTTGCCAGTTCGTGATGCTCATACCGGCTGTAGCATGGTTGTGTTCACTGATGCCCAGGAAATCCATACAGAGGGCTGTTTTTGCATACTCATAGTCATCGGCAGGTATTTTGGTTGTGTTATCTGCATTACCGTCGGAGTAGCTGCTGTGTGCATGCAGGTTACCAAAGTAAAAGTTCAGCGGTCCGCCACCCGTTACATTACTGTTACCAGACAGGTTTACTTTATTATCATTCAACCCTGTGCTTGTAAAGTTAATAGTACCGCTATAGTTCGTATTGGCAGCCGCAGGTGCAAAACGAACATACACTGTTTGTCCTGCCTGTGCTTCTGCCAGTGTATAATTAACAGTTGCTGTAAATGCTGCCCCATCTTTTGACAGTTCAAACGATGCAGGAGCTGTTAACGTTAACGATGAGGTGAGATTGGTTGTTGTATAAGCAAATGTTTGTGCTGCTGATGCGGAGCCGGCGGTTATGAAACCAAAATCAAGTGAAGCAGGATTTACTGATACTGTAACCGGTGGTGGCGCCTGGGTAGTAAAGGCCCATGTAGTGGTCGCCGTAATACCGGCATAATTATTTCCTGCAATATCTTTAAATGTTCCTGCATCAATGTTCACATAATAGGCGGTGCTGTAAGACAACCCGCTGAAAGGAATTGTTGCGGTGGTGCTGCTCACTGTTACTGATGCGGAGGTAACAGCCGTTGTCTGCACAGTCACATTATCACTTGTTCTTTTAACCACAATATTACCCGTGGTGCCTTTTTGAATATTCTCACTGAAGGTGAGGATAAGGTTACCGCTAAGGGCTACCCCTGTTGCTCCATTAGCCGGGTTATAATTTGTAACAGCCGGCGCTGTTACATCGCTGCCATTAAGCTGTATCGAAAAATCATCAATACTCAAACCATCGTCTGCTCCAGCTGCATCAAGATCGTTCCAGCGCAGCCAGAAAATAGCATTGTTAGCAATGCTGAGTCCGGTAATTACAGTTGATCTTGCTGTACGGTTGGCGGCTGCATTGCCGTCTTTGGCTCCTGTAGAAGTGGTACTGGGGGAAACAAAGTCCAGTGTATTATTATCTGTCCAGGTACCGGTGGAAAGTGAAGTAGCATTCAGGCTGTATTGAAAATCTAACTGATCAGTACGGCCTGCCGTACCACAACGCCACTGCTCGCCGGTGTAACTGATAGTTAATGATGTAATAGTGGAACCGGTACTGTTACGAATCTGCACGCCAAGCGTTGGTATCAATGAACCGGAACGTAAAGCACCAAATGCCCTTTCTGTATTTGTACCTGTGCCATAGCTGTAGGTGTTACCGGTAGCCGTGCTACCGGCATCCGAAGCATAGGTAGTGTTTGCAGCTGAGCCGGTCTCCAGCAATTTCCATCCGGCAGGCAGTGTTGATGATGTTCCTGCTGTAGCTTTTAATGTATTAAAGTTTTGTGTGTACGGTGTGCTGGTGGATGTAATGCTGACCTGTGCAAAAAGGTTTGAAGCTGACAACAGACATAACAATGCTATTGACAGATGAAGGTGTTTTCTCATAAGTATTCGGTGTGGTTTTAATTTGACATTGCGTAAGGTGAAGAATATATTTAATATATACAACAGGTGAAAACGAAGTAATATCCACAGGTGTTAATACCTACGGGGAGGTAATGATCATTTAACCCGGAACGGGGTTGTATTTCTGCAACCCGTTTCCGTAAAAATACAATGCCGTAAAAAAGAGTAATTATTGGATTGCGCAGATTGAGGATTTTTATTCCCTTTACAGTGTCCAATATCCACTACCATGAAACTAATGATGTACCTCGGCAACGACCTCATTGAGTCTGTTCCTATCAATGTCCAGGACCTGAAAGTACCCGGATACCTCGGTAAATTCAAACGGAACCTGAAACTCAAGTATGATGAGTTATTGAAAACATCTCCCGAGCCGCCGGAGTTTTTGGTGTTCAACCCGGAAGTAAAACCGGAGATACCAGCCGCCAGTAAACATTAGATCACTTCCACACTACGCTCTACAAAGGCCGTAAGGT
Organism: Chitinophagaceae bacterium; assembly: GCA_044220915.1. GTDB lineage: Bacteria > Bacteroidota > Bacteroidia > Chitinophagales > Chitinophagaceae > JJ008. Next base: position 50,504 of record JBGAQD010000021.1, read on the forward strand.
CTGCACCTTTTAATAATCCCTGTGCCAGCATAGCCAGGTCGAAAGCCTGTTTGGCCATTGCGGTCTGTTGTGTTTCATCTGCGTTCAGCAGTTTGCTGATGATCTTATGATTAGCATTGATGGCGACTTTATAATTATCCGGCATGCTGCCATAGAAGTTCATACCACCCCCAAGACGGCTCATATCTTTCATTCTCCGCATCCATTCTTCCATGGTGATGGTGACCGGCATGGCATCAGCCGGGAGGCTTTCCACTTCCACCTTCATAGCGGGATTGCTGATGGCTTTATCAAATATGCTTTTTAGTTTACTGATCTCATCAGCGGTCAGCTGGTGTTTTTCTGTATCTTCTTTTACGATCAGTTTATCTATCACATCAGCATCCACTCTTTTCAATGATGTTTTCTCCAGCTTTGTTTCCAGGTGATGGATGAAGTGAGTGTCAATCGGTGAATTCATCAGCAGCACATCATAGCCTTTCTTTGTGGCAGCTTTTATGTAGCTGTCTTGTCCTTCGGGGTCAGCCGTGTAGAGATAGACCAGCTGTCCATCCTTATCTGCCTGGAAATCTTTTACCTTAATCCTGTATTCTTCCAGGGTGTATGTTTCCTTATTGGTATTGCCGAGTAATAAAAACTCTTTGGCCTTGTCATAGAACTTCTCATCAGACAGGGCGCCGTACTTGACAAAGATGCCGATATCACCCCACTTCTCTTCGTAAGCCTTGCGGTCTTTCTTGAAGAGCTCACTCAGCTTGTCAGCTACTTTGCGGGAGATATAGCTGTTGATCTTTTTTACATTGCTGTCGGCCTGCAGGAAGGAACGGCTTACATTCAACGGAATGTCCGGTGAATCTATCACCCCATGCAGGAGCAATAAGAATTCCGGTACAATGTCTTTCACTTCATCGGTGATGAATACCTGGCGGCTGAAGAGTTTGATCTTGTTCTTCTGCACCTCGAAATCATTCTTCAGTTTTGGGAAATACAATACACCGGTCAGGTTGAACGGGTAATCCACATTCAGGTGAATCCAGAAGAGTGGTTCCTCTGCAAAGGGATAAAGCTCCCGGTAGAAATCAAGATAGTCTTCATCTTTCAGATCAGCCGGTGCTTTGGTCCAGATGGGGTTGGTATTATTGATGATATTATCAACCTCCACCGACTTATACTTTGTCTTGCCATCTTCCTCTTCACCATCGGGCACTGATTCTGTCTTTGTACCAAACTGTACCGGCACGGGAAGGAACTTTGCATATTTGTTCAGTATATCGCTGATGCGATGCTCCTGTAAAAACTCTTCTGACTCTGCATTGATGTAAAGGATAACATCCGTACCTCTTTCTGTACGGTTGCCTTCTGTTATCTCAAAGGAGGTGCTGCCATCGCAGATCCAGCGGGCCGGTTCGGCACCCTCCTGGTAAGAGAGGGTTTGTATCTCCACTTTATCAGCCACCATGAAGGCGGAGTAGAAACCAAGACCGAAGCGGCCAATGATCTCGTTAGCATCTTTAGCCTCTTTGAATTTCTCCATGAACTCCGTAGCGCCGGAGAAAGCCACCTGGTTGATGTACTTTTTAATTTCTTCCGCTGTCATACCGATACCGCTATCGGAGATGGTGATGGTCTTTGCGTCTGCATCCACCGCTACTTTTACTTTCAGGTCGCCGAGGTCTTTGCTATAATGACCGAGGGTGGCGAGGCGTTTTACTTTTTGCGAAGCATCCACGGCATTGCTGACCAGCTCCCGCAGGAATATTTCATTATCCGAATAGAGGAATTTCTTAATGATGGGGAAGATGTTCTCGGTATTGATGGAAATAGTTCCTTTCTCCTGTACCATTTTATTAATTATGAATGATGAGTGTTGAATGATGAATTTCGGGTTGCAAGATAGCAACAGCCGTTCCAACAGGGGGTTTGTTGCCAGATTGACAGGGTAACTTACCTGTTAAGGATGTAGCTGCTGCTTCTTCCGCCTGCGGGTTCCTTTACCAGTACTTTTTTCTGAATGAGGTCTTGTATGTCACGCAGTGCGGTATCCTGAGATGTCTTTGTCATCTTTGCCCATTTATCCGTAGTTAGTTTTCCTACAAAACCATCCAGTAGTTTATTCAGCATTATTATCTGCCGGTTGCTGAGAACAGTAGCAGCATGTTCTTTCCAGAAGTTTGCTTTATACAAGATGGTGGCTAATATATTTTCAGACGCCAGCAAGGACCTGTTCATACATTGCAGGAACCAGTCCAGCCAGTCTGTAATATCAAGGCTGCCTTGTTGTGTTTGCTCCAGTATAGTATAGTATGTATTTCTTTCCTTACGTATCTGTGCACTCATACTATAAAAACGTTGTGCTGTTCTGTCGGCACGGGCCAGTTGCATATCTGCGATAGCCCTTGCTATGCGTCCGTTACCATCATCAAAGGGATGAACTGTAACAAACCAGAGATGTGCAATTGCCGCCTTTACTAAAGGGTCTGTTGTAACATTCGTATTAAACCAGTTGATGAATGCCTTCATTTCATCCGCCAATAATTCCGCAGCCGGGGCTTCGTAATGAACTTTTTCTTTGCCTGCCGGACCAGAGACGACCTGCATGGGGTCATGTGGCGGATTATCCCGCCATGCACCAACCACTATTTTATGTATACCACTTCGGCCTGTTGGAAAGAGGGCAGCATGCCAGCCAAACAGTCGTTCTTCGGTAAGTGGTTCATTGAAATGCTGTGTTGCATCCAGCATCATTTCCACGATACCTTCGACATGGCGGTCAGCAGGTATCAACCCGGCTATATCCATGCCCAGCCGCCGGGCAATGGATGAACGAACCTGTGCGGCATCCAGCCATTCCCCTTCTATTTCTCCTGACTTCAGTACATCCAGTGTGAGGGTTTGAAGGGTAGCTTCTGCCTGTAAACTAAATCCCATTCTTTCCATATTACCCAACAACTTACCCTGCTGGTGGTGCACACCGGCAAGGAGCTTGTTTAGTTTCTCTGCATCCCATTGAAAGGAGGGCCATGCAGGAAGTTGATGGATATAAACCGCCATTCACCGCAAATTTTGCGGTGAATATAGCCATTATTCGCCGCACAAAGAAATAATCGCCGCAAAGTGCTTTGGCAGGCCAGCCGATCTTATTGAAAATAACGAGGAGCTGACTGATGGAATATTTGTAGCCCTGCCTCGGACCCAGTTCATCCTGAAACGGGCGGAGCCATGTATAAAGAACTTTCCTGCTGACGCCATAAGCTGCAGCAAGGCGGGTATGGGTGCAAGGTTTTACGACAAAATCTTTTGGGGGTTCATTCTTTACCATAATACAATATTGGTGACCCGCAGTAGCCGGAAGGTTCCAAAAGGGAACGGAAGGGAACAGATTGATGGACTAAGTATGGCTCATCTATGGCCCATCTATGGCTGAACCCCGAACCTGGTATAGCTGATGTGGGTGTTTCATACCTGTTTACTGTTTAAAAGACAAATATAGGGGCGGGCCAAAAGCCGGTGCCCGGTTTGGGACGGTTTGTACAATAAGTTGCAGGAAGATGCG
>JBGAQD010000022.1:0-53787 GCA_044220915.1 Chitinophagaceae bacterium
AAATTAATGTCGGCCACATGATAATTCCTTGAGAAGTACAGAACACTCCACGGAAACCGGGGTTTCTTTACATACAGCAAGCCATTGCTGATCTGTGCATCAGTAGTTTGGGTATACACTTTATTGAATTTTGTCAGCACACTTCCTTTATTCAGGCTTTTGGGTGCATACTCACTGCCTGTTGTCCATGTTAATGGATTGGTGACATACGACTTGCCATTTTCTGTTTTCAGGTAAAAAGGTACAAAACCCTTTCGCAATGTTCGCCAACTGCAGATACAGCCGGTTTGCAAGGAATCCTCACACATTTTAAGCGAAGTGAAATATTCTTTAGGTACCGGCCAGCCAATAATATAAGCAGCAACTAATTTGTTCTTTAATATTTTTCCTTCGAAATAATCTTTCAGCAATCGTTCTGCCAGCAAACTTCCCTGGCTGTGTGATGCAATAATGATGGGCCTTCCATTGTTCCAGTTCTTCAAGTAGTATTCAAATGAGTTCTTCAAATCCTTATAGGCAAGGTCAAATGCAAAGGCTGCTTTTTCTTTGTCTTTTTCAAAAAAGGTTTTAATGTGTGCCTGCCGGTATCTTGGCGCAAAGACCCGGCACTGATTATTAAACACACTGGCCTGGTATAAAATGGAAGAGTAGTCCGTTTTCGCATTAATATAATCATCATCAATTGCCGCATTCGGTTTGTACGATTTTATTTTACCTGTATAAGTCGTGGGATGTAAGAAGAAAACATCCACCGATGAATCCTTAGGCTCATTTCGAAACGGCATAGGCACACTGTCCGACGGGTCCCATTTCCAGGGATGGGCGGCCCAATAATCAAGATTCGAATAATCGGGGTTTCCATCTGGGCTTTTAAACTGGTAGTTGCTTTTAAAGGCCTGGTATTTGTCAGAACAAGAGTAAAGCAAGGTCAAAAGGGAAAAAAAATAAAGAAGACGGCAGCACATAATGTAGGAGTTGCGGTATAGCCAGACTACAAGCAAAAATTAACTATGTTCTTAATTAAATAAACAAATGGACCAATGAATTATCCAGAAATAACTGGCTATCATTCTTCATGAATTGGTTTTACAACTTTTACTTTTTTAAGATATTCATTAAAAACAGAGTCTCTTTTTTGTTGTGACATTAAAAGCTTTGATTCTCCAAAAGAATATGCACTCGTTCCATGTGATTTTGAGATAGTCACATACCCATCCAATTGATTAAAGACCCCACCGAGATAAATCGAGTTAGATTCTTTTATTAATTCGATTTGTAAAACAGGGGTAAAGTAATCATCAAACAATTCAAAATACTTATCTGTAGCGTTAAGATGATAGTCCTTGGGAGCAATTAGCTTATTGTTTTTGACCCTAGCGACATATTTGTTGTCGAATCCATCAACTTCACATTTTTGTATGCTGGAGCCATTAACATGTAATAAAAAGGGTTAAATCCATCTCTTAGCTGGGTAGAAGTAATTCCAAATTTTCCGTTTCCAAAAATTACCCAAACCTTTTTGGCCGTATCTATAAACTTGTTAACAGACAGAACATTGGCTTTAATCGGAGTGCTTTTATATATCGTTTTTTCATTTCGATTAGTAATTACTGGCCCCTTATTATTAGCAATATTGACGGTCGTTTGACTATATAGACTATGGAGAAAAGAGAACGTTAGTAGAAAAAAAAATATAATTCTTATAGGCATGGTGTGGTTTCGTTTAAGGTTATTGTTTACCAATATTTATTGGAGCGTTATTTTCATTAATGTTGATTTGTGTTTTCTGATTATTGATAACTGATACTGTATCATTTGGGGGCTGGAGTTCTTTTTTTTTGGCAGATTCTATTTTAGAGTTTTTCGGCCGTATTTTAAAATAACCAGTTGTAAATAAAAAAACGAAAACCACAAGAATGATAGAGAGGGCTATAAGTATACCTTTTACTAATGACGCAGTTTTTTTGTTTTCAAGTCCTCTATTAATATCAAAGTTAATTGCCATTTATTCTCTAAGTAGTGTATAAAGATACTTTAACAACTTTAAACCAATGATTAGCTAGGCGTTGGTTAGCTCACTTTTTTTGAGTTGCTATCTTAATCCCAACAATAAAGTTCTTGTAAGGAAACTGGCAGAAAGGCCTATCCGTCCACTTATTTTACCACTGGTGGAAACGGCGGCTGGAAAAATAACCAAGCTGAAAAGGGGTTTAAAATCAAGCCCAGACAGCATTTCAGGGCAAAAAGAGCGGTTAGAAAAGCGGCGTTACTCTAAAAAATATGGTTACTCTAAAAAATATGGTACTTTAGTTTGCATAGTACCAAATATCACCTTATCTTTGACTTATAATCGAAAAAAGAAGGGCTATGAATATAGATAACACACAAAGTCAGATGCGGAAGGGAATTTTCGAGTTCTGCATTCTTTCCATCATTCGCCGTGGAGAAGCCTATCCCAGTGACATTGTGGAGGAAATGCGGGCCGCCAATTTGCAGATACTGGAAGGTACGCTGTACCCACTCCTTACCCGGTTGAAAAACGCTGATATGCTAACCTACCGTTGGGTGGAAAGTAATTCGGGCCCGCCCCGCAAATATTTTTCGTTGACAGAAAAAGGCGAAAGTTTTTATAAGGAACTGGAGCAAACCTGGAACGAACTATCCAACGGAGTAAATGCTCTTGCCAGTAAAAGATCTGATGAACCGCTGAACAACAACTAACCAACCTACTTCAACCAAATAATCATAACATGAAAAAGATCATCAACATAAACTTAAGTGGCCGGGTCATCCCGATCGAGGATTCCGCTTATGAAAAGTTGCAGGCCTATATTGAAAGTTTGCGACGCTATTTTGCCAACGAAGAAAGCCGGGATGAGATCATCAACGACATTGAAAGCCGCATTGCAGAACTGTTGCATGAAAAGATCCGTAAAGGAGCTGCGGCGATAACCGATGAAGATGTGAACGAAGTGATCGCCTCAATGGGAACAGTAGAAGATTTTGAGGCAGAAGAACAAGAAACAGCAACAGCAACTGCAACTGCACCATCGGCATCTTCTCAACAAAGTAATACAAACGCCGGCTATACTTATATTAAAAAAGAAAGAAGCCGGCTATATCGTGACAGCGGCGATAAAATGATTGGAGGTGTATGTAGTGGCATTGCCAACTATCTCGGCATTGACCCTGCTATTGTTCGCATCTTGTTTGCGATTGTGAGCTTCGGTGGTTTTGGCTTAGGCTTCCTTGCTTATATTATATTATGGATTGTATTGCCACCCAAAGACCTGGGAGATTTTTCAGGAAAAAGATTATACCGTAATCCTGATGATAAAGTGATCAGTGGTGTGGCAGGTGGCCTGGCTGCTTATTTTGGCAGAAATGCTTCTGCTATCCGTTTGATATTTGCTGCCCCATTAATATTGAATATTGTTTTCGGTGTTTTAAGCTGGCCGTTCTTCCACGAAGGTTCTTTTGTTCCCAACATTGTATTTGGTTCACTGACCGGAACCTTCATTCTTGCCTATATCGTATTATGGATCGTTTTGCCTGAGGCAAACAGCGATTACCAGAAAATGGAAATGCGGGGTGAGAAGGTTGACGTAAACCGCATCCGCCAGAATGTTAGGGAAGGCGCAGACAACCTGAAAGAAAGAATGAAGGGTTGGGGAGAAGAGGTGAAAGAGTCGGCACAAAACTTCAGCAATAAAGCAAAGGAGTTTGCGGGAACAAGGGGAAGGTCTTTTGCTGCAGAAGCCAATGAAGCTGCCCGCAGAAGCAGCCGTGGGCTTGGACATATCATCGGTGTTGTTTTTAAGGCCTTCTTTTTATTTATTGCTGGTACAATTGCATTTGGATTATTTGTCGGCCTGATAGGTATCCTGATTGGCGGTGTAAGTGTGTGGCCATTGAAAAATTTCATCATCGACGGTATGTGGCAAAACCTGTATGGCTGGGGCACATTAATATTTTTCTTAGGTGTTCCACTGATCGGGTTTATCATTTGGTTATTGCGCCGGATTATGAAAGTAAGATCACAGAATAATTACCTCGGCTGGACATTTGGTGGCTTGTGGGCACTCGGATGGGTGTGTGTTACATTATTTGTAGCAAGCCTGGTGAATGATTTCCGGATGAGTAATTATAAAAGGCCTGCAAGTGAAATAGCCATTACTCAGCCGGCTAACGGGAAAATGATTGTTAAAGTAAGCGAACCGGAAGTCGAATACAGTGGCTCAATGCCGTGGGTGGATATTGATGGAGAGGGACTGGATATTACAAAAGACACATTGAAAATTGCCAATGTTAAAATTGAAGATATATTACCAAGCACCGATGGGAACTATCATGTGGAAATAAAGAAATACAGCAGGGGCAGAACCATCCTGGAGGCGGAGGAGAAAGCTCAAAAAATTCAATTCAGTGTTTCATCAAAAGACAGCATACTTGATCTTGGCAGCAACATTGCTATTGACAAGGAAACCAAATTCAGGGGTCAAAAGGTGATTGTAATAATACGAGTGCCGGTTGGTAAAAAAATACGGTTTGATGAAACGATCGACAAGCTTCATTCTTTCGATATCACCATTAACGAAAGGGATAGATGGAATGGGAGTAAGAAAAGAGATTGGGATATTAATGATGAATCATTCGGCTATCAGACAAACACGGACTATACAATGGGTGCAGACGGACAATTAAAAGATGCAAACGGTACACCTGTGATAACACAGCCCAACAATAATTATCGTTATAACAACAATGACAGCCTTGAACTCGAAAAATCAATTGAAAAGAAAAAGCGGGAATTAAAGGAATTAGAGGAAAAGAAGAATACAAAACCACAAAAACCAATTTCAATTAAAACAAAAAATGTTTTAAAGAATAAAAAGGAGGCTTTGGCTGTAAGCCCGGCACCCTCTACGACAGCAATAGAATGGTTTTAATATAAGCTCGGTTGAAGTTGGGATCCCTTTCAAGGGGTTTCAGAGAGGCTCCTTCGGGAGCTTTTCTGATGTATAAACTTTATTGCATTCACTTACCTTTGCTCACCATAATAAATATTGCTGTATGTCAATTAAGAATACCCCTTTTACACAGAAACACATTGCCCTTGGCGCCAAAATGGCGGAGTTTGCCGGTTACAATATGCCCATCTCGTATACTGGTATTAATGACGAGCATACTGCCGTTAGAAAAAATGCAGGAGTGTTTGATGTAAGCCATATGGGAGAATTTATTTTGAAGGGAGAGAATGCTCTTGATCTTATTCAACGGGTAACGAGCAATGATGCGGCAAAACTGAAAGCCGGCCAGGCGCAATACAGCTGTTTGCCGAATGACGAAGGAGGTATTGTTGATGATCTGCTGGTTTACTGTATTGAAGAGAACAAAGTGTACATGCTGGTGGTGAATGCTTCCAATATCGAAAAAGACTGGAACTGGATACAAAAGCACAATAAAAGCCATGTTGAGATGCATAATATCTCTGATAAAACCTGCTTGCTGGCGATACAAGGGCCAAATGCAACAAAGATTCTGCAACCACTGACCGAGATGGATATTCTGAATCTTAAATACTACACTTTTACAAAAGGAAAATTTGCAGGAGTGGATAATGTTGTGGTAAGTGCAACCGGCTATACCGGTGCTGGTGGAGTTGAAATTTACTTTGAAGATAAAGACGGCGCTGCTGATAAAATCTGGGATGCCATCTTTGCAGCCGGTGGTCCGCAGGGAATGAAACCAGTTGGGCTTGGTGCAAGAGATACTCTTCGCCTTGAAATGGGCTTTTGTTTATACGGGAATGATATTGACGACACCACCTCTCCGATGGAGGCCGGGCTTGGATGGATCACCAAGTTCACAAAGGAGTTTACTGCTAAAGAAATTTTTGCCAAACAAAAGGCGGAGGGAGTTGAAAAGAAACTGGTAGGGTTTGAAATGATTGAAAAAGGTATACCGAGACATGGATATGAAATAAAAGATTATGCCGGGGAAACGATTGGTCATGTTACATCCGGAACACAGTCGCCCAGCCTGGGCAAAGCAATAGGGATGGGATATGTACGAACCGCTTTTGCTTCAATCGATTCGGAAATTTACATCAAAGTGCGGGATAAACTTTTACAGGCAAAAGTTTCGAAAATTCCTTTTTCATAGTAAAAGCAAAGCGGTAGGGTTTTTGTGAATGCAGATCAATACTTAGTACTTTAATCTTACTTTGATGCCAACTATTCACCTCACAACATTTATAGCAGCCCCGGCACAGGTGGTGTTTGACCTTAGCCGTCATATCGGCTTACACAAAGAATCGATGACTGCTTTTAAAGAAGAGGCGGTGGCGGGAACAAGATTTGGCTTGATTGAAAGAGATGAAACAGTGACCTGGAAAGCAAGGCATCTTTTCAAGAACCGCTTGCTACGGGTAAAGATCTCAGAAATGATAAAACCAGAAATGTTTACTGATGAGCAACTGCAGGGCGATTTTAAAATGATGAAACATGAACATCATTTCAAGCCTTGCGATAACGGTACCATCCTCATCGATCTTTTCCATTTTGAATCACCTTATGGAGTACTCGGGCAATGGTTGAACAGCCTTTACCTGACTAAATATATAAAACGTCTGCTGGAACAGCGGAACAAGACGATTAAAGAATTTGCTGAAAGCGATAAATGGAAGAAGCTGTTAATAAAGTAATAAACCAGTCTCATTAATTTTTGTTGCTTTACTTTTGCGGCTTAACTATGAGTAACAAGCCCACCCTTAATACATCTCTTTCCCCGGCTTTATTGCACTTATATGATCTGAGCAACAGTATTGTTGTCATCATTGATGTATTCAGAGCCACTTCAACTATAGCTTCAGCATTATACAACGGGGCTAAATGTGTAATACCGGTTGATTCTGTTCCTAAAGCCATTGAGATCAGCAAGAATATTGGCGGCATCGCCGCCGGCGAAAGAGATGGTATGATTGCGGAAGGCCTGCAGCATGGCAATTCACCATTAGAATACAACAGAGATTTTATAGAAAATAAAACACTGGTGCTTACCACCACTAATGGAACAAGATTGTTACAAATGGCGTTGGATAATAATGCTGATACAATCGTTTCCGGGTCTTTCCCCAATCTTTCTGCTGTTTGTGATTTTTTACTCGCAGAAAAAAAGAATGTGGTGCTGGGCTGTGCCGGGTGGAAGGATCGTTTCAACCTTGAAGACACATTATTTGCCGGGGCTGTTATCAGTCGCATCGAAAAGGAATTCACTATCCATTGCGACAGTTCGCTGATGGCAGAAACAATGTATGCAAAGCATAAGAATAAAATGATGGAGTTTGCGCCAAAGCTTACACATTATCACCGCCTGGTGGAAAGATTTGGATTGATAGAAGACATACAGTTTTGCCTTACAAATGATGTGGCTAATGTGCTGCCGGTATACAAAGAGGGGAAGCTGGTTGCAGGATAAAAAATCTACTAAGATACTTCATTTTCCCTGTACAATAAGCAGATAAAATTTATTTATTATTTCTCTCTTTTTACGAGGAAATCCGCTGCACATTCTTTTACATTTGCCGATTGACCTTTTTCCACTGAAGGAATCTGGACATCAGAAACCAGGAATTTTATTTATGGCTTTACCGCACCTTATCAAGTACGTTTATACCCATGGAACGGACGAAGTGATCCGCAGAGGAAAAAAAATCCATGCTATTGGTTTTGTTGAGCTGGTAGAATATGATGACCTGTTTGGGTCTGCCGTATTCCGTGTAAAGGATGACAGCTACTCCACCTATTACAAAGTATATATCCAGAAGTTCAAAGACCCGAAAGCAACATCATTACGCTGCGCCTGCCCATATAACCTTGGTGATATTTGCCGTCACGAAGCAGCGGCATTATTGCAATTACAGGAAATGATAGACCGGGGCCACCTGCAGGCCGAAGAAGTAAAATACGATCAGCGGCACACGGTTGCCAAAATGAAAACCATTGACCTGAAAACATTGCGATTATTATCATCGCAGGAAACACTGACAGAAGCAGAAACCTATTTGCGAACCAATAAAGCCACAATTGAATTTGCAGAGAATGAAACAGTGAAAGCTTCTGTAAAACTGAATGGCCAGGAGTATAAGGTCATTATCAGGAAAAACGATGAAAGGAATTTTGATACCAGTTGCGATTACGATGATGAAGAACATCCGTTGTGCCTGCCCAAGCTGATAGTATTTCTGCAACTGCTGAATATACATGGCGCCGGTTACTTCGACAGTATCCGTAACTGGGATAAAGAGAAGAATAAGTTATTGGAAGCCTATGGCTATTCATTGAAGGATGACCTGAAAGGAAAGTTTGAATTTGCCTATAAAGACGGAAAGCCATTTTTGCGGGTACTGGATGCCAGCATTAAACGGGTAGCACAGGTGGCAGCGCCGTCACGGCCGGTACTGCTTCCTCAAAAAGAAAAGGAAACGGCCGAAACTCCGGAAGTAATTGAAGAAACAGAAAATATGGCTTCTCACCGGCTGGGAGTCGTTTTCAATTTCAATAAAAAGAACTATCCTCAGTTTACTGTTGATGTGGTGATAGGAGAACCTAATGAAAGCAATGAAGCATTTGCGGGTACGGTGGAGAAACTTGATATAAGCCGGTATGTAAATACGGATAACCTGCCAGAAGGAGATAAGGAACTGCTGACACTGCTTAGAAAACTACAAGAATCAGAGATCAATAAGTATATCAGCCGGAACTCTCCTTTCTCCGGCATCTGGGAAAACATCATCCATCATGAAGAAGATGACCTTCCGGATGAAACAAAAGAATTGATGGCTGAATACCTGTTGCCAAAGTTGAAGAAGATATTTACAGAATCGGCAGGCAACCCGTTCATATTCCTGCTACCCGACAAAAAAGCATTTAAGACCAATAACCTTGAACAATTGCAGTTACAAGGGGAGGAAGCGAAGCCGCATTTTATCATTAAAAAGAATTCCCACTATACTATTCAGTGTCGTGTAAAGGCGGGTCCCCTGGAATTTGACATGGGGGATAACGAAGCCGCAAGCCCTCTATTCTTTTTATATAACAACCAGGCATATCTCTGGAAAAACAATGATGTGATCCACCTGGTGGAAAAGTTTTTACCAACCGGTAAAATGAGTGTATCAACAGAAGAGTGGCCCAAGACACTGAGCGGATTTATTATGCCACTGGCGAAAGAGCACAAGGTCGACTTTGATAAAACACTGGTACAGGAAATAAAGGATGGAAATCCTGAAGTAAAATTATTCTTACTGGAAAAAGGAGACTTCCTTGTTTTCCAGCCCTCGTTTTCTTACAAAGGATTTGAAACAAAAACAAGAGACAGGGACGAGATGATAGTACCGCTGGGCGATAAAGTGCTGGTAGTGCATCGCAACCGGGAAAAAGAAAATGAATTCATCCAAAAACTACAGAACCTTCACTCAAGTTTTGTATACAATGAAGATTCGGGTACACTGGCATTAAAAGGAACAGATGTTCTTAAAAACAACTGGTTCTTCTTGTTTGTGGATGCGATGAAGGATATGAAAACGCCGGTATTTGGATTTGAAGCATTGAAAAATTTCCGTTTTAATACGGCCAAACCACAAACAAAGATTTTTATCAGCAGTAATACCGATTGGTTTGATGCCAAAGTGGATATTGTCTTTGGTGATCAGAAAGTTACGGTGGCGGAAGTAAAAAGAGCACTGGCCAATAAGCAGCAGTTTGTTCAGCTGAATGATGGAACACTTGGTATTTTGCCCGAAGAATGGTTAAAGAAATATTCATTATTGTTCCGGGTAGGAGAAGGAAAAACAGACTCATTAAAACTATCCCGTTATCACTTAAGTGTGGTGGATGAGTTGTATGAAACGAGAGATGAGGAAGAGCTGGTGGTGCAATTGGAAGAAAAATATGAGAACCTGCGGCAGTTTAATAAGATAAAGGAAATTGAGCCATCGTATAATTTGAAAATGATACTGCGGCCATACCAGGTGGCGGGCTATCAATGGCTGAATTACCTGAAAGACATTAAATGGGGTGGTATACTGGCAGATGATATGGGGCTTGGTAAAACGGTACAGGCACTCTCTTTCATGGAGTATTACCGTACTGAAACCGGGAAATTAAAAGCGTTGGTTGTTTGTCCCACCACACTGATCTATAACTGGGAGAACGAAATAAAGAAATTTACACCCAGGCTTACCTATCGTATACATCACGGAGGAACAAGGACAAGAGTTAAAGAAGAATTGACCGACCATGATGTGACCATCACTACGTATGGAACGTTGCGAAGCGATATCAAACTGCTGATGAGTATTGAATTTGATTATGTGATACTTGATGAGTCGCAGGCCATCAAGAACCCATCCAGCAAAGTGACAAAAGCAGCTGGGTTACTAAATGCAAAGAACCGTCTTTGTATGAGTGGTACGCCGCTGCAGAATAATACATTTGACATTTTTGCACAGATGAATTTTCTGAACCCGGGCATGCTGGGAACGATGGAGTTCTTCCGCCAGGAATTTGCAATCCCGATTGATAAGTTTGGCGAACAGGACAGGAAAGAGCATCTTAAAAAAATATTATACCCATTCATCTTAAGAAGAACAAAAGAACAGGTGGCAAAAGATCTTCCTGAAAAACAGGAGATGATACTGTTTTGTGAAATGGAAGATGAGCAACGAAATATTTATGATGCGTATCGTAACGATTTCCGCAACCAGATATTAGGAACCATCGAAACGCAGGGCATACAAAAATCGCAGCTAACGATCTTGCAAGGTTTAATGAAGTTGCGGCAGATATGTGATTCACCGGCGATATTGAACGAACAGGAAAAATTTGAAAATCATTCTATCAAATTAGATGAACTGGCAAGAGAGATAACTGAAAATATCGGCGACCATAAAGCATTGATATTTTCTCAGTTCCTTGGTATGCTTGCATTAATAAGAGCTAAGCTGGATGAACTGGGTGTGAAATATGAATACTTTGATGGCAGTACTTCTGCACCGGACAGGGAGAAAGCCATTCAGAGTTTTCAGAATGATGATGAAGTGAGGGTATTTTTGATCTCATTAAAAGCCGGTGGTGTGGGCCTTAACCTTACCGCGGCAGACTATGTATATATTGTTGATCCCTGGTGGAACCCTGCCGTGGAGCAACAGGCCATTGACCGTACGCACCGTATCGGCCAGACCAAGAATATTTTTGCCTACCGGATGATCTGTAAAGACACTATTGAAGACAAGATTCTTCAGCTGCAGGAAAAGAAAAGGGCCCTTGCCAAAGACATCATTTCTGACGATGCCTCGTTTGTAAAGGCATTGACAAGAGAGGATGTGGAATACCTGTTCAGTTAAGCAGTTTATCGGCAGATAGGTATAATTCGTCGTTTTTTCCTGAAAATTAACAACCTTTCGAAGGTTGTTCAGCCTTCTTACGTCTATTTTCGTACACTTATTACACTGATTATGAAGAAGATTTTTACCTTATCTGTATTGATTCTTTCCTTATTTACTGTTGCTCAGGCTCAAAAGGCAGATGGCAGCATTAAAGGGAAACTGGTTGATACAGCCTCCAAACAACCCATCAGCGAAGCTACAATTTCTGTTTTAAACACTAAAGATTCGGCACTGGCCACCTTCACTTTATCCAATAAGCAAGGGGCTTTTGAAGTAAAAGGACTTGAAGAGGGGAATTACCAATTGGTTATTACTCACCTTGGCTTTGAAACCATCAAGAAAACAGTGGCCATTACTGCTGGAGAAAAAAGTATTGACCTGGGGAACCTGGGTGTGCCTAAAGAAGTGAAAACATTGGAGGGGGTGGTAGTAACAACGGATGCCCCGGTGATTATTAAAAATGATACGATACAGTTTAAAGCAGATGCTTTTAAAACAAAACCCAATGCAACGGTAGAAGATCTGTTGAAAAAAATACCTGGTATGCAGGTGGATAAAGATGGTAATGTAACCGCACAGGGAGAAACAGTGCAAAAAGTATATGTGGATGGAAAAGAATTTTTTGGTAATGATCCCAAACTGGCAACCAAGAACCTGACAGCCGACATGGTCGAAAGTGTGCAGGTGTTTGATGATATGAGTGAGCAGGCCAAATTCACCAAAGTGGATGATGGCAGCAAAACAAAGGCTGTTAACATTAAACTGAAAAAGGACAAGAACAAAGGAATCTTCGGAAGGGCTCTGGCAGCCGGCGGTTATGGTGATGGCGGCCGTTACGAAGGAAACATAAGCTTCAACAAATTCAATGGCAACCAGCGGCTATCATTTCTTTTTAACGCCAATAATATAAATAAACAAGGATTTTCTTTTTCTGATATCATCAGCTCAATGGGAGGTTTTAGTGCAATGAGTGGTGGCAACTCCGGTGGTGGCGGATTTGGCGGCGGTGGTATGGGCGGTGGTGGTATGCAAATGATGAGTACCCGTGGTGGTGGCAGCAGCATGTTTGGCGGCGGCTCTTCGGCAACAGGTATTACCAAATCATTATCTGCCGGGCTTAACTTCAATAATGAGATCGGAACAAAACTAAAAATAAGCGGCAGCTACTTTCTGTCAAACTCGAACAATGAACAGCAGCAAAGCACTTATCGGCAGACTTTCTTTCCGAATGATTCAATATCGTACCTGACAAAAAATTCTTATTCTACCAGTAAAAACCAAAATCACCGGTTTAATGTAAGAGTTGAATACCAGATAGATTCCATGCATTCTATCTTATATACACCCAGCCTTACATTACAGCATTCTGAAAACATGAGCGAAGACAGCTCAACTACTATTTCAAAAACACCGTTGCAACAATACCTGGCTTTGTACAGTAAAACAAATTATACCAACGAAAGGGATGGTTTGAATTTGGGTAATAACCTGTTGTTCCGTAAAAAATTCCGCCGTACAGGAAGAACGATCACATTAGGCTTTACAAACACTTATGGTACCAGTGAAAGCGAAGGCTATAATATTTCTCCTATTACCTTCTATAAACCTGATGGATCAGCACAGGGAAGCAGCAATCAAAATCAGCAGAACCTGCAGGAAACAGGCACCAATAATAACACACTAAGTGTTTCATATACTGAACCGATCGGAAATAATAAGATCTTTGAGCTGAATTATGCCCACACGGATAATAACAGCACTTCTGATAAAAAAGTATTCAATTATAATTCAATAACCGGAAAATATGATATTGTTAACCAGCAATTAACTAACAGTTTTGAAAATAGTTTTGTGGCGAATCGCTTTGGTGCCAACTTCCGGGTGCAAGAGAAAAAATACAATTACCAGTTAGGGGTTAGTGTGCAAAGAGCAACACTAACGAGTGAAAGCTTCAGGGCTTTAACCGGCAAAGACAGTATTACCCGTCAGAGCTACACAAACTTTTTCCCGACTGCAAATTTTAACTGGACACCGAGCCGAAGCAAAGGTCTTCGCATCAGCTACCGCGGAAGAACCAACCAGCCAACAGTTACACAGCTGCAGGATGTGCTCGACTTTACCAACCCGCTGAATGTAAAAACCGGTAACCCGGCATTGAACCAGGAGTTCAGCCACAACTTTAACCTGGGATATAACACTTTCAACATCCTTACTTTTAAATTCCTGGCTGCTAATATCAGTTTTAGTACTACCAAAAACAAGATTGTTAACAGTATTGATACATTGAATAAAGCTGTGCAGCTTACCAAGCCGGTGAACCTTGACGGAGCTTTTACAACGACTTCCTTTTTTACAATTGGGTTGCCATTTAAAAACCCAAAGCTGAAAGGCTCAAGCCTCAACTTTACAACTATGGCTTTATTCAACCGGGATGTAAGCTTATTATACAAACAAAAGAACGTAGGGAACACCTGGACGCTGACGCAACGGGCTGGTGCCAACTTCAGCCTGAAAGAAAAATGGGACTTGTCGGCTAATGCAAGCCTGTCGTATTATAATATCAAATATTCAGTAAATACGGCTTTGAATGAAAGCTATCTTTCCCAAACTTATTCTGCCGATGTTGCCTATACATTTAAAAAACCCGGCATCATCCTGTCTACAGATATTGATTACTATGTAAACTCTGGTCGTGCAGACGGATTTAACCAAAGCATCCCCTTATGGAATGCAAGCATGAGTAAGCAATTGTTTAAAAAGAAAAATGGGGAATTGAAATTCTCTGTGAATGATATCCTGAACCAGAACCAGAGCATTACCCGTAACAATGGCGACAACTATATTGAAGACGTACAAAGCATGGTGCTGAGACGCTATTTCATGGTGAGTTTCCTCTTTAACCTGAATAAAATGGGCGGAAAGACCAATAATCAGCAACCCGGTATGCCCCGTTTCATGGAAAGAAATATGCGGGATGTGAGAATGTATTGATCTGGCTATACTTTGACATAAATAAAAAACGTCCTTCAATATTGAAGGACGTTTTACTTCCATAGACTGTGCAGTTTATGCACAGCAGTATACTGAGGGTTAGTAAGACTTGAGGCAATTGTACATCACCTACCGGTGTTTTCTATAATGAGTATTGGCCACTGCAGCATTGCCCGTAATAAAAACCGATAAGACAGATTTTAGCAACCTGAACGGGTTGACCTTCGATTTGTAATAATGGCGGTAAATCTTTGCTGCCTGGTGTGAATGAGTGAGATTCCTGTTTTTCATATTGGGTATTTTACTAAGGGTTAACGAATAAGTAGCAATTAAAAGTATATAATAAAAGTAAAAATTAATAATATTGAGTTCTGTTACTAACCAGTTAAATCCAACTCTGATGACAAAATCCGTAAAATCACTTGTGCTGATTACTATTTGTACCCTTCTTTTCCACCCATCCAACGGCCAGCTAAGATTACCTGCCATCAATGGTATTGGTAACGATGTCAAGAAAGTAATTGAAGACTATCCCAATCGCTTTATTAACCTGATGGGAGAGGTGGTGAGTGAAAACACACAATCAACAGACTACCAGTGCAATTTTAATGTGAACGGTGCAGAGCAAGCCATCATTACCCGGTACTCTGCTAAAAAAGAAATATGCAGCTGGGAAGCATTAATGCTAACCACTGAAAGTTTTGAAAAAGCAAAACAAAAATTCAAAGCACTGTATAACCAGCTCAATAATCTTTCAGTTGATATCGGCAACACAAAGAATTTTCACCTCAAAGGAAAGTTTGAGACGCCGGAAGAAACAAAGAAATTCACCAGTGTGCTTTTTTCTTTTGAACCCTCTAACGAGTCAGTTAAAAAACTCAAAGTTGAAATATCAATGCAGTACCATGCCCCGATGGAATGGAAAGTGAAAGTACTTGTGTATGATAGGGAAAGAGAGGACGATGAAAGGGGAAAGACCATTGAAGACTAGTTAATCTTATGGAATGGAGGTGTTTGCTGTTACCCTGGGCCTAAACATTAACCTTGATTAACATTAAACAAAGCCCTTTTAACCCACATTGCTGGCAGCTAAGAATATTTTCGTAGCAGAAATAAATCAGCTATGAGAAAAATTTTCCTACTGTTATTACTGGCTTGTTTAACCACGACATTGTTGGCGCAAAAAAACGGTTCTGTAAATGGTGTTGCTTTTGATACCATCAGTAAGCAGCCTGTTGCGGCTGCTACGGTTACAGTATTGGAGCGAAAAGACTCTTCCCTTGTCACTTTTACCATGACAGGAAGCGACGGCCGGTTTGAGTTGAAAGGATTAGCCAATGGAGACTACCGGCTGATGATTACCCATGTCAGTTATCATAACAGCAATAAGTTTTTCAGTATTACAGAGGCCAACAAAACGGCGGAATTGGGAAACCTGATTATGAATGATAAAGCCAAAGTACTGGAAGAAGTGGTGCTGGCTGCCGAAGCACCACCGGTTACATTAATCAATGATACGATACAGTATAATGCAGGATCTTTCAAAGTACAACCCAATGCTTCAGTTGAGCAGTTATTAAAAAAACTACCCGGAGTAAAAGTCGAGAAAGATGGTACCATTAAAGCGCAGGGTGAAAAAGTGAACCGTGTGCTGGTGGATGGAAAAGAATTTTTTGGCAACGACCCGAAGGTCGCTACAAAAAACCTGCCTGCCGATGCTGTTGATAAAGTGCAGGTGTATGATAAACAAAGCGACCAGGCAACGCTAACCGGCTTTGAGGATGGCAATTATGAAAAGACCATTAACCTGAAACTGAAAAAGGATAAGAAAAAAGGAATGTTTGGAAAGATAAATGCCGGTGTGGGAAACAAAGAACGATACGAAGGGAAGTTCAATGTTAATTCATTTAAAGGGGCAAGACAATTCTCTGCCATAGGAATGGGAAACAATACTAATGCTGAAGGATTTTCTTTTATGGATATTCTCAATTTCTCCGGTGAACTGGCGAGGATGCAAAGAGGCGGTGGCGGTAATATTAATATCAATATTTCGGGAGAGGATGCAGCTGCTATGGGTATTAATGGGGGAGGTCGCAATAATGGCATCAATACAGCATGGGGTGGTGGATTGAACTATAATAATATCATTGGCAGTAAGCTGGATTTTCAGAGTAACTACTTCTATAACCGGTATAACCCCAACCAGGAAAGTCATATTCAGCGGCAGTATTTTCTGCCTGACTCCTCTTATTTCTATAACCAGAACTCATTTGCTGATAACCTGAATAATAGCCACCGGTTTAATCTGAATACGCTATACCAGGTTGATTCGATGAATTCAATCCGCATCACACCTTCCTTCAGTTATCAGACGACAAATAACCGGTCACAAACAGATTATCAAACCTTGTCAGAAGACAAAGTGCTGACCAATGAAGGATTCAGTAATAATACTTCTTCAACGAAAGGATATAACTTTCGTAATGACATAACCTGGCGAAAAAAGTTTGCCCGCAAGGGAAGAACATTTTCCCTGTCGTTACAGACAAGCCTGAATGAAAGCGATGGTGATGGCAGCCTTTCGTCCATTAATAGTTTTTATTACCCGAATGGTTCTTTGCTGAAAAGAGATACGCTTAACCAGCAAAGTACTACCAAAGGTGATCTGAAGGGTTATAATGCCAGGGCTGTTTACACAGAACCTGTTTGGAAAAGATCATTGCTGGAGTTTAGTGTGAGCAAGAGCAACACGAAAAGCACTTCAGAGAAACTAACCCATGATTATAATAAACTAAATGGAAAATATGACCAGTTAAATAACACTCTGAGTAATGACTTTGAAAATACTTACGGGTACATCAATGCCGGTATTCGTATACGGACACAGAAGAAAAAATACAGCTATGCTGTCGGTGCCAATTGGCAACAGGCTGAGTTGGAAGGAAAGATCACCACCGGTGTTAAGGATTCGTTGATCAGTAAAACATTCAGGAATATTCTGCCGAATGCACGGTTTCAGTACAACTTTACCCGGTTCAAGAGTTTTTCATTGTCATATAACACCAGCACTAACCAGCCAGGTATGTCGCAGTTACAACCAGTGCCGGATAATAGTAATTCCCTGAACATAAGAGAGGGGAACCCTGATTTGAAACAGGAATTCAACCACACTGCACAGGTGCACCTGACCCTTGTAAGCCCGTACAAGAATAAGAACCTCTTCATGTTTCTGACAGCACAGGCTACACAGAATAAGATCGTAAACTATGACAGTATTAATAGCCTTGGGGTAAAAAGAACGAAGCCGGTGAATGTGAACGGGGTATATAATATCAACAGCAGTATCAGTTACAGTATGCCGGTACGTTTTCTGAAGGGAACTGTGGAAGTAAGCAGCAACACCGGTGTATTCAAAACAAAACAATTCATCAACACAGTTGGTAATGATATTAGAACATTCTCTGTTGGTCCGGAACTAAGGCTGGATATGAACCCAACAGAGAAACTAAACGTTGGGGTGGGAGCAGGGTTCAATTATAACAAGACGAAATACTCTCTGCAATCTGCATTGAACACTAACTACCTTTCTCAGGAGTATAACGCATCATTGGATTGGGAGATGCCCAAGGGCTTCTTTTTTGCAACTGATTTTATGTACACCATCAACAGTCAGCGGGCCGCAGGGTTCAATACTAAAGTGCCTTTATGGAATGCCAGCATCAGCAAGCAGATGCTGAAGTTCAACCGGGGTGAGCTGAAGCTAAGTGCAAGAGACCTGCTGAATAAGAATGTGGGCATCAGCCGCAATACCAACAATAATTATATCGAAGATTCAAAGGTGCTTACACTGCGCCAGTTTTTTCTGCTGAGCTTTACCTATAGCCTGAGTAAGACGGGGTTGAACAATGCCGGCAGTGGTGGCGGAATGAGAATCATAACGAGGTAGCCGTTAAGTTTTTACACTGCTGGCAACTCAAAGCCAAACTTTGTTCCTTTTCCAAATATACTTTCCACCCAGATTTTCCCTTCCTGGGCTTCTATAAATTCTTTGCAGATGGCGAGACCGAGACCAGTACCCTCTTTGGTGCCCGGCACCTGGAAATAGCGGTCGAAAATTTTATCCTGGTATTGCGGCTCTATTCCTTTGCCGAAATCCTGTACGGAGAATTGTACTTTGTTTCCCTGCTGCTGAACACTGATGATTACTTCAGCATCGTTATTTGAATAGCGAATAGCATTAGTGAGAAAATTATTTAATACCCAGGTCGTTTTATCCGTGTCTGCTTTTACAGCTGGTATATTCTCGGTTATTTTTTTCTGAATGCTGATGTTTTTTTGCTTTGCTGCGTTTTGCAAAGAACTGATGGCTTTATCTACTAATCCCCACGGCTGCACAGCTTGTAAAGTCAGTTGTATCTTTCCACTTTCCACCTGCGACAGATCAAGCAATTCGCTGAGGATGCGGAGCAATCGTTTATTATCATCTTTAAGGCTTTGGACCAATTCTTTTTGTTCAGAAGTAAGGGTGCCAACTCTTTCATCCTCCAGTAATTTCAAACTGAAGTCAGAAGAAGCCAATGGTGTTTTTAATTCATGAGAGATAGTGGCGATAAAATTTGTTTTGGCCACATCCAGCTCTTTAAACGGGGTGATATTTTTCAATACAATTACATGGCCCGCCTTCTGGTCTCCATGATTCAGCTCGACCGCTTCTTTGGTAAAATAATTTTCTTTTCCCTCCACCACAATCTTGAAAGGAATATTATTCTGCTCATTAATGAGAAAACGAAACAGGTCATTTCTTTGCTGTACTTTTTCCTGCGGCAGACTGATAATGTCGGATTCCTTCAGGTTGAGTAATTGCAAAGCCTGCTGGTTTGCAAAAAGAACAACTCCTTTATTATCTATACCAATACTGGCATCTTTGAGGGAGTTGATGACTGCTTCAGCCCGTTGCTTTTCAAACATGATTTTTGAAAGATTGCTATGTTCATATTCATCCAGTTTCTCAGCCATACTGTTAAAGGCATTGGCAAGATCTCCGAATTCATCTTTCCGGTTCAGGTGTATTCGTTGACCATAATTTTTATTGGCAATGGCTTTAATACCCTCTGTTAAGGACGCAATAGGCGAAGCCACCAGCGAAGGAAAGTTGAATAAAAAAGTAAAGCCGAGCAGTAAACAAACGGTGAGGCAGATAGTAATGATTGTTTTGGCTCGTTGAGCGGAGGCCTGAACAGCCTGGTTCTTATTATCAATAGCCTGAAGATTTACCTGCATGATGCCGCTGATATCTTTGCGGATTAATAAAGGAAGCGAATCAATCACTCCCTCTTTTTTTAGCCGGTTAAATTTTTTCCGCAACGATTCAGTCATTTCTTTTTCCCCGGGCTCGGTAATATTATCTTCCTGCAACTGCAGGTTCTTTTCAAAAACATTAAATGCTGTTGTGCTGTCTTTACTGCCAATAGCATCCAGTTCTTTCAGCATGTCACGGGAATAGTTCAGGGTTTCATAGTTATCCTTTACTATTTCTTTTGAGTCTTCTGTGAGGCGGTTGAAATAAAAGAAGCTGACCGCCCCTACTAAAATAAGCAGGGCGAAAAGAAAGAGACCACCAAGGGCAACTTTTGTTTTTAGTTTAACAGCCATCAGGATAGTATAATTAAGTCAACTTCATTTTTGGAAAGTGTTTTTAGTAACTGGTTAAAGACATTGGTGCGAAGGATAACCTGGAACAAATTTAAGTGAGGTTTGCCGATGCAAACCGTGGTTATTTCCTTTTCTTCCACCACCTGCATAATAGCTTTGGCAACATTGCTTTCCTTCAACTGTATCACTTCGCCTCCCAGTTCAGTGGCATTCTTAAAGTTATTGATCAAATACCGTTGCGCTGCCAGTGGAATCTTCTCCATAGATTCTTTTGGCGTCTGCACATATAGCACATACCATTTACTGTTGTAATACGAGGCAAGCCGTGCTGTTTTGCGGATAATATTTTGCGCTGCCTCATGGCTGGAGGAGATGCAAGCCAGGAAATGTTCATGCCGCCAGGATTTTTCTTTGCCCGTTACCTCATAATCCACTTTACGTTCCACCTGTCCTGCTACTTCTTTCAACGCCAGCTCCCGCAACTGCAAGATCTTTTCCGGCTTGAAGAAATTTTGTAAAGCCTGCTGCACTTTGCTATGATCGTATATCTTTCCTTCTTTTAACCTTGTTATCAGTTCATCTGCTGTTAAATCAATGTTCACCACTTCATCGGCCAGTTGCAATAATTTATCCGGTACTCTTTCTGTTACATCTACGCCGGTTATTTCTTTTACATCTTCATTAATACTCTCGATGTGTTGAATGTTGATGGCAGAAATAACATCAATGCCTTGTTCCAGGATGTCGAGAACGTCTTGCCACCTTTTTTCATTTTTACTGCCGGGAATATTGGTGTGAGCCAGCTCATCAACAATCACCACATCGGGTTGCAATAACAGGATGGCCTGAACATCCAGTTCATCCAGTTGTTTGCCTTTATAAAAAACCTGTCTTCTTGGAATTACAGGCAGACCTTCTACCAGGTCCTGGGTTTCTTTGCGATTATGCGTTTCTACATAACCCACTTTTACATTCACACCATTGCGAAGCAGGGTATGAGCTTCCTGCAACATACGATAGGTTTTACCCACACCGGCACTCATGCCAATGTAAATTTTCAGCTTTCCTTTTTTAGGAGCCTGAATTTTGGCTAACCATTTATTTGCTTCCAATTCTCCCATTAAAATGAAACAGCTATTGATGATGTAATAAATGTATTATTATTGGTGATAGTGTTTGGTGTATTAAAAATATCATCTTTACTGCTCAGGTTTCTTGCCTCCAGTCTTACCAGCACATTTTTGGCGGGACTGTGGTCAATATTAAATGAATAACCGGTTGTCTGGAAGCCATTGGGTGAACCGGTAGCGATAATAACCCCGTTCTTATCATTATAGTGTTCTACTCTTCCGGCAATAGCCCATTTATTGTTAAAGGCATATTTGAGAATCAGTACAGGTGTGTACCAGGTGTTTTTATCATCACTGCCGGGAAATTTTTCTTCTGTGCCAATATCAAATCCTGCCGTTACACCAAACTTGTCAGTGACATTGAATATACCATATATATTATGAAAGAACCGGGAAAGCCTTACACTGTCAGGTTTGTCTGTGCCGATAAAAGTGCTATAGTTTAGTAACACTTTACCAGACGGTTTAAATTGTATCTGTGTGCCCCAGCTCATCAATGAATTGCCGCTTACTCTGGTAATACGCTGCCAGCCATTTAATGCCATACCGCTTAAAAACCATTTACCATCGTCTGTGGTGTATGATATCTTAGCTCCGGCCTCAAAGTAAGGTGAATTTTCAGCAAGGATACTTCTTGTCAGGTTCCAGCAGTCTTTTGAAACGGCACTTTCAAAACCAATATGCGAAGGCATGATGCCGGCATCGATCCACAGGTTTTTCTTCTTGCTGATCTTCACTCCGGCATTGGCTTCTAAAATATTCTTCAGTACACCGGGCTCAGCAGAATAATTGGCATTCATATAAGTGCCTGCTGCAAGAGCCAGATTAGCTCTCACTCTTTCTGCTGTATAGTTTGCCTTTATAAACCCGATGTTCAGGTTAAACTCATTATGCCGGTTATGACTGTAAATAAAACCGGGGCGGTTATTATCAGCCGGTTTATTAAAATCATATTGGTAATAAGCTTCCGCATAACCACTGATAGTGAGTGAGCCTGTTGAGTCCTGAGCCATTAATTGTGCACTCATCAATAAGGCTGTTCCAAATAAAATCTTTTTCATCTTCATTCAATTTTTAATTAGTCTTTTATTTTAAATTGTCTAATGCAACATTCAGTTTCAATACATTCACTTTTGAAGGGCCAAACATGCCCGCCAATGGTTTTTGAGTATGCTCTTCCACCAATGCTTTTATTTTTTCTTCTGGTAAATTCCGAATAGCAGCAATACGTTTTACCTGTATATATGCTCCCGCAGGAGAAATATCCGGGTCAAGTCCGCTACCGGATGCAGTCACCATTTCGGCAGGTATTTCTTCTTTCTTTACCCCGGGATTGTGCACTAAAAAACTATCAATCCTGTCTTTTACAATTTGTAAGTAATCAGGATTAGACGGTCCCTTATTACTACCAGCCGAACCGGCCGCATTATAATCTACAGCAGAAGGCCGGCCCCAGAAATATTTGTCATCAGTAAATTTTTGACCAATTTTTTCATAGCCCACGACTCTGCCGTTTACAGAAACAGTTTCACCTTTTCCTCCACCTGGTGTTGCCTTGCCAATTCCTGCTATCAGCAGGGGATATAATACTGCACACAAAACAATCATTATAAGGGTGAGTTTTAATGATATTAAAAGATTCTTTTTCATTTCAATTTTTTTAATCAATTACATAAATAAACCAATGGCCATGTCAATCAGTTTGATTCCGATGAAGGGAAGAACAACACCACCTAATCCATATATCAGCAGGTTTCTTCTTAACAATGCACTGGCACCTATAGGCCTGTATTTTACTCCTTTTAATGCAAGCGGTATCAGCAATGGAATGATAATGGCATTGAAAATGATCGCTGATAAGATTGCAGATTCAGGACTTTTCAATCCCATAATATTCAAAGCCTGCAATGCCGGAATAGAGGTGATGAACAAAGCCGGAACGATGGCAAAATACTTGGCCACATCATTCGCAATGGAGAATGTGGTGAGTGTTCCTCTTGTTATCAATAACTGCTTGCCTATTTCCACTACTTCAATCAGCTTGGTAGGATCATTATCAAGATCCACCATATTACCGGCTTCCTTGGCAGCCTGGGTACCGCTATTCATAGCCACACCAACATCTGCCTGTGCTAAAGCTGGCGCATCATTAGTGCCATCGCCCATCATAGCCACCAGTTTTCCGCTTTGCTGTTCTTTACGGATATAGTTCATCTTATCTTCCGGTTTGGCTTCAGCAATAAAATCATCAACACCGGCTTTCTCCGCAATATATTTTGCTGTTAAAGGATTATCGCCGGTTACCATTACGGTTTTTACCCCCATTTTACGAAGCCTTTCAAAACGTTCCTGTATGCCGGGTTTGATGATATCCTGTAATTCAATCACTCCCTGTACCACATTGTTAACAGACACCACTAATGGGGTTCCGCCGTTCGATGCAATCTGGTTTACTCTTGCTTCTGTTTCTTTTGGAAATGGGTTACCGTTATTATATGCTATTTTTTTAATGGCATCAAAAGCACCTTTTCTTATTTTCATTCCATCAGGCAGATCAACGCCACTGCTTCTTGTTTCAGCTGTAAACTCTATCATCCTGGTATCAGCCGGCAGCTGTTTTACGTGGATGTTTTTTTCTCCCGCCAACTCAACGATCGATTTTCCTTCGGGAGTTTGATCAGCCAGCGAAGCAAATACACAATTGCTTATAAAATCAGTCATCTCAATACCGTCAGCAGGCCAGAAATTGGTTGCCTTTCTGTTACCAATAGTAATAGTTCCTGTTTTATCTAATAATAATACATCAATATCACCTGCGGTTTCTACAGCTTTACCACTTTTGGCAATTACGTTTGCCCTTAAAGCCCTGTCCATACCAGCAATACCGATGGCGGATAATAAACCACCAATTGTGGTTGGTATCAGGCAAACAAACAAGGAAATGAATGCTGCAATGGTGATGGGTGTATTGGCATAATCCGCAAAAGGTTTCAGCGTTACACACACAATAATAAAAATGAGTGTAAATGCTGCCAGTAATATTGTTAATGCAATTTCATTTGGTGTCTTTTGCCTTGATGCGCCTTCTACCAGGGCAATCATTTTGTCAAGGAATGATTCACCCGGTTCTGTAGTAACTTTTACTTTTATTTTATCGCTCAATACTTTGGTACCGCCTGTTACAGATGATTTGTCACCACCGGCCTCCCGGATAACCGGAGCTGATTCACCGGTAATAGCCGATTCATCAATAGTTGCTATGCCTTCCACGATCTCGCCATCCATTGGTATAACATCACCGGCTTCGCAGATAAAAAAATCTCCTTTTATTAACAGCGAAGAAGGAACAACCTTCACCTCGTTCACATACATATCACCAACGGTGAATACTTTCTTCGCTGGTGTATCTTGCCTGGTCTTTCTTAAACTTTCTGCCTGTGCTTTTCCCCTTGCTTCTGCCAATGCTTCAGCAAAATTGGCAAACAGCACAGTGAGTAAAAGAATGACGAAGATGGTTATGTTATACCATAATGCACCTTGTGAATGATCACCGGTAAAGAGTTGATATAATGTAACAGCCAGCATAACGGCAGTGCCGATCTCTACCGTAAACATCACCGGGTTCTTTACCATTAACCGGGGGCTCAGTTTTACAAATGATTGTTTAATGGCGGTGCCAACCAATGCCGGTTCAAATAATCTTATAGAACGTTTATTCTTTGTCATGGTCTGTTATAATTAATACAGTGAAAAATATTCAGCTATCGGTCCTAATGCCAATGCCGGGAAAAATGACAGGGCGTTAAAAACTATGATCACCGCAAACGTCATCATGCCGAAAGTCCAGGAATCAGTTCTTAAAGTGCCGGGTGATTCGGGAACATATTTTTTCTTTGCCAATAAACCAATGATGGCTACCGGGCCGATGATAGGAAGAAACCTTGCCAGTATCAAAACAATACCGGTAGTTACGTTCCAGAAAATATTATTATCACCCAATCCTTCAAAACCGCTTCCGTTATTGGCGTTAGCCGAAGTGTATTCGTAGAGCATCTCCGAAAAACCATGATAGGATGGATTGTTGAGCCATCCAGATGGCTTTACCTGCCAGGCAATATCGGGGTGATGCGCCACCATATATGCAGCTAATGCCGTAAATGCTTTAACAAGAAATGCAGACAGCAGCATAACCAACGAAGCGATCTTCACTTCCCTGGCTTCCACTTTATGACCCATAAATTCCGGAGTACGTCCCACCATCAGACCGGATATAAATACAGCAATGATGAGGTAGATCAGGTAATTCAATATACCTACCCCACAACCACCATAAAATGCATTGATCATCATGGCAAGTAATTGCATCATGCCCGACATAGGCATTGAGCTATCATGCATTGAGTTAACAGATCCGGTTGAAATAATTGTAGTGACAATACTCCAATAACCGGAAGCTGCCGGTCCAAACCTCACTTCTTTTCCTTCCATCGCCCCGGTGGATTGCAGTACTCCTAATTTTTCAATAGCGGGACTGCCATTTATCTCTGATATGATGGTTGGGATGAGTAAGCATAATAATCCAATGGTCATTACTCCAAAAATTACTTTAGCCAATTTTCTGCGGTTGATATAAAAACCTAATGCAAAAATCATTGCAACAGGAATCAATACCTGGACAACCAGTTCCAGCATATTGGTAAAATAATTAGGATTTTCCAACGGGTGTGTTGAGTTGGCTCCGAACCATCCGCCACCATTAGTACCGAGGTGTTTGATGGCAATCATTCCTGCTGCAGGACCTCTTGATACCTGTACACTATCGCCTTGTAAGGTCACAATGCTGTCTTTTCCATCATAACTTGTCGGGCTGCCATTAAAAGCAAGGAAAATAGCAACTATAATACAGAGGGGTAATAAAATCCTTGTAATAGATTTTGTAAAAATGGCCCAGAAGTTACCGAGGTTCTGTGTGGTTTTTTCTTTTAAGCCATTAAATACAGCAACTAATGCAGCTATACCTGTGGCAGCACTTACAAACTGTAAAAATGTAATGACGAATAACTGGGTGAAATAGGTCAATCCTGATTCACCGGAATAGTGCTGCAGGTTACAGTTCACCAGAAAACTAATAGCAGTATTAAATGCCAGGTCGGGTGTCTGACCGGGGTTGCCATCAGGGTTCAGCGGAAGTTTATGCTGAAAAATCAGTAAGAAGAACGCATAGACCAGCCATAGCATATTAATAGTGAGCATAGCCTTGAGGAACTGTTTCCAGTTCATAGTCTCATGTGGATTAATGCCGCAAATCCTGAAGAAAAAACGTTCAACAGGATTCATAAAGTCGGTGAGGGTCCGTTCTCCCTTAAACACTTTAGCAATGTACTTACCCAACGGGTAAGCCAGCAGCACGGTGATAAGAAAGGTTATTACTACACCCAGAATTTCGCTGTTCATAATAGTCAGAATTTTTCAGGTTTAATTAAAACGTAAACGAGATACCCGAATACGAAAATTGACAGAACAAATAATACAGTCATCATAACGGTTAAATTTTTTCGAACCAGTCAATGGATTTAAAAAAAAGCCAGAAGCAAATAAGCCCGGCTGCGATTAGAATAATTGTTAGCATTTTATTTATTTTATCGGAACAAAAAATTTGTTGTCAAATATTACTTTATTACCAGACCAATTTCAATGACGGTAATTCACGGCTTCAGTGATTGTGCTCATGCACATCCAACAGCTAATGCAATGACTTGATTAACAGTGCCACCAACATGCCTCCGAAATAAATAATCGGGATGATGATATGGAGGTTTAATTTTTTACCAAGTCCCTGCAAAGGATCTTTTTTCATATGTATATTTTTGAAGGCATATGCCAAAGGGTGTGCCTGAACTGTTAAACTTGCCTATGGGTTGATGAAACCCAGCAGGGATAAGGGATTGGGAGTGATCAGGAATTAGTAATGGGGATTGTACAAACAAAAAACCCTTCCGTTTTGAAAGGGTGGGTTTTCAAAATGAAAGAGTGTTATTGTAGATGGTACTCTTCAATCTTCCTGTATAGTGTCGTAAGCCCTATTCCCAGCAACCTCGCTGTTTCTGTTTTATTGCCGTTGGTATGCTGCAATACTTTTTGAATGTGCTGCTTTTCAACTACGGCCAGTTCAAAAGAAGAAGACTTAGCATCAGCGGCATGCTGCATATTAAAGGGTAATGTGCTGGTAGTAAGTTCATTTCCATTTTCCAGTATCACACTCCGCTCAATAACATTCTTTAGTTCCCGGATATTACCGGGCCAGCCGTATTGTTGTAATGCCTCCAGATACTCTTTTTGTAAAACCGGAACCGGCTTATTTGTTTTTGCTGCAAACACGGCAACAAAATGTTTAGCTAAAGCCGGAATATCTTTTGCCCGTTGTTGTAATGATGGCAGTGAAATTTGAAAAACAGACAAACGGTAAAACAAATCAGAACGGAAATGCCCCGTTTCAATTTCTTTTTGTAAATCACGGTTGGTGGCAGCGATGGTGCGGACATTTACTTTCAGTGTTTTGGTGTCACCAACTTTAATGAACTCGCCGGTCTCTAATACCCGTAATAACCTTGCCTGCAACTCAGCTGGCATTTCCCCTATTTCATCTAAAAAAATGGTGCCGCCATTTGCTTCTTCAAACAACCCTTTTTTATCTTTTACTGCACCGGTAAAGGCGCCGGCTTTGTGGCCGAACAATTCGCTTTCCAGCAGTTCTTTGCTGAAAGAGCTGCAGTTGACGGCTACAAATGATTTATTGCCACGACTGCTGTTGTGATGAATAGCCTGCGCAAAGATCTCCTTTCCTGTCCCTGTTTCACCAAGCAATAAAACCGTTGTATCGGTTGCGGCAACTTTTTTTGCTAATTCAACCGCTTGTTGTATCAGGGGCGATCCGCCGATTATTGTATCGAAAGAATATTTTTCACCCACCTGTTTTTGCAACTGCTCTACCTTCTTAGCCAGCTGCACCTTATCCAGGGCCCTGTTCAGAAGTGGGATGATCTTATCATTATCATCCCCTTTCATAATATAATCAAAGGCTCCATTCCGCATAGCCTGTACCCCATCGGGTACATTACCGAAAGCAGTTAGTAAGATGATTTCCAGCAGGGGATAGGATTGCCGGATGGTCCTGACGAAATCAACCCCGTTACCGTCAGGTAGTTTTACATCACAAAGAACTACATCAACAGGTTCTTTTTCCAGTACTTTCTGTGCCGACACAATATTATTAGCTTCCAGCACCGTAAAACCCTCGAGGGAAATGATCCTTTTTAAAAGCAACCGAAGTTTTTCTTCGTCGTCTATGATGAGGATTGAATTCATTGAAGTGGTAGTAGAAAGATTTTCAAAGCTATGCAAAATTGATTTCGTTTGTGGCGGGGAAAATAGTAACCGCCGTTCTTTATTTAAAAAATCTTTCCTTTTTCTGCTACTTTAATTAGTTTACAGTTAATACCATAGCCATTAACACCATGAAAAGATCTGCAATGGCGGCGGCCATTATTTTATTTTTCCCTGTTATAACTATATATGCCCAGCTGCCAGCTGTGCAGCAAAAAGCTATTGTGCTCAAAAGAATGGTGGAGACAAAACATTATGCACCACGACCGGTGGATGACAGCTTCTCTGTGTCCGTTTTTAAAGCAGTGCTGGAAGCAGCAGATCCCCGGCGATTATTGTTTACTGATGCTGAATATAAACTGTTATCAGCTTTCAGCAATACACTGGATGATGAGCTGCAGGGAAGGGGTTGGGTTTTCCTGGACCAGTTTTCCCGGCTTTATAAGAATGCAGTAATGAGAGCAGACTCTATTATTAATAAGATAACGCAAAAGCCGTTTGATTTTTTGGCAGCCGAAACACTTAGTCAATCAAGAAAAAGCGATGTATTCATTTTTGCGGCAGATTTATCCGCATTGACCAGCCGCTGGTCAAGATACCTGAAGTATATGGTGATGAACGATGTTTATGATGCTGTATATGCAGACAGTGCGAAGAAGATGACATTCAAAGCAGGGCTGAGTGCCCTGGAGCCAGCCGTTCGGGAAAGAATAAAAAAGACAGAACTGAAAGCACTGAAAAGAATTATTGATTATCCTGCCGGCTATTCTGCACTGATCACTGAATTATACCTGAACGCCGTAGCAACCTGCTTTGATCCGCATACCAATTATTTTTCACCCGAAGGGAAAGAGGAATTCCAGGCAGAGCTGAGTACAGAAGCTTATTTTTTCGGGATTGTATTTGAAGAAGATGAAAGCGGAAAAATTGTAGTCGATAAACTTTCTCCGGGCGGTGCTGCCTGGAAATCGGGTGAAATAAATAACGGAGACGAGCTGCTCAGCCTGCATTGGGAAGGAAAGGAAGTGCAGGATATGACAGGCGCCACACTGGAAGAAGTATATGAGGTACTTGACCAGTCCATTCATGATAAACTGCTCTTTCGTTTTCGAAAAGCAGATGGAACAGTAAGTATGGTGTTTTTGCGAAAAGAAAAATCGGAGAATGAAGAGAATATTGTAAAGAGCTTTTTGCTAAAGGGGGAGAAAAAGATCGGCTATATATTACTGCCCGGTTTTTATACTGAATGGGAAAATGAAAAAGGCTCCAGCTGTGCCAACGATGTGGCGAAAGAAATACTAAAACTGAAAAGAGAAAATATTGAAGGGTTGATATTAGATGTGCGGTATAACGGTGGCGGCTCTATTGGAGAAGCACTGGATATGATCGGCATTTTTATAGACGAAGGGCCGCTGGCGGCAGAAAAAGATAAAACAGGGAAACTGGTAACATTAAAAGACCCCAACCGGGGAACTATTTATGACGGGCCATTAACATTGATGGTGAACGGACAGAGTGCTTCTGCTTCGGAAATGCTGGCAGCAGCATTACAGGATTATCACCGGGCGGCAATAGTTGGCAGTAATACATACGGAAAGGCAACAGGGCAGGTAATGTTTCCGATGGATACTATTACAAGCAAAACCATAACAGGAAATGAAAAAGGAGACATAATTAAGATCACTATCGGAAAATTATACAGGTTGAATGGTGAAACCGCCCAATTAAAAGGCGTGGCCCCGGATGTGGTATTGCCGGATGCATTTGATGGGTTAGAGATCGGTGAACGGTTTGAAAAATTTCCGCTGGTTGCCGATACTGTAAAGAAGAATAATTATTACAAACCGCTGCCTTACCTGCCGGTAAAAGAATTATCAAGCCGAAGCGTTGCGAGGATAAATGCCAATCCTGATTTTCTCGTTATAAAAAGGATTGTGGAGGAGCAGCAAAAAATGCGGCAGGCAACAACAAGAACGATACCGCTGAAAGCAGAACTGTTTGAAAAATGGATGCAGCAGCAGGAACTTGATATGAAGGCAATGAAAGGAGAGGGAAAGCCGGGCAGCCAATTTACCGTTGAGAACCACGGACCCGATAAACAGCTGCTGGCAAATAACCAATATGCAAAAGAAATGAATGATGCCTGGCTGAAAAACCTGGCCGACGATATTTACCTGCAGGAGGCGTTCCTTGTCTTGACAGATTTAATTAATTTACAGAAAGCTTCAAAAACTAACTGACCATGAAGAGAAAACTGTTTTTCATTCCATTGTTTGTGTTGTGCTTTTCCTTCCGCCCGGCCGGGCAAACCTATGAGACGGCAGTGCAATACCTTGATTACATCAACAAACAAAGCACCGACCTGGCAGCGAAGTATCTTTTCTATCTCAGCGCTGTGTCGCACGGTAAAAGTGCCAGGAAGGTGGAAAAGAGAAGAGCCGAAGTGGTGAATGCCATTACGGAGACGAGGTATAATATTATGAGCATGCCGCCATGGAAAGGAGATAAGTCATTAAAAGATACAACAGTGGCTTACCTGAAAATACTCTATATCGTCTTTAACGAAGACTATGGTAAA
Source organism: Chitinophagaceae bacterium (assembly GCA_044220915.1). GTDB lineage: Bacteria > Bacteroidota > Bacteroidia > Chitinophagales > Chitinophagaceae > JJ008. Next base: position 31,184 of record JBGAQD010000022.1, read on the forward strand.
ATTGTGAATATGGAAGAAATTGCCGAGCAAAGCTATGATGCGATGGAGGCTTATCTGCTGGCACAGGAGAAGGCGCAGGAAAAATTAGGTGAGGCCTCGAAGAAACAACATGAAATGCAAAAAGTGTTTGCTGCAAAGAACAATATCAATTTGATAGATGGCGAATCGGAACTGGAAGCCAAGTCAAAGATTGTGAACGAAGTGATGGACCATTGCAATGATGCCTATCTTATCTTCTTTAAGTGTTACAAACAAGAGGCTTACCTGATGGAAGCCCTGACCAACAAGAACCTGGTTAGCATTGAGCAGAACATCAACTCCCTGAAAAAATTTGCCGAAGAAGGGCTGGAGAAACTAAAAGATTTAAAAGGCTATAAGGGAGATGCTTCGCTGATCGCTGCCTGCCGTAATGCACTGAACTTTTACAGGTCGGAAGCGGGGCAGGGCAGTACGATGACCGATTATTTCCTAAAGGAAGAAGATTTCAACAAAATGAAAAAACAGTTTGATGCCAAACCGGCCGGTAAAAGAACACAACAGGATGTTGACAATTTCAATAAGGCGGTAAATGATATTAACAGCGCCTTGAAAACATACAATTCCGTTAATGCTGACCTGAACAAACAACGGTCTTCCATGCTGAACGACTGGAATAAGACCTATAGCAAGTATATGGATGAGTATATGCCGAAGCAGCAGCGGCAGTAATGTTCAGGTTGTTGCTCCGTGCCCCATCAAACCCTCAGCGAACCACGGAAACCCCTGGCAGCGTAATATGATTCTGCCCCATTATGATAGAGGAAGACTGTGTTATAGCGGCGATCACAAAAGACTGCACCGCCGAGTTCCCTGATGGCGGCCGGTGTTTTTATCCAGCTTGATGTTTTGGTGTCGAAGTTTCCCAATTGTTGCAGCTCCCGGTATTGTTCTTCCGTTAACAATTCAATTCCCATGGCTATTGCCATATCAACTGCACTGTTCTTTGGTTTGTGTTCTTTCCGGGATTCCAGTGCTTTCCGGTCGTAACAAAAACTTCTTCGGCCGGCGGGGCTTTCTGCTGCGCAATCGTAAAAAATATATTCTCCTGTCTTTTTATCATAGCCCACAACATCAGGTTCACCGCCGGTACTTTCCATTTCACTGAGCGACCATAGTTTTCCCGGATCAGCTTCAAGTCTTGCCTGTACTTTTGCCCACTCAATACTTTTATGACGGTTCTTGTTCTTCTCAAAACGAGCCTTCAGTGTTTTAAATAAATCTTCCTGTTGTTTGGGAGATAACTCTTTTTTATTTCCCTTTGTCATAGTAAGTTGTTTTGATTTACAAGTATGGGGTTAAGCGTTTTTTTAAATAATTCCTTCCCACAATTTAATTGATTTTCAAAATAAAACTGTGTAAGAGACCACTGCTAACCACCTTTGATCTTTTTTAAATACTCCATACTCCTTTTCTCTGCCCTTGCCTGTAACTGCACTTTGTCAGTAAATAATTTTCTTCTCAGCATCCGGTAAACACTTATGCTGTTATCAAGGGCTTTTAAAATAGAAGCTTTGCTGTATTGTGCCACGGTAATTTTCAGATCTTCCAGGTCAGGCAGGTTGAGTTTCTTTTCTACTTTCCGCAAACCTCTTACTGCTGTTTTACTTTTTATTTGCAGTAAAGGCGCCAGCACTTTGGCCCTTATATAACCGAGGCCATCGAGACATTCAAAATATTCTCCACGGGCCACTTTGGTAGCAATATAATGTACCCATGTCCACATACGGTCTTCAATCCATTGAAAGTCGGGTTGCGGCCATTCTGCTTTTGTGCTGTTGAGAATGTCTGTCAGCTGGTTATTTCTTTCGAATAGTATGACAGGGTTTTCTACACGGTCATAAAACTCGGGCAGTGTCAAAAATTTTATATCAACATGCAGCAGCGGGTTATCGTATAAACAGATCAGCACTCTTGTTTCACCCACATGTTCGCCGGTAAAGCCGGAGATAAAATCACCAAAGCTGCGGGCATAGTCCAGCATCTTCTTTTTATCATCGGCAATCTTATTTTTGGTGATAAGGATAATGTCAAGATCGGAGTATTCGTCTATCTCATCTGTTATCCATGAGCCGGCCACAGCCAAACCAATTACATTAGCATCCTGTTTGACGATCTCCACCACTTTATCAGCAAAATCTTTTTGTATCATACTCAATAAAGATAAAAATTGCTGAAGGCATTACAATAAAAAACCCTGCTGCATGGCAACAGGGCTTCTTCATGGCTAAATAGTTTTACATTTTCATTAATTCATTCTTATTACTCTTTGCCCTCCCTGGTTGTTCTGTTCCATCTCTTTCATCATTTTTTCTCTTTCCTTTTTAAACTCATCAGGAGTGTAATGTTTTTTACCGGTTGGTTCTTTTATCACGGCGAGGTCGGCCTTTTCAGAAATGGCGGTTGCAAGAAAAGTCTGCGTACCATCTTTAATATCCATTTCTAAAATAAGACCGGGCAGTTGTCCCTGGTATTCGGCTGGCCCTGCAGAAACAGGAATACTTGAAGTGAACCAGGCGACGATATTCGAGGTGTCCTGGATCTCTTTGCGTTCCATTTTGCCATTGTCCACATTCATCATGGTTCTTGTACGGATGGTAGTGGTGGTTGCTTTCATGCAGGGTTTACCGAGGATGATCTTTGTTTCACCCGTCATTTTCCATTTCAGTTTATTGATGCTGTCGTCAATGACAAATATTTTTTCAAACAATTCTCTTTTCTCCACTTTTTTACCGGTTTCAAAATTGGTGTACAGCACATCGTTTGACCCGGCGATCACCATTCGGATATGCGTACCGCCACCATCGCCACCGCCGATATCGGTAGTTCCGTCATCCTCCTGTTCTGCGGCTTTCCACAGAGACTGATTATTACCGAAGGTGAGTTCAAATTTATCAGTACGGGTTGAGGGCATTTGTTGTTCCATGCCACCGGGCATACCCTGGAAACTGAACTGTATTTTAGAGGTTCTGTCATAAGAAACAACACCCTGGTTTTGCTGGGCCTGTACGGAGAAAGCGGCTAACAGGATACAGCCGGTTGCAAGAAAGTATCTTTTCATGGTTTATTTGTTTTCTCAAAATTATAAAAGCAGGGAACCAAGATAGGTTAAGTCACCTTTCATTAAGGTTAATAAAGGTTAACGGGGCTATAAGTACCACTGGTATTGATTTACATTTGCTTGTGTCAAAGCAGAACAGGTTCGCTTTAGCACAAGCAAACACAAGAAATGAACAGACTCCGCTGGTTAGCATTGCTAATGGTTGTGGCCATCCTCGGCATCACCGGGTTCCAATTGTACTGGTTGCGGCAGAACTATGTCCGGGAAAAAAAATCATTGTCCATTAAAACAGAGATGCTGTTCCGGGAAACAATATTACAACTGCAGGTAGCTAAATTAAAATTAGACGGGGCTATTTGGAATGGAAAGGATACCACTAATGGTAAAGCAAAGATCATTATGCATGAGACCGATGGAGAACAGGTCAGTGTCCGCTTTAAACCTAAAGAAGAGATCGTTTCTACCATTAATGTTATCAGGAGTAAGCTGAAAGATTCATTAAAAGCAAGCCCGGGAGGTAAGCCCGGAATGGTAACGATTTCAGTGAATAATACAGGAGCAGGTAGACGCAGCGACTCAGTCAGGTTCGACCGGCATATACAAGGCCCGATTGGACAAGGCGACCGCATCTTCAGCTTATTGTATGGGGTGGATTCATTGCAGGATTCACTAAGGCTGACAGAAATTGATTCTGCTTACAGCGAGGTACTGAAAGAAGAGAAACTGAATATTCCATTCTCTATTGTAGAAAAAGACAGTGCAGATGTATCGGATGAGCCGCTATTCAATGAAGTAACGGTTGGGTTTGCTCACCCGGTAACATATCAACTACAGCCGGGGGATACACTTCCTTACCTGCTGAAACAAATCACCCAACCAATTTTATTTTCTATTCTCCTGCTCGGCATTACTATGCTTTCATTTGTATTGCTCTACCGCAATCTTTTAAAACAGCAACGACTGGCCGCATTGAAGAATGAGTTCATCAGCAATATCACCCATGAACTGAAGACACCGATTGCCACGGTTGGTGTTGCCATCGAAGCATTAAAGAATTTCAATGCGATACAAGATCCTAAACGTACCAAAGAATATCTTGATATTTCTTCCAACGAATTGCAGCGACTCAGTCTGCTGGTAGACAAAGTCCTGAAGCTTTCCATGTTTGAAAAGAAAGAAGTGGAACTGAAGTTAGAGCCGGTGAACCTGAAAGAAGTGGTGGACGAAGTAGTTGATTCGTTGAAACTGCAATTAGAGAAACATCATGCAAGAGTGGCGGTGACATATGAAGGCGACCTTACGTTACAGGGAGACAGGCTGCATTTGCTAAGTGTGGTGTTCAACCTGCTGGATAATGCAGTTAAGTACAGCAAGGAAGAACCAGCTATAAAAATTGATCTGCAGGGAAAACAGAACACTGTTGTACTGAGTGTAACAGACAATGGCATCGGCATTCCGCAGGAATATAAAGACAAAGTATTTGATAAATTCTTCCGCATACCACACGGCGACACACATAATGCAAAAGGCTATGGCCTTGGATTAAGTTATGTGGCACAGGTGATACAAAAACATAACGGAACGATTTCCGTGGAAAGCCAGGCCGGTATCGGAACAAAATTTATTATCACATTGCCAAAAGAACCAGCATGAGTGCAACAAAAATCTTATATGCAGAGGATGAACTCTTTCTTGGTAAAATAGTAAGAGAGAGTTTGGAAAGCCGAGGCTTTGAAGTCATTATGGAGAGTGATGGTGCCAAGGTAATAGGCCAATTCAAAACATCAAAACCCGATATCTGTGTGCTGGATGTGATGTTGCCGAATAAAGATGGATTTACCATTGCAGATGAAATAAGAGATTTGGATGAAGAAGTGCCAATTATTTTCCTGACAGCAAAAACACAAACGGAGGATGTGGTAAAAGGGTTTTCATTGGGCGGTAATGATTATGTACGCAAACCATTCAGTATGGAAGAACTGATAGCCCGTATTCAAAACCTGCTGAAGAATAAATCAGAAGGTACGCAGAAAATAAGCGGGGGCTCAGCAGTTATCGGTAAATACAATTTTCAACTTAACCGCCAGCTGCTCAGTAATGGAACGGAGGAACGGAAACTTTCTTTCCGGGAAAGTGAATTGCTAAAGCTGTTATATGAGAACCGGGACAAGATCATTGACCGAAAAGATATTCTGAACCTGCTTTGGGGAAACGACTCCTTCTTTAACAGCCGTAACCTTGATGTCTACATCACCAAACTCCGAAGCTACCTGAAAGAAGATCCTTCTCTGGAGATCATTACTATCAAAGGGATTGGCTATCGTTTTGTAGCAGGATAAAATTCTCTGCCATCCGCTCAGGGTTGTATTTTTACCGGTAATTAAAATGCCGGGTAAAAAAATCTATATTGCTGACCGCATCTTCACTGGTGAAAATTGGCTGACCAATCATGCCATAGTAGTGGAGAACGGAGGAATTGATGCTGTGGTTCCGGTTTCATCTTTATCTTCTGCACAGCATATTGAACAATTCGATAATTGCTTTATCGCCCCTGCCTTTATTGACCTGCAGATATATGGTGCTTATGGAAAACTTCTGGCGGTTTATCCCGAAGCTGATTCATTATCTAAACTGAAAGAATATTGTGAAAAAGGCGGAGCGGCATTTTGCCTGCCGACGGTAGCTACCAATAAAAAAGAAGTATTTTATAAATGTATTGATGCTGTAAAAGATTACTGGAGCAACGGGGGTGAAGGTGTGTTAGGTCTTCACCTAGAGGGACCGTGGATCAACCCGGTTAAAAGAGGAGCACATATTGAATCGCTGATACATCCACCAACGATTAAAGAGGCGGAAGAATTATTGAATTATGGCAAAGGCATTATCAGGATGATTACCCTTGCTCCGGAGGTTTGCAGCAAGGAAGTAATTGATCTCATACTTTCTCATAACGTTGTTATTTCAGCCGGACATAGTAATGCCACTTACAACGAAGCGGAAACCGGTTTTGCCAATGGAATAACTGCGGTCACTCATTTATACAATGCAATGAGTTCGCTACAACACAGGCAGCCGGGATTAGTTGGTGCTGCAATGGATGATAATAAAATTATGGCAAGCATTATTCCCGATGGCCATCATGTGGATTATGCAGCAGTCCGGATCGCCAAAAAGGCTATGAACGAAAGATTATTTGTCATTACCGACGCTGTAACTGATACAGATGAAGGATATTACCAGCATAAACAAGTGGGAGATAAATATGAGTCAGACACTATTCTCAGCGGCTCAGCACTTACTATGGCGAAAGCAGTACAAAACCTGGTGAATTTCGGACAGATCGAATTAGGTGAAGCATTGCGGATGTGCAGTTTGTATCCTGCAAAATTGCTGGGTATGCGGGAGCATGGCCGGATTACTGTGGGATGCAATGCAAAAATGCTGGTGATGGATGATAAAATGGAAGTGCAACAAATGCTTTAGCCCCTTTGCATATATTTCAAAAAAATATTCTACCTTTTCTGTTGAACTTTATCAAACCAAAACCAACAAACAATTCAACATGAAAAAGTTAACTGCACTGGCGGCCTTTTGTACCGTCATTATTGCGACTGTTTATTTTTCAGCCTGTAACAACAGCAAATCTGATGTAAAAGCAGACAACAAAGAGGACTCTGTTAAAAAAGTTCTTGCACGGGGCGAATACCTGGCCAACTATGGTGCGGTCTGCCTTGATTGTCACAGCAAAAGAGACATCACAAAATTCTCAATGCCCGTTGTTCCCGGAACAGAAGGTGGCGGGGGAATTACATTTGGAAAGGCAGAGGGCATTCCGGGAGAGGTAACCCCTCCCAATATCACACCGTTTGGATTAAAAGACTGGACAGATGATGAAATAGCAAGAGCAATAACGAGAGGTATCAATAAAAAGGGAGATACCTTGTTCCCGATGATGCCGTATCATAATTACAGCCACATGGCCAAAGAAGATGTGTATGCGATCATCGCCTATTTGCGGACATTAAAACCGATTGACAGCACGGTGCCACCCCGCAAACTAATGATACCGGCCAGCATGTTTGGTCCGTTGCCACAAAATGATATTGCACAAAACACCAAACCAGATCCTTCAGATAAAGTAAAATATGGAGAGTATGTAACCACTATGGCAAGCTGCGGAGAATGTCATACACCTATGGGTCCACAAGGACCGGACTTCAGCAAAAAATTTGCCGGTGGTTTTGTTTTTGATCTTGGATTTTTAAAAGTAGGTGTTGGAAATATAACACCTGACACCGCGACTGGTATTGGGAAATGGACGGAAGAAGATTTTTTGCAACGGTTCAAAACTAATTCAGCACCTGAAAAAGTGAATGCTAATCCAGGCAGGGAGAATTCGATCATGCCATGGGCTATGTATGGAAAAATGACAGAAGAAGATCTGAAAGCTATCTATGCTTTTTTAAGAACAGTAAAACCAATCAATAACAAAGTTGAGAAATATCCGAAGTAAGAAATGGACAGAAAGTAAGAGCCCGGAACAGCAAAGATGTTCCGGGCTTTTTGTTTATTGATCGTTGAAACTTTCCCTGTTCAATATACCCGGAGAGGCATGGTCGCCTTCTTCAAAATCGAAATTCACATATTTAATGCCGGGAACTTCGGTAAGATTGTATACCGCATCTGCAAAATATAAAATGGGGCCGGTGGAGCCCATCTGCTGGGTAAGATAAGTTGCTTCCGGAATGTTCAGGTACATTGTGTCGCCGGATGTTTTTAGCAGCACTGCTTTTATATTCACATATTTATTATTAAGAAAATCAATTACCGCAGCAGCAGATAGTGAGTCCGGACCCTCTGCTTCCAGTTTTTTCATTTCCAGTCTTCCGGTGGAATCATTTAGCCCGGCCTGCCAGGAATATTTCACGATGATAGCTGCACTGTCATCCTCTGCGCCGGGCTGATCGGCTTTGTTGTTACAGGCAATGATTGTGACGCAGGCTGATATTATAAGCAGGTAATTCTTCATACCGGATGATTTAATTACTTGTTATGAAGGTACAAAATCTGCCTGCGGGAATTCGTTAAAAAACGATGAAGAAGTTTAACACTTCTTTTTTTCTTCATATACAAGAGCATTATCAACAATCGAGAAAGGAATATGATTACTGACACACCAATCTTTGCAGGCCTGGTGATAGATTCCCCATTTCTCTTTAGCCCAGTCTGGTACAGAAGTCAGCCATCGTTGTTCATCAGGAAAATAAACATGTAATGTTCCCATCATTAATTCAAAGATGAGAATGCCTTCATCACTTTCGGCAACCAATTCTTCTCTCCATCTTGGGGTAAAATATATTTTGCTCATGAATGGAAGCCGGCCTTTATTATTATTCTGGTGAAAAGATCAAAGACATTACATTGAAGCTGCTTCGGCTTCTTCCTTTCTCCACTGTTTATCCATCACAAAAGTGCCAAAGGGAAGTATAGACGCAAGACCAGCTCTCATCAGCCATTTAAAATCTTTTTTGTAATCACTTTTTACCTCACGGGCAAGGATAGCAAATGCTACAAATAATACACCATGCAGCCCGCCAACTACTGTAACTGCCAGCGGCATATGAGCAAAGTATTTTAAGGGCATGGCTGCAAATAATAAAACCAAAAATGAAACGCCTTCTGCAAACGCTACTTTCCTGAACCAGCGGAATGTTTTTTTCATGTGTAATCTTGTTGTAAAGCTTATCGTTTAATAATTGATGATCTGCTCTTCAATTGTTTCCGGCAGTTCTCTCCACTCATATTGCTGGTTGCGCAATTGCGGCTCAAACCCTGCTTCCCGGATAGCTTCCTGTATAGACTTGTATGTAAAACGATGCGGAGCCCCGGCAGCACTCACCACATTTTCTTCCAGCATGATGGAGCCAAAATCATTAGCGCCGGCATGTAAACAGATTTCGGCTGTTTGCTTGCCAACAGTCAGCCAACTGGCCTGTATATTTTTCACATTCGGCAGCATGATGCGGCTGAGGGCAATCATCCGGATATATTCTTCAGGCGTAGTGAGATTATGCACACCACGGATCTTTGTCAGTAATGTATCAACATCTTGGAAGGTCCAGGGGATGAATGCCAAAAACCCTTTTGCATCTTCCGGTTTGCGGTTTTGCACATCTCTTATTTTTACGAGATGCTCAAAACGTTCTTCTATTGTTTCCACATGACCAAACATCATTGTTGCAGAAGTGGTGATGTTCAACTTATGAGCTTCATGCATAATGTCCAGCCATTCCTGTGCACCACATTTTCCTTTTGATATTAATCTTCTGACCCTGTCAATCAATATTTCTGCACCGGCGCCGGGTAATGAATCCATGCCGGCTTCTTTTAATGCTGTCAGCACTTCACGGTGTGTACTCTTTTCTAATTTGGTGATATGGGCTACTTCCGGTGGCCCGAGTGCATGCAGCTTTATTGTTGGAAACTCAGCTTTTATCTGCCTGAATGTATCTGCATAATATTGTAAGCCCAGTTCAGGATGATGTCCGCCTTGTAACAATAACTGGTCGCCGCCCCATTTTAATGTTTCTTCGATCTTCTTCCTGTAGGTTGGCATATCGGTGATATATGCTTCTGCATGTCCCGGTATGCGGTAGAAATTGCAAAACTTACAATTGGCAATGCAGACATTGGTGGTGTTTACATTACGGTCTATCTGCCAGGTTACTTTACCATGCGGCACCTGTTTTTTTCGCAGCTCATCAGCAATGAACATCAGGTCTGCCAGCGGGGCATGCTGGTAGAGATGAACGCCTTCTTCAACAGACAAAAAGCCAAAAGCGGCAGCTTTATCGTATAGGTTGTTTAATTGCATGCTGCAAAAGTACACTTGTATAACACATTATGTGTTGAACGGTTCTAAACAGGGCTGACATTAAAATAAATTTGTATGAGCAGCGGCCTGTATTGCATCATTTTGACCAAAAAACCTGTCATAGAGAGGTGAAAGACAGTGTAACGATTAACCACATGAAGAAAACTGTGCAGGGATTTGTACTGGGAGTTTTGTTGCTGGCAGTCAGTCCCCTTGCGGCACAGGAAGAATTTATTGAGCCGCCTTCGAGAGAAATTACCAAAATACCTTTCACTCAACTTACCGGGGGTATCGTTATTATGCAGGCCAAGCTTGCAAATTTTCCGGACACACTCAATTTTATATTAGATACAGGCAGCAGTGGTATTTCACTCGATTCCACTACGGCAGATTATCTGAAGCTGAAACCCACTCCGACAGAAAGAACTATCCGTGGTATCGCTGGCATCCGGAAAGTGAGTTTTCTCTTTAACCAACAATTACATTTCCCCGGGCTGACAGTTGACAGCCTTAATTTTCATATTAATGATTATGGCATTCTTACTGCAGTTTATGGTGAAAGAATCGATGGCATTATCGGATATTCCATATTAAGCCGCTATATCACAAAACTGGATTATGACAGCATGAAGCTTAGTTTTTGGACACCCGGCACTCTCCGTTATCCACGGGGAGGTTACCTGTTAAAGCCATCTATCAATCAGTTAGTGGCACAGCAATTAAGGGTAAGAGACGTAACCGCAATTACAACAAGGTTCTTGTATGACATGGGTGCTGGTGTTTGTATGTTGCTCACAAGAGATTTTATTGCCGACAGTATGTTTCTTGATAAAAGAAAGAAACGTTGGGTAAAAGAAGGAGAAGGGTTGGGAGGAAAAATAGATATGGAACTGACGGTGATGAAGGAAGTTAAACTGGGGCCATACCGGTTCAGGAATGTACCTGTTTATATTTTTGATGATGAGAACAATGTTACTTCTTACCCTTACATGGGCGGACTGATAGGGAATGATATACTGAGGCGTTTCAATGTAATACTGAATTACCCAAGAGGGGATATACACCTTACCCCCAATTCGCATTATAACGATGCTTTTGATTACTCATATTCCGGGCTGGAGTTATATTACCTGGCCGGGCTTATCATTGTAGGCGATGTGGCAAAAGGTTCGCCTGCAGAGGAGGCTGGAATAAAGGAAGGAGATGAGGTAATTGCCGTGAACAAGAATTTTTCACAAAGCCTTAATCAGTATAAAATAGCCTTACAGGTGCCTAATGAAAAAGTAAAACTGATCCTCCGTCGTGACAACCAGATGAGAGAGGTGGAGTTTAAGGTAAAAAGTATCCAATAAGAATTTCCTGTTCCGAAACAACGGCATCCTTCTAACCCCGTATTTTTAATACTTTTACCGGCTTGCCATAGTTTTGGTAGCCTGTCAACCTTTAATTTCACAGCCTGTTATTACTATATGATACAATTTGAAAAATTTACGCTGACAAATGGTCTCCGGGTTATTGTTCACCAGGATCTGAGCACACCGATGGCGGTGATGAACATCATGTACGATGTTGGTGCAAGAGACGAGGACCCGGAAAGAACCGGCTTTGCACATTTGTTCGAACACCTGATGTTTGGCGGGTCAGTTAATATACCCAGTTATGATGAGCCATTACAGATGGCAGGTGGAGAGAACAATGCTTACACCACCAACGACCTGACCAATTATTATATCCAGATACCGGCAGAAAATCTTGAAACAGCTTTCTGGCTGGAAAGCGACAGAATGCTGTCGCTGGCGTTTGGTGAAAAAAGTTTGGAAACACAACGAAAAGTGGTGTGTGAAGAATTCAAAGAACACTATCTCACCAAACCTTACGGCGATGTATGGCATAAAATGCGGGAACTGGCCTATAAAAAACATCCATACCGCTGGATGACGATTGGTAAAGAATTATCACATATTGAAACGGCGCAATTAGAGGACGTAAAGAATTTCTTTTTCAAACATTACCGCCCTGTCAATGCGGTGCTGGTAGTGGCGGGCAATGTTACCACTGAAAAAGTAAAAACACTGGCTGAGAAATGGTTTGGAGATATTCCTTCTGGTGAAATGTACAAACGTAATCTTCCGGTGGAACCTGAACAAACAGAAGAAAGAAAACAAGAGATAAAAGCGAACGTTCCGCTGGATGCCTTGTACAAATGCTGGCATATGCCGGGAAGGCTGGACAGAAGGTATTACATCATCGACTTGCTTACAGATATTTTGAGTGGTGGTGGTTCTTCAAGACTGTACCAGTCATTAGTAAAAGAAAAACAATTATTCAGTAATATAGAATGTCACCATTTCGGCAGTACTGATGCGGGTTTAGTAGTAGTGGAGGGTAAACTGGTTAAAGGAGTCACTATGGAAGAAGCGGAGAAAGCAGTGGAACAGGAACTGGATAAAATGAAAAACGAATTAGTAAGTGAGGCTGAATTACAAAAAGTAAAGAACAAAACAGAAAGTATGATTGCTTTTGAAGATATGAGTGTGATGAGCAGGGCCAACAGCCTGGCTTATTATGAAATACTCGGCGATGCTTCGTGGATGAATTTTGAACTGGAGAAATATGGTTCTGTTACTACCGAAGATATTTTACAGGAAAGCCGGGCCATTTTCCGCAACAGTAATTGTAATACGATACATTATCTGTCTAATAATTAATACAAAGAAGAAAAGAGAGGACTAATATGCCAGACAGGAAACAAGCCCCGGAAATAGTGGATGCGGTAAACTTTGATCTCCGGTTAAAACCCGCCGAAAGATTTACTCTGAAGAATGGAGTGGAAGTGTATGCAGTAAATGCAGGCGCCGAAGAAGTGTTGTCGCTGGAATGGGTTTTCTTTGCCGGCAACTGGTACGAAGAACAAAACCTGGTTGCCGCCACCACTAACTTCCTGCTTCGCAACGGCACATCAAAGCGAACAGCTTTTCAGATCAATGAGCATTTTGAGTATTATGGCTCTTATCTAAACAGGTCCTGTTATAATGAAACAGCCACCATCACCCTGCATTGTTTAACAAAACATGTGAAAGAATTGCTGCCGGTGGTAAAAGAGATCATCACTGATTCTGTGATGCCGCTGGATGAGCTCAATATCTATAAACAGAATATGAAGCAGCGGCTAAAGGTGAGCCTGAAGAAAAGCGACTTTATTGCCAGCCGGCTGATCGATGTTTATTTATACGGCGAGAAACACCCCTATGGAAAATACAGCAAGGCAGAAGATTTTGATGCAGTGGACCGGGAACAGTTATTAGCTCATTATAAAAAATATTACCAGGAGGGAAAACTGATTTTATTCGTTGCCGGAAAACTACCAGCAGACCTGCCATCCTTATTAGACCAGTATTTTGGTGACTTGCCTAATAAGGCTATTCCTCTCGAACCGATTGCGATAGAATCAACTAACGAAAAAAAATTCAGGGTTACCAATGATGCAGAAGGGGTGCAGGGTTCTATTCGCTTAGCAAGGCCATTTCCCAACCGTCACCATCCTGACTTTATGAAGGCCCAGGTACTGAATGCCTTATTCGGCGGATTCTTTGGTTCAAGACTCATGAGCAACATCCGTGAAGACAAAGGCTATACTTACGGCATACATAGTTTTTTACAAAATCATATTCATGACACGGCGTGGATGATCAGCACCGAAGCCGGTAAAGATGTTTGCGAAGCAACCATTGCCGAAGTGTATAAGGAAATGAAAGACCTGCGGGAAGAGTTGGTGGATGAGGAAGAGTTATTGCTGGTACGAAACTATATGATGGGCGGCATCTTGGGTGACCTGGATGGACCTTTCCAGATCATTGCCCGCTGGAAGAATATTGTATTGAATAATCTTACAGAACAATATTTCTACGATTCATTAAAGACAATAAAAACTATCTCGGCGGAAGAACTGCAGCAGCTTGCACGGAAATATTTACGACCGGAAGATTTTTATGAGTTGGTGGTGGTATAAAACCAACTTACTGAACTTTCATTTTAAATCGTTTTACCTGCTCCCGTATAGTTTTTTCAATTTCTGATTTTAAAGTCAGAGGGTCATCAATTTTCAACCGGCTTTTTTCAGCACTTATATATCCGATTCGCTGTATATTAAGGTCGGCGATTTTTTTCCTGATAATTGATCGTTCGGCCGCTTTGGTTTCTACCACTTTCTTTAAATCATTTCTTGTTTTGTTTTTCAGGGTGTCAGGTAAGGTTTTCATGGAAACCTTCTGAATAATATTGATATCTTTTTCGTAAGCATCTATAAGGTCCCATTGAGAACGGTTGTATAGTTTTTTATCAGATTTGACGACCACATAGGCCATTATCTTGTTTATATCTTTTACATCATATTGCGGTACGGTATCCATTTGTCGCATAGCCTGAAGCTTATCATGGCCATCATCCCCATAATAGATGTAGGTAAGATTCAGCTGCTCGTTTAGTACAAAGAGGGTGCTGTCATATGGAGTGGGAATACTTTCTTCTTTAGCGTCTTTATCAATATTCGTAAAGCTGCCATTACCGCATTCTGCCCCCAGGTTCCAATTTTCAGCTATTCCTCTTTCTTTGCTTCCACAATAAACGGTGTTTACAATCACACCTTTTTCTTTTGCTTTTTTGCAGGCTTCCGTATAGGAAATATTTCCCTGGAAGAAGCTTTCATTGCCGGCAATGAATATGGTTTTGTAACTGGCAGCAGATGTATCCCAGTTTAGCTGATCAAGGGAACTGTTTATTACATATCCGCAATATTCATCACCTCCGTTGGTAGAAAGGCCTTGCAGGGCATGAAAAAGTTTATCAAGGTCGTTAGTAAAACTGCTAACCTGTTTAATATAACCCATTGCCTCCGGATTAGAACTTCTTCCATATTCATATAATGCAATTTCTATGTTTGGTGAAACTCCTTCACATGTCACACGACCCATCACACTTACCATATTCCATAATTGTGCTTTAGCCTGTTCGATCAGGCCGTCCATACTATTACTAACGTCAAGAAGAATGGCAACCTGGATCTTAGGGTTATTACTAACTGATTTTTTTACCGGAGTTATTGGTTCGTTACTAGTTTGACAGAACAAGAGGGTGCATGCAGCAACCGTAAGATGCAGTGGCAGGTTCATGGTAATAATTTGTGGTGTGATTGGATAACGACCGCAAAAGAAAAGTTAGTTTGTCTGAAAATGGATTTAACAAAATAGAAAATCGGTAAAGGTTTATTTAATAGGTTTGCAATATGACTTTCGACCGAAAAGATCTATCTAACGAGCAGCTTGTCCATTTTTACCGCAGCATCCTCTGGCCCCGCATGATCGAAGAGAAAATGCTGGTACTGTTACGCCAGGGAAAAATCTCCAAATGGTTTAGTGGCATCGGGCAGGAAGCTATCGCTGTTGGAGCAACGCTGGCTTTACAGGATGGTGAATGGATAATGCCATTACACCGTAATCTCGGTGTGTTCACCACCCGCAATATGCCATTAAGCAAACTCTTCATGCAGTGGCAGGGAGCACAGGAAGGGTACAGTAAGGGAAGGGAAAGAAGTTTTCACTTTGGTAACAGGGAGCATCACATCTGCGGAATGATATCACACCTTGGGCCGCAGCTGGCCATTGCCGATGGAGTTGCTTTAGCACATAAGCTAAGGAAAGAAAAGAAAGTGTCGCTGGCTTTTACCGGTGATGGCGGCACCAGCGAAGGAGATTTTCATGAAGCATTAAATACGGCAGCCGTTTGGGATCTGCCCGTAATTTTTATTATAGAGAACAATGGTTATGGGTTAAGTACACCGGTAAATGAACAATATCGCTGTATCAGCTTAGTCGATAAAGCCAAAGGATATGGAATGGAGGGAGTACAGATCGATGGTAATAATATATTGTCGGTATATGATACGATAAGAGGAGTAAGAGAGTATTGTATCAAAAATCAAAAGCCTTACCTGATAGAATGTCTCACTTTCAGGATGCGGGGACATGAAGAAGCCAGCGGAACCAAATATGTACCGCAGGACCTTTTCAAGCTTTGGGAAATGAAGGACCCCATCAAGAACTATGAAAGATTTTTGATTGAAAGCCATGTGCTGACAGAAATACAGGTCGCAGATATACGGAATGATTTCAAAGAAAAAATAGAAAGTGAACTGGCTATTGGATTTACTACAAAACCGGTGGTGGCAGATGCAGAGGAAGAACTGGAAGATGTTTATGCTAAGACCACAGGTAATAAAGCACAGATCATCGACAATTCGAAATTATATCATGAAACTGGTCTTTCAACAAAAGACTCACGGCTTATTGATGCGATCAAAGAAGGTCTTCATCAATCAATGCAACAGCACCCCAACCTTATATTAATGGGACAGGATATTGCAGAGTATGGTGGAGCATTCAAGATCACCGAAGGGTTTGTTGCTGAGTTTGGAAAAGAAAGAGTGAGAAACACACCACTGTGTGAAAGTGCTATAGTGGGAACTGCATTAGGGTTATCGCTGGAAGGATACAAGAGTATGATGGAAATGCAGTTTGCGGATTTTGTAACAGTAGGATTTAATCAGATCATCAACAACCTGGCAAAGATCCATTACCGCTGGGGACAAAATGCCGATGTGGTGATACGAATGCCGACAGGCGGAGGTGTAGGCGCCGGCCCTTTTCATAGCCAAAGCAATGAAGCATGGTTTGTACATACCCCGGGACTGAAAGTGGTTTACCCAAGCACACCCATGGACGCAAAGGGATTATTGATAGCTGCTATCAATGACTCCAATCCTGTTTTATTTTTTGAGCATAAAGCACTGTACCGCTCTGTCAGTGGGGCAGTTCCCTCTGAGTATTACGAGATAGAAATTGGTAAAGCAAGACATGTAAGAGAAGGAGAAGAGATATCTATCATTACCTATGGCAGTGGTGTTCATTGGGCAGAAGACTATGCAGCGGAGCATCCAGAAATTTCTATTGATATACTTGACCTGAGAACTTTATTACCGCTTGATTACCTGGCAATCCGGGAGGCAGTGCAAAGGACTGGAAGAGTTTTGTTATTACATGAGGATACATTGATTGGTGGCATCGGCGGGGAGATCGCAGCCTGGATCGCAGAGAATTGTTTCGGATTATTAGATGCACCGGTGATGCGCTGTGCATCGCTGGATACGCCGATACCTTTTAATATTGAGCTGGAACAGAACTTTATGGCAAAGGCTAGGCTGGATGAAACGGTACAGAAACTTCTGTCATTTTAAGCATACTAAGCCGGTTCTTTTTTCGTTGGAAATAAAAACTTAGTTATGAAGCCCCTGCTGACTGCCTGCATTTCCGCCGGCATTATCCTTTCTGCCTTTACTGTAAGAAAGAAAAACAAGCTAAAATTACCGGATGAGTTTATGCCGGTTCCCGCAGGTTCTTATTATGCAGCCACACCTGAAGAAGATCCCTACTTCCATGGGTTAACAAGAACAAGACAGGAGAAGGATTCTTCTAAAATAAAAACAATTAGTAGTTTTTATATCTCCAGGTTTGAAGTAACCAATCTTCAATACCGGAAGTTTTATGATGATGTATCAAAAAGCCTTTCGGATGAAGAAAAGAAGAAAATAAAGTGCGACTCTACCGGATGGGACGATGTGCTGCTCCGATATAACGAAACTTCTGCCGGCAAATATTATTACCGGCATCCTGCTTATAACAATTATCCTGTTGTAAATATTTCTTATGAAGGCGCTGTTGAATATTGCCGATGGCTTCAGCAACAATTACAAACGGATAACCCCAATTATGAAATAGAAGTAAGGCTGCCAGATAAAAGCCAATGGATATGGGCTGCGCAAGGTGGCCGAAGCCAGGCTATGTTTCCCTGGACAAATTATTATCTGCGAAATAAAAAAGGAGAGCCGATGTGTAATTTCAGACGAGTGGATGATGGGGCTATTTACAGAAACAGGACAACCGGTAATGCCGAGGTAGCAGAGAAGTATAGTGTGTATGATATAGGGGAAGGAGATTTTTATACAACTAATGTAAAAAGTTTTTATCCCAACGATTATGGGTTATATAATATGTGTGGCAATGCTGCCGAGATGATAAATGAAAGCGGGATAGCTATGGGAGGCAGCTGGAATGATTATGGCGGTGATGTACATATCAAATCAGAAGCAGTTTATGAAAAAGCTTCTTCTACTATCGGTTTTCGGCCAATAATTATTGCAAAAGAAAAAAACAAGGAATAGTCATTACCCCGGTTATGCTGCATCTCTGAATTATTGATAACTTTTTTGCCATAATCAAAAGAAAAGCTAACTTAATTTTCTTTCCCTCCCTGTGTTAGCTATTTTATTCCTGCCTTACTAACACCAAACCAAAACCAACATGTCAACCACACTGGCTGCGCCTGTTTCCCAATCAGAACGCATCGTTATTCTTGATTCATTACGGGGGATTGCTATCCTGGGAATTTTATTAATGAATATTCCGGGCTTCGCATTGCCAGAACCTGTTTATGGCGACCCTTCAGTTTTAAATGAATGGGGAACCGTCAATTTCAAAACCTGGTATTTTATCGAATGGTTCATGGAGGGTAGCCAACGGGCCCTGTTCTCAATGTTATTTGGCGCCGGTATCATTTTATTTGTAACAAGGCAAGAGAAAAAAGTGGATGGATTATGGCCGGCTGATTATTTCCTTCGTCGTCAATTGTGGTTAATGGTGTTTGGTCTCTTCAATGCTTTTATCCTTTTGTGGTTCTGGGACATTCTTTTTCATTATGCCTGTCTCGGTATGATCATGTTTACTTTCCGCCGGTTATCTCCAAAAGCATTAATAATAGGCGCCGCTATTTCTTTGGTGCTGATGACGGCAAGGGAAAATTTAGATGCTTTCCGGGATAGAAAAATGATCGCAAAAGGAGAGGTAATTGCTATGATGGATACTACGGCGACCAAACTTACCGATCAGCAAAAAGCGGACCTGGGAGCCATGACTGAGTTTAAAGAAAAAACAAGTGCAGAAGGCAAGAAAAAGAAAATGGAAAAAAGCCTGGCTGCTGTCAGGGGCGGTTATGGCGGTTTTTATGAATACCAAAGTGAAAGAAGTTTCAGAGGAGAGATCAATTATCTGTATTATGGGGGATGGGATATTCTTGTGTTCATGTTCCTCGGAATGGCGTTCTTTAAGAATGGTGTGTTGATGGGAAAAGCATCTGCTAAGGTATATTGGGGCATGTTCATTATTGGGTTGGGGTTAGGATTAGTTCTTTCTTACTTCCGGCTGAAGCCCCTGATCGATCATCAATTCAATTATTTTGATTACACGAAGGATACCCCGTTTGAGTTTTATGAAATATCCCGGACATTCAGGGCAATTGGTATTTTTGGATTGATCATGCTGTTATATAAATCCGGCTGGTTCAAATGGTTGTTTACATTAATGCGCCCTGTCGGACAAATGGCTTTCACTAATTACCTGATGCAGTCCTTATTAGTAGGCCTGTTCTTCTATGGTGTCGGGCTGGGGTATTTTGGCAAACTGGAACGTCATGAGATCTATTATGTAGTCGGAGCAACATGGCTGCTTGAAATTGTGTGGAGCCATATCTGGTTACGGTATTTCCGTTTTGGTCCGCTGGAATGGGCATGGCGAAGTTTGACGTATTGGAAAAAACAGCCCATGAAGAAAACAAATACCAAAGAAGTGATGGCCGAGTAAATAGTAAATACAGTTTTATGTATATCATCCGTGAGATATTCTACCTGCAGTTTGGATGCTACAGGAATGCGAAAGCGTTGATTGATGAGGCCATGCAAAAAAACTTATTACTGCAACCGCCGGGCAGCCGTATATTAACTGATTTTACCGGTGAGGGTTATCGCCTTATTATTGAATTGCCATATCCCTCCCTGGCCGATTATGAAACAGATCTGAAAAAAGAACTGGATGGAGCAGGCTGGAAAGAGTGGTATGAAAAATTCAAAATACTGATCCGCTATTCAGAAAGGGAGATGCTGAAACAGGTGATATGAGCACAACAATAGGCCAGAAATTGGTTTATGAAAAAGAAAATATATTTTCACTTATCAAAAACCATTTTCTCAGTTAACCATTAAACCATGTCAACTTCTACAATCGTACTCATCGCTATTGCCGTTGTGGTCTTGCTTATTATCATTGCACTGATTACTGTTTTTAACGAGCTGGCAAAGGAACGGATTCTTACACAGGAGGGGGCCAGTGGCGTCGGAGCCTGTTTGCAGGAACGAAATGATTTGATACCCAACCTGGTTGAAACAGTAAAAGGTTATGCCGGGCATGAGAACAATACACTGATCGAAGTGGTGAAATGGCGCAACCAGAGTGCTGCTGCAACAACTGTTGATGAACAAAATGTAGCTGCCAAAGGATTGAACCAGGCCTTATTCAATATGCTTTCATTAACCGAGAACTACCCGGAACTAAAAGCGGATACCCACTTCCAGGAAATGATGGGCCAATTGGCCCGTATTGAAGAAAAGATCAATGATTCCCGCCGTTACTACAATGGAACAGTAAGAGAATACAACCAGAGCATAGCTGTTTTTCCCAAAAACATTGTGGCTGGTGTGTTTGGTTATAAACCTGCAGTTTTCTTTGCAGAAGATGCGGAAGCCAAAGTGGCACCTAAAGTAAAATTTCAGTAACGTTATCAGCAGCGTAGTATGCGAATTATCTGCCTGAATATCGGCTTGCTGCTTCTTGTGTTCTCCGTATCAGCACAAAAAACAAAGCCACCGGTTTATTTTTTTACTGCGGTAAGCGAAAAATATTTTACAGATGCAGAAACAGACTCTTTGCTGGAAAAATATTCGTGGCTCATTTTTGAAGAGAATAATATCCCGCAGCCGCTTTTCAAAAAACATTATCCCGGTATCAAAAGTTCAGTAGCAGCACTTGCTCAAAAAAATATCACAACAGCATTTAAAGAACTGGAAAAAAAAGCTGGTAAAACAATAATGGCCCAACCGGGCTCGGCCGTTTATATCACCAATAAAAAACAGTATGAAGCAGTAATTGAGCAACAACTGCGGAACACATTTCGTACTAATCTTTTTTTATCACAATACCTGTACAGCAGTACCAACGACCGGATCGTTTCATTTAACAGCACGGTGCGTATCATGCCAGACAGCAAGCTGGAAGTAACGGAGAAGATAAAGATCTTTAATGGCAGCGGAGGTGTTAACCCAATCTATGGCAGAGACTCCTTACTGCCTGAGAAAGGATTGCAGAATGATGAAATAAAAAGAGGTATCGTCAGAACATTCCCGCTGATCTATATAAACAGGTACAAACTTTTTCAGAATACAACTTTTAAGGTTAAACAGGTATTACGAAACGGGCAAAAAGAAGAATATCATACAGAGAAAGCGGTCAATGGGATTAAGTTGTTTACGGGTAACCAGTATAAATTCATCAACAGCGGTATTCATACGTATACCATTGTTTATGAAACGGAGCATCAGCTTAAGTTGCTGAACAAATTTGACGAACTGTATTGGAATGTTACCGGCAGCGGCTGGTCATTTCGCATGGATTCGGCCTCTTGTATAGTGATACTGCCTGCAGGGGCTACCGCACTTTCTAATAAATGTTATACCGGCAGGCAGGGAAGTACGAAGGAAGATTGCCTGGCAATCACACAAACTGCCGGAGACAGCACAAGAGTTGTTTTTAAAACAACAAAATCCCTTCAGCCAAACGAAGGGCTGACCATTGCTATATCATGGCCGAAAGGATTTGTGAAAAGTCCGGGTATATGGCAACAACTGAAATACATTGGTTGGAATAACAAGGCTGTCTTTCTTTTGCCACTGGCAGCATTGTTCAGTTTTATCTTTTGTTTTATTTTCTGGTTATTGTATGGCCGTGATCCAAAGAAAGGAACTGTGTATCCTTTATTTGAGCCTCCGGCCGGCTATTCACCTGCAGAACTGGGTTACATTTATTTTCAACAGTACAGCGGCCAGCTGGCCGCTGCCACTATTGTGGATGCTGCAGTACGAAATAATATTAAAATTGATGTAGAAAGAGAGGGAACGATTTTCAAACACAACGAATACATATTCAGCAAAAGCGATAAGCAGGGTAAGCCACCAGCCACCGACTATAATGATTTCTGGAATGATGTGGAGGACCTAATCGGCAACCGGATCGAAAAGGGAAAGTATAACAGCACCCTCGCCGGTCTGTCTGAAGCTGTAAAAAAATATTGCGGGGAAAAATACAAGAGTAAGAGTAAAAATAAATTCAAAGGACTATTCTCACTCAATGAAGGGTATATGGCATTACCCGCCATTGTTTGCTTTCTTACAGGTATATGGGCTTTAATAGAATTGATGGGATCGATCATCCGGAAGAATTACTGGCAGATAGCTTATTTCATAGCAGGTATTTATTTATGTTCTTTTGTTTTTAAAATCTTTACAAAACTGCTGAAAGCTTACACACCTGCCGGAAGAAAACTGCGTGACAGGATAGAAGGGTTCAGGATGTTTTTGGCTACAGCGGATGAAAAAAGATTTGATGCGATGAATCCGCCTGAGAAATCACTGGCCCTCTA
>JBGAQD010000023.1:0-52277 GCA_044220915.1 Chitinophagaceae bacterium
AGTTCAGATTTTATCAAAGGCGATTCCGTGATCCCATTTGAAAAAATCAGGATGTTCAGAAGGGGTATTGATTTTTATTATGAAGCAAAAGCCGCAGGGCAAAATAACGAGCAGCCTGTGGAGTTTAAACTCAGTTCATTTTCTGATTCAGGCTTTGTGGCAGAGAATCCACAGCATGATTTTCCAAAACGAATAACATACAGGCTGGTGAAAAAAGATTCCATTCATGCAGTTGTGGATGGCGGCCCGTCTATGCCTGATAAGAAATCTGATTTTATTATTCAAAGAAGAATTAATGGGATATGGCCTACAGCGAAAAACTGGCAAACATGACCCGGGAATTAATAGCTGCTACACATAAGAATGTGGAGGAGAAAGCCATGTTCGGCGGTTTATGTTTTATGGTGAATGATAAAATGTGTGTGGGTGTGGAGAAAGACCGGCTGATGGTGCGGCTTGACCCGGCAAAGTATGATGAGGTAATGGAGAAAGAAGGGTGCAAACCGATGGACTTTACCGGTAAAATAATGAAGGGCTATGTTTTTGTGGATGCAGACGTATTAACCACGAAAAAGAAATTGGATTACTGGGTGCAGCTTGCGTTGGACTACAATAAAATTGCAAAAGCCAGTAAGAAGAAAACAATAACTAAAAAAGCAGGCCGGAAAAAATGAAGCTACTCATTCATTTATTGGTTCTGTTGCCTTTTTCAGTAATTGGGCAAAAGAACATTGCGGACAAAGGCATTGTATATTATACGCTTGGCACAGATACCACCATTATTCAATACTTTGAATATGATAATCACAGTTACAAAACCACTTTTATTCAATTTACCGGCGCCATTACCAAGTGTGAGGCCGAAGGCCTGCTTGATAAAAACGGGGATCTGAAAGAAGTAAGATCATCTAATTACCGCATTACAACCGACGGAAAATGGGAAATGACTACAAAAGGTATTAATACATTTGATGGCGATTCTACAATCTATGTCGCTGTAAACCCGCAAGGGGCTGTTGTAAACCGGCGGAGTTTTTCCGGCCGGGGAATATTGGCTATCGGTATGGATATAGCCAGCTTTTATGTTTTTCCTTACATGGGCTTTTATGCGCCGCAAAAAAAGGGTGATACATTGTTTCACCGCCAGCTTAGCTTTAACGGGTTCAGAAACTATATGGTAAACCGGAGTGGTAATGGCGAATTAAGAATCGGCAGCAACCTGATGGGTTATCTTACCTGTTTAATTGATAGCAAAGGAAGATTACAGCAAATAGAAGGCATCGGCTCTTCCTTAAATATAAGAGCCGCAGTTAACAGGGTTGGTGTAACGGCTGCTGTTTTAGACAGCATAGCGATAAGAAGAAATGGCATTGGTGGTACCGCTGTTCGTACTTTGAGAGATACAGCCAGGGTTGTGCTCGGCAGCACAACGATTGAAATTGATTATTGGCGTCCTCATAAACGGGGAAGAGAAATTTTTGGAAATGTAGTACCCTGGAACAGGGTTTGGCGTACCGGGGCCAACAATGCCACACAGCTTCGTATTACCAGCGACATTATTATTGGCGGACGAAAATTAGCAAAAGGTATATATGGTATATGGAGTTATCCGGCTGAATCAACATGGTGGGAGCTCATTATTAATAAGAATGCAAATGCATGGGGAACAGATCATGACCCTGCTGCGGATGTGTTCAGGGTGCAACTTGTAACTGAAAAAATAGAAACTTTTGTGGAAGTAATGAAAATATCGTTCGTGAAAAAAGATGAGAAAACGGCCACCTTGTTAATAGAGTGGGATGTGTACCGGGCTTTTGTGCAAGTGGCAGTTGATTAACACCTTCCGTTTATTGTATGCACTACAATGCAGAAAGATCATACGAAATACTTCAAAGAACACCGGCTGTTCTTGAGGCGCTGCTTAATAACCTGGGCGAAGACTGGGTAATGAATAACGAAGGTCCCGAAACCTTTTCTCCTTATGATGTGATTGGTCATTTAATACATGGTGAAAAAACAGACTGGACAGTCCGCACCCAACACATTTTAGCGTATGGAACAGGTTCGCCGTTTCAACCATATGACCGCTTTGCGCAGTTTGAAGAGAGTAAAGGCAAAAGCATGGCGCACATGTTGGAGGAATTTAAACAATTACGCAATAAAAATCTCCGCTGGCTGCAATCGCTGGAGCTGAAGGAAGCTGACCTGGAAAAAAAGGGCATGCACCCGGCATTGGGTGAGGTGACCCTGCGGAATTTATTATCCACCTGGGTGGTGCATGACCTGACGCATATAGCACAAATAACAAGAGTGATGGCCAAACAATACAAGGAAGAGATAGGGCCATGGACAGAGTTTTTTCGTATTTTAAATTTCTAAAAACTTCGTTATGCAATCTAAAGCCGCAACAGTAGATGTTTATATCGCCGAACTGCCGGAAGACCGGCAAAAAGCCATTGTAAAACTCCGCTCTGTTATAAAAAAAAATATTCCTAAAGGCTTTAAAGAAGTAATGGGTTATGGTATGATGGGATGGAGTGTTCCGCACAGTATTTATCCGGCCGGTTATCATTGCAATCCCAAAGATCCGCTGCCATTCATGGGCCTTGCTTCGCAGAAAAACTCTATTAATCTTTACCATATGGGCATTTATGCTAACCCCAAATTGCTCAAGTGGTTTCAGGAGGCACATGCAAAAGCAAGCCCTAAAAAATTAGATATGGGCAAAAGCTGTATCCGCTACAAAAAGCCGGAAGACATTCCTTTTGATTTAATCGGGGAGCTGGCATCCAAAATAACAGTTGAGGATTGGATTAATATGTATGAAACCAATCTTAAAGATAGCAGAAAGAAAAAATGAATCTGAATAAAGCTACACCCCTGATGTACACAGACCAGCTCAAAGAAACGGTTGACTGGTATGTGGATGTATTGGGCTTTACCTGCAGCGATTTTGTTCCGGGTTACGGATTTGCAAGAGTGCAGTTACATGGCGCCGATTTTATGTTTGCGCTGCCTAATGCGCATATTCCTTTTAAACAACCTCATTTCACCGGTTCATTTTATATTAATACCAATAATGCCGATGCCTGGTGGGAAAAGCTGAAAGATAAATGCAAGGTCTGTTACCCGATTGAAACATTTGACTATGGAATGAGGGAGTTTGGAGTATATGACATCAATGGATATCTCTTACAATTTGGTCACCCTGTTTTTAATAAATAAACATTTTTATGAGCACAGCATCAATTGATAAAGCCACCCAAACCCAGATTGCCAATATTGAAAAAAGCACCGGCAAAACTTTAAAGCAATGGACTGATATTGTCAACAAATCCGGTTTTACCAAACATGGTGAGCTGGTAAATTTCTTAAAGGAAAAACACGGCTTCACACACGGTAATGCAAATACAATAGTTCATTTTGCCAAACAATCTCATGCCGGTGCGGCAGAAAACAGTGATGATCTGATTACAGAACAATACAAGGGGAAAGAAAACCTGAAGCCATGGTATGATAAAATCATGGCGGAGATAAAAAAGTTTGGTAATGATGTGGAACTTGCGCCTAAGAAAGCATATATGAGTTTGCGCCGGAAAAAACAGTTTGCTATCATTCAGCCCTCCACCAAAGACCGGCTGGATGTCGGATTAAATATTAAAGGGGTGGCACCATCCGGTAACGTGGAGGAGGGGGCTAAGTGGAATGCGATGTGCACACATCGTATAAGAATTGAAGATGAAAAAACAATCAACAAAGATTTAATTAACTGGATAAAGCAGGCTTATGAACAGGCCGGTTAAAACAAGAGTTACATGATGTTTACAATGAGAAAATTGCTGACGATTTTTTTGTTACTGGTATCTCAGGCTTCATTTTCACAGAACAGAAATTGGAGAATTGCCTATGTGCTCTGGCATGATACGGTAACGGCTGAAAATTCCATTCACCTGATGAATATGAATGGTAAAAGGGACAAATCAATCATTGACTATTCAGGCTCTAATTGGATGGTAATGGCTTCAGGTTCTAAATGCTGGTTCCAGGTGGGTAAGGACAGCTCAGGGAAACAAGCCGGACTTTACAGCTATGATATAAAAACGAAAGATGAAAAATTTCTTTTTGATGCCAAAGGATTGTATCAGGATATTGATTTCAGTGGGGAACTTAATTTATACGCCGGTGGTTTTTCTCATAAACCGGCCGGAGCCATAAAATCACAATACGATATTTTTTTGTTCAACGAAGACGGCTCAATAAAAAAACAAGTCACCAATGATACCGCTATTGACCTGGAACCCGCCTTTACTCCCGATGGCAGTAAAATAATTTTTCGCAGCAACAGGGACAGGAATCCCAAAAGCTGGGCAGAGTTTGAAATTTACAGTATCAATACGGACGGAACCGGGCTGAAACGGCTGACTTATAACCCGGATACCACAGCCAATGTACTGCGGGCCAGTAGCCCCATTATTTCACCGGATGGAAAAATTGTTTTTTCCGGATATTGGGAGGGTAATTACCGACTGATGATAATGAATATGGATGGCAGCAATATAAGGCCACTAATTAAAATGGATGACATAGAGCAGACGTCCTGCAGTTTTTCTCCCGATGGAAAAAAAATTGCTTTTACCGGTAGGAAAAAAGGAATGCGGAACAATGATATTTATCTTGTCAATAGGGATGGCACCAATCTCCGGCAGCTTACCAATGACTGGAGAAGAAAAGTGCAACCATTTTTTATTTCAATAAAATAGTATGCGGTATAGTTTCTTAATACTGATATTTTCATTTTGTTCGTTGTTTTCTATAGCTCAAAAGAAAAAACGGATTGATGAGCTTTATCTTACCCAATTAAAAACAGCAGAAGCCTACTACCGTCACAATCAAATTGGCGAAGCAAAAAAAATATTGTTGGCTGTTCCTGAAGCGAAGAGAACATTTGAATGGCAGTTACTATATGCAAGAACTGACCGGAGTGTATATACCATAACCGGGTATACAAAGGCAGCGGTGGGTATAGCCGTAAGCAAAGATGGGAAGTTGCTGGCTACCGGCTCAGCAGATAATGCCATCATTATTTGGGATGCGAATACTTACCAGCAGATCCGGAAAATTGAATTTCATAAAGGACAGGTAACCACCCTTGATTTTTCTCCCGATGGAAAATGGCTGGTAAGCGGTTCAACAGATAAATCACTCCGCTTATGGGATATGGCAACCGGTAATGAAATCCGGAATTATAATAATGAGTTTAAACAAGGTATTTACCAGTGTAAGTTTAGCAATGATGGTAAAATGCTTGGAGTTGTTTCCTGGGAAAGAGGTGCCAAAGGAGTACAGGGTTTTGCCAAAGTGCTGGAAGTGCAAACAGGTGTTTTAATAAAACGCTTTGATACGGACGACCATCCTGCCTCGGCAGTAAAATTCTCTGCTGATAATAAAAAGCTTTACACTGGTACCTGGGGTTTTCAAATCAAGCAACATGATATTTCATCCGGTAATACTGACTGGAATTACGACATGCGGGAATTTGATTACTATACTGCAGTTCAGAGTATGGATGTGAGCCAGGATAATAAATATGTTGTGCAAGGAGGAAAGGATAATAAAATAAGAATGCTGAATGCGTTGGACGGTAAACTGCTGTATGTAATTGAATCCTGGCAGGGGCATAAAGAATGGGTCAATGGTATCCGGTTTTCTCCTGACGGTTTACAGTTTGCAAGTGTAAGTGATGATGGTTTGCTGAAAGTGTGGGAAACAAACACCGGAAAGAACCTGCTTACATTAAGAGGTCATATAGCCGGCATCAATCAATTAGCCTGGCATCCGGGCGGGAAAAAAATTTATACAACATCGGCTGATAACACAGTTAAAGTATGGGATATCAACAATCCCGGTGAAATGAGTTTCAGGGCAAGTGTGATAGGTCCATGGAATGCACCTATTTCCCCCGATGGAAAATGGATGGCGCCTGTAAACAGTGACAAGCATCTTTCGTTGTACAGCATGAATTCCGGTAAGCCTGATATTTTCTTAGACAGTCTTTCTGCTTTTGCTGCGGCTTTTTCTTCCGATGGGCAATATTTGGCAACAGGATACAGAGCCATCAATATTTACAATACCACAACCGGAAAAAAACAAATAACCGCCAGGGGGCATTCAGGTGTTGTCTACGGGATGGACTATAACGGCAAACTAAACTTATTTGTAACTGCTGCCGACAATACTATACGTTTTTGGAACACTATGGATACGGCGGCTTATAAAACTGTTTCAAATATTACTAATCCATTCACAGTTAAATTTTCTCCCGATGGAAAAAATATTTATGCAGGTTGTGCTGATGGGAAAGTAAAAATAATCTCATCAGAAAGCTGGTCTGTTGCCGACAGCCTGCAAAGCGGTACAACCATATTTAATATGGCCGCATCAGCAGATGGAAAATATTTACTTACCAGTGGCAACGCTGAAGTCATTGCCTGGGACTTGAAAAGGAAAAAGAGTATTTCTTTGAAAGGACATACTAAGTGGATATATGGAGCTGCTTTTCATCCTTTTTTACCAATTGCCGCCACGGCATCTTACGACCGTACATTACGTTTCTGGGATGTGGAAAAAGGTATCAATACATTGACCTTATTTGGGTTTGAACATGAGCTTTACACAGTTACTTTTACAAATGATGGAAAAAAACTGGTGTTAACTGAAACTGACGGATTGGCAACGGTAATAAATCTATAGCCAATTGCCTGTACAGATTTTTTAAGAAGTACAGCTCAATAGCAATAACATAAAAGAATGAAAGCTATCGTTTATACCAAATATGGTTCACCTGATGTGCTTCAGTTGAAAGAAGTTGAAAAACCCGCAACAAAAGAAAATGAAGTGCTGATAAAAGTTGTTGCTTCTTCAGTGAACGAATGGGATAATGGTTTAATCAGTGGAAAAGGATTGCTGACAAGATTGCTGGGCGGTTTGTTCAAACCTAAAAACAAAATTTTAGGCGCCGATGTTGCCGGAGTTATTGAAGCTGTTGGCAACAACATAAAAAATTTTAAACCCGGTGATGAAGTATTTGGAGATATTGCCGGTGCGGGGTTTGGCGCATTTGCCGAATATGTATCTGCTCCCGAAAAAATGCTGGCAAAAAAATCACCGGAGATGAGTTTTGAACAGGCGGCTGCTTTACCACAGGCAGGTTTATTGGCCATGCAGGGGCTTCGGTATAAAAAACCGTTACTGGCAGGTCAGCATTTATTAATTAATGGAGCCGGTGGTGGTGTAGGCCCCATCGCTTTACAATATGCCAAATCAATCGGCGCCACTGTAACCTGTGTTGACAGAGAAGAAAAGTTTAATATGCTTCGTTCATTGGGAGCAGATGAATTGATTGACTACCGGAAAACAGATTACACCAAAACTGGAATTCAATATGACTATATCCTGGATGTAACAGCCCGCCGTTCTGTAAGTGATTACAAAAGAGCTTTAAAACCTGGAGGTGTGTTTGCCATGATTGGCGGTTCCATGGGTGGTTTACTATTCCAAATGATGGTGCTGCAGCCTTTTCTTTCAAAATACAGGAAAAAGAAATTGGGCATTATGGGATACCATGTGAGCAAAGAAGGGCTTGATGAATTATCGAAGCTCTTTGATGATGGAAAAATATCCCCTGTAATTGACAGGAGTTTCCCTTTAGCAGCAACAGCCGATGCTTTCCGCTATTATCAGCAGGGAACTTTTACGGGAAAAATAATAATCAGCAATGCTCAATAGTTTCCTGTTTTTCATCAGCTATGTTATACCGTTTGTCATAAATAACAACTCATCCCGGTCTGTATTAGCTTAACTTGTTTTAGAAAAATATTGAAATATGAAAAAGTTTATCGGCTTTTGCCTTTTGAATTTTTACTTCTTCACTGGCTTTGCGCAACAACCCGTTCTCGTTTCTCCGCAATGGCTGAATGATAATTTAAAAGACCCGGACCTTGTAATTCTTTATACCGGCTTTGTAATAAAAGCTGATTATGATAAAGAACATATTGAGGGTTCCCGTTTTCTATGGCCAGACTGGCTTGCTTTTGATAAACCGGAAGGCAGTATGTATGCACCAGATGCAAAAACCGCTACTAGAGTGCTGCAGGATTTGGGAATAAACAAGAACTCAAAAATTGTCATTTGTCACCGCGGTAGTGATGTGACCATTGCAGCAAGAATGTTTATGACATTAGAGCATTTTGGGTTAAAGGGGCAGGTTTCTTTTTTAAATGGAGGGATAGAAGCATGGAAAAAGTCCGGTTATGCGGTTACTAATAAAACGACAGCATTTAAAAAGGGTAATTATGTCGCTACTGTAACCGGTACATTGGTTGATAAGGAATATGTTCTGAATGCGCTGAATACAAAGTCAGTAGAAGTGGTGGATGCAAGGGCTAAGCGATGGTATGACGGTGACCCGACCGGCAACCCGAGAGATGGCCACATCACCGGTGCCAAAAATATTCCTTATCCTGATATGGTAGATTCTACCAACAGCATCAAGCCAGTTCCTATACTGGAAAAAAATTTTACTGCCGTAGTACCTGATAAAAATAAGGAAGTGGTGGTGTATTGCTTTATCGGCCAAACTGCCTGTGTGGACTACCTGGTTGGGCGTAGCCTGGGCTATACGATGAAAGTATATGATGGCAGTATGCAGGAATGGAGCAGAATACCAGAGCTACCAATGGAAAAAACAAAAAAAGAACAATAAATAAAAACCCCGGAGTGTTATTTTCCGGGGTTTTTATTTATTAGCCCTTATTTCTTTCGGGTGTATTTTATATTCATCGTCTTAAACTCTTTGCCGTCCGGCATCATCACAAACATTTCCATCTCCTGAGTGTTGTCATCAACGACTTTAAAAGTTTCCCGTACATCTGTATCTTGTTTTGTCCCAGGGTCAACCATAGTGCCTTTCAGGCTAATGGTTTTGGTGGCCTCATCCCATGGCCCTTTTAATACCATAATGCCGCTGCCCATATTATCAATCCAGGTGCTTACAAATTCTTTTCGGTGATTATCGTACGCAACAGTACTCTTTCCATTAAAAGGCATACCCATCATATCTCCGCTGTGGTTACCTTCCTGGTAAAGACCATTCATGATCATTTTGTTTACAGCAGTGGATTTACTTTTTTGCTCCGGGGCGCCGGGATACATCCACATGGTCACTTCACCATTCCAGGTGCCATCCCATTTCGCCATCATTTTATGAACATCACCCGGAGTCATATAATCTTGCCAGTTTTTCATCATCGTGGCAGAGTCCGGCATTGCCATTGTTTCTGGTTTCTTTTCATCCATTTTTGAAGCTGTATCAGAGGGATTGTCTTTTTTCCCGTCATCTGATTTTTTAGAATTGTTGCAAGCAGCCAGTAGCAAAGCTGCTGCGCAGATCGTTAAGGTTATTTGTTTCATATACTTGTTTTTTGGAAGGAAAAGCTACAAAATTGCCAGAGGATTCATGTATTTTTTTCAGAAAAAAAATATATGTGGGATGAACGGTATCATTTCAGCTTTGCAGAAGTTTGATTCTCATGACTGTTGCAATGCTTAATGCCCTTTCTTTAGCCAGGAATGCTTTTTCACCCTCAAATAGCTCATCAACCGATTCTTTGAAATGCAGTAGCCAGGTTTCAAAATGGTGTTTTTGTAAAGGAGATTGCTGATGTAATGACAGGTGCGGCTGCATGGCATTCTTTTGGTAGGTATCTGATTGAAATAAAATGGAATCCCAGAAATCAACTAATACCGGGAGATGATGTTCAAGGTTTATTTTAGCAATTTCTGTAAACAAATAACTGATTGAGGCATCAGCAAGAAGTTTATTATAAAACCTTTTAACAAGTAATAAAAGATCTTCCCGGTTTTCAATATCTCTACTCATTGATAATAGTATATAACTTTTCTGCATCGGCTTTTGTAAAAAGTTGTGTTCCGTCATTCATTGTAGCGGCGCTTCCGCAGGCTACACCAAAACGGATAGCCTCTCTCAGTGTTTTACCTTTTTGCAATGAATAGGTGATGCCCGCCACCATACTGTCCCCGGCGCCGACAGTACTTTTTTTCTCTACTGGTGGAGCTTCCACAAAATATCTTTTATCAGTGCTAACCATCCATGCACCTAAAGGTCCCATCGACACAACCACGATCTCAGCGAAACCATCCCTGATTGCCTGTTGAGCAGCATCTGGTACTTCATCTTTGTCAAGCCATTCCACATTTAGCATTTTGCAGAGTTCACCAATATTGGGTTTTATCAGGTAAGCTTTTTTCCCTTTTAATGCTTGTAGCGCAGGGCCGCTGGTATCAACAATACATTTAGCACCAACAGCCGCCGCATTTTTTACGATGAGACCATAGAAATAATCAGGCAGACCCGGAGGCAAGCTGCCGCTTGCAACAACATAAGCCGGGGCAAAAGATCTTATCTGGTCAACCAGTGATTTAATAGTTTCTTCTAAGACCTCCCTCCCCGGAAAAGTAAAGCGGTATTGATTGTTGGTAGATGTTTCAAGCACTATCCAGTTTTCTCTTGTTTCTACTTTAGTATCTACTGCATGAAACAATATTCCTTCTTCCTTTAATAAAGAGCAAAGCATATTTCCGTTATGCCCGCCTGCCGGGAATAGTGCTACAGAAGACGCCTCCAGTTTTTGCAACGCCTTGCTTACATTGATACCGCCACCACCAGGTTCGTTAACCACTTCAGCGCAACGAAGCTTACTCTCGGGTTTTAATTTTTCCACTCTGGAGCTTTTATCAATACATGGGTTAAGAGTAATGGTTAGGATCATGGCGAAGTATAATTAGGTTAAACAGTAGGTTTTTTTAATTCTGTAAGGACAGATTCAATTCTTTGCTTTAATGTTTCATAATCTGTAAACCCTTTTGCCAGCAGGTAAAATTTTTGATCAGCTACCTGTATCAGCACTTGCGGAAAGCTTGTTACCTGCAATTGTCTGCATAGAGCAAATTCATACTGGGCTTTTTCTTTATATTCTTCACTGCTCAGTTTTTGAAAAAAATCTTCCGGGGAAATAGAATATTTTTCCAACAGGTGCCGATAAGCTTCATTATCTGTCAGGTCTCTTCCTTCATAATGTAAAGCATATTGAAGGTCGCCTGCAAAAGCTACCTGTTGCTCAGGATATATTTCTTTAACGATGCATAATGCGGCAGCTGATTTCTCTGAATGCTGAAACCAATCACTTTCACCGGGATTAAAAATGTGCCAGAGATAATCTTCGCCGAATTGGATACCTGTCATTTCTTCAACCTGTTTGTAAGCTTGTCCGATATATTCTGCTACAGCACTGATAGGCCGGGCATATTCAGCGGGGATCATTCCGCCGGATAACACTTCAAAAGAAAACTGCTCACTATATTCTTCTGCAATCTTTTTTATAACCGGGCTGAAACCATAACACCAGCCGCAGTAGGCATCATAACAATAATAAATTACTGGCTGCATAACTGCAAACTTACAGCTATCAGGGAGCCGGCAATTATGACTTTGGAAAAAATGAAGGCTTCTGTATTATTTGCTTTTCACTTCTTCAAACTTTTCGTCATAATCCGGACGAATGGTACCCATCAACCGGTCCCAGAAGAGAAAGTAGAGGCCATAATTGCCTTTGAAATACTGGTGGTGCATATTATGATTGACAGAGGTATTGATCCATTTGCCGAACCAGTGCTTACTGAATCCTTTCGGGTATAACTCCCAGCCAAGATGCCCGTACACATTATATACTATCATAAAAAGGAAAAAGAACAGCAGGTGATATAAATGAACCGGGATTGTAAAAACAAAAACGATAAATATGCCAGCTTCTACAACAGCTTCCAGCGGATGAAACGCATACGCAGCAAAAGGGCTGGGATTTGTTGATTTATGATGAACAAGATGAACGATCTTGAATAGAGAACGGTTATGCATTAACCTGTGCATCCAATAGAAATAAGTGTCATGCATAATGGCCATTACCGGAAATGCAAGGATGAAGTACAGGGTTCCATGTTGACCGATCCCGGTATAAAATTTTGTATGCCTTACCATCTCGGGACTTCCTAACATAAGGGCCGGAATGAAGGCCATGATAAATACGGTAAGTATTGAGAAGCTAATCTCCCTGGCATAGTCACTAAATTTCGGAAACCGCTCCTGGATTTTTTTAGAAGCAACCATCCGGCGCAACACAACATACCATATAAAAAAAGCAATACTGGCAATAATCAGGTAGCGGCTTCCGATTATAGTTACGTCTTTAAAATATAGTGACCAGTCCATATTAGTGTGCTTCTAACCAATTTTTACCTTCGCCGCATTCAGCTGTTACGGGAACCTTATGTGGTAAAGCCATAGCCGATTGCATACATTCTACTATCAGCGGTTTTAATTCCTTCACTTCTGTTTTAAGGGCATCAAAAACCAGTTCATCATGCACCTGCAGCAGCATCTTGCTTTGCATTTTTTCTTTTTTCATAGCTGTATGTACTTTCTGCATGGCCAGTTTAATCATATCAGCCGCAGTTCCCTGTATTGGAGAGTTGATGGCATTTCTTTCTGCAAAACCCCGGACTGTGAAATTAGCCGAGTTAATATCCCGGAGCCATCTTTTTCTTCCCATCAGTGTTTCTACATAGCCATTTTCCCTGGCGAAGTTGATGGTGTCATCCATGTATTTCTGGATGCCGGGAAATTCTTTCTTGTAGTTGTCGATGATCTCTTTTGCTTCTGTCCTGGAAATACCCAGGTTATCGGCAAGTCCAAATGCACCTTGCCCGTATATAATACCAAAGTTTACACTCTTGGCTTTGTATCGCATTTCTTTGGTTACATCTTTTTCAGCAACATTATACACTCTTGCAGCAGTAGCTGTGTGAATGTCTGTCCCGTCTTTAAAGGCTTTACACATATTCTTATCACCGCTGATGGAAGCAACAATTCTTAATTCGATCTGGGAATAGTCGGCAGATAATAAAATGTGTTTACTGTCCCTTGGTATAAAAGCTTTTCTTACTTCTTTACCACGGTCTGTTCTTACCGGGATATTCTGAAGATTAGGATTGTTGCTTTGTAAACGGCCAGTAACAGCCACTGCCTGTCCATATGAAGTATGTACCCTTCCGGTTTTGCGATTAATCAGCTGAGGCAGGGCATCAACATAGGTTGATTTCAATTTTGTCAACTCTCTAAAGGCAAGAATATCATCAACGATCTGGTGACCTTTTACTGCCAGTTTCAGCAACACATCTTCACCGGTCTGGTATTGTCCTGTTTTTGTTTTTTTAGCTGAGGGGTCCAGCTTTAGTTTGTCAAACAGTACTTCCCCTAATTGTTTTGGAGACGCAAGATTGAAGCGAACACCAGCTTGTTTATAAACACTTTCTTCAGCTTTCTTTGCATCTTTTTCTAATTCTTTGGAGTAATCAGCGAGGAAATCAACATCTACTTTTATTCCCTCATACTCCATATCTACCAGCACTTTCACTAGGGGGCTTTCCACTTCGTTAAAAACTTTTTCTACTTCTTTCTTTTTTAACAGCGGCACAAAAACATTTTTCAGCTGCAGGGTAATGTCTGCATCCTCACCGGCATATTCTTTAATTTTTTCTACTTCAACATCTCTCATACTGCCCTGGGTCTTGCCCTTTTTTCCGATCAGCTCTTCAATATGTACCGGTTCATATCCCAGGAATTTTTCACTTAGCAGGTCCATACTTCTTTTTCCTTCCGGCTCTATCACATAATGGGCCAGCATCGTGTCAAATAATTTACCAGCCACTTCAATGTCATACCATTTCAACACCAGCAGATCATACTTGGTGTTTTGCCCTATCCAGGTTTTCTTTTTGTCAGCAAATAATGGTTCAAAATGAGATAATATCTCCTTTGTTCTTTTTTGGTCAGCCGGGCAGGGAACGTAAAATGCTTCCCCCGATTTTACTGAAAAACTAAGTCCTACCAGTTCCGCATCATTAGCATCAATACCAGTTGTCTCAGTATCAAAACATATTTCATCATGTTTTTTTAAGTCTGCAACAAGTTTTTTAATAGTGGCATCATCTTCTATAGCTTTATAATTATGGGGAGTGTTATTGATGTTTTTGTCAACACTTAAGCCCTCACTATCATTTTCTGCATCAATAGCAAGATGCTCTGATTTTTTTACTTCCGGTTCAATGATATTACCAAACAGATCTGTTTGTACACCCTGCGGCATTTCTTTTTCCACCACTGATTTAGATGAAGAGGCTACTGAAAAATCTTCTCCCAGCAATCTTTTACCCAATGTCCGGAATTCTAATTCAGCAAATACTTCTTTCAATTTTTCCTTGTTCCATTCTTTCAGCCGGAAGTCTTCTTCATGAAACTCCACCGGAACATCAGTAATGATGGTGGCGAGTTTTTTAGACAGGATGGCCATTTCTTTCCCTTTCTTTACTTTCTCACCCATCGCTCCTTTTATCTTATCTGCATTTGCTAATGTGTTTTCGAGAGACCCATACTCAGCTAAAAATTTAGCGGCTGTTTTTTCGCCAACTCCAGGTATTCCCGGAATATTATCCACCGCATCGCCCATCATGCCCAGCATATCCACCACCTGGCTTACATCTTTGATATTCCATTTGGCACAAACTTCATCTGGACCCATTATCTCCGCATCATTTCCCTGGTAGGCCGGTTTGTATATTTTTATTTTTTTGGAAACCAACTGGCCATAATCCTTATCTGGTGTCACCATGTACACTTCATACCCGGCTTTTTCCCCTTTTTTACTTAAGGTTCCTATTACATCATCCGCCTCATAGCCATCAATGGCGATGACCGGGATATTAAATGCTTCAATAATTTTTTTTATATCAGGAACCGCAGCGCTGATATCCTCTGGTGTTTCCTGTCTGTTGGCTTTGTAGTCTGCAAAATCAGTATGCCGCTCTGTGGGGGCAGAAGTATCAAAACAAACAGCCATGTGTGATGGCTTTTGTTTGGTAATCAGTTCCACTAATGCATTGGTAAAACCAAACTGCGCATTGGTGTTTTTTCCTTTGGAAGTTAACCGTGGATTGCGGATAAGTGCATAATAAGCCCTGAAAACAAGGGCAAAAGCATCGAGAAGGAAGACCTTTTTTTCCATGCCCCTAAGGTAAAGAAATCACGGGCAGGCAGGAATAAAAACACAGCAACCCCGACCTTTCGGTCAGGGTGCTGATATATTAATGCTACTTTGCTTAATTAATTGAAAGTTTCAATGCTGTCGTTCCAGTCTGTTCAGTTTTTTCTGAAACAGGCTGTTGAGAAGCAACTGTAACAGCCGCTTCGCTTTTCTTTTGCAGGTACTGATCAGGATTATCTACCAAAACAGTTCCGCCAAATGCAGCTGTTTTAGGCTGAATGGTTTGTTCAGATCCACCGGGAACACTGGTTTTGTCTTTGTGAATAAAGTTCAGGTATAAAGCGAAGAACAGCAGGTTGAACGCAAAGAAGTTTGCGACTTTACGGACACGTCTTTTCATAATACTGGATTTACTGGTTTTACAAATATTGGATTACTCTCGGATTCTGAGGCTAAGATATAAAGGGGTGTTTTTGATAGCAAGCCTGAGGTACAGGTATTTAAGCAAATCAGGCACAAATACTCGGAGAGGATTCGTAAAACTACGAGCAGCTTTATTTTTTCATTCCTTCTAACTGTTTTTGAAGCAGGTACATCTCGTCCCTGAGACGGGCAGCTTCCATAAAATCAAGGTCTCTCGCAGCCTTCTCCATCTCTTTTTTAATTTTTGAAAGGGCCTTCTCCATCTGGGGAATGGTTTTGTATTCTGCTTGTTCTTCAGCAGCTGCAGTAACCAGGTCTTCATCCGGGGCAATAGCATAAGGATTGGCAGGGTCATACCCTTTTATATCTAATACAGAAGTTTGAGCAAACACTTCTTTGGTTGATTTGGTCACCGTTTTTGGTGTGATACCATGTTCGATATTAAAAGTAATTTGTTTCTCACGGCGACGGATTGTTTCGTTGATGGTCTTCTGCATACTGTCCGTTATCTTATCTGCATAAAAAATGACAAGACCGTTTACATTCCTGGCAGCACGGCCGGCAGTTTGTGTCAATGATTTTTCGTTGCGGAGAAACCCTTCTTTATCTGCATCCAGGATAGCGACGAGAGAAACTTCGGGCAAGTCCAGGCCTTCCCGCAGCAGGTTTACACCTACCAGCACATCAATTGTTCCGAGCCGCAATTCCCGCAGAATTTCTATTCGTTCCAACGTATCCACTTCGCTGTGAATGTATTTTGATTTTACATTAATGCGGTGAAGGTATTTATCCATTTCTTCCGCCATTCGTTTGGTCAGGGTGGTTACCAGCACCCGGTCACCCATCTTTATTCGTTTATCAATTTCATCCAGCAGGTCATCAATTTGATTGACTGAAGGACGGATCTCAATTGGAGGCTCCAGCAAACCTGTTGGCCGTACCACCTGTTCAACAACCACGCCGCCGCATTTTTCCAGCTCATAATCATCCGGTGTGGCAGAAACAAAAATGGTTTGATTGGTCAGTGACTCAAACTCATGAAAATTCAGCGGACGATTATCTAATGCAGAGGGCAAACGGAAACCATAATCAACTAGGATCAGTTTCCGGCTTCTGTCGCCACCATACATACCGCTAACCTGCGGGATGGTCTGGTGGCTTTCGTCAATCACAGTTATATAATCTTTTGGGAAATAATCCAGCAAACAGAAAGGTCTTGTTCCGGGATGACGCCGGTCAAAAAATCTGGAGTAGTTCTCGATACCATTGCAATAACCCAACTCCCGTATCATTTCGAGGTCATAATTCACTCTTTCAGTTAATCGCTGTGCTTCTATGTATTTGCCTTCTTTTTTAAAATACTCAGCCTGTGCAGCCATTTCGTCCTGTATTTCATAAATGACCTGTTGCAGGATATCTTTTGGCGCCACATATAAATTGGCAGGAAAGATGGCAGCATTTTCCATCAGGCCAATGCGTTTACTGGTTAC
Source organism: Chitinophagaceae bacterium (assembly GCA_044220915.1). Classification (GTDB taxonomy): domain Bacteria; phylum Bacteroidota; class Bacteroidia; order Chitinophagales; family Chitinophagaceae; genus JJ008. Next base: position 17,087 of record JBGAQD010000023.1, read on the forward strand.
CACATCAATGCTTTCTATTTCTTCTATTTCATCTCCGAAAAAAGTGATGCGGTAGCCATAATCAACATAAGGCAGGTTGATATCAACTGTATCTCCCTTCACCCGAAATGTACCCCGGTTAAACTCAATGGTTGTTCTGTTGTATAAGGAATTGACCAGGGAATGAAGAAATGCCTGCCGTGAAATAGTTTGACCCTTATTAATGCGGATGATACCGTTTTCGTAGTCTGTGGGATTTCCCATGCCATAGATACAACTAACCGAAGCAACAACAATAATATCTCTTCGTCCGCTGAGTAAACTTGACGTGGCTCTTAACCTGAGTTTGTCCAGCTCATCATTAATACTCAGGTCTTTTTCTATATACACATCACTAACCGGCATGTAAGCTTCCGGCTGGTAATAATCATAATAGGAAACAAAATACTCAACGGCGTTTTCAGGAAAGAACTGTTTGAACTCGCCATACAACTGTGCCACTAATGTTTTATTATGTGTCAATACCAATGTAGGGCGTTGCACATTTTGAATCACATTAGCAATGGTAAATGTTTTGCCGCTCCCAGTCACTCCTAATAAAGTCTGGTATTGTTCTCCATTAAGGATTCCTTCTGTAAGCTGCCTGATAGCATCAGGCTGATCGCCAGCCGGGGGAAAAGGAGTATGAAGGTTGAATGGCATAGTGCAAATTAAATAACAATGGTAAGGCGTTACTGTTCTTTGAAAGATTTGTACATGGGGTCATTTTTCATTGTTTCGTTTCTTTCAACGTCAATAGCGGCAAACTCCGATTTATAATCCTCTTTAAAAAAAGCTTGTACTTCTGTTACTCCTGATTTTTGCAGGCTGTAAAGAAAATAAACGAGGAAATTATGCCCTTTATATTTTTCTTCCGGAAATATTGACATAAGGTTCCAGTATAACTGCGCCGCAAATGCATAATATTCGAGGTCTAACGCAATACTGCCATACTCGATCATATCCTCTTTTAATTTCTTGTTATCAATGAAAAGCTCTTTTACCCGCATATGGCGAAACAGGATATAGCCATCTTTCGCATTATTCGCCCCGCCCCCCATAGGATATAATGGATCTGCTGCATAAACACCTGCCTTATGCTGGTTCCATAGAGCTGTTATTTTATCTGCACTCTTAAACACTCCTTGTGTTTTGGCTTTAGTAGAAAAATACAATTCATACAAAGCCCAGGCGGAATTCGGGTAATCTGCCAGCACCGCATTGTATTGTTCGATAGCCTTGTCATATTTACCGGCATCATGTAAGGCAATGCCTTTCTTTATAAGGCTGTCATGGATCCTGTAAAAAAGATCAAGATAATTGTTCAGGTCGAGTAAGTAATGAGAGGCGAGACTTTCCTTGTCTGCAAAACGGTATATCATCCCGACATAACGACGGGCAAGATCAAATTCATCGTTAGCGATATGCATAAATATTTTTGAAACCGGAATGATGAGATTGCCTTTGCTCATTTCCATCACCCCCCGCCAGTAAAGAGGATTTTTATCAGTAACATTATTCGTCTCTTTGTTCAAAAAACTTCTCTGCTCTAATATTTCTCCTGTTTTTCTTACACCGACAAACTGGCTGTTTACTGAACTGGTGTAGTGTGTCAGCACCGGGATGACTTCCTGCAGAGCCCAGTTGCGCAGCGTTTCTTTGCGTTGACCCAACGGTTGTTTGATTAGTTCAGTCATCATCTTTTCACCAGCAGTCAGGATGTCTGGTGAAAATTTTTCACTGGTTTTACAACCATCATTGAATTTAAAAGTAAACAGCAATTGAAAGGAAGCGATTTTAGCCACCGGGCTTTCTATATTTCTCAAAGACAGATTTACTTTCTCAGCCAGTTCCGCATTGGCCGGGCATACGCTTAATTCATAACGACACTTTTCTTTGAGTTTCCAATTGGCAATAATTTTTAAAATGCTGTTACTTTTATCCGACTTCATAATTACCCCAACAGCCTGTTGAACGGCTTTGGCCCAGTTCAGAAATTCATCTTTATCAAAGTTGTCGTTAGCAATGATCTCTGAGGTTACAAAAACAAGGGTAGTTCGTTTTCCAAGGTCTGTATCCTGCGCAGATGAGCTCAGGCAGATAAAAAAAGTAAGGACGGAAATAAACTTTCGCATGGATGTTTTATTAACGTTTAACAGGTGATAAAAGTCATAAGACCCGGCTTTCTTTTTACATTAGCTTCGTTTGTTTGCTGATTGTTGAAAGGAGAAATCTTTTGACTAAATGCGGTAATAATCACTGCAATTTAGCAAATAAGCCGGCTAAGATGCAGCGATATGGAAGTAAAACCCATCTTTATCCGGTTGTTTTTCCGTTAGAATAAATGAGCTGCATCCTGAAAGGATATTTATCTATTTTACCCGCAAATTGGCCATATGAAAAAATTATTTCTTACCATATATACTCTTTTGTTATCTGTTTTTCACCTGGCAGCACAAAAATTTGACGCAGCTCTGAGCTCACTGGCAGGCCAGCATCAGCCGGAAAAAATCTATATTCATTATGACAAGGAATATTATGTGGCGGGAGAGACGATTTGGTTCAAAGCATATTTATTGAATGATGGAAAGCCTAGCGGACTCAGCAATAATTTATATCTCCAGTTTGCTGATGCCCGTGGAAATATAGTGAGCACAAAATGCTTTCCGGTGTTGGGGGCTGTCTCTAAAGGAAGTATTGATGTTCCGGATTCTCTTCCCCAGGGGAACTATTATATCAGAGCTTTGACGCCGGAAATGTTTAATTATGATGAGGCGTTTGTTTATAAAAAGAATATTCTTGTTTTTAAACCATCCCCGGTCACTACAAAGGAAAAAGACCCTTCTCAAAACCTGTCATTGCAATTTTTTCCTGAAAGTGGCTATTTGGTGGATGGCATTTTAACAGTAGTTGGTTTTAAGGCAGTTGATCAATGGGGAGCTCCTTTAGAAGTAAATGGTATTATTAAACTGGAGGAGGGAACAACTATTGCTTCTTTCAAAAGCTTTCACGATGGAATTGGTAAAGTACAGTTCAAACCACAGGCAGGGAAAAAATACATAGCAGAAGTGGAAACGGATGCAGGGAAAAGAATTTATCAATTGCCTGAAGTGAAAGCCTCCGGTGTTAACCTGAAAATACAGGACGAAAAAGGGGGGAAAAAATTTCAACTGACTCGCAGTGAAAAGGATAAAACACAATTTACAACACTTACATTGGTCGTTGAAATAGATAATCATGTGGTGTACGAGAACGATATTGCTTTCGAGGACTACCCTTCAGTAATAGGACATCTTGTTACCGACAGCCTTCCTTCAGGCATACTGCATTTTACTGTATTCAATAGCGATGGAGTACCGCTGGCTGAGCGACTTTCTTTTGTTGACAACCAGGAGTATGTAAGCAGTGGCACCATTACTTCTGAAAAGGCAGCTGTAGAAAAAAGGGCTGAAAACACCATTGAAGTAAGCTTTGCAGAAGGGATTCAACGAAGCTGCTCTGTTTCTGTAACAGCAGATTTGGGTGATAGCTTTAATGATAAAGATAACATCTGGTCAAGGTTATTGCTTACCAGCGATTTAAAAGGCTATGTTTATAACCCTGCCTGGTATTTCGAAAATCATAATGATACTACAAAACTGGCTATCGACAACTTATTGCTTACCCATGGCTGGAGCCGGTTTAACTGGACAAAAATTCTTGCCAACCAGTTCTCGGAAAAGAAATACAGCGACCAGCCCTTTATCTCTATTACCGGGAAAGTAATGGATGGCAATAATAAAGAGGCCTTGACTAATGGTATACTGAATTTTTATGTGGAAGCAGAAGACTCCACTTCTCAGAACTATGAAGCTGTAGTGGACGCCAGTGGAAAATTTATGCTGGATTCACTGATGTTTTTAGGGAAAGCAAAATTTTATTATGCATTTATTGATAACAAAGGCAAAACAAAACCAGCTTTAGTTAGCATTGACCATAATCCATTTCGCAATACAATAGAGACAATACCCTCCGGTATGATGGATAACTTAATTGCAAAGGATATTGCAAACGCCCGGTTTAAGGACGAAGTTAACATCAGGTATGGATATGTAAAATCCCGGCTTGATGAAATAAAAGAATTAGAGAAAGTAACGGTTCATGCTACATCAAAAAAGAAACCGATTGATATTGTAAATGAAAAGTATACAACTGGTGTTTTTAAGGCCCCGGGGAAGGTAAACCTGGATAACATTAATGATCCGGCAAATGATAAAGCAATGAATGTAGTGGATTATATCAAGAACAGGATCCCGCAGGTGGAGATTCAAGGCGGACGTTTCGTAAACAGGAAAAATTTCAGCCTTATGTCTGGTCAAAAATGGACTGTTGGTATTTTTTTGAATGAAGTGCCCGCAGATATTTTCCAGTTGCGGATACTCCGGACAACCGATGTGGCATTGGTAAAGTTCTACGAAGCAGGGTTCGTTGGCGTTGGTAGTAGTTTTCCGGGTGGGGCCATTGCCGTGTACACAAAAGAAAAAGATGGTAACGAAGAAAAGCCGGAAAAGCTCAGGTACGTAGAGTACAATGGGTATTCAATTTCAAAAGAATTTTATAACCCCGACTATAATAATAAGGAAATAAGGCAGCCTTTATCAGACAACAGGACAACCCTTTACTGGAATCCTGATGTATACACGGACATAGAAACGAAATCCCTTAAACTGAATTTCTTTAATAACGACTTCAGCCGTAAATTTAAAGTGGTGGTAGAAGGATTTGATGCAGCCGGTAAAATGGTGCATATTGAGAAAATTATTGGCGACAAATAAATTTCAGGATGATTAAGTACCTGCTCCTGCAGCAGCAGTTTGATATACACCGGATGCAGGCGGAAGCCGGCAACCTTATTAGCACTGCCTGGAAAGAGCATTATAATAAAAAACACTACGAGGGTGGTTGGAGCATCTTGCCCCTGCGGTCTATTGGCGGAAGCCTTGATAATACTTATTCTATTCATTCCTCCGCAAATGAAAAAATTGTTTACCAGGACACTACCTTGCTGGCAGGTTGTGAGTACTTTAAGAAGGTCCTTGATTTTTTCCAATGCGAAAAAACATCTGTCAGGCTTATGAAACTGGAAGCAGGAGCCATTATTAAAGAACATTCAGACCAGGAGATGAGTTTTGAGGAAGGGGAAGTTCGGTTCCATATTCCTGTGCATACTAATCAACGGGTGGAGTTTTATATTATGGACGAAAAAGTGCCTATGAAAGAGGGGGAATGCTGGTATCTGAATTTATCCCTGAAACACCGGGTAAGTAATTTGGGTAATACCGACCGGATACATCTTGTTATTGACTGTAGGGTAAACGATTGGGTGAAAGATATGTTCAATAATGTGCTCCTAAAAAAAGAAATCAGCGAAGAAGAACTAAGACCCCACTACAGTCCGGAAGAAAAACTAAGGATAATACAACAACTTCGCCTGATGAACACCGATATCGGTAACGAATTGGCGGATAAGATGGAATCAGAATAATTTTATTATGACTGACACTGAAAAAATAGAAAAGGTATTACTATTTCTGCAGGAGAAAGGGATTGAGGTTGTATTCGGAGAACTAAAGGAAAATTGTTTTCTGCCAGGCTTATCCATTGAAAACGGGGCTATTATTATAGATAAGGATAAACTAAAATATCCAGGCGACATTCTTCATGAAGCTGCACATTTAGCCGTAGTGCCTTCAGCGGAAAGAAAGACATTAAGCGGACCCGAAATCGGCAAAAGAAAAGATCATGCCGCTGAGGAAATGATGGCTATTGCCTGGAGCTATGCCGCCTGTGTTCATTTGAACATCAACCCCTATTTTGTTTTTCATGATGATGGTTATAAGGGTGGCGGCAAAGAGATCGCTGATAACTTTTCCGCAGGAAGATATTTTGGAGTCCCAATGCTGCAGTTCTGCGGCATGTCTGCCGAACCACATATGGCAGAATCGTTAAATATCCGGCCATTTCCCCAGATGGAAAAATGGCTGCGGGATTAAATAATTATGTTACTGGCCAGTTTTTTTTTACTACCAACTTAATTTCATTACATTTATACTTCTTAAATTAATACCACTAAAACTCAAAGCTTATGGAAGGTACTATCGCCGAAATCCGCATGTTTGCCGGCAACTTTGCTCCCAGGAACTGGGCCTTTTGTGCTTCACAGATCATGTCAATTGCGCAAAACACCGCACTTTTCTCTTTGTTGGGAACCACTTATGGAGGAAACGGACAAACAACATTTGGTCTGCCAGATTTTCGTGGCCGTGTAGCTGTTGGCACAGGCTCGGGACCAGGATTACCAAATGTAACCTTGGGAGAATTAGCAGGAACACCTACGGTTACACTGACCACTAACAATATGCCAGCGCATAACCATGCTATTACCGGCACTGTTACTATGCAGGCCAACTCCGGTACTGATGGGCAAACAGATGATCCAACAGGACGTCGTTTGAGCGGAGCTAATATTTATACTAACCTTACCAGCGAACCAGCGGTAATGGCTCCGCTTACAACCAACCTGGCAACAGGATTTACCGGAAGCAACCAGCCATTCAATAATAGGTCTCCTTATCTTGGTATGAATTATATTTTTTGTGTGGAAGGAATCTTCCCGTCAAGAAACTAAACCGGAACATTGTTTCAATATTATTAATCCCTCTTCTCCATTGTGAGAAAGAGGGATTATCTTTATTGTTCGTTTATTATCATTACTAACATCTTCATAACCCATGCTTCGAATTGGCGTACTGCTGCCGAGATCCTCCCTTTTTCCTGCTTTTGGATTGGATATATTGAATGGAATAAAATCCTGCCTGAAACACTACGGCATCTTTGATGAATTTAAATTACTAACCGATAATATCGGCTTTGGTATAGAGGAAGCGGAAATTTATACAAAAGCAGAAAGACTGCTGCTCCAGGAAGATGCGGACATTGTTATGGTGGTGGCAGATAATAATATTGCTGAGTTGCTTGAGCCATTGTTTACCACCAGTAATAAATTGCTGCTGATGGTGAATATGGGAGCTGGCCTGCCCGATGTGTGGCAATCCGCACCCACTACGATTGTTCATTCACTTAATTTAAGCTTTCATGCCCGGCTTACTGGCAAACTTGCCGCACAGGAAAATGAAAATAAGAAGGGTATTTATGTGCTGTCTTATTACGACGCAGGCTACAGGCAGGGTTACTCAATGATGACCAGTCATCAGCAAAATGGAGGCGAGCCTATGTACACCCATGTAACTCATTTAAAAGCAGAACAGTTTACACTTGAACCTGTTGACGAGTTTCTTCGTGAAAATGAGGATGTAAAAACATTGCTTTGCCTGTTTACAGCTGATATGGCAGAACAATTTTGCAATGCAGTACTTCCGCTGCAGGAAAAATTTCAACTCAGGATTTACGCCTCACCTATGTTGCTCGAGGCATATCAAGCATACTTTGCTAATAAGCAGTTACCTGCTCCGGCACTAAAAGGATATTCCAGCTGGTTACCGGAATTAGATAATCCCGGCAATGAAATATATAGATCAGCTTTTAAAAAAGCAGCGGGTAAGGACGCCACTCTTTTCGGCGTTCTCGGGTGGGATGCAGCTTTGTTATTAAAAGAGATACTGGTACAATACCACCAAGGCAATACGAGTCCTGCTGAAATAGTACCAGCACTAAGCAGTACTGTTTATGAAAGTCCAAGGGGATGGATGAAGCTGGACCCCCAAACATTTTATACCTATGGGCCATCCCGGTTGATCAGCTGGTCTGCAAACGGGGTTGCTAAAACAACAGAAGATATTATCGGAACAGAACAGGAGTGGGAGTTGTTCAGTGCTGATAAATATCCATCTGATAGCCATTCAGGGTGGCGTAATACCTACCTCTGTATATAAAGCTGATATGAACAACGATGTAAAAGCATTAATACTCTGTAATAATCCCGTTGCTGTTCCCGGCATCAGGGAGTTTTTGTTCTACCAGAAAGTAGGGGCCATTGTAGTAACAAAACGGAATAAAGAAATGCAACAGATCATCCGTGGTATGACGGAAAATACGGGTGTGCCAATGATCATAGTAACCCCGCAGGATTATAAGACAAAACTTATAGAAGCCATTAAACAATATGAAATAACGGTGGGATTGATGATGACGTTTCCCTTTATACTCACCGAAGAAATATGGACGCTGCCGGCAAAAGGGTTTATTAATTTTCACTACGGGTTATTGCCACAATGCCGCGGTCCGCAGCCAATTCTATGGCATATGCTGAATAATGATGCAGAAGCAGGGGTAACCTTGCATAAAGTGGATGGTGGCATTGATACAGGAGAGATCATCATGCAGGAAAGAATAGCGATTGAAGAAAACGTAACCTATGGTGCGTTGCAATCTAAACTGGCCTATCTCGCTGCCAAACCAGCCGCTAACCTGCTTAAGATATTATCATATGGTACCATGATCCCCTCACGGCCACAGGATGAAAGCAAAGCTGCTTATTATGAAATGCCGGTAGCAAAAGACCTTACCATCAATTGGAAAGAAATGGGTGCGGCGATAATAGTGCGGCTTGTAAATGCCTGCAATCCCTGGAATAAAGGGGCAGGGGCTTTTATAAACAACTGGTTTATCGGCATTACAGAAGCAGAAATAGCAGGGGAAACTGCATTCGGTGAAGAAGATGCAGGCACTATTCTTGCTTGCGATAAGGAGCAGGGCCTGTTAGTAAAAACTTGTGACGGGAAAAAACTTAAGATTACCATTGTATATCTCCAGGAAGGATTTTATTCAGGTTACCAGCTTTCCGCTTTCTCCATTACTCCCGGCATGAGCTTTAATTAACACCGCTCCGTATTCGAAAGAATTTTTCCGAAAAGTATTAAGTACTTTTATTATTGTGTGGAAGGCTTATTGAAACAAGTAATCATCAGACTCATCTTTAATTAACCATGAACAAACTCAAATTTTACCTTGCATTCAGCATTTTGTTTTTTATTGCCCGTAACAGTGCCCAAGCTCAGGTATTAAGTGCCGGAGATATTGCATTTACAGGTTATAACTCCTCTGGAACCAACGTGGACTCCTTTTCATTTGTTTTGCTTGTAAATATTCCAGCCGGAACACAAATCAGTTTTACTGATAATGGGTGGCTGGCCACAAACGCATTCCGCGTCGGAGAACAACATCTGACATGGACCGCAGGACAGGCCTTTCTCGCCGGAAGGGAGATTACTATATTTGGGACGACTTCACCCACCCCTTTAACACCCAGTTCAATAGTTGCCGTAACATCAAATAGTGCAGGCACCTGTACGGGCACTATGCTAAGCCTGTCTACAACTGGGGATCAGATCATTGCTTACCAGGGCACCGTTGCCACACCTACTATTATTTCAGCCATACATATGAATGTGTATGCGATAACAGGTGTTGGCGATTGTGGTAATACCACCGCCGCCTCCTGGGACCCACTTTGTATCGATGGAGGTACCGGAACGATCGGTAATACCTTCTTTTCAGTAAAGCCACCCACACTTACCACAGGTACCAATGCACTCTGGCTTGGCACAGTTGATGTAACTGCAAGTGAAGAAGACTGGGGAGTCTTTAATTGCACCGGGCCACTGGCTACACCGGCGCAGGTAAGGGCTGCAGTGAATAATAATGCAAACTGGTTTTCTGGTGATGGCGCCACCACCCGGAGAACCAGCCCTTCAACTTGTACCTTTCTGGGCCTGTCACCCCTGCCAATAAAACTGAACAGTTTTTCTGCTCAACTGAATTCCGATAAAACTGTTACAGTAAAATGGAAAGTTGATGAACAGCAGGATGTAGTAAGTTATATTGTTGAAAGAAGTACAGATGGCTATACATTCAGCCAGGCTGGCGTTGTTTTTCCTGCGATGAATACAGAGTCATACAGCTATATTGACGCCAATCCGGTAACCGGAAAAAATTATTATCGCCTTCGGATCAAAGAAACCAATGGAAAGCTGACATACAGCCAGACTGTAATTGTTAGCCTCAAAGCCGGAATCGTAGTTTCACTATACCCTAACCCGGTTATTGATAAGCTGACCATACAACAGTTTGGAACAGTTCAAAATAAAACGGCAATGCTTACAGATGCCCAGGGAAAGCTGTTACAAAACATCAGGCTTACTGGTCTTCAGCAAATGGTAGATATGGAAAGATATTCCCCGGGTCTTTACCTTCTAAAAATGGAGGACGGCACAATCTTTAAAATCCTGAAACAATAATTATTAAATAATGGGATAAAGGGAAAAGTTTTACTAACTTTTCCCTTTAATTTCATCCACCAACAACCACTAACTATGCAACGCAGAAAATTCCTGACAAACCTTGCTATTACATTACCTGTTGGATTAGTTGTTCCGGATATTCTCTTTGGCGCAACCTCTGGTAACAGGAAGGTCGTTACGACAAAAGTCCTGATCCTGGGTGCAGGGAACGCTGGCATGTACATCGCCCAAAAATTAGCCGAAAAGAATATTGAATTTGTTATAGCAGAGTCTTCTTCACATATTGGAGAAAACGCCGGGTATAATACTGCTAATGCCGGCTTTATTCGTCAGACCGCCCGGAATAGAAAGGCAAACGTTAAGACTGTTTCTGCCAGCGAATACGATGCCGTTACTGAAAAAGTGATTCTGAATTTTGCCCCCACAAGCATACAAAGAGTGGGCAATAGTTTCATTGTCAGGAATGATCAGTTTGAATACAGGGCCGAAAAAATAATCCTTCATTTGCCTGTTAAAATAGATACAACTACCAATTCAATTGTAATTAACCCTGCCGAGAACGATAAACAACATACTCTTTTCTTCGGTAGAAAACGCAATAGTAAGCCGGTAGAATTTCACCTTCTTTCAGCATCTAAGATAGATGATGAGTCTGTTTTACGGTTTATTGAAAGAAAGACCCAGGGCATCATGAGTATTTATTAAGGCAGGTCAACGGTTTATTAGATGAGTAAGTACTTTTTGCAAATTCCCGGAGTATTAAAACCCGAAGAACTTAGTCGTATAGAAGAGTTAATACCACAACTTAATTTTGTTGATGGAAAAGCTACCGCCAGCATGGCCGCAAGAGAGGTAAAAAATAACCTTCAGGCAGAAACTTCGGGAAATGGCTTATTCTCCATTCAACAGATCGTAAATAATGCGTTGCAGACAAGCCCATTGTTCAATGTGGCGGCACTACCAAAGAATATTTATCCGCCAATCATCAGTAAATACACTCCGGGTAAGTATTATGGTTGGCATGTTGACAGTCCGATTATGGGTAGCCCCGCAATACGTACAGATCTGGCTATGACCATTTTCTTAAATGACCCCTCAACTTACGAAGGCGGAGAACTCGTTTTACAAACAGGCGGCGGTACTGTAGCTTTTAAACCCGCAAAAGGAGATGCTGTACTTTATCCTTGTCAATACTTGCATTGTGTAAATGAAGTGAAAAGCGGAGAACGTATTGCAGTTGTAACTTGGGTACAAAGCAATGTTGCTTCGCCGGAACAAAGACAAATACTCTTTGATTTGAACCAGGTTCATGCAGTACTGCACCAAAAAGATAAACACTCTCCTGAAACGAACTTACTCCTTCAAACCCACAGCAATCTTTTTAGAATGTGGGCAGATGTATAATAAATTAAAAAGACCCTGTCAGATGACAGGGTCTTTTTTTTACCTGACTATTTTTATTAGAAGGATGCTGATACAGTGATTTTTGGCTCTGGAGCAACTTTACCTGCCTCGATGGGTTGGCCGGTTATTCCATAGTCTGCCAGTTTGATGGAAAAAAAAGAAGAAGTGCTTACCGCTCCGTCTTTCACAGTTATTTTAGCCTTGGCTGATAGGGGTTTGCTGATTCCTTTTACGGTAAGATTACCGGAAACGGTAACATCATAGCTACCATTCTTTTTAAACTTCACCTCACTCAGTTTATCAATCTTACCGGAGAAGGTGAATTTGGGAAACTGGGCTGAGTTGAGCCATTTATCTCCGTTAAAGTGTTCCTGTATTTTAGGATTGCTGAAGGCAAAATTATTAACCGCTGCTTCAAATATTAAAGCTCCTGTTGTTTTGTCAAGGGAACCAATTACGGTTTTGTTTTCAGCTTTGGGTAATGCGTCAATAGGGGTACTAGCATCAAAAGTTACAACGGCTGAAGTGGTGGTTGATTTCTGTGCCTGTACACTGGCTGTGATTGCGATGAATGAAAGGAATAGAATTGTTTTTTTCATTTGTTCTTGGTTTTTGTTATTTATTTAATGTTGATCGTTTAAAACTTATGGAAGTGGTACCAAGTATTTCACTGAAAATACTGCCGCTGCAAACACCTTTTACAGAAACAGCATCACCGGCTTTTATGTTCTTTATCTTTTCTAATTCCCCTTTTTCTAGTGAGAAAATGGCAAAAGAACCGGTACTACTGTCGGCAAACTTGATTGTACTGGTAGAATCCGCCAGAATATCGATTGCCGAAGCATTGCCGTTAACTACTAATACCTTCTCCCGGTATTTTTTATTGCTACTGGTATCGTTGCTGATAAACTCTTTAATCAGGTCATCAGCATCGATAGTATAATCCGCTTTTACATCAATGGTCTCCTTATGGGTCTCATTCATGATGTATTTTTCTGTCAGTTTAAAGCTTACAAAGACAAAAACCGGACCCACAATCAGCCAGGCGGTCTTTTTTAACAAAGCCCCATCTGACGAGAATAATACAAGGCAAATAGCAGCAAGAAGGTGTACCCAGATAGATGCAGTCATCAATCCAAACACATTTTTCCCTGTACCAAAGTCGGTGAAGAGAATATAGAGGGTTATCAGTGAAAGCGAAAGGGCTCCTGTAATAAAAGGAAGTAGGCCGGGCTTCTTTTGAGTTATCGTAAGGAAAATAATTGTTGTTGCCAAAACCGGGATAAGCCAGAAAATAAAGAAAGTAAAACTAAGTTTAGGGAAAGGGTTGGCTAAATCAAGTTGTGCCTCGGAAGCCTTAAAAAAATCCCCGGTGGCGAGGGCATAACCACTCACTTTGCTATTATCCCACACTACCCACGGAAGGAAGTAGGAAATGAGCAAACTGGCTCCGCAGATAATGATCAGCCACTTTTTTGAATTCATCAGTCGAATTGTTTATAAACAAAGCAAAACGGTTGCTTAATATCAATGGTTGCGAACTTGATAAACAAATATATAATGTTTAAACATTGATTTGCAGAAATCCTTCAAAATATTTTGTGAAGAAATAAGAAACCCTCCCCTTTTAACGGAGAGGGTTTACTAACTAACCCATCTTTAAAATATTGAATACAAGCTGTTTAAGCAGCCTGCATTTCTTTTATTTTCTCCCTGATCTTACCCTCAATTTCTTTAGCCAACTCAGGATTATCTACCATTAATTGTTTTACAGAATCCCGGCCCTGGCCCAGTTTGTCATTATTATAGCTATACCAGCTGCCACTTTTCTGGATGATGCCCAGTTCGGTACCCATATCGATGATCTCACCTGTTTTAGAAATGCCTTCACCAAAAATGATATCAAACTCAGCGGCACGGAAGGGAGGAGCTACTTTGTTCTTCACCACTTTTACTTTTACATGGTTACCAATGGCTTCATCACCATCTTTAACCTGTGTCATACGGCGGATGTCCAGGCGAACAGAAGCGTAGAACTTTAAGGCATTACCACCGGTAGTTGTTTCGGGGTTGCCGAACATCACACCTATCTTTTCCCGTAACTGGTTAATGAAAATACAAATCGTATTTGTTTTAGAAATGGTGGCAGTAAGCTTACGCAATGCCTGGCTCATCAGCCTTGCATGTAAGCCCATTTTGCTGTCTCCCATCTCTCCTTCCAGCTCACTTTTGGGTACCAATGCTGCTACTGAGTCTATTACTACTACATCTAATGCACCAGAAAGAATAAGACGATCGGCTATTTCAAGAGCTTGTTCGCCATAGTCTGGCTGAGATATTAAAAGATTATCAACGTCAACACCGAGTTTTTTAGCATAACTGCTGTCAAAAGCATGTTCTGCATCTATAAAGGCGCACATGCCACCTTTTTTTTGTGCTTCAGCAATTACATGAGTGGCGATGGTTGTTTTGCCGGATGATTCAGGTCCATAGATCTCAATCACCCTTCCTCTTGGTAAGCCGCCGATTCCTAATGCGACATCGAGTCCAAGAGAGCCGGTGGAAACTACCTCCTGCATTACTTCGGCTTTATCGCCTAACATCATTACACTTCCTTTACCATAATCCTTCTCCAGCTTATCCATCGTAAGCTTGAGGGCTTTTAGTTTTTCGCTGTTAGTGTTTGACATGTCTGTGGGTTTGTCTGTTTTTGCCATGGGTTAAAGTTATGTTTTGCGTATTGTAAGTCGAAATATTTCGACCCGCCTCAAAGCTAAATGATTTAGTAATTTAAAACTAATTTTTTGGGGATTTTATTTTTATAAAACCCAATTAGCGATCAGCATGGAAGCTGCACCAACCACTAATCCTCCATAAATCTCCTGCGGGGTATGGTCAGAAATAATGAAACGGGCCGAGCAAACCAGGCCGGTAATGAGTAATACAATGGATAGCCAGATACCAAAGTTCAGATCCTGTGAAAGGGCCATTAATACAAACAATGTCAGCATCACCCCGGCAGAAATGGTATGCAGACTTACTTTCATTTTAATATTTACCATCAGGCTGATGATGGTGCTGATGAAAGCTGCCATGGCAAACTGAATGGCTTCCCGGGGAATATCAACGGCATTTTTAGTTTTTCCAAAATTCTGCCACACATACCATAACCAGAAATACCAGATCATACAGGCAATGATGGGGATGACCCTGTCTTTTTGTGTATGCAGGTAAATAGTATCAATGAATTTCAACCCTTTTAGCAGCAATACAGTTACAATAGGAAAAAAAGTAAAGGTTAAAACAGCCATCATAAAAGTGGTTGTCTTTAACCAGGCAGTAAATCCGGTGAAAAGATAGGGATGCATATAAATCAAAAACCAAACAACATAAACAGGGATGAAAACCGGGTGAAAAACCCAGGAAATAATTTTGGCGACAAGTCTTAAACCAGCCGGTTGTACAGGAAGTTCTCTTTGCCTTATCTCCTGCAACTGGTTTTGTCCATTCACCATAAATCTTGTACTCATAGGAAAACTACTATTTCTGCAAAGTAAAGGAATCCGGTAAAAGAAGCTGATTTTAGTATCTTTAAATGGATCTTCAAGGCTGGTTCGTTTTTTGTTGCTATTGTTCACCAAATAATTAAGCATGAGGAAATTTCTGCTTGCTCTTTTTCTGCTTGTCTTTTTTCAACAGGTAGCTAGCTCGCAACAAAAAAATAAGCCCAAACTGCAGGCTATGTATGACGCTATTAAAGCTGCAGGCATCCGCCATCCCGATTTTGTAATGGCGCAATGTATCCAGGAAACCGGCTGGCTGGCCTGTAAAAAATGCTGTCTTCGCTACCATAACCTGTTTGGTTTTTATATAAAAGGAAACAAATGCAAGAAATTCAATTCAGACGAAGAATGCATTGCTTATTACAAAAGCTGGCAGGATAAACGTTATGATAAATGGCGCAAGAAGCACCCCAAGGCCGATTACTACCATTTCCTGAAAAGTGTGGGCTATGCCACCGGCGACAAATACACCAAAGAACTAAAACCCAAAGTTGCCTGGGTACAGAAGAATTTGAAATTATAGAACTACTTCTTTAGTCCTTTAATATCATCAATATGAAACTGGGTATGTGCCGCAAAAATATTATTGATAAATAGCAGCTCGTTTATGCCTTCTGCTTTCAGCATAGCAATAAAATCTCCCTTATAGCCACGTTGGTCCACCACAATTACTTTTTCATAATTGTTGGTTAGAAAAGGAGCAAAGGCGTTGCCATATGATTCTTTTACCAGGGCAATCCTTCTGCCATTTTTTTGCTGTGTTTCCATTTTGCAAATGGGCAGATCACCTTGCAGAAAAACAGAATAACTGTTATCTCCACTTACCTGTTCTGCATACATATGAGACGGGGCCCAATAACCAATAGAATTACTGCCAATATAAAAATTGGTTGAATCAGGAAACAGGTAATACCTGACTGAGTCCGGGTTATTTTTTAATGCAGCCGCCCGGCTAACCCTGTATAAAAACCCCAGGAATCCCGGTTTCACTTTGGAAGGAATACCCTCTAATGATATTGGAGTAAGCCCGGCACTGGCGCAAAATGCACGGTAGGCATAATAGGCTCCGAGACTTGTCCAGTGATGGTCTGTATTAAAATAAATGTATTCAGTTCGGTGTTTTCTTATTTCATCCACCGGGTTTACCTTAATGATCTCCGGGTCTTCAGCAGCAAAAACAGCATTGATCGCAACTTTCGCTGGTGTGATGAGGTGTTTATATTTTTCTGTTACCTCAAACTCAAAAGCATTTGGAATAATAAGATTATAAATTTTAAGTTCCGGTATTTTCAACCGGCTGTACATGTTGATTACTCCGGCATATTTTTTACCCATACCAGCACCGCCGCTAAATAATTCAAATCCCCTGTTTTTGAAAACAAAAACAGGTCCCTTTTTTACACCAATTTGTCCGTCGTCTGGTAATATCTCAGGGGGCGGTGCTGGTGTAATGGTGCGAATCGCAGACGCTGTGTCTGTTCCTGTAACTTTTTTTTTGTTCTTACCTGAATTGCATGCAGCCAGGGTTATAGAAACGATCAAAACGATATAGCCAGGCTTTACCATTATTTTTTTAACCCCTTTATTTTATTAATATGAAAAGGTGTATGTGCAGCAAAGATGTTATTGATGAAAAGTAATTCATTAATGCCTTCTGCTTTTAGCATGGCCACAAAATCGCCGGTATAATACCGCTGATCCACTACTACTACTTTTTCATAATTATTGACGAGGAAGCAGGCGAAAGCATTGCCATACGATTCTTTTACCACGGCTATCTTTCTTCCGTTCTTGTGCTGCGTTTCAATTTTTACAGTCGGTAAATCGCCTTGCAGGAAAACAGAATAACTGTTGGGACCACTGGCGCCTTCACCATACATCTTTGATTTTGCCCAGTTGCCAATGGTGGAATTTCCAATATAAAAATTTATAGAATCTTTGAACAGGTAATAGCGGACCGAATCCGGGTTGCTTTGCAGGCTGGGGTCACGGGTAAGCCTGTATAATGAACCTAGGAATGATGGTTTTACTTTTGATGCAACCGTATCAAGGTTAACAGGAGTTAGTCCGGCCGTTTCACAAAAAGCTTTATAGGCATAGTAGGCACCGAGGCTGGTCCAGTGATGATCTGTATTGAAATAAATATATTCTTCCCTGTGCTTTCTTATTTCATCAATAGCCCATACCTTTTTGATCTCCGGGTCTTCGCTGTTATAAATATTTTCTATTGCAGGCCGGTTAGGTTTTTGATACTTGGCATATTTCTCCGTTAGCTCAAATTCCAATGCAACGGGAATGATGAGGTTGTAAACCTGTATGCCCGGTTTCAGCAAACGGTTATAGGAATTGATTACATCTGCATAAGACTTTCCCATTTCGGGACCGCCGCCAAACATTTCAAAAGCCCTGTTCTTGAATACAAACACCCCTTTCTTTTTTTCCCCTGTTGCACCATCATCAGGCAACGGGCCATCATGCACTGTTTCATTTTTGGCAGTATCTGTTTTTTCATTGGCTTCTGCATCATTATTGGGATCGTACATTTTTATTTCACTGCTGTTGAACCCAATACTGTTTTTGAATTTATCTGAAAAACTTATCCATTTATCTCTGAGTGGGAAATTATCAGCATAATATTCATCTATCTGTTTAAAATATTTTCCACTCCAGAATGCACTGTCAGAATATTTTGGAAAGGCAGCCAGCTTACGGTTTTCCATTACAGATACCGTTTGTTTTTTCATGGCCAGCGAAGCAATGCCTCCCAGCAATAAAAGACAGCAAAAAATAACCACATTTACGATGTGCATTTTTTTGTTTGGTACCTCACTCATATTCGTTGCTTCCATTTTTTACTATTTATTAAAACCTGAAATAAATAAACGGGTTATAACTTTTGCCTACTAGCTGGGCCACACAAATAAAAAGCAGCACAACATTAAAACCTATAACGGCTGTGTTATAGAAAGTAATACGGCCTGCCCTTTTATCTATCCAATTTTTTATTGTGTGATAAACCGGCATACAAAGAATAAGGGCCAGTACCAGCCAGAATAAATGGGTGCTGAGTGTATTCATCACTTCCATGTTGCCTGTTGGCCCGGGGCTAAAGGAAAACAATTTTTTTACATAGGCGATCAGCATGTTGGTATCGGTAAAATAAAAGATGACCCAGCCTGGAATAATAATGACCAACGCATAGACATGCGCAATAAAGGCCGGAGCTTTTTCCAGCAGCTTTAATAAAAAAGCTCTTTCCAGGGCAATAAAGATGAAGAAGTACAATCCCCAGAAAATAAAATTCCAGCTGGGACCATGCCACATACCGGTAAGGAACCAGACAATAAATAAATTAAGATAAACTCTCTTCTTATTTCCACCCAGCGGGATGTACACATAATCCCTGAAAATACTTCCTAAAGAGATATGCCATCGTCGCCAGAATTCACCGATAGATTTTGAGATATACGGATAATTAAAATTCTCCCGGAAGTGGAAGCCAAACATTCTTCCCAGGCCGATAGCCATGTCCGAATAACCTGAAAAGTCAAAATAGATCTGAATAGCGAACATAATCAATCCCACCCATGCTTCTAAACTTGAAAAGGAAGCCAGTTCCGCAAAGCTTAAAGGGTTCCTGTTATCGCCCATATATTTAGCCACAATCTCTGCTGCTATATTGGCAATAACCACTTTCTTGAATAAACCGATGCAAAACCGGGAGACACCCAAACTGAAATCAGTCAGGTTTTCTTTTCTGCCATAAATTTCTTTTTCTACATGTGCATACCGGATAATAGGACCGGCTACTAATGAGGAGAACAGGGATACATACATTAAGAAGTTAGGAAAATTTCGTTGCGCCTTTATATCTCCCCGGTACACATCCACCACATATGAAATAGTATGGAATGTATAGAAGGAAATACCCAATGGCAATGCATAACCTGGTGCAGTAAAAGAAGTGCCTAAAAGTGAATTTACCTGGTCAACTATAAATTTGTCGTACTTAAAAGTAGCCAGCAAGGCGAGATTAAATACTACCGTAACTGTTACTCCAATTTTTGCCCACTTGGTACCCCTGTGTTTGTCGATGAAAATCGAGTTGCCCCAATCGAAAAGGGAAGAAAGAATGAGCAGCGAGATCCAGATAGGTTCACCCCATCCATAAAAAGCCAGCGAAAAAACGATCAGCACCCAATTTCTCCATTTTGGATTTTTGGTGCTGTAATACAGCATAAGGCATAGTGGCAGAAATATAAAAAGGAAAAGCAGGCTTGCGAATACCATAGGTGTGGGTTGGGAATATTTAGCTGCGTAAAATACTACTTTGCTTATTCATTCAAAATGAATGAGAGCAGTTTTTTAAAAAATACCATACAGCGGGTACCAGCAAAGGTTTATCAGCCGCCAATATGTACCTTCACTGCCAAATAAATTTCACATGCAATTAACGGCAAAACTCATCCAGGTGCTTCCGTTGCAAACCGGCACTGGTAAGAACGGTCAATGGAAAAAACAGGATATTATTGTAGAAACTGAAGGACAGTATCCCAAGAAGGTCTGTGTTTCTGTTTGGGGTGATAAGATCAACGAAAGCCAACTACAGGTGGGGGCGCAACTTGCCATTTCATTTGATGTGGAAAGCCGGGAATACAATGGCCGTTGGTATACTGATGTAAAAGCCTGGAAGATCGAAGCGGCAGGTGCTGCCCAAGCCGGTAAAGTTACCGATGGACAGGAATATTTTGACGGAGGTGAAATGGAAGGCAAAGAAGACCTGCCATTTTAAAGCTCCTTCCTCAACCGTGCTACCGGAATATTAAGCTGCTCCCGGTATTTCGCCACAGTTCGGCGGGCAATATTATACCCCTTTTCCTGCAACAGCTCGGTAAGGCGTTCATCACTCAGCGGATGTTTCTTTTCTTCGGCTTCTATCAGGTTGCTGAGGATTTTCTTCACCTCCCTTGTGGAAACCTCTTCGCCGCTGTCGGTGCTGAGTGATTCACTGAAGAAGAATTTCAAACGATAAGTACCAAATTCTGTTTGTACAAATTTGCTGTTGGCCACCCGGCTTACGGTAGAAATATCAAGGTTTGTCTTTTCAGCAATGTCTTTTAAGATCATAGGCCGCAGCTCTGTTTCATCGCCGGTCAGAAAAAATTCATATTGATGCTCCATAATGGCATTCATAGTGCTGAGCAGGGTATGTTGCCGTTGCTTGATAGCATCAATGAACCACTTGGCAGAATCTATCTTTTGCTTGATAAAAAGTACCGCTTCTTTCTGCCGCTTATCTTTCTTGGCGCCCCGGTCATATTCTTTCAGCATATCTCGGTAGCCTTCGCTGATGCGGAGTTCCGGGGCATTGCGGCTGTTCAGTGTAAGCTCAAGCTTACCGGCATTATTCATGATGAAGAAATCAGGCACCACATAATTCTCAGCTTTATTCATTTCCCCGACAGTACCACCGGGCTTGGGGTTTAGCCGGATGATCTGCTGCATCACTTCCCGCAACTGGTCATCATCAAGGTTCAGTCCCCGTTGTATTTTTTCGTAGTGCTTCTTGGTAAACTCATCAAAGTATTTGGCAATGGCTTTAATGGCAATATCAACTGGTTTACCTTCATCTTTCTGCCGGTATAATTGTATCAGCAAACACTCTTGGAGATTCCGGGCAGCTACACCCGGTGGTTCAAATTGCTGTATCCTTTTGATCAGCGATTCCACTTCTTCATTAGTGGCGGTAACGTTTTGACGGAAAGCCAGGTCGTCCACAATGGCCGAAGTTTCCCGGCGCAGGTAACCATCTTCATCAATACTGCCAACAATTTGTTCCGCAATGATCTGCTCTTTGTCCTCCAGTTTTAACAGGCCGAGCTGGTCGATCAGCATTTCATAAAAACTGGCTTCTGTTTTAAAAGGTAACTGGCGGCCCTCATCTTCTTCAGGGTAGTTATCATCTCTTAGTTTGTAATCTCCTACTTCATCATCACCATCCTGTACATATTCACTGACGTCAATATTATCATATTCATCTTCGCTGCCGTCTGCATCTTCATATTCTTCCTCACCGGGTTCGCTGAATTCATCCTTTAGTTCATCGCCGTCCTCATGTTTGTCTTCGTCCAGCTCCAGGGCCGGGTTTTCTTCCAGCTCTTCTTTAATCCGGGTTTCAAGATTGGCCGTAGGTACCTGCAGCAGTTTCATCAGTTGAATCTGCTGGGGCGATAGTTTCTGCAGTAGTTTCTGCTGTAAGCTCTGGCTAAGGGCCATGGTTCGTTGTAATTTGTTACTGTGGCAGGCCTGTTTTTTTCAAAAATCCGGCCAATGCACAAAAATAATGCCTAAATTTAGATACAAATAAATAAAAGATGTCGCAACGGCTTTCTGTTTTTCTTGTTGTGTTGCTGTTAATGTTTAATGGGGAAATTTTCGGACAGGTAAATAGCCCCCGCTTAAAGATTCCCCTTAATTATAATAACCTGAAGAATTTTGAATCGGGGAATATTTTCCGTCTCGACTGGAAGGGGCCGGATATTTACAATACGATGTTTCAGCAACTGCAGCATTGTGATTCGGCACAGCGGTTACCAATAAAACTGACTGGTTTTTATAGCCCGTCATTATCCTCCTCTTTCTATACAAATCATCTTGGATTCTTTTGTAAAAAAGAATTGCAATTAGATAAACTCACACCAATGCCAGTCCGCTTCCGGCTGGGTTCATTAGATTATGTGAACTGGATGGAACAAAAACCGAATGCAATAAAACCGAGATAACTGGATTATAATGATACAGATTGCTCACTCACCACTTTCTTGACCACATTCACCATCTTCTCACCTTTCTCTTTTATCTGTTCTTCACTCCACAGCAAACTGATGGAAGTAGAAATGCAACGACTCATCACCGCATCACTGGCAGAAAGATCTTTTGTGGCATGATGAATGACCTGTGCTTTCAGGTTAGGATGTAAAGCATTTAACGTAACAGCATTCTTTAGGTGGTCCCACTTGCGGATGTAGTGCCAGTTGTTATCGAACCAGTAAAAATTACCCGGCAATATTCCCTGTGCTTTCATTTCGGCAACAACAGCTCTTGTTATTTCTTCAGTTGGTAAGAACCAGCTTACAAAACTGCAACTGTCACCTGCGGGGTCTGGTATCCGGCGGAAAGAAACTTCCGGTACCTGCGATAATATGTTTTTCAGCTGTGCATGATTTTTTTTCTGAATGCTGAGAAACTCATTCAGTCTTTTTATCTGCGCCAGGCCAACAGCAGCATGTAATTCGGAAATGCGGTAGTTATAACCAATAAAAGGGTGCAGGTCAGCGCCGCGGTCAGCACCTTTATGGTCATGTCCATGATCGGTATAGCCATCGGATTTGATATAAATATCGTCCCGGTTCGTCATCACCACGCCGCCTTCGGCACAGGTCATTGTCTTTACAAAGTCAAAAGAAAAAGTGCCGGCATCACCAATAGTGCCTAAGGATCTTCCTTTATAAGTGCCGCCGATACTCTGACAGGCGTCTTCTAATAAGAACAAATTATGTTCTTTACAAATGGCCAGCAATGCATCCATATCGGCCATGCTGCCGCACATATGTACCGGCATCACTGCTTTTGTTTTTGAAGTGATGGCTTTTTTCACTGCATCAGGTGCTAATGTCAGCGTATCATCCACATCAACCAATACCGGCACAGCACCCACACTTAGTATGGCTTCAAAACTTGCTACAAACGTAAAAGAAGGGGTGATGACTTCATCGCCATAACCAATACCGAGGGCACTCATGGCTGTTGTTAATGCAGCTGTGCCGCTGGAGGTAAGCTGCGCATATTTACTGCCAAAGGTTTCGCAAATAGCAGCTTCCAGTTCATTACTCTTCCAGATGCCTTTCCTGGGTCCGTCAAACCCATACCGCATCAGGATGCCTGTATCGAGCACATCATTTACTTCTTTTCTTTCTTTATCACTCCAGAGTTCGTAGCCGGGCATACTTGAAGAAGTTTATTGGTTTATTTATTATCAGTTGAAATGTAAAACGTATAACACAATGCAAAGTTAGAGAATGGTTTTTTATACTCCCCTTTAGGGGCGGGGGGTATAAAAATTCCACTTCCCTCCGGGCTGCACCAGTATGGCAATCTCACTCAGGTCGCTTTCATTATTATTCTTTCCTACAGCAGTGATCACATAACGGTAAGAATAATGCTGCGATGAAAGTGGCTCTGTGAGTTTAAAACCTTCAGGGGTAGTAACAAACCGGGAAATATATTTCGGCACATTGCCAAAGGTTTCGCTGTGCGAATCAGCAGCATATTGATACACTACATAATATTTTATCTCCACCCGGTTCCTCGGGTCAGGTCTTGCTGTTAACTGTATGATGGAATCATTGGTGATGGTTCTCTCAACAATTGGTGGCCATGGTTTTTCATTGTCTATCCAGCGCATTGGTGGCAATAGAGCAGGATACTTGTAATAGTTATTTTGCAGGCTGTCATTCCATCCCTGCGGATTTTTATCAAATGTTTTACTGCTGAAATAAATACTGCCCTGCACATTCGGATAGCGGCGTAGTAATTTTATCTGGTCTGGAATCTGGCTGACTTCTTCCCATCCTGCGGACTCTTTATTGACACCACGGTAAATGCCATGTCCGATATATATGTGGCGGCCATAACTATGCCTGCTCCACCAGTCAAGCAGTTTTTCATAAGCCATTTTATCATCTCCTATTGCACGGTACAGTTGTGGGGTGACGTAATCAACCCATCCTTTTTTAAGCCAGAGTAAAACATCAGCATAGAGATCATCATAGTTTGTCTGGCCGGCCTTGCTGTCGCTTCCTTCAGGGTCATCTTTTTGATTGCGCCACACACCAAACGGTGAAATACCAAAACGGCAAAGTTTTTTTTCCTGGTGGATCACTTTGCTTAACGCAACGATGATGGAATCAACATTACTTCTGCGCCAGTCATCTTTTTTCAGTGTGCTGCCGGAATTCTTGTAGGTAGCCTCATCCGGGAATTCTTTTCCCGGTATACGGTAAGGGTAAAAATAATCGTCCATATGGATGGCATCCACATCATACCGCTTTACAATATCTTTTACAACCTTTACTACAAACTCTTGTGCTTGTTTATTACCCGGGTCAAAATATTTTTTATCGCCATAAGTCAGGAACCACTCAGGATGTATCCTCGTAATATGATTAGCGGCAATCGAAGAGCCGTTGGTATTATGAACAGCCCGGTAGGGATTCAGCCAGGCGTGGAATTCCATTCCTCTTTTATGGGTTTCTTCGATCATGAACTGAAGCGGGTCGTAATAAGGCGAAGGGGGCTGTCCCTGAGTCCCGGTAAGCCACTCACTCCAGGGTTCGTATTGTGAAGGGTAAAA
Source organism: Chitinophagaceae bacterium (assembly GCA_044220915.1). GTDB lineage: Bacteria > Bacteroidota > Bacteroidia > Chitinophagales > Chitinophagaceae > JJ008. The sequence goes on from JBGAQD010000023.1 coordinate 41,782, forward strand.
AGCATCTGCAGCAGGACGAACCTGGACGATCATCGCATTCATGCCATTTTGCTGGTGCATATCAAGAATGCGGATGTATTCAGCTTTTTGTTTATCCGGATCTGTTACACCTCCTTGCGGCCAGTCAATATTATTTACGGTAGCTATCCAGACACCCCGGAATTCATATTTGGGCTGGGCGGTTGCAAATTGAAACGAGAACAGGGCAAGCAATAACCAAACGGCGGATTTTGTCATGTTTACAGGTTCGGGATGAATAATCAGAGCCGTAAAAATACATTATTCACCTCCATCCCTGATCTTATCCAGCAGGTCGCTGAGAATATTAGCATCTTTTTCTGAAAGATTGCCCAATACTCCATCCATTTCATCCTGTTTTGTATCAAGTCGTTCAAGAAGTTTCTTGCCTTTGTCAGTAATGATTACATCCACTAAGCGGCGGTCATTCTTACAGGTAACTTTTTTGACAAGGCCTTTGGCTATAAGCCGGTCAACAATGCGGCTGGTATCACTCATTTTCTCCAGCATTCTTTCCCGTATCTGTAAAGTTGAAAGTGGTTGCGGAAAACTTCCTCTCAATATCCGGAGGATATTGAACTGTTGCGGGGTAATATCCTCTGCTTCAAAAAAACATTTTGTTTTATCCCGCATCCAGCCAAGGGTGTAAATGAGATTGATGGCCGCCTTCTGATGAGGATTGCGGAATGTAGCTTGTTGTATGTCCTGGTCAATACCCATTTTTTTCACTTAACAGTTAAAAGTAAAAAGTTTTGGGATAAGCGGAGTGCTTTACCCAAAACTTTTTGAATCAATTGCAGAAATGGCGGTATTAGTTGTTATAATAGAATTTTTCTTCCACGATCTTCCCGTTCTTCCAGCGTTGAACAGCCAGTTGGGTATAGTTGCGGGTACCATAATCTTTGTGAGTGTAATCAAACCACCACTCTACCACGGCCAGTCCATCACTGATAACAGTATTAACAACCTTAGCCCCGCGGAATTCAGTAAGACCGTTTACAAAGGCCTCTTCATATTGGCGGTTAACGGCTTTGCCTTCACGGGCAGGGTAGTCATTATCCTGCATTACCACATCATCGGCATAAAATTTATCAAAGGCGTCCAGGATCTTTCCTTCCAGGATCATTTGGTTGAGCTGGTCAACCTGTGTTCTTAAGTCTGTCATAATAGTATATTTTAAATTTCAATGTTTGAACAACAAAATTAATGTTGCAACACTGAACTACCAAATAAACCCGGAAAAAATAACAGGATTGACCATTTATTAACAATGGCTAAGCAGCAATAGTGCAAAAATTACCCTCTTTGTGGTATTGTAATATCTCCGGAAAATCAGTTGATTTACAGTACGAACCTTAAATCCCACCAACCATGAAGCTATTATCCGAATCTGTCCGCCATTTCTTTGAAGGATTTACTTCCTTCTATACTTCAATTTTTGATGAGATGAAAAAATGGTGACCACTTAACCTTTCTTCAGCACCCCTGCCAGTTTAAAAATGGTGAACAGGTGGTGTGCCTCATGTAGTAAAAAGAAGTTTAACCATTGTAATAAGCTCATTTCTCCGAATGCGGGATGGATTCCTGTCTTTATAAGGTCTGTTTCAGGAAAGGCAACGATCTCTGCCGACATTTGTTTTCGTACAGTAATAAGATCCTGCATTATCTCTCTGGTTGATTTGCCACAATTTTCAAGAAACTCCGGGTCGGCTTCTGCCGAATATCTTGGAAATACAGGATTATCTTTTTCCAGTATCTGTTTTACCCGGCTTACAAATATGTGCTGATAAGTTTGCAGGTGAACAATATTTTCAAAGATGGACCATTTGCCCGCCACTACCGGCCGCCTGACCTGCTCATCGGTCAAACCGTCAATAATATCCACCAGCGATTTATGCTGGTATTGTAACCGGGTTGATATGGACGAAGACATCTGTATCATAAAATCATTTTATATTAATCGTTACTCCACACCTTGGTCCCTTCGGAGCAATTAGCACATATATCAATATTCTTACGGCCTTGTAAGATTTGCTTCCTGAATTTACTGTATTCCCCGTTCTTCCAGATTTCTTTGAAGGGTCGCTTTTTTAAATCACCTAACTGATGCTGTGCATCTTTATCAAAACAACAGGGTGCCACTAACCCATCCCAGGTTATCACCGGGTCATGCCAGAGCCGCCAGCAATGGTTGGCCAGTTTACCTTTGAATTCATGTCCGTTCTCCGTTTTCCTGTAACGGCTGTATTTATCAATGGTAGGGATCAACTGGTTCGGGTCATTCTCAAAATCATATACTTGTGCAGTTTTGAACCATACATCATCTACCCCCACTTCTTTGGCCAGTTTCTTTACATCTTCAATCTGGTGTTCATTGGGTTTTACAACGAGGAACTGGAATACAACAAATGGTTTTTTACTTTTTAGCTCTTTTTTCCATTTCACAATATTCTTTGCCCCTTCAATTACCTTATCCAGCTGGCCACCTACCCTGTACTGCTGGTACACATCCTGCGTCGTACCGTCTATTGAAATAATCAGCCTGTCCAATCCGCTTTCAATGGTTCTTTTGGCATTATCGTCATTCAGGTAATGAGCATTGGTGGATGTGGCTGTATATATCTTTTTCTTCGAAGCATACTTCACCATATCTAAAAAAGAAGGATTGAGATAAGGCTCTCCCTGGAAATAAAAAACAAGATATAACAGGTCTTTATAAAGCTGGTCGATCGTTTCACTGAAAAAATCCTTTTGCAACATACCGGTAGGCCGGGTAAATGCTCTGAGGCCACTGGGACATTCCGGGCAGCGGAGGTTGCAGGAAGTCGTCGGCTCAAAAGAAATAGAAACAGGATAACCCCATTGCACAGCCTTCTTGGTCCACTTGCTGATATAATAACTGCTCAGCACCTTCATCCCGTTCCAGGCCCGGCGGGGCGTAAGCTTGGAAAGTAAATTAAAACTGTCTCGGCGGTTAAATCTTGCCATCAGGGGTAAAGTTACTGTTTCGCCGAATTGCCGGGTTTCGAAGTACGGAGTAAGTTGGTATCTTGAAACGGCATTTCATGAATAACCCGATTATTCCATACCGTATTTTTTCGCTGGGCGATTCTGCCATTACGGTAGATTTTGGCAACCGTATTGATGAAAATATCAATAGTGAAGTGATTGAAAGATTCCACCAGCTGCAAAAAGAACCATTGCCCGGAACGGTTGAAGTCGTTCCTGCATATAGTTCACTCACTGTTCATTACGATTTGCTGGCACTGCAAAAAAAAATAGCGACCGGCCTTACTGTTTTTGAATGGGTGAAACAACAACTGGAAGGATTATTGCAACAACCGGCGGCACAAACAGCAACAGAGGAAAGAGTAATAAAGATTCCGGTTTGTTATGACCATGAATTCGCAATGAATTTGCAACAACTTGCCGGGGCAAAGGATATCTCTGTTGAAGAGGTCATAGCTATTCACACAGCAAAAAGCTATAAGGTTTTTATGCTTGGCTTTCTGCCCGGCTTTGCTTACATGGGTGAAGTAGACGAGAGAATCGAAATGCCAAGAAAGCCCCAGCCGGAAAGTATTGTAGCCGGTAGTGTGGGCATTGCCGGAAAACAAACCGGTATTTATCCATTGGCATCACCGGGTGGTTGGCAGATAATCGGAAGAACACCAGTAAAACTATTTGATGCAACAAGTCATGAGCCGGCATTACTAAAGACGGGAGACAGGGTGCAATTCTATGCAATCACCAAAAACGAATTTTATGAAATACAAAACTCCTCTTGGGGTAAAACATGAGTTTGAAAGTTATTAAAGCAGGCATCATGGATACTGTTCAGGACTATGGCCGCTACGGCTATCAGCATCTTGGCATCAACCCAACAGGGGCAATGGATAAGTATGCCATGCAGGTGGCCAATATACTAGTTGGTAATAATCCCGGTGAAGCAGTTGTTGAATTGCACTTCCCTGCATCTGTCTTTATGTTCACCCAACCTGCACTCATTGCATTAAGCGGCGCCGATTTTTCCGCCAGCATCAATGGCGAACCTGTTCCGGGCCTCCATCCGGTGATTGTTGGCAAAAATGATGTATTGCAGTTTCATAAACCCGTTAATGGTGCAAGAGCATACCTCGCTGTTGCAGGCGGAATAACACTGGATAAATGGATGAACAGTTATAGCACACACTTAAAAGCAAATGCCGGAGGGTTTCAGGGAAGAAGCCTTCGTAAGGATGATGAATTATTGTTACGGTACCCTTGTTTGTTTTCTGGAAAACAGGATGATTTTACGGTGTTGCCCTGGCAGGCAGATACGAAATGGGTGGATGAGACGAAAGAAGTGTTGGTGCTGCCCGGCAATGAATGGGATCGGCTCACGACTGAATCAAAGGAAAATTTCACCATGACATCCTTTGTCGTAACACAGCAATCAGACCGCATGGGCTTTCGGCTCAATAATCTTCCATTACCCGTAATGACAAATGAAGAAGTGATTTCATCGGCAGTTAGTTTCGGCACTATTCAATTATTACCTGATGGTAAACTGATCATACTGGGGGCAGACCACCAGACTACCGGTGGCTACCCGAGAGTGGCTCATGTTATCTCAGCGCATCATTCCCGGTTGGCGCAACTGAAAGCCGGTGATAAAGTTTATTTCAGGCTTACCAACCAGCAAACAGCAGAAGAACTATTGGTAAAACAACAGCAACATTTGCTGCAACTGCAAAATGCCTGTACATTCAGATTGGAACAATATTGTAAAAAATGAAGCCGGATATAAATTGCGATATGGGAGAAGGTATGGGTAATGATGAACTCATTATGCCATTTATCACTTCTGCTAACATTGCCTGCGGTTATCATGCCGGGGACGCCGTAACGATGCAGCAAACAATCGAAGCCTGCTTGCAACACCATGTTGCAATTGGTGCCCATCCTTCTTTTTTCGACAGGAATAATTTTGGCAGAACGGAGATGGACCTGCCGGTGGATGATCTGTATGAACTGATTACACAACAACTCATAATATTCAGTGAGGCAGCAGATTCGTTTGACCAGAAGATAAACCATGTAAAACCACATGGGGCATTGTATAATATGTCTGCTAAAGATGCTTTGATAGCAAATGTGATCGCCAAAGCTGTTAAGGAGTTTGATGAGTCATTGCTGTTAGTGGGACTCAGCGGCAGCCCTTCCATTACGGAAGCAAAAAAAATAGGATTAAGAACCGCCAGCGAAGTATTTGCTGACCGTACTTACCAGGATGATGGCTCACTCACACCCCGTTCTCAACCCAATGCTTTAATAGAAGATACAGCACAAGTGGTTCGCCAGGTTTTGCAAATGATAAACCGGGGAACTGTAACAACCGTATCGGGGAAAGTAATTCCTGTTACTGCTGAAACCATTTGCATTCATGGCGATGGAGAACAGGCAGTGGAATTTGCAAAAGCAATTCATAAAGCAATATACGGGGAATGAAAAGGAACTCTGCGATACTCGGTGCTGCATTCTTAATGGCAACCTCCGCTATCGGTCCGGGTTTTTTAAATAACACCAGTGCCTTTACACAGCAACTGCTCACCAGTTTTGGTTTTGTTATCCTGGTCTCTGTTGTTATTGATATCGGCGCACAACTAAATATCTGGCGGATCATTGCCGTTAGTGAGAACAGGGCACAGGATCTTTCCAATAAACTATTACCGGGTCTTGGTTATTTGTTGGCCGTATTAGTGGCCTTCGGCGGACTTGCATTCAATGTAGGCAATATTGCAGGTTGTGGAATGGGCCTTGAAGTGCTGACCGGATTAGATGCCAAATGGGGAGCCGTCATCAGTTGTATTATCGCCTTGTTCATTTTCTGGACTAAGGAAGCCGGTAAAGCCATTGACCTCTTTGTAAAAATTCTTGGTATTGCTATGATCGGGTTAACGGTCTATGTAATGTTTGCTTCTCATCCTCCTGTTGGCAAAGCCCTTCAGCATACATTCTGGCCCGAAACAATTGATGTGAAAATGATTGTTGCATTGGTGGGAGGAACAGTTGGCGGATATATCAGTTTTGCAGGGGCACACCGTCTGCTCGATGCAAATGTAAAAGGCATAGCGGCCATTCCGCAGGTAAACAGGAGTTCGGTCTCCGGTATTTTTATTACTGCGCTGATGCGGTATATACTATTCCTTGCAGCGTTGGGTGTTGTATGGGCCGGCGCTACGCTGGCAGAAAAAAATCCTGCTGCTTCCGTATTTCAGATAGCAGCAGGCGATATTGGCTATAAATTCTTTGGAGTGGTATTATGGTCAGCAGCTATCACGTCTGTCATTGGCGCATCATATACTTCTGTTTCCTTCTGGAAAACATTCAGCCCGGCGTTGGAAAAGAATCAGCGGTGGCTTATCTCCGGCTTTATTATTTTTTCCACTATTATTTTTGTCATACTGCAACAACCTCCGGGTGCTATATTGGTAATGGCAGGAATATTAAACGGATTGATACTACCTGTCGCACTGGCCATTATGTTAATTGCTGTAACAAAGAAGAAATTATTTCCTTCCTACCGCCATCCGCTTTGGATGCATATAACCGGTTGGCTTGTTGTTGCACTCATGACCTGGATGAGTATCATCATCATTCAGCAGAGTATTACCAAGCTTTAGCGTTGATCCGGCCTTCTGTGTAATTTGTGAGAAGACAGAAAACAAAAAAGCCCAACCATAGGGTAAGTTGAGCTTTTTGTTATCATCCATCCTTGTTATGTGTCCAATCAGCCGTTTAATATTTTTGATCCTTGCAGGTAATTCCGTGAAGGATGATAGATGAAAATGCAGGTGCCGTTTTTTATCGTGGTAATAATATTCGCCGATTCTTTTTCAGGCACTGCCGGGCAACCCCAGCTGCGCCCCATGTACATGCCGGCTCTTACCCTGGCTCCATCCACATAAGCAGCGCCATGTATAACAATGCTGCGTTCAAGGGCTTTATCATTAAAGCCGGGATCCACACCATTGATGCGTAAGGATAAGCCATGTTCGCCAATATATGTATTGGACGTAACATAAAAACCAAGGCTGCTCTGCAGCGATTCCGGTTTGTTGGAGAAACTGGTGGCATACTCAGCGCCGGAGTTCTTGCCATGTGCTACATAAGTATTGGTAACAAGTTTGCTGTTGAGCACATCTATAATATATAATCGCTTTTGTCGTGATGATTGACTGAAATCACAAACGGTTAAATAATTACTGCGGCTTATCTTTTTCTTTTCTAATAAATACTGGTAACCTTTCCAGGCATAGTCAAAGGCCTCTTTTGATAAGCCGTATTGCTCCAGCTTTGTATTAGTATATAATACCGCAGCTGCATCGGTAACAATTGATGAGGAATCCGCAATAACAGGATGGAAGACTGCAACAGCAATGGCCTTGCTGTTATCTGTTTGTACAGACGGATTAATGGTAAACGAAGTACACAATAATCCCACGGATATTGGAATCAATAGGTTTCTCACTAAGGGTACGGTTTTCTCCGGGATCGTCTTTTGATCTTTTATTCTGCCGGAGTGGATTTAAAAACGAAAGGCAGTGCCAAAATATTATCTGAATGTTAATTCTGCAAGCAATAAATATTTGTTTTATAACCTTTTGCGAAGAATTACTAAGCAGTACCTGTAATATACAGGGGATTCTACGAAACAATAATACATTCGGAATTGAAATACCTCATTCACCATTTATCATTAGTTGTCTTCAGTTCTCCATGATCTTATTAATATCCCGCTGCTTGGTAATAAACTCACTGGAATAGATTTTTAATAATAACATGAATAACGAAATAAGCAGTGGTCCGAATATCAATCCGATAAAACCAAATACATTCAGGCCTATGATAACGCCGAACACTGTTGTAAGCGGATGTACATTGCCCAGCTTCCTCAGTAATGTAAAACGAAGTACGTTATCCACCGTACCAATGATGCCAAAACCAAGTATCAGCATCGCAATGCCCTTACCGGTCTGGTCATTGGCAAATAAAATAATCGCAAGTGGTACATAAGCCAGTGCAGCACCCACTACGGGCAGCATACCGGCGATGCAGGTAACACCAAACCAGAAGAAGGGCTCCTTCACTCCTATAATCAGATACCCGACCAATCCCACCAGGCCCTGTGCAAAAGCGATCAGCGGTATGCCGATTGCATTCGACATCACCATCATATGGATTTCCTTGCCCAGCCGGTCCACATTAGTATCCTTCAGTGGCACATGTTCATACAGGGTGTTCTCCATGTACCGCCCGTTCACCAGCATGAAGTAAAGGATGAAGTACATAAAGAAGATAGTCGTCAGGGTGTTGAAGGTGGCACCGAGTACCTTCGGCAACGTTTGTGCGATAACACCGCTGAGCTTATTGATATTCTCTTCACTGGCAATGGTGACACTAAATCGGTTCTCAAGGTTACTCACCACTTTTTTTAAAGCAGTGACCAGCTCATCAGAGTGTTGTACGGCAAAACTTACTTTGGAAGAAAGCATATTGGCCAGCAGACCTACCGGAACCAGTATTACAAGAAAAGAGAAAAGCATCAGTAATATAGCGGTCCATCCTTTACGCCATTTCTTCTTTTCTGTCAAAAAGAACATCCATTTATGCAGCAAAATATATAGCGTAATAGCACCAAGCACCGCCGGTAAAAAAGAAGCCAGCTCAAAGAATAAAAGGATGCCCAGCAACAGGATGACAATGATGAAGAATATCTGCCGTAGCTGGTTCTGGTTTATGACGTTGCTATTCATGATGATCAGGATGAACTACTAAAATACTGAAATGTTTGCAGCAGGCTGCATTCACTGAATACCATGCTCTATGCAACAATACGATTCCCGCAAAGCTGCCGGGGTAACAACAGGGGCAGATGAAACATAATGCCCCTGTGTCCTTTATATCTTTACGGGAAACAGTATTGGATACATCTATACTTCCACCTGCTTCCACTTTCCTTTTTTGAAGTAATACCAGGCTGCAAGGGCAATCACCGTCTCTGCTACCGGAATGGCAACAAAGGCACCTGTGGGGCCTAGCTTAAATACTTTGGCGAGTACAAAAGCAAACGGTATCTGGAATAACCAGAAGCCAACGATATTGATCCAGGTGGGTGTTTTGGTATCACCTGCACCATTCAGTGCCTGTATCATCACCATACCGATACCATAGAAAATATAACCACTGCCAATGATCTGTAATGACAGCACACCAAACTTATGTACTTCCGGTTCTGTGGTGAAGATGCTGATGATGGGAGAAGAGAACACTAAGAACAGTCCCATTACGGCGGCCATAAAGATGGCATTATACTTTGTGGTGAGCAATACACTTTGCTCTGCCCTCTCTGGTTGTTTGGCACCAAGGTTCTGGCCTACCAATGTAGCAGCTGCATTACTAAGTCCCCATGCCGGCATGATGAAGAACACCACATTTCGTATGGCCACCTGGTAGCCGGCCGATGCGTCGGTGCCACCGGTGTTGGATACGATCCATGTCATAACGATCCAGCTGCCGCTCTGGATAAAGAACTGGAAGGTGGCCGGCCATGCCACATCAAACAGGTGTTTTATTAATGAGCCATTCCACCTGAACTGCGGCCATGTAACTTTAATAGTGCCCTTACCACCAAAGAGGTAATAACACTGGTATAACACTCCCATGCCGCGGCCGATCGTAGTGGCGATGGCAGCACCTTTCAGACCAAGCTCCGGGAAGGGGCCATAACCCATGATAAGCATCGGGCAGAGAAAGATATTAATGATACTGGCGATCCACAGGCTGCGCATAGCAATAGCAGCATCACCGGCGCCGCGGAAAACACCATTGATAAGGAAGAGTAAAATGATGATGACACTTCCTCCCAGCATGATGCGGGTAAAGACAGCTCCTTCTTTTATCACATCCGGTTGGGCGCCCATAAGCCGGAGAATATCCGGTGCGAAGATGATCCCGAGTATGCTGAATACAACGGCAGACACCAGTCCCAGCAGGATAGCCTGTGCCCCTGCATGGGAGGCGGCCTCCGGGTTCTTTTCCCCGATGCGGCGGGACACTACGGCGGTGGCTGCTGTGCTGAGACCGATAGCAATAGTATAGATGAGTGCCACAACGGACTCTGTTAATCCCACGGTAGCCATGGCCACTTTATTATGCGGCGCCGGTAAGTGACTGACGAAATACATATCCACCACGGCGAATACTGATTCGAGGCTCAGTTCCAGTATCATCGGGATGGCGAGCAACACAATGGCGCCACGAAGGCTGCCCTGTGTATAGTCGTGTTCGCCTCCCCGCAACGATTGTTTGAGTAAGGCAAAGAAATGCGATAGCTTATTATTATAAGTTGATTGCGACATGATTGAAAACCTGTTGAAAGTAATTAATAATAGAGTGATGAACAGCAACAACGTATTGCTATTCTGTGAAAGGTC
>JBGAQD010000024.1:0-51352 GCA_044220915.1 Chitinophagaceae bacterium
GTTAATCGACGTCGGAAAGTAGTATCAACAGTAAAATCAAGTTTCCTGTCCCTCAAATCCGCCTCAACATAATAAGCAATATTCGGTTTGCCATCCAGCAGGTCAGTTGTCTTGTAAACATGAACAGAAGCAGGCAATGGCTGAAACAATGAATCAACATGCTGCCATTTCAATTGGCCGTTTGCGTTTAAGACAAAAAAGAAGCTGAAAATAAATATTGCGAAAGCTCTTATCATAACCCCGGCTAATGACCACTTACTCCCGGCTTTCCACTCTCCCATTCCTTTCTTCCTAATCCTGCGTAAACATGTCGTTCGCTGTGATAAGAAGAACGGACAAGTGGACCACTTTCCACATAATCCAATCCAAGACCATAACCGATCTCCCGGTATTTTGCGAATTCATTGGGATGAACAAACCGATGAACCGGTAAATGTTTTTTAGTAGGTTGTAAGTACTGTCCGATTGTTATCACATCACATCCATTCGCCTGTAAATCCTTCATGGTTTGAATAACCTCTTCTTTAGTTTCACCCAGACCGAGCATGATACCACTCTTGGTTCTCATACCGCCTTCTTTCAAAGTTCTTATTACTTCCATACTTCGCCAGTACTTGGCTTGTATGCGAACCTGTTTCGTTAGTCTTTCAACTGTTTCAATATTGTGGCTTACCACTTCAGGTGCTGCATCAATGACTCTTTGTATATCGTCTTTCTTTCCCTTGAAATCAGGAATAAGTGTTTCTAATGTGGTACCAGGATTTAATGCTTTAACCGCTTTGATGGTATTGTTCCAGATGATGGAACCGCCATCGGGCAACTCATCCCTGTCAACTGAGGTAATGACAGCATGTTTCACTTTCATCAGGTAAATGGCTTCAGCCACCCGCTGTGGCTCATCCCAGTCAACCGCTTCGGGCCGGCCTGTAGCAACAGCACAAAAGCCACAGCTTCTTGTACAGGTATTGCCCAATATCATAAAAGTGGCAGTGCCGGATCCCCAGCATTCGCCCATATTGGGGCAGTTGCCGCTTTCGCAAATAGTATGAAGTTTATGATTGTCCACCAGGCTGCGGACATGCTTGTAGCTTTCGCCAATAGGAAGCTTTACCCTAAGCCAGTCTGGCTTTTTTATTCTTGTGTTGTCAACCGCCTCAGTAGTTACCGGTAACTCAATCATTAGGCAAAAATACGGATGGAACTAATAATTTAAATAGTTTTTATAACGGATGATCAACTATCTATTACAACTTTATCACCCCTTCATATACTTTAGATGAGGATTGAATATCAACCCAAAGTAATCTCAGTACTGATGTACCTATAATGTAATATTTGTATAAATTCTCACTCATTGATGATTCCTGAATGTTGATATAATTGGCTTTCCAGTCATAATTACCTGTAGTGCCATTTAGAAAGCATCTTGCAGAATGTGGTTTTTTAATCCCATTTATTGAAGTGTAGTGTACACTTAGTCCTATTGAAAACATTAAATTCTTGCTAAGAATGATCTCCTTAAGTTCCGTAGGATGGTATACAAGGCTGTCATCCTTCATCGAAGATTCCCATTTTATTAACGGCTCATTATCAGTATTGCCTTTATTGGCTACTGACACAAAAGACATCAATCCAAATACAAAAACAACAACTGCAAATGAGCCAAATTTCTCTTTAATAAAATGTCCTCCTTTAAAACAGAGATAATAAAAATAAATGGCCAGCCCAATATTCAATATCATCCAAATGAGGTAAAACATACAGAGGTTTACTTTCGCCGTCCAAACAGTATGGAGATGTAGCCCTGGAAGAACATTTGTCTTTCTTTCTGGTCTACCATAATAGGTATTTTAGAACCATAAAACTCAATACTCAACCCAGCTTCAATTCCTGATACCACTTCATTGAAACGACCGTAATCAAAACGTAAAGCCGTTTTGACAAAAGCACCGGGTTTCATTTTCATTTCGCCCCATCCTTTTCCAAGTCCGCCACTTCCAATAATAGTGGGGCCCAGAAATAAAGAACTGTCGGCCTTTGAATATTTGATGGTCTTTACATCGCCACTCACAGGATCCTGAACTTCCACATAGTAAGGTTTCAACAGACCTAATGCTAAACCACCATTAAACACAGCGGATACTGCAACGCCGTTCTTATTTCCTTTTTGCCCAAGAATGTATTGCTGGCCAAAACCCAGTGTGGCCTGGTAAAAATTATTGACCTTACCGTAGATATATGGATTGCCAAAAACAAGACCGCCACCACTTGGTGACTTTTCTTCTTTCTGGTGTTTTATTTCTGTGATGTCGAGCCGGTAAATATTTGTTTTGCGGTTACTTTTCATTTTACCCAACTCATAAAATATACCGTAGCCATTGGTACGGCCCTGGAGTCCAAAAATGCTTTGCTTTCTGTACACCAACACCCCTTCTTCGGATTGCTTTATCAGGGTATTTATCTTTTGACGACGAGCCTCTTTTTTATCGTCTTTAGATGATTTGCGGCTGGCAGTATCCTGTGCGGATGATGCGAAAACAATTGTTGCAAGCAATACAGTGAGGGGTAGTTTCTTCACGGAGATACTATTTGATTAAATTACTAACGTAAATTTAGGGCAAAATATTGATAATGACCTCTTCTGTAGTTTATAACGGCGACCTTAGAACCACCTGTACCCACCTTAAAAGCGGCAGTTCTTTTGAAACAGATGCCCCCACAGATAATAATGGAAAAGGAGAACGGTTTTCCCCGACCGATCTGCTGGCTACCAGCCTTGCCACCTGCATGATAACAGTAATGGGGATTAAAGCCCGGACAATGGGTTTTGACCTGAATGATGTAAGAATTGATGTGCTGAAAATCATGAAGACCGACCCCCGCCGTGTGGGAGGCATAGAATTAACTTTTCATATACCTGAAACATTGAAAGATATTGATGAGAAGACGAAGACTATCTTAAAAAATACGGGTAACACCTGCCCGGTTTGGTATAGCATACACCCGGATATTGAGGTGAAAGTGGATTGGGAAAGTTGGAGTTAGTTTTTAAGTAGAGAATTTCCAACACTGCAATCAAGACATCTTTTCTTATTGCAGTACTCATTCTTTAACTCAATCAATGCCTGACTGTCAAATGCATTTTTATTTTCAATTCCCAGGCTTTGAAATCCTTTGGTAATGCCATTGCTTTCAGCTGCCGTTTTCTCCAGCCATTTCAACGCTTTCTCCTTGTATTTATTTTCGTTATGATAATTGCCATAGGCAAACAACACCGGTGCAACAGTATTGATAATGATACTGTCAATACTGGCAGCACCGAGATTTTTCTTTTTATACGCAGACGCCTCGTCAAAACGATAATGATAATGCCAGTAATCATTAGCGGTCACATCAAACCATTGAGCTACATCTTTTACAGAGTTTGTCTCTTTGATCTTTGAGAACAAGTGGGCTGATTCACTGATAAGCATGGCTAACTGCGCCAACCGGATAGTTGGAAAATTCCCCGGTCTCATCCTTAGAAAATGTATCGGCTGATGAATGGGTTTCAGTTTGTACTTTTCCCTGAGGAATTTATATTCCCGTTGCAAAAGCCTGGGATAATCATCTGTAAATTTTCCTTCCAGTAAACAGGCCTGTCCGAGCAGCATGGCTTCTAACTGGTGTATCTGGCTTTTATGTTTAGCCAATACATTTACGGATATTGACCGGGCAATAGCCTCAAAAGCATCTGCATTCACTTTCATGCCGAAATTTCTTGCCAGTAACCACCAGAATGTTTCTTCCCAATGATAATTATTTTGTTGCAGGCAGGCGTCTGCGGTTTTTGATTTTCTCAGCAGCCTTTCAGCCAACAACCTGTCCTTCCAGCTTTTCCAGGTTATTTCTCTTACTGTATGGATGCTTTTCCCGCAGGGGATGAAAGTACCGCTGGTCATCAGTTCTTCATACCGTCGCAGTAATATTTTTGACACTCTGCCTTTTAATTCCAGGACCGGCAAGTCATTTTTCAGACCATCATCTTCCCAGACTACATGAAGTATTACATTATTATAATTCTTATCCCCCTGGTGATTATGCTTTTTCCAGTCAGAGGTGTTAATATGCAGTTCAACCGATCCTGCCCAGGTCGTTTTACCTATCTTAATTTTTGCGTCAGCGAAATCGGGTCCTTGATTTGTATTATACTGTCCTGCAAAAGAAATATGAACAGGTTCTTCGCTGATTGTACTTAGGCCGGTTTTATCAAAATATTGAAATTGCCAGATGAATTGAAGCAGCCGTTCCGTCATCGCAAGGTGTATTGATTAATGCTACAAGTTAATTAAGCTATGAAAAACAACAAATACCACTTTCTGGTAATTAAGTATTACATCAGCTTGTTTAATTCCTGTACTACCCTGCTAACCGGCAAACCCATCACATTGTAAAAATCACCGTTGATAGATTTAATGCCTACCACGCCGATCCATTCCTGGATAGCATAGGCCCCGGCTTTGTCATAAGGTTTGTATTTGTCAACATAAAACTCAATCTCTGATACTGTGATGTTATGAAACTTCACTTCAGTAACATCGGCAAAAGCAATTTCTTTGCCCCCTTTTCGAATAACTACTCCTGTTATTACCCTGTGTGTTTCTCCGGATAATGCCAGCAAAATACTGACTGCATCTTCCCTGTGCACTGGTTTACCAATGATGTTATCACCAAGTACTACAATAGTGTCAGCAGCAAGTACCACTTCAGTGGCGGTTCTTAGTTCCTGAACAGCGATGGCTTTGTTTCTTGCAATGTACACGGCCACTTCTTCCGGCGTTAATCCCGGGGGAAAACGTTCGTCGGTTTCTTTTACCACCACTTCAAAAGGCACTTCGGCCCATTCAAGCAGTTGTTTACGGCGGGGAGATTGTGAAGCAAGAATTATTTTGTTCATAGGTAATAATAGAAAAATACCATTGAAAGGATACCGGTGAACATGACCAGCTTGGTCATATTACTCAGCTTATGAAAATCTTCCGTGGTCACACTTTTCCTTAGTTTGAATAAAATTACAACTAGCGGGAAGATAATTGCAGGTATACTATAAGCTATGGCGAGCCACCATTTAAATTGCAAAACATACACCTGTAAAATGACCAGTACTGCTATCAGAACGATAAGCCAGACCGCTGCATAAACCTTTGTTGCATTCACTCCCCAAACGATCGGCATGGTGCGGCAACCATATTTACTGTCACCCGGCATGTCTTCCATGTCTTTGATGGCTTCCCTTACCAAAGAAATGATAAATGCGAAACCTGCATACAAGACCGCCAGCTTGAAAAACTTCGCCTGATTAGTACTGCCTGCGCCAAAGGCATCGGCCAGGTCAACCTTTGAAAAGAAAATGATCAGTATTGTCCATGCTGTAAGTAACGATATAACAATATTACCAGTCAATAAACTTTTTTTAAAATTGGTTGAATAAAACCACAGCAGGGCTACACAAAATACATTGGCCAGTATTAAATACCATTTTTGCAGGAACGGGAGGGCCAGCACAGTAAGGATAATACCGCTTGTACTCAGCATAAAATGCCAGGCAATAGCCCAGCGGCGGTTAATGACCTTATCCACCACCATTTTATTCGGCTTGTTTACTTCATCAATATTTATATCGAAATAATCGTTGATGATGTAACCGGCGGCAGCAATGAATAAAGAGGCAAAGACCAAAAGAATAAAACGAGGCAGGTCGTTTGAGGGGATACTGTCTTTATAAAGAGTATGGTAAATACAAAATTGAAAGAGCACCTGGGTAAGTGCCATGAAAAAGAGATTGGGCAGTCGCACCAGCTTAAGAAAGGCTGCAATCAATCTCATGGATAAAATTTAGGGGAAGATAAAAAGAAAATAACGAACGACTATTTTGAAGCTACATCTTCCCTGTAATTCCAGTGGTCATTTAGTTTCAGTACTTTTTCAATCACATCCCTTACACAGGCATCACCACCCTTCAACGGGGAAATATATTGAACAGCTTCTTTTACTTCCTTCACCGCATCTTCCGGGCAGCAAGGCAGCCCAACAATGGACATAGCCGGCAGATCAGGCAGGTCGTCTGCCATGTATAATATTTTTTCTTTCGAAAGTTTGTTTTTGGAAATATAATCCGCAACAAAAGATTTCTTGTCAGCAACTGCCATGTGAACATCAGTTATTCCAAGCCTGTGCAGGCGGTCTGCCACCTGGGGTGAATTGCCGCCGGAAACAATAAGCACTTTGTAACCGTTTTTGACTGCCATTTGTAAAGCAAATCCATCCTTTATGTTCATCCGTCTCGCCTGCAATCCGTTTTCCAATACCAGTACTGTTCCATCTGTCAATACTCCGTCTACATCAAAGATGAAAGTGGTAATTGGTTTAAACAGTTCAAGAACATTCATAGCTGATTTTTTATTTCTGGTTATCCCGCCATTCGTACACCCATGCACTTTGTATCATTTCAAGGTGTCCTTCAGTGCTTTGCTCCCTTGTTCCTTCAAATCCGGGAATCTGTAATATCCATTCCAGCAGATCCGTAAACCGGATGCGGTAAATTTTCCCTTCATTGAACTCATCACCGAAACGTTCATACAGTTTTAGTGCAATATCTTCATGGTCGGCCCAGTTTATTGGTGGTTCAAAATGTGACATAATTAATTTGCTGATATACTTTTTATCAAATTGTTTATTCCCCTAAAAATTGTGTCTGGTCAGGCAGTGTTACTTCTATAAGCCCTTGCCCATCATTCAAAAGACATTGACACCCCAGCCTTGAATTTAATTTGGGGCTCACGGCCCTGTCTATAAAATCTTCTTCCCTATCGTTCAGTTCTTCCAGGAAGTCAGCTCCTTTATCTACATATAAATGACAGGTACTGCAGGCGCAAACACCGCCGCAGTTATGATGAAGTTCAATATCATTGCTCAACGCTACTTCCAGGAGCGACTGGCCTGCCTCCACATTGTTCAGCGTAACCGGTTCTAATCCTTTCTGTTCAAAATTGAATTTAACTGTATACATCTTGGGTTTTCGTTTCGAGGGGCAAAAATAGTAGTAAAACAAGGAATGTATTTACTTGTTCGGGAAAACATCACTTTCCCTGCTGAATGCTTTCTGTCAGCAAAACATAGATGTTTTTTAATTGCGGATGTGCTTTCAGCAATTCAATATGCTTATGAATGGTCTCGCTGTCATGCCGGAGGGCCGGACCGGTTTGCGCCTGTTGGGGGGAAGTATCTTTTAATCTTGAAGCAGTCTCTTCGATCAGTGGTAATAGCTGTTTAAAATCGAGACCTTCTTTACGACAGTAATCTTCAGCAAGGCTATATAAATGATTTACAAAATTACTGACGACCACTGCAGCCACATGTAATTTCAATCTTGTTTCATCACTTGCTTCCACCACCTTATCCGCAGCAATGGAACGGGCCAGTTGTTCAAGCACAGTTTTTGTTTTCGCATCACTGCCATCAAAAAAAACAGGAATATCAGGCAATTCCGTCATATCCTTGCGAAGGCTTTGCAAAGGATAAAATACCCCGTAATGATCGGTTATCCCTTTTAAAATTTCTTTAGGAACAGATGCCGCTGTGTGAGCTACCACTTTCCCCGGAAGTCGTAACTCGTCCGTCACATCATCAATCGCATCATCACTTACTGCGATTATATACACAGCAGCCTGTTTATTGATGGTGGATTTATAATTGGTGGATTCACTATCCAGCTCATAGGCCAGTTTGCTTGCATCAGCAGCATTGCGGCTGTATATCTGTGCAATTGTATGGCCTGCCGCTTTGAATTTTCTTCCCAGCACTGCTGCTACATTCCCTGAACCGATTATTACAATATCCATATTTATCTTTACAAGGTATGAAGTTATCACAACGTTTAGCCCTTAAATATATCCGAACAAAATTCAAGCTTCTTTCCACCATCTCCAAAAAGAAAGCCGCCAGGAAAGCTTTTGAACTTTTCTGCACACCACAGACACGAAACAGGAAAAAACTGCCGAAAATATTTGAAGCAGCGGAAACACTCCATTTTGAGCTGGACGCTGTTATCATTCGTGGCTGGCGGTTCAATCATCCGGCTGAAAGAAAAGCGATGATCATTCATGGTTTTGAATCCTCCGGTATCAATTTCGACCGCTACATAAAACCTTTGGTGAAAAAGGGATACGAGGTACTTGTCTTCGATGCCCCGGCACATGGCAAAAGCGGTGGAAAAAAGATCAATGCACCCTTATACAAACAAACGATACAGGAAATCTATAAACGTTTCGGCCCGGTTAAGTCCTTTATGGCACATTCCTTCGGGGGACTGGCAGTAAGCCTTGCATTAGAAGAGATTAGCCATACCGCAGATTACCGGTTGGCACTTATCGCCCCGGCAACTGAAACCAGCACAGCCATTGATACTTTTTTCAGGTTTTTGCAATTAGACCCTGCCATCAGGCCTGAATTTGAAAAAATAATCATTAAAGCCGGTGGCGTAAGTTCCGGTTGGTATTCCATTAAAAGAGCCATGAAGCATATCCGGGCAGAAGTGCTTTGGTTTCACGATGAGGACGATGAGGTTACCCCAATCAGCGATGTACTGAACGTAAAAGCAGAAAACTATCCTAATATTGAATTCGTAATTACAAAAGGTTTGGGTCATCGCCGGATCTACCGGGACAACAAAGTGAGCAAATCGATTGTTGAATTCTTATGAAGACGTTATTCGCAATACTATTTTTATTTACTTGCAGCAGTTCCTGTTCAAAAAACGAAGCTGAGATTATGCCCAAACAGATAGTCGCAAAAAAATATCATTACCTCGCTTTAGGCGATTCCTATACGATTGGCGAAATGGTGGCTCCCCCGGATAATTTTCCCGGCCAGGTATATGATATGATGAAAAACGATACAGTTGACTTTCAACCGGCCCGCATTATTGCTAAAACCGGCTGGACCACTGATGAACTGGAAACCGGCATTATAGCTGCAAATAATGCCGAACCATTACGTTCCTCTTACGATTTTGTTTCCTTATTAATAGGTGTCAATAATCAGTACCGTGGCCGTTCTGTTGAGAGCTATAAACCAGAGTTTGAAGAATTGCTAAAGAAGGCTATCCGGTATGCTGATAACAGGGCTGATCGGGTCGTGGTTCTATCAATTCCAGACTGGGGTGTTACTCCTTTTGCAAATGGCAGGGACAGAGCCCAGATAGCAAGAGAAATCGATGCTTATAATGCGGCCAACAAACTGGTTGCCGAGCAATACAACGTACATTATATAAATATAACCCCTTGGACAAGAGAAGCCGCTGCAGATAACTCGTTGCTGGCAAGTGATGGATTACATCCATCAGGCAAAGAGTATAAGCGGTGGGCAACAGCCATCAGTGCCTTTTTCAAATCAAAATTGTAATTGAAATACAGCGAAGTATCCACCGTATTTATCCGTCTTATTTATGCATGAATGAGAACATAAAATTTGGTTTCCCGAAAAATTTATTATCCTTGTCCTAACTTGCGGCCGCTGAAAAGCGGTTTTGTGATATAATATAGTATCCTTTATGGCGAAGAATTTACTGATAGTTGAGAGCCCTGCGAAAGCAAAAACGATCGAGAAGATCCTGGGAAATGATTTCCAGGTAAAGAGCTGTTTTGGCCACATCCGAGATCTGCAAAAGGCCGGAATGGGCATAGACCTCGAGAATAAATTTGAACCTACCTATATCATATCCCCGGATAAAGAAAAAGTGGTGGCCGACCTGAAAAGACTGGCGGATAAAAGCGATGAGGTTTGGCTGGCAACGGATGAAGACCGTGAAGGTGAAGCCATCAGCTGGCATTTATGTGAAGTGCTGGGTCTTGACCCAAAAACGACCAAACGTATCGTTTTCCATGAAATTACCAAACCGGCTATCCAGGCTGCGGTTCAGAATCCAAGAAAACTGGACATGAACCTGGTAATGGCCCAGCAGGCCCGGAGAATCCTGGACAGGATCGTTGGATTTGAACTCAGTCCCATTCTCTGGCGCAAAATGAGTATGCGGAACAACCTGAGTGCCGGGAGGGTACAAAGTGTGGCAGTAAGGATCATCGCTGAAAGAGAAAGAGAGATCAATGCATTTGTTCCTGTAAGCACCTTTAAAATTGAAGCATTATTTACAGCTAAAGATGTTTCTGATAAATTAGTAACGTTTGCTGCCGAAGGAAAAAAACAAAATACAGCAGAAGATGCTGAAACTTTTTTAAAGAGTTGTATCGGTGCTGACTACGAGGTTACAGACATACAGGTAAAACCCGGCAAACGTTCCCCTGCCCCGCCCTTCACTACTTCTACTCTGCAACAGGAGGCATCAAGAAAATTGGGATATGGTGTTGCAAGAACAATGCAGATAGCACAACGTTTGTATGAGAACGGGTACATTACTTATATGCGTACCGATAGTGTTAACCTGAGTAACACAGCTCTCGGCGATATTACCAATACGGTAAAGAGTATGTATGGTGAGGATTATCACCAGTTCCGCAAATACAAGAACAAGAATGAAAGTGCACAAGAGGCCCACGAAGCGATCCGGCCGACATACATGAGTAATTCATCCATCCAGGAAGCTGAATGGGCAAGATTGTATGAACTGATCTGGAAAAGAACGATGGCCTGCCAGATGGCGGATGCTGAATTGGAAAAGACCGTCGCCAAAATAAAAATATCGACCAATAAAGAAGATCTCACCGCTTCAGGTGAAGTATTGAAGTTTGATGGGTTCCTGAAAGTATACCGGGAAGATAAAGATGATGACGAACTGGAAGAAGAAGCCAATGAAGGCATGTTGCCACCCCTTGCAGTAGGCTTAGAGTTGCCGCTGAAAGAAATGAAGGCAACAGAACGTTTCAGCCGGCCACCCTCCCGTTACACGGAAGCATCACTGGTAAAAAAACTGGAAGAGTTAGGTATCGGCCGTCCTTCTACTTATGCCCCAACCATTTCCACAATTTTAAAAAGAGGATATGTGGAGAAAAGGGATAAAGAGGGTGTGATAAGATATTACAGTGTTTATAGTTTAAAGGGAAGCGAAGTAAGCAAGAAGCTTGACAGTGAAATGACCGGTGCAGAGAAATCAAAACTGTTCCCATCTGATCTGGGGCTGGTGGTTACGGACTTCCTGAAACAATACTTCGATGATATTATGGATTATGGCTTTACAGCCAAGATCGAAGGCGAGTTTGACGAAGTGGCCGAAGGCAGGATGAAGTGGAATAAGATGATTGATGACTTCTATCTGCCATTTAAAAAAGATGTTGACAATACGATTGAAAATGCAGAACGTATAAAAGGCGAAAGGGAACTGGGTGTTGATCCGGAAAGCGGCAAACCGGTTGTGGCAAGAATGGGACGTTATGGCGCCATGATACAAATTGGCGTGGCAGATGATACAGAGAAGCCCCGTTTCGCCAAAATACCGACAGGCCAAAGTATCGAGACCATCACATTTGAAGAGGCGATGAACTTATTTGGTGCGCAGGGTACTATGGGGCAGTATGAAGAGAAGGATGTGTCAGTAAATGTGGGTCGCTTTGGACCTTATGTAAAATGGGGAGAGGAATTTATCTCACTGCCAAAGGGAACAGATCTTGGCGCTGTTGACCTTGAAACTGCGATTAAACATATCAAACAAAAACAAATTGCTGATGCTCCTGTTGGCACCTACGACAACAAACCAATAACCAAAGGCAAAGGACGTTTCGGACCTTATATTAAATGGGATGGGATGTTCATCAATGTACCCCGCAGGTACAATTTTGATAAACTGACACAGGCCGAAATGGATGAACTTATTGATGCCAAAGTAAAAAAGGAAGCTAACCGTTATATACAAAGATGGCCCGATGAAAAAATATCAGTGGAGAATGCAAGATGGGGCCCGGTGTTGAAATTCGGTAAAAAAATATTGAAGCTGAACCTGAAAGCTGACGGTACAAAATATACGGCCGAAGAAGCGGCAACTATTCCTTTGGAAGATATCAAGGCAATGATAGCAGCCCAGGTACCCAATGCTTTTGGAAAGAAAAAGGCGGCGCCTAAGAAGAAAGCAGCAACTGCCACAAAGAAAAAAGCAGCACCAAAAAAGGCTGCTCCCAAAAAGAAGAAATAGTTTATTCCGAAACCGACAATAAATGAAGAGGTCTTACTGGGAAAAAATTGCCCCCACTTACGGCGACGAAATATTTGATGTGCTGCATAATGATAAAAAAGCACTGATACGTTCTGTTATTCATCAAAATGCTTCTAAAGATAAAACCGTAATAGATATTGGCTGTGCCATTGGTAAATGGCTGCCGGTACTCTCCCCTGCTTTTAAAAAAGTGGTGGCGGTTGATATTTCAGCTAAAAACCTGGAGATAGCACAACAACTTTATCCGCAATACAAAAATGTACAATACCTGCGGGCTGATATGAGTGGGCCCACAACCAAAGTGCCGAAATGCGATTTTGGTATTTGTATCAATGCCATCCTTACGCCGGATTTAAAGGACAGGACAATATTCTTTGCCTCCTTATCTTCTTGTATAAAGAAAGGTGGACGCATTGTCATTACTATTCCTTCGCTGGAATCATGGTTGCTGACAAGTGTCATTCAGCAGCAGCATAAGATTGACAGAAGCCTGTTCCCGGCCACTAAGAATGCAAAAGAAGCTATCAGGAAATGGAACAATATCCGGCAGGGTAATGCTGATATTGACGATGTGCCGCATAAACACTATTTAAAGGAGGAACTGCAACTCCTGCTGGCCAATGAAGGTTTTATCGCCGAAGATTTTCAGAAAATAGAATATAACTGGGATACTGAGTTCTTAAAACCACCGAAATGGCTTAAAGAACCCAAACCATGGGACTGGATGGTAGTGGCAAGAAAAAAGTGAGATCATTAATTAAGTAATGCATACACTGCAAAGCTGGCCAGCCAGTGTTCTCCGCCATATTCCCCGCTTACAACATGCGGTAAAGCCGTTCCCAAATGATTAATTGATGACTGAAGCAGTAGCTTTTTCCGCACATCACTTGCTGGCAATGTAGCTGCCAGTCCTTTCATACACCAGCTGCGGCTGAAACAAAGTCCGTCGAGGTGAACGATCTGGAGATCTGTCCTGTCTGATACAACCGGCAGGATTGTTAAATGTTTCAGACTTTGTAGTGTAAAGAACTGATTAAACCAGCCGGAGAATTCTTTTACAGGTAATACCCGTCTCATCAAATCGGCTTCTTCAAGGCTTAGTGAAAGAAAGTCAGCACCATTGGGTTCCCAGGATGCCGGAGCATTCTTATCTGCCCGGTATATTTTTTTTGCTGATTCAATGATAGCTTTCTCAAAGTCAGTTTTCTTTTCTGTTCTGGCAAAGTCTAAAGCGAACACTAACCCAAATGCAGTGTTTGGATGCACTCCTGTTCGGTTAGGATAAGTTTGTTTGGGTAAAAATTTCGTCCAGAGCTGTACGATTTTCTGTGTTAGCGGTTGAATCGCTTCATGCCAGCGTTTCCCATCGGCATCGTTCCAATTGTACAATTCTTCATCCAGTTTCAATATCCATGCCCAGCCATAGGTTCTTTCCCATGAAGCAGTGAGTGGGATATCAAAATATTTTACCTCGTTTATGATGTTTTCCGCAGTGATTGTTTTATTCAGCGCTTCTCTTATGCTGGCAGCTTCGGGCATTTGCGGAAACAATTTTAATAAACGTATCAGCATCCAGTGGCCATGTACCGATGAATGCCAGTCGAAGCAACCATAAAATGCAGGATGCAGTTGTTTTGGCAGCAACACATGGTCGCTGTCACTATTGGAAGTATGGTTTGTTTTGTTAGGGAACTCCTGTGTGATACATTTCAATGGCAATGAAGCAAGATGAGAAGCTCCTTTAATGGTCAGCTCAAAACCAGAACTGTCTTTCTTTATTTTGAAGAACTCATTTACTTGTGCCCTTACCTGCAGCGAAGTAAAAATAATAAGTGTAAGAATGTATTTCTGTTTCATTCCTCAAACTTAAGTATAATAACAAAGATGAAGAATCCGTTATCTGTTTGAAGTTGCCTTTCCCCACCTGTGGAAAAGTTTAACTATTTCGTTTCAGTATCAATGGAGATATTGTGCAGGAATCGTTACCATGGAAACCAATAAAGAAATATCGGCTCTGTTTACATTGATCGACGATCCTGATGAGGAAGTATTTGGATTGGTCTCTAACAAGATCGTTGATTATGGCAAGAATATCATTCCTAACCTTGAGCATCTCTGGGAAACCACCCCTAACGAAGAAGTACAGACAAGAATCGAACTGCTGATTCATCGCCTGCATTACACAGATCTCATCGAGGACTTTAGACAATGGAATGTTTCTGGTCATCATGATCTGATGCTCGGTGCGATGCTGGCCGGCAAATTTCAGTATCCTGAAGTATCTACCACACCAGTTTTGCAGGAGATAGAAAAAGTAAGGCGAAATATCTGGCTGGAATTGAACAACTACCTTACTCCGCTAGAACAGATCAATATTGTTACCAGCATTCTCTATAGTTATTATGGATTGAAAGGTGGAGAAACAAATTATAAAGAACCGAATGAATTTTTACTGCACAAAACTCTGGAGGTAAAAAGAGGTAACCAGATCTGTAATGGTATCCTTTACCTGGTGCTTTGCGAATTACTGGATATTCCTGTCAGGGCCATTAATATTCCAAAGCAATTCATTGTAGCTTATTTTAAACCCGGCTATTCAGACGAGAGCCTTCCTAATCCTGTTCATAAGATCGAGTTCTTCATTGACCCGACATCCGGCCAGGTGTTTACCCAGCAGGATGTTGACAATTATTTCAAAAGAATATCTGTACCGCCTGTTGGTTCTTATTTTAAGCCCCTGAAGAATAAACAGGTCATTCAGCAACTACTGGAAGAATTCAGTAAATGCTTTGATTCTGAAAAAGACAAATTCAAACAGGCTGAGTTGATTGCACTATCCCGTTTACTTGATAGCTGATAACTGCACCCTGCCACTTTTCCCCGGCAAATCTTTAGTTTGCAGAAAATTGGAACTATGTCAATAACCTGGAGTGACTTTGAGAAAGTTGATATTCGGGTTGGTACTATTATCGGAGTAAATGATTTTCCGAAAGCCCGAAAACCTGCCTACCAGCTTACCGTTGATTTTGGCAGTGATATTGGCATCAAAAAGTCTTCTGCCCAAATTACAGCCCATTACAATAAGGAAGATCTGCTGAACAGGCAGGTGATCGCCGTAATCAATTTCCCACCCAAACAGATCGCAGATTTTATTAGCGAATGCCTTGTGCTCGGTGTGTATGATGAGAACAAAGACGTAATTTTATTACAGCCAGCAAAACCCACTCAAAACGGGATGAAGATTGGCTGAGAATGGCAGACATCTTCACTACATATTACCACTCTCCTGTTGGCCTGCTGAAGATCAGCGGAACTGAGGGCTATATCAGCGAGGTGACATTTCATGATACATCTCAAAAAGCAGAGGGTAACAAAAAACATGTTCCAGCCATGCTTATCAATTGTGTAGAGCAGTTGATCCAATATTTTAACGGGCAGCGAAGAATCTTTGAACTGCCTTTAAACCAACCCGGCACTCCGTTTCAGCAGGATGTGTGGAGTATTCTCACACAAATTCCGTTTGGTAAAACTATCAGCTACCTTGATTTGGCAAGAAAAACCGGGGACACTAAAGCGACAAGAGCCGTTGCCAATGCTAATGGGAAAAATAATATTGCCATAATAGTTCCCTGTCACCGGGTAATTGGCTCCAATAAAGAATTGGTAGGCTATGCTGGTGGCCTTTGGAGAAAAAAATGGCTGCTAGAACTCGAAGCTAAAGTGGCACATGGTGTGCAGACCCTTTTCTGACTATTTCAGTTCACTTTTTGTAAATGCAAATGGAAGCAGGTAACTGGCTGTTTTAATGATATAAACCTTTCCTTCCTGCCCGCTAAGTATCAGTCGGATGGGTTTTGAGGTTCTTGTTTCATATTCCAGCAAGGCCTGGCGGCACATACCACAGGGCGAAATGGGGTGATCACTTTTCACTTCGCTGCTATTGTAGCTGACAGCAATGCTTTTAACCGGTACATGGGGATGCAATGTGGCCACTGTACCCAATAAAACCCTCTCAGCACAGATACCAACCGGGTACGAAGCATTTTCCTGGTTGGTCCCTGCTACTACTTCTCCATTCTCCAGCATAGCTACAGCACCAACTTGAAAATTTGAATAAGGAGCATAGGCTTGCTCTGTCACCATCCTTGCTTCAGTAAGCAACCAGGCATCCTGCTCTTCCAGTTCGCTTATATTATTGTACTCCTCGTACTGAAACTCAAATTTGTTTTCTTTCATTTGGTATGATTCGGTTATAGACAACAATGCCCCTGATTTCTGTCAAGGGCATTTAAAGTTAGTATTATTTTACAAAACTGAAGAACCTTTTCCACCTTGGCCCTCCATCCCAGCTGAACCATATCATCCAGGCTTTGCCAACGATCCGGTCTTCCGGAACAAAACCCCAGAACCTCGAATCCTGCGATTGATGACGGTTATCTCCCATCATAAAGTAATAATCCATCTTGAAGGTATATTCAGTTACTTCTTTACCATTCAGGAAAAATTTACCATCCTTCACTTCAAAATCATTCTTTTCATATACCCGGATAGGCCTTTCATAAATAGCATAATTTTCTGCCGTAAGTGTCAGTTTGGCCCCTTTCTTAGGTATCCAGATCTTGCCGTAGTTATCTGTGCTCCATTTGTTTTGCCAAACATAATTTTCGAAGAAGGGATTATAGGTAGCAGTACTGGAATCCAGCACCGGGGTTATACTTTTTACCAGGCCGGCATCTTTCATTTTTTGAACTGCCTTCGCTGTTAGTATCATCTGGTATTTGTTTCCCCCCATGGAAGCAGCTTCCTGACGGTTAAAAATATCAACATCGTATTCGCTTTTCATTATCTCTGCATCTAATGACCGGTTTGTTTCCAGTTCATATGTCATTTGTGAGTATGGGGGCAGTTCACTCTTTTTTCCATTTACATACACATCGCTGTTGATGATCTGTAATGTATCACCGGCAACTGCAACACATCTCTTGATGTAGTTGTCTGACTTATCAGCAGGATGAATGGCGAGGGGATACTTTTCGGGATTCGCCAGAACAATCTTTCTGCCCTTATCCATATCTCCATCTCCCAATTCCCTGCAGAGTTGATAGTATGGATGCTTGGATTGATACTCATCTTTATTTATAACAGTATCCCCTTCAGGAAAATTAAATACAACCACATCTCCCCTTTTTGGCGATGATGCAAACCACCTTGTATAAGGGATTTTAACAGCCGTAGAATATGATTTCCAGCTACTGCCTGGAAGATAATTATGTACAAAAGGAACAGACAGCGGAGTATTAGGGATACGGGGGCCGTAACTTAACTTGCTTACAAAAAGAAAATCTCTGACCAGCAATGTTTTTTCCATTGAAGGCGATGGGATAGTGTATGCTTCAAAAACGAATGTGCGGATCAAAGTAGCCGCAACCACGGCAAAGATCGCAGCATCCACCCATTCCCTCCAGCCTTGTTTCTTATGCTTTTTCACTGCTTCAGGGCCAATGAATTTAGGATCTTCTTTATAAGCCAGGTAAGGGAAATAGATTGGTCCTGCCAAAGCCGCTGCCGTATGTTGGCCCAGGCCAAACCTTCCAAAGGCTTTTGCAAATTCAATAAAAATACCCGGACTTATGAACCAGCCAACAACGGGTATCAATTGCCAGAAAACCCAATGCTTAGGGCGTTGGGTCAACTCCTGCATTACCCAAGTGTTATAGAACGGAACATAGGCTTTCCAGGCAGGTGCCCCGGCTTTCTCAAACAGTTTGGCAAAACCAAATGAAGGCAGGAAAACAATAAGGGTACCGATCAGGTAAACGATGAAAATGTGGTTAAGGGGCATGAGCCGTATTTTATGACTGGCAAAAATATCGTAAATATTTGCGTATCAAAATTTTAATATTCAAAGTTTTGCTAAATACAGGGACCCATTTTGACTGAATAAGTTCTATTTTAGAGTTCTGTCAGTATGAACCATTTCACTATCAGGGATATTGAAAACCTATGTGGCATTAAAGCACACACCCTCCGTATCTGGGAGCAACGGTATAAGCTCTTTGTAGCCAAAAGGAAACAAAGCCAGCACCGTATCTATGACAATGACGATCTTAAAGAATTACTGCGCATCTCTTTCCTTTATCATAATGGTCATAAAATCTCGAAGATAGCAGAACTGAGCCCAGGAGAGATACAGCAGTTAGTGGAATCCTCCTGTATTAAAGAGGACAACCAGGAGACCTTTGTACACCAGTTAACAGAGGCCGGGGTTGATTTTGACAAAGAAAAATTTGAAAAACTAGTAAACTGCATTGTGTTGAGGCTTGGCCTCGAAAAAGCGATCATCAACATTTTCTACCCTTTTTTACAACGAATCGGCTTGTTGTGGATGACCAATAATGTTATTCCTGCACAAGAGCATTTTGTAAGCCACATTATCAGGAAAAAGATCATTCTTGCCACTGACGGGCTGGAAGTCGACAACAAAGCGGCAGCTGCCATCGTTGTCTTTGCCCCAATCGGAGAATATCATGAAATACCATTGTTAACAGCTAATTATTTGTTCAGGAAATACAATAACCGGACAATCTATTTTGGGGCTAATGTATCGTCTGATAGTTTGAAATATTATTTAGATACACAACCGGCCAACTATTTATATGCCCATCTTATTACAAATTTTAAAAATGATGAGTTGGGAAATTCAATAGCAGAGTTATGCAAACTGTTTCCTGAAAAAAAGATATTAGTTTCCGGCCCGGGTTGCAGATACATAGAAAAATATCCTGCAAATCTCAGGATACTTCATTCAGTGGATGAACTGATTGCATTTGCAAAGGAAAACGGAGCTACTGCTTTGGCATCACATAGCTTCTGATATCTTCTGATGTAATGGATTTGCCGGAAAGGATAACTAATCTCTCCACCACATTTCTTAGTTCCCTGATATTTCCTGTCCAGTTATATTGCTGCAGCAATTTGATTGCATCCTCGTCAATTATCTTTTTTGCAATACCATAGTCGGAGCAGATATCTGTCAAAAATTGATCAACCAGCATTGGTATATCATCCCTTCGTTCATTCAGGGATGGCACATGAATAAGGATGACACTAAGACGGTGATAAAGGTCAAGCCGGAAGTTTTTAGCTTCAACTTCTTTCAGCAAGTCCTTATTGGTAGCTGCGATTACCCTTACATCAACAGAAATATCTTTATCCGCACCAACCCTTGTTATCTTCCCTTCCTGCAATGCCCGCAACACTTTCGCCTGTGCGTTGGCACTCATATCACCTATTTCATCCAGGAAAAGGGTACCGCCATTGGCAGATTCAAATTTTCCGATGCGTTGTTTGATGGCAGAAGTGAAGGAGCCTTTTTCATGACCAAATAATTCGCTTTCGATCAGTTCTGTCGGGATGGCAGCGCAGTTTACCTCTACAATCGGACCACCTGCCCGGTTACTTTTTTCATGCACCCAACGGGCCACCAGTTCTTTTCCCACACCATTTTCACCAGTAATCAATATCCGGGCATCTGTGGGTGCCACTTTTTCTATTGTTTCTTTTATTTTCTTGATGGGCCCAGACTCGCCGATCATTTCCTGCACCCTGCTCACTTTTCTTTTCAGCACTTTGGTTTCTGTTACCAGGCTGCTTTTGTCCATTGCATTGCGGATGGTTATCAGGAGGCGGTTCAGGTCTGGCGGCTTTGATATATAATCATAAGCTCCCTTTTTAACAGCCTCAACCGCTGTTTCGATATTGCCATGACCTGAGATCATGATAATGGGCACATCAGGATTTATTTCACCAGCCTTCTGAAGAAACTCTATCCCATCAAGCTTTGGCATCTTGATATCACACAGCACCAGGTCAAAGGTCTTTTCTTTGAATTTCTTCAGACCTTCTTCCCCATCTGCTGCTTCGTCTATTTTATAGCCTTCAAAAGATAGTATCTCCGTAAGGGTTTTACGTATCGCTTTCTCGTCATCGATGATCAGTAAGTCTGCCATTAAAGGTTCATTTAGAGGCATAAAAATAAATGATTTGAAGCGAAGCTGGGCAAGAACAGTGCCGGGATGAGGAGCTTATTAGTTATAATAGAGAAAAACGAAAGAGAAAAGAATTTAAATAAATAGAGGCCGGGTAGAAACCCAGCCTCGTTATAAAATCCAATATCCTATGAAAAACCGTGACAAAGATGCGATTAAATAAGCAGAACGTTGCACGGTAGCCGAAATAAATTTTTCCAGAGTAATTCTACGAAATGAAAAAGCCCTGTATCTGACAGGGCCTTTAAGCAATTAAAATTGTTATTTTATTTATACTGGTACATAACCTCTTTTACCAGCTTTACTGTTCTTGGTACATCGGGCAAAGCACCAGCAACAAGATTTGGTGCATAGTGTAAAGGTGCGTCTGCAGCTGTAATACGGCGGATAGGTGCATCCAGGTAATCAAACCCTTCTTTTTGTATCCGGTACGTTATTTCAGATGAAACAGAGCCAAATGGCCACTGCTCTTCCACAATAACCAGGCGGTTTGTTTTCTTTACACTTTCAAGAATTGTCATCCAGTCAAGCGGACGAATGGTACGCAAATCGATTACTTCAGCACTGATGCCTTCCTTTTCCAGTTCTGCAGCAGAGGCAAGAGCTACTTTCATCATCTTATTAAACGAAACGATTGTAACATCACGACCAGCTTTTTTAATGTCAGCTTTTCCCAGTTCGATATAATACTCTTCATCTGGAATTTCGCTTTTATCACCGTACATCTGTTCACTCTCCATAAACATTACAGGGTCCTCTTCAAACCGGATAGCCTGTTTCAGTAACCCCTTTGCGTCATAACCTGTGCTGGGTGAAACAACTTTGATACCTGGTATATTGGCATATAAAGATTCAAAAGCTGTAGAATGCTGTGCTCCTAACTGGCCCGCAGAGCCATTACCACCTCTAAAAACTATAGGACAAGAAATTTGTCCTCCACTCATTGCCAGCATTTTAGAAGCGGTGTTAAGAATTTGATCTAAAGCTAAAACAGCAAAATTCCAGGTCATAAACTCAACAATCGGACGAAGTCCATTTTGGGCTGAGCCAACGCCAACTGCTGCAAAACCGAGCTCAGAAATTGGGGTATCTATCACCCTTCTTGGTCCAAACTCAGCCAGCATACCCTGGCTAACCTTATAAGCACCATTGTATTCCGCCACTTCCTCTCCCATCAGGTAAACCCTGTCATCCCTTCTCATTTCTTCACTCATTGCCTCCCGCAGGGCATCCCGAAATGCAATTGATCTAGGCATTTTTATATCTGTTTTAAGGAGTGGCAAATTTAAGTGACAAGGTGGATAAAACCTAAAATAGCAAGAGACCCTGATTGGGGTCTCTTGCTATTTTATCGGCCATAAGATAATATTACTCACCATTGCACGGTGCAGCCAGCTTATTAATTTCTTCTTGCGTAGCACCTTTCAAATCATCATCTGCCTCTTTGTATGATGAATACATTTTTTTCATTCTTTGCAACATACAGTCGCAGTATTCATTTGCCCTTGCCGCACCTACATTTTCTTTGGCAGTTCCTTCACAATCATTCATGAACCTGTTTTCATCACTTTTCGACCAACCCTGACTTTCGTTATCGTTGGTTCTTGTATCATCCTGATCCCGGTCATCTTTACTATCAGTTTTATCATCACTATTCCGGTAATCATCTTTGTCCCTGGTAGAACTGCGGTCGTCTTTGTCCCTGGTCGGTTTCTTATCATTGTTACAGGCAGTTAACAGGCTAACAGCCATTAAGAACATCAGTAATTTTTTCATAATTGTCGATTTGGTTAAAAATTAAAAATATGATTTTGCGATGGCTGTATCATCCCTTTTTTAAGGTATTTTCCTGCAAAACCAGAGCGTTGCAACAAAGTAGCTATTCTTTTTTATCCCTGAAAATTAATTGAGGAAGATTTATAAACAATTCGTTTACCTACCCATTACCCTGAACTTTTCACCCTGCGGCGTTACCCGGTAATAGTTTCCGTCCTCAATCAGCAAAGCTTCGGTATGACCTTTTGCATGGTGCACATCAGTATTGATAACCTTCCCGTTATACAAAAAACTTATTGTATCCGCCACCACTGTGTGCCCGGTCGCCACATGTTTGACCCTGTAAGCACTGAGGGTACTATCAACCTGGCTATGACTGGCCCTTGTATCCCCATAATAATATCCCCTGTACCAAAATGGGCCCAAGTCACTATATAAGGTGTCTGCTTCAGGAGTTTTATACTGGTAAGTACTATCGGCATAATAAGGCCGTACGGTTTTATTGATCTTTGAGGTGGACAGATCCATCCTGTTAACTGCAGCAGATATGCCCGCATGACAATACAAAATTTCACCAACTTTTTCAATTACATTCTTTGTCCTTAACCATCTCCCCAATTCTGAATTTTCCCCATAAAGCGTTACAAAATGCTCATTCAGCAAGGTTGCGGTTTGCACATATTTGGGGTTCAGGTAACGGAGGTCGCCGCTCAAATTCATTATCTCATGATTACCCAGCACATAATGAACATAACCACCAGCAGCTTTGGCTTTATCTTCCAGCGAATAAATAAGCCAGAGTACTTCTGTCTGCTGATTACCCCTGTCTACAAAGTCACCCGTAAAAACAAGATGCCCATTACCAAATGTCCAGTTGAAACTCTCATCTATGACTTTATTCGACTGTAACAATTGTCTTAGTGCTTTAAAATTGCCTTCAATGTCTGACACGACGAATTGTTTACTCACATTAGAAAAATCAGTTTTCTCGTTCTGCAATTGCGACTTGAGTTTTACTGTAAATGTTTTTCCGGGTTCATCTGTCAGCACTGTGAGAGAAAGGCTTGCTTTTTCTGATATTGGAATACTATCTGCTTTTACCAGTTTTGCTCCATGGCTGTCATGAATATATTTGATAAATATTTTTGCATCGCTATATAAGACATAAGGCCCGTCAAACTGCTCAGTATGATATATTCCAGAAGGATTCTTCTGCCGGTAGCTATCATCAGGAATGATAAAGGCAGCCGCCAAAAGGGGCAAAAAGGCAAAAGCGATCTTATTCATGATAACCTGGTTTCATTTCTGGTTAAATAGACAACAAACACATCCGTGGGGGTTGCTTAGTCTAAAGATATTTCAAATTAATTACAGTTTAAGCCTTCGGACGGTTCTTCCAACTGACAGCACTCATTTCAAACTTAATCTCCCCATTTCCATGAACCCCGGTTTCAACCCATCCAGCTTTTCTGTAAAAATGTTCGGCTCTTGTACCGGGTGAGGTTCCGAGCCAGATGGTCTCATTGGTTTGATTGAAATACCAGCCCAGCATTTCATCATGTAGTTTGCGGCCGATTCCTCGTCTCTCAAACCCCGGTTGAATGAATAAGGCCCACACATTTTTAGTCACAATGGATACGATGCTAAAGCCGACGATATTTTTATCAATTTCACATACCCAGCATTTACCCTTCCGGGTGATATAATCTTTCACATCCGCATCTGGTACCAATTCCGGATCTGAAAGTGTGTTTTCTGTTACTGCATTCCGTACAACCTGGATTTGCGGGATATCTGCAATTTGTGCTTCTCTGATTATCATTTACAAATGTTTACTTAATACAATCGCTTCTTTCAGAATATTCCTGATTTTATTGACGGGAATATTTTCCCCGGGGTCAACAAGCAGGATTTTCATTCTTGTTCTTTTTTCCTGCAACAGGTCAGGATGATTCATTCTTTTACCTTCTACAAATCCAAGGTAAGGAGAACCTGATTTTTTCTGAACCCACAGGTAACAGAATCTTTTATCCTTATAGTAAAAGAAAGGCATCCCATATTGCCATTTTTCTGATATGTTATGATCAAGTTTTAAAATGAAATCTCTCAGAAATAGTAAACAACTTTTTTCGGGTTCTTTCTGCTTAAGAAAATAATTATCAATTGGCCGTAGCATCATTCGCCTTTTTTTGTAGCCGGGAATAGACAATTGTATCCTGGAATTCGCCCCGGAAAAAGAAATCTTCTTTGAAGCAAGCTTCTTTTATAAACCCTGTTCTCTCCAGCACAGATGCTGAAGCTTTATTATCACTACTGAGCCGGGCTTCTATACTGTGTAATTTCATTTCTTCAAACCCATACTCCAGTACTTTCCCGATAGCTTCCTGCATGATGCCTTTTCGCCAATGGCCAGGATGCAATACATAGCCAATTTCGGCTCTGTAGTTCTCGGGTTGTAACTGCCAGTAGCAAATAGTGCCAATTGTTTTGCCCGGTTCCTCTTTCAATACAATAGCCCAGAGAATGGATTCGTTGTTATCAATTGCCATATTCACTTTTTTTATAAAATCCTCTACCTCTTTTACAGAGCTGGCAGGTTCTCTGCCTAAAAATTGCAAAACAGCTTCGTCCGATCGTAGAAAGAAAACCTCAGGGGCATCTTCAATCGTTAACCTTCTTAGCAAAAGCCGTTCTGTTTTTAATTCGGGAAAAGGGATAAAGTTGGGTTGTAGCATTGAAATAGGTTATTTCTTTTAGTAAGGCAAATAATAAGATAAGCACACCGGCTATCCGGGTAAAAATAACAAGTCCTCATCATTTCGTTGTTACAATACGAAATAATTATCTTTCACACAATTATCTGCAATGGAACCAATGGTAAAAACAATTGATATGAAGGTATACCGGAAGACCTACTTTAATTTTCTGGCGATTATGACAATCATGGCAGCCGGTAGCTTTTTTTTGGTGCAAAGCGGCATTTACATCAATTGGAGTAGTGGTAATTCCAACGTAATTACAGATGTACTGCTTGTAACAATGATCGGCGTTGCTGTTCTTTACAGCTTTTACTTAAAGAGGCTTAAAGAAAAGATGCAATCAATAGTTGATTTCGAGGAAAAGTTATCCTTTCATCGAAAATATTTCAATACCCGGATGTGGTGGAATATAGCCAGCGGAGCTGTTTCCTGTTTTCTCTACCTGTTGACTGCACACCGCTTTTTTTTCTGGTTTGTGCTGTTTGATTTTTTGTCGTTACTTATTGTATTTCCCAATAAATTTTTTTTCAAAAAGGAATTGAATGATGATGAGATAATTTTCCTGTAAACCAATATTATAATTAAATTGGAGCTGTAATTCCCCTTTAAGAATACCTAATAATGGCTCTCAACTTCTTCTCCAACGCAGGTACATTAAAAAAATATGGCTTCCTGGTTATATTTTTATTGATTTCGGCCGCCGCTTTTTCCCAAAGAGCAAAAGTGGATAGCCTTAGCAAGCTATTGGCAACAGAGACAGAGGATTCTTTAAAGGTTAAACTGATGCGGCAACTGGCCTCCGCCATCAGCACTTACAATCCCGATACAGCCCTTACTATATCTTACGATGCGTTGTCACTGGCCCGGTTAATTAAAGATATTGAAGGAGAATCACTTTGCCTGGGTTCATTGGCAAGTACATTCAGAAAGATTGGTAATTATTCCCGTGCACTAGAACTCAGTATTCAGCGCCTGAAGCTGGAAGAAAAAAGAAATATTCCCCGTAACCTGGCAACTGCCATGATTACTATTGGCACTGTTTACAGAGAACAGCAGGAATACCGTAAAGCACTTGAGTATTATTCAAAAGCAGATTCTGTGATAACAAAGAATAATATTGAGGGTTTGCAGTATTATATTGCTCTAAATATCGGAGATGCATATAATCTTCTCAATAAGTCAGACTCAGCCTTAACATACCTAAACAAGTCGTTGGAGCTTGCAAAAGTTTTCCCGGATAAAGAGCTTATTGGTGATTATATCGGTACATCAATGACAGGTCTGGGACATAGTTATCTGAAACTTGGAAGTTACCAGCAATCACAGGAAAATTACCAGGCCGGTATTAAGTATCTGACAGAAGCCAATGATGATGAAATTCTTTGCGAAGCAACACTGGGACTGGCCAATTTGTACAAACACATCAAGAAATTTGATTCTGCCGCCTATTATGCCACACTGTCGCTTACAATAGCGCAGAAAGATGGGTTTCTGTCGCAGGAACTTGAAGCGGCGGAATTTCTTACGGAGCATTATCAACGAATAAAAAATATCGATAGTGCTTTTACATATGTAAGTTATGTAAAGAGCCTGAATGATTCTGTCAACAGCAAGAGCAAGATCAGGGAAGCCCAGGTTATATCCAGTAACGAGCATTTCAGACAACTGGAACTGGAGGAAAAAAGAAGGCAGGACCAAAAGGAAAGAGTTGAACAATTACAGATGTTGCTGATCGCAATATTCATTCCTGGTTTTTTCCTCTTAACAATGTTGCTCAGTCGTGTAAATGTGCATATAAAATTGATACGGCTGCTGGGAATATTATCCCTGTTGTTCCTCTTTGAATACCTGACATTATTACTTCACCCAACTGTTGCCAGGCTTACCCATCACACTCCTATTTACGAGATAATTATTTTTGTTGGTCTTGCTGCCGTATTAATTCCATTGCACCACCGTCTTGAGCATTGGCTGATACATAAACTGATACACCACCGGCACCGGAATGATCACCAGCAAAAAAATACAGAACCTGCCCCATAAAAAATCGTTCAGAATTTATCTTTCTCCTCTTTGAGATATTGATAAATCCTGAACGATCTGGAAAATTTCTGCTGAATTTGTTTACATCGGGTCCTTAACCGGCTTGTCTCCAAGGCTATCCTTCTTTTTTGCAGTATCATCTGCAGGAGGAGGTGGAGGTGTTTGATCTGCTGGTTTTACTGTGGCCGTATCTGGTGGAGTTTCTTTTTTGTCTCCATCTTTCTTGTTGTTACAGGCTACAACTGTAAAAGCAAGAACCAGAAATCCTAAAAGGATTTGATAAGCAGCTTTTGGCATTTTGTTGGTCATTTTTAAATGATTTTAGAATATAAGGTTACGATAAGTATTCAAAAAATCCAAAAAAAGCTGTGAGCCAGCATATTATTGCTAAAGCTCTATTCTCCATTCTTTGTTTTCAACTCTTTTTCTTCTGCTGCCGTCAGCAATTTGAAATAAGTAACTTTAAAACGATTATTAACTAGTTCACCCTGCACTTTTGCCTTTCTGATCGCTTCACAAAAACCATCATTGGCATGTGCATCTCCATGGTCATCAATCGTTGTTCCTTCAACAAAATAGGCTTTGCCATTGATACGAACTGCAAGTTCACACCCCTTTCCGGGCAAATGAAACTGGCATTCGCCGCAGGAAGCCTCAACAATTTGTATTTTTTTAGCCGAATCCGGCTTGGAAATGTTACCAGCGCCATTTTGGGCCCGGGCAGCAAAAAGCAAAAAGCTGCAAATAACCGACATAACTAATCTTTTCATACTAATGTTTTTAAAATAGTTCATTTAAGTTCAAAGTTATTTAATCATCCTGAAAGTGTATCTATTAATAGTTTAGCACATTGACAGGGGGCACTTATAAATAACGTACCTTTAATGAAATCTGAAGAAATCTGGTAAAGTTTCGTCAGATAGAATGTCTCCACATCATTTCACTGAAACAGAACAATTTTAAACTTAACAGTACCGCAACATGGCAGAAACCTGGAATAAAAAAGAAAGAGAAAAGAAAAAACAGCAAAGCAAAAAAGAGAAGGCCGAAAGAAAGCAGGAACGGAAGGAGAATGCCAAAGATGGCAAAAGTCTGGATAATATGATTGCCTACCTTGATGAGAACGGAAACCTGTCTGCCACACCACCTGACCCCCGCAAGAAAGTTGATATTAAATTAGAAGACATAGAGATCGGTGTCCCCAAACAACTTCCGGTTAATCCTGAAGATCTCATCCGCAAGGGGGTGGTTACTTTCTTTAATGATGCTAAAGGCTATGGATTTATCAAAGACCTGGAAACACAGGAAAGTGTGTTCGTTCATATCAACTCACTCAATGAAGAAATAAAAGAAAATAACAAGGTGACGTTTGAAGTGCAAATGGGGCCAAAAGGCGCCAACGCTGTAAATGTTCAACTTGTTAAATAATACCCCCTATTTCAGTTCAAGTATCAAAGTTGCTTTTGAGGGAAGTGATAGTTCACTGCCAAATAAAAACTGCTCGCCTGTTAACACATTTATAGCCTGTTTCTTGTTGTTTACTATTTCTGCAAACCGGTTTGTGTTAATGGAAGTGCTTTCTGTATTTTTATTCATCACCACCATAACTGTTTCTTTTTTATCATACCTGAAGTAAACATAGACCCCTTTTGCAGGAGCGAAATGCATGGTGTTTCCATTATGTATTACCTGCTTATTCTTTCGCCAGTTTAATAATGTTTTAAGTAAAGATTGAATACGTTGCTGATCCTTTGTCAAACCAGTGCCAGTAAAGCCGTTAACGGTATCATCTTTCCATCCACCGGGAAAGTCAGTTCTGATAAGGCCATGATCGCCGGGCTTGGAAGTGTTCTCTATTAATACTTCTGTACCATAATAAATTTGTGGTATGCCACGTATAGTAAGCAAATAGCAAAGGGCCATCTGCATCAGATCCGGATCGTTTTTAAGTTGCGTAAATAATCTGTCCATATCATGGTTATCACCAAATACCAACAGGTCCTTCGGATTAGCATATACAAAATCATTTGCCAGTCCTTCGTAGAGTTTTGGGAAACCTTTGTCCCATGTTTCCGGTTCAGTTAACGCCTGCACCAATATCGACTGCATCGGAAAATCCATTGTGCTCTTCAAACAACCATTATAATTGCTGTTATTTTGTTTGCCTTTTTGCCAG
The DNA here is from genome assembly GCA_044220915.1 of Chitinophagaceae bacterium. GTDB lineage: Bacteria > Bacteroidota > Bacteroidia > Chitinophagales > Chitinophagaceae > JJ008. The sequence goes on from JBGAQD010000024.1 coordinate 29,002, forward strand.
TAGGAAGCGATTAATGGGTTAGTACTCCATTCCTCACCTACAATACTGAAGTTGGGATATTCATTCATTATCTGGCAGGTCCATTGTTCCAGGAACTTCTTTTGAGAATAAGGGTAGGTATCCTGTCGTATTCCGCCAAGTCCTAACGTTTCTATCCACCATATACTGTTTTGAATAAGGTAAGCTGCCAAAAATGGGTTTTGCTGGTTAAGGTCAGGCATCTGTTTCACAAACCATCCTTTCACCATTAATTCTTTATCAGCGGCTGAAGCATACATATCCTGGTTTACTGTGCGCCGGTGATTGGTGATTTGAATTGAATCAGGATAGTTTACCCAGTTATGAAAAGGCAAATCCTTCATCCACCAGTAATACGAACCACTATGATTTACCACTCCGTCAAATATCAACTTGAGTCCCCTTTGTTTTGCTTTATCGGCGAGTTCTTTATATTCTGCAAATGTTCCAAACCTCGGATCTACTTTGTAGTAATCGGTTATTGCATAACCATGGTAAGATGACCCCGGCATATCATTTTCCAGCAGTGGCGTTGGCCAAATAGCTGTGTAGCCCATATCAGCAATATAGTCCAGGTGATCAATGATGCCCCTTATATCGCCTCCATGTCGCCCATAATCATTCTTCCGGTCAATTTTCTTTTCCCGCATATTGCTTACAACATCATTGCTTACATCTCCATTGGCAAACCTGTCGGGAGTAATAAGATAAATTACATCGGATGAAGTAAAGCCTTTTAACTGACCGGCATCTTTTGCTCTTGGTAAGAGAGTATAGTTATAAGAGGAGACTGTCTTACCTCCTTTTCTGAATATAATGGGGAAACTTCCAGGTTTGGTGGTTTTAGATATCTCGAGGTCAATAAAAAGGTAATTCAGGCTTTCTCCTTTAGAAATTTTTTTGATGTTTACACCTGCATAATTAATTATCGGGGTTGCCTCTCCTATCTTTTCTCCATGAACCAGTAATTGCAAGGCTTGATTTTTCATTCCCACCCACCAGTTCATAGGTTCTATCCTTTCTACCTGTGTCAGTCCTCTGAAAGAAAAAAGAAGAAACATGATAACGAAAACTGAATTCTTAGTTAGCATATAATACTATTATTAAGTGTATAGACAAATATCCTTTGGTATTTAAAGATATTTGAAATATGCAATACCATTATAACTCTATACAAAAATCAATACGAAATTGCCGGGATTTGAACTGCATATGCCAAAAGGTTAACGAATAAAAGGGCAAGCTCCAATCTGCAACAATTGGCAATTGAAACAAAAAAAGGTACCGTTACATTTCGCAGCATGAATAGCCAAACCGGGATTTTCGTTTTACATTCATGAATGAACGGAAATCAGAGTGTTTTCCGAGCATAATGTGATCCTGATTGCTCTTATCAGTCACAATGAGAACGAAATAAGCTTTTACAGCCAACTTCCATTTTATCACCGTCTCAATATCCACCAGGCTTTTTACGAAAGCTGTCAGTATGGATACATACTGAAGTTTATGGTGCCAGAAAGCGATGCAGACGAACTCCTGCGCCATTTGCAGCAAAAATCAGGTGTTGAGTCAGGCATACAGTCAATGCCTGACCCGGCATATATGGCCTGTCTTTTAGCAATTACCAGAATTACATCCATTTTGCCAGAAAAACATTGAACTCATGGCGTAATTCATTGATCACTTTTTCAAAACTCTCAACCTGCTCCTTTAACAAATCATGTTCGTCATTCAGTGAACTTTCAATTCTGCCCGCATGTGATTTTACATCTGAAGATACTTTGCCAGCATGTTCATTAATGCTGTGTTTTAGCTCATCAATATTATTTCGTTGCACAATAAACTGATTTTGGAAATGTTCAACTCCGGCCATCGCTTCATGACCATTGTTCTTTTTTACAATTTCCACCAACCGGTTTTCCAATGTATCAAGATCTTCATCATAGAAATCCATGCTTTTAAGCCATTGTAAATGGTCGTTGCCGCAATGTGAAACAGAAGTATAGCTCATGATAGATAGTTTTAGGTGATTATTAATACTTTGCATTCCAAAGTTGCCCTCCTGTTAAAGCTAAAATCATGATATGAATCAGGAGTGCAACTGAGATTTTTCAGGCCGGTTTGAATCTTATAAAATCGGAGTTCTACAATAAACTTAATATTCCCCTACCGGCAAATCATTCTACCTTAGTAAAAATCATTTTTATGGATTGGATGCTACTGATCCTTTTGGGAATTGCTATTATAGCATTACTTATATTTCTTATTATCCGAAACAGAAAAGACCAAAAGACATTTGAAAGACAACTTAACAATGATTATCGGAAAAAGAAAGAGGAAGAAAAAGATATCGAAATTGATGATACTGCGAGTTGAGAAGTATTTTATCCCTGCCTGCCGTTACTACCAAATACCTTTTCCTTCGCTGATGTCGAATCAATAACAGGTATTATTTCAAAATCAGCTAGGTCGTTCCAGCCACTTATCCATTCCCGAATCTTTTCTTCAGTATCGCTATGCATAACCTGGTAGCAAACAGTAACTTCTTCGTTCACCCAGCTATCAATATACTTAACCCCCTCAGGCAACATTCTTCCTTTTTCCTGGAAACGTTCATAAAGTTCTTTACCCTTTCCGGGTTTGAATCTTTCAATTATCAGGTATTGCATAAAACAGGTTGTGGACGGTTATCTGATTTCGAAAAGAACGAGGCTTATTTTTTCATCCTTTTTTGCCGTAAATGAAAAATATGAACCGGGTGGGATATACAAATACTGACCTGCTTTCATCTCCTTTTTTTCGTCAGAGGGGATATCATGAAAGGTTACATCATCACCTGAGACCAGTTCTGCAATCATAGGTCCACGGTCCTGAACGATCTGGTTATTTAAGTCTGCATAAGTAAGCCGATAAGCAAATACTTTATCATTTTCAAATAAAAGATTATATGGAAGGGGTTCCCGGTGGAATTTCAAATCATATGAAGAGAGTATTTCAATATCAGTAACATGAAATGGTATAGTATCAATATTTGACACCCGGTGAATCAACGTATCGGGTGAAAATAATCTGAACCATGCTTTCCCCGGCACAGCCTGTTCCTTTATCCACTTATCCCCTTTTACCTGGGAGCTGATAAATGCATTTGTAAAATGAAGAAAAACGGAAGGTGTGGCATGTATATGAAAAAGACTTGTATCTCCCGGTTTCATATTTACATCCAGTAACCTGATATACTTATTTTCGATTACAGGGCGATGCAGCGGCTCTTTGCTGACGGGTACCTGGCCGTTAAGTAAAATCTGGCTGAATAGCAAAAAAGATAAACATGCAACAGGGCGATAGTTAAATTTTTTCATGCCCTAAACTACCAATTTTTAACCAATCTGGATGCATTGAGACTATTACCTGAAAGCTGCTTGCATGTGAGCCTGGCGATCCTCCTAACTTTGTAATGATCTTCTCCATGTAACTGGTTGGATTGTTTAATAAAAGTTAGAAAAGATTTATTAACACCTTTTTTAAGAGGAAGGAGTAAAATGACAATTACCAGTATTCCTTATGGAAATAGCAGAGAATGCTATCCGTTTGTAACTTACAGCATCTATTTAAAAAATTGCTGTGATAACATATTTGAAACTACTTTAAAGTCACCGTTATTTTTTACGATTTGATAACAATTGTTGATAGCCCTGATATTGGGGTTAGAAAGGTGTTTTTCATTATAGGTTGCTACAATATCTTTTTCATCAATCACTTTTCCGCTTTCATCAACCGTTCTTGAAAGTACACGGTAATGAAAATGCCAGGGGTTCATTTCTCCTTCTGACTCAGCAGAAGTGAAACTATCGTTGAAACCCTCAAAGATCAGTTCATTAGTGTGTTCAGAATGTTCTTTAAGCATTTCTGTTATTTCAACATACTGATCCAGTTCAGGGTCATTATGAACGATACCACTATCCCAAACTGTTTCGCCGTTCAGGAAGATCACCAGTCTGTTGTCTACATGCTTTACGTTTATCCAATATTCTTTTTTCATGATGTTTGTGTTTAAAATATAAGGTTAATAATGTTTGCAAAATTTATACCTGTACCGGTAAGATGATATGACGAAAGTTATACTCCCGGCTGATAGATGTTAAGTGGTATGAAAGCTGACTTCATTTACTGGTAATCGTATAGCACATTTTTTTAAGCCCCGCTTCCTGCCTATCTTTCGGCCATGCATCCCCATATCCAGACGCTATTGAAATGCATTGACCTCGAAGAAAAAGAACAGGTACAACGGTATAGCTTAGATCAGCAGCATACGCTTAAGGTACTGAAAGCAGAAGGGCTTGCTCTGCATCCTATCATCATCACCCGGAAAACATTTGGTTATGCTGACTATCCTGAAATAAGTTTCAGGCTGAATTTTCCGCCGGAAGCCAATATGTTCAAGGATGGTGCAGCTATTGAGTGTTTTATTTCCGGAGAAGAACCGGTGAAAGGTGTTTTGATGAGCCTGGATGGAAAGGCTGGTGAATTTCGTTTGTTTGCTCCCGATTTTCCTGATTGGATAGAGGACGATGGGGTTGGCATAAAACTGGCACCTGATACCCGTACCACCAGTATCATGAAAAAAGTGCTGAATGAACTGGAGAGTAATAAGCCATTGTACCAATTATTTGAACAATGGCATGAAAAACCAACTTTACCAGCACCTTCAATAAAAAAAAGTTCCTTCATTTTTCAAAATCAAAAACTAAACAAAAGTCAGCAGCAGGCTGTAATAGCAATTACACAAAACGAACAAATTACAATTGTACATGGCCCTCCGGGCACCGGCAAGACCACAACATTGATAGAAGCAATTCTGCAGCTAATTAAAACAGGAGAAAAAGTACTGGTGTCTGCACCAAGTAATACAGCTGTTGATAATATTTCAAAAGGACTGATTATGCAGGGTGTAAAACTGCTTCGGGTCGGCAATACCAGCAAAGTAGATGAAACGATTTTTGCTAATACTCCAGAAGGAAGACTCAATAACAGCAAGGCCCTAAAAGAGATCAAACAACTAAAAATAAGGGCTGAGGAGTTTCGAAAAATGGCTTTAAAATACAAGCGAAGTTTTGGTAAGGCAGAACGGGAGCAACGTAACCTTCTGTTCAGGGAAGTAAAAAATATCCGAACAGAGATCAGGAAACTACAAGTCTACAATGAAGATAAACTATTTGAAGAGGCCGAAGTGATCGCCGGCACTCCCATTGGGCTGTATGATGCGAATATTAACAGTCTTAAGTTTCAAACACTGGTTATGGATGAAGCAGGACAATGTATAGAGCCATTGGCCTGGTGTATATTTCCACTGGCTGAGAAAATTGTATTGGCAGGCGATCATTGGCAACTTCCTCCCACTGTTTTAAGTAATGCTGCTGCCCGGTTAGGTTTTAGCCGTTCCATTTTGGAGACAGCGATTGAAAAGTTTAACTGCATTTTTCTGCTCAATACCCAATACAGGATGCGAGAAGCGATTGCCGGGTTCAGCAGTAACTATTTTTACAACAGGCTTTTGTTGACAGCCCAACACCTCTCTAATACCGGAGTACATCTGACGTTCATTGATACTGCCGGATCCGGTTTTAATGAAAAGCATGGCCCTGATGGTACCAGTCTGCAAAATGAAGGAGAGTTACAAATCGTACAAAAGATAATAGTTACAGAATCACTTGATCCATCAACGACAGCGTTTATTTCCCCCTACTCCGGTCAGGTTGCCGCAGCGAAGGATTTGTTGCCAAAAGAGTTCCGTGTCAGCACTATTGACAGCTTCCAGGGACAGGAAAAAGAAAATATCATTGTATCGCTGGTGCGCAGTAATGATGACGGCGATATTGGATTTCTCAAAGATTACAGAAGAATGAATGTGGCCATTACCAGGGCAAAAGAGCAGCTTATAGTTATCGGTGATAGTGCCACTGTTGGTGCAGATAGATTTTACGGCGAGTTTCTCTCGTATGTTGAGACTTATGGCAATTACAGGACGGTATGGGAGTTTGACTTATAAAACTATTTCTCTTTTGCAGGGTAAATGCCTATCTGGTGTGTTCTGAATAACTGGTAATGACGTTCGGCATTCCCGGACAACTGGAAATTAATAACAGACGATGGCTGCTCCGGCATATGACAATCAATACAGTTGTTTTTTAGCACAACATTTTCAGACGTTTTAACTGTACAAAAAATATTACTTGCTTCTGCATGACAGCTTATACATTTCTGCGAATAAAAACTCAGGCTCTTGCTGGCATTAGTATGTGGGTTATGACAACTTGTACAACTTAATGTTGTACTTCCGGTAAAGCATTTGCTCTGTGACAATAAACCATACTGGTTGCCATGCACATCCATTGATCTGCTGACTGTACCCTCGTTAAAATAATCTGTTAGTAGATCCCCTGGTTTGAATAAAAATCTCGATTTCAGTTTTTCTTTATCATTTCCTGCATGGCAAACGGCGCACCTGTCAAGTTTTTGCTGACCGTTCAATGAACCAGTACTGATAATGTAGCTGGCGGTTTTATTGCCAGGATTATCCAATTGAAAGCTAACATGCTCTGCAGCCGGACCATGGCATCGTTCGCAATCAATGCCGTACACCAAGGTGTTCTTATCCATAGCTTCTCTTTCTTCTTTTGCAGAAAAGCTGCTATTCGTTCCTCCGGTTGTATGTTCGATACCCTTCACATAAGAACTGTGACATTCAAAACAGTTTTTCCCCACCAGTCGGCTGAAATCGGGAAGCATTATGGAAAAACCGGGGCTTGTTCCCCATTGCTTTACAGATGTATAATAAGAAACCGGCAGCTGATATGTATTGTTTTTGTACCAGTACAAACATGTCTGCCCATTCTTTACTCCGAATGTAATATCAAACCTGCTGGCCAATTCTTCTTTGCCATCCACATATAAAACCTGGTACAAACCGCTGTCCCTTTTCTCCATCTTTACGTTTATTCCGCCTTCATAGGCGAAATTATTATGGCCTGCTTCAAAGCTACCCAACACAGTTTTCGCATTTGCTGGTGCCGTGGCGTTGTAATGTGCTGTTTGTAAAACCGAATCATAAATTGCCTGGTGGCATTGACGACAGCTGGCAGAGCCTGCATAGACTTTCCCTCTGGGGTCACCCGGTTTTCCCTTATCAGCTACACAGCGGGACAAAACGGCAACACTGAGAGTAAGAACAGAAAGAACAGATATTTGCCTTCCGTAATGTATCATTAATGTAAATATATTCTTATTACTCACAATAACATACAGACCGGAATTTTGCGTTACGGTTATGATTACATTTGCCGCATAAAAATTTAATCCGCACAATAAAGTATCATTTATGCCGCAAACAAAACTTCTTCAGCAATTAAGACATCAGACTTATGTAAAGCTGCAATCTTCGCCGGTACATGGTATCGGTGTATTTGCTATCCGGGCAATACCCAAAGGATGCAGAGATATTTTTTCAAAGGGAATGGAAGAATGGATAAAACTTTCAATCAAAGAGGTGGAAAAACTTCCTGAACACTCCCGGTCGTTAATTGAAACGTATTGCCTGTTTGATGAAGAGAATTATTTTGTTCCGCAATCGGGGTTTAAGCTGGTAGATCCTGTTATTTATCTTAATCACTCTTCTGTACCTAATATTATATCGATTAATGAAGGTGAAGAATTTGAAGCTTTGGTTGATATATTGCCAGGAGAAGAACTACTGGTTAACTATGGTCATCTCGTTGACGGAATGGAATCATATGACAGCTGATCACTGAACGATATAGGTAACGCTGCCGATGTTATGCCGGAAAAGACCTGACTTGAGACCGCCGCCATAACCGATTTTGTCCACAGAAGTATACCATTGATAACTTACAGTGCCGATACTTTTTACTTTTCCCCGGATAAGCCTGTCATCGAATGAAGAATAGTAAGTGATACCGGTACTTCCTACAGCTTTAAGCTTACCCTTATACGCTTCGTTTTCAAAAGAGGAATAGTAGTCGAGATTAAAGTTGCCGATGAATTTTAGTTTTCCTCTCAGGGCTTTTTCATCATAATTATTAAAATAATCAAAAGTGAGTATTCCGATTGAACGGATCTTACCGATCTTGTATTCTGTTTCATAAGGGCCATAGTATGTAATACTGGCTGTTCCGATACTTTTTACCTTTCCCTTTGATACCGAATCCGCTTCTGCACCATAATACTCCACTCTTCCCATATAAGGTTGTAAACGGGGAGCATAATAATTATTACTACGAAGTGACTGCACTTCAGTTCCCCACTCCAGTATTTTTCCTTCATCAGAAATACGGATCAAGACATCCCTGTCGGAAAGCAAAGAAAAATAAGATAAGGTGGCACCACCAGCAAAAGTCACCTGGCTTAGTTCCTGGGAATAAGTAGCAGCAACAAGAAACAGTGATAATATGGATAAGAGAAGTTTTTTCATCTTTTTCGATACCCGATAAAGTTACTAAACCTAAGACGATTTGCACATGTTACTGTTGTAATAATGTCGGAAATAGAAAAGAAAACTGGTGCCACTTAGGTCAGGTAAGCCGGGTAACTATTTTAACCAGAATGGTCGGTATATAAATACCACTTCCCCTTAATTTTTATCATCAGGCTGGAGTACCGGCCTTCAATTTTTTTACCATCCGGGTAAATGACATGAAAATAGCCGGTGACATAGTAAAACCTGCGGGATAACCGTTCCATTGCTTCTCCATCCAGCACAAGTTTCCCCATTTTTTCTTTGGGCCAGTATTTTTTATAGAAGGAAAGAATATTATCCTTTCCATAGGCTGCCCCTTTGCTTAATATCATCCTTGTAGAATCAAGCGGGGCATAAAGACTCACATACCCATCAATATCCCCGCTGCTCCAGTATTTTTCTTCAAGTCGCAGAACCGCCAGTATCTTTTTTTCATCCTTTGATTGGGAAAAGCTGATGATGGAGATAAGAAAAAAGAATAAAATTGTAATAGTATGCAAAAGGTTACTGAACTTTTTTTTCATAGCAATAGTTTATGGTTTATATCCCAAATATAATTGTAGTACCCAGCACCTTGATTACCGGTCACATAAAAATCAGGCGGGTTGAAAAAGTAAAATAAAAACTAACTTAGTCGCTTTATAAATATCGAATGAAGATCCTTTTAAGTATTATGTTTCAACTGGTGGCTATTACTTTGTTTGCCCAGTTGCAGCCGGTAACATCCGGAGTATTTCACTGGAATGAATTGCAGGTAAAAAAAGATAAGCAAAGGGAAAGCCGCAAGATTGCTGAAGGAACAACAGCTGAATTTTCATTTTTTGAGATACATGCCACCACCCAGGAAAAAGGAGCCACCCCCCGGCCACCTCATGCACAGGATAGCATAGAAGAACTCATCATCATTAAAGAAGGCAAATTGAAATGTACGATTGGTGATAAAACAGCTGAAATAGGCCCCGGTGGGGTGCTACTGATACCACCGCATGAAATGCAGGCATTTGAGAACACAGGTGATGGCCCGGTTACTTATTATGTGCTGATGTTCCGTTCCCGGAAACCGATGGATATGGAAAGAAGCAACAAAGCCGGGGGAGCTTTGCTTATTAATCCGGATACGATCGCCTATACTGAGAAAAACAATAAAGGCACACAGAAATATTTTGACCAGCCTACGGCCATGTGTGATAATTATGAAATGCATGTCACCACTCTGAAGAAGAAAGGGCCGAGTCATGCTTCTCATCAGCATGTGGATACAGAGATCATTTTAGTGATTGATGGCGAAGTGGAGATGACGATTGACGGAAAAGACTATAAAGGCGCCAAAGGTGATTTGTTTATTGCTGAGAGTGGCAAAGTGCATGGAGTTGGAAATGCGACAGATAACCCCTGCAGCTATTTTGCGTTCAAATGGAGATAATTAGCAAAAGCCGCTATCTTATCATAGCGTTGCAACATTAATTTCTTTGCACTTCATATTGTGAATTCGCAATACTTGTTTCAGCATCAGTATTATAGCTAAATGCTTTAAAACTTTATTCTGGCCTCACACTCACTTTACTTAAAAAAGACTATATTGCTATTAGCGGCATATAAACTGGCCAAGCCTGGGAATATATGGCATAATGCCTGTGAGTAGCAAAGGTTTTCTATATACATCAAGCCAAAACAAAACGTATGAGAAAATATCTACGCCCTGCACTTCTTTTTTGCCTGTTGTACCAGTTCAGCCAGTTAGTTAATGCCCAATGCTCAAACCCCTGCCCCGCTTTTTTTACAATTACAGACTCAATAAACTGCAATAATTCTGAAGTTCGAAGAAGTATACCTGGTCCCGGCTATTCGAATAACCCTTTTCTTATCCGCACTTGTAAGAATTTATTAATGAAATATAACATCGGTGTGGATCAAACTTGCTATGCAGGTACTGTTTACAGTCTTGTGAGTATAACCGGGGGTACTTTCATCGGTATTACAGGCAATTCATTTACTATTCAATGGGGAGGCGCCAATACAGGCCTTGTACGGATAGCTTTTGCCACCCCGGGCGGAGGCCCCGGCCTTGCACCTTGCAGTGATACGATGGATATCAATTTTACTTTGGTAAACACCCCTGTTGCCGCTTTTACAGCCTCGCCACAACCTGTTTGTAACAATAGCCCCACCACTATCAATTTCAATTCATCAGCTACCACGAATGCCACTGGTTTTTACTGGAATTTTGGTGACGCATTTACTTCGGTTCTGGCAAATCCATCTCACAGCTACGTTAGTCCGGGTACATACACAGTTACACTCATTGCTTCTAATACTGCCTCAGTAAACGGTCTGCCGGCCTGCCCTACCTGCCTGGATACCATACAACAAAATATAGTAATTGATAACTTACCAGGCCCTGTTATTACTTGTGTAGCCACTGTATGTGCCGGTGATACAGCAAAATATTGTACAACGGACCTCACCTGTACGGGATACAACTGGACAGTTACAGGCGGTACAATATTAAGCGGCCAAAATACAGCCTGCATTACTGTTCAATGGGGTTCTGGTAATCCACAGGGAAGCATTACACTTGTTCCGTCTGGTTGCACCACAACATATTGTACACAAGGCACAACAGTTACGGTACCTATCATACCAGTAACAGGTACTATTACCGGACCAACATTAGTCTGTAATAATACGACCACATCTTATTCGTTGCCTTCCTGGCCAGGTACTACCTATAACTGGACTTTATCAGGAGGTGGCGTTTTTAACCCCTTCAATACAAATACCAACCAGGTTTCAATTGACTGGAATACCCAGGGCACACACATACTTACCTGCAATTATTTTGATTCTTCTTTAAACTGTGGCGGAACAGCCAACTATACCATATTTGTCAGACCTAATCTAAGTATCAGCGGACCGGCAACAGTTTGTGCTAATCAAACCACTAACCTCCTGGCTACAAGACCTCCAAGTACTGCTGTTAACTCTAACTGGGTTATCAGCCCGGGAACTGCTACGATAAATAGTGGTAACGGAACGAGTACTATTAATGTAACATGGACAACACCCGGCATTTATAATGTTAGTGCTTCCCCGGTTGTACCTAATACAACCTGTAATACGGCTAATTATACTGTGACAGTATTGCCTGCACCAGTTATAAGCAGCATTAATGGTGCTGACTCTATTTGTCCCAACGGCATTTATGTGTACAGTGCCACATCTAACACTACCGGACTGTTTAGTTGGTCGTTCAGTAACGCAGCTACTTTTAGTTTGCTTGGGGTTAATAACGATTCTGTACAGGTAACATGGGGACCTGCAGGCCCTTACAGTATAACCGTTAGTCAAACTTCGATACCATATGGCTGCTTGAGTAATACCCTGGTAAAAAATATCTTCCCCTACCCGGTTCCTGTACTCAGCGGTCCGTTGAGTGTTTGTGCTGATGCAAATGTTACCTATACAATTACCAATATTGCCAGTGGTAATTTTCAATGGTCGGTAATACCGGCAAATTTTGGCACTATACTTAGCGGACAGGGAACCAATTCTGTTTTAATAAAATGGCATGGTAATAACAGTCCCGGCTCAAGCAACACAGTTATATTAAAATTTGGAGTGTGCAATAGTGATTCAGTATTTGTAACGATTAACGAACCCCCTGTTCCGTCTATTACAGCAAGTGGAACATTATGTGGTCCCGGCGGTATTACACTAAGTACCGGAGCCACCGGAGTTTTTAGCTGGACAGGACCGGGTGTGCCGCCTCCGGGCAATACATCCAGCATAACTGGTGTTACTATACCTGGCAACTATTCGGTCCAAATTCAAAATTTTAATGGTACAGGGTGTACTGTAACGGCTAATTATACAGTACCCGATATTGGAAGACCAATAGCTTCTATATCAGCCACCAATGTACTTAACTATTGTCTGCCGGCCGTTCCCAACATGAACCTGGTGGCAGTGAATGGTCCCGGCTACACTTTTCAATGGTATCAAAACAATGTACTGATGCCCGGGGAAATCAATCCAACATTGCTTGTTAATACCTTAACCCTTGCTGGAACTTACACTTTTCATTGTGTAGTGACGCTGGGAGGATGTGTTGTTACTTCAAACACATTGACCATCACCATCAGCACCTGCCCGCCAAATACAGGCTGTGTTGCTTCAATTGGTGTTACCAATATCAGCGGATGTAATCCATTTACGCTTACAATTGCTGCAACAGGCCCCTCTGGTGCTACTCTAAGCGGTACAGGTAATCCAACCATTACTCACCTGGAAGACAATTACACAGTAAGCGGATTAACAACCCGCACATACAATTCTATCGGGTATAAACAAATAAGGGTGTGTGCCGATGTATTGTTGCCAAATGCCACTATCTGCCGGGTATGCAAGGATACGGTAGTGAACGTAACTGTGGCAGCCAATTTCTCCAGTGTTGTGAATTGCAAAACACTAAATCTTTATGATGCATCAACTGTTGTATCACCTGCTACTATCAGTTCCTATAGCTGGTTTGTTGGTACCAATCCGGGTAACACACCGGTGCCCCCCATTATTGCATCATTTAATAGCAATACTATTCCGAATCCTGTAGTTACATTTTCACAAAGCGGTTCATATATTGTAAATCTTACCATCATTTCTGGCAGTTGCACTGTTACAGTAATGGATACATTCAACATTTCGGTTCCCGATGCAAGTTTTACGGTAAATAATTCCTGTGTAGGAACAACGGTTAATTTTGCTAACAATGTTCCGGCCCCTACCAATTTCTGGGATTTTGGTGATGCCTCTACTTCTTATGTAAGCCCCACAAGCCATGCTTATGCATTACCTAATCTCTATTTAGTTACACATATTGTAACTGATATCAACGGATGTAAAGACACAGTAATAAACCCCATCATGATTATGCCGGCTCCTGTTTGCACAGTTACCAGTTCGGGGCCTTTAACATTCTGTTTTAAAGATTCAGTGATACTGGGTTCTTCCTGTCCCGGGTTAATCAATTTTCAATGGTATAACAATGGGGTGGTTATTCCCGGAGCAACTTCTCCAACTGATACAGTAAAGCAAACCGGTAATTATCACTTTATTGCTTTTGATGTGAACGGTTGCCGGGTTGTTTCTGATACCGTTGTCGTTACGGTGCTCCAGGGGCCCAATGTAAACATTAGTACCAGTGGTAACCGGTGTGACCAGGGGCAATTCACAGTATCGGTGCCATCTTGTACAGGTTGCAGTTATCAGTGGTTAGTAGATGGAAACCCGGAAAGTAACAACAATCAGTTTACTGCAACTATTGGTTTCCCGCCTTATACGCTGGGCACTCATACCATCTTTGTACAGGTAATGAATGGATTCGGCTGTACAGATACCAGTTCCATTACAGTAACATTTAATCCATTACCAACTGTAAGTATAAATGTAGCCGGGCCATTACCTGTTTGTTCAAATAATTTATACACCTTTACGGCAACCACCAATGCCACCAACCCGGGATGGAACTGGACACTCAACAACTCTAATTTAATACTAAGCACAACTAATACCCTTGTAGCATCAGCAAATGGTAATTATATAGTTTCAATACTTGACAGCCTTACCGGCTGTAGCAATTCCGCATCCCAAGCGATTAAGCTTAGCCCGATGCTAAACCTCTTCCCTGTTGGTTGTGATACACTTTGTGATTCCACGAAACTGTTTCTGCCATTAGCCTCCTTAAATGGAAACCTGGCCGGGTACACCATCAACTGGTATGATAATGCACCACCATATAGTCCTGTTATCGGTACCGGGGTTTCGTTTCCATTAAGTACACTGCCGACAGGCAATCACAATATCTCCGTTATCGTTACAGCACCGAATGGTTGTATGGATACCTCAACTGTTTATAGCATTTTCACCCGAAACTGCAGCCAGGTGCTGGCTATAAAAGGACTCAATATCAGTGTCCGGCAAATTGGCTCTGTGGCACTGGTAGGCTGGAGTGTGGAACAAGAAATTGATAATGATTATTTCTTGGTCGAAAAAAGTCTTGATGGTATCAATTTTTCATTCTTGCAACAAGTAACAAGCCGAGGTAACAGTACTACCAAACAGTACTATAGTATTTATGACTCGTTAATCAACTTTACCAATACAATTTATTACCGGGTGAAGGCCGTGGACAGAACCGGTACAGTATCTTATTCACCGATCGTAAAACTGAAACCGTCTTTCAGAGATAAGGAAACCCTGTTATTACTACCCAATGTAACCAGCGGGCAAGTTAACATGCTTATACAAAGTAATGCTGCCGTTAAAACAATGTTGCAGGTATATACATCAAATGGTACTTTGATTATGAGCCGCTCCATTTATTTGGCAAAAGGGCTGAATAATCAGCAGTTCGATTTCAGTTACCTGGCCCCGGGATATTATTTTGTAACACTGAATACCGGTAGTTCACAGCTGAATGAACGGCTGATCAGGCAATAAAAGAGGGAATTCAAAAAATTAAGGATAAGCACTCAGCATCAAACACTGAGTGCTTTTTTATGTTCTTTCCAGAAGAATTCAACTGCTACCAGCACTTCCTCTTCTGATTTGTCCTGGGTATTGGTGAGAGGTATCTTACGACGGGTACCTTTTTTAGGATCGATTCCCTTGTATTCCACTACGAGGATGAAATTATCCCGCAGATCGTAAAAACTTTTCTTCTTTTCCTGGGCAAGATAAAAGTTCAGCAGGTTTGACCAGTTGGTCACTACTTGTTCATCTTTATAAATTCCTTTCTTATTGATCCGGACATATATCCTTTTACTCCTTGCCCTTCGCAGGCAATAAATCAATGGAATGATTGCCAGGGCGAAAATATAACTCTGATAATCGATGTCTTTAAAATGACGGTTTGCCGCATCAATAAAACCGTAGAGCAAAAGTGCAAAAAAGAACAGAGCCATAACATAATTCATCAGCTTGTTCTCCCCTACAATAAATTCACTGTCTTTAGTTAACGCAGTTTTCGTCATGATGGTTTTATAAGGGCAAGCAACTTTTTTCGCCCCCTTACAAAAGTATTGGTTTATTGCCCGTACTGGCAAACAGGTATTTACAATCCCGTTACGGAGGCTTTTTGCTTCAGCTCTTTTATAAAATCCTTATCGATGACATAGCTTCCTTTAGCAGCATCATATCGCAGTGACTTCAGTGGCTGATTTCTGTATTGGGTCATCCGTTTCTTTGTCTCAAAGATGGTGAAGTCAACCAGTATGGAATCGGTCTTATGTTTCAGATAAATAAAATCATAACTGTTCTTATCCTCCGGCACCCTGTACCGGTCTCCATTTACATTTAAAACAACATCCCATACATTCAAGCGGGGAAAATGTAATTTTTGGGTGGCGGTGCTTAGTATATATTGTCCTGTAGCTGAATCATAAGGAAAATCATTCAACCGCTTATCTTTAAAGCCCCTGATCCTTCTTTTTCCGTTGTAAAGGCTAAAGCTAAGTACGGCCTCATCCAATTTTTCCTTCAGGTGAAGAATACGGTATGTAGAGTCGCCTATTTTCCGGGGAAGATAAACGCTGTTCAACCCTTTTAACTCGGCCGTAAGGTCCCTGACGTTTGTGTTTACATACTGCAGCTGAGTACTGTCGGTATCAAAACACTCAGGGTCAATCTTGAAATCAAAATTGATGCACTGGCAAAAATCATCCATCCACACTCCCACATATTGCCTGCCGTCGATGATCTCCGGGCAAAGTTGCCTGCTCTCTTCTTCCCATATCCTTCTTCCGTTTTCCACTACTGCATTAAAGAACTTAACTTTTGTGACCGGGCATTTTATTTGAAACGGTATGGGTACTTTAATCAGTATCGGTGAATCAAGTTTGCAGGGATTCATCCTGCCGGCGCAGAAAATAAGTACGGAAGACAGTATCTCTCCGTTCGTTGTGTTGTTAAACAAATTGTTTTGCCTCATCTCCACCGTGTTTGTGATCACCTGGAAGTCGATTCCCGACCCTGCTGCAAAATTGTTGGCCATGTCGCCGGGGAGACCACCGGGACGATAGGTAATAATGAAACCATTGTCCAGTGTTTGCGTTACCGGCTTCATCGGATCATTTTTTGGTTTTAACTGCACCCTCGCATACCTGTAGCCAATGATCTCTGTCCGGCGATTCAGAGCTTTCCCTTCTTCTGTACCGTTATCAGCTTTTGGCATTGATTCTCCAACAAACTGAGAGGTTATAGCAGCGCCGATCTTTTTGTCCATGAAATACTGGTACACCTCACCCGACCTTCTCTTCGACAGTTCAAGATTATATTCCTCATCATCGGTCTCGTCGGTGTAGCCACAGATAGATAACCTGTCCCACTCCCCGAGCAGGAAGCTGTCCAGCTTTTGTTTTTCCTGTTTAGAGATAGTGTATTGATCAGATTTGTAAAAAATGACCAGCGTATCTGTTTTTTGTCCATATGAAACTAATGCGCAGCAGACTGCTGCGAGCAGGTGGAGTGGTTTGTGCATGGCGGAGTTGTTTTGTTCTTAACGCCGCCGGCAGTAAATACTAATGAAAAATTTTCTTAAAATTTGATTCGAAGATGCTACAGATGCAATAATGATCGGGCTTTTATCA
The DNA here is from genome assembly GCA_044220915.1 of Chitinophagaceae bacterium. Classification (GTDB taxonomy): domain Bacteria; phylum Bacteroidota; class Bacteroidia; order Chitinophagales; family Chitinophagaceae; genus JJ008. The sequence continues at coordinate 46,192 of JBGAQD010000024.1, forward strand.
GAAAAAGACTGCCAGGTGGCGCAGCAGGGTCAATTCCATAATTTCAATTGGTAACAGGAAAATAAAATCCTCTTTCGGATAATCCTGTTAAATTTATTACCGCAAAACTCTATAATCATGATAAAACAGGCACTCTTGGGTGAGTTTTTGTATGAAGCAGAAAACACCCGTAAGCTATTAAACGCAATTCCTGATTCAGCACTTGAGTACAGACCACAACCCCACTTATGGTCAGTTGGGCAATTAGCGTCGCATATTGCGGAAGTATATAACTGGTTCGACGGTACTTTTAACCAGGATGTAATGGACATGGGCAGCTACAAGTATGATAAAGGTGACATCAGTAAAGCATCGAACATCGTAGCAAAGTTTGAAGAGAATTTTGCCAAAGCTAAATCAGTATTGGAAAATGCAGATGAAAGTAGCTTCTTTAACGAGTGGCGTATGCAAGCCGGTGGTCAGGATATTATGCCTCCAATGCCACGCATACAGGTGGTAAGGGGATTTTTATACAACCATCTTTATCATCACCGTGGTGAAATGGTGGCGCATCTGCGGGCATCTGGTAATAAAGTGCCGGGATTATACGGGCCTAACTATGAAGAGTCGCAGGCAATGCGAGGTTAATGATATAATAAAGCCGATACTTCTTTGTATCAGTTTTATTAGCAGCACTACCGCCTGCTGGGTATTTGGAAAGGATCCATTATTACTTATTATTGCAAAAAAATGCGATGAAAAAGATTTTTATTGCATCCTGCCTGGGTATTTTATTGCTCCTGTTTATTTCCTTTTCAAGCACAGCCCAGGAATTAAAAAAAGCCCAGGATCTTTTTAATGCCGGACAATATGATAAAGCCCGGGCCTCTATTGATACCGCTGTGAATGGTATAGAAGGCAAAAAAACAGCAACATGGATTTGGAAACATAAAATATGCCTGGCTATAGCCAACAGCGACGTGTATAAAAACTTATTCCCCGATGCCCGCAGGCAGGGATATGAGGCTTTAAGGAAAGCAAGGTCTATGCCTGATGCCGATGAAGCATTTATGAAAGAGTTGGTATTTGACGCCTACCAACCATTCAACGATTACTACGTTTCTTTTATTAACGAAGGAGCGGCGCAGATGAATGCCGGGATATACGACAAGGCTTTCGAAAATTTTAAATCTGCATTATCTGTGTCCGCCTTTTTTTATGAGAATAAACTCATCCCCAATGAACTGGATACTTCATTAACTTTTTATGCAGGTTACAGTGCAATGAAAACCGGGAATGATACGGAAGCAGAGTATTATTTTAAAAAACTGGCTGATAAAAATGTCAATGGCGCCGATCAGCAGATCACTTACGGATGGCTTTGCAATTATTACATAAAAAAGAAAAAAGATCTGGCAGCGGCCAATAGTATTTATGAGAAGGGTATTTCATACTACCCAAATGACGAATACCTGCGAAGTATGAAAATCGCAATCGCCAATGCATCGGGTAATATGGAAAACATCTTTAAAATTTATGAAGAAACAATTGCCTCAGGGGAAGCCGTCTTTACTGATTACCTCGCATATGGCGCCGAATTATATGATTACCTCTACATTGGTAACCCGGTTGACAGTGTGACTGCTGCAAAAAAAGAAACCCGGATGGTTGAAGTACTCAATAAAGCCCTTTCCCTGAAAGAAGAGTCAGCTGAAGCCAACTACATAATGGGCATGTACCATGCAACAAAAGCAACCAGCCTGGATAACAAGATAAGGGCAATAAAAACCCTGACACCGGAAAATGTAAAAAAGAAAAAGGAACTGCAGAATAGTATGAATGAGATGATCAATAAATCAGTCAGCTACCTGGAAGCTGCAAGTAGCCTGTATGCTGCCAGTAGCGACTTAAGCCCTGCAAAAAAAGAGAACTTTAAGACTGCACTGCAGCAATTAATAAATCTCTATAATTACCTGAAACAGGAAGAAAAGTCCAATACCACGGCAGAACGATTAGCAAATATTAAGTAAAAGGTTGGCAAATTACAATTACTACGGCCTCCTTACCATATAAGTCGTTGCAACCATTCCTGCGGGGGCACCATTATGCGGTTTTGCCCTGACAGTGCTTCCAACTAATACATCGGCTTGTTGTATGCCATTGGCCCATTTGGAAACAACATACCCTTTATAATCATATTGCCAGCCGGTAGTGCCAAGGGCTGCACTACCTGTACCGATAAGGCTGTAACAGACAACGGTGTCTTGAAAATAATATTTACCGGAGATGGTAAGCCCCCGCTTTGGATTATCAGCCCAATATAAAATGCCGGTGATGGAATCTTTACCAACTGTTTTCAGATCCATGATGGCACTGGCAAACTGAAGCTGATCGAAGGATAATTTCCAGTCAGGGTCATTCAATAAACTGCGGTAGGTCCATGAGCCGTTGAAGATGCTGCCATCTGTACGGTTGCTGGTAGTATGTTCAGGTCTGATGTTTTCTTTTACCGGGCTGCTGCTTTTATCATTTGAATTACTTAAACAGGCCACGAAAATTGCAGCAACTAAAACCGGGGCTAAAGTATATTGCTTCATTTTGCAGGTTTTAATTAAAATAAATAAAATTGTTTGCAGGTAACTGATGTGAAGATATAGTATCTGCCTGCATTTTTACAGCTGCCATTATTACAACAGTGGCTGGTGAAAACACCAGCCACTGATCTTAGCACTATTTATGTTTAGCAGCATCAGTAAACACAATGATCATGATCCCGGGTTTTAATGGAACTTATTTTGTCGCCAACACTTAATGGAGCAAGGTCAGCAATATTCCATGTATTATTCCCGTTGGACTTGTACATCCATTTTTGCCCTCCGTAATTAATATTGGCATATACCGTAATACATGACTTAGAACCAATTTTCACAGATGATATCCTGTCATTCCAGTTATAAACAGTCGTGTTTGTAATAGGATCTTCCAAACCGTACTGGGTAAGATTTGCGGCATCTATATCAGTAAATTGCCGCAGGTAATACCCGTCAAAATTGTTGTGCTCAAAGAATATTACCTCGTCTTCGTAGGGCTCAGGGGGCAAATTGTCCGGGTAAGCAAGGCTCTTGATATGACTTGCTTTATCGTTGAAATTGTAAGGGCTGAGTTTACCTATCTTTCTCTGGGTTGTTCCATTTCCCCGCAGGGTAAGACAATAGCCACTGCTATTTGCATGTTCATACATTATTGCACAGGCATTCTTCCCGATGATGACGGAAGAAATCTTATCATGCCAGTTCTTATTGGTATTTCCTACAAAGTAACGTCCAAGGTCTGCATACTCGCCACTGGAGCTGATGCAGATATATGCCCCGCCAAAATTTTCATGTTCATAAAAACAAACCTGGTTATCATTAGGTGTAAAGGCCTGGGCATTCACTATCGGGGAAATGCCCATCATCATACCTGCAATAACTATTACTGCCGGTATACCGGAAAATATCTTTTTCATACAAGTAATTATTTTTCACTATGAAGTTACCTGCTGGTACCAGCTAATAACTATGATACTCGTCACTGCTGAAAGCGATACTTGTCAGCACTTGTATCATTGCCTGAGAAAATATCGGGATTCTGATCAGTTTATTTTTTTGGCAGAATGCCAAACCCGTTTTTAATTAGGTATATTTAGGTAAATCAACAAACTGGTGCACATGAAAAGATACCCCCAGATCTTACTTGCAGCACTTTTGCCCTTTCTTTTTTCCACCACAGCCTTTTCACAGGATTCAAATCTGAAAGAAGATTATACCGCTTTTATCCCGGAGGCTAATCTCTTTAATAAAATGCTGTTGCAGAACCAACAGCCGGGTACAGTATTGATCAAAGAAGGCCTGGCCAAAGAAAGGAATTTGATGAAAACTTTTGCCCCCGCCAGAACCATCCTTCAGCCCACTCAACAAAACATTACAGGCCCCGGCGGAAGTATACGGCTGGTGTCTTTTAATCGATCGTACCGGTATGCTTATAAGAATACCATTTATCAGTTGGCTTTACATACAAACGGAATGTAGTATCGTTCACTTTCTCTATTGGCCATTCTGTTAGTCTTGCTAATGATATTTCTCCATTAATTATTTGCCAGGTACTTGGGTATTTATCGGATTTCAACTCGTAGCTACCATCTGATTTTAGCTTAAGCAATGACATCGGAGCCATGTTTTGCTCCTCTGCTGTCCATATTTTACCCTTAAGCCAATCCTGCAACTCAATATCCGCTGCAGATTGAACGGGCTTTTCTTTTTTGGTGAGTTGTGGTTTAGGTTTTTTTTCGCTGCTGTTACAACTATATATAATAAACAAACTGCAAAAGATAATACAGGCTTTTTTCATGCTCTTATTTTTGGTGGTTAAAATACTTTTCAATTTAAGAAGTCTCTGCCAAAACTTCCTGGTTGCAATATAGCAGTATATATTACAAAGGCTGATATTTTCTTAAGTGCAATGAATATTCTTTATCTGAACGCCAAGTTGCGTGTCTTCACGCAACTTGTATTTTTACATACTTGTTCCGATGCGTGGGGACACGCATCGGGGCTTTAGGGAAACTGAAAAATTTTCTTTTTTGTATTATGGCCGGCGGAATGCTAACACTGACCACGGTGTAGTGTTTTTTCGAAACAACTACCGAAACGGAGAAGGAGCGAAAATCAGACATAAGGATTTCCGTTCAATGCCCTGAGATTCCAATCAAAATCCATAACCAGGGCACAGTGATCGGTAAAAGATTCAAGTGGGTCTGCATTTTCATCCCTGGGCCTTGCAATTCTAAATCGATTCAGGGTTAAAACAGATGAAGCGTACTGCGGGGGATTTAATAAAAAACAATAATCTATTCTTGACCTCATGCTCCATGGCTTGAAGCTATTACCGGCGTCCTCCCCAAGTTGGACAAATCCTGCGGCCTCAAACATCGAACACATTTTTTGGTATAAGATACGGTGCTGCTCCCGTGATTCATCTGTAACATCGTATCCGTTCAAACCATTTTGCCAGATATTGAAATCTCCCATAATCACTATCGGAAGCATGGGGTCCATGCTTCCTGCCAGTCCCAGTACCTGCCAGACCTGACGTTCTATTGCATGTAATTCAAGAATAAAATGGGTGTTTATCAGCCACATGT
>JBGAQD010000025.1:0-46369 GCA_044220915.1 Chitinophagaceae bacterium
CTTTTAGGGGCTTTGCTGAAAACAAAAAGCCCCGCCAGGAATGGCAGGGCTTTATCGGACTGAAAGAATGAACTCTTTTTATCTTTTAGAATATCAATCCTAAGAAGAAATTAAGTATTCCACTTAACATGGTTTTAATATTTAAGGGTTAAAAAATATATTAATTATCGTCAACCTTTACCAATGCTAAAGCATTGTAAGCACCATTTTTCAATGGATACATTTGGCCATTCACTTCCTGATAAAACTCAATACCAAGTGCCAGGAATAATGGATGTGTGCTGTTTGCAGTAACTGCATTAGAAAGGTTAATTAAAGCAGTTGCAGTGGTATCCCAAGGCAAAACTGCTGTTTCGCTTGTTGCTACAACGAAAGTTTCATTTTCAAAATCTACCTCTGTACCGGCAGAAACAATTTTGAAATGAGTAGAACCGCCGGGAGCTGCAATCATGTTCAATGGAACAAAGGCAGGAACACTCACAGCAAGTGTACCAGCAACCCTGTCAATAGTGGAAGTATAAGGTGCATAAAGGGTAGTGCCCAATTTTCCTGTGATGTTAAATTCAAAGCCTTCCAGCAACTCAGCTTCGCCATCAATCACATTCCTTTGACCACGAGGATTAGTAGCATCTTCCTGGATAACTTCAACCATCTTTTGAGTAAGACGGCTTACCATCCGGCTGTCTGAAGCATTTTGCAACATTGCACGGATTGAGTTGCGAAGTAATTTACCAGCCTTACCAGCCCTTCCAAATTCATCTCCGTTTTCACGGGTTCTTTGAAAGTTAGGGTCATTGGCGATACGGTCCCCAGACACACCGCCTTTCTCTCTTGCCAGGTATCCGTCTTGAGTTGATTTGTAAAAGGTAATACCGCCGATAGTACCGTCTAATTTGATAATTCCTTTTTGCTTTGCCATTGTAAAAAATTATGAGTTAGTAAAAAATATCACTATTGATACCCGAAATTATAATAGGTTTCTATCGCTTTAAATTCAGCACTACCATTCCTGCCGATATGTGCAGATTATTCCATTATGAGAGCTTATTTCCTCTCTTAAAATGAAGTAAATTTGTGCATAACAACTCTATACATGAAGCATAGATGAAGTATGGATAGAGTATTAAAATGTTAATTGAAATGGAAAGAGTTTGTATTTATCCAAAGGATGTGCAGATTGTTACCGGCAAAAGCGAAAGATGGGGAAGGGAGGTAATCAAAAAGATTAAATCTCACTTCTCAAAACAGCCTCACCAATTAGTTTCTATTGATGAGTTTTGCCAGTACATGGGCTTGCAACCGGAGACGGTTGCCAAGCAACTCAGGTAAGTAGAAATCTTATCTTTGCTTTTGTCTATGATAAGGCACAGCACACCCTACCATCAACAAAGATTTTTCTTTTCTTTGTGTAGCGTTTTCCCTTGCTTAATCGGTTGTTGTTGGCTATTTGTTGCCCAATCTTCGGGAAGCCCTGATAATTAAGGGGCACTATTTTTTGTATTGGAAAGTAATATTTACTATCTGCTGCTGAATATAATATGAGCCTGCCCTGTTAATAATTGTTAATACCCTTTCATTTCATTCGCCGAATGCCTCAATTCATGTAGTTCTGCATTGCTCCCCCTTTTTTTCTTCTTCATCTTTGAGCCGAAATAAATCAACAACCATTTATCATTAAACCTTATCAACTATGCGTAACAATTTTTTAGTAGCCAGCCTTCTGGTAGCAGTAACAGCTGGTGCTTTTATCGCCTGTACAAACAGCTCCGCTGGTAGCAAGGAAAACAAACCAATGAGCCGGGAAGAATTAGTAAAGCGGGGAGAGTATTTAGTTAATTCAATAGGATGTGATGATTGTCACTCTCCTAAGAAAATGGGGCCACAAGGACCAGAGGTCATTGAAGAGCTGCGATTTTCTGGTTATCCTTCAGAGAGGCAACTTCAAAAAGTTGACACTAACAGTGTAAAAAATGGCTGGTCACTTTTTGGCAGCGACTTCACATCTGCTGTTGGCTCATGGGGAATGTCTTTTGCCGCTAATATCTCTTCTGATGAAACAGGAATTGGTAATTGGAAAGAAGAGCAATTTATTAAAGCGATCCGTGAAGGTAAATCCAAAGGCTTGGATGGAACCAGGCCGTTGTTGCCTCCTATGCCGTGGTTTGTATATAAAAACCTGACTGACGAAGACCTGAGATCCATCTTCGCTTACCTGAAAACAACAAAGCCGGTGGAGAATATGGTGCCAGCCCCCAGGCAATGGAAGGACTTGAAGTAATAGAAATCACAAATACTTGAAAAGATATATATGAAAGAGTTAATGAAAAATATAAAACCAATCATACTTGTAACGGGTGCAACCGGTGCAGAAGGTGGTAGTGTAGCGAGGGCTTTAATAAAGCAAAGTAAGTTTCATGTACAGATATTAACCCGTAATCCTCATTCTCAAAAAGCATTAGTACTGCAGAGAGCCGGGGCAGAGATTGTTGCAGGTGACATGAACAATATTGAGAGCCTGAAACTGGCTATTAAGGATTGTTACGGAGTTTTTGGTGTTATTAATTCAAACGGAAATTATAATAAGCAGTATGAACTGGCTAAAAACCTAATAGATGCAGTTTATCAAACAGGTATTCATCATTTTGTACTGCAAACTTTCCCGGATTATAATAGACTAAGTAACGGAAAGTATCCGGTTCTGGAATTCGATACCAAAGCCAAGCTGGAAGAGTATACCAGGCATTTGAAAATCCCCGCAACATTTATCCACCCTGCTTTTTATTACGAGAATTTTCTCACATTTTTTCCGTTGCAAAAGGATAATAACGGCGGTTATTACTTTGGCTTTCCACAGGGAAATACAAAACTGGCTATGGCAAGTGTAGAAGACCTGGGAAAGGTTGTTGCATCCATCTTCGATCAGCCGGAAAAATATATTGGCAAAGTAGCAGGGCTTGTTGGTGCTGATAACACTTGTCATGAGTATGCAGCCATCTTATCAAAAGTGCTGAATAAGAATGTTTATTATAACCATATCCCCCGGAATATTTATGCTGCTTATAATTTTCCAAGGGCTGAGGAAATGGCGAATATGTTTGAAGTGCAGCGTTTGCACATAACAAGCAGGCAGCAAGACCTGGAGGAAAGCTATGAGCTGAACCCTTCCATGCAATCCTTTGAAAAATGGGTGGAAAAGCATAAGGCTAAGTTTATAAGCTATTTCAACTCTCTTTTTGAAGTAATTGTGATATAGATAAACATGAACTGGTTGCCCGACCCGTACAATCTGTACGGGTTTTTGGCCAATTCATCCTGCCCTGTCACCAACCCATGAGAAGTGCTCCGGACAAGTGCGGAAAAGATGGTAATTTGTATAAGGTTATGAGTATTAAGCTGCCACGATATACCACAAAAGATTATGTAGTTCTCGGGATTGTATTATTACCCATTACACTAGTCATCAATAGTGTGATTTTTAGTTCCCGTTATTATAGTGATTGGCAGATATTTTTCTTCGCTACAGGGGTTACGGCAGCGGGTTTTTGTATCAATTTTACTATTTGTGGTTGGGTGGCTGTACTTATGAAAAAGAGATTTCCTGGCGAGCAGCAGGTGGGGAAAAGGCTGACACTGATGATCATTAGCTTTATTTTGTTCACCGGGCTTTTCCTGTTCAGTTTTTTTAAAGGATATGAGCTGTTTCCGTTTCTTAATTACACTTTCAATGAGGCAGGGTTTATATGGGCTTATATCGGCATGGCCATCATCAATATTTTCCTCACTTTTTTGCATGAAGGGATTGGCCGTTATGATAGCTGGAAAGCTAACCTGAAGGAAACAGAGGCACTAAAAAAAGTGTACCGTCAGGGAAGATTACAGGGTTTGAAAAGCCAGATCAACCCTCACTTCCTTTTTAACAGTTTAAACTCATTATCAAGTCTGATTCATGAAGATGAAGAAAAAAGTGAGAAATTTCTTAACGAGATGAGCAAGGTCTATCGCTACATGCTGCAGAATGATGAAGAAGCATTAGTAACACTCAAAACAGAATTAAAATTCTTAGAGTCGTATATATACCTGCTGCAGGCAAGACATGGCGAAGCCTTAAAACTGGAGCTGGATATCGCAGAGTCAGCACAGGAAAAATTAATTCCACCGCTGACATTACAGGCCATTATTGAAGATACGGTTGCCCGGAATTCTGTTTGCAGGGATTGCCCCCTGGAAATACAGCTTCACGCAACTGGTGTGGATGAGTGTATCATTATCAGGAATAATGTTATGCCTAAACTGGCCTCCGAAGTGCAGGAAATGGACTCACCCTCCGGCCTTGATAATCTCAAAAGCAAATATCATCTGCTGAATCAGAAGGATGTTCTTATCAGTGAGCAGAATCATTTCAGAACAATTCATCTGCCCCTGATCATGAATAAAGAGGAGGTAATGTTATGAAATGGATGAAACCGCCGCGGCTGCAATTGTATTCTTTTCTTTTCAGTATGCCAATTATAGATGTGGCGCTGCATCTGGTTATGTACAAAGACAGGCTTTGGCACGACTGGAGAATATGGTTGTTTTCATTTCCTCTTATTTTTCTGATTGGTGCAGCTTCATGGTATTCCCATATTTCATACGATAAATACGTAGAACGTAAATACCCGGGTTTACAGCAAAGTACACAGCGGATACTTCGCAAAGCCCTGGTGGTGATATTAATTATGCCACCAAGTGTGCTATTGATTTTTTTTCTCTATGATTACTTCAGCATTTTTGGCTATAAGCTTCTGGATTGGGATCTTTTAAAAGGATTGACAGTCGGTCTTTGTGTAAACCTTGTATTTGAAACATTGTACGAGAGTGATTACATGCTGGGGAAGTACAAAGAATCTGTATTAGAGAAAAAGGGACTACAGCAGGTATCGCTTCAGCAGGAATTTGATACACTAAAAGGACAGGTAAACCCGCATTTTCTTTTCAATTGTTTTAATACACTTTCATCGCTTATAAGTGAAGACAAGTATAAGGCTGATGCTTTTTTAAATGAACTAAGTAAAGTGTACCGTTATCTTCTTCGCAATAATGAAGACGGATTAACTACTGTGCAGAATGAAATAAAGTTTATTGAATCATACTATCGCCTGTTACAGACCCGCCATGGAGAGGCAGTGCAAATAAATATAGAAATCGACAAAAGATACGATACGTATTTGCTGCCATCACTTACCCTGCAACTACTGGTTGAGAATGTTGTAAAGCATAATGTGTTATCAAAAAATAAGCCACTGGTGATTGATATTTTCACTACAGCTGGTAATAAACTAGTGGTGAATAATAACCTGCAACGGCGCACAGTAAAGGCTCCTAGTAATAAAGTGGGCCTGGAAAATATAAAAGCAAAGTACGCCCTGTTAAAACAGCCCGGTTTCCAGGTAATAGAGGATAAGAACAACTTTACAGTTGTGCTTCCACTGATATGGAATAATAATTCGGAAAACAGGTTAGTGATGCCATCGGGACGTATGGAGGAAATTAAAGGATAAGATATTTATTAACTTATAAAACTCATATATGAAAGTGCTTATTGTTGAAGACGAGGAATTAGCAGTAAAAAAACTCCAGAAAACCTTAACTGGAGTAGACGATACTATTGAGGTGGTCGGAGTGTCCGACAGTATAAAAAATACAGTTGAGTGGCTGCACAATCATCCTTCTCCCGACCTTATACTGATGGATATAGAACTAGCCGATGGTCAGAGTTTTGAAATATTTAAACTGACTGAGGTTAAAAGCCCGGTCATCTTCACTACATCGTATGATGAGTATGCACTGAAGGCATTTAAAGTGAATAGTGTGGATTATTTATTGAAGCCTATTCAGCAGGAGGAACTCCAGGCGGCATTGAATAAGTATAAAAAAATGAAAGGAGATGGTAAAGCAGATCTTAGTATTGATAGTCTTGTAAAAGAATTGCAGCAGAAACTTCAGCCAAAGGAGTATCGTAAACGTTTTCTGGTAAAACATGCCCAAAAACTGGTAAGCATTGAGGTAGAAGACATTGCTTATTTCTACAGCGACGGCCGCCTGAACTTTTTTAAAACCGATGATAACAAAAAATTTGTAGTTGACTATACCATGGATGAACTGGAGGAGATGCTTGACCCTGACCGGTATTTCCGTATCAGCCGTTCCTTTTATGTATCGGTAAACAGCATCGATAAGATCGATGATTATTTCGGTAACCGATTGATATTGCAGTTGAAACCTGCTGTTGATAAAGAAGCACTGGTTAGCCGGGAGAAAGTGACAGAATTTAAAAAATGGATGGGGAAATAACTCAGGAAACAGGTACCCGCAAAGAAATTGAAGAAGTGTTTTTATGTAAGGCTATATCAATAGCCGCCTGCATCATATTTAATCTTCTTTCAAGATCCTGACGATGAAGCAGGTTGTTTAGTTGTTGCATATCACACTTATCACTGTCAAACAGCGTTGTAAAAAGAAGATTCCCTTTTTCAAAGCTTATATACACATGACAGTTATTGGCACCAAGCGTCACAAGGTTTTTAATTCCTTCTTTAAAAACAAGGAAGGCCTCATGCCGGAGCTTCATATTTAGCTCAAGGGCTTCTACTTTCTTGTCTACCGCTATATCAATATTGACACCATACCTGTTCTTCAGTGCATCAATATATTCCAGCATCCTAGTGGTCGTTTTTGCCATACTGTCATTACCCGGATCCAGACTCCAGAGCATATCATCCATGGCAATGATCATGTTATGACTTTTTGTGTGTATCTGTTCTATATATTCTTTTGATTTTTCCGGGTCTTTATCGGCTTTCAGTCGTGCCATTTCGCTCAGGATATTGATATTATTCAGTGCAGTGTTTACTTCACCATGCAGGTTGTCAGCAATATTGCTGCGCATCTTTTCAATGGCATCCTTTCTCTTCATTCTTTCTCGGTCAAACCAAAAAAGTAATGCGCCAATTGCAATTGCCAATAAGCTGAAGAACCACCAGGACTTCCAAAACGGGGGTTTTACTTTTATTTTCATGGAAGTGATGACATCGCTGATATTGCCTTCCGCATCGATGGTCTTCATCAGAAAAGTATATTTCTTAGGTGGCAGGTAGGTATAAATGGCCTGGTTGTTTTTATCAGCCATTTTCCATTCCTTGTCAAGCCCTTCCAGTTTGTACATAATAAGAGTGCCGCTGCTGTATACTAAAGGAGAGAATTCTATTTCCAGCGAGTTGTTGTCATAACGGAGCACCGTTTGTTTTAATTGTAGCAACGAATCCACCAACAACGACTTATTCATTACTTTGAAATCTGTAATGCGGGGTATTGATTTTACTTTATTTATGTCTATAGCACCCGGATCAAATGCAACAAACTGGTCGCTGCTGCCAAAAAATATTCTTCCATCTTTTGCTACCATGGAAGCTGATAAAGTGAAATGGTCATTGTTTATCCCGTCAACCCTGTCAAAACGTACGAAGACTTTGCTCCTGATATTTGCCCTGTAAATACCACTAGTTGTGGCAATCCACACATACCCCTTTTTATCTCTTTCCATTGCTGCGATGTAGCCCTTCAACATTTCGGATTTACCGATAATTGCAGATCTTTTTGTATACCTGTTATAGACAATGACCTGCCGGGATGTGGTTACCAGCACAGTGCTGTCGTCATAATCAAGGATATCAGAAACGCCGGACTCAGGAAGTTTGTATCCGTTGCTTTCCTGTTCGCCAAAGCGTAAAATGATATTGTTTGTTACCGGGTCAAGGACGTATAGTCCGTTTGCAGCAGTGCCGAACCAAATACAACCCTTACGGTCTACGGTGATCTTGTTGATTTGCCCAACAGGGATTTTGTCAAATCGCTTTATTTCACTTTCTTTTCTTGCTTTCTTATCTGCTACGGACCACTTAAAGACACCAAAATTTTGCATTCCCAGCCAAAGATTACCCTGTTTATCTTCCGCTACCTGCCGGATAGTTTTATTATTTAACACAGGCGGGTTGTAAAAGCTGGCAGAACGTTTTGATTGGTCAATTGCATAAAGACCAGGTTGTGATGCGACCCATATCGTGATACTGTCTCCGGATGCATACATATCCCAAGCAGAAGGCCCGGGTTTCTCACCTATTCCTTCTATAGCAAGAGGTAACAGGTTCAGGTTATTATCGTAGTGATAAATGCCATCGCTCCATGATCCGGCAAGTAAGGTGCCCCACCGGGTATTAACGAAAGACATTATACTGCCACGGCCTTTGTTTCCGGTGTTTCGATTTGAATGGGCAATATTAGTAAAGAACTGTTCGGAAGGATTAAAGCGGTATAAGCCATTATTACTGGTACTAACCCAGATATTATGTTCTTTATCTTCTGACAGGCAGGTTAGTCTTTCGTAGCTGATACTGCGTTCATTCAGGTACCCGTTATAAATGAACTGGAATTTTTTCTCTTGTTCAATGAACTTTGCAAACAGATCAAGCCCGGTTATCCAGATGGTGCCATCTTCCTGTTCGAAGAACCGGGATGTCTCATAGTAGGTTTTTAGGGTAGAAATAAATTCATACCTGTTTACTGTTGCTTTTTTGCTATTCAGATCAAAGCAATAAGCTTCAGGCATTCCGGGCTGCCAGCTTTGAAACCAGCAACGGCCTTTTTTATCAAAATGAAAATTAAAGGGTATGGAGATCTTTGCCAGCAGATCAACGACCGGATTTTTCTCCCGGTTATCAGCAGGAAAACTTATCTGATCTGTTTTCCTGTTGTAAATGGCAACGCCATCTTTAAGTGCAATCCAGTAATTGTAAGTACCGGGTTGCTGGATAAAATCTGAAAAACTCGTACCGGCCGGAAATGTCAGGAAGTTATGTTCATAAGACAACTCATTTTTTTTCTCATTCCATGTCAATACATCTATACCGCCGAGCAGTAAAAATATATTTCCAAATTCATCAGTAATAAGTCTCTTGATTGTGGCATCAAGAGATCCAGGTATTTTAACCTTTACTACACATCTATGGAAACGAAGGCTTTTGGTATCAAAAATCCCGACATCCCCTTTTGAAGTAAGCAGCCACAGGTTTTTCTTTTTATCAGTTAATAACTGAAGGATGTTATTATTGGGAATCGAAAATGAATCAGATGGATTATGACGGAAGGTTTTAAAACGAGTGCCGTCAAACCGCTGTAATCCATCAACAGAACCGGCCCAGATGAACCCGTCTGCATCCTGCAATACTGTATTTACTTCAGTTGATAATAATCCTGATTCAGTGGCATAATGAGTGAAATAGTATTGTTTTGCCTGCTGTGCCTTTAGTGTTTGTAAGGACAGCGAATTGATCAGTATTGCTATTGAAATAATATATCGTACCAAAGCGGTAATTATATTTTTCAAATTTAATTAATGCAACAGCAAACTGGGGAATGCATTGTATGAAATGCCATCGGGGCTTTTGAACTGCGGAAACAATGTAATGAACTGTGCGGATTATAAAGTAGTTTTTACACCCTGTAAACCGGTCTCCGTTAACATTTTTTTCAGAGTTAAGTTAATGAAAGTTAATTGATTACTACTTCATCAATTGATGCACCAATCATGTCATTTCATGCATAGTGTGCTTGTCTTCGGATTGTAACAGATGCATCTTTGAGGCGTCATAATAACCAAAGAAACCAAAAACCTTAAAGTATGAAAAAGATTATTAACTATACAGTATGGGCGGTCGGGGCCATAGTTATAGTAACCATCGCTTCCCGGCTGAATGTGGAAAATGAAGTAACCGATTTGCTGAAAACTATTGCACAAAAAATAATGCCCTGGATAAATGAAGTGGTCTATTCCTGAGGTATACCTTTTTTGGAACCGTTAAAAAGTGAACCTGCTTTTTTGAAAAGACTGTTCATTTTTTTCAGCAGCATCGTCATGACGAACATTAAAACAAGTAATAGTATCAATATGAATTCCTGCCTCAGCCATCTGAGCCAATATACTTCTATCAGTATAAACCCATGCAGAAAGCAAATTACTTTAGCCGCAAAACCGTGGCTGAAACCCTGGTTGGTCAGCAAATGGTGTATATGTGTTTTATCAGCAGAAAACGGTGATTTGCCATGCCATATCCTGGTGGCAAATACACGAATAGTATCAAAGACAGGGATTAGTACAACACCTGTTACAAATACGGGGGCATGAGTGAGTACAGGGTTACTTACCATCACATTTACCTGCATCAGCCGGATACATAACACTGCCACTACAAATCCCAGTACCAGTGAACCGGTATCACCCATAAAGATCCTTGCAGGGTTTAAATTGAAATACATGAAAGCCAGTATGCCTCCGGCAAGGGCAAAAGCGACCAGGGCGGTGTTTACATCACCACTCATGGTAAGGAAAATGCCAAGTGTAATCAGGCTCATAAAGCCTAAACCGCCGGCAAGACCGTCAATACCATCAATCAGGTTGAATGCATTGGTGATGCCCACAATGGCAAGGAATGTAAAAGTATATTGTGCGGTCAGCGGCAATTCATGAATACCGAAAAGCCCGTCAAATGAAGTAATGCGTATGCCTGATACGGCAATAAGCATAGCAAGACCAGCCTGAACAATGAACTTATATTTTGCCGAGAGATCTTTCAGGTCATCCATAATGCCAAGACCAAACAATACAGCAATTGAAAAAAAGAAACTTATCTGTGCCACAGCATTGGTGAAGGGAAACCATAAGAAAAGTGCCATCATCATGCCGGCAATAATCGCAATACCGCCCATCGTTGGAATGGGAGCTGAATGTTCCTTGCGGGCATTGGGCATATCATAAAGCCTGTACCTTTTTATCAGGCTTATTATGGGTGGAATAGTAATAAGTGTAACAACGAAGGCTGTAATAAAACATAGCAAGGCAAACTTGTAGTCGCTGAAATACAGATCAAGCTGTAGAAAATAAGGATGGCTTTTCATGTTTCCTGTTTTGGTGTCAGGTGTATTGGATATTTGGATCTTGGTTCTTGCTTCTAAAATAGAGCGGCACAAGGGAATTGGCAAGACAATTTTACCGTGATTGCTAAAAAACCGGGTTTCCCCTTGACAAGTTGCAGTTTTTAAGCTACATCTTGGGATATTTGCTATCGGGTGACCGTAATTTTCACACAGACCGATGGTAACTGTAACAGTAATATTTTTCTGGATAAGCCTGGCTATTTTGTTCTACTGCTATATTGGCTATGGCATATTGGTGTTTTTTATAACCAGTTTAAAGCAGTTGTTTGTTTCAGAAAAGCAGAATATATCATCAGCGGACACATTACCAGTTACAGTTGTGGTTACAGCCTATAATGAAAAGAAAATACTGGAGCAGAAAATAGCAAATACACTGGCTATTGATTATCCTTCAGAGCAACTGCAGATCATTTTTATTACTGATGGCTCAACTGATGGCTCAGAAAAAATTGTTCAGCAGCATTCTTCGCTTATTTCGCTTCATCAGCCGGAAAGAAGAGGTAAATATGCAGCTATTAAAAGAGCCATGCAGCAGGTTACAACACCGGTGGTGGTTTTCTGCGATGCCAACACAATGTTGAATACTGAGTGTTTAAAAAAAATTGCTGCACATTATAAAAATGAAAAAGTGGGAGGAGTGGCAGGTGAGAAAAAAATTATCCGTGACAAAATGGGCTCAGCTGTTGGTGAAGCAGAAGGACTGTATTGGCAATATGAATCTTTCATGAAGCGGTTGGATGCCAGCCTGAACACAGTGACTGGAGCGGCCGGCGAATTATTTTCTATTCGTACCAGTCTCTTTAAGGAATTAACTGATGAATTGATACTGGATGATTTTGTTATTTCTATGCAGATATGCCTCCAGGGCTATAAGATCGGGTATGAACCGGGTGCATTCGCAACAGAGGAGCCATCAGCATCTCTTGCAGAAGAAGAGAAAAGAAAGGTCAGGATCTCTGCAGGGGCCTACCAGTCGGTTGGTTATTTGAAAGAATGCCTGAATATTTTTAAATATCCGTTGCTGAGTTTTCAATATATATCCCGGAGATTATTGCGTTGGATATTTTGCCCGTTAATGCTGGTGATTTTATTGATATCAAATATTCTTATTATCAGCGATCAGCCTGCGCCAGGTTTTTATTATTGGGCATTATATGCTCAAATTGCATTCTATGTCCTGGCCTTTCTTGGATGGCTGCTCGTCCGTACAGGAAAGAGAGCTGGCATATTTACTATTCCTTTTTATTTTGTCTTCATGAATTATTGCCTGGT
Source organism: Chitinophagaceae bacterium (assembly GCA_044220915.1). Taxonomy (GTDB): domain Bacteria; phylum Bacteroidota; class Bacteroidia; order Chitinophagales; family Chitinophagaceae; genus JJ008. Next base: position 12,301 of record JBGAQD010000025.1, read on the forward strand.
AAAAGGGTTTATCCGGTTTGCGACAGGCCACCAAACGGTGTTGTGGGAGAAATCGTTGAGAGTTCACAGCTCATAGTGTATCCGTGATAGTTTTGACCAGTTGACAGGAGGCAATCGCTATTTTTGTAAGAAAGAGATACATCATTTCTTCCTCTTCACACATATTATCCAGCCCGATTGAATATTTAAAAGGAGTCGGGCCGCAACGGGCAGATCTGCTAAAAAAAGAACTGGGCATCTTCACTTTTGGCGACCTGCTGGAGTATTATCCGTTCCGGCATGTTGACAGAACGAAAGTCAATCTCATCAGCGAAATAACACCGGGAACCGAGTTTGTACAAATTGCTGCTGTGCTGGTCAATTTTGATGTGGTTGGCCAGAAGGCAGCAAAAAGAATAGTGGCTGAAGTAAAAGACAAAACCGGGTATATTGAATTGACATGGTTCCAGGGATTGAGCTGGGTACAAAAACTATTGGAAGTCGGACAATCATACCTTGTTTATGGCAGGGTAACCTTTTACAATGGGCAACCACAAATTGTTCATCCGGAACTGGAAGTGCTGACACCAGAACAACCTTTGGGAAAGAATTTCCTGGAGCCTGTTTATTCCACAACTGAAAAATTAAAGGCAAGAGGACTCGGAGGACGGCAGATAGGCAAGCTGACCCAATTATTGCTGGGTATGGTAATGGAAAGAGATATTCCGGAGAATTTGCCAGACCCGGTTGTTAGCCAATTAAAACTGGTTAGCCGGTATAAAGCCTGCCGGCAAATTCATTTTCCGCAATCAATAACAGAATATGATGAAGCCGTTAAAAGACTGAAGTTTGAAGAATTCTTCATTGCACAGCTCCGCATGAATTTATTGCGAAGCAACAGGCATCGGTTTTCTAAAGGAGTAGTGTTTGATAAAGTCGGTGACCTGTTTAATGACTTTTTTAAGAATCATCTTCCTTTTCAACTGACAGGAGCACAAAAAAGAGTGATAAAAGAGATCAGGAATGATACGGCAAAAGGAAGACAAATGAACCGCCTGCTGCAGGGGGATGTGGGTAGCGGTAAAACCATCGTTGCTGTCCTCATCATGCTGTTGGCAGTAGATAATAACTTCCAGGCCTGTCTGATGGCGCCAACGGAAATATTGGCCCAACAGCATTTTAAAACCATCAGTACATTATTATCTAAAGTAAATGTGCCGGTGCAGCTGCTTACCGGTTCCACCAAAGCTGCAGCAAGAAAGAAAATGCTGGCAGAACTGGAAGAAGGCTCTTTAAAAATCCTGGTAGGTACCCATGCCGTAATTGAAGATGTGGTGCAGTTTAAAAACCTTGGTATTGTAATCATCGATGAACAACACCGCTTTGGTGTGGCGCAACGGGCAAAGCTTTGGCAAAAAGCCAGCATACCACCACATGTGTTGGTGATGACGGCAACGCCAATACCCAGAACGCTGGCGATGACAGCCTATGGAGATCTTGATTACAGTGTTATTGATGAATTGCCTCCGGGACGGCAACCCATCACCACAGTTCACCGTTATGAATCGCACCGCAGTAAAGTGATGGATTTCATCCGGGCAGAGATCGGCAAGGGAAGACAGGCTTATATTATTTTTCCACTGATAGAAGAAAGTGATAAAATGGATTACGAAAACCTGATGAAGGGTTACGAAAATGTAAAGGCTTACTTTCCCGAGCCCAAATACTGGATAAGCATGGTGCATGGCCGGCAACCGGCTGAGCAGAAAGAACTAAACATGAAGAGATTTGTTGAACATGATACGCAGATAATGGTATCCACCACCGTTATAGAAGTGGGGGTGGATGTGCCCAACGCCTCGGTAATGGTGATTGAAAGTGCAGAGAAATTCGGCCTTTCTCAGCTACACCAGTTAAGAGGCAGGGTGGGGAGGGGTGCCGAAAAAAGCTATTGTATACTTTTATCGGGGTCAAAATTGGGTAATGATGCCCGGGAACGCATCAGGACCATGGTGGAAACGGCAAATGGATTTGAGATAGCTGAAAAAGACCTTGAATTAAGAGGACCGGGTGATATTCAGGGAACAAGGCAAAGCGGGGAGTTAAACTTTAAGCTGGCCAGTATAGTCCAAGACCGGGCAATTTTAGAAGTAGCCCGCAATATGGCCGCAACAGTATTGGAAAATGACCCCGACCTTGTTTCGGCAGGTAATTTGCGGTTAAAGAGCTTCCTGAACCAGCAAAAAGGATCAGTAATGTGGAGTAAGATTTCATAAAGCAGCAATTTTTTTTCAACAAAAGAACGGAAGAGTACGAAAGGAAAATAAATGACTATGAGAGGACATTTCTTAACACAAGTTTTCAATCCATTTTTGCTGAAATTTGGTTACTTTAATACAACAAATAATTTGACCCTGAAACGCCTCCTGATTTTTGCCGCCCTGATCATACCTTCTTTTGCAGTTACTGCACAGAGCTATAATAATATTGAGTTCATAGAAAACAAAGGCCAGTGGGACAACCGGGTGGAATATAAGGGCAACGTAAGTAACGGGGCCTTCTTTATTCGTTCCGGCGGCTTTACCGTATTGCAGCACAACCCAGCTGATTATGCTGCTCTTGGCCGTTTCCTGCATGGGCATAAAGCAGATGGAACGCCGGTACATCCGGAAGATAAGATCGTTCTTCGTTCTCATGCATGGAATGTTGATTTTTTGGGAGCTTCTCCAAACGTAAAAACTATCCCTGATAAAAAGGTTTCCACTTATAACAACTACTTCATTGGCAACAACCAGTCCAAATGGGCCAGTAATTGCGGCCTTTATCAGGCCATTACGTTGAAAGATATTTATCCCAATATCGATGTCAGATATTATACCGATAACGAATTTCTCAAGTATGATATCATTGTAAAACCCGGCGGCGATGTTTCTAAAATTGCGTTGAAGTATGACGGTGTTGATAAACTGCAGGTAAAGAATAAAGAACTACTGATTACCACATCTATTGGCGAGTTAAAAGAAGCGCTGCCTTACTCTTATCAAACCTCAGCAACCGGGAAAACCGATATTGCCTGTAAATATGTTGTAAAAGATAATGTGGTACGGTTTGATGTAAAGAATTATGACCCCACTCAAATACTGGTGATCGATCCTGTTGTCATCTTCGGTTCTTTCTCCGGGAGTAGTGCAGACAACTGGGGTTTTACAGCTACTTATGGACCCGATGGCAGTATGTTCGGCGGAGGAATTGTATTGGATGGCGGAGGCAGCTTTCCGGCATCAAACGGGGCATTTCAAACTACTTTCCAGGGAGGATTCAGTTCAGGCTCTGCAGGCGCAATAGATATTGGTATTATTAAGTTGAATCCTACTGGTACCAACAGGGTGTATGCTACTTACATTGGTGGCGGCGGTAACGAACAGCCGCATAGTTTGGTGGTGGATAACCAGGGAAACCTTGTTATTGCAGGTCGTTCCAATTCCAACAACTACCCCGTTGTAAATCCTGGCGGACAGGTTGGCGTTGGTGGTGGGTTTGATATTGTGGTAACTAAGTTAAATGCTACAGGCACTGCTCTCATCGGTTCGAAAAAAATAGGTGGCAGTGGTAATGATGGAGTCAACATCTCTGAAACAAGAGATCTCAATTCTTTACAACGTAACTATGGTGATGATGGCCGTAGTGAAGTTATATTGGATGGTGCTGGTAATGTCTACGTGGCTTCTACAACACAATCCACTAATTTCCCCGTATCAGGCTCTCCATTTCAATCCACTTTCGGGGGTGGCCTGCAGGATGGAGTCGTATTAAAACTTACTCCCACTCTCAATGCGGTAACATTTGCCAGTTATCTTGGGGGTAATGCCAACGATGCGGCCTATGTATTATCACTAGGGCCCGGCGGGAATATTTATGTGGCAGGCGGAACTGAAAGCGGTAACCTTCCTGGAAGCACTGCGGGTACTGTTGGCCCATCAAATCATGGCAGCATTGACGGCTTTGTCTCAATAATAAATAATAACGGAACAGCGATTAACCGTACAACGTATATCGGTACAACTGGTTTCGACCAGGTGTTTGGAGTTCAGTTTGATGCGAAAGGATTTCCTTATGTGATGGGACAGACTACCGGAACCTGGCCCATAGTTAATGCTGCTTATAATAATCCCGCCGGAAAACAATTTATTGCGAAACTGCAACCAGATCTCTCTGGTTATATTTATTCCACTGCGTTTGGCTCAGGTGCATCCACTCCAAATATTTCCCCGATAGCTTTCCTGGTCGACCGTTGCGAGAATGTTTACATCTCTGGTTGGGGAGGATTTTTCTTTAACACAAATAATTTTGGGAGTGCCGGTACACTCGGCTTGCCTGTTACCCCGGATGCTATTAAAAGTAATACGGATGGTAAGGATTTGTACTTCTTTGTGCTGAAAAGAGATGCGACAGCACAACTCTTTGGAAGTTTTTATGGTGAGAACAATCCTAATGATGCAGGCTGCGACCATGTGGACGGCGGTACCAGCCGTTTTGATGCGCAGGGAAATATTTACCAGGCTATCTGCGGAAATTGTAAACTGGGTCTGCCACCGATAAACCCCATACCCGATCTCGTTACATCCGGTTCATGGTCATCAACAAATAATTCAAATAATTGCAATCTTACAATGATTAAAATTGCAATGAACCTGGCCGGAGTATTAGGGGGGATTCAGTCAGCTATTGATGGAACTCCAAGAGATACGGCCGGCTGTGTACCCCTTACAGTTGATTTTAGAGATACGATTGGGGCTGCACAGAGTTACGAATGGTATTTTGAGTATGTACCCGGAAATGCCCCGGACCTTACCACTACTACTCCTAATGCTTCACATGTATATAATGCAGTCGGTACTTACCAGGTTATGCTGGTAGCAATTGACCCCAATACCTGTAATATAAGGGATAGTTCATTTCTCACTATCCGGGTGGGCGACCTGCAGGCTTCGTTGGCTTTCAACCCGGTTAAGCTGGCGCCATGCGATTCTTTCAAATACCGGTTCGATAATCTTTCTGTAGCACCACCAACCCGTCCCTTTGGCCCGCAATCATTCATCTGGGATTTTGGCGATGGCTCGCCAAGGATACAGACAGGCCCGGGTCCAGTTTTTCATAACTATGCCGGCGCCGGCACTTATAATGTAAAGCTGATATTGCCCGATAGTAATTATTGTAATGCCCCGGATTCTATTATGACCCCGTTAAGTGTGGCAGCTAATGTAGTGGCATCCTTTACCACACCTTCAACCGGATGCTTACAATACAATGCAGCATTCAGAAATACTTCGGTAGCCGGAGAAACATGGTTGTGGGATTTTGGTGATGGAACATTTTCAACTGATTTTGAACCAACTCATCTTTATTCTGCAGCAGGAACTTATAATGTAGTATTAATCGCATTTAATCCCAATACCTGTAACCTGTCAGATACAACAGCAGCATTTACCATCACTGTATTTGATTCACCAACGCCGGATTTCAGTTTTTCACCAGACCCACCGTTGGAAAATACCCCGACAACATTTGTGAACCTTTCATCTCCGGATGCAGTTCGTTTTAAATGGAATTTTGGTGATGGTGACAGCCTGCTTACAACATCAAGGGCTCCGGTGCTTCATCAATACAATGCTACTGGAACATTTAATGCCTGCCTGACAGCCTACAACGCTATTGGGTGTGATAGTACGATCTGTAAACCTGTCCGGGCAACTATTTTACCGGTGGTGGATGTACCTAATGCATTTACTCCCCTTAGTGGTGATGAAAACAGTGTGGTGTACGTAAGGGGATTTGGTATTGCAAAGATGCAGTTTATCATCTGGAACCGCTGGGGACAAAAGGTATTTGAAACCAACAACCGCTTCCAGGGTTGGGATGGAAGGGTAAAAGGAGCCGTCCAGCCAATGGATGTATATGCTTATACACTAAGTATCGAATTTTCGGACGGTACCAAAACAACTAAGAAGGGTGATATAACGTTAATAAGATAGAGCTAAGAGTTAAAAGAAGCAAAGAGATGAAGAGAATAAAAAATTTAATAGCATTGATGTCTTGTGCTTTGTGCCTGGCAAATGGTGCCTTTGCACAAGATTTGCATTTCTCCCAGTTCATGAATTCACCCTTACTGACCAATCCTGCCAATACAGGTTTTACACCTGATGGAGATTACAGGTTGGGGGTGAATTATCGTAACCAGTGGGCCAGCATTACTGCATTTCCATATAAAACGATGAGTGTTTTTGGCGATGTACAAACTATGCAGAACAGTGATAATACCGGCTGGTTGGGACTGGGAGGTGTAATACTCCGTGATGTTGCTGGAACAGGTGCGTTAACTTCTACTAAGGTTTACGGTTCTGTGGCCTATCACCAGATGGTGAATGCGGGCAGCCTGGTAAGCCTTGGCTTTAATGTGGGTTGGGCAAATAAAAGGATCAATACCGCAAATCTTACCTTCCCCAGCCAATGGAACGGAAAGTTCTTTGATGTACACAATGTTACCGTGGCACCCAAGTTCGATGCAAATAATATCAACTACCTGGATATACAGGTTGGTGCTAACTATGCCTACTTTCCAACCGACAGGATCTACCTGAATGCCGGCTTTTCCGCTATGCATGTCAACAGGCCGAGGGAGTCTTTCTTCAGCGATTCTTCAGGAGTGGATAACAGGGTGCCGGCCCGCTACACTGGTTTTTTGAACGGCAGCTTTATGCTGAATGACAGGTTGATTGTGAACCCCAATGTCTATGCATCTTTGCAGGCTAAATCCTATGAGATAGTAGGCGGGTTGAATGCTCACTACGATCTTTCCGGTGATGGAGAAAAAGTGCTGATAGCCGGACTTTATTATCGCTATAAAGATGCGATCATCCCGATGGTGGGACTTGGATTCAAGGATTATACTTTCTCTTTTACATATGATGTCACCCAATCCGGCCTGAATACTTTTAATAATGGCCGTGGTGCCCTGGAGTTCTCCATTATTAAGCAGGGAGTGGTGGACAGGTATAATGGAAACAAGAGAGAAAGTATGTGCCCATCGTTTAAGAATTACTGATAAATCATTCTGTTTCATCATCTGCCCGATTATTCCGATTTTTACAACCTCATTATTGGTTAAAACTGAATCATGGACACCGTGGCCACTTCCTCACTTACTGCAACACATATAGATGCATTTCGAAAAATTGTCGGCGATAGATTTGTTTTCGTTGATGAAGAGTCATTAACTGATTACGGACATGATGAAACAGAAAATCTGTCGTTTCCGCCAGAAGTGGTCATCAAGCCACGAACAGCAGAAGAGATAAGTGCAATACTAAAAATCTGTAATAAAGAAAAGATACCTGTAACACCCCGCGGTGCCGGAACCGGTCTTAGCGGCGGTGCATTACCACATCTTGGTGGAGTGCTGCTGTCAACCGAAAGAATGAACTCGATACTGGACATTGATGAAAGAAACTTACAGGTTACGACAGAGCCGGGTGTTATTACTGAAGTGCTGCAAAATGCAGTAAAAGAAAAAAAATTATTCTATCCCCCGGATCCCAGCAGCCGCGGCTCCTGTTTTATTGGCGGCAATATTGCTGAGAACAGCGGCGGTCCCAAAGCTGTGAAGTATGGAGTGGTAAAAGATTATGTGCTGAACCTGGAAGTGGTATTACCCTCCGGGGAGATTATCTGGACTGGTTCTAACGTTTTGAAGAATTCTACAGGCTATAACCTTACCCAGTTAGTGGTTGGCAGCGAAGGCACACTGGGCATCGTTACCAAAATTGTATTACGGCTGATACCATTACCGGAATTTGAAGTGCTGATGCTGGTGCCATTTAAAAACCTGGAACAGGCTGGCGAAGCGGTGAGTGCCATTTTCAGGGCAGGCTTTGTACCAAGTGCTATGGAACTGATGGAAATCGATTCGCTGAAAATTGTAAGCAAGTTTGTTGACAGCACTGCCATAGCGGTAACAGATGATACAGCCGCCCATCTCATCATTGAGGTTGATGGTAATAATATGGATGTGCTGATGGGAGACATGGAAGCCATTAGTAACCTGCTGGCCCAATATGATATTGGTGAAATTTATTTTGCCGATGATGCACAACAGAAGGCAGAGCTCTGGAAACTCAGAAGAAGGGTGGCTGAAGCAGTAAAACTGATCGGTTACACTATCGAGGAAGATACCGTTGTTCCAAGGGCTGAATTACCGGCCCTGATCCGCGGCGTAAAAGAACTTGGCAAGAAGCATGATTTTGAAGTGGTTTGCTACGGCCATGCGGGTGATGGTAACCTTCATATCAGGATAAGGAAAGAGGGTATTCCCAACAGCCATGGAAATGAAGTGATGACGGCTGCACTTCGGGAATTATTTGACCTGGTGAAAGGATTAGGAGGAACGATCAGCGGCGAACATGGAATCGGCCTGATCCAAAAACCTTACATGGATATTATTTTCCGGGAAGCTAACTTCCGGTTAATGCGGGAAATTAAAAAAGCATTTGATCCGAATAATATATTGAACGCCGGAAAGATTTTTGATCTAACAACATAAAATACCCATGATTATGAAGAAGTATGTTTTGTCAGTATTACTGTTGATTACAACATCAACAATTCTCATTGCGCAAGATGACGAGGAAAAGGAAAAGAGACCGTTCAAAGAAAACCTCTTTACCGGTGGAAGTGTGTCCCTCGCTTTTTATAATAATACTTTCCTGATCGGTGCCAGCCCGGTATTCGGGTATAGCCTGACCAACTGGGCTGATGCAGGAGTAGTGGTGAATTACAATTATACTTCTTACCGGGATGTGACTGTTTTTGATGACAGGGTTCGCCAGACACAATTTGGTGGCGGCGTATTCACAAAATTGTATCCGGTGCGTTTCCTCTTTGCACAGGCCCAGTATGAATACAATTCTATCAGGCAGAAATATATCCCGCCCGGTGGTGGTACACCCACAAAATATCCGGCTGCAAACGCAAATAGCTTTTTAGTCGGGGGCGGTTACACAACTGGCCGGGAAGGAAGAGGTGGCACACCATTTTATTATCTCGCTGTATTGTTTGATGTTTCGGGAGACACTAATTCACCTTATACAGATGCGTACGGTCGGGCTATCCCGATCATCCGGGCAGGGTTACAGATACCGCTGTTCCAGGGTCCCCGCAGAATGGATTGATAAGTTTAGTTGATATAATTCAATAGCTCAGCAGGGGCATCAATAATGGTAACCCTTTTTTCTGCTTCCTCATAAAGGAACTGTTCCTGTTTCATTAGCCGGATATGTGCAATTAAATGATTGTAAAATCCTCCTGAGTTAAGGATATATATCTGTTTGTCATGAATGGTCAGCTGGTTCCAGGTGATTATCTCAAACAATTCATCCAAAGTGCCAAAGCCCCCCGGCAAAATAAGGGCTGCATCACAAAGACTGTACAGTTTCCTTTTTCGCTCATGCATATCATCACTGATGATGAGTTCGCTGATGCCAAGATGCTGAACTTCCCATTCCAGTAAAATTTTCGGGATGATGCCGGTTACCTTTCCGCCATACTGCATTACACTATCTGCAATAGAGCCCATGATGCCGGCGCTGCCACCACCATAAATAAGACGGATATTATTTTCCGCCATCAGCTTTCCCAATTGTATTGCATGCTCAGTATATAAAGGATTGGTGCCTTTTTTTGAACCGCAGAAAACAGCAAGAGATTGTATAGCCATATTTGATATAAATTGCGGCAAAGGGATAACAAATTTGTTTATCTTCAAAATTCGTTATTGCACATTCAGAGAGATAATTATTAATTAACAGAAACCCTGCTGTATGTCACCAGTTGTTCTCTTTTCTTTTGTTATCGGATACTTTGTGCTGTTACTCGCAGTGGCCTGGTTCACCTCCCGCAATTCCAACAACGAATCTTTCTTTATCGGTAACCGCAACAGTAACTGGATGCTGGTGGCTTTTGGAATGATCGGTACTTCTTTATCGGGTGTGACATTCGTAAGTGTACCCGGGGGTGTGGGCAGCGGTAATTTTTATTATTTCCAGATCGTACTGGGCTATTTGCTGGGTTACTTAGTGATTGCCTTTGTGTTATTGCCGTTGTATTACAGGATGAACCTGACCAGCATTTACACCTATCTTGAAAAAAGGTTTGGAATCAATGCGCATAAGGCCGGGGCTTTTTTCTTTATTCTCTCCCGTACAGTAGGAGCTACGGCAAGGTTATATCTTGTCATAAGTGTATTACAGACATTTATTTTCAATAAGCTGCACATCCCCTTTGAAGCAACAGCCTTAGTTATACTGCTGCTGATACTCCTTTATACATTTGAAGGCGGGGTAAAAACAATTATTTACACAGACACACTGCAAACAACAGGCATGCTGGTGGGGCTTGTTGTCTGCATCATCGTAATTGTAAAAGCATTAGGAACTGATTTTGGCGGTGCCTGGAGCATGATGGCCGATAAAGGATATACACAGATATTTAACTGGGATGTGAATGATGGAAGATTTGCTCTCAAACATATTATTGGTGGTATGTTCATTGCCATTGCGATGACAGGTCTTGACCAGGAAATGATGCAGAAAAATATAAGTGTAAAAACGCTGAAGGACTCACAGAAGAATATGATGACATTTACCGCTGTATTGATGGTGGTGAATTTTCTTTTCCTGGTGTTAGGTGGAGTTCTTTATTTATATGCCAGCTCAAAAGGAATTGCAGTACCTCCGGATGATCTGTTCCCGACTATTGCTTTAAGCGATACCTTCAGCGGGGTGATCGGGATCATTTTTGTTATTGCAATCATTTCTGCTTTGTTCCCCAGTGTGGACGGGGCTATCACATCCCTTACTTCCTGTTTCTGTATTGATATTCTCGGTATCAATAAAAAGGAAGGAACAGAAAAGGAAAAGAAAAGAACAAGATTAAAAGTGCATTTTACTTTTGCACTGATATTTTTCCTGATGGTGCTGCTTTTCAAAGCGATCAATGATAAACTGATCATTGACTTTATCCTGAAGTTTGCCGGTATTACTTACGGTCCGCTATTAGGTCTTTTTGCCTTTGGTATTTTGACAAAACGAAATCTCAACGATAAACTGATATGGACTGTATGTATCATTGCACCATTAATAACCTTGGGAATTGATATACTCAGCAACCCGGCCTGGTATGAGGCGAAGCTGCATGTAAAACTCGGCTTGCAGAGTATTTCTGATTCAATTTTCGGTGGGTATAAGATTGGGAATGAATTGATATTAATAAATGGTATCCTTACTTTCATAGGGTTATGGTTTATCTCAGCGAAATCAGGTTCTGCTAAAACCCAATTACAGGCCGTATAAGAAGTTTATCTTTGTTGAAAATTTTCATCCTTGGATTTAATTCATCCTTCCGTTCAGGACTACGCAGAAAAGTATTCTTCTCCCGAAGATTCTTTACTGAAAGAAGTGAATGATTTCACAATGCAAAATCATCCTGAAGCGATTATGCTCAGCGGGCATCTGCAGGGCAAAGTGCTGGAGATGATAAGCTGCATGATCCGTCCCCGCAGAATACTGGAGATTGGCACTTTTACAGGCTACAGTGGTTTATGCCTTGCAAAAGGATTAACAGAGGACGGACAACTTCACACTATCGAACTGAGAGAAGCTGATGCAGTGAAAGCAAGATCCTTTTTTTCCCGTTCTTCTTACGCCGCTAAAATTATTTCACATACCGGGAATGCAGCAGGCATAATTCCACTGTTAGAGGAAACCTGGGACCTTGTTTTCATAGATGCAGACAAACCCGCCTATATAGAATATTTTAACCTCGTTTTGCCCCGGTTGCGGAAAAACGGTTTTATTTTAGCAGATAATATTTTCTTTCATGGTCAGGTGCTGGAAGAAGAGGTGAAGGGTAAAAGTGCAAAGGGTATCCAGGCCTTCAACGATTTTATCAAAGAAAGAAAAGATGTGGAGAAAGTAGTGTTAACCATCCGTGACGGGCTTTTTCTCGTCCGGAAATTATAATCACATGGCCGATGAAGAAATGGAGAAATAAGATTGTACCCTTTTTACTGTTAACCGGTATAACTTCTCATGCACAAAAACAGGAAACCGTTACTAATTACATCAGCCAATATAAGGAAATCGCAATCGCTGAGATGAAAAGGACAGGGGTACCGGCGGCAATTACCCTTGCACAGGGTATTCATGAGTCTGGTGCAGGACAAAGCAAACTGGTATTGGCATCTAATAATCATTTCGGTATTAAGTGCAAATCCAATTGGACAGGCGAATCGGTAAAACATGATGATGATGCAAGAGGAGAATGCTTTCGTAAGTATCCTGCAGCTGAAGATTCTTACAAAGACCACTCTGATTTTTTAAAGAATGGACAACGTTATGCGTTCCTTTTTTCACTCGATCCCACCGATTACGAAGGCTGGGCCAATGGGTTAAAGAAAGCCGGTTATGCAACAAATCCCAAATATCCGCAGGTATTAATAAAGCTGATCGAAGACTATAACCTGCAGGATTATACATTTATTGCATTGGGAAAAATAGCAGACCAGGAAGCTGTAGTTACTACTGCGGTTGAAGCACCTTCAAAAGTTGCGACTGGAATGAATAATACGGTTCAGGATGCAGATGTTACAGAAGTAAAGATCAATAATGAGATGATTACTTACCCTGCAGGTGAATTCAGGATCAATGATACAAAAGTTGTCTTGGTAAAAAAGGGAACTTCCTTTCTTTCAATTGCGAAACAGTATGATATCGACCTTTCAAAAATTTATGAATTCAATGAAATTGTTCGTACAGAAGTTTGTGAGAAAGACCAGCTGATCTATTTGCAGCGTAAAAGAAAGACTGGTAATGCTGAATTTCATATTGTGAAGCCGGGAGAAACCTTACATGATATAGCCCAGCAGGAAGCTATCCGGCTCGAAAGCCTGAGGGAACTGAACTGGCTGAAGGAAGACGATAAACCTGCCATCGGAGAAAAACTAAGTTTAAAATCGAAGTCCTTATCTATACCCAGGCTGGCAGTAAAAGAAAATTATTCATTGATTCCTGCTGCAAAACCACGATAATAATTTAAATAACTAACAGCTTATGTCAGTCATCAAAGTCCACGACAAATCATTTGAAACTTATCTCTCTGAAGAAGTGATACTGAAACGCATCAAAGAAATTGCGGCTGATATTAATAAGGATTTCGCAGGCAAACGGCCACTTTTCATCGCTATCCTGAACGGTTCATTCATGTTTGCTTCCGACCTCTTTAAGCAACTCAATATCGAAGCGGAGCTTTGTTTCATTAAACTGGCTTCCTATAAAGGAATGAAATCATCAGGCAATGTGGTTACATCAATTGGCCTTGAAGATGACCTTTTTGGAAAAGAAGTCATCATTGTAGAAGATATAGTTGATACCGGAAAGACATTGCATAATTTCCTGCCAAAGCTGATGCATCAGCAACCCAAAACGCTTAAAATAGCAACTCTCTTGCATAAATCGGAGGCCACTGAATTCCCGCTTCAGTTGGATTATGTGGGGTTTGATATCCCAAATAAGTTTGTGGTAGGGTATGGGCTTGATTATGATGGCCTTGGCCGTAACTGGAAGGAGATTTACCAGTTAGTATAATATCAGCGCAGCTCTCCGGCTTTTTTTGTATTTTACTGCCCGCTTATAATCCCAAGTGTTGTGATAATCAATAATGTAGTGGGGTTTATAGCTATGCATCACTCCAACATATCCATTTGAAGGCCGCTTGTCATATAGCAATCTTTCTGTTGTTAGGTTCGTCCGTATTCGCCCAGCAATTCTATGTTCGTGGCGAGGTAAAGGACGAATCAGGTAACATTTTGTAAAATGTCACCATCCTTCAGCACACAACGGGTTATGTTTTCAGAAGTGGTTCTTCAGGCACATTTGGTATCGTTTCAGCTAAACAAATTGACACTTTTAGCTTTTCAATGGATGGTTATATAAAAGAAAGAGTAGTGGTGGATGCCGAAAAATACATGAGTGTAAAGATGAAACGCCTCACCGGCTCTGCGGCAAACACCCGGCGGGATAAACTTTCTTCTCAGACCAAAGACCTGGAAAAAGAGGAACAAAAAAGCTGGTTCACCGGCGATGAAACCTATGCCAGCATTTTGGAGAACCACTTTGTAAACGCAAAAAAATTTCCCGTTACCGGTATGTCGCTGAACGTAGACCGGGCCTCTTATAGCAATATCCGGCGGTTCATCAATCTTAAAACAATGGTACCGCCCGACGCCGTAAGGATTGAGGAAATGCTTAACTACTTTAACCTGGCGTATAACAAGCCACCAGACGATAAATTGTTTGACATTAAGACTACGTTGAGTTCCTGTCCCTGGAACCCGGACAACCAGCTTTTTTATATAAATCTTTCTTCACAAAAATTAAACCTTGACACACTTCCGCCCAGCCACCTTGTTTTTTTGATTGATGTTTCCGGTTCGATGGATATGGCAAACAGGCTGCCATTACTGAAGTCTGCATTCCGGTTATTGGTGAACAATCTCCGGGATAAAGATTCGGTGGCAATAGTTGTGTACGGTGGTGTAACGGGTGTTATGCTGAATACAACCAGTGGCGGGGAAAAAGAAAAAATATTAAAGACTATTGATGAACTGGAACCCGGCGGGTCAACACCCGGCGAGTCGGGAATTAAACTGGCCTATAGTGTGGCCCGTAATCATTTTATCAAAGGCGGCAATAACAGGGTAATACTGGCAACGGACGGCGATTTTAATGTCGGTTTAAAGACAGAGGCCGAACTGGATGAACTGATCTCCTCGCAAAGAGAATCCGGTGTTTACCTCACCTGCCTCGGGGTAGGTATGGGTAACTATAAGGATTCAAAGATCCACCTGCTGGCAGAAAAAGGCAATGGCAACTTTGCTTACCTGGATAATTTTAAAGAGGCAGAAAAAGTATTGCTCAAAGAATTTACCCAGACACTTTATTCCGTGGCAGATGATGTGTATATGAATATTGATTTTAACCCGGAATATGTGAAAGAGTACCGGCTCATCGGGTTTGATAATAAAGTGGGTGCCCTGAGGGATTCTTTATCCGTAGTAGAAGGCGGTGAGATCGGTTCAGGCCACTCAATGATTGCCATGTTTGAAATAATACCTACCGAAATAAATAAGGGGGCTATCAAGGACGATTTTATGACAGGCAAACTGGCGGAGATAAAATTGAACTATAAACTCCCGAACACAACAAAGCAATGCAGTTTTAGCCAGAGTTGCCGTTTTGGTTATGTTCCTTTCGAAGAACTGGATAAAAGTTATCACTTTTCAGCATCGGTGGCCATGTTTGGTTCCTTGCTACGTACTTCTCCATTCTTAAAAAATATTGGCTGGAATGAAATTATTACTCTTGCTGAAACATCAGTGGGTAAGGATGACCTGTTGCAAAAGGAATTTCTGACAATATTGAAACAGGCAAAAGACCTTTATCTGAAAGTAAAAAAGAAGAAGGGCAGCGGCACGCAGTGGTAATTATTGAGGTTTCTTTCTTTTGATCCTGCTCTCAAAAAATGCATCCCATTTCCATTGCTGCTCCCGGTTTGCATGGTGCTTTGTTTCTTCGTCATACAGCAGATCCATTTTCTTGTATTTGTCCACTACTTCCCGGATGATAGCAGACAACTTTGATTGGTAGTCGTTTTTGAAGAATACGGTGGAATTGATCCTTTCCTGCAGTTCCATGGCGCAGATGATACCAACATCGAAATGCCCCTGCTCATGCTTCAGCAGGGTGTCAGTAATCTTATCTTTTTTCTTCCATGAATTAGTGCCCAGTTCAACAGTGATTTGCACCTGCCACTTTACGGTATCTCCGCTGAATTTAAACGCATCAAATTTATAGGTAATGTTCCAGTAAGTAAATGCATGATACTCCACCCCGTTATCAGGTCTTCCCTTAAAATCATCCCAGGTTAATAATCTCGAAGTTTCTTTACCATCTATGATGATATGTTGTGCAAACGAGGATACAGAGTATAATATAATAACGCTCAGTAATAACTTTTTGAATAACATAGCAGGGTGTTAATAATAAAAAAAACCAGCATCGCTGGTTTACTAAATTAAGAAAACATATCCTTTATCTTATCAAAGAAGTTTTTCTCATTCTTATCCGGGTGTGGTTTGAAATTCGGGGAATGACTTAACTTTTCCAGCATGGCTTTTTCCTCACTGCTCAGGTGCTGTGGTGTCCAGATATTCACCTGTATCAGCTGGTCACCCTTTTCGTACGAATTCACCGCCGGAAAACCTTTTCCTTTCAACCGGAATATCTTTCCGCTCTGTGTACCGGCAGGGATTTTTATTTTTGCCCTTCCGTCAATGGTCGGTACTTCTACCTGGGTACCAAAGGCAGCATCCGTAAAAGAAATATGCAGTTCATAAGCAACATTCAATCCTTCCCTGTGCAGTTCTTTGTGTGGTTCTTCTTCTATTAAAATAATTAGGTCACCGGGGCTGCCACCTCTTTCACCGGCATTACCTTTTCCGCTTACATTCATTTGCATCCCTTCCTGAACACCAGCCGGTATATCTATACTTACTGTTTCTTCACCATACACCCTGCCTTCTCCTTTGCAGCTGGTGCATTTGGCTGTTACGGTTGTTCCTTCGCCATTACAAGTAGGGCAGGTGGTAACTGTTTGCATTTGTCCCAGGAAAGTATTTTGCACTCTTCTTACTTGTCCGCTTCCGCCACAGGTACCGCAGGTTTGCACACTGCTTTTATCTTTTGCACCGCTGCCGCTGCAGGTGGTACAAACAACATGCTTTTTTACTTTGATATTCTTGGTAACCCCCTTTGCTATCTCTTCATAGGTCAGTTTTAATTTAACCCTCAGGTTACTGCCTCTTACACCTCGGCTTCTTTGTTGGCCACGGCCACTTCGTTGCCCACCGCCAAAAAGATTACCAAACAGGTCTTCCCCGAAAACATCACCGAACTGACTGAAGATATCTTCCATGTTCATGCCGCCACCGCCACTGTATCCGCCACGTCCCTGGCCGCTTACTCCGGCATGACCGTAACGGTCGTATTGTGCTTTCTTATCGGCATCACTTAATACCTCGTAGGCTTCCGCCGCCTCTTTGAATTTCTCTTCCGCCGCTTTATCGCCAGGGTTTCTGTCGGGGTGATATTGCATAGCCACTTTACGGTATGCTTTTTTAATTTCATCCGTTGTCGCCGTTTTTGTAACTCCTAATATTTCGTAATAATCTCTTTTTGACATAGCTTATTTTATTTCCCGACTACAACTTTTGCATGACGGATGATCTTGTCGTTCAAATAATACCCTTTCATTACTTCATCCGCTATTTTACCTTTTAGTTCTTCCGATGCAGCCGGAATTTCTGTAACTGCTTCATGAAGGTCAGGGTTGAATTCCTGGTGGATAGTTTCCATTGGTTTCACTCCCCTTGCCTGTAAAGTATTGCGAAGCTTATTAAAAACAAGCATTACCCCTTCTTTGATAGCTGCAGCATCATCGCTGGCTTCTAACTGTTTTTGCGCCCTGTCACAATCATCCAGCACATCCAGCATATCGGTGATAACATCACGGCCGGCTGTTTGTATCAGTTCAATCCGTTCTTTGGCACTGCGTCGTTTGAAGTTATCAAACTCAGCCACCTTTCTCAGGTATTTATCTTTCGATTCTTCCAGTTCTGCTTTGAGTTTCTCTATTTCAGATTCTTCGGCCACTGGTTCATTCAGGTGGGTGGTACCGCTCTGGTTTTCATCCGTATTGATATCCATTTCAGTGCTATCATTTGTATTCTCTTTCATAACTTTTTCTGCCATTTTTTGAAAATTGACTGCAAAGGTAAGCTTGTCAAGAATATTGCCAACAGCGTATTTCAGGACAAACTGGCTGACTTTACCCCTCCTGTCCGAATAGATGGCACAGCCCCGTAAATTGCTTAGCTTGCAGCCCTTTATGAATAAAGTTTACCTGAAAAGAAAGATAACTCCGCGGGTCGTCAATGGTCACCCATGGATATTTAATAATGAAGTGGAAAAAGTGGATGGGGAAGCAACAGGTGGAGAGATTGTGGAAGTGTTCACACATGATAAGAAATTTGTCGGCAAAGGATATATTAACCCCAAATCGCAGATACTTGTCCGATTGCTGACAAGAAATAAATCTGATGAGATCAACGAACAGTTTTTCTTCGACCAGCTTTCTAAGTGCTGGGAGTACCGGAAAAAATTGGGGTATACAGAAAATTGCCGCCTCGTTTTTGGAGAAGCAGACGCTTTACCCCAGCTGATCATTGATAAATTCAACGACTACTTCGTTATTCAGACACTGGCCCTCGGCATTGATTTATGGAAACCTGCAATTGTAGCAGCATTAAACAGGATTTTTCACCCCAAAGGCATATATGAAAGGAATGATGTGCCGGTGAGGGAACTGGAAGGCCTGCCACAACAAAAAGGTTTTTTATCTGCTCCATTTGATACTAAGATCATTATCAATGAGAATGGTCATAAGTTTTATGTTGATATTGAAAATGGGCAAAAAACAGGTTACTTCCTGGATCAGCAGGATAACCGCAGGGCTATTCAGCATATTGTAAAAGGAGCTGAGGTGCTGGGAGCATTTACATATACAGGCACATTTGAAATCCATGCAGCTTGTTATGGCGCTAAGTCGGTATTGGGTTTGGACATATCCGCCAATGCAGTGCACCAGGCCAATAGCAATGCTGAACTGAATGGAGTGCACGACATCTGTCGTTTTGAAACGGCTAATGCTTTTGATGTGCTGAAGCAATGGGGTAAAGAAAGCAGACTGTATGATGTGGTAATGCTGGACCCCCCTGCCTTTACAAAAAGCAGGGAAACCATTCAGAAAGCGATCACCGGTTATAAAGAGATCAATTTGCGGGGAATGAAGCTGGTAAAACCTGGAGGTTTTTTGGTTACATCCTCCTGCACCAATCTTGTGAACCCTGAGCTGTTCCTGCAGATTATTGATATGGCAGCAAGAGATGCAAGAAGAAAAATAAGACAAGTGGTTTTTCAAACCCAATCAGCTGATCATCCTGTTATCTGGGGAATGGATAATACGCATTACCTGAAATTCCTGATCATTCAGGTGCAATAGTTAAAATAAAAACGGGGATTATTTAGTGACCTGGAACTTACCGGACTCAACTACTTTTCCGGTGGCATCAAGCAGGTGGTACATATAAAGTCCACGGTTAAAATCTGAAAGATTAATCGTTGTTCTTTGTGCTGCATTCGGTGCGTCATACATTTTCTTGCCTAAGAAACTGTATATCTGGATTGACATTCCCTTTTCGTATCCTTTCTGCAAATCAAAAGTGATGTAAGTAGTAGCCGGGTTGGGATACAACTTTATTATCCTGTCATTGGTTTCTGATACAGGAGATATTCTGGATGATTGAGCTTGTGACTGCATGGCAATCAACAGAATAAAGGATAATATGGGTAGAATTCGTCTCAACGAAACAAATTTACTTTTATTATTCGAAAAGTAAGCCAGATTTTTTTTCTGTGCAACGTAAAACTACGATAGTTTAAAAATTATTGATAACCAGCTTGTTGTATAGCAAATCGCAATAATTTTAAGGATACATTAGTTCAGGCTGTTCAGGCAGTCTTGAATTTTTTCAAAATCTGGTACCTCGCCGGCATTCTCCAGCACCTCTGCATAACGAACGATCCCGTCTTTATCAATGACAAAAGCAGATCGTTTGGATACTCCTTTCATATTAAAACCAAATAACTCATAGATGGAACCATAAGCTCTTGATGCCTCTTTATTAAAATCGCTGAGGAGCGTAAAATTCAGATGCTGATCTTCTTTAAACTTTGCCAGTGTCTGTAAAGCATCTACTGAAATGCCAAATACTTTCGCATTTACAGTAGTATACAATCCGATATTATCTCTTACAGAACAAAGTTCTTTGGTACAAACGCTGGTGAATGCCAGCGGAAAGAATAATAGCAAAACAGGCTGGCCTTTTAATTCAGAAAGTGTGACTTTGTTTTTTTCACTGTCATACAAAGTAAAGTCGGGAGCTGTCTGTCCAATTGCAATACTCATGGTTATTTGTTGATGGGAGTATAAAATGTAAATATTCGTACATTAGTGTACCCTCAAAGAAACAAATAACCTCCTAATAGGTTGTCCGTTTGTTTATCTTTTTTCACCAAAACCAACTTAACATGAAAAAGCTTTTAGCAGAATTGATCGGGACATTCTCCCTCGTTCTATTTGGATGTGGTGCCGCCGTTGTTTCAGGAGTATCCGGCAGTGGCCCCGAAGGTATTGGCTTATTGGGAATTTCTTTTGCCTTTGGTCTTGCAGTAGTGGCAATGGCTTATGCCATCGGGGGCATAACGGGTTGTCACATCAATCCAGCTATTACCATTTCTATGCTTGTAGCTGGAAAAATTAAAACGGGGGATGCTATTAATTATATTATAGGCCAGCTCGTCGGTGCTACATTAGCTGCCGCTGTTTTATATGTTATTCAGCAAGGGGCTCCCGGTTTTACGATGGGTGAGTGGGCTCTTGGTTCCAATGGATGGGGTGAAGGATATTTAGGCGGATATAATATGACCTCCGCTTTTGTTACGGAGGCAGTGCTTACCTTTTTATTCCTCTTTGTGATTTTTGCAACTACTTCCAAATGGGGAAATGGAACGATGGCGGGTCTGGCAATCGGATTGACATTGGTCCTGATTCACCTGGTGGCAATACCAATTACTGGTACGTCAGTTAATCCTGCCCGTAGTTTTGGCCCGGCTATTTTTGCACAGGGTAAAGCCTTGACGCAATTATGGTTATTTTTTGCTGCTCCGGTTACTGGTGGTATCGCAGCCGCATTGATATGGAAAGGATTATTCGAAACGAAAGAATAATTAATTAAACGGCTTGAAAAACGGGGCAGTCCTTGACACTGCCCCGTTTATATTACAAGTGCTTTTATACCGGAACAACATTCGGGCTTTTGTTGTTTGCTATCTTGTCCGGCAGAGCATCCGTTATCTCTTTTTTCAATACTTCGATCATTCTCTTCTTTAGAAAATCCCGGTGAGTAACCAGGCTCACTTCCCGCATCGGAACAGGTTTTCGGAATTGCCTGACTAGTTTTTTTTGTTTACCCGATAACTCAAGAGTGGCCAATTCGGGAAGGATGGTGATACCATCATTCAATTCAACTAATCGGCGCAGTGTTTCCAGGCTTCCTGCTTCATAATCAAAATGGCTTCCTTCTGCACTGGCTTTTCTCAGCTGGCAAAGATTGGCTATCTGGGTACGGAAGCAATGGCCTTCTTCAAGCAGCCAGAGTTTATTAGGATCTATATCCTGCGGAAGTACATAGGTCTTCTTATAAGCCGCATTTTTGGGTGAGATATAGGCCATCATTTCTTCATAAAACAATACATACTCCTTTATACCGGCTTCATTGAGTGGTGTTACTAAAATACCGGTGTCGATTCTTCCTTCCCTGAGCCTGCTAATAATAGCGTCTGTGGTAAGTTCATTGATAATAAGTTTTACCTGGGGATATTTTTTAGTGAATGAAGGAATAAATAAAGGCAGGAGGTAAGGTGCCAGGGTGGGGATGATACCTACTTTAAGTTCGCCGGCCAGTATTCCCTTTTTCAATTGCAAAAAATCATTAAGGGTGTCCCTTTCTTCAATGATTTTTTTGGCATGGGCGATCACATCCATACCAATAGCAGTGGTAACGACGGGCTGTTTACTTCTGTCAAATATCTTAATGCCAAGTTCCTGCTCTAGTTTGTGCAGTTGCATACTGAGTGTGGGTTGTGTAATGAAACAAGCGGCAGCTGCCCTGGCAAAATGCCGGTAGCTGTCTACGGCGATGGCGTATTCCAGTTGAGTGAAGGTCATGATATAGATTTTGTCTATGAAATCATGAAGGTATTCAATATTCGTATTGATGAATAAAACTATTTGCTGGCTTGCTGCACTAAAATTCAAAAAGGGTGAAAGGGGTTGTGAAGATCACACCCGATGAGAACCGGATTGAACATTTTTGGCTTTTATTCCTTGACCAATTTCATGGTCTTTGTATCGGACCCAATAGTTTGAGAAGCCTCCACATAGGTCCAGCTGCTGCGATCTATCCGCCAGCTTCCGTTAATCAACGTAAGAGGATAGGCAGCTCCCGGAAAATTTGCTGAGGTCGTCATCGTGGAGGCACTTCCATCCCAGGTACCAGTGTTCTGTACAGTACCATTATAAATAGCATCAACGGTTTTGTTTTCATAGTATTTAAAACGGTAACCATAAAAGTCCGGTGTGATAGTAGTACCGTTAAGTGTAAAAATGGTAATAGCCCATTTGCCATCTGTCATGGCTTTTACCACCAGGTCCTGTTGTGCAGGAGTACCATCAGTTGTGTTCTTTTTGCAACTTACTATTGCTGCAAAAAAAAAGAAAATGGCGATTTTTTTCATATCTCGGCTCATGGCTTCACAAAATAGGCATATATAATAGTTTCTCCAATAGCTAAATTACTGCATCAGCACTTGTAAAATTTGCTTTACCGTTAACATAAAGAGGCTTTTACGGCTTGCGTATATGGCTTAATTTCATGCCCTAATTGTTAAACATGAAACGAAAGACCGGAATTGCATTTGTCGCCATCTTTATTTGTTTGATGGGATATGCACAGAAACCAGAGCAATTGCTCAGCAACTGGTCTGCAAAATCACCCATCGAAAAAGTATACCTGCACTTTGACCGTGATAACTATATCGCTGGCGAAACAGCCTGGTTCAAAGCATATTTGTATTCCGACTATCAGCCCGATACTATCAGCACCAGCTTATATGCTGAATTGATCAATGATACGGGTGCAGTTATCAGCCGTTCAATAATACCTGTACTGTTGGGTACTGCCAACGGGTATTTTGAATTATCTGATTCGCTTGCAACAGGCTCTTATCTTATAAGAACGTATTCTCCAACCATGCTTAACCAGGATGCTGACTTTATTGCAAAAGGCAACATATTCATTTATGGGAAAAAGAATGGCAGTGCCATACAACCAAAAGAAAAAATGACCCGGCTGGAGTTTTTTCCGGAAGGAGGAAATCTCATCACCGGGTATTTGAATACAGTTGCATTTAAGGTAACCAATGAAAATGGTATGCCTGTGGCAGCTACCGGAAAAATACTGAATGAAAAAAATGAAATAGTAACAACATTCAGTACACTGCATGATGGAATGGGGATGTTTGAACTGACCCCGGCAGCAGCGGAGAAATTTTATGCCACAATCGAAGGAGAATCGTCGTTTAAAAAATATTACCTGCCTGAATCAACAGATAAAGGAATCGCATTGACAGTGATCCCGCATCCGCAGGGAAATTTCTTTGAATTAAAACAACGTAAAGATGATCCTGCTTTTCAGGCCGCCTATATGATCGGGCAAATGCAGCATCATATTGTATTCAAACAGGAATTCAAAACTTTCAAAGAAGAATTACAGGGTATCATCAATACGCAAAATCTTCACTCCGGAATTTTACAGATCACTTTCTTTAACAAAGATGATCAGCCTCTTGCTGAAAGGCTGTGTTTTGTTAATAATAAAGAATATATCCTGAAGGGTGATATCATAACAGATACTGTTAACTTTTCTCCAAAAGCCCGTAACCGGTTTAGTGTGCAACTTAAAGACACGGTGCAGGGGAGTTTTTCTATTTCCATCACAGATCCTGACTATAGCCTCGCAGCGGTCAGGGAAAATAATATTATCTCCGGGTTACTGCTTACGGCAGACCTGAAAGGGTATGTGCATAATCCTGCTTTTTATTTTTCAGGCGACGATGATTCAGTAAAAACAGCATTAGACCTGGTGATGATGACCAATGGCTGGAGAAGGTTTAAATGGACAGAGCTTTCACAAAAAGCTGCCCGGCCCGGCAACTATAAGGATGGCTCTTTTATAACTCTTTCTGGAAAAGTGACATTGCGGGATACCAAAAAACCGTTTGCAGAAAAGCCCTTACTCATGATGCTGATGGCTGCTGATTCAAGCCGGAGCATGCAAATGACAATTACGGATAAGCAGGGATACTTCCGGCTCGACTCTATATTATTATTCGGAAAGTCAAGAATACTCTTTAGTGATATAAGGGGAAAGAAAAGCATGTATATAGATGTAAATATGGGTGCAGACTCATTAACAAGACCATTTTTTCTGCCAAAGGCGATTCTGCCTTTCAGGCAAACTGTCATGATGCCGGGCACTGCACAGAAAAAAATGGACATTGATTATGATGCTATTCAAAAAGCTGCCGGACTAATGATGGAAGAAGTGATACTCAAAGCAAAAAAGAAAAAAAGTCTGTTGCAGGAACTGGAAGAAAAATATACTACCGGGCAATTCTCGGGAGATGCGAATAAAATTCTCGACCTCGTCAATTCTGATGATGCCGCTGCGTACAATAATATTTTCGATTATTTACAAACAAGGGTTAACGGGCTGCAGATCGAAGTAAACGGGTTTGATTACGAAGTTTATTATCGCCAGCAGGCAAGTATGAGTTCTCTCGGAAATTTTCCGATGGTTCTTTACCTCGATGAAATTGAAACAGACGCTTCTTTTATATCAACTATCCCGGCTAACCAGGTTGCGATGGTAAAAGTATACAGTTCATTTACGGCAGCTACCGGTAATGCACCGGGTGGTGTACTGGCGATATACACTAAAAAGGGTTCAGATATGAGTGATGTAATGCAGCATGCTGCTGATATGGTAAAATATAACGGCTACTCGGTTGCCAAAGAATTTTATGCACCTGATTACACAGTGGATAAATCGGCAAAAGCCATGGCTGATAATCGCATTACACTGAACTGGCGCCCGAATGTGCTGATCAATAACGTAAATCCCAAAATACCATTGACATTCTTCAACAACGACCGGACTACAAGTTTTAAAATAGTGGTGGAGGGAATGACGCTGGATGGCAGAATGCTGATGATAGAAAAAACGATCAGCCGAAAAGGATTCTGATCTGGCCTCGCTTCATTGTATTCTTAGCGCCTTTGCACCTTTGCGTCTCTGCGTGCAATGTATTCTTTCTTTTTAGTCTCAGCTGTAACTGTATCTGCAAAACGAAAGACCCCGGAGTTCTTACGGGAACAACGGGGCCCAGGTTTTTCAACCGTTGAAAACTAATTGGCAGGAAAACCAGCGTTGGCTTTCACTTCATTCATTTGTTGGGTATGGCGGTTGCTGTGGGCAGCCATGAACAACAGGAACTGGTAACCGTCAATATATCCGAACGGCATCTGGAACACATGGTTACGCAGATCTTCTGTTGAGTTCTTCAGGTATTTAATATGTTCACCCCGGCTTTTCTTAAAATCATTGATGGCTTCAGCTAAAGAATTAAACCCGGTGTTCTTCGGCTGCATGGGTTCAGGAGCCTGTGCCTTCTTACTTCTGTCTTCCACCATTTGCACCACCTGTTCATCTGTCACTTTTATCTCAGAACGTTTTTCGGGATTCGCAGGCCCTTTCATGGTGCCTTCAAACATTGTCCATAATAATTTTTCAGCTGCGGCAATATGATACAGGCATTCCTTTACTGACCATTTATCCGGAGCTGCTTTAAAGTTTAGTTGGGCATCAGAAAGACCCTTGGTGGCATTAATAGCATCATCACGGGTATCTTTTAAAAGACCGGTACCAAATTTCCTCTCCTTTTTTGATAGAGTGCTGTCATTGATTGTTCCGGCAAGCCCTGTAACAACAAGGAGCACAAGCAGGGAACGGCCCATGGTTCTTTTCAGCATAGCAAACTTTTTTAGAAGGTTAGTTGGATAAAGGAGTTATCCAGAGGGTGGAAAGGACAGAAAAGATACAAAAGATTTTGAAACGAACAACATTGTTTTTGGCACAGGCAAGTTGTTATTTAGTGCAATGGCTTTTTCTTCACCATGCCGCCACGGGTATCCCGTATACTTTGCATCACTACAAAGGCATTCGGGTCGATTTTCTCCACCTCATTGGTCAGCCGGCTGATTTCAAGACGGGTAACAACGGTAAAAATGATGTCGGTATTAGTATACGTTTCCCCTCTTTTCCCATAACCCCTCTTGCCTGAATAAATAGTAAGTCCTCTTCCCATTTTATGTTTTACAAAATCAGCGATTTCCTCGCTGTGCGGAGAAATGATGGTGACACCGGTAAACTCCTCAATACCTTCCAGGATAAAATCAACCGTTTTGGAGGCTGCCAGGTAGGTAAGGATAGAATATAAAGCCGCTTCGATTGAAAGCAGGTAAGCAGCGATCGAAAATATTCCGATATTAAAAAGCAGGATAAAATCACCAACAGACAAACTGCTTTTCCGGTTTAAAAAGATTGCCAATACTTCCGTGCCGTCAATTACTCCGCCACCCCTTATACAAAGACCAATTCCGGCGCCGATAAAAAAGCCACCAAACACCGAAACGAGTAACTTATCATTCGTTATCTGCGGATAAGGAAAGAATTCAACCGCCAATGCCAGCAGTACAATAGCAACAATACTTTTCAGGCTGAATACTTTGCTGATCTGCTGCCATCCTAATAACAAAAAAGGAAGGTTGAATACAATGATGAGCAGGGATAATGATACACCGGTCTCCTTGGTGGTAAGTAACGAAATACCCATCACCCCTCCATCTATAAAACCATTATGGATTAGAAAACCTTTTAAACCGAAACCGGCTGACAAAATTCCCATCAGCATCAGGAAAGCATACTTAACCTCCCGGCGGATGGTCTTGCGCAGCCGCCAGGCACCCTTCGCCATTTCATACCGGCTCAGCTTGTCACTGTCTTTTTTACCCAGCGATTTTTTGATCTCATGAATGATGATGCTTTGCTGTTGGGGGTTCAATGCCATAGTTCTGAAGTTACGAAAAGGCCTCCAAAGTTTCTTCAGGATAACTGCAAATACTTAACTTGCTCAAATGAAAATCAATGACATTATTTCCTTCCTTGAATCACAGGCACATCCGTCTTTGCAGGAGCAGTATGATAATGCAGGATTGATAACTGGCAATGCTGCGTGGGAATGCACCGGCATCATTTGCTCGCTGGATGCAACAGAAGAAGTGGTGAAAGAAGCTATAGAGAAGAAATGCAATCTCATTGTTGCTCATCACCCCATCATCTTCGGTGGATTGAAAAAGATCAATGGGAAAAACTATGTGGAGAAAACAGTTATCACAGCGATAAAGAATGATATTGCTGTCTATGCTGTTCACACCAATCTTGATAATGTGTTGCACGGAGTAAGCGGTAAAATGGCAGCAATGCTTGGTTTGCAAAATGTTTCTGTCCTTGCTTTAAAAGATAGTACACTTAAAAAACTGTTCACCTTTGCACCGGTAGATAAAGCAGAACAGGTTCGCAATGCCATCTTCACAGCCGGTGGCGGACATATTGGTAATTACAGCGAATGCAGTTTTAATGCAGAAGGTATAGGCACATTTAAAGGAGGTGAGGGAACGAACCCTTATGTTGGAGAAGCCGGAAAATTGCATCAGGAAAAAGAAATAAAGATTGAGGTCATCATTCCGGCATATCTCGAAAGCAGGGTCGTGGCTGCTATGAAGGCTGCCCATCCATATGAAGAAGTGGCGTACGAAATTGTTTCCCTGTCCAATACTCACCAGGGTATCGGCTCCGGTGTGATCGGGGAATTACCTGCGGTGCTTGATGAAACACAATTTTTAACCCGTTTGAAAGAGGTTTTCGGGGTACCGGTTATCCGGCATACTGCTTTATCGGGAAAGCCTGTAAAAAAGGTAGCTTTATGCGGCGGGGCCGGAAGCTTCCTGATTTCCAAAGCCTTAGCTGCAGGTGCCGATGCCTATATCACCGGGGATCTTAAGTACCATGAGTTCTTCGATGCCAACAGCCGGATATTACTGGCCGACATCGGCCACTATGAAAGCGAACAGTTCACAATCAACCTGCTGCAAGAGATTTTAGAGCAAAAATTCCCTACCTTTGCCGTCCTTAAAACAGCTGTAAAAACCAACCCGGTCCATTACAGCTGAGCCTCTAAAACTTCAAATAATAAAATGGCAAACGTTAAAGAATTTTCGGTTGAAGAAAAACTGACCTCTCTCGTTACCCTTCAAAAGATTGAAAGCAAGCTGGATGAGATACATATCCTGAAAGGGGAGCTTCCCATGGAAGTGGCCGACCTGGAAGATGAGATCACCGGCCTCCATGCCCGTCAGACCCGCATCGAAGAAGAGATCAATGGGGTAACTGAATTCATCGAGCAACGCAAAAATGCAATCAAGGAAGCTGAGGCAATGATCAAGAAGTACGAGAAGCAGAGCAGCAATGTTAAGAATAACCGTGAGTTTGAAGCGATCAATAAGGAAATTGAAATGCAGCAGCTGGAAATGAAACTGGCTGAAAAGCATATTAAAGATGCCACCGAAGAAATTGCGGAGAAAGCAGTGGCACTGGAAAAAGCAAAGAAAAACATTGCAGTAAAAGAAGGTGTGTTGTCAACAAAGAAAGGCGAACTGGAAAAGATCATCGCTGCAAATGAAAAAGAAGAAAAACATTTTAATAAACTGGCTGCTGAAGCTAAGAATCATGTCGATGCCCGCCTGCTGGCCAGTTATGAAAAGATCCGCAAGAGCTATCGTAATGGTCTCGCTGTTGTACCCGTTGAAAGAGATGCCTGCGGTGGTTGTTTCAATGCCATCCCCCCGCAAAAACAAAGTGAGATCAAACAGCACAAGAAAGTAATGATCTGTGAGAACTGCGGCCGTATCCTGGTGGATGAATCGCTGCACGGCGCTGTTGAAGTGAAATAAACTATTTGCAATAGGTATATGCTCTCCTGTAAACCAGGAG
This sequence comes from Chitinophagaceae bacterium, assembly GCA_044220915.1. Classification (GTDB taxonomy): domain Bacteria; phylum Bacteroidota; class Bacteroidia; order Chitinophagales; family Chitinophagaceae; genus JJ008. Next base: position 41,297 of record JBGAQD010000025.1, read on the forward strand.
AGTTTTTTTTGCCCCTTTGCTATTAGTAAAGAAACTATAAGCTTCTCTGCCCGGATTTCCTTGCGCCTTTGCGTCTTTGCGGGAAAAAACTTCCGTTGGGTTTAGGAGTTAGACGGAGGTTTTAGTTCTCCCAGGTAGAAACAAATTGTATAAAAACGTCGTTGCCATCGTTCCAAAAGAGATCGATAGTATAGCCTTCAGATGATTTACTGATAATGAAACGCTTGATTGATTTGTCAGTCATTTCAAAATCATCGCTGTACCAGCCTTCGGGTTTAAACATCTTTAGTTTTTGCTTTAATTCCTCAAATAGCCTTAGTGACTCATCCGAATTTCCCTTTTCGCCATCTAAGAACCAGTAGACCGCCGTTGCCGTTCCCCTTTTTTTTCCATAGTCCTCAGATTGTATATATGAGTTGATCTGACCATCCAATGAGATTTCGGATTTCCATTCATTCCAATCGCCAGCTTTGGGTCCTCGTAAAGAACCATCTTTCAGACCTTCTAATATATCCATGTATTTTTTGCCTTCTGGAGTATGGTAAATAAACCAAAGTTGTAGAACATAGCCTTTTCTATTTTTTTCTAAAATCAATCCAACCTGCTTGGTGTAGTAATTTTCTTTGTCAGTAAACATATAATATTTAACACCCGAATTGTCACTATGAATATTCTCCTCCTGACCCGCCGATTTTAATGTTTCTTTCTGATTAAAATCCTTTTCAGTTATATACCAGTTTTCAGGACGACATTTTTTAAATTCTTTTAGCAGCATATTATACTTTTCGATGGCCTTGTCCTTGGATTTTGTAGCAATAAAAGCATAAACAACATACCTGCTGGCATCATGATTTTCAGTAGTGCTTTGTATTTCACCCTCCAGGCATATACTGGGGTCTACCTCATAAAGTGAGTCAGAATCTTTAACGAATATGGATTTGTTTACTAAGGCGTTGAAGATCTTTGAAACCGTTTCAACAGACAGGGGCAAAGTGGATTTACAGAATAAATTTTTTTCCTGTGCTGTGAGTAAAATTGAACTGTTACAGAAAATTGTCAAAATGAGGATCAGGTATTTCATTTTATTTAGTTTAAAGATTATACCACATCTCCTACTTTTGTATTGCTGGTAACAACCGGGTTAATAAAGTTATATAAATATCTTGTTGCAAAAACTTTCCATACAGAACTACGCCATCATCGATGAGCTGGAAATTGATTTCTCCGGTAAACTCAATGTTATCACAGGCGAAACAGGAGCCGGTAAATCCATCATTGTCGGGGCATTAGGTTTGATACTGGGGGAAAGGGCTGACTCAACGGCATTAGTGAACAAAGAAAAGAAATGTATCGTTGAAGGCGTATTTGATGAAGCCGGAAAGAAAGAAATAAAGAAGTTTCTCGCAGAAAATGATTTTGATAGTAATGATGAATTGGTGGTCCGCCGGGAGATCGGCGCCAATGGAAAATCCCGGGCCTTTATCAACGACACTCCGGTAACACTGACTCAGCTAAACGAACTCAGCAGTCTCCTGGTCGACCTGCACCAGCAATTTGATACACTGGAAGTTGGCGAAAGCAATTTTCAGCGGGAAGTGCTGGATGCATTGGCGGGTCATTACAATATGTTGGAAGAATACCAGGCCGGTTTCCGGCAATGGCAGCAACTGAAAAAAGAAACAGAAGAACTGAAAACACAAAAGCAGCAATTCGATAAAGAAGCAGACTATAACCGCTTCCAGTTTACAGAACTGGAAGAAGCAGGTTTCAAAGAAAATGAACTGGAAGAGATCGATGCCGAACTGAAACTGCTGAATAATTCAGAAGGTATCAAAGCGGCTTTGAATAAAGTTTATTTTGAACTGAAGGAAAATGAAACCCCGGTGGTGCAGCAGTTGAAAATACTGCTGAACCAGTTGAATACGTATGCTTCATATCATCCTGACTTACCGGCCTTGCTTCAGCGGTTACAATCCACACAAATAGAATTGCAGGATATTGCTGATGATGTGGACCGCATCAGCAGTCATATCAATTATGACCCGGAAAGGATCGAACAGATCAGTGAACGGTTATCATTGGGTTATAAATTACAAAAGAAACACGGAGTCAATTCTACGAATGAACTGCTGGTTATACAACAGCAGCTGGAAGAAAAATTGCAGGCAGTATTGAATATTGATGAAGCCATTCTGCAAAAAGAAAAAGAGAGCAATAAATTATTGACAGAGGCAACAAAACTGGCAACGAAGATTGCTGATGGACGCCGCAAGCAGGTAAAACCATTTGAAGATAAAGTGAACAAACTGCTGGCACAGGTCGGTATGCCCAACGCAAGACTGAAAGTGGATATAAAACCGGCAGAGTTATCACTGGCCGGCATTGATGCCATTGAGTTTTTGTTTGATGCGAATAAAAGCGGACAATTTCAGCCGGTGCGGAAAGTGGCCAGCGGTGGTGAACTGAGCCGCCTCATGCTTTGCATCAAATCACTGGTCGCACAATCAATAGATCTGCCCACACTCATCTTTGATGAAATAGATACCGGCATCTCCGGCGAAGCTGCCAGGCAGGTTGGTATCATCATGAAAGATCTCGCCGCTAAGCGACAGGTCATCTGCATCACCCATCAGCCGCAGATAGCCGGAAAGGCGGATGCACATTTCTTTGTCTATAAAGAAATAGTAAAGGATGCAGTAAAAACAAATATCCGCCGGTTGACTACCGAAGAAAGAATTACCACCATCGCCAAAATGCTGAGCGGCGAAAAACCAACTGCTGCTGCTATCGAGAATGCAAGGGAGATGCTGATGAATTAACCCTTATAGGTTTTCTCCGTTCCGCTTTACTTCGTAAAATTTCTCCGTTCCCGTTAATCCTGCAAATCCATCACTGATACAACTCCTCCGGAAATACACGGCTATGCCATTTCTTGCACAGTTGTTGTGATACATACAGCAACAACTGAACGAATCCGTAAACCCTAAATCCGAACTCATGAAAACCCCGAAACCAATTCTTGTGCTTTGCCTGCTGGCAATGCAACTTACACTGTCAGCACAGGTGGAATGGTATCAAAACCAGGATGGTAACAATCCACCGCCTTATGGCACAGTGGCCACTACGGTGCAGCCCTTTACCTCATCAACCTTCGTTGCCTGTTATCTGTGGAGTACCGACAACGAACTCAACACCTGGAAAATTTCCAAAAGCCATATTAATGGTGCAGAGCTCAAAACTTTTTTTACCACCGGCATATCAGCTACAGTGGAATTTAAAACCGGCCGCAACAATTGTGTCTATGTTTTCGAACGGAGTTTTACGCCGGAATATGCACCCCTGTATAAGGTATATAAACTGGACGCAAACCTCAATATCACTGCACAGCGGAATATCGAATTTCCCAACGGCTTCATTATTTATAATATCAGTGCTTTCGAACTGGACAACAACAGTAACCTCTATTTCGCCGGCGATGGTCAATACCTGGACAATGCCGGTAATGGCAACCCCGCTTCCTTTGTTTTAAAAACAAATAAATACCTGAACAACAGCTGGAGCAAAATGGATTCCACAGCCACATCATACACCCGCCTCCATATTGACCGCTGGGGCAGGGTGCTGGTGGTGGAAGATTATTATGCTTTCTTTCCGCAGGTTCGTATTAAAAGATTTGCAGCAAATGGTCAGCCCCTGAATACATTTACTGTGCAAACAGACATCAGCCGTTACAGTTTGTATACCACACTGGATAATGATGATAATATACTCATGTATGGTGGTAAATCAGTTGGCGAATCATCACAGGCTATGTACCTGAAAAGGATTTCTAGGGTCTCCGGAAATGTAGTGTACAGTAAAACACATTTTACGGCTCCTTCATCACAGTTGTATGATTTTAAAGTAGACCGCTATGGTAACATATTTACACTGGTAACACAATACTTCGGACCGGATAACCAGCAGTGCAGGATCAGTCGCATCAATCTTAGCAATGGTAACATAGCCTGGAACCGTTCCATGAACTATGCGCAGGATAGTTGTAATCTCACCCGCCTGGTAATGAATGATAACGATCGTTTCTATGCAGTAGGTGAAAGAAGGAGCAATAGTTTTTTCTCTAAAGGGTTTGCCATGCGCATAAAAAAGAGCGGCGGACAGGTGGATGGTAACTTCCCCGCTCCTGATAGTGTCGCCTTTCAGCGTTCACACTGGCTGGCCGATGGTATTACCGATAACAGCAACCGGTTGATCGCTATTGGTAATACTTCTGATTTCGACAGTGTTACTTACAGCAGTAATTATTTCCGGTCCTTTGCATTAAGGTTTGGCAATAATAACAACCATCATTGCAATGATGGAAAAGGCGGGGAAGCGATGATGGCGGAGGAAGCAGTGTCGGAAGAAGAAACAGGTAAAGTGGAACTTAGCACTAAGCTGGTCATCTATCCCAACCCGGTACAGAACCAGCTCACTGTTTCTAATGTGGATCCTGAAGAATACAACAGGGTGGCCGTGTATAACATGCAGGGTGCATTGTTACAGCAGCAAAATATAAACACTACCGTAGCTAAGATGGACATCAGCCATTTGCCGGATGGTACTTACCTGCTGGTGCTTCGTTCATCTGCCAGCCTGAAAGAAAAGACCATCAAGTTTGTGGTCAGAAAATAAGATCAGCCTTGCAGTTGTATATAGACGGAAGGGAGCCTGAGGAGGCTCCCTTTATTTTAAAACAAATGATTAAAAAATGAAATTACCATTTGAATTAATCAATATCTCTTCTTTCGGGCCGGTCATGACGTTCCAGAATGCCGCCTCCCATTCTCACATTTTTTTCAGTGACGGAAAAATAATAATACCCTGCTTCTTTTTTAAAGAAACGGTCTTCATATAATTGGGGTGCCTGCTCCGGTTTTGAGTTGGCAGGAAGTTTCACAACGGTAAAACCACCACCCGTTAAATTAGGCACCGTAATGGATGTAGCTGTCTGGGTGGTCATTCCTACCGAAGTTTCGATCACTAAGAACCCTCTTATTTTATTCGGGTCGGCAGGTGATATACCTACATGTT
>JBGAQD010000026.1:0-16492 GCA_044220915.1 Chitinophagaceae bacterium
TGTTGACCCATAAGGATTCGAACCTTAAATGACTGAACCAAAATCAGTAGTGTTACCATTACACCATGGGTCAATCCGTACCAAAATTGCTTTTGGGAGTGCAAAAATAAGGTTTGAAGCCTTTTGCGCCAAATGGTTTTTAAAGAACTTATACAGGCTGAGTGGACCTGGATGTTTCTCTTTCTTCCCTCTGTTTCAACTCTTTGATCTTATCCAAAGCTCTTGCTACCACATCACACATAATGGTGTATAAAGCACCCTGTTTTGGGTTTTCGTAGATGTAGTCAAGTGCCTGATCTTCGTTGGGAATGGTTAGTACAGGTATATCCGGGTTTACACTCTCGATCCCTTCTTTCAGCAGGCCAATAATTTCCTCAGCTGTTCTCCCACGCAGGTTTTTATCGCACCGGATGATGATCTCATCAAAGTACCGGGCAGAAATTTCACCCAGTTCACGGATGTCCTCATCTCTTCTGTCGCCGGTTCCACTGATGACGCCTATTCGGGTAGGATAATCTAATTTGCTGACAAAATCACACAGCAATTTCAGGCCATGCGGGTTGTGGGCAAAATCGGCCAGCATGGTAAAATGTTTGAAGTGGAAGAAATTCAAACGACCCGGGGTCAAACTTTCACTGGGTATAAATGTCTGTAAACCTGTTCTGATATCGTCAATTGTAATGTCACGGAATAAATAGGCAGAAAGTACTGCCGGTAAACAGTTATTGATATTATGTACCGCTTTGGCTTCGTAGGTTAGCGGAATGTCTCTGGCAGGCAATACTCTTATCTTCCAATTTCCTTTCATAATAGTAACGTAACCGTTTTCATATACACAGGCTAATCCGTTTCCTGCACTATGGTCTTTGATCCTCGGATTGTTTTCATCCATGCTGAATAAAGCAATGTTGCATTTCAGATCTTTTTTCATAGCATATACCAGGTCGTCATCGGCGTTCAGTACCGCATACCCATGCGGGAAAACAGTTTCCGGTACCACCGCTTTTACTTTTGCCATTGCTTCCACGGTATTAATACCGCCTAGTCCGATATGGTCAGCAGCCACATTGGTAACTACCGCCACTTCACAATTTTGAAATGCCAATCCTGATTTCAGAATACCACCCCGGGCACATTCAAGCACCGCAAAATCAACAGTCGGATCCTTTAATACAAAAGTTGATGAGACAGGCCCGGTGCAATCTCCTTTCATCATCAGTTGGTTTTGTATGTATACACCATCAGATGTTGTATAACCAACTTTTTTCCCTGCACTTTTTGCAATATGCGCCGTCAACCTTGTTGTAGTTGTTTTACCATTTGTGCCGGTAATGGCGATAATGGGTATTCTGCCGGCACTTCCTTTCGGAAAAAGCATATCAACAACGGGTTCCGCCACATTTCTGGGCAGTCCTTCGGATGGGTCGATATGCATTCTGAATCCCGGGGCTGCATTTACTTCTAATATTGCTCCGCCATTTTCGGCAACAGGAGTTCTCAGATCAGTTGCCATCACATCAATGCCGCAAATATCAAGACCGATGATCCTGGCAATACGTTCAAACATGAAGACATTGGCAGGATGCACTTCATCTGTCACATCGGTTGATGTACCTCCCGTAGAAAGGTTGGCAGTTGGTTTCAGCATTACTCTTTCCCCTTTTGAAGGAATATGCTCTAATGTTATTTCTGCATCATCCAACATTTTTTGAGTGAACTGATCGATGGTGATTTGTGTTAAAACTTTTTCATGACCGAAACCACGACGGGGGTCTTTATTGGTTTCTTCTATCAGCCATTGAATAGTATGCACTCCATCACCAACCACTGAGGCCGGGGTCCTTAAAGCAGCACAAATAAATTTATTATTGATAACAAGGCAACGAAAATCGTAGCCGGTAATAAATCTTTCGATAATCACACTCCGGCTGTAAGCTTTTGCAGCCTCAAATGCTTTAAGAGCCTGTTCCCGGTTAGTAATGTTAGTGGTGTTCCCCTTGCCGTGATTGCCATCGATCGGTTTTATAACCAACGGGTAACCAAATTTTTCTATTGCTTCATCAAGGCCGACCTCAGTTCGTATTACTGTTCCTCTCGGAACAGGAATTTCTGCGGCTTCGAGCAGCATTTTAGTTTCTTCTTTATCACAGGCAATATCTACTGCAATATTCGATGTGGTGGAAGCAATTGTTGCCCGGATACGTTTTTGGTTTACCCCATAACCCAATTGCACCAGGCTTGCTTTATTTAACCTGATATAAGGGATGCCTCTTTTAGCCGCTTCTTCCACAATGCAACCGGTGGATGGCCCCAATCTGGTATCTTCCCTTATTACACGCATCTGCTGAATGTCATTTGCCAGATCATATTCAGTTCCATCAATTAATGACTGAGCAATACGAACGGCTGCTTTTGCCGCATAAAGTCCTGCATCTTCTTCCATGTAACTGAAGACAACATAATAGACACCTTCCTTTTCTCCATCCGGTGTTCTTGTTCTTCCAAAACCGGTATCCATTCCGGCCAGTGTCTGAATTTCCAATGCAATGTGTTCTATTACATGTCCCATCCAGGTGCCTTCATCCACCCGTTCAAAAAAACCGCCGGGTTTGCCCACACTGCAGCGATGTTCATATAAAGAGGGAAGTAGTTTTTCAAGTCGCTCCCTGAATCCCGGAATCTTATTCGTGGGCATATTCTCTTTTTCCTCCAGGTCCAGCTTCATTTGTATCAGTTTGGTACGGCGAACACTCCAGTAATTGGGACCTTTCAGCACTTTGATCTCAAGTATTTTCATAAAACGAGTTGTTGAGGTTGGAAGTTAGTTTTTTTTAATCAGGTAGCCAATATTTGTAACCTGTCATGTACCTGAAAGAGATGTGCTGAATGGTGCAGAACACATGTTGAATTTCAGTACATTTAGAAAAATCTTTTATGGACACCAGCAATCGCCGTCGTTTTTTGCAGAAGGCAGGAATCTTCTCCGCCACTGCATTTCTATCAACCTTTGCTAAACCGGCATGGAGCAGAAATCTTGAAACTGCTTTGAAAGAAGCGGACGGAATATCCCCGGATGACCTGGCAAGTGAAGAAGATTTCTGGTATTACATACAGCAATCATTTACGGTATCTCCTTATTTAATTAACCTGAATAATGGTGGTGTAAGCCCGGCCCCAAAAACAGTGCAGGATGCTATGAAAAGATATTACGACCTCTGTAACGAGGCCCCCAGTTTTTATATGTGGAGAGAGTTGGATAAGGGTAGGGAACCCCTCAGGAAAAGTCTGGCAGCCATTGCGGGATGCTCGGCGGAGGAAATTGCTATCAATCGTAATTCGTCAGAAGGGTTGGAAACAGTCATATTCGGCCTGCAATTGAAACCCGGGGACGAAGTGGTGGCAGCAAAACAGGATTATCCAAACATGATCAATGCCTACAACCAACGGGAAATGCGGGATGGGATAAAAATGGTTTGGATAAACCTCGACTTGCCGAGTGAAGATGAGGATTACCTGGTGCAGCAATATGTGAAGGCATTTACTGCTAAGACCAAAGTGGTGCATGTTACACATATCATCAACTGGAACGGCCAGATTCTGCCAGTAAAGAAAATTGCCACGGAAGCACATAAAAGAGGAATTGAAGTGGTGGTGGATGGAGCTCATAGCTTTGCTCATTTCAATTTTAAAGTGCCGGACCTCGGTGCTGATTATTTTGCTGCCAGCCTTCACAAATGGTTGTATGCACCCATTGGTACGGGTATGTTGTATGTAAAAAAAGAAAAAATTAAAAACTTGTATCCCCTATTTGCCACCAGCGAAAATCCCTTAAAAGACGATATCAGGAAATTTGAAAATCTGGGTACCCGGCCATTTTTTATTGAACAGGCCATCGGTAAGGCCATTGAGTTTCATGATATGATTGGTATTGAAAGAAAAGAAAAGCGGCTACATTATCTCAAGAACTACTGGATGGAAAAAGTAAAAGACATTCCTAAAGTGAGACTGAATACTTCCCTGCTTCCTCAATGGGGCTGTGCAATTGGTAATGTGGGAGTAGAAGGGAAAAAACCAGGAGAACTCGATTCATACTTGCTGGATAAATATAAAGTGCATACCGTAGCCATTACCTGGGAAAATATTGTTGGGGTAAGGATAACACCGAATGTTTACACTACAACGAAAAATCTGGATGTGCTGGTGGAGGGGATAACTGCATTTGCGAAAAGCTAAATTGTATTCCGATTTCGAAATATTAAAAACAATCTGTTCTCCTGTTATGCTGAAAGCAATTTAAATTACAGTCTGAACCAACTGCTTTCATGCCCACACACCTTACTAACCGCAAAATAAATCTCCTTCAGGCCACGTCTATCAACATGATAGATATGGTAGGTATCGGTCCGTTTGTGGTAATGCCGTTTGTGGTTGCCCAGTTCAATAACGGTCTGTTTATCTGGGCCTGGATATTTGGTGCTTTCACCGCTTTTATGGATGCCATGATCTGGAGTGAACTTGGCGCAAAATATCCTTTGGCCGGGGGTACATATAATTTTCATCGTATTGCTTTTGGAGAGAAAGGAGGTAAGCTGATGAGTTTTTTATTTGTGTGGCAAACGTCCATACAAGCTCCACTGGTCGTAGCTTCCGCAGCTATTGGCTTTGCTCAATACCTTACTTATATTGTTCCCCTGGAGGTTTGGCAGCAAAAAGTTGTATCAGGAGGGCTGGTCATTCTTGTTTTTTTATTGCTATACAGAAAAATAGAAACCATCGGAAAGATCTCAGTAGTGATGGGGAGTATAGTTGTGCTTACTATCATCTGGATCATCATCAGCGGATTGACAAACCAGCAGCAGAGCATAAAGCTGATGCCAACAGGCAACGAATCATTTTTCACCTTAGCTTTTTGGGCAGCTATCGGGCAGGCATCGGTAAAAACAGTGTATGCTTATTTAGGTTATTACAACGTATGCCATCTTGGTGGCGAGATAAAAAATCCAGGAAAGAATATTCCAAGAAGTATTTTTATTTCAATTATTGGCATAGCCACCTTATACCTGCTGATGAATATAAGTGTGCTGGGAGTGATGCCCTGGCAATCTGTAAATAAAGATGACAAGTATTTAGTAAGTTCTTTCATGGAGCAACTATATGGTCACCAGGCAGGTATATTTGTAACAATACTCATATTATGCATTGCATTCTCGTCTTTGTTTGCTGTGGTACTGGGATATTCAAGAGTGCCATATGCAGCTGCTGTGGATGGAAATTTCTTTAAACCATTTGCCAAGCTGCATCCCACTAAAAAATTTCCTTACGTTTCCCTGATCGTTCTGTGTTCAATAGGGTTTGTATTTAGTCTGTTTATGAGATTGGGTGATGTTATCAGCTCTATTTTGGCTATGCGGATTATTGTGCAATTTATCGGGCAGGGAGTTGGTGTTTCACTACTTCGTAAAAAAATTGGTACGGAAAACCTACCCTTTAAAATGTGGTTGTTTCCTTTACCGGTCATCGTTTCTATTCTTATCTGGTTGTTCTTATTTTTTTCTACCGGGTGGTTTGCTCTATGGGGCAGTTTGTTGGCGGTGATCGGGGTAATTGTATACCTGCTGAAAGACAGGCTTGCAGCAAAGACCTGACTTGTTTTTCCCACATTTCCACATTCAAAGGAGTTTCGAATAAGTATTAAATTATTTTTCTGTTACATTTGTCTGTAATCAAACCCCAATGAATGAGTAATCCGAAAGGAAAACTGATTGCGATAGGAGGAGCCGAACACAAAGGCACAGAATTAGAAGTGGATGGCTTTCAACGCAACAATCTTAATTTTTTTGAACTTGGTATTCTTCGCCGGGTGGTAGAAGAGGCAGGTGGGATAGCTGCCCGCATTGAGGTTATTACCACTGCTTCCATGATTCCTTATGAAGTGGGAGAGAATTATCTTAACGCTTTTGGAAAGATCGGGTGCACCAATATTGGTGTTATGCATATCCGCACCCGCCAGGATGCGATGAGTGAAGAATATATTGAACGAATCCGCCGATGTGATGCCGTAATGTTCAGCGGGGGCAATCAGCTCCGGTTAAGTGCAACAGACGGTGGAACAGAATTTCTCAGCATTTTAAAGAGAAGGTATAAAGAGGAAAATTTCCTCATTGCCGGAACCAGTGCCGGGGCTATGGCCATGAGCAATACCATGATCTATGAAGGCAATGCTGCCAGGGCACATTTGAAAGGAGAAGTAAAAATTACAACAGGATTAGGATTTTTAAATTCAGTTATCATTGATTCCCATTTTGAGAAAAGAGGAAGGTTTGGCAGGCTTGCACAAGCTGTGGCCGCTAATCCAGGTTGTATCGGAATTGGTTTAGGGGAAGATACCGGTATGCTTATCACTGAGGGGAATAAAATGGAAGCAATTGGAAGCGGACTGGTGGTTATTATTGATGGACATGATATCCTGCATTCTAATATTGCAGACATACCCGATGGTAACCCCATTAGTATTGAAAACCTGAAAGTGCATTTTTGTGAAAAAGGAAACGGCTTTCTTATCAAAGAAAGAAAATACCTGCCTGAAGCCAGTGATGGATCAGTAATCAGGAAACAGGTGGATGTGGAGTAGGATTTTGATTTAAAGTTATTTAACAAGGCAACCCTGCAGTAGTAAATAAGCATCTGTTAATCCGGGTGCTTTTGTATTTTTATGAAATAACCTATTAACATGAAGAAGCTTTTATTTATTTCCACCGTTCTATTCCTTTCTTGTGCATTTACCCCTCAGAAGAAAACAAAGGTTATTTTCTTTGGTGATTCTATTACTGAATTAGGAGTTAAAAGGGATAAGTATGTGGGCTATATCCTGAAAATGGACAGCATGCTGAAGAAAGAGAAGAAGGATGACCAGTATGAGTTGATCGGTTCGGGCATCAGCGGCAACAAAGTTTATGATTTATACCTCAGACTGGAGGATGATGTGCTGAGCAAAAACCCGGATGTGGTGGTGATATATGTAGGAGTGAATGATGTTTGGCATAAAACACTTTTAGGAACGGGTACCGATGCGGATAAATTTGAAAAATTTTACCAGGCAATTATTAAAAAGCTTAAGGATAAAAATATCAAAGTTGTATTATGTACTCCAGCCGTTGTGGGTGAGAAAACAGATATGAGCAATCCGCTGGATGGAGACCTGAACCGTTACAGCAATATCATCCGTGACCTTTCAAAGAAAAACAGCCTGCCATTAATAGATCTGCGTAAGAAGTTTCTTGACTACCTGAAAAACAACAACCCGGACAATAAAGAAAAAGACATACTTACTTATGACAGGGTCCACATGAATGACAAAGGCAATCAATTACTGGCTGATGAAATGTGGGAGGCACTTGTAGGCCTTAAATGATTTTTATTACATTTTTTTTCATGCAGGGCCAAATCTCCCTTTGTTGAAAAATTTCATGCTTTTATTGAATAATGCCGGGACGATTTAATTGCTGCAGGCTATGTTGTTAACTTTAGCCCGGTTAATGCTATGGCCATTTCACTATAAAACTGAAGCCAGGTACTGGATAAAAGTTTTTGCATTGTATGCAATGGCTGAAGCCTTTGTGCAGTTACTATTTTATTTCCTGTTTAATACATTTGGAACTGACGGGGGCAGCAACCTGGAGTATCACCTGATAATGTGGTTCTTCCACTGCCTTTTAATTTGGCCTGTTTGGTGGGTGGCATGGTCGGTTAGGAACCAAAAGGTCATCTTGCAGGTAGTAGTCAATATTGCATTTTTTTTTGCATATGGTTATTTTTGGTTTGGCCCGGTACAGGAGTTGATCGCTGTTTTGTATAATAACCTCCTGGACATTACACAGCCTGGTAATAATGTGCAGGGACCGACCATTGACAGCAGTAAACATTATTCCATTCTCAATTACCAGATTCTTAAGCATGCTTTTCGTCTTTCCTGGTTTTACCTTGCTAATTATTTTTATAACTACAAAAGGGAGGAGCAAAAAAGAATTGAACTGGCCGTATTCAATAAAGAATTGCAGTTAAAACTGCTTAAGTGGCACCTGAATCCCTCCTTTTATTTTAAAACGATTAAGCAACTGCAACAATCGGCGGCAACCCAACCTTCAAATGCCACAGAACCCATACTGCAGCTGGCAAAGGTAATGGAGTATGTTATTTATGAAGCAAGGGAACCGCTAATAGAAATGAAAAAAGAAATCCAGTTTCTCAATAATTACATACAACTAATAAATCAACACCCGGAGAATAAAGTACAAATTGAACTGGAATACGAAAGCGGGTATGAAAAATTAAAAATAGCGCCGTTGTTGCTGGCAGAACTGGTAGATGATATGGTATTAAACGGGCAGGGTTCTGTGAATACTACTTGCCGGATCAGGATGAAATTCATACAAACTAAACTTTACTTTTCTGCAAACGGATCGAATGTAAAACCAGCCGCTTCAGCCTTGCTGAATGAATTATACCCGAAAAAGTTTTTTGCTGAATATTCAACTGAAAAAGGATTCAACCTTCGCTTGGAGTTAGATGAAACATGAAACGAATGATATAAACAAATGGGAATTCACCGGCGTGAACAGCAAAAGATACTGGCTCAGGGCCTTTGTTGTGTATGCAGTTGCAGAAGTTTTGTTCCTGATTATTACTTATGCCATCACTTATTCACAATGCAAAAAATGTGTGTTGCCGCTGCCATTCTATATCTGGCAGTATCTTACTAACCTTTTACTTACCGCCATGCTATGGTATGGACTGGGTTATTTTTATTACCGGTCATTATGGATGATCGTAGCTGGTAATATTCTCATTTTCCTGCTGTACTATTTTCTCACTACCGGAATGCTCTATTTTGTACTTAACTCCAGGATAGAGTTCTTAATGGGTGATATAAAAAGATATTTTTCATTTGACCATGTTGTATATGGGTCATGGTTTGATATCGGAAAGTATGTGCTGAAACTGTCCGCTTTTTATGTATTGAAATTTTATTTTGATTACCGGAGAGCCGCACAACAACGGATACAATTAGCGGTTCTTAACAAGGACATGCAGCTGAACCTGCTGAAGCAGCAACTAAGCCCTCATTTTTATTTTAATACACTGAATAATCTATACGGTCTTTCCCGTATCAACAGTCCCCGACTTACTGTTGCCCTCAGCCAATTGTCCGGCATCATGCAATATGTAATTGTGGATTGCAATCAACCCAAGGTATTGCTCTGGCAGGAAATTGTATTTCTGGAAAGTTATATAGAGCTGGAAAAACTGCGGTATGAAAAAAATACAGTTATAGAAATGAAAGTGGATGGCCGGCCAAATGGCCAGTCTATTTTGCCCTTATTGCTGATACAATTTGTAGAGAATGCTTTTAAACATGGAATGAAAGAAAAATCTGAGAGAAACTGGATGAGGGTAAATATGGTTATTGATGGTAATGAACTTTTGTTCCGGGTTGAGAACAGTTTTTATGGAATGGTTCCGGCGCAGGGTATTGGCATCAATAGTGTAAAACATATTCTGAACCTGCAGTACGAGGGTAAGTATGATATTGAAATGCTGCACGGGGACAACCGGTTTTCAGTAACTTTAAAACTGAATCTGTCATGAAAAAGATCAGCTGTGCTGTAATTGATGACGAGCCCATTGCCCGTAATATCCTGGAAGATTTTGTGAACCAGGATGACCGATTATTGTTGCAGGGAAATTATAAGAATGCAAAGGATGCATTGAAAGGAATTACTACTCAACCCGTTGAGTTGGTTTTTTTGGATATCAATATGCCGGGTCTTACCGGATTCCAGTTTCTGAAAGCAATGACGAATCCGCCGGCAGTGATTTTCACCACGGCTTACCGGGAGCATGCCATGGAGGGATTTGAGGCCAATGCTATTGATTATTTATTAAAACCCATTGCGATAGAACGATTTCTACTCTCCGTCAATAAAGCCTGGAAATTTTTACGTTCCCCAATCAATAAGACAAATGATACGGCAAAAGAAAGCGGGGATTTCTTTTTTGTAAAGGCCGATGGCGGATTAACTAAAATATTCTTTGAAGAGATACTATTCATTGAAGCATTGAAAGAGTATGTTAAGATCGTAACGAAAGAAAGGTCTGTCATAACATATCATACTATTTCAGGTCTTGAGGAAAAACTTCCTTCCGGAAAATTTTATCGCATTCACCGCTCTTATATCGTTAATATTAAAGCTATCAGCACCATCGAAGCCTTTACGGTCAGTATCGATAAGCATGAACTCCCCATCAGCCGGAATCAAAGAGATGCTTTTGTGGCATTGGTTGCCAGCGGAAAGATCATTTCGAAATAGCATTTCGTTGAAAAATTCTTTCCGTTTGTTGAAAGGCCGGATATAGGCCTTTTATTTAAAATATTTTGAGGGTCATAATTATTGATAGCATGAGAACCAGAATACTTCTGAACCTCGCCCTGATATTTATTTCGTTGGAAGGAATTTCTCAGAATGTAGGTATTGGTACAACGACACCTTTGGCTAAGTTGCAGGTAAAAGGTTCAGCCGATGTATCACAACTTCTGGTAGATGCGAATGCAACACAGTCGAATAGTAATCCATTGATAAAACTACGCAATAGTTCGGGTTCAGATCTTTTATGGCTCCATTCAGATAATAGCAGCAATAGTTTTGTCGGTTCGAATACTGGTCGTTTTAATGAAGCAGTGAATGGCGCAACAGGCAATTCATTTTTTGGTAGTTTTTCTGCAGATTCAAATACAACCGGAGCTAATAATACAGCTCTCGGCCGGGAGGCTTTACAATCCAATAATGCGGGTGATAATGCAACGGCAATCGGCTATCAAGCCATGCAATATACTAACAGCGCCTCCGGTTCGTTTTCTAATACAAATATTGCGGTGGGCTATCAGGCATTGCGGGGCTCTTTAATTCCTGCAAGCAATACCGGCACAGGCAATACGGCAATTGGATATCAGACTATGCTGAATAACAGCACAGGTTTTAATAATACGGCCTATGGCCGGAGTACTCTTATTTCTAATACAGGCGGCGATAACAACACTGCTATCGGTTACCAGTCGCTGAACGATAATACAACCGGGTTAAACAATACAGCCTCTGGCTTTCAATCATTATTCAATAATGCGGATGGAGACCGTAATACAGCTTATGGGGCATCTGCATTGCTATCCAACCAGGCTGGCAATAACGGAACTGCTTTTGGTTACGGGGCTATGTCATTAGTCAACAACCAGGCTACATCTTTTACCAATACAAATGCAGCCTTTGGCTATGAAGCATTAAGAGGTTCTGTGAGTGCATCAGCCAATACCGGCGTTGGCAACAGCGCTACCGGCTACCAGGCCTTGTACAGCAACAGTTCTGGCGATTATAATACTGCAATGGGCTACCATTCTCTTTATACAAACAGTACCGGAAATAGAAATACGGGGTTTGGATATCTTTCTCTAAACGACAATAGTACCGGCAGCCAGAATACTTCCACTGGCTGGCAAACATTAAACAGCAATACAACGGGGGAAGATAATACGGCAAGCGGGGCCAACACAATGAGGTTTAGTTCTACCGGAAGCAGGAATACGGCGTATGGAGTTTATGCCCTGCGGGAGAACGTGGCTGGCAGTAATGGTACAGCTATCGGGTACAATGCACTGGCCTTATACAACAACAGCAATGTTCCTTTTACAAATTTTAATACCGCCATCGGTTATGAAGCTTATATGGGTGGCGCAGCCTCTGCTGAATTTAATATTGGTAATCATAACACTGCTGTCGGGCATCAAGCCTTAAGGAATAACCTTTCGGGCAACTATAATGTAGCAATGGGCTCTTACGCATTGCAGTTTATAAACACAGGCAGTTTTAACACAGGTATCGGAATGTATACTTTGTTTGACTCGGGGGCCGATAACCTGACAGCACTTGGCTATAGCGCCGGAAGCGCATTCAGTAACTGGAGTGGTTGTACTTTTTTGGGGTATAATAGCGAGTCAAACGCAAACACTTACGATAATGCAATGTCTATTGGAAATGGCGCAATAGTAACCGGCAGTGACAGGGTTCGGGTTGGTAACACCAATGTTACTTCCATCGGCGGGCAGGTAGGCTGGACTACTTTTTCGGATGGCCGCTTCAAAAAAAATGTTATAGAAAATATTCCCGGACTTGATTTCATTTTAAAGCTCCGCCCTGTTTCTTACACAACAGATATTATTGCACTTAACCGGTTTATTGGTGCTGATGAAATAAGAAAGATAAAAGAAAGCCGCGGGGAAAAAATTGAATCGGATAAACCCGGTTATCAGCAGGGCATTCAACATACAGGTTTTATCGCCCAGGAAGTGGAAGCGGCGGCAAAGCAATTAGGTTTTCTTTTTAGCGGGATAGATGTACCTGCCAACGATAAAAGCCCTTACGGTATCCGTTACGCTGAGTTTGTTGTGCCGCTGGTAAAGGCTGTACAGGAGCAACAAAAAATAATTGAAGAACAAACCAGGAAAAATATTCAGTTGCAAATTCAGTTTGAAAACATTTTGAAAGAGCTGGAATTGCTTAAATCAAAAATAAAATAAAATACCGTCCTATAAAAATACTATGAGATTCAGTTTCCTTTTTATTTCCTTGTTCTTTGTTATATCTGCACATTCAATTACACATTATGTTACACCATCCGGCGCCGGTTTACAAAATGGCAACAGTTGGGCCAATGCCTTTCCTGGCACATCCCTGCAGGCTGCGATCAATGCATCTGCACCGGGTGATGAAGTGTGGGTGTTGGCAGGCACTTACTTTACAACAACACTAGCAAGCCGCAGCATTTACTTCAGCATGTTGAATGGCGTTGCCATCTATGGCAGCTTTATCGGAACTGAAACCGTTTTATCACAACGAATATTTACCTGCGGCTTCAGCTCCATATTAAGTGCAGAAATTGGTGCACCCGGCAATGCTGATAACAGTTATCATGTTGTCAGCAACAGCAGTTTAAACAATACAGCTATATTGGATGGCTTTACCATTACCGGAGGCAATGCCAATTTTGATGTGGCGGGTAATGACAGCCGCAGCCATGGCGGCGGTATCATGAACCTTGCATCTAACGGCGGTACCTGCAGCCCAACTATCCGAAATTGTTTGTTCACAAGTAACACTGCTGTATTTGGCGGAGGCATGTTCAACAATGGCTTTAATACCGGCAATGCCAACCCTGTTATTACCAATTGTATTTTTTACCAAAATACAGCCACAATCGGTGGTGGTGGTATGGACAATTTTGGATACAGCGGTAACACAAGCCCTTCTCTCACCAATTGTATATTTTACAATAATACGGCTGTGCAAAGGGCAGGGGCCATGTATTGCTGGGGTGGTGGTAATGGTAATGCAAGTCCAACGATTTTAAATTCAGTTTTTGTAAACAACTCATCCGCTGATGGTGGTGGCCTGGTATGCGATCGTACTAATACCGGCGGCGGGAATTCCGGCACTGCCACACCTTTTATTCGCAATAGTGTTTTTTGGAACAACACCGCTTCGGGCACCGGCCCGCAGTTTTATACATTAGGCGGAGCAGGTTTTTCTGCAACCTATACCGTTATTGATATATCAAATCAAAACCCGCCTCATACCATCAGCGGGCCGGGAACGGGAAATATCTTCATCGTTCCTTCTTTTTTAAACATAGCAGATGCCGATGGTACAGATAATTGTTGGCTTACCAACGATGACGGATTGCAACTGCAATTAAGTTCGGTTGGTATTGATGCAGGTGATAATACGGGTGTCCCAGCAGCTGATATCCGCAATTTTACAAGGGTGATGAACAGCATTGTGGATATAGGAGCTTATGAGTTTGCCTCTTTCCCATTACTGGTTGGGTTGGTAGATATTGCAGGAACAGCCAAAGGAAATATGAATATTCTTTCCTGGAAAACTGTAAGCGAGATCAATAGCCTTCAATTTGAAATTGAAAGAAGCACAGATGGATTACAGTTTGAAAAGATCGGGCAGGTGAATGCTGCAGGAAATAGTAATACGATCCGGTATTATCAATTTATTGATGACCAGTTGGTGGCAGAAAAATATTTTTACCGGTTAAAACAGATCGATATCAATGGAAAATCCTCTCTTATTTCTGTTATTTTAATTCGCTGCTATGCAAACAAGAATCAATCATTTGTTTTTCCTAACCCGGTGATGACACATGCAAGGGTCCTATTCAATAAAGCACTCTTGAAGGAGGAATTCATTTTACTCAATAGTAAAGGGGAGCCAATAGAACGATTCATCATCAATGGAAGTACAGCATATATTGACATGACGGATATGTCTGCGGGAGTATATCTATTCTACAATCAAAAAATGGGGATCGCCATTAAGATCCTGAAAGTGATTGAATGATGTGTCAATCACAAAAAATAAGATAATAATTCTTTTTTCCTTTTTGAGCCAGTAAGTATTTATTATGAAGTAAAAGACCGGCATCTATTCTAAAATCAACCGTTTCGACTTTTCTTCTATTGATACTGACACCGCCACCTTGTATCAATTTTCTTGCTTCTCCCTTGCTGGGGAGAATATTTGTTTCTGCCAGGAATGAGACTACGTCAATACCGGACAGCAGTTTCTCTTTAGAAAAATCAATTTTTACAACACCTTCCATTCCTTCCAGATCTTCTGCACTCAGGCTCTCTGCAGGTGCATTTTGGTTAGCAAACAATTTTTGAGTGGTCTCAACCGCTTTATTGTATTCTTCTTTCCCATGAACAAAAGTGGTTATTTCCTGAGCCAATGTTTTTTGTAACACCCTTTCTGCCGGATTCATTTTGTGCTCATGTATTAGCATGTCAATCGCATCTTTTGACAGGAAAGTGAAGATCTTTATCCACTTTTCTGCATCTGTATCACTTGCATTCAGCCAGAATTGATAAAACTGGTAAGGAGAAGTTCTGTTCGGGTCAAGCCATACATTACCGCTTTCTGTTTTGCCAAATTTTCCACCGTCTGCTTTTGTAATCAGTGGATTGGTAAATACAAAAGCCTCACCAGCAACTTTACGGCGTATCAGTTCTGTGCCAGTGGTCATATTGCCCCACTGGTCACTTCCACCCATTTGTAATTTGCAATTCTTATGCTGATAGAGCCAGTAAAAATCGTATCCCTGCATCATCTGGTAAGCAAATTCAGTATAGCTGATGCCTGTTTCCCCTTCAATTCTTTTCTTTACACTATCCTTCGCCATCATATAGTTGACGGTTATATGTTTACCAGCATCACGGAGGAAATCGATAAAGGAAATATTTTTAAACCAGTCGTAGTTATTGGCCATTTCGGCTGCATTGGGTAATGCTGCATTGAAGTCAAGGAATTTTTCCAGCTGAGCTTTTACACCAGCTACGTTCTTTTGCAAAGCTTCTTCACTCAAAAGGTTTCTTTCTTCGCTTTTACCGCTTGGATCGCCTACCATGCCAGTGGCACCACCAACCAATGCAATGGGTTTATGTCCTGCTTTTTGAAAATGGACAAGCAAAAGAATGGGTACTAAGCTTCCAATATGAAGACTATCAGCAGTAGGATCGAAGCCGATATACCCGGTCGTCATTTCTTTGTTTAACTGTTCTTCTGTGCCGGGCATAATGTCTTGTATCATGCCTCTCCATCGTAATTCTTCTATCAGGTTCATTTGTAAATCGGTGATTTTCAGATTATATACCGAAGCTTCGGCGAAAGAACCACAAAAGTAAGGCAGAATGATTTAGGCAACCCTATAAGGCAATATTTTTCTAATCAATTCGTTTTCAGTAATTAGTCTTTTTGCTCCACAAACCTATGATTTTACAGGCCTAAAGACTATTTTTACAAGCATTCCGTACATTCCGAAAGCTAAACTTATACCATTGCTTATTAGAAAATTCAATGAATGAAAACGAACCGCTTATACCTAACCCTGCTGACAACCCTTTCTTTAGTTTCCGCCACCGCACAATTCCGTAAATATTCCAACGAGTTTTTGAATATCGGAGCAGGAGCCAGGGGTTTGGCTATGGGTAGTGCCCAGGTCGCATCCGTTAATGACGGAACTGCCGGATACTGGAATCCTGCCGGTTTGGTTGGCATAAAAGATCATCCGCAACTTAACTTGATGCATGCCGAATATTTTGCCGGCATTGGTAAATATGATTATGTAGGTCTTGCTCTGCCGACCGCTAATAACAAAAGAACTATTGGAATCACTGGTCTTCGTTTTGCGGTGGATGATATCATGAATACTTTGTTTCTTGTAGAACCGGATGGTTCCCTCAACTATAACAATATCCAGGCTTTTTCATCTGCAGATTATGCTTTCATTTTTTCTTTTGCACAAAAACTGAAAGAGAGTGAAAAGAAGAATGTGCATTTCGGTGTAAATGCCAAAGTAATTCACCGCAGTGTTGGCAAAT
>JBGAQD010000026.1:16590-40141 GCA_044220915.1 Chitinophagaceae bacterium
TTTTGGTATTGCCGGTCGGGATATTACCAGCACTTTTAACGCATGGTCTTTTACGTTTACCGAAAGAGAAAAGGAAGTATTATACCTCACTAACAATGAAATTCCGGTTAAGTCAACTGAACTTACGGCTCCCAGGCTGGTCTTAGGAGTTGGCAGAGAGTTTAAGCTGGGCAAAAAATCAAGCCTGCTTGCAGAAGCAAATGTTGATGTGACTTTTGATGGGCAACGGAATACACTGATTAGCAGTAACCCTGTAAGTGCTGATCCAAAACTGGGACTTGAATTAAATGTCAACGATGTTTTTTTCCTCAGAGGTGGAATTAATAATTTTCAGAAAGCATTGTCAGACGGCGATACAGTGAATCAGAAAAAAGTCTGGATATATCAACCAAGTGCCGGGGCCGGCTTTAAAATTTCGAATGTAACTATTGATTATGCTTTTACAAACCTGGCCAATCAGTCGAACCCGTTGTTTACCCATGTTTTTTCTTTACGACTGAATATGGTCAGCCATAAAAAAGATTAATTAACTGAATCTGTACTTCATAAACTTTGATTCAATGAAAAAATTTTTACTTCCATTATTACTTATTACAGGTTTGCTGGCCCAGGCGCAGGTTTATAATAACGAATGGATTGACTACAACAAAACTTATTATAAGTTTAAGGTAAACACTACCGGGCTTTATCGTATCAGTCAGGCTACACTTAATTCAATTGGTATTGGCAACACTCCTGCAGAGCAGTTTCAGCTATGGAGAAACGGAAAGCAGGTTTCATTGTACACTTCAGTACAAACCGGACCGTTGAGCAGCGCCGATTTTATTGAATTCTGGGGCGAAATGAATGATGGCAGACCCGATAGTGTTTTGTATAAAGAAGCAGAAGATCAATTGAATCAAAAATGGAGTCTTGAATCGGATACAGTTGCTTTTTTCCTTACTGTTAATCCATCAGGAGGGAATGCCCGGTTTGTACCAACCGCTAATAATTTGCCAACTGCTATTCCGGTTGAACCTTATTTCATTCATACTGAAGGAAAATACTTTAAAGAGAAAATCAATCCAGGATATGCGGCAGTTGTAGGTGAATATGTTCATTCATCTGCGTACGATGAGGGAGAGGGTTTTACGAGTTATGACATTTCCACTAACCAGACAAGGGCTATTCCCCACCCAAATCTCTATCCATACACCGGGGTTGATGCTCCGGAGCCTGTATTTAAGATAAACGCAGCCGGAAATGCATTGAATCCAAGAACAATCGAAGTAAAGGCCAATGGAGCGATAGTGGGCAACATTACTATGGATTTCTTTGATATTGTGAGGACAGAAGTTCCGGTGAGCCGGGCTATTGTAAATACCGGTTCGGTTGACATTGACATAACAAATCGTTGTATTACATCCAGCACCGACAGGATGGTGGTGGCACAATCAGAGTTAGTGTATGCCCGTCTTTTTAATTTTGGAGGTGCAGACCGGTTTGAGTTTACTTTACCTGCCAGTGCAACAGGGAATTACCTGGAGATAAGCAATTTTAATTATAACGCTGTTAGCCCCGTACTTTATGATTTTACTAATGGCAAAAGATACATTTGTGATGTAACCAGTAACCCTTCCTTGGTAAAAGTGGTGCTTCAACCCTCAGCTACAGAAAGGAAATTGCTCCTCGTCTCACAATATAATTCCGTTATCATACCTGTTACAACATTCCAGCAACGCAACTTTGTTAATTATGCTTTGCCGGCGAACCAGGGCAATTATCTTATTATTACCAGCCCTGCATTAATGGCCGGAGCAGGCGGTTCGAACCCGGTTAATGATTATAAGAACTATCGTAGTTCGGCAGCAGGTGGTAGTCATAATGCAAAAATTTATACAGTAGAAGAGCTGGTGGATCAGTTTGGTCTGGGAATTAAAAAGAACCCCCAGGCCCTCCGCAATTTTATCCGGTGGGCAAGGAATACATACAGTGCACCTGTTAAAAACGTTTTGCTTATTGGTAAAGGGCTTACCTATCAACAGTACAGGACATTTGAAAGCTATCCGGATATTGACAGGCTTGCTTTTGTTCCCACATTTGGCTGGCCTGCATCTGACAATTTGCTTACTGCAGAACCCGGTGCCGATGAAATACCTAAAGTTCCAATCGGCCGAATTTCTGCTATTACTCCAGCTGAGGTATCTCTATATCTGGCGAAATTGGTGCAGTATGAACAGGCACAAGCATTTTCATCGCCATTGATCCGTGACAGAGCATGGTTAAAAAATGTAGCTCATGTAATTGGCGCAAGTGACGGGGCCTTGGGTGCTATATTGACAAGCGATATGGACAGGTACCGGGAAATCATTACGGATACATTTTATGGAGCTAATGTAAACACCTTCAGTAAGGTGTCAGCAGCCCCGGTAGAACAGGCCAGCAGCCAGCGGTTGCAGAATTTATTCCAGGAAGGTATCGGTGTGATGACTTATTTTGGGCACTCTTCTTCCAGCACATTAGAGTTCAATCTTGACAATCCTGATCAATATAATAATACCGGGAAATACCCTGTTACGATAGTGATGGGATGTAATGCCGGAAATTTCTATAATTATAACACCCTCCGGTTTACTACCAAAGAAACATTATCTGAAAAATTTGTTTTGGCAGATCAAAAAGGCTCTATTGCTTTTATAGCAAGTACACACTTTGGTATTGTGCATTATCTTGATATTTATAATACCCGTACATATACTGCTGCTTCTGTCACCCATTATGGGAAATCAATCGGGGAGTTGCTGATCGAATCTATTACGCAGGTATATAACCTGACAACTCAAAGCGATTATTATGCCCGTTTCCATTGCGAACAGACTACTATTCATGGCGATCCGGCCCTCAAGCTTGATGGGTCAACAAATAAACCTGATTATGTAATTGAAGATCAGTTAGTGAAAGTCGCTCCTTCATTTATATCAGTAGCAGAAACTCAATTTAAGGTGGATGCTAAGTTCATGAATATAGGAAAAGCAATCAACCAGAATATTGTTGTGGAAGTAAAAAGAACATTCCCTAACCTGACGACACAGGTGATCAGACGAGACACCATACCTGGTATACGATACATAGACTCTCTTTCATATACGATTGATATTGTTCCAACAAGGGATAAGGGCTTAAATAAAATATCCATTTGTGTTGATGCGGATAATGTGGTTGATGAATTGTATGAAAGCAATAATTGTATCACAAAGGATGTTTTCATCTATGAAGACGAAGCGAGACCTGTTTATCCCTATACCTTTGCTATCGTAAACAGACAGGACGTTAAGTTAATTGCATCAACTGCTAATCCTTTCACAGGAATGAAGCAGTATATAATGGAGATGGATACAACTGAGTTCTTTAATTCCTCTTCAAAAATCAGCCGCACTATCAGCTCTGCTGGTGGTATGCTGGAATTTACACCAGGGGTTGCTTTCACAGACAGTACTGTATATTATTGGAGAGTGGCGCCGGTGCCGAATAGCGGTCAGCCTGTATGGAACAAATCCTCCTTTATTTTCTTGAGTCCAACTGGCCCCAACGCAAGTGATTTAGGATTTAATCAATCGCATTTCTATCAGCAAACTAAGTCAACATATGACAGGGTTAGGCTTGATTCTGCAAGCCGCACTACGAAGTTTGGACAGATTGTCAATAACCTGTTCATCAGGCAAGGTACATGGATAACCAGTGGTGCCGTCAATGAAGCTGCCTTATCTATAGCTATCAACGGAGTACCTTCTATTCGTTTATGTTGTTGGTATTCGTCATTGGTGATCAATGTATTTGACCCGGTTTCATTCAGACCCTGGAGAAATCAAACAATCATACCGGGTGATCCGAGTAATCCTCCTTCAACACTTGGACTTGGGTTGTATGAAAGTACTGCTAATCAGTGCCGGGATGATGAAGAGAGGTATTTCAATTTCGAGTACAGGTATACCGATACTGCCGGAAGAAGAAAAATCATGAGTTTCCTGAATAATATTATTCCAAATGGTTCTTATATAGCTGTTCGTAATTTCTCACTTAATCCTATTTATAATTTCCCAGAAGCCTTTGTCAATATCTGGAAAGATGATACCACACTTTATGGTTCTGGCAACTCATTGTATCATACATTAAAGAATAATGGGTTTACTGGTATTGATTCATTCTATAGAACAAGGCCTTTTGCATTTGTGTATAAGAAAAATGACCCCTCATTTACACCTCAATGGATCGTAGGTCAAGGAATGACTGATAATCCAACCCTTTCTGTTGATTGTCCTACAATAGACACAGTTGGGTTCGTTACATCACCATTATTCGGACCTGCAAGACAATGGAAACAATTAAAATGGAGAGGCAGTGGCGATGTAACGGGAGATAAGGCTACTGTAGATGTGATAGGTGTAATGCCCGATGGAACAGAGGATGTGTTGTTCAATGGAATTACCACGGCTCAGCAAAACTTCGATGTTTCTTCTGCCAGTGCAACGGCCTATCCATATATGAAACTGCGAATGAGGACTGCTGACTCAATTAACTTTACCCCATATCAGCTTCGTTATTGGCGGTTAACTTATACGCCGGTTCCCGAAGGTGTTATTGCACCAAATGTATATTTGAAAGTAAAAGATACACTCGAAATTGGTGAACCACTGGATTTCAAGGTGGCATTTAAGAACGTCAGCGATGTAGCTTTTGACAGCCTGAAGATAAAAATGGTGATTACTGACAAGAATAATGTACCTCATATTATACCAATACCAAAACGCCGACCATTGCTTGTCAACGACACTTTGCAAATTGGCGCATTGGTTAATACAAATACTCTGGCAGGTATCAATACCATGTATATTGAAGCTAATCCTGATAATGACCAACTGGAGCAATATCACTTCAACAACTTTGCATACCGTAATCTGTATGTGAAGCCAGATAGCCTGAATCCATTAATGGATGTAACATTTGACGGCGTCCATATCCTGAACAGAGATATTGTTTCATCTAAGCCGGATATCCTTATCAAATTAAAGGATGAAGCGAAATGGATGATATTAGATGATACATCATTACTTACACTTCAGGTGCGTTATCCAAATGGCAGCCTCCGCAGGTTCTATTTTAATAATGATACTGTTCAGTTCAATCCCGCAGGACAGGCACCGAATCCTGATAATACCGCCTCTATTAATTTCAAACCTTATTTTAAAGAGGATGGGGAATATGAAATGATTGTGACCGGAAAGGATAAGAGTAATAATACATCTGGCAGCAGCAATAATATTGAATACAGGGTGCTTTTTGAGGTCATAAATAAGCCAATGATCTCAAATATGCTGAACTATCCAAATCCATTCACCACATCAACTGCCTTTGTATTTACTGTAACGGGTAGCGAGGTGCCACAGAATATTAAAATCGAGATAATGACAATTACGGGTAAGATAGTCAGGGAGATCACCAAAGATGAATTAGGGCCGTTGCATATTGGCCGGAACATCACAGAATTTAAATGGGATGGAACCGACCAATATGGGCAGAAACTGGCAAATGGGGTTTACCTCTACCGGGTGGTTACCAACCTCAATGGCAAATCATTAGACAAGTATAAGGCGCAAGATGATAATACAGATAAATACTTTAATAAGGGATACGGTAAAATGTACCTGATGCGATAATCAAATTATTCCCAAATACGAAAAGTCCTGCCACAGCAGGACTTTTTTTTACGCCACTGATAGGCGAATTTTGCACCCATGGCAAAAATTGGCATTAACATAGCAACCGGAAGTTTGCAACAACAAGAAATGATTGTGGGTATTGATCTTGGTACTACAAACAGCCTTGTTGCAATAATTCATCCTGATACCAAAAAACCGGTAGTGCTGAAAGAACATGACGGAGCAGCACTGGTTCCTTCTGTGATTCATTTTGGGGAAAACGGGGAAATTACCGTTGGTGATAAGGCAAAAGAATTTCTGATCACAGAGCCGCATAATACCATTTTCTCCGTAAAGCGTTTAATGGGTAAATCTTACAGCGATGTAAAAGACCAGGCTTCTTTCTTTACATATAAAGTGATTGATGATAATGCTGAAAGCCTGGTAAAAATTCAGGCAGGAGAAAAATTTTACTCCCCGGTGGAACTATCCTCTTATATTTTAAGAGAATTGAAAAGCAGGGCTGAGCATATTTTAAAAACACCAGTTACCAAAGCAGTGATAACGGTTCCGGCTTACTTTAATGATGCACAGCGTCAGGCTACAAGAGATGCCGGCAAACTGGCTGGTCTTGATGTGTTAAGAATTGTGAATGAACCAACCGCTGCCAGTCTTGCTTATGGAATGGGACTGAGTAAAGATGAAACAAGAACGGTAGCGGTTTATGATTTAGGTGGCGGCACTTTTGATATTTCAATTCTCCGGATAAGCGGCGGCATATTTGAAGTCTTGTCAACTAATGGTGACACTTATCTTGGCGGTGATGATTTCGACAGGACTATTGCTGAGTATTGGGCCAGGGAAACAGGAATCACAAAGGATGAAATGATGGTTCACAAAGGCCTTGCTCAGGAGTTTAGATTACAGGCAGAAGAAGCAAAGAAGAGCCTGAGTCAAAGCGATTCTTTCACCGGTAAGGTAGCTGGTTATGATTTAAGTTTAACAAAGAATGAATTCGAGGATCTGATAAAACCGTTTGTTGATAAAACTATTCAATGTTGCAGGAATGCCATGAATGATGCCGGTTTGGTCATTACAGATATTGATGAAGTGGTAATGGTAGGAGGATCAACAAGAGTTCCGTTAGTTAAAAAGACCATCAGTAGTTTTTTCGAAAGAAAACTTCATGATGAATTAAATCCGGACGAAGTAGTGGCATTAGGTGCCGCTGTGCAGGCAGATATACTGGCCGGTAATAACAAAGATTTTTTGTTACTGGACATTACACCACTTTCACTGGGTATTGAGACTATGGGAGGATTAATGGATGTATTGATACCCCGCAATTCAAAAATACCGTCTAAGGCAGGGCGGCAATACACTACGCAAAAAGATGGGCAGGGAAGTATGCGAATTTCCGTTTTCCAGGGAGAAAGGGATTTAGTAAAAGATAATCGTAAACTGGCTGAGTTTAACCTTACAAACATCCCCGGAATGCCTGCTGGTTTACCAAAAGTAGAAGTGTCGTTCCTGGTAAATGCCGATGGAATATTAGTTGTTAAAGCTAAGGAACTCAGAAGTGGCATTGAACAAAGTATAGAGGTTAAACCTCAATATGGACTTACGGACCAGGAGGTAGAGCAAATGCTGATGGATTCCATTACTCATGCAAAGGATGATATGCAAACAAGGGCTTTGGTCGAAGCGCAAACTGAAGCAAGGCAAATAATTGACTCGACAACACAATTTATTGGGAAGAATAAAGAATTCCTTACCAAACAGGAATTATCGGAGACAGAAACTGCCATTCAGCAACTTTCCGGACTGCTGACAACCGGGAGTAAAGATGAGATTCAAAGAGGTATAGAAAGTCTAAACGAAATTTCAAGGCCTTATGCTGAAAGGCTCATGGACGAGGCCATCAGTATAGCGATGAAAGGTAAAAGGATCTGATTTACTTAATGGATAATGAATCTGTAGTAAAAATTTTATAACTGACAGTTTCTTTTAATAATACTGTGTTGTTGTTTCTTCCAGCAGCCTGGTTATCAAGACTATCTTTCTTATTAAAGACGAAAATTATTTTTCTTCCGGACCAGGAACTATCGGGTTTGCCCCTTACAATAAAATCATCATAAGCCTTTTTCTTTTGTTTGTAGAATGGTGTAGTATAAGGATTGGATATCCAGGGATATGCTTTGCTATACACTGCGCTTAAAAGTGAAAGGTCAAAGTCGCTGCTGACCATAAGGGTTTTATTATCTGCTTTCACTTTTATAATATCAAGTATCTGCTTTTGTTCCGGGGAAATATACATCACCGATTTGGTTTTATCCGTAAAACGTATGTAGTTGACGATCCAAAGGAAATTATCTGAAAGAAAAAGACATACCGATAGCCCTAATACGACTGTGCCTCTTTTTATACTCCTCAGGTATTCAATAATTGGTTGTATTGCCGGCAAGCCCAATAAAAAGAAACCGGTCCAGTCGTATCCTCTTGTAAAGTGAATAGGCTGCCTGGGCTTCATAAAGAGTTCATGGTTGACAAGTAACAATACAACAATGAGCCAGCATAAAAAAAGCCTGTTGTGACTGTTTTGAAAAAACAGTTTAGGCTTGCTGAATTTAAAAATACTCAGAACTGCAAGCGGCGCTACTATTGCATAAGCCGGGATCATGTTAAAAAAGCGAAGTCGCCAATTGACAGAGAATTGTTCACTAACTGATTTGTGATCCGGGAACTGGTTTAAGTAATACAAGTAGTAATAAACATGAAAGGCCATGATAAGCCCGGATCCGATCGCAAAATACCATGGAATATTCTTGTTTTTTATAACCAGCTTTTCGATAAATAACCATGCTCCAAGAATACTCAGCAACTCAATACCAGTAAAGGGGTGTGAAATAGAAAGAAGAAAAATACCCAGGAGTGCCGTCTTCCATTTCTTTTTCAGGATCATTAAAACAGAAAGCAGGAAAAGAAAATGATAGAATGCTTCGCAGGTTATAAAAAAAGACCGGCCCAGGTTTAATCCCCACCAACCCCATCCCGGATCGAGTAGAAATATTCTGTCAAACATATCCTGTCCGTCAGCGGGCCGCATAAAATGTACAGGAATTCCAGACAATGCCAGCAATCCGCCACCCCAGGCGAATAAGATAATGCCAAGTGTCCGGAATTTACTCTCCGGCAACAGCGTATCATAAATTTCAATGACCAGGCGAAAACACAGAAAAGAAAATAGCAGAACAAATATGATCATCAGAAACCCGGCAGAGATCCCGGTCTTCATCATTAAGGCAAGTAAAATACTTTGTGTCTGGAAATATATGGATGGATAATTTCCTGAATCGTTGAACGGGTTATTATAGAATAAATTCAGTTTATCTGCATCAAGATACTGTTTTGCATAGGAGAGGTAAAGCCCATTGTCCTCCATTATTAACCCCGTTGGGATGTAATCTTGATTATAGTTAATTAAATATCCGGCAAAGAAAGCTATCATTGGAATAGTAAGGGCCAATGCAAAAAGCCATTTATTTGCTTTCTTTTTCATCATTGCTTTCTTGTCTTAATAGCGGTTAGAATATACAGCAGGCCTATACCAAGAATTACTATTAATGACAGCCACATTGCAGTAATTACTCTGGCTGGTTTGTAAACAAGCTCAACAATACTCTCACCCTGCGGCACCAGCACACTCATAAAAGCAATATTCGTTTTAAAAACCTGTGTTGCAGAGCCGTTCACCTTTGCTTTCCAATTATGATTGTATTGCTGAAAGATGCTCATATAAGCAGGCGAAGGTGAATTTATTTTCAGCGCAAAAGAATTTGGTGTGAATCTGATAATATTAATATGACCATTCCCTGCTGCCGGCTGAAGTGACGGAATGAATGGCTTATCCGTGTGATAGATTGAAAATTTTTTTGTACCACTTATAGTGTCGGGGATTTTGTCAACTAATGTATCATTCAACCACGCAACAGGATAGTTATCCATTAATCTTCGCAATTTATGATTTGTATAAAAGGTCTCATAGTCCTTGTTAAGTGTTGGTGTTATGATATGATCCTGTATTGTTATTTTCTTTGAATAAAAATTTGGATAACCATACACCGGAATATCTGTGGAATCCGAAATAACTGCAGCTTCGACAGAGGTGCCGATGGCTGGTATTGGATAGCCCTTAGGAAAAGATTCTATATATTGATTGACTGCACTTGTTTTTACCTGCGATACAAAATTAAATGGAAGTGCAATCCAGCAAAAGAATACAGAGTTGAGGGTAAATAGTCCGGCAGTTATTCCTTTACGGATGCTGCTTTTTCTTAGCAGGATGATCAACGCAGAAATAAAAAGGATTTGGGCAATGCATTGTATGAGAAAGAAAGAATTAAAGGAAAATTCGTCCAGGAATATTTTAGGTTGTTTTATGTTTTGCAGTGCGGCTGCAATGTTATTTCTTACGCCTGTTTGAAAAAGAAAGTAAAGCGATAGAAGGCCTAGAGCAGTGATTAGAGCATACAATACAGCAAAAAGTTTTTTCCTGGTATAATCATCTTTACTGTGTAAAAGGTGATTTGCATAAAATGCAGCCAGTATAATAATTCCAATGGAGGTGAAAAGCCGGATATTGCCCGGGTGACGAAATGTGTCAAAAAGCGGTAGTATTGAATAGCATAACTTATGCAGTGGTGTTGATGAACCAAGACTTAGTGTGAACGAGAAAATAGTAATACCCAGTATTAATTTTTGCCATTTTGTGTGTTTGCTAAAAAGTGAAAGGCAGAACAACAGGAAAACAAAAAAGCCAACATAGCTGTTTCTCATACTTGGATCCGTATTCAACCAATCATGATCTTTGTTTACTGCATTTGGCAGGATAAACGAGATGGACGAAAAGGGTGTAAATGGATTCTGCGCTGCCTTTGTAACCGGAATGCCTGTTCCTCTTGAATAATAGGGCAAAAACTCCCAATAAGAAATTATTGCCGGACTGCAAATGCATAAGAATACAGAAAAGGCTAATAAAAGAAGGCCGATTGCTCTGGTATTAACTGGTGATGTTTTGTCTTTAAAGTGTGTTATTCCGGCGAATAATAGAATAACAAGGATAGCATAGCTGGTATAAATAAAGAAAGTAGGATAGCCACAAAGGAATAATAAGCTCAGGCTTATGCTAAATGATAAAGAACTTTTTAACCTGGGTTTTTCCAGAAATTTTTTCAGGTATTTAAGAACAAAGGGAATAAAGGCGGCGCTGGATATCCAGGGGATGACGGATGCACTACCGGTAATAAAACCGCAACTCATATAACTGATACCCCCAACAATACAAATAATGCGGTTTAGAGAAAATGATTTCAGCAGACTATACATGCCAATTGCTGCCAGTATAAGGTATATAATCACCTCAAACTCTAGTACGGACATATTGTACCGGGTAAATATTGATATAATAAGTACAATAGGATTCCATGTCATTCCCTGCATATCAGCATGAATCGGGAATCCGGTATACAAATAAGGACTCCAGAAAGGGAAGTAGCCATGTTGTATAGATTCACTCAAATGATAACGATAGGGTAGATATTGCACCAACGAGTCATTCTTAAGGCTGAAGATAAACGTTGAAACAGGCAGGTAGGCAATGATAGTTACAATAACAAGTAAAAGAATATCTGTAACTGTATTTCTATTTTGTTTCATAGATAAACCGGTCTGTGTTTCTTATTGGCCGGAATTTTTCAGCTCTCCATATTTATTGCTGATGATATAAAGAGGTCGTTTGCGGCTTTCGTTGTAGATGCGAAGTAAATATTCCCCAAGTATTCTTACAGTTACCAACTGGACACCGCCAAAAAACAGGATAACAATTATGAGGGTGGTAAATCCTTCAGGTACCTGCCCCCACATAAGTCGCTTTGTAATGATATATCCTGCATAAGCCATACTGGCAAGAATAATTACAAGACCGAGTCTTCCTAAGAATTTAATAGGAAAATCACTGAAACTGAACATACCATCGTAGGCAAGTTTCATCAACTTGCGGGTAGAGTATTTTGGTTGTCCGTTAAATCGTTCATTCCTTTCGCAGGTAATTCCCGTTTGGTTAAAGCCAACCCAGGAACGGATACCCCTGATAAATAAACTATGCTCAGGCATTGTCAACATTTCATCTGTCACTTTTTTCTTCATCAGGCAAAAATCACCACTATCAAGCGGAACTTTTACTCCAAATACATTTTTCATTAGCCTGTAAAAACTGCCGTAAGCGATTCGTTTAATGAAATTTTCTTTTCTTTTTGTACGAACAGCATATACAATATCAACTGTAGGTGAAAGCTCCTTTATAAATTTACTGAAATGCACAGGGTCATCCTGCAAATCGCCATCCATAATGCCAACATAATCTCCCTGGGCATAATTCAACCCAGCCCATATTGCCGGCTGATGACCAAAATTCTTTGAGAGGCTGATGATCTTCCACCGGGGATCCTTTTCATGAACCTTAATCAATTTACTTAGTGTGTTATCATTAGATCCGTCATTAACGCAAATAACTTCCCAATCGCTGGTAATAGTATTCAATGCAGCTGATGTCTGGTCATATAATTCCTGAATCAGTTCTTCTTCATTTAGTACCGGTATAACAATGCTGATCATCATAAGTAAAAACTGCGGCTAATTTGCTATAAAGCTATCAGTTTTAGGGCAAATGTCAAACAAAGGCTAATATGAAGCAGGTTAGCTTTCTTTTGTAAGAATGATAAACATTTGCGATGTTTTTGCAAAAGGCCTTCGGATAAAATCAAATATTGCGAATAATGCGCTGACGGGTGCAAACAACCAATGAAAAATGATGGGCCTGTTAGCGGAGATGCGAACTATTTTTTTCCTGTATAATGATGCAATGATGCTGAAAGCCCAAAAAGGAGCACCTTGGGTGTATTTGAGTTTTATAATTTTTAATGCAGTTGATTGTAGTAACAGCCGAAAACTTTTCTCCGAGAAAATAATCCAATGTCTCGGGCAATGCAAACCGCCCCAATACGAGTTTTTATATATCCGGGCATCCCAGCTTTCGGTGTTAGGAGTTTTTATTACAATTATTCCTCCATTAACAAGCAACGATTCTGCTTTTTGTAAAACAGCTAAAGGGTCGGCAATATGTTCAACAAGGTTCAGCATCAGGATAAGATGAAACTTTTTGTCTGTACTAAAGGATTCTATGGTTCCTTCATAATAGCAGTGACCGTTTGCTTCTGCAGCTTTCCTTGCCTCCTCGTCTATGTCAACCAGTTGAGTGAAACTGATCCTGGTATCGGTTTTTTTCAGTATATCAAGCATCCAACCCGTACCGCCTCCAATGTCAAGTACACTTATCTCATCTGCTTCAAGCTGCTTTAAAATTTTTCTGAAAAATTTCTTGTCCAGCCACTCCTTTATTTGGGTAACAATGTTCTTTGATTTATTTGCAAACGAATAATAATTGGGAGGATAGATATTTTTTAATTGATCTGATGGAACAGGATGAATGAAAATGCTCTTGCATCCGGCACATTTATAATAAGTGAAATCTTGTTCAACAGAAAAATATTCGTAGTCTTTCGCAACACTCCAGGTGTCGATATTATGGTCTTCACAAACAGGGCAATATTCAGGAGCTTTACTCATTGAGCGGTAAATAATTTCTTAAATACTTTAGAGTAAGTTGTTTTCGATTCTTTTATTATAGCAGCAGTCTTTGTATTTTTCAGAAGAAATTCTTCAATATCTTTCAAACGGGTGTACGATACCTGGGGATCCCAGTGATGGATCATATGACGGGTGAAACCTGCAGATCCAAAACTACTGCTTAGAACAGTATGCACAAACAAGCGGCTTAGTTTCCCATGCGGCTGTTTGTAAAAATCAGTTGTATGGTTGGCCAGTTCATCCCGGTGTTCCAGTATTTGCCGGATAGTGGCAAAAAAGGGAAAGAAAATACCAAAACCAAGCACCCACGTAATAGCAAATGGCCAGTTGCCGGTTAAAAAAGCTGTTACAAGAATAATAAGATGAAAAACAGCACCAGCTACAAGCATTAAGCGGCTTTGTCTGATTTGCTCTTTTGTCAGGACTTCGCTATTTTCTTTTTTAATAATTGTTCTAAATAAGTGGATCCCGGTAAGTGTTTCCAGTAAAAATAATTTAGTGAGAGCATTAAAATAAGAGACCTCCGTATCCTGCGGCGTTCCTAAATAAAGATGATGCTGCCAGTGTATCTTACGATAAGATTTTATGGACAAGCCAAATGGAAGGCAAAGAAAAAAAGTAGCGAGGCGGTCGTTTATCTTTTTATCATGATGAATATTAAAATGCCCGGCCTCATGAATAAACAAAGCCAGATAAGCAGCTGTATAGCCAATAATAATGCTGCTTGTTGGTACGAGCAACCACCAGAAGCTATGCAAATAGTAGTTAAGGAGAATACTGACTGCTGTGATTAGGAAAAGAAAAAAATAACCCTTTAAAATATCAAAAATGACTACTGAGTAACGGGGTTGCAGGCTGCTCCTGAAAGCAGCATAGGTTATGCCGTTACTGTCAGTTACTTCGTCAAACTCAATTCCCTCAAGATTATTCTGCATAATATATTTACAAAACTATGTGTTGCGGCTCAAAAGAAAGCCAGATGTTAACCTGGTTTCTTCCAGACGCCGATTACGCTTTTGCCAAAACTGTGAAAGAACAGCTTGTCAGTCAGTTTGGATACGGGTATCATCCAGTTATCCCAGAAAAGAACCTGTTTTTGTGTCGGGTATTTTTTACGGAGTAATAGTTTATTTATTAGTGCAGCGAAATAGCCAACGGTGTCATAATACCGGCTGCTTATAAACTGTAGGCCCTCCGGAGTGATTTTTCTGAATATACTTCTGGTATATCGCCTGTAATGACCAATGGCTTTATCAAAAGGATTGTATAGCGATTGAAAGGCTGGTGACAATACTATAATATATCCATCTCTATTGAGTAAGGCGGCTGCTTTTCTCATTTCTTCAGCATCCGATTGTATATGCTCTAGTACGTCAATATATATAATAGTATCGAAAGCAGGAACCACTTCGTTGATAGTTCCATTTTGCAGTTCACAATTTTGGGGTAATTCTTTGTTGATAATTTTTCTTCTCAGCACGGCACACATATTTTCATCAGGTTCCAGCATAAGCCATTTAGTTGCTGAACCGTCGTTCAGCAAAAGGGTGGTTGCGCCAATTCCTGCACCAACTTCCAGCACATTGCCTTTGATGAAGGGCTTTATTTGCCGGCTGAAATATTTTTTCCAATGCTTTGCATGTTGAAAAAGCACCAATTCATCACCTTCGTATTTGAATGAATCAGTCATTTACTGAATGGTTTCAACGGTGCCTGTATAATCTTTATAATGCCGGGCCGGAATAAACTTGCGTTGCGATTGCGAAGAGAGATAAAGAAAGATGGTAAAAAGCGAAAGCAAAAAGCTTTGTAATAAAATGATCAGCATGGCAGAGACAACGGTTGATGTCCATCCGGGAATAGCAAGGTCAGTGAAACTTCTGATGCCAACCAATGCCAGGATAGCCAGCAGGGAAATACCAATCAATACAAGAGAAAATATTAAAAGGCGACTGGCAATTATCTCAATAAATACAGCAATAGCACCAAGTCCATGAATCAATAATGAATGAAAGTTCATTTTTGACTTACCTGCATATCGCTTACCTCTGTCGGTATGTATCGATGTATAATGTAAGCCGGTTTTAATGATGCCTCCGGCAATATGGTTCCAGATTTCGCTATAGTAGACCGCTTTGTCAAGTTGTGTTTTGGGTAGTAGCAGGAAATTGCCAAACGCAATTTTTTCTCCGGTCAGTATCCTGAAGGCAAACTTGTAAAGCCTGTAAAAGAAACGGAACCCTTTTCCTTCCTGCCTTGATTTTCGATGTGCAAAAATGATTTTGTCGCCATTATTTGCGGACTTATGGAGTAAAGCAACTGCATCTTCAGGACGGTCTTCGCCGTCGCTGTCCATTACCAGCACTTTATCACAGGGTAAATTCTCTTTGATATAAGCCAGGCCAATGGCAATAGCTTTCTGGTGCCCTATATTTCGTTGCAGGTGAAGTATCTGTAACGAAAAAGGAGATGGGGCTTTGATGTTAAGATTATCTGAGGAACCGTCATCTACAACCAATACAGAAAACTTTGAGTCTCCGAATACTTTCAGCGATACGGCAAGTTCATGCAGAAGAATATTCAGTGATTCTCCATCGTTAAAAACGGGTGTTAATATAACAACTTGTTCAGCCATACAGCAGGGTTAAAGATACACTCAAAAAAATGATAAAGAAATGGAGTTGTGTTTTATGTAAACTTGTCTTTCAGTTTTAGGAAATAGCTTTCATAATACCGGTAACTGAGCCAGCTAACTGCCACTGCGGCTAATGTTGCAAGAAGAGAAACTGCAAATTGTAATTGCGAACCGGCTACAAATTTTGAGATCCAGGGAAATAACAAGGGACCCAGTAATAAATAAACCGGCCAATGTAAAATGTAGAAGCCATAAGAGATCTTTCCAAAGAATTTTAATACCGGTATATTAAATAAGAGATTGATCAGTTTTGTTTCTCTTGTCACTGCTTCATTAACCAGCAGGCCGAACATCATGGCAAATGTTGTGTAGCCTGCTAGTGCCAGGTATGGAAATCCAAATTGATAGCTGCGATTAACAAAAAAGAATGCAAAGTTCATAGCAGCAAAGAACAGAACAATCGCTGTAGTATATCGCCTCAGAAATTCCGGGTTTATTCGTTGCAACAAGGCAATTATACAGCCTATGCAGATACCATCAATCCTTGTGAAGGTGTACAAATTAAAATAAGCAAGATCGGCCACCTGGTTCATCCATACCCATAGACGAAGGCCAAGCACAGCAACAAGTAAAAGTGAAATGAAGATCAGCAGGTATTTCGGATTTTTGATGAACAGGATGATCAATGGCCATAAAAGATAAAACTGTTCTTCCACCGCCAGCGACCAGAGGTGATTAAGTGTATTTGTTTGCCCCGGGTTTTGAAATGTATAGAGCCAGTTTTGTAAATAGGTCCATAGCCAAACCTGGTTGTCAGAATAGTATTTAATATCAAATTGGATGTTTAGTCTTGGAATGATAAGTAGAAACAGGATGAGGCACAGGTAATAAAGAGGGAAGATGCGAAGTATTCTTCTCACATAAAAATTCTTCAGGTAATCTTTTTTACCCAACGTTTTCAATAATATGTCTGTTATGAGAAAGCCGGAAAGGACAAAGAAAAGGTCAACACCCAGCCAACCAAAGAAAAAGACATTGATAAACCCAAAGTTGTGATAAACTACCACAAGCAATATTGCAAGTCCCCTCAGGCCATCCAGGGCAGGATAGTTTTGCCTGCCTGCCTGCACATCGGCAAGGTTGGAATTTTCAGGGGTCATCAGGTATTGAATGGGTTAGTTATTACTCTATCAAAGATAATCTTCTGAGCAGATACTTGCCAATCATGTCAAATTCGAGATTCACGGTATCACCCGGCTGCACCTCTCTGATATTTGTATGCTCAAACGTGTAAGGAATGATGGCGACCCTGAAACTCTTCTTTTTTACATCAAATGCAGTCAGGCTAATGCCATTTACACAAACTGATCCTTTTTCAATGACCAGCCCGGCGAATTTCTTCGGGAATTCGAATTCAAATTCCCAACTTCCTTTTTTTTCTTTCCTTTTTATGCAAATCCCGGTTGCATCAGCATGGCCTTGCACTAAGTGTCCATCCAGCCTGTCATTCAACTGAAGGCACCTTTCGAGGTTTACAGTTGTTCCTTCGTTCCAACAAGCCAGGTTTGTCTTTTGAAGGGTTTCATCAATAGCGGTGATCCTGTGCCTGTTGCCGGCTATTTCTTCTACCGTAAGGCATACGCCACTATGACTGACACTTTGATCTACTTTTAATTGGGAAGAAAGAGGGGATTCGATCCAAAAAGTCTTGTTTGAGCCATTGGAAATGACCTTTTTAACTGCACCTGTAATCTCAACGATACCTGTAAACATGCCTAAAAGTAAATCATTTCTTTTTCCATTTCCTGTTTTCAAGTTTCCTGCCTATATTTGCCATCCTAAAAAATACCAAAGGAGGTATATTACATTATGCTAATTATCGACTCAAAAGATTGCGAAAACATTGACAAGGCGTTAAAGAAGTACAAGAAGAAATTCGAAAAATCGAAAGTATTACTGCAATTGCGGGAACGTCAGGCTTTCATTAAACCGTCAGTAAGAAGACGTGGGCAAGTACTTAAAGCCATTTATAAGCAGAACATAGTCAGCGGCAAAATCGAAAGTTAGTTTTTTGCCGTCAAATATTTAGAGGATAGCTGCTTCGATTTATATTGGAGCAGTTATTTTTTTATGCCTATTGTGTAGCTTTATAGGACAATATGGCCATATTAACTCATCAGTCCATTCAATCCTTTCTTGATTACCTGAAATATGAAAAAAGGTATTCTGTTCATACCCTGACTTCATACCAAACCGATCTTATTGATTTCATTAATTTTTTAGAAACGCAATTTGGCAGTGTTTCCCTGCCAGAGGTGAGTCATACCTATGTTCGCAGCTGGCTGGCCTCACTGAAAGAAAAGGGGCTTACTTCTAAGTCCATTAACCGAAAAATTTCCAGTCTGAAATCATTCTTCAAGTATCATTTGCGAACAGGAGCTATTATGTCAACCCCAATGGCACAGGTTATAAGTCCCAAGATTGGTAAACGGTTACCGGTTTTTGTAAAGGAGCCGGATACTGAAAAAATGGTGGAATCTCTTGATCAATCTACGGAAAGCTGGAGGAGTTTGAATGCAAAAATGCTTATCACCATTTTTTATGCCACCGGTATGCGGCTAAGTGAACTAATCAACCTGAAGGAAAAACAGGTTGATTTTAGCAATTCCCAGATCAAAGTATTGGGAAAAGGAAACAAAGAGAGGATAATACCTGTGAGTAAAGAAGTGTTGGAAAGTGTGAGAACTTACCAGGAGCTAAAGAAAAAGGAATTCGATAAAACTGATGATGCGCTGCTGGTGACTGAAAAGGGAAAAAAAATGTATCCTCGTTATGCCTGGTTACTTGTAAACCAGGTTTTAGCAAAAACCAGCACTCTGGATAAAAAAAGCCCCCATGTTCTTCGCCACACCTTCGCCACTCATTTAATGAATAATGGGGCTGATCTCAACGCTGTTAAGGAATTACTGGGCCATAGTAGTCTGGCTTCCACCCAGGTTTATACCCATAATACTATCGAAAAATTGAAGGATGTTTACAAGAAAGCCCACCCAAAGGCTTAAAGTTTCCACTTAGCACAATAAAAAATTAGGAGAATTTTGTTTGGGAAAAGCCACCTTTTGCAGTAACTTGAATTCAGACAAAAGAACCGAACCCTAATCAGAAAGGCCAACCAAGTTCTTTATTTATTGTTTCACTAAAATATGATGACCATGAACGTAAACATTCAATCTGTTCATTTCGATGCAGACAGCAAATTGATCGGGTATGTAAAACGTAAACTGGAAAAACTGGGCAATTTCAATGACAGGATTATCCAGGTAAATGTGTTTCTAAAACTCGACAATGTGGTTCACACTATTAAAGACAAGATCGCAGAGATCAGGGTGCATGTTCCCCGCCACAATTTTTTTGTAAAATCAACAAGTAAATCATTTGAAGAGTCTTTTGACGATGCCCTCGAAACGATGGTAGCTCAAATAAAAAAGAATAAAGAAAGAAAAGCCGCTTAAAAAAACATTTAGACCCCGCCACAACGGGGTCTTTTTATTTTATATGGTTTGCGAAGTTTCATTTTGGAATTAAATTGTTATGAACTTCAGATATTTATTCTTAATGTTTTATATCGTCCTTATTACTTCTTGTAACCCCAGAGGAAAGGATAAAGAGATTACAAATCAAACCAAGTCTGAAAGAAAACATACTATAGGTATCCTTCCCTTTAAGGGTCTTGATAGTCTGCTGATAAAAGCGTTGAAAGACAAATTGCAAAAACAATTGGCAGTCGAAGTAGTTGTTCTCAATTCTACCTCTCTTCCAATAGCAGCTTTTTATAAACCCCGGCAGCGTTACCTGGCTGACAGCCTGCTTGTTTTTCTACGGAAAATAAACCAGGGAAGGTTTGAAAAGATAATTGGGGTTACTATGAAAGACATCTCTACCCGGAAAGGAAATATAGATAACTGGGGTATACTTGGATTAGGAACCTGTCCGGGAGAAGCTTGTATCATTTCTACTTTTAGAGCCGGGCAAAATAAAGTTTCGAATGATCTCTTTTTGAAACGAATGATCACTCTTGCCTTCCATGAATTAGGACATACCTATGGATTGGAGCATTGTCCATCCGCAACCTGTCTGATGAAAGACGCCGAAGGAAAAATGAATTTAGATGATGGTGATTCCTATTGCGAAAAGTGCCGGAATTACTTGCTTGGTAAGGGCATTTTAAAATAGACAGAACGGTTTCTATCATTTTATTCACAACTGGCTGAGAACAAGCAAAAAAAATACTCTCAAAATTTTTCCAATTATCAAATTCCCTTACCTTTGCCTTCCCAAAATTTGGGGGTAGTTCTTTATTGTCTTTTCTGTTGCAAAATCCTGTAGATGCACAGAGAAAAGCAGAACCTCTTTGAATAAGCCGAAATAGCTCAGTTGGTAGAGCAACTGATTTGTAATCAGTAGGTCGCTGGTTCGACTCCAGTTTTCGGCTCAAACGTTTTCCCGATGGTAACCGGGAATTTGTTGAGGGCAGATGGCCGAGTGGCTAAAGGCGACAGACTGTAAATCTGTTCTCTCACGAGTACGGAGGTTCGAATCCTTCTCTGCCCACATAGTTCTTTGTTTAAAATAAATTACCAGCGGAAGTAGCTCATTTGGTAGAGCGGTAGCCTTCCAAGCTTCAGGTGGCCGGTTCGAGCCCGGTCTTCCGCTCCAGTTTCGATTACTGCCTGCGACGGCAGTGGAAATGCCGTTGTAGCTCAGTGGTAGAGCACTTCCTTGGTAGGGAAGAGGTCGTGAGTTCGATTCTCACTAACGGCTCTTTTCTCAGGGGAAACAAAACTGAGTAGTGAACAGGATGATGAAGAGTACGATGCAACAAAGCTGAGAGCAGCAATGCTGACGGCTTCATAATAAAACAACAATTAGTAAAAACACAATTTAAAACCGATAACAATGTCAAAAGAGACCTTTAAGAGGGATAAACCCCACGTAAACATTGGTACTATTGGTCACGTTGACCATGGTAAGACCACGTTGACTGCCGCAATTACTGAAATCCTTTCTAAGAAAGGCCTTGCGACAGCAAAAAAATATGATGAAATTGATGGTGCTCCT
This sequence comes from Chitinophagaceae bacterium, assembly GCA_044220915.1. Lineage (GTDB taxonomy): Bacteria > Bacteroidota > Bacteroidia > Chitinophagales > Chitinophagaceae > JJ008. The sequence goes on from JBGAQD010000026.1 coordinate 37,723, forward strand.
GAAGAAAAAGAAAGGGGTATCACCATTAATACTGCACACGTAGAGTATCAGACGGCCAGCCGTCACTATGCCCACGTTGACTGTCCTGGTCACGCAGACTATGTTAAAAACATGATCACCGGTGCTGCACAAATGGATGGTGCCATCCTGGTTGTGGCTGCTACAGATGGTCCTATGCCTCAAACTAAAGAACACATCCTGCTGGCCCGCCAGGTAGGTGTACCCCGCATGGTTGTGTTTATGAATAAAGTTGACCTGGTTGATGATCCTGAATTACTTGACCTGGTTGAAATGGAGATCCGTGATGAGCTGACTAAACGTGGCTTTGATGGTGATAACACTCCTATCATTAAAGGTTCTGCAACTGGCGCATTAGCCGGTGAAGAAAAATGGGTTGGTGCTATCAATGAGTTGATGGATGCAGTAGATACTTACATTCCATTACCTCCCCGCCCTGTTGATCTTCCGTTCCTGATGTCTGTGGAAGACGTATTCTCTATCACAGGTCGTGGTACTGTTGCCACTGGTCGTATTGAAAGAGGCCGTATCAAAGTTGGTGAAGCTGTTGAAATTGTAGGTCTTGTAGAAGCTCCGCTTAATTCAACTTGTACTGGTGTGGAAATGTTCCGCAAATTGCTCGATGAAGGCGAAGCTGGTGATAATGCAGGATTACTGCTCCGTGGTATTGAGAAAAGCCAGATCCGTCGTGGTATGGTAATCTGTAAGCCAGGTTCTATCACCCCGCACACTGAATTCAAAGGTGAAGTTTACGTATTGAGTAAAGATGAAGGTGGACGTCACACTCCATTCTTCCAGAAATACCGTCCTCAGTTCTACTTCCGTACAACGGATGTAACCGGAGAGGTAGAACTGAATCCTGGTACTGAGATGGTTATGCCTGGTGATAATACTTCACTGACTGTGAAGCTTATCCAGCCTATCGCAATGGAGAAAGGTTTGAAGTTTGCGATTCGTGAAGGTGGCCGTACAGTAGGTGCCGGACAGGTTACTGAGATTATAAAATAATCTTTTATATTTGCTTATTCAAAAGTCATTGGTCATAAGGATTTTCCGAACGACCGGTGACTTTTGATTCTTACGGGCATGGTGCAACGGTAGCATACGGGTCTCCAAAACCTTTGATCTGGGTTCGAATCCTAGTGCCCGTGCAGAGTAATTTGCACATTTTAAAAAAGAAGAAATGAATAAGATAGCTACTTACTTCCGGGAGAGTTTTAAAGAGCTTACAGAAAAAGTAAGCTGGCCCACCTGGCCACAGTTGCAGCAGTCAACTATGATTGTACTGGCAGCAACTATCGTTATTACATTCGTTGTATTGGGGATGGACTTTGTTGTGGGCAATGGATTGAAATTTATCTACGGGGTTTTGAAATAATAAACAATGGAAGCAACAACAACAAATACGGAGAGCATACAGCAAGAGGACACCAAGTGGTTTGTACTGAGAGTGGTTAGTGGAAAAGAGAAAAAGGTGAAGGAATACCTCGACAAGGAGATTTCCCGTGGTGGCTGGACGCAGGTAAAACAGGTTTTTCTTCCTGTAGAGAAAGTATACAAAGTTGCAAATGGGAAAAAGGTAGTCAGGGAAAGAAACTATTACCCCGGCTATGTAATGATTGAAATTTCCAACGGAAAACTTACAGACGATTTAAGAGATATTATTAAGAATACAACCAACGTTATTCATTTCCTGGGAAAGGAAAATCCAATTGCACTCAGGAAAGCTGAGGTGAATAAGATGCTTGGTAAGATGGATGAGATGGCCGAGGCCGGTGGCGTAAGCATGAGTGAACCATTCATTGTTGGTGAAACTATCAAGATCATCGAAGGGCCGTTCAATGATTTCAATGGTGTGATCGAAGAAGTGAATGATGAAAAGAAGAAACTGAAAGTGACCGTAAAGATCTTCGGCCGTTCCACACCCGTAGAACTCAACTACATGCAGGTGGAAAAAATAAGCTAATCCGGGTTTCAAATAATTAATTGAAGCCTTTCGCCATCCGGCGGAAGGCTTTTTTCGTTTCTGGTCAGGGTAATATAGCTGACAAATAAAACCGGCTTTGCATGGTAGCTTTATACTAGCAAAGATTATTTGCCCAGAAATTCGCCGATATGAAACATATTTTATTAATGCCAATTTTATTCCTCCTGCTTTTATCATGCAGAAAAGAAGATGAAAGCGTCAGTTCTTTCTCCGAAGCGAGATATACGATTACCGTGGAAGGGAAATGGAGTTCCCCGGCATTTGCAGTTCCGGGTGGTGGACATTTCACCACTTTTGTTGGGATGGTGCACAATAACCAGGCATATCTCTGGAAGGAGGGTACCCTTGCAAGCCCGGGTACCGAATTACTGGCTGAAATCGGGAATGGCACGACCCTGCTAACCGAGATCGATT
>JBGAQD010000027.1:0-39330 GCA_044220915.1 Chitinophagaceae bacterium
TAAATTTTTGAACCTCTAAACAAATTATTATGGAACAGGAAATGATGAAACCCGAATGGTGCCAGGTGGCAGAAGTAGAACTGGTTTATAGGACCAAAGTAAAGCCTTCACAAAGACCAAAAATCACTACCTCAGTAGATGCTTACGAAATCTTGCAGAAAATCTGGAACCGTGACAAAATCGAACTGGTGGAAGAATTTAAAGTGCTGTTGTTAAACCGAAGCAACAAAGTGCTTGGTGTTCTGGACGCTTCCTCAGGTGGTATTACCGGAACAGTTGCAGACCCAAGGATCATTTTAACTGCTGCGATTAAAGCCAATGCCGTAGGAATCGTCCTTTCTCACAACCATCCTTCAGGCAGTGTAAAACCAAGCCGTGCGGACGAAGAATTGACGGTGAAAATCAGGGAAGCCGCCAGGTTTTTAGATATGACTGTGCTGGATCACATAATTATAACTAGTGAAGGATATTACTCCTTTGCTGACGAAGGGCTGCTGTAAAGCGGCCTTTTTTTATTCATTGCTCTCAGGAAGTTGCTTTTCAATCCTTGTAACAATATCAAAGAGATCGTCGGGAATACCAATATGCACTTTGCCGCATTCTTCACAAGGTTTTTGCAGACTTGCTTTGAAAGTTTCCATTCCATCGAATGCGTGGCTAATCTTGGAATTAAACTGATAGGATATAAGGTTTCGCAAAAACACTTTATCGGTTAATTCAATTGTTGCACTATCTGTCTGTTTTAATAGACTGTCCATAGCGAGCAAAATACTTTTGACTTCTCCAAGTTTATGATTCAATTTGTACAGATCAAGATGCTGGTTGGTTTTGTATTGCTTCATACCTACAATAACTTGCCTGAATGCATCTCGTCCTGTTCTTGTTAAATAACTTACTGAATTTTTTTCTTCATCTGTTGAATCACTTTTAAATGTTATATAACTGAAATCATTTATGTCTTCCCGTAGCATCTTAAATTGATCAAGAAGGTTTTGAAGCTGTTTCTTTTGGCTTTCTTCATCCTTCTGGACCTTCATCTGCTCTTGGATAATTTGGTTGGCCTCGATTTGAGCTTCTAAAGCAAAAAACACAAGAATGGAGCCTACCAGGCTGGCTATCGGCGCTGTAATCCCACCAATAGTATCGCCGATTTGTCCGGTGTTTGAAAAATCGATGATACCGAGCGCTCTTGTCAATATGAGAGGTGCCAGTAGTATTAAGATAACTCCAACTATCAGAAGGATTCGGGCTCTTTTCATAATCTTGGTATTCATGATCCTAAACGCTAGATCAAATTTCGGATTTTCTTATATCGATTTCAACTTATCATAAAAATCTGAAAGCCCTGCTTTTCTAAGAATTTCTTCGTGAATGCTCTTGAAATCATTAACTGATCCTTCAGGTAGAGCCGACAGGAAATCGTCATCAAACGAAGCTTTTACATCCAGCAAAGTAGCTTCAATTAGTCGGCTTAATAACAATGCATTTTGTCTTGTCATCTTCAAACTGATCTTGCAGTTTTCTGCCATTCCAGGACTACATAAGATCATTTCAAAGAATTTTGTTTTTTCTTTTTTTGAAACAGGTCCCACCATACTCATACATCTCATTTTTGATTATTAAATTATTTCTGGGTCAAAACTATTCCATTTTCAAAAGCACTACATCATCAGAATTTGATCAGGTGATTATTATCGGGATCGGTCAGTTTAACTTTACAAGGTCAAAGGTTGCTATGTCTGCAACCGGCAAGATGTTCAATTGTTGCACAATTGCATCTTGGTCCCTATGCCTCCGGAGTCGGCGGGACTATTGTAAAAGACTGTTGAAAGGGTATAGCGGCAAAAAACAGTGCTTGTCTTTTGCCGGAGATAATGTGAAAATGAATTGTGATGAGTGAGCATAAAATTCCTTCGTGGATCTCCTTTCGGGTCAAGCCCGAAGAATACCAGAAAATACATAGATTATTTTCCAAATCCACGCATAGAAAACTCAGCGAGTATGCGAGAAATGTGCTGCTGCAAAAGCCGGTAATCATTAAAGTCAGAAATGAGTCCGCCGATCAGTTTTTACATGAAATGATCGGGTTGAAAAAAGAGTTGAATGCTATCGGCAATAACTACAACCAGGCTGTTAAAAAACTCCACACATTAAATCATATTAATGAGGTAAAAGGGTGGCTGAATTCGCATGAACCGCTTCATCAAAGCTTCCTGCAATTGACAGAAAGAATATTTCAGAAACTTAATGAAATCCACCGGCAATGGTCGTCCGAATAACCAGCCCGCATAGCCTGCAAAGGGCGCTTAATTACAATGAAAAGAAATGCCAGAAGGAGCAGGCAAAATGCATCCATGCCGGTAATTACCTGCTACAGCCTGAACAAATGAACTTTCACCAGAAAATGGAACGGATGCAGGACCTGATTGCAAGAAATGAACGGACAAAAAAATCCAATACGCTTCATATTTCGTTAAACTTCGATCCCTCCGAGAAATTGGCCGGGGACAAACTCACACAGATAGCAAGGGCTTATATGGAAAAAATTGGTTTCGGCTCCCAACCTTACCTGGTCTATGAGCACCACGATGCCGGTCATCCCCACATCCATATCCTGACCACCAGTATACAGCCGGATGGAAAGCGTATTGATACTTATAACATAGGCCGCAACCAATCCGAGCAGGCAAGGAAGGAATTAGAGAAAAGTTTTGGTTTGATCCCGGCGCAAGGCAAAAAAACAGCGCAGGTTACAGGCATCCGGCCCGTGGATGTACAGAAAGTACAGTACGGCAAATCCGAAACCCGTCGTTCGATTACCAATGTGCTGGATGCCGTAGTCAACCATTTTAAATATACTTCCTTGGCAGAACTGAACGCCATTCTCCGGCAGTATAACGTGGAGGCCGACCGGGGCCGGGAGACAGGGATCGTATACAAGTCCGGGGGACTTTTCTACCGGTTGCTGGACGGACAGGGTAATAAGGTTGGAGTACCTATTAAGGCCAGCCTGATTCATAGCAAGCCCACCCTGAAAAACCTGGAGAAAAGATTCGCAGAAAATGAGACCCTCCGACAACCCGATAAAAAGAGATTAAAAACCAGCATTGACTGGGTGTTGGCCAAATCTCCGGGAAGCTTGGACGCTTTGATTTTAGACCTGAAAAAAGAGGGGGTGCAGGCCGTCCTGCGGGAGAATAAACAGGGACTGGTCTTCGGGATAACTTTTATTGACTTCCGGACCAAGGCCGTCTTTAACGGCAGTGATATAGGCAAGACCTACAGTATTGCAGGTATCCGGGCTTCGTTGGAGTCGGGTCAACAGGGCCTGGCAAAAGCCCCAAAACCCGCCCCTGAAACCGCCCAGACAAAGGAATTCGGAGAAAGCAGGGAGCCCTCCCAAACTACAGGGTCGCAACCCTTCCAGGACGGCCTGCTCAAAGACCTGCTGGAGCATGAAAAGAACCTGAACAGGCTTCCCGGTGAACTGCTGAAGAAAAAGAAGAAAAAACGCAATCCTAACCCTAAATAAGTACCTATGTCATCCGGAACCGGCGAAAATGAAGCGGGCCTTAGGAAAATCCTGGACTTTACCCGGTTGGGGGCCATTTTGGTCCTGCTCCTGCACACTTATTTTTACTGCTACGGGGCTTTTGAGCACTGGGGGCTCACTACCCCCTGGGGCGACCAATTCCTCCAAAATATTGCCCTTACGGGGCTCTACAGCACGCCTCTGAAATCTAAGTTGATTGCCCTCGGGCTGCTGGGGATTTCCCTGCTGGGGGCAAGGGGTAAAAAATCCGAAAATATCAACCCCCGATCCATCCTGATTTACCTGATTTTGGGGTTAAGTCTTTACTTCTCCAACACCCTTATACTGGGCTTTCAGGGCCCGGTGGAACAACTGGCAATCGGGTATATGACCCTGACAGCAACAGGGTTTCTTTTAGTGCTGACGGGCGGTAACCTGCTGAGCCGGTATATCAGGGTCAATTTGGGAAAGGATATTTTCAACGAATTAAATGAAACCTTTCCCCAGGAAGAGCGGTTGCTGGAGAATGAATATTCGATCAACCTACCTGCACAATATAACCTGAGGGGTAAGGTCCGCAAAAGCTGGATCAATATCATTAATCCGTTCCGGGGGCTACTCGTTTGCGGCTCACCCGGAGCCGGTAAATCATATTTTGTTATTCAGCACATCATCAAACAGCACATCAGGAAGGGATTTACCATGATGGTGTATGATTTCAAGTACGACGACCTGACCAAAATCGCCTACAATACGTTGCTGAAGAACAAGAGCAGTTATAAAGTAGAACCAAAATTTTATACAATCAATTTCGATGATCTTTCCAGGAGTCACCGCTGTAATCCGCTGGATGCTTCCACCATGTTCGATATTACGGATGCCACTGAAGCTTCCCGTTCAATTATGATGGGCCTGAACCGGGACTGGATCACCAAACAAGGGGATTTTTTTGTAGAGTCACCGATCAACTTTTTAACGGCTATTATCTGGTTCCTGAAAAAATACCAGAGCGGGAAATACCTGACTCTTCCACATGTGATTGAACTGATGCAGGTGGACTATGAAAAACTATTTTCAGTAATTCGGACTGAACCGGAAATAGAAGTTCTTATAAATCCTTTCATATCGGCCTACCAGAACGATGCGATGGAACAATTGGAAGGCCAGGTGGCCAGTGCCAAGATCGGGATGGCTCGTCTCTCCTCCCCGCAGCTTTATTGGGTGCTTTCTGCAAACGATTTTAAATTGGACATTAATGACCCTGAAAATCCCAAGATCGTTTGTCTTGCCAACAATCCTCAAAAGCAGCAGATTTACGGGGCAGTTCTTTCCTTATACGTGACCCGTTTAATTAAGTTGGTCAATCAAAAAAATAAGCTGAAGTCAAGTCTGATATTTGACGAGTTCCCCACCATTTTTTTTAATGACATCGATAGTCTGATTGCTACCGCCCGTTCCAACAAAGTGGCCACCTGTCTGGGCATTCAGGATTTTAGCCAGTTAAAGAAAGATTACGGGGCAGATCAGTCGGCAGTCATCATGAATATAACGGGAAATATAATTAGCGGACAGGTGACCGGGGAAACCTCCAAATTCCTTTCTGAGCGATTCGGAAAAATTAATCAGGTCAAAGAGAGTATTTCAATTAACCGTACAGATACTTCGATAAGTAAATCCAGTCAGTTGGATTTTGCCATACCACAGTCTAAGATTGCAGGGCTTTCATCAGGGGAGTTTGTAGGTATGGTGGCAGATGATCCGACTAATAAAATAAAGCTAAAGACATTTCATTCAGAAATCATCAACAACCATGAGGAACTAAAAATGGAAGCACAATATTATAAAGATCTGCCGGTAATTAATCAGGTTTCTGCGCAAATGGTCAATGAAAATTTCAGGTTAATAAAAAAGGAAGTAGCAGAATTAGTTGAAACTGAAATAGAGCGAATCTTGAACACACCGGGACTGGACAGAATAGTAAAATGAATTCAGTTATTCAGACTCAACCGGCACGGTATATTGATCCAAGCCGAATTTAGTCAATTCATAAAAGGACACAATAGGTATTGGAGGTAATTGTGAGGTCGTGGTTGGGAGGATATGCCGAGTTACAACCAATGATACAATGCGGTAATCCGGATCAAGTCCAAGCTTCTCAACTACATATTTATGGTTTTCCCGGAGCCATACATCTCTTTTAATGTGCTTTTCGATCATTCCTGGCTTGCCGTCTTTTCCAAGATAATTATCAATCTCAAGACGGAACTCGTAGGCGACCTTTGATTGATGGGTGTTCTTGCATTCGATTGAATAAATTATCTTTTTTTTCTGATCAATAGCAAGTATATCAATATCACCTTTGTCCTCTGTTGTCTTGAAAAATCCTCTTCCTGATATTTTAACTTCATGTTCAATTACCTTTAGGCTGGAACAGTTGTCCGTCAACCAGGAGAATACTTCAATGCGGTATTCCTTTCCTTTAATCACATTCTGTTTTGCCAATAATTGTTGCAATTCTTTCTGGTCCTTTTCAACTTTTAACGTTCCCATGCCAAAACCAGAAACCAGGTTCTCTGTAGCTACCCATAGATGACGGGCACTGATGATAAGTTTATCACCATCACTTTCCTTTAATCTAATGATCGGTCTGATGAGGTAAGATAATCGTCTGTTATAACGCCAGGGGAAAGTATCAGATTTTGCGTAGCCTGCGGGCGGTGAAAGAATATCGTCGCGCTGCAAAAAACAAAGCTGATTGATGTATCCGACTATTTCAGATTCTAAAAAGTCTGTTTCGGTTTTCAAAAGTTCAATAAAATCCTTCTCTGAAATTATATCAATTGATTTATTTTTTGAAAACAAATAATAGGCCACTACATGCGAAAGCACCGGTATATCATAAACGCCGACACCCCATTTCTCTTTAAACACTGAATTGACATGCTCAAGATATTCATCCTGCTTTACTTTCTCGTCACCGGATCTATTTCGCCTGTGAAATGCCATTTTAAAATTCTCCCGGTAGCTGTCAAATTCCTCTCCGTATAGCTTCTCGGTAAATTCTTCAAACTCTTTATTGCCTTCCTTAAGATCAATACCAATCCTTCCGGATGGCAACAAACCAACCTCCATACGACGTATGTCATATTTGATCTCATCATAGAGTGAACCATATTGTATTACTTTCCCGGTTATGGCCAATAGCATATCGGCATTATCATCATTAATCTGCTTTTTACCAGTAGGCAACTTGCAAGCAACGAATTCGATCAAAACCCGCATTGCCAATAAACTGAACGTAAGCTCACGTTCAGTTTCTGAAAACTTCTTATAAACATCATAATACTTTCCATAGCAAGTTTGCCTCGCAGGATAATTGATTTTTCTGAACGAACGATCCTGAATAAGGGACTCATGGCGTCCCATAAGAAATAGCAATAAGGGAAGACCATCATACTCCTTTAGCTCTGAACACAACTTTTTATAGTGAAGAGAGACCAGGTCCTCAAACAATTTCATTTTCCCTGCATTGTCCGGAATTTTCACTGGAATGGAGGTCTTATAACCCAGCCATTCTACCTGGTTTTGCAATATATAGGAAACATCACATTTGGGGATCATTCTGGGGTCATCGATATCAATTTCCGCAACACAAGGGTCACGGTCACCGGTTGCGATGATCATCATTTTCTGTGAACCAAGAGGAACAGTATTTTGTACAATGTTATTTCTGCTATATTGATCAAGCGGTTTGCCTGTTCCGGTGGCTTCCATTAGCAATCCGAGCATGTCCAAGATAAAAGCCATTAGTTGCTGTTCGCCTTCATTGTTTGGGCGTGATAAGAACTGCACAATACCAATTGGAATTTCAAGATGAATAACCCTCGCATCTTTGTTTATTTGATACTTAATATTAGTCTCACGATCATCATATTCACTGAGATCCCTTAATGTTTGAAATTCCTTATCCAATTTTATCGAGAAAAGTACCGGTCGGGTCCCCAATTGGTTAATGTAATCCTTCGCCTCATCATACATTTCATTTAACCAGTATAAAAAGCCATTAATATAAATTTCTGCTCCCATGTGTTCTGGACTAGCGGGAATAAACCAGATTGGACAAGTATATTTTAGAAAGCAACTATGAAAATGACCGTAGTGAACAGCCTGAGAAATATATGATGGATAGTACTCATCCTTTCTGTAGCAAGGGACAAGAATATCCTCTTCAATTCCCGGCATGTGAATCCCGATTTTATCCATCTTCATCACACCCTGTCTCTTAATCTCGCTTTCAATTTCAAATCCGAACATAGCCATTGTAAATGGCTTTTCATCCGGATCAAAAAAGGATTCATCGTTTCGTTTATACCATTTGAATTTAGAATAATGCGTTTGAAGTGGTGCAAATTCCATTTTACTTTCGGCTGCATCCAAGTATTTGGCATACTTCCACAAAGTCAGGCGATCAAACTCCCAAACTCTGGTAAGCACCTGTAGTTCCTGTATACCAAAGAAAAGTTGAAATTCGGAGTTTTTGAATCGTTGAAGCGCAAGGCCAAGCACACCAAGCGACCTTGATTTGTTGATGATACAAACAACCAGAACCTGATGATTAGGAAACTCTTTTTTTATTGCTGCAGTTTCTGCTTCCACTTTTTTATAATAGGCCATTGAAATATTGCCACGGTGGCGGGTATCGATCGTATGATCAGGATTCTCAGTTACCATTGTCACATAAACCAGCTTATTGATATCGATTCTCCACAGGTTTTGATCCAACAGGAAAGTAGTTGGGAGGTCGTTCGCAGAGAAGGCGAACCCTTGCGGCCTCCAATGCATCCGTCCGAAATAGGATAGTAATTCATTTCTGCTGTGCTTTTCGTATTCCTCCAATAGGGTATCTAAGCAATTAAAAGTTCGTGCCTGCCGGATAATGAAATCGTTTAAACAAGCCAATTCAACGGTAGGGAGCAATAGAATTACTTCGTTACCCCATTTTACCAGGGGGTATTGCAATAAGGGGTTCTGATTGGGATCTTGGAAATTAAATGCATGTTTTGAGGAATCAAAAATAAATTGATCGATAGTGTCATTGGGTATGTTCAGCGCTTCATATAATTTATCCATTTCTTCCATCGTCCAGGAAAATAAATTCACATTCTCACGGACCATAGATTCATCAGGTATTGTGAGTTCTTCTCCAATTTGTTCTTCAAACATGCGATGTGTCAGTTTCAGTGCTTTGGCAATACTGGTATGAAGAGAAAGAATTAAACGTAGCCCTTCTTTGACTTTTACCTTAAAGGTTTCAGGCAGGCCGTTCTTAAACTGGATAGCATGAATTAAACCCTGAACGATCTCGGGTGCCCCGGTGGAAATACCTGGGAATACAATATGATTATCGTTTTCAAAAATGATATTTTCAGTAAAAAATTCTTCCGGTGGATCTTCTGCCCAATTCCTTGTGCATATTTTTTTGATGTCTCTAAGAAGCTCTGTGTAATTTGTTGTGTCGTGATGAATCCTGACATCGCGGATCAACTCAGTAACGAGATTTTCTAGTCTTATATTCTTGCCATGATTGGTAGATTGCAGTTGGAGATAGCTTAGAACTTTAAAAACATCGGCAGAATTATACTTTTTCAAAATCTGGGATTCAGCTTTTGCATGGGCATCTTGTTTGCTGGCATGTTTGTCAAAAAACCCCCGAATCATACTTTGGGTAAGTACGGGCTTATCAATACAACATCTTTTATACTTTTTCCCACTACCGCAAGGACAGGGACTGTTTCTGGATACACTCGGCATAGCTCAACACCCTAAATTCAATGGGGACACCAAATTTACGAATATCCCCTGATGTACTCAGTATTTGCTACAACCGTTACTGTTGCTTTTGTCTAAACCGGATTCAGAATAAACTCACCGCTTTCCGTAATGATCAATTCCGCTCCTTCAATCGAATCAAAGAATCGGATTTCGAGGGGAGTGAGTTTATACTGCTTGAAAATACTTTGAACATACTCCCTGTTTTCTGCAACATAATTGTCCTCTAGTAACTCATTCTCCCCGCCACCGTAAACTTTAATTGTCAGATCAACGGCATTGCTTTCGGCAAGTATCATATCAAGGAACTTGGGCAAATCCTGGTGCATAAATGGAGCATCATCATGTAGTATGTGCGCTCTTTTTAATTTCCGGTCCCAAACTCCGGTAACAAAACAGGTGCAGAACCCACCCGAACTAATGGAATCTGGACTTGTAACGCTGTTATATTCACCTTGGGGGACGATAATATTCATTAAGCAAAATTAAATTAAAGAAATGCTGAAATCGATTTGGCATCAGGTAAGATTCCTTTCATTTCCTGTGGTATTTCTTTTGATGTTCTGAATGTAGCCACACCCATTCCTTTCTCAATACTCTTCACTGAAAATTCAACAACGGTATTATTTTTCTCCTTGCAGAGTATTATACCAATGCTGTTATTTTCTTCCGGTAATTTAAATTTCTCATCCAAGACATTCAGGTAAAAATTTAGTTGGCCGGCATATTCTGGTTTGAATTTTCCTTTCTTTAGTTCAAATGCAACGAGACATCGCAAGTGACGATTGAAAAACAGAAGGTCAATAAAGAATTCATCGCCGTTCAATTCCATTCGAAACTGGTTACCGATAAATGAAAACCCTTTTCCCATACGAAGAATGAAATTCCTGATATTAAGGACAATCTTATCTTCAACATCCCGCTCCGAATCTTCATCGCCAAGATTCATATAGTCCATCAAATATTCATCATTGAATATTTGCGCAGCTGATGATTTTAGATCGCCAGCCATAGCTTTAGGAAAATTGTTCGGTAGAGACCCCTGTTTTTCAAATAGCCGACTATCAATCTTATGCTCCAATACTGACAAGGACCATAACTCAGTTGCAGATTGTTGAATATAGTAGCTTCGCTCCTCGAGGCAGGTGCATTTATTTAGTATTGAAATATGATGAGAAAAACTAATTCCAAAAAAATCATCAATTTGGGCAGACACAGACCGCACAAATACAGAAGCCTGATTATCAGCAATATGCAATTGGGCAGACAACGACTGCCCAATTACGGAATTTTCGTAAGCTTCATAAAGCTGGCGCATGTTTTTTAGGTTTCTCACTGAGAAGCCTTTAATACCCGGAAGCTGCTTTTGGAGGTCGCCTGAAATTTGTTCCAATACCTTAGCTCCCCATTTTTCCTTCGCTACTTTTTCTGACAGCATCTTGCCTGTTCTAAAGTATAGGAGTAGTTGCTCCCGGTTAGCAAGCCTTGCTGCCTGGTACCTGCTTTGAACGATACTTTTCTTAAGATCGGTAATAAACTGTATATATGATTTTGTGTTCATGACTTTAAATTGAGTTTGGGTTAATTAAATAGCAACAAGCTTTGGAGTTTCTTTCCTCTTAAACTTTTCTTTTAACTGCTTCATGTCATCGCTGATCTTTCTTTCAAGTACATGCACATATATCTGGGTGGTGGAAAGTTTGGTATGCCCCAGCATCTTGCTCACGGTTTCAATGGGTATGCCGTTGTTCAATGTCACGGTGGTGGCGAAAGTGTGACGGGCGACGTGAAAGGTCACATTCTTATTAATGTTACATGCCGTCGCTATCTCTTTCAGATAGTCATTCATTTTCTGATTAGAGATATAAGGTAGGACACGGCCTTTTTTTACTAACTCCGGCCTGTCTTTATAGTTATTCAGGATATCGATGGCCTGGGGGAGCAATGGGACACTTACTTTGGTATCTGTTTTTTGCCGGGAAGTTCGGAGCCAGAGTTCACCGTCTATACCCATCAGTATATTACTGGCATTGAGTGTTACAAGGTCGATATAGGCAAGACCAGTATAACAGGCAAAAAGAAAAATGTCCCGGCATTTTTCAAGTTTCGTATTTTTTAGCTTTACATTTCTCAAAGCTTCTATTTCTTCTTCCAGTAAGAACTCCCTTTCAGTTCTGTGAAATTTCAGTTTGTAGAGAAGAAAAGGATCTTTAGGAATCCACTCCATTTTAAAACCCATTGTAACTACTTTACGTAGTCTTTCCATATGTTTCATCACACCATTGTTGCTGAGAGGATTGAAGCTTTCCAGTGGTTCCGTGGTCCGGAGGAACAGGTCAAATTGCGTGATGAACTGATAGTTGAGTTCGGACAGATGAATATCATCTGTTCTGTATCGCTCTTTTAAAAACCTCCGGACATACTTTTCAGTGGCAGAGTAATTTTTTAAGGTACCCCACTTCAACACCTCTTTTGAATTAAGGGCGTGGTATTCGAATAATGACAATAGCGAGTTGGTCACTTTCTCCTCACCCGTATAAAGACGTTTAATGGCCTCTGCAGTAATATAGCTGTTCTGTGTTTTTAATTTGTAGTAACACTCGGTCAGTTTGAACCGGATTTCTTCCAGGTGTGGGTTGATTCGGTTCATTAACTCTTTGGACCCGGTTGCGATCTGCTTTTCCGGGTTCCAGCATTTTGGATCAATACTTCGGTCAGCAGATATCTCAGCCCGTTTCTTGTCGTAAGAAATTCTGCAATAGATAGCGGCATCCGATGAATTGGCAATAGTGTAACGGAGAATAAACCGTACACTGAATGTTTTTGTACTTTCCATCACTCACTTTTTTGGTTAAAAAATCACGCTCTTCAGTACAATTCGCAATGTGAATAATCCAAAAATAGTGACTGGTGAAGGGGAAATTCATTCACCAGATTCATTCACCTGACAGGTGAATTGATTTGTGAATGATTGAACTCTGTTGTGCATAAAAAAACGGTAGATCAATGATCTACCGTCATTTGTACTTTCCGAAAGAAAGAAAGTTGTCGGGAAGACAGGATTCGAACCTGCGACCCCCTGGTCCCAAACCAGGTGCGCTACCGGCCTGCGCTACTTCCCGATTCTTCCGGTAATACCGGAATTGGGAGTGCAAATATAAAGGCTTATGGCCTTATTTGTTGCTTATTTTTAAAGAAGATAGGATAATAAAAAAGCCAGCCGATGCTGTTAGTTTCGGCTGGCGAAAGCGGAGAGGGAGGGATTCGAACCCTCGGTACAGATTTAAGTCCGTACAACGGTTTAGCAAACCGGCCCTTTCGGCCACTCAGGCACCTCTCCGTATGAGGGAGGCAAAAATAAAGATTAATTGCTTTCCCGCAACACTGTTTCCAATATTTGAGGCAATAAAAAACCCCGGATATTCCGGGGCTTTGTTTCAATATCCTATTGAAACCGTCCAGTTATTTTACATAGCAGCTAATTGCACTTTCTGCTGCAGTTCTAATACATTTTCCCGGAAAACTCCATCGGTGTCCATTAAATCCTTTACCGTCTGGCAGGAATGGATAACAGTGGTATGATCCCGGCCACCAAAATGCTCGCCAATTGTCTTCAATGAATTTTTGGTAAAGGCTTTGGCCAGGTACATAGTGATCTGTCTTGCCTGAACAATCTCTCTTTTGCGGGTTTTCTGCAAAAGCTTATCATAGGCAACATCAAAGTACTCACAAACCATTTTTTGAATGGTTTCAATAGTGATCTCTTTGCTGGATGATTTTACAAAATTTCGTAGCACTTTCTTAGCCAGGTCTAGGTCAATTTCCCTCCTGTTTAGCGAAGATTGTGCCAATAGTGAGATGAGGGCACCTTCCAGCTCTCTTACGTTGTTACTAATATTATAGGCGATATACTTAACTACCTCTTTTGGCATTTCAAGCCCGTCATTCTTCATTTTCTTCTCCAGTATCTCAATACGGGTATCATATTCTGGCACCTGCAGGTCGGCACTCAGTCCCCAGCGAAAACGGCTGAGCAGCCTTTCTTGGACCCCATCAAGATCCTTAGGTGATTTATCTGAAGTAAGTATCAGCTGCTTATGCGATTGGTGCAGGTGGTTAAAAATAGCAAAGAAAGCATCCTGCGACTTTTCCGCTTTGGCGAAAAACTGAACGTCATCGATAATAAGCACATCGATCAGCTGGTAAAAATGAATAAAATCGTTTATCGCATTATTACGGCTGTGGTCCATGAACTGGTTAATGAACTTCTCAGAGCTTACATACAGCACCACTTTATTAGGATGAAGTCTTTTCACTTCATTTCCAATAGCCTGTGCCAGGTGAGTTTTTCCCAATCCTACCCCACCATAAATAACCAGGGGGTTAAAGGAATTAGCGCCGGGTTTTTCCGCCACTGTTTTACCGGCCCTGCGGGCTACCCGGTTACAGTCACCTTCTATAAAAGCTTCGAAAGTATAAATATGATTAAGCTGCGGGTCGATCTGCATTTTCTTAAGACCCGGTATAACGAAGGGATTCTTAACAGGATTATTTATGACTAACGGAAAATCCATTTCGTTATTTGAAAAAGTTTTAAACCCCTGACCACTTACATCCATGGTAACAGGTTTGTTCTTGCTGTTACCACTGTCCACCATAATGCGATACTCGAGACGGGCATCTTTTCCCAGTTCTCTTTTTAATGTCTTCGCTAATAAATTTACGTAATGTTCTTCGAGATATTCGAAAAAGAATTGGCTTGGTACCTGGATAACGAGAACATTATTTTTAAGTGATACCGGATGGATGGGTTCAAACCAGGTTTTGTAATGCTGCCATTCAACAATGTCTTTGATGATCTTTAAACAATTGGTCCAGATTTTTTCAGCATTCTTCTCCATCAGATTAGTAAGCAGTTTATATCGGGTTATCTATAGTTGTTCTTCGAAAATCGTCCAAAAAAAATCTCCACACAATGTCAGTAAAAAAAGTTGGACAGGGAGGCGAATATCACCATTTCTTTTATAAAAAAAAATTTTTAACCACCTGTTTTTTGTGAAACAGAAATATTGTGATTTTTAGCCAATTTTTTACCGGAAAATTTGGAAAATTCAAAATCTAACCTACCTAAAATGATGCCAGCAAAACCCACCTGGTTAACGATGGTATCATCACCTTTTTTATTCTTGTATACAATCGGGTTATCCAAAAAAGTATGTGTGTGACCTCCGATTATCAGGTCAATATTTTCTGTTTCTTTTGCCAGCACTTCATCACTTACTTTATTGCTCTCTTTATACTGGTTGCCGAGGTGTGATAAACAAATTATCATGTCGCATTTTTCATCCCGTTTCAATTGATCGGCAACTTCATTTGCTTTCTGAACAGGATCAAGGTATTTTGTTGCACCAAACAAACTGTCAGGTATCAATCCTCTTCCTTCAATGCTTACGCCAAACACACCGACTTTCAGTTTTCCTTTTTTAAATGTTTTATACGGTTGTGTTTTATACTCCATCGGTGTGCCGGTAAAATCATAATTGGCAACCAGCATCGGAAAGTTTGCATGATTGGTTAATTGGGTTGCTAAGTTTTCCATCCCCGCATCAAAATCATGATTACCGATGGTAGTGGCATCATACTTCATCGCCGACATGGCTTTTATTTCCGGCTCTCCTTTATAAATATTAAAATACGGTGTGCCCTGGAAAATATCACCGGCATCCAGCAACAAAACATGTTCTTCTTCCTGCCGGATCTTACTGATTAATTCCGACCTCGCTGCGATACCCCCCAGCCCCTGGTTGCGGCCCCCGTCCATCGGGAATGGCTCCAGCCTGCTATGTGTGTCATTAGTATGCAAAATGGTCAGTTTCAGGGGGCTTAAGTACGCTGCCGCCTCCAGTAAGGAGGGTCCCGCTACAAAGGCACCTGCTGATAAGGCGGCCTGCCTGATAAATCTTTTTCTACTGAGCATTGGTAACACGGTTTTCGATATTAGCACTGATATTTTTACCCTGGGCTTTTAGCTTTTTGATATAATCAAAAATGGCATCCCGCATCAGGTATCCATTGGTTATTTGCGGCACATTCCTGAGCATATCGGCATTATCACCTCCATTAGCAACAAAGTCTGAGTTTACGGTGGTGTAAGTTGCGTTGGGATCAAGTGGTTTGCCTCCAACCATTACATTAACGGCCTTTTTATCTTTAATCTGCATGGTAATTCCGGCTATTGGCCAGCCACCTTTTGCAGCCGTCAGATCCAGGAACTGCTGTAATACATCGCCTTTAAGTTTTTGAAGGATCAGTAAATTATCAAAAGGCATCAGCTCAAATATTTTTCCATTGGTAACATTGCCGGATGGTAATTGAGTTAATCGCATGCCACCAAAATTTAAAAAAGCCACATCCACTTTGGTGTTATACTTTTCCGCAGCCATTGTTAAAAAAGCATCCACCATAAAATTACCAAGGGTACATTCAGGTTGTTTCTTATCCAGGCTTTTATCTGCCACTCCCACAATATCATTCATTGTTTTATTTACATTCTCACTATAAGGCTGTAAAAAAGAAAGCATGGCAGAATCTTTCTGCTGTGCGTCATTGATTCGATACGATTTGTATTGCAGTGACTGGCTTTGGTAAGTAGTGTTACAGGACAGGCCTGTTAAAAAAAGAAACAAAACTAAAAAGGCAAAAAGGGGATTTTTTTTCATAACCGGTGGTCTTGTTTGAAGGTATAAATATTTTACGGCCATAACAAAGAATTCCAAAATTATTCCCGGTTTTTTATTCGCATCTTTGCAGGAATATTTCAGGATAAAAACCTGACAACATGCAAAAGACCATTTCCCTCAAATTGCTTCCCTCCGAAGCGGCGAATGAAATACTGATAAAAGAATATATTGCCCGGGCAGAAGCTGTAAAGCAATCCGCTGTTAGTGGTTTTACTATCCTGAAACAGTCGGTTGATGCAAGGGGCAAACAGGTCTGGATCAACCTTTCATTGAAGGCATATATAAATGAGCCCTTTCAGCCAAGGGAGCTTATGCCCTTTAATTTCCCGGATGTAAAAAATGCCCCTGTTCAGGTATTAATAATAGGTGCGGGACCAGCCGGGTTGTTCGCTGCGTTACAATTAATAGAAAAAGGTATCAAACCCATTATTCTTGAAAGAGGGAAAGATGTAAAGGCCCGGAGAAGAGACCTGGCCATTCTTAATAAGGAGGGTGAAGTGAACCCTGAGAGCAATTATTGCTTTGGCGAAGGCGGTGCCGGCACTTACAGCGACGGCAAACTTTATACCCGCAGCAGCAAGAGGGGTGATATTAACCGTATCCTGAACCTCTTTGTTCATTTTGGAGCAGATGAAGCAATATTATATGAAGCACATCCGCATATTGGTACCAATAAGCTGCCGCAGATAATTACCGCCATGCGAAAAAAAATAGTGGATTGTGGTGGTGGGTTTCTGTTTGAGAAAAAAGTGATTGACTTCATTGTAAAAGACAATGAGATCAAAGGAGTGAAAACGGCAGATGGCAATTCGTTTGAAGGCAAGACAGTAATACTTGCAACAGGCCATTCTGCCAGGGATATTTTTGAATTGCTTTACAGTAAAAAGGTACTGATCGAATCAAAACCCTTTGCTCTTGGTGTAAGAGTGGAACATCCGCAATCATTAATTGACAGTGCCCAATATCATTGTGCAGTTCGCGGAGATTTTTTACCCCCGGCATCCTATAGCTGGGTACAGCAGGTGGATGGTAAAGGTGTCTTCTCCTTTTGTATGTGCCCCGGTGGCATTATTGCGCCAGCTGCCACCTCTCCCGGCGAACTGGTGGTGAATGGATGGAGTCCTTCTAAACGGAATAATCCTTATGCCAACAGCGGTATAGTTGTCTCTGTGGAAGAAAAGGACTTTCAGGTCTTTAAAAAACATGGCCCCCTTGCAGCTATGTTTTTTCAGCAATCGATAGAAAAAAAAGCCTTTGACGCTGGTGGAGGCAAATTTGTAGCTCCTGCTCAACGATTGGTTGATTTTACTGAAAACAAGTTGTCCTCCTCGCTTCCGGACTGTTCTTACCTGCCTGGGATTCATTCGTCATCATTAAATGAGGTATTACCTGCTTTCATTCATAAAAATCTGCAACAAGCCTTTAAAGAATATGGCAAAAAGATGCGGGGTTATTTTACCAATGATGCAATTGTTGTTGCCACAGAATCCAGAACCTCCTCTCCGGTCCGTATTCCAAGAGATGTAGAAACATTACAGCATCCGCAAATTAAAAATCTCTATCCCTGCGGTGAAGGGGCTGGCTACGCCGGCGGTATCGTTAGTGCAGCAATGGATGGGGAAAGAGTGGCCTCGGTTATAGCGGCACAGCATCATAGGTAAACATACCCACTAAACGGTATAGCCTTATACTTACAGGTAATTAACTTTAGTCAATGAAAAAACTGTTACTGCTTGCCAGCCTGTTGTTGCTTCTGTTTACCGGCCATACACAGAATCCTGTACAGGCATTTGAAAAAGTGATCAGGGAGGGAAACAGTGAAAAAGCATTTGAGTTTGTAAGAAATATGTTTGAACTGCCGGCTTTACAGGACCCTTTCCTGCATTTTAAAAAAAGAGGCATTACAAAACTCATCAGCTTTTGCGATCATGCAGAAAGAAGAATTGAAGCCACCTCGCTTATTCGTTTTAACCAGACAAGGGAGTTCTGGAAAAACTATTCCCAACAATTTACCGCCGGTAAATTCAATTATAAAACCCTTTACAAAACAGATTCATTGGCCTGGCAGGCGGCCAACTACTCCATCACTCTTATCTATGCTCATGAAATGGGACATTATATGAGTTACAGGTTTATCAATCATGAATATAATAGTTACACCTGCGAAGAAGTGGTAGCCAACGAATGCCTGTCGGCCTTTGCCAACGCATTTAATGGCAATAAAAGAATGGACGAGCATAAAAAACTTTTTATTGAACTGTGCAGGCAAACAGCAGCCCTGATACCGGATTCTAATAAAACAGCATTCGGTCTTCCGATGGAAAAATGGTGCGAGCCAAATCCGATGAATGGCTTTTTCGCTTATTATGAGAGTGACGAAACAACATTTCTGCGGCTTTATGGTTACTTACAATTCCGGATGATGGAACATTTGCTGACCACCCCCTCTGCAGAAGTGTTTCATGATTTTCTGAACAGAAAATTTTACAGCTTTCATGCTAAAAAAACAGGCAAGCATATTTTTAAGCCCCTCAGGTATAAAATTGTAAAAGAAGATACCGTAAACAATGGCCCTTATACAACCTTCCGGTATTATAAGATATCCGACAGTACTTATTGCTACAAGACTGTTTTTTATGACGATGATGTGGTGCACCTGGGAAAGAATGGGGAGATATTCAGTTCAGTTGTCCAAAAAGAAAAAATATACCCCGATGCCGAATACAACGATTCGGCATACGACCTTGAGCGGTTTACTGTCTGGAATAATGAAATGAAAGGCGGTTCACTTACTACAAAGAACGGCCTGCTGTTTTTTGATTCAGCTTTGTACAATAGTTTTTTTATACGTTCGGCAACAATTGCTGAAAATAGTTTTTGGTACTTGTTTAGCAGGCGTATTGCAAAATATAGTTTCCGTATATATGAAACGGAAGGAATAAATACTGATTCGCTTGACCAACTGAAAGACTCAACGATAAATCAGTTCCTCTATCTTGAACCTGCAGCAAACAACATGATAAAATACCGCCAGTTCACACTCCCCGACTCATTCAATAATTACGCCAATACATTTTACCGGGATTTAAACCTGGCCGGTTATAATAATTTTGGTGCTGCGCTGGTGAGTAATGAATATCAAAAAGACGGCAAACACCGGTTAACTATTTATCCGGTTGACACACTTAACCTGGCTATTGAAGAGCCTTTATGGCAATACCAGGCTGATGACGGAAGTTTTTTCAACATGGAAATACCCTCCCTGTATATTGACACAACTTCTAAAACGATCCATCTTGCCTTTTACAATCCTGTAACAGAAAAAATTCATCTCATCAGTATTAAGGAAAATAAATGGGAAGCCTGTGTACTCTACAATAGCTCTTCCGGCAATGTATACGGCCCCCAGATGAAAATTTCTGCCCTGCGCTTAACAGCACCCAACAAGTTATTGGTATTAGCAAGTTGCCGGGCTCCCGGCAACTATACAAAAACAGAAAGAAAAAAACTACTGTTACAGTGGTAATGAGCAGTTTCCCCCGCCGGAAAGCATTTCACACCTTTCTTTTATCATTTTACCGAAAGAAAAGCTATTCTGCCCTTACTGTATGCATGTGGTTAATACATTTGTATCTCTAAAACCACAATATGACCCCGATCCTGGAACTTCAAAACCTGAAAAAATACTTCGCCACGCAAAAAGCGGTGGATGATATCAGCCTCTCCGTAGAAAGAGGACAGATATTCGGCCTTCTGGGGCCCAACGGTGCCGGAAAAACAACGCTTATCCGGATGATCACCGGGATATTCTATCCGGATGAAGGCCAGATCATTTTTGATGGAAAAAAATTTGACCCTGTCAACGATGTGGAACAAATCGGCTACATGCCGGAAGAAAGAGGCCTGTATAAAAAAATGAAGATTGGTGAACAAACAATGTACCTGGCTCAACTGAAAGGATTAAGCAGAAGCGACGCACAAACCCGGATCAAACAGTGGTTTGTAAAGTTTGAAATGGAAAGCTGGTGGAACAAAAAAGTGGAGGATCTTTCAAAAGGAATGAGCCAGAAACTGCAGTTTGTTACAACAGTATTGCATAATCCCAAATTGATCATATTGGACGAGCCGTTTAGCGGCCTTGATCCGGTGAACAGTAACCTGATAAAAGATGAGATATTCAACCTCGCTAAAAACGGCGCTACAATTATTTTTAGCACCCACCGGATGGAGCAGGTAGAAGAAATTTGCGACCATATTGCCCTCGTAAACAAAGGGAAGAAAATACTTGATGGAACAGTAAAGCAGGTAAAACAGGATTTTAAAGAAAACCTATTCAGTATAGGAGCTGATGATATCTCATCACTTAACGGTTCAGTACCTTTTGAAGTAGTTGGTACAAAAAAACATTCTCATATTGTAAGGATAAAAGAAGGGAGTAAATCAAATGATGTGCTTCAATATTTATTGAACCAAAATGTTGCTATTCATTCTTTCAATGAAATACTTCCTTCACTAAATGACATCTTCATTAAACTGGTGGAAGGAACCCCAACAGCCCGCCAGTTTCAACAGTTATAATCTTATTCAAAATCAGCTAAACTTACCGTCATGCATAAAATCTGGCTTATCATAAAAAGAGAATACCTGACTAGGGTCCGGAAAAAGACCTTTATCATTTCCACATTGCTCTTTCCGCTTCTCTACTTGCTGCTCATATTTGGCATGGGTTATATTGCGGAGAAGAGCAGGCAGAACCTTCGTATCGCCATTATTGATTCTTCAGGCTACTTTACTGAGCAGACGCTAAACAGGCAAAACAGTATCGATAACAGCTCAACGTTGGTTTTGGTCAAAGACAGTACTGATAAAGTAATTGCTGATCATAAAGCAGCGGGATATGACGGATATATTGTTATTCCGGCCATCAACTGGCAAGCACCTAAAACCGAACCCTTATTGCTCAAAGCCAATAAATCCTATGGCAGTAGTGCCACCGTAGTAGTAGAAGCGAAAATGAACCGGATATGGGATGAAGTAAAAAATGAAAAACTGGGAATTGATACAGAGAAAAGAAAAATACTTTCCGAAAGCCGTATTACCGTTTCTTCCAGTAATTTAAAAGATGAAAAAGCCAATGCAAAAACAGCAGAGGGGATCGCCTTTGCCTGCGGTATACTTATTTATATGATACTGCTTATCTATGGCTCACAGGTAATGATGGGTGTAATGGAAGAAAAAACGAACCGTATTGCAGAAGTGATCGTTTCTTCTGTGAAGCCATTTCAGATGATGCTGGGAAAAATTCTGGGCATCGGGCTGGTTGCACTTACACAGTTTTTCCTATGGATCGCCTTTGTATTTATTGTTTATAATGTAGGCAAGGCGTCCGGTGGTGGTGGTATGGCAAATGCAATGGTGGGTAATATGCAGCAGGTAATTTCAAGTGTGAATGTACCGCTGATACTATTCTGCTTTGGCTTTTATTTTCTGGCTGGTTTCTTTTTCTATGCATCACTGTACGGCGCCATTGGCAGTGCAGTTAATGAAGATATGAGAGAAGCCCAGTCACTTAGTTTTCCTATCACTATGCTGGTCGTTCTTTCCATAGCAATTATGACCACCACCTTTGCTAATCCTACAGGTCCCGTGGCAGTGTGGGGCAGCATCATTCCGTTTAGTTCACCAATTGTTATGATGGCTAGAATACCTTTTGGTGTGCCTAATACGGTGCCCTGGTGGCAACTTGGGCTTTCAATGGCCCTGCTGATCATTGGATTTATTTTCACCGTCTGGTTTGCCGCAAAAATTTACCGTACCGGTATATTAATGTATGGCAAAAAGCCAAGCTGGAAAGAAATGCTCCGTTGGGCTTTCAGAAAAAATTAATTGTTTACCAATTTATTATAAAGCCATTTGCCGGCCGGCAAATGGCTTTATTGTTAAAATTTTCTTTATCCGGCTGCAGGTGTAACATAATACGAAATCAATCGTATATTTGATACGAAGTATTTCGTGAAAGACAAATTATTATCATTTAAAAACTGAAAGTATGAAACCAAAAAACCTGACAACCGGACGTTCGCTGCTTTTACTGCTCACCGTTAGCCTTACCATCGGCCTTGTATCATGGGGGTATCAGCAATCACCCGGACAATACCAGCAATCTGTTAATGATACAACTCCAAAAAAGAAAACCACAGACAGGGAAAAGAAGGCCCGTGACCTGGATGATGTGCTGGAAGAACTGGAAAGAACTGATATGAAAATTGACATGGAAAATATCCAAAAGGAAATTGCTGAAGCCATGAAGAAGATAGATGGCGACAAAATAAAAATGGAAATCGAAAAAGCCATGCGGGAAGTTGATATGGCTAAAATTCAAAAAGAGGTACAGGAGTCCCTGGCAAAAGTGGACTTTAATAAGATTAAAGAAGAGATCGCCAATGCCATGAAAGAAGTAGATGTGGCGAAGATCCAGAAAGAAGTACAGGAGTCAATAGCTAAAGTTGACTGGGATAAAATGAAAGTTGAAATGGAAAAGATAAAAGAAACAGACTTGAAGAAGCTGGATGAAGAAATGAAAAAATTGGGCGAGGAAATGAAAGAACTGGGACCCAAACTGGAAAAAGAAATGGAGAAAGCTAAAGTGGAAATTGAAAAGGCAAAAGCGGAGATCAAAGAATATAAATCATTTGTTGATGGGCTTGACCATGATGGCCTTATCAATAAAAAAGAAGGTTATACCCTGAAACATAAGGACGGAGAGCTTTTCATCAACGGAAAGAAAGCAGCTGAACAGACTTATAACAAATACCGCAGTTTCCTGGAGAAACATAAAAAATTCAGTATTGATAAAAGTGATGATGATTTTGATATAGACATGGACTAAACCATGTGTGTTTGCCCTGACGAGCCATGAAAAACAAAAAGCCCCGGAATTCCGGGGCTTTTTAATTCGAAATATTATTTATCAGAAATCTGAAAAATGAAATGGCGAAGGCGAAATATCAAAATCTTTTTGTTCAATCATTTCAATATTCAACTGGAAAGCTTCGTCTGTTCTTATCACTACTTTCTCTTTGGTGATCTTTTTAAAACCAGCCTTCTCAAAAATGAATTTATAAGTACCCGGCTTCAACTCATCAAAAGCATATCCGCCATCTTCATCGGTCAGTACAATTTTTTCCTTCTTGGAGATCAGTATTGCTGTTACACTTACATCCTTTAACGGCTTCTTGGTATCAGAGTGTATTACAGTCCCGTTCAGATCATCTTTTTTACCATCACCGGGGCCACCAGGGCCAACATCGCCGGCTCTGACTGCTGCAAAACCCAACAGGGAAATTGCCAGCAAGAATAGTTTTTGTTTCATCATAGTAGTTTTGAATGGTTTTCAAAATTAACCCTTCATCACATATTCTGTTTGGTGGTGGTTGCTAAAATTAGAACTTTTTGACCGGATTTGCCAAACCGTCTGTAAACTCCTTCCACACATTTTTTACGATGTCCCCGGCCGGTAAAATACCATCCAGTAAAGCACTTACCTGGCCTATTTCCAGCTCTCCTTCAGCAAGATCTCCCTCAAACATCCCCTTTTTTGCCCTTGCCCTGCCCAACAACGTACTTAATTCTTCTGTTGTTGCCCCCCGTTGTTCTGCTGCCTGCACCTGCTTAAAAAATTCGTTCTTTAACAGCCTTACCGGGGTCAGTTGCTTCAGCGTCAGTTGGGTATCTCCTTCCTGAGAGTTGATGACTACGTTTTTAAAGTTGATATGAGATGATGCTTCCTCACTTGCCACAAACCGGCTGCCCATTTGCACACCTTCAGCTCCCAATACCATAGCCGCCAGCATCTGCCTGCCATCGCCTATTCCACCGGCTGCAATCACTGGTATCTTTACAGCATTAACAACGGCAGGGATCAGTACCATCGTCGTTGTTTCCTCTCTCCCGTTATGCCCGCCTGCTTCAAATCCTTCTGCCACCACCGCATCACAACCTGCTTCCTCCGACTTCTTTGCAAATTTTGAGGAACTGACCACATGAACAACGGTAATACCTTTTTCTTTCAAAACACTTGTCCATGTTTTCGGATTTCCGGCCGAAGTGAAAACTATTTTCACTTCCTCTTCAATGATGATCTGAATATGCTTATCAATATCAGGGTACAGCAAGGGTACATTTATACCAAAAGAACGGAAGGTGGCGGATTTACACTTACGGATATGTTCCCGTAAGACATCAGGATACATCGAACCGCTGCCTATGATGCCTAATCCGCCAGCATTACTGACAGCACTCGCCAGCCGCCAGCCACTAGCCCATATCATTCCTGCCTGGATGATGGGATATTCAATTCCGAAAAGTTGGGTGATGCGATTAGAGAAACCGGGCATACTTTATACGTTTGTCAGGAATAAAGATAGCCAAGAAGCAATTATTTGTTTTATTGTTTGACGAATCTGCCAGTTACTGTTTCCTGGTCATGCTGTCCATACAACTTAATTAAATAACTGCCGTTACTCAGCTTACTGATATCTACAGGTATTGTATTGCTTCCTGCTTCAATCGTTATGATTTGTTCTGATATAGTTCTTCCGGTTACATCTATAACCAGCATTCTCACTTTATCTCTTACCGGTGTGCTTACGAGAACATTAAGCAGGGTATTGGCAGGATTTGGAAATAATCCATCTGTTACCAGGGTCAGCGGTTTTACCCCTTTGATCAAAATAACAGTACTCAGCTTGCTTTGTCCGTCAATATCTGTTTGCCTTAACCGGTAGTATTGCTTTGCACCAGCAGGGTTATTATCAACAAAAGTATAATTCAGATCTGTGTTGCTTGTTCCACCCGGAGCAATGGTATTTACAAAACCAATCGGCAAAAAATTAATGCCGTCTGCAGAACGCTGTATCTCAAATCCACGGTTATTACTTTCGTTAGAAGTTGTCCATTTTAATACATTATGCCCCGCCTCCCTGTATCCGCTGAAAGCTAAAAGACCGGTTGGCAAAATATTACTGTTACCGGATAAATAGAAATTGGAGAACCCGGATGTTTGTATATCTATCCACCTGGCTAGCCCGTCGGTCGTAATATTATTAGCGGATTGATTCAGGAAAGTTGTTGCCCCGTTGGCAGTGGATAAGTTCGGGTAACATACAGAAACCGCCTGTTTAGTAGCTCCGAGGTTAGCAGACGTAACACTGACGTCTGCTGTAACCAGTCCTGTCAGTTCACTATTCAGGTAAAAGAAACGAACATCGGCAAGTGAAACCTGGGTATTATTTATTTGAAAATTCCTGTCGAGATACGCCACGGTATTAAACGTACGAACAGGACCGCTGTTTAACGTCATAGAATTGGTGTAAGTCGAGGTTCCTGCACCTGTACCATTGATATTGCGGACCAGTGCCCGCAGGTTTCCTGAATTGTCTACAACAGATAGCCACCCGTTGTAATTATCGTTGTATGATGATAATGACTGACCGCCTGAACAAGATGCCCCCGTTGAAAGCATGCTGGCGGTCAACTCCTCAACGCTAAGACAAAAAGTTCCCTGTGTTGTAGAAACACTGCTTCCATCCACCTGTACATAATAAGTAGTACCCGGTGTAAGACCGGTGGCATATAAAACAGATCTTGATGAAATGACCGACCCATTATCATCATCACAGGCGATAATTGTAAAGGAAGAATAATTATTCACATCCGTAGCACTAAACAAAGCTATCCGTGTATCACTATCCAAAGTACCACTGGCATAATCATTACTGATCCTTACTGCACCACTGGCCGGAGCATCAAATTTATACCAAACTGAGTTGAACCCTGCTGTTCCTTTGCAGGATGCAAATGGCTCACCGGCACTTTGTGTACCGCCTGTATTGGTGAATGGGCTACCAGAGCAGGAGCCAAGACTAAGACTAATGGCACCAGGCGCCTCATCGTTTGGTGGTGGTGGGCCCTGTGTAGAGAAAGTAATCGCTGTTGTATTTAAACTATATCCGTTCCCGGCACCTGTACAATCCTGCCGTACATAAACCTGGTAAGTAGTAGTTTGTGTAAGTCCGGTCAATATAATTGGTGAGCCGCTTCCGCTAACCACTATACCCCCTGCCCCTGCTGTAGCACCCGTACCCGGTGTATAAGGTGAAAGACCATAGTCAACAATAAATGCAGAACCCAAACTACTAAAGTTGATGGAGGCAGTAGAGGATGTAATACTGCTCACATTTATACCTGTTGGTGCGGGACAAATAAGTGGGGTTGTAAATGAGACGACAGTTGAATTAGCACTATAACCATTACCACTGCCAGTACAATCTTGCCGTAAATAAAGTTCATAAGTAGTATTGGGTAAAAGCCCCGTTAAGAGAATGGGAGACCCGCTTCCAATGACGGCTGTTCCTCCTGAACCCGGTAATGCACCTGTACCCGGTGTATAAGGCGAAATACCATAATCTGCAATAAATGATGAGCCAGCACCGCTAAAACTAACCGAAGCCGTAATCCCCGTTACACTTCCCACTGTAACTGCAACCGGGGCCGGACAAAGTGGTGTTGCAACTACTTGTAAAGCATCCAGGCTACAGTTGTCACCATGTGATGAGTGAAACTTAAATCCAAGATAAATAGCAGGCTGGTTGGCTGCTCCGGCTGGAAGTGTTATGGATTTTAATTTCCATTCACCCGTACCAACTGAAAGTGAACCATCATGACGGGGGATAAAACTACCGGCATCTGTCCAGGTTATTTTATCGAGTGAATATTGGAGCTGTACACCTTCGTTAAGATAAATACCTGTGCTAAAACTGCTGTTATTCTCATTATACCACCTGAAGCTGACATCTACACTGGCTGAACCTGTAGTCGTAATTCCTTTTGAAACCAGCCTTACTTCATTTCCCACAGGATAATTCCATGATTCATAATATGCATGCCTTGTGCCTTCATACGGGGTTGTTGTAGGTCGTAAAGTTGATGTCATGAAAAGAACAGTATTTGAACCGGTGACAGGCTGCGAAGACCAGCAATGCGGAAAAATCAGAAACCCTGGGGTATTAAATCCTTCGAACACAGGTAAGGTCAGGTTATCACATAAGGTAGTAAAGGAGGCCATGGTAGAATTGATGCTAAAGCTGCCGGAACCACAATTTTGCCTTACATATAATTGGTAATCCGTTCCAGGCAATAATCCTGTTAGTATTATTGGTGATACATTACCTGTCACAACTGTTCCGCCGGCACCAGCTGTTGCAGCTGCGCCGGGAATAAAGCCAGGTAATCCATACTCAACAATATAAGTGCCTGTACAACTTGTACAAGAAAAGCTAACACTTGAAGTGGTGGTGGTAACAGATGTGGTATTTACACTGGTTGGCATCGAACAAACTGAGACACCAACAAACTCATCTGCCCCAATGTCAGGTGCTGTACCATTTGGCCTTGCCTGGCAATCTATATCGTCTGTAACTGCTACCGCGGCGCCTGTACCTTCAAGATTATTAAAATTTATATTATCAGGAGTAACGAGGTGCAGGTTAGTAGAAGACATAAATGTTGGCTGAATGTTTTTAGAAACCAGGTCACGGCCGGTATTATCTCTCCAATCCTGAATAGCAGGAAGATTTCCTCCCGAACCTTGATGCAGGTTTAAGAACTTTCCAAAAACACCTGAAGTACCGCTTACAAACAAATCATTATTATCAGAAACCAGGTTAGCAGTATTTGTGATAGGGAATCCGCCGGCCAGGCCTATTGCATAACTCTGACCAGCACCAGTGCTGGTTTGGCTGTTCACTAAAATATTATTCCTGATGTTAAGTGGCGGATTGTTGCTTCCAACAGCAAGTGCAAATGAAGATTTGCTGGCAGCACCTCTGTTACCGGTCATTGAAACTGTATTGTGATAAATATTGGTGGTGCCGGAACTGGCGATGTAGATACCCACTGCCGCATCATCAATACCTCCAGAGGGTGCAGTAACTCCGTAAATGATATTATTTGTAATGCTGGTGGTACCGGTTGAAAAAACAGATATGCCTACGGCAGAATATCCTGCGGGATCCGTAGAAGTAACTGTGCCAATTATATTTTTAGTAATGGTGGTATTCGTAACATCTTTACCTCCAGTTATATCGATCCCGATACTATTCGGATTTAAGCCCACTGCAATCGCTGTAACATCCGTTAGAGCAGACAATTCAGAAATAGAATTTCCTGTTATCTGAACGCCATCTTCAAATCCCACCCAGACTGCACTGTACTGAACATTATTCGGAGTAATAGAATTGATAAGGTTCTGACTGATTACTGTGCCGGTATTCTTATTAGCTGCACTGGCACCGTGTGAATAAATGCCATATTGTGTTTTACTGATGTTGTTATTAATAAAGTGATTGTTATGGTTGCCTGTGCCAAGAGAAGAAGTGCTGATGGTTGAACTTCCGCTTCCTGCGGCAAACAATGTTGTAGTATTTGAATTGCCGGCAATATTGCAGTTAATAATCTTATTATTGGTGGCTCCATTTCCAGATGCGGATTGCAACCATACAACTGCACTACTTGTTCCGGAATTGGTATTAATGATAGTAAGATCTCTGGTAGCAACAGATACAGGGCATACTGAATTAACAGTACTTCCGTTTGAACCATTTAAGGTAACGTTATCTGCTCCGTTCAAAACAATCAGGCCTGTTGAGGATGACCCGGAGATGGTCCATGGCCCGCCTAGTGGCTGAATTAGCAGGCTGGTCCATGGCCCGGCACTCTGGTTTAATATGATCGCTCCAGCCGGTTCATTGGTGTTATTGATTATTTGTATTACAATATTGTTCCCTGTCTGCGGAGCAGCATTAATGGAAATAAAGGCAGCACTGATCGTCGCAAAAGGACTGGCCGCATTAGTAATAGCATCGGCCCCGGTAACAGTTACATTCTGAGCACTTGCACCCAAAAGCATCCCATTTAGAAGCATCAGAATTAAGCCTTTCCTCATTAGAGTTTTATATCTTATGAAGTTAGTCTTTTCATTGTATTTATACCCTGAGGAGAATCAACAGCAGTTAATCATCCCAGGTCAATACTCGTATTATCCCCGATATTCAGCGACCGGGTTTCGCCACGAAGATTAGTGTCGCTGCCAATAACAGAATCATCCAGCACAATATCGAAAAGATTGGAGAAAGACCCGATGATAGAGTTTTTTACTATAGAGTAGTCGATCGTTGTATTCTCACCGATGGAAACATTAGGCCCGATGATAGAATTTTTGATGGTACAACCGGCACCGATACTTACAGGCGAAATGATAACCGTATTTTCAAACCGTTCTGCATCTGTTGCCGGGGCAAATTTTTTCAGTAACAATGCGTTTGACTCCAGCATGGTTTCTTTACGGCCGCAGTCAAACCAGTTCTCCACTTTGAACGACTGGAACTTAGCTCCCATTTTTATCATGCAATCAAGGGCATCTGTCAGGCTGTATTCCCCATGGCTTCTCAGCCCCTGCCGGATATTTGTTTCGAGGCACTGGAACATCTGTTCACTTTCCTTTATTTTATAAACACCCACCAGCGCCATATTCGATTTCGGTATCTGCGGTTTCTCCACCACATGACTGATAAAACAATCCTCCTCGATCTCTGCCACACCAAATTCTCTCGGGTCATCTACTTTTCTAACTCCGATCATTGAAAAAGGGCTGTTCACTACTTCCTGTATATCGTATTCACAGATAGTATCGCCGAGAACTACAAACACTTCATCATGGTCAACAATACTTCTTGTCAGCCGGATAGCATGCCCCACTCCCTGCCTGTCCACCTGGTGCACATAGTGGGCTTTCAGATCGGGATATTTTGTCTTTACATAATCCTGTATTTTATCACCCAGATAGCCCACAATAAAAATAAATTCATTGATGCCGGCACTTTTTAGCTGATCAATAATGATACTGAGAACTGTCCTTCCGGCAAGGGGAATGAGAGCTTTAGGCTGAGTGTAACTATGTGGACGCAGCTTGGTGCCTGCGCCGGCTACTGGTATGATAGCTTTCATCTATAGAGCTACATTGGTTTGGTAACTAATCAAAAGCCAACGAAAGTAAGACTTTTACAATAAAACAAAATCCTGAACAGATTACTCCTATTCCTGCAATCCTCGCTTATTTTTGCGCCATGCAAAAAGACACTTTGGTTTTCGACCTCATCCGGAAAGAACTGGACCGCCAGCGCAATGGTATTGAACTCATCGCTTCCGAAAATTTTACATCCCTGCAGGTAATGCAGGCCATGGGTACCGTGCCAACTAATAAATATGCCGAAGGCTATCCGGGAAAAAGATATTATGGCGGGTGCGAAGTAGTGGATGAGATAGAGACACTGGCAATAGAAAGATTAAAGAAAGTATTTAATGCAAGTTGGGCCAATGTACAGCCACACAGCGGTGCACAGGCTAATGGTGCGGTGTTTCTTGCAGTGATGAAACCCGGTGAAAAATTCTTAGGCCTTGATCTTAGCATGGGTGGGCATCTTACGCATGGCAGCCCGGCTAACTTCAGCGGCAAAACATACCAGGCATTGCACTATGGTGTTACAAAAGAAGGCATTGTGGATTATGACCAGCTGGAAGCCACTGCCCGCATGGAAAAACCAAAGATGATCATTTGTGGTGCCTCTGCTTACAGCAGGGATTGGGATTATAAACGCATCCGTGCCGTAGCGGATGAGATTGGCGCCATTGTCTTTGCCGACATTGCACATCCTGCCGGATTAATAGCAAGCGGATTATTAAATGATCCGTTCGATCATTGCCATATTGTTACTTCCACTACGCATAAAACATTGAGAGGACCAAGAGGTGGCATCATCACCCTGCGCCATGATTTTGAAAACCCCTGGGGGATAAAAGACCCAAAAGGGAATTTAAGGATGATGAGTTCGTTACTGGACCTAGCAGTTTTTCCTGGTTCACAGGGCGGGCCGCTTGAACATGTCATTGCTGCAAAAGCAGTGGCCTTTGGCGAAATACTGGACGAATCTTTTAAAGCTTACGGTCAGCAGGTAATTGCAAATGCTCAGGCCATGGCAAAAGCATTTGTGGCAAAAGGCTATCAGCTCATCAGTAATGGCACAGATAATCACTTAATGCTGATCGATCTTCGCAATAAAAACCTGACTGGGAAAAAAGCACAGGAAACGTTAGATAAAGCACATATCACACTCAATAAAAATGCGGTGCCGTTTGATGATAAATCGCCGTTCGTCACTTCCGGTATCCGGGTTGGTGTGCCTGCTGTTACAACAAGAGGTATGAAAGAAGAGCATATGGAAACAGTAGTGGGAATGATCGATAAGGTATTAATGAACGCTGATGATGAAGCGGTCATTGGTGCTGTTAAGGCAGAAGTGAGGAATTTTATGCAACAATTCCCTTTATATCCTGAACTGGATTAATTCATTGATCTAAAAATAATTGACAATGATACAACGTAAACAAACCCTGTGGCTGCTGGTAGCAGGCCTTTCGGCCTTTCTCACTTTTATTTTCCCCTTTTATAATGGTAGCAAACTCGTAAGGGAGCATACACAACCCGACAGGTCTTTTTTAGGTGATGGCACATTCCCTGTATTTGTCTTCACACTCTTTACTTTTATGCTTATCCTCGTTGCCATCATTTTATATAAGAACAGAAAATTGCAGTTCCGTGTTGGCATCGCTGCATTGGCCTTATCAGTATTGGTTATTTACTTTTATTTCACTGGCATTAAAACTCATTTTGTAAAAGGGAATATACTACTCACCAGTGTCTTTGCTTTTGCTGTACCTGTTTTGATATTTATGGCCCTTCGTGGTATCCGGCATGATGAAAAATTAGTGAAGTCGCTGGACAAACTCAGGTGATCAGAGATATTTACCGGTATAACTTTCTTTAATCTTCTTCAGGTCTGCGGGTTTTCCTGCAAACACTAATTCACCGCCATCATCGCCGGCTTCGGGACCGAGATCGATCACCCAGTCAGCACTTTTAATAACATCCGTGTTATGTTCAATAACAAGAATGGAATGCCCCTGTTCTATCAGTGCATTAAAAGAAGCTAATAGTTTTTTAATATCATTAAAATGTAGCCCGGTAGTGGGTTCATCAAAAATGAAAAGGATCTTATTATTGGCCCTGCCCTTGCCAAGAAAAGAAGCCAGCTTCACCCGTTGTGCCTCACCGCCTGATAAAGTATCGGATGACTGACCAAGTTTTACATATCCTAATCCAACATCACTCAACGGCTGAATGGCTTTGGATAAACTCTTTTCATCATAGAAGAAATTGATGGCTTCATCCACACTCATCTCCAGCACATCAAAAATGCTTTTGTCTTTATACTTTACTTCCAGCACCTCCTCCTTGAAACGTTTACCGCCGCATGATTCACAGGTCAGGTGTACATCTGCCAGGAACTGCATTTCCACCACCTGCTCCCCTTCTCCTTTGCAGGTATCACATCTGCCGCCATCGACATTAAAAGAAAAATGTTTGGGCTGAAAGCCTCTCATCTTACTTAAAGGCTGTTTGGCAAACAGGTCTCTAATCTCATCATACGCTTTGATATAAGTGACCGGGTTGCTCCGGGATGATTTACCGATAGGGTTCTGGTCCACCATCTCTATTTGCCCGATTCCATCCACATCGCCGGTGATCTGTTTATGAAAACCGATCTTATCACCAAACTCTCCTTTCATTTTCCGCAGGGCCGGGGAGAGAATTTGTTTTACTAAGGTTGTTTTACCGCTTCCGCTTACGCCGCTTACCACACACAATACATTCAGCGGAAACTCAACAGTAATGTTCTTAAGGTTATTATGCCTTGCGCCTTCAACTATAATAGAACGGTTCCACTTGCGGACCTGCCTGGGTGGGTCGATGGTCAGTTCATGATTAAGGTATTTACCCGTCAGGCTCATCGGGTTCGAGATGATTGCATCGTAGTCACCTTCGGCCACTACCTCACCACCTAAATGAGAAGCCAGCGGTCCCATATCAATAATATGATCAGCTTCCCGCATCATCATTTCATCATGTTCAACCACCACCACTGTGTTTCCCAGGTCCCGCAACTCTTTCAATACTTTGATAAGATTAGCCGTGTCTCTTGAATGTAAACCGATTGATGGCTCGTCCAGAATATAAAGTGAGTTGGTGAGATTGCTGCCGAGGCTTCTCGTCAGCTGTATCCGCTGGCTTTCTCCGCCGCTCAGTGAATTGGCAAGCCGGCTCAGTGTTAAATAACCTAATCCAACTTTTATCAATGTAGCAAGACGGTTATGCAGTTCGATCAGTATTCTTTTTCCCACTTCCTTATCATGGCCGCTCAGTTTATTTCCCAACACATCAAACCAGGCCTTCAGGTCCCTCACCGGCATGCTGCTCAGCTCACCAATATTTTTCCCATTCACCTGCACATACAATGCTTCTTTCCGCAAACGGTAACCATTACAATCAGGGCACTCGGTTCTTCCACGGTAACGGCTTAACAAAACCCGGTACTGAACTTTGTATAACTGCGACTCCACGTCTTTGAAAAAGTCGTTGATCCCGTACACTCCGTCACTTCCTTCCCATAATTGCTTGTATTGTTTATCTGTCAGGTCTGCCACCGGCTTATGCACCGGAAAGTTGAATTTCTTGGCTCCCTTTACAAAATTTTGTCTCCACCAATCCAGTTTCTCCCCTTTCCACGGAGCCACAGCGCCGTCGTACACACTTAATCTTCTGTCAGGAATTACAAGGTCAGGGTCAATGCCCAGCACTTGTGAAAATCCTTCACAGGTCGGGCAGGCCCCAAAAGGATTGTTGAAAGAAAAAAGATTTGGAACAGGTTCTTCAAACTGCATGTTATCTAACTCAAAGCGGTTGTTAAAATGAAGCAGGGTTGATGATATTTGTTGGTTGCTGGCTGCTTTTACCTTGCTCCTTGTGCCTTGCTCCTTGTGCCTTGTGCCTTGCTCCTTACTCCTTGCTTCGGTTTGCACCTCAAGGTATACATCACCTTCTCCTTCATAAAAAGCAGTGCCGATAGAATCGGCTATCCGGTGCTTATCATCCTCATCAAAATCTTTTACTACGATCCTGTCAACAAGTATGTGAGTGATTTTTTTTGCCTTTAGTTCTTTGTCGCTTAGTGCTGTCAATTCTTCAATCCTGAATGTATGTCCCTCATTTCCGGCTCCGGGCTCACGACTATAAACTCTGCTAAAACCCTTCTGCACTAAAATATTCAACTCTTCTTTTATATCCCGGTTTGTATGCTGTTTGAAAGTCGCAAGAATAAAAACCCTGTCACCTTCTTGTAATTGGGTAATGGCACTCAGCACATCGGTCACATCATCCTTTTTCACTTCCTTTCCGGAAATGGGAGAAATTGTTTTTCCGATCCTCGCAAAAAGCAGCCGCAGGTAATCATAGATCTCCGTCATACTGCCCACAGTGCTGCGGGGGGTCCTCGTAATTACTTTTTGTTCGATGGCGATCGCCGGACAAAGACCTTTGATGAAATCAACATCCGGTTTATTCATCCGGTTCAGGAACTGCCGGGCATAGGCACTCAGGCTTTCGGCGTATCGCCGCTGCCCCTCCGCATATAATGTATCAATAGTGAGGGATGATTTGCCCGAACCTGACACTCCTGTGACAACGATCAGCTTGTTCCGCGGAATTTCCACCGTTACATTTTTCAGGTTGTGCACCCGGGCACCCTTGATAAGGATGTTTTCTGCGGAAATTACGGTCTTCGATTTGGCGGGATTTTTCCCTTTTATTGTTGTTTCCATTAATGTGTTTGCAAATGTAAAACCTTCTAAAGCCTTATGGAGCATCGTTTTCAGGCCTCATTCTTAACATTTCATTAGCACCCTTAATTACATTTTGCTTTTACAAATGTTTGGCATTTTCATGAAATGCCCTATTTTTAGTTTTCCAATAATCCAAAAAATGAAAAACCTAAAACTTAACCCGCCTATCGCACAAACTTCTACTCGTTTTCGTTAACCGAATTATTTATTGCAACCAATATCCATTTGAATATGTGTCTTGCCATTGCATAGACACAGCAACCTAAACTGTAGGAGTTATGAAAGCTTTAATGAAAAAAACCGACCATGAACTGATCCATCTGTTTACAGATGGCAATGTAGATGCTTTGGAAACCCTGGTGCTCCGGCATAAGGATAAGCTCTACACCTCTATTCTTTTCCTGGTAAAAGACAAATACCTGGCCGAAGACATCTTCCAGGATGCCTTTATCCGTATTATTGATACAATGCGTGGTGGCCGCTACACCGAGGAGGGAAAATTCCTGCCCTGGGCCATGCGGATTGCACACAACTTGTGTGTGGATCATTTCCGCAAAGTAAAACGTACACCCACCATCCGCAATGGGGAAGACAAAGACATCTTTGAAGTACTGAACTTTTCAGAAGACAGTGCTGAAACAGTAATGATGAGAAGGCAAAGCCATGACAGGGTTCGTGACATGCTGCAAAGTCTGCCGGAAGATCAACGGGAAGTTATAATATTACGTCACTATGCAGATATGAGTTTTAAAGAGATCGCTGCCGCTACCAATTGCAGTATTAACACAGCTTTGGGTCGTATGCGGTATGGATTGATTAATTTGCGTAAGCTGATGACCCAAAAACAAATTGCTCTTTAAAAATACTGCCTCACCCGCCATTCTTTGTTAACAGGGAATTGGTGACGCTCTTGTCATTCTGTATCTCCATCCGGAGAAAAAAGAATTTTCGATCAGAATCTCTCTTTTGCTTGCCAAACCGGAAGGCTGGTACAGAATGACACCAAATTGAAAAAGCCCCGGCATAATTGTCGGGGCATTTTTATTAAAGCAATATCAGGTAAGATCCTTACGGTCTTTTTTTATATGCTGCAATTACATTATCAAGGTGCTTAACAAATTTCTGAACGCTTGGGTCATACCCATAACCATCCGGTGCCAGTTTTTCCTCCTTACTGTTCAGAAAAATATAAAACGGCTGAGAAACAGAGCCATACCGGCTTGCCTGCAGGTGCATAAATTTCTCTCCCACCGTATTAACATGTTCGGCCAGTTCCTTCGAATCGAATTCTTCGTTCTCAGGCAAACTGATCCTTACATCCGTATAAAGCGACACAACAACGAATTCTTCTTTCAAACGTTTCATCACATCAGGGCTGCTCCATACCTGGGCTTCCATTTTCCGGCAATTGATGCAGTTGATACCGGTAAAATCAAGCATCAGTGGTTTCTTTAACTGCCTTGATGCCGCAAGGGCTTCATCATAATCAAAGTAGGTTACAAGCCCGTATCTTCTCACCACCTCAGGTTCATAAGGGCCTAATTCCTTTACATATTTGGTTGGTTGGCTGGCGCCGGAATTATAGTGTGTCGTATTACCCGGGCTTCCACCGGTTGATGGCAGAAAGTCCTGTGTGCCGTAAGGGGGCAAAAATGCACTGATGCCATTCAACGGGGCACCCCACATACCCGGTATCATGTACACCACAAAACCAAATGTTGTTATAGCAAAGAACAAACGGGTAACGCTGAGATAAGGAACACCAAAATCATTTTTCGGCAATTCATCATCATGATGGAATTTCAATTTTCCAAGCAGGTAAAAACCAAGCAGCAGGAAGATGGCGATCCAGAGAGCAAGGAAAATTTCACGGTCTAATAATCGCCAGCCTTTTACAAGGTCCGCATTCGATAAGAATTTTAGTGCCAATGCTAATTCAAGAAAACCCAGTGTCACTTTTACTGCATTTAACCAGCCACCGGCTTTCCCCAGTTTGTTCAGCATTCCGGGGAACAAGGCAAAAAGAGAAAACGGCAATGCCAATGCAAAGGAAAACCCAAACATTCCAACCATCGGGCCAACAAAACTTCCTTTAGAAGCAAGCACCAATAAATTACCGATGATCGGCCCGGTGCAGGAAAATGAAACCAGCACCAGTGTCAGTGCCATAAAGAAAATACCCCAGAAATTTCCTGTACCTGATTTTGCACTGGCCTTATTCGTCCATGATGATGGCAGGGCAATTTCAAATGCCCCGAGAAATGAAATACCAAACACTAAGAACAAGGCAAAGAACACAAGGTTGGCGATCCAGTTGGTGGCCAGCTTATTCAGTGCTGCCGGGCCAAATATCAGGGTGATGAGAAAGCCAAGTAATGTAAATATCAGGATGATGGAAATTGAATAATAGAAAGCATTTTTAATTCCCTCCTGTCTTGTCTTGCTTCTTTTGGTAAAAAAACTGACGGTAACAGGTATCATTGAGAAAACACAGGGGGTAAGTATGGCCAGCAGTCCTCCGCCAAAAGCAGCAATGAATATCCAGAGTAAAGAACGATTTTTCAAATTGCCGCTCAGCGAACCATCATCCCCGTCTCCTGCTAAAGTTGGTGCTGCAGATTTTACAATTGTTATTTTAAAGGGTTCTTCAAAATTATTATACTCTTCCCCTGTTTTTACAAAATAGGCTATTGTTCCTTTAATGACTGCACTATCAGTCGCCGGCAAGTCGATCTTTTGCTGCCATTCAACCGAATCAATGAAAAATATAACCTGTGCGTTATT
Organism: Chitinophagaceae bacterium; assembly: GCA_044220915.1. Classification (GTDB taxonomy): domain Bacteria; phylum Bacteroidota; class Bacteroidia; order Chitinophagales; family Chitinophagaceae; genus JJ008. Next base: position 37,738 of record JBGAQD010000027.1, read on the forward strand.
GAATGTTACATCTTTCTCGGTTTGGGCTGTGCCGGTTTCAACCAGGGAATCTCTCAGCAGTTGTTTAGCAGCAGTATCAAATGTTACACGGGAATTGATGGGAGCCTCTTCACCAAATCTTTTGATGGAGTATATCTTACTGCCCGGTTTAACGACAGCTTTGATTTTGATCACAGACTCACTCCCTTTAACTTCCTGCTGGATACTGAACAGAACCGGTTTATCCTGTGCCCGGCTTACACGGGTAAAGCATAAAACAACAAACAGGGCAGTTAGTGGCTTAAGGATCCGAAACATAAAAGCGGCATTAAAAAACAAACGGGTCACTTTACAGGAACCCGTTATATACTGAATGGTTTAGTTCATTTTTACTTGATAGCAACATTAAAGTTAACCGTTTTCGGTGGTAAACATTGATGGTCATCACAGGTCTGGTATTCCACACTGCCGGTAAAATTGGTTTTTACATTCGCCTTTAGTTTTATCTTTTGAACGAATGTTACTGTTTTGGAATACTGGTGTAATGTAACCCCCAGTTCTTTATCGGTGTATTTCTCCAGGGTGCCCACTTCTTTTACTTTACCTTCTTTAGTAAATAATGGGTTAGCGTTGATGCTGAATGTAGTGGGTATCACATCCACATCTGCTGGCTGTGTTTGTGAGTACAAATGCCATTTGTTTTGAATATTAGCCGTCATGCTGATCTCGTACGTCTTATCAGATACTTTTTTAGCGGTAAATGTCCATGTAACGGGGTTCAGCTGGGCCTTAGCTGTAAATGCCCCCAGTGCTACAATTCCAAGGAGTAATAATTTCTTCATGTTCATTATTTCTTTATTGCTATGCAAAAATCCTGCATTTAATATTAGAAAGCTGTTAAACTTTTACTATGCAAATGTACGATTTGCCCGGTGCCTGGTTTGGAGGGAAATTACAAATACAGGCCTGTTGAATAGTAAGATGGCCGATCAGGAAACTAATTGCTCTGCCATCAATAAAGTGCGGATGATCTCCCTTCCGTCCGTATTACCCAGCACTGTTGAACAGGCCCTCTCCGGGTGGGGCATCATCCCAAATACATTCCGGCTGGCATTACAGATACCAGCTATATTACGGATGGCGCCGTTGGGATTGGATGCTGCTGTTTTATTTCCCTTTTCATCACAATAGTAAAAAATAACCTGCCCGTTCGCTTCCAGTTCATCTAATATTTTTTCATCAGCATAATATCTGCCTTCGCCATGGGCCACGGGAATCTTGTACACTTTTTCAGAATCATTGGTGATAAAAACATTCTTACAGACAAACTGTTGGTTACCGTTGCGCAGCAAAGCACCCGGTAATAAATGTGATTCGCATAATATCTGGAAACCATTGCACACACCAAACACTTTACCGCCGGCATTGGCAAATTCAATCACACTTTGCATCATCGGGCTGAAACGGGCAATGGCCCCGCAACGCAGGTAATCGCCATAAGAAAAGCCACCCGGAAGGATGATACAATCCTCCATATTGAATTTCGACAGGCTCCTGTCCTTATGCCAGAGCATCGTTACATCCTGCCCCAGGTCATCCTTAAGGGCATCATAC
>JBGAQD010000028.1:0-37785 GCA_044220915.1 Chitinophagaceae bacterium
GGCGGTTCGAACCCGTCAACTCCCACTAAGGCCCGGTTTTTCCGGGCTTTTTATTTTGTTAATGGCGGCTCCCAGAGTTCTATTTTATTTCCCTCCGGGTCCAGTATCCAGCCGAATTTTCCATATTCCTCATCCATGGGTTCTCCTTCAATTGTCACCCCTTCTTCCTTCAGGACAGCAAGCAAGGCAAAAAGGTCTTTTACAATAAAATTGATCATCACCTGTTTTTCACTCGGTGCAAAATAACCGGAATCATTTTTGAAAAATGAAAAGACGTTATAACCATGTTTCTTACTTCCGTCTTCCGGAGCAAACTGCCATACAGTATAGGTACCGTCATTAAATGAAATGCCTAAATGCTTTTCATACCATGCTGCCAACCCTTTCGGATCATTTGCTTTTATAAAAGGGCCTCCGAGGCCGGTTACTCTTTCCATGTTATCATTTTGTTCAAAAGTACAGAAACAAAAATGTATTTTTGTCCGGCAATGATGCAGGTAAAAAACGATATACAAACGGATACTTCGGAAGAAACGGATGTACTGACACTTACTGAAGATCCCTGCCGCCTGATCGTATGGAATGACGAGGTCAACACTTTTGAATGGGTAATTGAAACCCTGATGGAAGTATGCGGCCATTCACATGAACAAGCAGAACAATGTGCCTACATAATCCACTTCCAGGGGAAGTATGCAGTAAAAAATGGTACTTATGATAACCTGAAACCCCAATGCGATGCAATCACAGAACGGGGAATAAATGCAACCGTTGAATTAGTAGCGGTATAATTCTATTCTCCCTTACATGATGTCCCTTTTTGTCCTTGATAAAGAGTTACTATTTCCGCCTGTTCATCTTGCTGAACCTGACGGTTTATTAGCGATAGGTGGCGATCTTTCTCCGGAAAGATTATTATTAGCTTACGAAAATGGTATTTTCCCCTGGTATGAAGGAAATACTATTTTATGGTGGTGCCCTCACCCAAGGTTTGTTTTGTATCCTGGAGAGCTAAAAATCAGTAAGAGTATAAGATCATTACTTAAAAGAAATGAGTTTGAATTCACGGTAAACAAAGCATTTGCCCAAGTCATTAACTATTGTAAAAAGACTAAACGTTCCGGACAGGAAGGAACATGGATAACTGATGAAGTGGAAAAAGCTTACTGTAAGCTGCATGAGTTGGGATATGCCCACAGCGCAGAAGTATGGAATGAGGGAGAACTGGCTGGAGGATTATATGGCATCAAACTGGGAAAAGTATTCTTTGGTGAAAGTATGTTCAGCAAAATCAGCAATGCATCAAGATTCGCTTTTATCAAATATGTTTTGCAATTAAAAGAGGAAGGTATTGAGCTGATAGATTGCCAGGTTTATACCGAATATCTGGAAAGCATGGGAGCCCGGATGATTGACAGAAAAGAATTCATTCTGCTATTAGAAACACTAATCCCATCCTAACGGTCTGGGTTTTTTGCCGATAAACCATGCTTCTTTAAAATTGCATGCTGCACGGTGACAGGAATTGTCGCCTTTTTTATGATGACAGACTTCTAAACATTTTACGCAGGCAGAATAAACTATCAAAAAAGTGGTTGAAAAATTGATCGCCGGCAGCGAGTCAACCTGGTGCTTTACCATCCATTTGTACTGCCATGAATCAGCGCCAAGGTGCTGATACTTCTTCAACGAATCACTGGTGTAGACATACGTTGAAAAAAACTTACGGTAAACAGAATCCTCCTTAATTGGAAAAATTCTGATCTTTTTATCGTAACTGAAAAACATATCCAGGTTAAAAAATGGGTTGTATTCAATTTCCGGCATCGGTATCCGTGTGCTTAAATTAGCCGGAATGCTTTTAATGAATATTGAATCCAGTTTACCTGGCTGTGCTATAGAAAATAAAGGGCAGAGTAAAAAAAGAGAGAGGAGTCGTTTCATATAATCTTTCCTCTTTGATGCACTGCCCATATAAAATACATACAGTTAAAACTTTGAGCCAAGGTAATGCGGCAACATGGCCCGCCAGGTGTTCCAGTCATGCGGCCATTCTTCTCCCCATACATCCAGTTCATACCAGATACCCTTGTCATATAGAATTTTGGCAAATTTGCCACTGCTGGTAGGGTCCTCATATGAACCACTGCCGGTAACAATATGAATATTCTTACTTTGCCTTATTTGCTCAAGGATCGAATGGTCACTAAGGTTTGGCAAGAAGTGCATCGGGCTGTTAAAATAAACATGGTCGTCATAATGGCCTTTAGTATATTCTGTAAGATCATATACCCCACTCATGGCAATTACACCATTGATCAGGTCAGGTCTTTTTAAAAAGAGGTTCATACTATGTAACGCACCAAATGATGCCCCGCAAGTAATGATAGGAGTTTCCTGGCTGGTACTGTTCTTAATAAAGGGAACAACTTCATTATATACATATTCGTTCCATTGCTGATGGCGGTAAGATTTGTGCCGGGGGTCCACCTGGTTATTCAGCCAGCTTTCATTATTGATGCTATCAATAGAAAAAACTCTGACCTTACCTGCATCAATAAACGGTGCAATATGATCCATTAGCTGAAAACGTTCATACTCCAAATAATCTGCAGCTGCAGTTGGCACTAATAAAAGCGCAAAACCATAATCACCATAGCTCGCAATAGGCATTTCTTTGTTCAGCGATGGGCTGTACCAGGAGGCTAGTTCTCTTTTCATTCAGTTCAGTTTATTTTTTACGAATATAATTTGAAATCCCTTAGCCGGAGCAAGCTGATTATTGACAGGCAAAACCGTAGTCAATAAATGTGAGAAAAAATATTAGTAAAAACTCTTGGTAATTTAACATGGTAATATTACTTTAGATTTTCAGTATTTTTACTATTTATATCGCATTATCCTTTTCCACCTTTCTCATTACTAGAACCATTGAAATTCAATCCGTTGACAACTAAAGTGACCTAATAAGTCTCTTAAAAGCAAAAATCCAACTTTCCATCAAATCCATTTTGCCTGAAAGAAAATCCTTAATCCTGCTTAAAAAAGGAAAAAAAGCAGGATGACTACTTTTCTCGTTCCATATGTATTGACTTAATTAACGATTGAAATGAGTAATGAGCCGATCCGTATCATCCTTGTCGATGACCATAAAATAGTCCGTGAGTCCTGGAAAATTCTGCTGGAAAACAATCCCCGGTTCAGGGTAATTGCCAATTGTGACAACGGGTATTGTGCCATTGAAAAAGCCATGGAGCTGAGTCCCGACATTATGCTGGTAGATATGAATATGTCTCCCTTAAATGGTTTTGCCGTCACAGAACGGGTAATGGAATCTGCCTCATCCGTAAAAATTATCGGTATTTCAGTCAATAACCAGCCAATTTATGCTTTAAGAATGTTTGAGCTCGGAGCCAGGGGGTATCTCACCAAGACTTCCCCCCTCGAAGAAATACATTATGGTATACAGGAAGTATATCGTGGAGTGATATATATCTGTGAAGAAGTCAGGAGGCATTTGCCTCCTTCTGAATAACTTACTGACACTATCCTGCCTTTTCGCCATCTACCTAAAACCCGGTAATTTTGCCGCCTTATAGCTTTTGCAGCATCTATCAAAGCTGCCTCTTAAAACACTAAGCGAAGTAGTATGGAATTGCCGAAAAATTTTGACCACAGTGCCGCTGAACAGAAATGGTACCAGCATTGGCTTACTAAAAATTATTTTCATAGTGAACCGGATAGCCGTGAGCCTTATACAGTAGTAATACCTCCACCCAATGTAACGGGTGTATTACACATGGGGCATTGCCTGAATAACACTATTCAGGATATTTTAGTACGCCGTGCAAGAATGCAGGGTAAAAATGCTTGCTGGGTACCTGGTACAGATCATGCCTCGATTGCAACTGAAGCCAAAGTGGTGCAGATGCTTCGGGAAAAGGGAATTGCCAAATCATCATTAAGCCGGGAGGATTTTTTAAAGTATGCCTGGGAGTGGAAAGAAAAATATGGCGGCATCATTTTGCAGCAATTGAAGAAAATGGGTTGTAGTCTTGACTGGGATCGTACCAGCTTCACCATGGACCCGGAGTATTATCAGTCGGTGATCAGTGTATTCATTGACTTATATAACAAAGGACATATCTACAGGGGCAAACGGATGATCAACTGGGATGTAAAAGCCAAGACTGCACTCAGCGACGAAGAAGTAATAAGAAAAGAGACGCAACAAAAACTTTATCATCTCCGGTATAAATTAGATGTACCGGGGAACGAGTCTATCGTCATTGCAACAGTTCGTCCTGAAACCATAATGGGTGATACTGCAATCTGTGTACATCCTGGTGATGAACGCTACAAACATCTGCACGGTAAGTTTGCTTTCGTACCATTGATCAATCGCCGCATTCCTATCATTACCGATGAGTATGTTACTATGGAGTTTGGAACAGGTGCATTGAAAGTGACACCGGCACATGATATGAATGACAATCAACTGGGACAAAAACATAACCTGGAAGTGGTTGATATTTTTAATGAAGACGGCACACTGAATGAAGAAGCACAGATTTACATTGGAGAGGATCGTTTTGAAGCAAGAAAAAAAATAGCTAAAGAACTCGAAGAAAAAGGCTTCTTGTTAAAAACAGAAGACTACACCAGCGAAGTAGGTTATTCAGAAAGAACGGATGCAGTGGTGGAACCAAGATTATCATTGCAATGGTGGGTGAACATGAAAAAAATATCCGGCCCTGCGCTATCTGCCGTTTTGGAAGAAGAAGTAAAATTTTATCCTGCAAAATTCAAAAACCTCTATCGCCATTGGATGGAGAATATTAAAGACTGGTGCATATCAAGACAGCTTTGGTGGGGGCATAGGATACCGGCATGGTACGATGCAGAAGGAAGGTTTGTTGTTGCTGCAACAGAAGAAGATGCTAAGAAAAAATTCAACGAACAATTCTCGATTCACAATGCACAGCTGAAACAGGATGAAGATTGTCTTGACACCTGGTTCTCAAGTTGGCTATGGCCTTTTGAAGTATTTAAAGGATATAGTAATCCGGGCAATAAAGATGTTAACTACTACTATCCTACCAATACACTGGTAACTGCCCCGGAGATCATTTTCTTTTGGGTGGCCAGGATGATAATGGCTGGCTACGAATACAAAGGTCAAAAGCCTTTTAATGAGGTTTATTTTACGGGGATCGTTCGGGATAAGCAGGGAAGAAAAATGAGTAAGAGCCTTGGCAACTCACCTGACCTGCTTGAAATGATCGATAAAGATGGCGCCGATGCTGTTCGCTTTGGTATAATGATCTCCTCGCCGGCAGGTAATGACCTGATGTGGGACCCCTCCGGTAATGACCAGGGTCGTTTCTTCATCAATAAAATGTGGAATGCCTTGAAATTGGTGAAAATGTGGGAAGGAAGGACAACCGACAATGGACAACCAACAGCAACCAACTTTGCTGTTGATTGGTTTGAGAACCGTCTAAATGAAGTGAGGGTTCAATTAGATGAGCAGTTCAAAGAATTTCGTTTAAGTGAATCATTGAAAACAATTTACTCACTTATCTGGGATGATTTCTGCAGTTGGTACCTGGAGTGGGTGAAACCGGGATTTGAGCAGCCTATTGATAAAGCGGTGTATGAAAAAACCGTTGGCTTCTTTGAAGAACTGATGCAGTTACTTCATCCTTTTCTACCCTTTATTACAGAAGAAATTTATCATCAGCTGAAGGAAAGAACTGATGACCTCACTGTAAAACAATTTGGTGCAACTAAACCTGTTGATAACACCATTGTGGGAAGTGCCGTTCTTTTAAAAGAGGTAATCACCGCCATTCGTGATGCAAGAGTTAAAAATCAGCTGAAGCCTAAAGACACTATCCGGCTTCACATTCTTACAGAAAACAACAAAACATACCAATCAATAGAAAGCATCTTGCTTAAACAAATCAATGCCGAGTCAGTTTCTTACACAGCAACTTCTGTTGCTAACAGCATTACGGTAGTTGTTCAAAAAGATAAATTCTTTATTGAAACAACAACCATACTTGATACAACCTCACAAAAAGAACAACTGCAAAAAGATCTCGATTATCTCAAAGGATTTCTTATTTCAGTTGAAAAGAAACTCGGTAACGAACGTTTTGTTCAAAATGCCAAACCAGAAGTCATCGAGATTGAGCGGAAAAAGAAAGCCGATGCGGAAGAAAAGATCAAAGTAATAGAGGATAGCTTACTCAATCTCTAAGGGCAAAACTTGTTAATCATAGCATTATCAGGCTTTTTCTGATAAAAAACCTTTACATTGTCTGCTATTGGTCAAACTAAAACACCAAAGCACATATGAAAAAGGTTATTTTTTTTGTAGCGTTAATTGCATCTATTATTCCAAATACACCTCTACTTAGTCAAAATACTTATAGCGGTATAACATACCTGCACAAACTGCAGAACAAAAGAACGGCCAGCAAAACATCATTTAATAAATTCCTTTCGGGAACCGCCACCCCAGTAAGCCTTGGTACTCCACTTACCCTTTGGGTTGTGGGAATGATCGATAAAAACAACACATTAAAAAAAGATGCTCTTTTTACATTGGAAAGCTTTGCCTTTTCACAGGCTTTAACTTTTGCCACCAAAGCAATTGTAAACAAGCCAAGGCCTCATGAGTATGACCCAACATTGATAGCTCTTAGAAATGCCAAGAACGGTTCTTTCCCCTCTGGTCATACAGCTGAAGCATTCTCCACCGCAACATCACTTACGTTAATGACCCGTAAATGGTATGTGGCAGTGCCCGCATATACATGGGCAACCCTTGTAGGCCAATCACGACTCTATCTGGGTGTTCACTACCCTTCTGATGTTATTGGAGGAGCTGTATTGGGCTGCGGCAGTGCCTGGCTTTCCTATAAACTTAACAAATGGATGCATACAAAGAAGAGAAAAGGACCAAAAGATGATAATCATAGCTGATTACCTGGGAATAATATTCACAGGCATTATAAATTCAAACAGCGTTCCTTTAAAACCATCAAACTGATCCTGGTCCAGAAGGCGGCTTACCCGAAATCCAAATGTCAGTGAATATTGATTCCACCATTTAGTATCTATGAATATTTCGCCGCCAACACTTCGCTGATCTCTTGTTTGTGTCTTATCTCTTGAATATATCCTTGTGAAGTCATAAAATATGTTACCCCTGATACGCTGCAGGTATAAAATATTACCAAAGCCCCAGTCGGGATAGATCAGTGGCAGATGATAATTGGCTGACAACCTCCACATTCTTGAGAAATATCGGCCAATATATCCTCTCGAGTAGGCAAAGCGATTGCCAAATGAAACCTGTCCTAAAGTGTCTCTTTCCTGGAAAGAACCTGTCAGCAGCAGGTTATGCGCTGCCATTAATCCCGGAAGGTATAAAGAACCGTTAGCAATAAACTGGTTACCCTCATACTTTGTGATAACATGACGATAAGTTGCAGACAAAGCATAACCTAACCTGGGATAGATGTGTTGCAACGCTGTTTGCACCTGCTGGCTCCAGGAGATAAAATGCTGCAGGTAGCTGAAAGATGTATTACCTATTGAATCCTTGAAAAAATCTCTGTTAAACTCATTACGCAGTACATAATAACTGCCAATATTAAAATTTTTAAAGGTTTGACCATTGGTAATACTCAACGGTATGTTCAACCCGATCCTTGAATCAAGCTGGTTCCATTGACGAAGTTTATTTCCTGTTATTGCCTCCCGGTCAAAAGTAAATTCAGTTCCAAAATTGAGGTAAGGGAACCATGCACCATACACCCCGCTGAATCCAACAGCACTGGTTTTTTCATTTTGATTATATAAATAATACAGCTCTGTTTGTAATGTATTGAGTACATTCTGACCGTATAATGAAAAAGTAAATATCGGGTCCTCATAATAAGGCCGCCAACTATGAAAATTGAGCAACTTTGTTCCCTTTTTATACTTGCTGACAGGAAAAGTCCTTTGTTGAATTTTATTCAGCAAAACATCGCTGAACTCATTCGAAAGACTAACAGGGAATTTGTCAGTCAATTTTTCTGCTACAGCCATACTCACTTCTTCTCGTGAAATATCCTTTTCATCCACCTGCTTTAGCTGGTAACCTTCTGAAGTAAAGGCAGACCAGGTAATTTTTCCATTCCCGGCATTGGCAAAATAATTTCCCAACGGACCGTTGCTTATTCTGAATATTTTTTTGTCACTCAGCTGTAAAACAAACACATCATCATTACCTGCATAACTGGCAGTAAAGTATATAATCCCCTTATTCACACAGGGATATCCGATTACATTAAAGGAAGGAGGTGTTAACCGAACTGTATTACCAGTTGCAATTTCTGCTGTTGCGAGTGCCATCCTGCCATCATTTAACCGCACAGCAGTTACTAAAGAATTTTCATCAATAAACTTAGGGTCAGTAAACAGATTGACTTCTGTTGAATGAATCTTCTTTATAACCTCACCGTTTCCGGCATCAATGATATGCAACTCACTTCTTCCATTAACATCTACCTGCACAGCCGCTACTTTAGAGCCATCCGACGAAATATCGGGAGTAAAATATTTTGTCTTGGTAGTAAGCTTTCGTTGCTGACCGGTCTGCACATCCAGTACTTTGATAACACTATAATCTCTCCATCCCCAACGGGGGTCTGATTCGTAGGCCGCATAAACAATTTTTCCGTTTCGGTAAGAGAATTGTTCGTCAATCGAAATGTCTCTTGTCTTTAGTTTGTGCTCGCCAGTAGCATCCTTAATATAAAAAGCAGGACGCTGCCGGTAACTGCTCTTCAGGTACAATAATGAGTCGCCGCCAGCTGAATAAGGAAAAAAATAATTGGTTACATACCCCTTCTTAACTGGAAAAAGATACTCGTCTCTTGCTGCAGCTGCTCTTTCCGTATTCTTTTTATATGAATCGAAAGCATGTTCTCTGAAAGTTTTATAATCTACCCCTGCATGTCTTTTAATAGCAGATTGAAAAGGATAAAACAATCCTTTATAGGCGCTGGCATCTTTTGTCACTTTCGCCCAGAAATCCGCACCGTATTTTTCCCTGCCATAATTTACCAGTAAATAACCGAGGTAATAATGATTCGGTACATAATCCTTATAAGATCCATTCCGCAATTTCATCCATGAATACTTCTTACCGGCCTGCCAGAGAGATGGGTAAGCATTCATGAAAAGAGGCAATCGTCCTCTTCCCTGTTTACTTAGCACTGTTTCGTTATAAACGGCATCTCCCTCATAAAACCAGTCAGGCACAGATGCATTAATAGCTAACGCATATCCTTCCTGTCCGAACAGGGTCCTCATAACACTACTCAGTCCGTTATTGAAATTATTGAATTGCTGCACATGCCTGTACTCATGCAAGGCTAGCTGATCGGTCCATGAAATAGTACCCTGGCTGAAATTATTCATATCCGGAGTGATAAAGAATTCGCTGCGAAATGGACCAAGTTGCACATACCCGTTCGGAATGGTGGTCTGATTCTGCATTACGATATTTATCTTTTTCAGCTGGTTTCCCAATGAAACAGGCTCTTGCCCTGCGAGATAATGAATAATAGACGAGACCCTGTTTGCCTGGCTATCCATTCCGGCCGGGAAGATTATTCTTACGGAATCTGTATTGATCTGTTTCCATTTATGAGAAGGTGGGTTTCCACCAAATTGTTGCGACAATAAAGAAAGTGGAACGAGAAAAAATAAATAGGAAAAGACTAGCTTTCGCATGACGGTGGATATTTTACCGGAAGTTACATAAGAATTTATACTAACACTCAGGCAGGCTTAGCGGAACATTAACCGCCAATCCCCCATCGGCAGTTTCCTTATATTTAAAATCCATGTCTTTAGCCGTATCCCACATGGTTTTAATAACAGCATCTAATGAAACTTTTGCAAAGTCCGGTGTGCTTTGCAAAGCAAGTTGTGATGCCGTAATAGCTTTAATGGCTCCCATAGTATTTCTTTCAATACACGGTACCTGCACTAATCCGCCAATCGGGTCGCAGGTCAACCCTAAATGATGTTCCATAGCTATTTCCGAAGCCATCATCACTTGTTTTTGTGTGCCGCCCATACATTCAGTTAATCCTGCGGCAGCCATTGCTGATGACACTCCTATTTCTGCCTGGCAGCCACCCATGGCGGCTGAAAGTGTTGCGCCTTTTTTAAAAATGCTGCCTATCTCAGCGGCAGTTGAAAGAAACTGCACTATTTTATCTTCTTTATTTCCATCACAAAAAGCAATATAGTATTGTAATACAGCGGGTATAACACCTGCAGCACCGTTTGTTGGTGCTGTTACCACTCTCCCGAAAGAGGCATTCTCCTCATTTACTGCCAGTGCAAAGCAACTTACCCAATCCAATGTGTATTTAAAGTCGTTGCCGCCAGAACGGATGGCAGTAAGCCATGAATCATAATCGTTATACTGAACGCCATAAAGTAATTTTTTGTTCAGTTCCGCACCGCGGCGTTTAACATTCAAGCCCCCGGGCAATATGCCGGGTGTATGACAACCTCTGTAAATGCATTCTTTCATTACCCGCCAGATATTGAGCATCGCATCTTTTGATTGCTTCTCACTCCGCCAAGTGTTTTCATTCTCCATTACGATCTCACTGATAGACATGCCTGTTTTAATACACCAATGCAATAGGTCATCAGCTGTATTGATGGGAAATGGCAATTGAGCCGTTTCCTTTCCTCCTGCCTCCTCTCCTTCTTTGATCACAAATCCACCTCCGATAGAATAATAGGTTTCTGCAATGGACTCACCATTTCTAAGTGTAGCCAAAAAAGTAACAGCGTTAGGATGGTAAGGCAGGGTTTCAGTAATAAGGAAATCAATATTCTCGTTGGGGTCAAAATCCACTTCATGCAAACCCAGTAACACTATTTTCTTCATGGAGGCAATGTCGTTGATCTTCGCATCTATCTGGTCAACGGCAAATGTTACTGGGTCATCTCCGCATAAACCTAACTGTACGGCCACATCTGTTCCATGGCCTTTGCCGGTTTTAGCTAATGACCCATAGAGCAGTACTTTTGCCTCGGTCACTTCAAACAAAATATTTTTTTCCTGCAAAGCTTGAACAAATCGCTGTGCAGCCCTCCAGGGCCCAAGGGTATGTGAGCTGGAAGGCCCCACGCCTATTTTAAAAATGTCAAATACTGATATGGCTTCGTGTGGCAAAATGTATGATTTAAAACAAAAATACTACTTCGCTGTATGAGGCAACCAAGTTTTACTAAAGAAAGCATTCCATAAAAAACCCCAGGCTGTTCACCGGGGGCTTAAGCAAAAGCAGATAGTCTAAGCGATTATAATACATCCACTAACTGGATATCAAAATACAGTATTGAATTACCCGGGATACTTCCATAACCTCCGCATTTGTATGCCAGTGCTGAAGGAATGATCACTTTTATCTGACCACCTTTTTGAATCTGTTGCAAAGCTATTTGCCAGCCGGGTATAGTAGCCCCTAACTGAAATGAAACAGGTGTACCTGTTTGTGAATCAAACACTGTTCCATCCAGCAATTTGCCTGTGTACCTTACAGAAACCTGTGAAGTAAGCGATGGGGTTGGTCCGCTTCCGGTACTTATGATCTGGTAGTATATACCGCTGCTGTGTGCTGTGCCGGCAATACTGTTAGCGGATGCATAAGCCAGAATTGCAGCCTGCTCACTTTGTATTGTTTTGTCCTGGCAATCGCCGTTCTTGATACAACCAATGCCACTAAATAGTAAACTGGAAACCGAAAGAATTAAAATTGCTCTTTTCATTATTTTCTAATTGGTGAACCGGCATATAGACTACCGGAAAGTCTGATTTGCTGCAAAGCAGTGCAAATTTATGATTTATCCCTTTTTGAAAGTAATTCACGGTATTGCTGTTCATTCATATCCCAGCGATGCCGGGCCGAAAAGATGACGATGAAAACAACAATCAGAAGGCAGGCAGCAACCAGGACGATGATAAGCGAAGTTTCCTCCCTGCGCATTGCTCTTTCAGCTTCCTTGTGCCACCGGGTTATTATATTAACCAGAATTGATACAACAATGGCTACAGCCATTGGTAAACCAACAGCCAGTTGCTTCCAAACTTTTTTCCGGCGAAGCCTGTTTTCTTCCCAGTATTCGATAAAGGCATTTTCCTCTGCTGATAACATAATTCATACAAAGGTAAAACTCCAGACCCTTTTACCCTTGCAACAGCCACACAAAATATCTATCTTACACCTCTAACCCCTGAGGCTTTGAAAATAGCTCCATTACTGGCACAATATCTTTACACCCATAAACGCCTTGATCTTCCCGGGCTGGGCAGTTTTTTATTAGACCCCTCTATTATTGTTGAAAGTGAAAGCAATAAACAAGGAAAAAACGTAATGCTGGAAGGAGTGACGTTTGAAAGCAACTCATCTCTTAAAAACTCACCTGAGCTGGTTCAATTTATCTCGGCACAAACAGGAAAAATAAAAGCACTGGCAGCTGCAGACCTTCAATCACATCTTGGCCTGGCTGAGCAATTTCTAAATATTGGTAAACCTTTCTTGTTTGAAGGTATCGGCACCCTGACAAAAATACGAGCTGGTGAATTTTCTTTTACATCCGGCCAGGCAATACCTGCAATAACGAAAGATTCACCGGTAAAAGAGGCTGTTCCGTACGGCATTAACGAATCAGATAATGACTATAAAAGCATTTTTTATGCCCGTAAGATAAAAATGACCTGGAAGAGACCTGTCATATTTTTATTGGTACTGGTTGGTCTTGCACTTGCCATCTGGGGTGGTTATACAGTGTATAAAAAAACAATGGCCAAAAAAGAAAATCCGCCTGCTGAAGAAAAGGCGAAGGGTGAAACTGTACTCGTTACAGATACAGCTGGAACTATTAAAGACAGTAGTGGTAAACAGCAACAGGTAATATCTGTACCGGCTGGTACTTATAAATTTATTCTGGAAACTTCTGATTCTCTGAGAGCCTTTACAAGGTTTAAGCGGCTTAAAACATTTCAGTGGAATGTGCAGATGGAAACAACAGATTCTCTTTCCTTCAAAATATTCATGCTTTTACCGGCAACAACCACAGACACCACCAGAATGCTCGATTCCCTGAGCCGGCTGAATGGCAAAAGAGTTCACATTGAATAATAAAAAAAGGCTGCCATAAATGACGACCTTCAGAGGTCCCGAGCGGATTCGAACCGCTGTAGCAGCTTTTGCAGAGCTGAGCCTAGCCACTCGGCCACAGGACCATTTTGAACAGCGGCGAAAATAAGATATTTTTGATAATTAAACCTATTCATCACCTCAAACATCTGTATGAGTCGTATTGCAGAATCGGAATTGATCATTAACCCCCGTGGCGCTGTTTATCATCTTGATCTCCGGCCGGAAGAAATAGGCGGCACCATTATTACCGTGGGCGACCCCGACAGAGTGAAGGAAGTAAGCAAACACTTTGATTCTGTAGAAGTGAAAAGGCAGCATCGTGAATTTATTTCACATACCGGTTATATCGGCAAAAAAAGACTGACTGTTTTGTCTTCAGGCATCGGACCCGATAATATAGATATCGTTCTCAACGAACTTGATGCCCTTACCAACATTGACTTTACAACAAGAGAGATAAAAAAAGAATTAAGATCACTGAATATTGTACGTATTGGCACATCCGGTTCACTCCAGGAAGATATTCCGGTGGATAGTTTTGTTGCATCAACCCATGGACTAGGCGTTGACAATCTCCTGAATTTTTACCGGCATGAACAAAATGACCAGGAAAAAGAATTACTTCAATCGTTCGTTACGCATACCCAGATTCATGGGCAGATCGGCAACCCTTACATCAGCAGCGGTGCAGCATCATTGATCAAACATTTTGTAAAAGATTTTCACCAGGGCATCACCGTTACATGTCCCGGTTTTTATGGCCCGCAGGGAAGAATATTAAGATTAGGCATCAGCAACCCTAACTTCGTTAACCGGCTTACCGATTTCAGATTTGGTCAGCATCGAATCACCAATTTTGAAATGGAAACATCTGCCATTTATGGGCTCGGAAAACTCTTAGGGCATAACTGTCTTGCGGTAAATGCCATTGTAGCGAACAGGGTGAAAAAAGAATTTTCTAAAGACGGCCTGGCTACAGTTGAAAAACTTATTCAGAAATTTCTTCACATATTTTCAGAAAACATTTAATGACACTTCATTTTTATAAGTACCAGGGAACAGGGAACGACTTTATTCTTGCCGATAACAGGAAGAATGAATACTCTCTCACCAAAGAACAAATTCACAAACTTTGTAACAGAAGGTTTGGCATCGGCGCTGATGGCCTGATGCTGCTCAATGAAAAAGCCGGATTTGATTTTGAAATGAAATACTACAATGCCGATGGTGGAGAAGGAAGTATGTGCGGTAATGGAGGCCGCTGCATGACGAAATTCGCTTACCATCTTGGTATTCACCGGGAACTGTACCGTTTCCTTGCCTCTGATGGTGTACATGAGGCTGAGATAGATATGGATGGTATCGTTTCATTGAAAATGAAAGATGTAAAATCTATCAGGAGATTTCATAATGATTATATTCTTGATACCGGTTCACCTCATTACATAAAAATGGTGACGAATGTAATGGATACTGATGTTTTTAAAAAAGGAAGTGAGATTAGGCATAGTAAAGAATTTGAAGAGGAAGGCATCAATGTGAATTTTGTAGAACAACTCCCGGAAGCTGATAAGATCATCGTAAGAACCTATGAACGGGGGGTGGAGGATGAAACTTACTCCTGCGGAACTGGAGTTACGGCCGCAGCACTTGTTTGCTACCACAATGAAAACGGTTTTAATGATGTGGAAGTAAAAACCCTGGGAGGCATGCTTTCAGTGGAATTTGACCGCATCGATGACAATAAGTATGAGAACATCTGGCTTTGTGGACCTGCCGAAAAAGTATACGAAGGAACGGTTCAAATAAAATAATATGGCGGATATCCAATCAAAAGATGGTATTATCCATCACCTGGAGAAAGCCTCACAGGAATTCGCTTTGTTCTGTTCAGCTATCAATGATGAAATATTCTTTCGGCAACCAGCAGATAAATGGTCGGTTGCTCAAAATGTAACACATCTGATTACCTCTGCTAATATGACCAGGCTAGCGTACAATCTTCCAAAATTCATCGTCAGGGTTTACAGTGGCAAGCCTAATCGTCCCTCCCGCAGCTATCAAGAGCTGGTGACAAAGTATAAGTTCAAACTGGAACAAGGAGGCCGGGCCAGTGGAAGATTTATTGCAAAACCAGTTTTGGCAAAGGAAGGAAAACAAAATATCCTCGGAACATTCAATACGGCAATGAAAAAACTAATTACAGCTATTAATAAAAACTGGAACGATCCCCAGTTAGACCAGTACCTTGCCCCTCATCCCTTGCTGGGCAAACTCACTCTCAGGGAACTGGGTTATTTTACAATTTATCATACAGAACATCATCTTAACATCATCAAAGAAAGATTGAAGGGCTAAATCTGAACAGCCAGGCTTACCTTTGCGGCGGTTTATGATTCAGTATTTCAAAAATATTAACCAGCAAACAGTGGAGATTGACAAACCCGAGAACGGGGTTTGGGTAAATGTATTACCACCGCTTAAACATGAAGAATTCACTGAATTATCTGCTGCATTAGATATACCAATCGACTTCCTGACCGACTCACTGGATATAGATGAAAGAAGTCGTTTTGAAGAAGACGATAATGTAAAGCTTATCGTTATTAAAACGCCGACTGAAAATAATTCTTTCAATGAAAGTGATGCTTACTACATTACTATTCCGATTTGCATCATACTTACCCACAACCAGGTCGTTACCGTAAATTCATTTGAGAACACAGCCATTAAAAAATTCCTGAATACCTTCCAGAATCGTCACCCCGATAAAAGGAATATGATGGTGCTGAAGATATTTGAGAAGATCGTTCAGAATTTTATGGAGCACCTGAAAGAGATCAACCAGAGGAGAAACACTTACGAACAAAAATTATACGATGCCAGCCGGAATGAACACCTGCTGGAACTGATGAGGATACAAAAGAGTCTTGTTTATCTTGTAACAGCCTTACGTTCCAATGAAATGCTGATGATGAAGCTGGAAAGAACCAACTTTCTGGCTCTTACGGAAGATGAGAAAGAATTTTTAAATGACCTCATCGTAGATAATTCCCAGGCCCTTGAGATGGCTAATATTTATACCAACATCCTGAGCAGCACTCTCGATGCTTTTGCCAGCATTATTGCAAACAACCAAAACCAGGTTTTGAAAAGACTGGCAGTGATCACTATTGTCCTTACTTTTCCGATTTTGATTGCCAGTTTATTCGGTATGAATGTACGCAGTGGGTTTGAGCACTCAAAATATGCCTTCTATATCGTTGCTTTCCTGTCATTGGGTATTGCCCTTATTATTGGCTGGTATTTCTTTCGTAAGAAAATATTCTAGTTGCCCATGTTCAACATCAGAGTTTACGGCATTCTTATTAATGAAAAGCAACAGGTTCTCGTTAGTGATGAACTTATACGTGGCAGCTACATCACCAAATTTCCGGGAGGTGGCTTAGAATTCGGAGAAGGAACCAGGGATTGTTTGAAACGGGAGCTTATGGAAGAAATGAACCTGAATGTAGAGATAGGTGAGCATATTTACACCACTGATTATTTTCAGATGTCCGCCTTTAATCCGGCACACCAGATCATTTCAATCTACTACTTTGTAAAACCAATGGAAGAGATCAAAATTCCCTTAAGAAACAAACCTTTTGATTTTGATGATCAGCAGATGAAAATTTATGAAGCCACTAAAGAAACTGAAACCTTCCGTTTCATTAACCGGGATGAGTTCTCCTCAGAAAGTTTGACCTTACCAATCGACAAGATCGTTGCAGGGTTGATAAAAGAAAGATACTAATCCTCCCTCATCGCCGCTCTCTTCATTTCAGCTGCCTGTTCATGTCCCAGGTAATTTTCAATCCGGTTATGTACAAGATAAATAACTGGTGTCAGCAAAAGTGCCATACAAAATTTGTAAATATAGTTGCCGATACAAATTGTCATAACAAGATTCAGCGACCACGGCTGCCCCTGGTTATTAGAAATGCGGGGGCCAATATAAAAGGCAATGAACAGGACAACGAAACTATCCACCAATTGCGACACCAATGTAGAGCCAGTTGCCCTCAGCCAGATATTTTTTTCCCCGGTTACCTTTTTTATTTTATGAAAAATGAATACGTCTAATATCTGCCCGATAAGGAAAGCCACCAGTGAACCAACAATTATCCATTGGCTTTGTCCAAAGATGGCCCTGTAAGCTTTATCTGCATCGGGTACACCTTGCCCGGCATAGTTACCAACCCAAAATCCTGCCGGCGCAAGATGTATTGCCCCCTGGAACATGATAAATGCATAAATGATAAGGCCGATGGCCAGGAAAGAGAGAAACCTCACTCCTTTCATTCCATAATACTCGTTGATAATATCAGTCATAATAAACACTACCGGCCAGAGCAGCACACCAGCAGTAAGGTTAAATGAAAAATCATTGCCGAATATATTCAGGTGTGCTGGTTGTTCTCCAAAAGTTTCTTCCAGGGAGAACAATTTAACACCCATTAATTCAGCTATCAAAGCATTGGCAATAAAGAAACCACCAAGCACAAGAAATAACCGGGTAGGTTTATTTTTGATGATAGTATGGATCATATTTCAATTTGAGAATATAAATAATTGATATAAAAAATATATCCAAGCAGTATAAGCAAAACGAAGATATTAGCTATTATCAACCACCTGGGTACAATAGATGCAGGTTTTTTACCTGCCAGCCACAGTACCAGATAGCATAACAAAGTGATGGGAACGATTACCATACCCATAAAAAAGCCAATAGTAATGATTGTAGATTCAAGATTTCCATCTTTTATCCAACCGCTCATCAACTGCAATAGTGTTAAGAGAAAGAATAGTCCGCAGATAAGTGCCAATCTTGACAAAAATAAAAGCCAGCGCATCGGGATTTTAGTCTAAAATAGCATTATTTTGTCAGCCTAATAATTGAAGACTAATGAAAAATCCCCTGCTGAAAAAAATACTTCCCCATCTTGTTGCTATTATCGTTTTCCTGGGTGTGTCTGCTATCTTCTGCAAACCGGTTCTGGACGGAAATGTGCTGAACCAGCATGATATCATCGGATGGAAAGGTATGGCCCAAAACTCCTTTGAATACAAAGAAAAGAACGGCCACTTTCCGTTGTGGAATCCCAATCTTTTCAGCGGTATGCCCAACTACCAGGTTGCAATGCAGGGTAAGAGTGTTCTGCCGGACACCGTAAAGATATTTTCACTGGGAATGCCTAAACCTATTAATTTTTTCTTCCTGGCCTGTCTCTGTTTTTACATCCTGTGTCTTGCTTTAAAAGCAAGGCCAATTGTTGCGATACTTGGCGGCCTCGCTTATGCATTTTCAACATACAACCCTGTTGTTATTAATGCAGGACATGATACACAAATGCTCGCCACAGCTTTTATGCCTTTACTGGTAACGGGCCTTATCTGCACATTTGAAAAAAAATACTGGTTGGGATTGGCGTTGACCACTTTTGCCACTTACCAGCAAATCGGGGTGAACCATCTCCAGATAAGTTATTACACCTTCCTTATTGCCGTTGCTATCACTATCAGTTACCTGTACACCTGGATAAAACAAAAAGACTGGAAACACATCGGCATATCCGCTGGTATTACAATTGTTTCAGCCATTATCGGTTTAGCAGGTAATGCTTTAACACTAAAGACATCTTCCGAGTATGTGAAATATACCATGCGGGGAGGAAAAGATGTTTCAATCGAGGGTGATAGTGTAAAAGCCGCAAATACAAAAGGCCTTGACACCTCTTATGCTTTTATCTACAGTCTGGGTAAAGCAGAAACCTTTACACTGATGATGCCAAATGCTTTCGGTGGGGGTAGCACAAAAACTCTAAGTGAAAACTCACATGTAGTTAGTAAATTAACAGATAAAGGTGTTCCGGAAGGAACCGCACAACAAGTTGCACAAGGCCTTCCCAAATACTGGGGAGCCCTGCCTTATACCGCAGGCCCGGCATATATTGGTGTTATCATTTTCATTTTGGGCCTGATTGGTTTCGTTATTATTAAAACACCGTTGCGATGGGGATTATTGGCTGCTACCGTGTTCGGAATAGCTTTGTCGTGGGGCAAGAATTTTGCAGGATTCAATACATTCTTATTTGAGCATCTGCCGATGTATAACAAATTCAGGGCGCCTTCCATGGCGCAGGTGATTCCACAGTTTACAATCGCCATTGCCGCTGTACTGGCATTACAGAAATTATTATTCGAAGAAAAAAGTAAGGAACTGCTGAAACTTGATTTCAAAAAAGTGCTTTATGCTGTTGGTGGTTTATTTGCTTTGTTGGGGATCATGTATGTGATGATGGACTACAGTTCACCGATTGACGGGCAAATAGCAGGAAGCATTTCCGAGCAGGCAAAAAATGAAGATATTGGCAGGGCGGTGATTGCTGGTATGAAAGCCGACCGCCAGGCCATGTTTGGCGGGCAGATGCTGAGAGCATTAGGTTTTGCCATCCTGTTACTGGGAACACTTTACCTGTACCTGAGAAATCTCATTAAGCCAATTATTATCTCCCTTATTCTGATATTGGTAAGCACCTTAGAGTTAACAATGGTAAGTAAGGCTTATCTGAATGAAGAGGACGGTCATTATGTACCGGCTGACAGTTATATCTCCAGCAATTTTACTCCAAGTGCAATTGATCAGCAGATATTAAAAGATTCTGCAGATAAAAACTTCCGGGTGTTTAATATGGCAGGAGATACGTATAACGAATCCCGTACTTCGTACTTCCATAAATCTGTTGGTGGCTACCATCCGGCTAAGCTGCGTATCTACCAGGATGTGATTGAAAAATATTTAGCAAACAGGCCCAATCCCGGAGTGCTGAATATGCTGAACACTAAATACATAATTGTTCAGGATCAGCAGTCTGGACAGGCCGGTATCATCCCCAACCCGGATGCATCCGGGCCTTGCTGGTTAGTAAAAAATGTAAGAGTGGTTGAAAGCCGTGCGGCGGCATTACAGGCACTCGGTAGTACGAATTTAAAAGATACAGCGGTCCTTGATAATTCATTCGCCAAAAACCTGGTACAGCCACAGTGGGATTCTGCCTCATCAATCAAGATGACAAAATTTGATAACGATGTCATCGAATATGAAGCGAATTGTACCGGGCCGCAATTTGCTGTCTTTAGTGAAGTATATTATCCCGCAGGCTGGAACGCCTACATTGATGGAAAGAAAACTGAGTATTGTAATGTAAACTATATTCTTCGTGGGCTATCGTTACCGGCGGGTAAACATGCTGTGAAGTTTGTTTTTGAGCCTGAATCAGTAAAAAAGGGAACATCAATCATGTATATGGCATCCATCATCATCCTGTTGGTGTTTATTGGTGGCCTGTATATGCACTTTAAAAAAGAATTACAATCATTGCGAAAAACACAACCAGGCAACCACTACCCGGGCGGCCCTGCATGAAAAAAGTACTCGCAATAGCCCCCTACCAGTACCTGCCTTATTTTTCAGGCGGGCAAAAGTTTATTGCGCATTTTTTTGAACACCTCGGTTCAGCGATTGACCTTACAGTTATTTCTGTGGCTGAAAATGATTTCTCCCTGGCGAAATCATACAAACCAATTCCGTTGCTCAAAAAGTCGTTTTCCAGGTATATTGACCGGAGCCTGGTAGCAAAAATTGCTGCCCTTACAAAGAAAGAGGGCTTTGATACGATAATTTGCGAACACCCCTATTTTGCCTGGCTGGCTTTTGCGGTAAGAAAAAAGACCGGGATCAAAGTTTTCATTCATACACATAATATCGAATACCAGCGTTTCCGTTCTACCGGTAGATGGTGGTGGCCAATATTAAAGAGCTATGAAAAAAGGAGTTTTGAAAAAGCAGACGGACTTTTCTTTATCACACCAGAAGACAAAGATTTCGCTATCAACAACTGGAAAATAGAAAAAGAAAAGTGTATAGACCTTCCTTTTGGTGTGGAAATAAAAGGCTTTCCGGAAGACAGAGTAGCATCAAGGGAAATCGTTGCTCAAAAACATGGCATTGGAGATACTGAGAAAATATTTCTTTTTAACGGTCTGCTAAACTACAAGCCGAATTCCGATGCATTGAAAATAATTCTTGATAAAATCAATCCGTTGCTCATTTCAAATGCCACCTTAAAGTATAAAATAATTATCTGTGGTAAAGGCTTACCAGATGAAATGAATGAATTAAAAGATTATGCTGATAAGAACATTATTTACGCCGGCTTTGCAGACAGTATTGAAACATATCTTAAAGCTACAGACATTTTTCTGAACCCGGTGCAAACCGGCGGCGGTATAAAAACAAAAATGGTGGAAGCCATTGCTTATGGAGCAACTGTAGTGGCAACAGAAACGGGTGCAGCTGGTATAATGAAAGATGTTTGTGGTGATAAGCTGTTTATAGTGACGGATGATGATTGGAGGGGATTTGCCGGGGCAATTATTGATGGCACAGGTAGTACATCGCAAACACCACAGGCATACTATAACTATTATTTTTACGGTAATATTATTCACCGTTTGATTGAAAAAATATAAACTGCAGAGATGAGGCTTTTAATTACAGGTTTTACAGGTTTTGTGAGCCAGCACTTTCTTGCATTGCTGAACAAGGAAGAACATGGTTCTGTGGTATTGGGCATTGACAAGAACTTACCTGACTTTGATTTCTCGGGTTACAGAAATATTTCGATCACTTTTGAAAATATTGACTTATTGAACAGATCAGCAACTGATAAAATGCTTGACTCTTTTCAGCCAGAATATATTTTGCATCTTGCCTCAGTAAGCTCTGTTGCCCAAAGCTGGCATACACCCCTCGACAGTTTTGTAAACAATACCAATATTTTCCTGAACCTTGTTGAACAGATCCGGTTAAAGAAAAGCAAATGCAGGATTTTATCTGTCGGTTCTTCTGAAGAGTTTGGGGAAGTAACAGAAAAAGAATTACCTCTTACCGAAGAGCATCCGTTAAAGCCGGTAAGTCCTTATGCAGTAGCAAGAGTATCGCAGGAAATGTTATCAAAAATTTATGCGGATGGATTTTCTCTTGATATTATTATGACGAGATCATTTAATCACATAGGACCGGGGCAACGGGATGTGTTTGTGATTTCATCCTTTGCAAAACAATTAGTTCAACTTGCAAAAAAGAAATCTTCTAACAATACAATTACAACCGGCAATCTTTCTGTTATCCGTGATTTTGTGGATGTAAGAGATGTAGTAAAGGCTTATTATCTTCTGTTAAAAAAAGGCCGTAGTGGAGAAGTGTATAATATTTGTTCAGGAAAGGGAATTATTCTGAAAGAAATTATCTCAAAAATGAGTGATTTGCTGGGGATAATAGTTGATACGGAAGTAAACCCTCAATTAGTAAGACCAAATGAAAATAAAAAAGTGATTGGCTCCTACCAGAAAATTAAACAAGAATTAGGATGGCAACCTGAAATAGAAATTTCAAAAAGTCTTGCTGATATAATTGACTACTGGAAAACAAAGACTGCGTAGCCATTATCTTGCCGCTGTCACTTTACAAATTGACTCCCAGAGCAGCTGAGCAGTCCGGCTCCAGGAAAATAGTTTTTTCTGAATATGTCCTTTGGCAATTAACTGATTCCGGAATTCGTTGTCGTTTGCCAATTTCTCCATTCCACCAGCAATACTTTCAATACTGAATGGGTCAACTATTAGTGCTGCATCTCCGGCTACCTCAGGCATAGATGTGACATTGGAGCAGATCACCGGCACACCACTCTGAAAGGCCTCAACAATTGGCAAACCAAATCCTTCGAAAATCGGAACAAAACTTAACGCATATGCGGCTCCCAGCATCTTTTGCAGATCTTCATCTGATAAACGGCCTGTAAAAATTATATCGCCTTTATAAGGGCTGTTCGTATATGAGTCTTCAATTTCTGTCTTACTCCAAAGTATTGAACCAGCCAGGATCAATTTAAAATCAGATTTAGTTGCCTGCTTAAAAAAATTAAATCCGTCAATCAACCGCTTGATATTCTTTCTCGGGTGCATAGAGCCTACAAAAAAGAAATAGGGTTTCCCGCCACTCCATTTATTTCTCACCTCAATAATCCCCTGCTCATCCAATGGAGAAAAATTACTGTTAATACCACAAGACACATTATCAATCTTATTGGAATCGATCCGATAGTAATCAGCAATATCTTTCTTGCTGTATTCAGAAATAGTGGCGATCCGCTTTGCTTTGCGGGCAAATCGTTTGAAGAAAAAACGAAAATAGATGCGGTTTTTAAGTTTTACATCTTTTGGATTATGCTCAAAGTTGATATCGTAAATAACCGGGATCTGCTTGCATCCTGATAAAAGGCTCAGATAGCCATCTGCCGACACCATAACATCCGGCTTATGTTTTCGTAAGAAGAAAGAAAGAACAAACTCCATATAAAATACATAAAGGACCGGGTGTCTTAGTGCCGGAAAAATTTTATGTTTTGTTACATTAGGGAAATCAAAATAGTCTTCAGTGAATTTTTTATCGCATAAAATTTTAAACTGCACATCCGGGTGGTCTTTAATAAGGTTGGCAATAGTATTCACTGTGAAATAGCCAATACCATCCAGCTTCTTATTTCGCAAAATCCAGCAATTAATCGCAATGGTCATAAGCTATCCATACATTTTTGCAAATATGCCATTTGTTTTTACAGCAAGGAAAAATTAATCTTTAAACCTTACTTTTGCCCGGTCAAATCATTAAAGTTTTATGAAAACAGCCCTTATTACAGGTATTACCGGCCAGGATGGTGCTTATCTTGCAGAATTGCTGCTGGAGAAAGGATATAATGTACATGGAGTAAAACGCCGCAGCTCTCTTATCAATACAGACAGGATTGACCATCTCTTTTTTAATAAAGAAATAGCTGACCGTTTTCATTTACATTATGGAGATCTTACAGACTCTTCTAATATTTTACGAATCATTCAGCAAACACAACCTGATGAGATTTATAACCTTGCAGCACAAAGTCATGTGGGAGTAAGTTTTGAAACACCAGAATACACAGCTAATTCGGATGGCATCGGTGTATTAAGAATACTGGAAGCAATAAGGATACTGGGTCTTGAGAAAAAAACAAAATTCTACCAGGCTTCAACTTCGGAGTTGTATGGCAAAGTGCAGGAAATACCACAAACAGAAACAACTCCTTTCTATCCCCGTTCACCATACGGAGTTGCTAAGCTGTATGGGTACTGGATTACAGTTAACTACCGGGAAGCCTACAATTTGTTTGCGGTTAATGGTATTCTTTTTAATCATGAAAGCCCCTTGCGGGGTGAAAGTTTTGTGACCAGAAAAATAACGATTGCCGTTGCACAAATTGCATTAGGGAAACTCGATACATTATTATTGGGTAACCTGGATGCGAAAAGAGATTGGGGACATGCCAAAGATTATGTAGAAGGAATGTGGCTGATGATGCAGCAGGATGAACCTGAAGATTATGTGCTGGCTACCGGCGTTACAACACCAGTAAGAGATTTTGTAAAATTGGCATTTGAAGAAATTGGTGTCGACTTACGGTTTGAAGGAGAAGGCATCAATGAAAAAGGATTTATAGCCAAAACCAATAACCCTGCCTTCCCTTTAACAGTTGGTCAGCAGGTAATAGGTATTCATCCAAGGTATTTCAGACCAGCAGAAGTCGACCTTTTAATAGGTGACGCTACAAAAGCTAACACAAAATTAGGATGGAAGCCTAAATATGATCTCAAAAGTATGATCAAAGAAATGATGGCTGCTGAATTAGTTTACCAGGCAAAACACTAAATCTTTCTCTTCCTCCACTTATTGGCGATTAGTTTAAAAGGGAATGTCAAAAATCCAAGAATGAATTGTTTAACAAACAATGGATTTCTTCCGAAGATGGATCTGGTGATTCGATAATGCCTGGCAATTGCTTTGAATTGCAAATAGCAAAGCAGGTTGTAAACTACTTTTCTTGTCGTATTAAACTGGATCGGCAAAGGCTCATTAAACTTCATCTTTGCAGCAGTAATTCCTTCATTAAGGATTGTTTTTACAACCTCAACAATTTTATCCTCACCAAACTCCATTAATTCAATCAATTCATTGGTAGAAATTCCATAACGAACAAAATCGACCGAAGGAGCATTTCTGAAATAGGCTTGCGGGTCAAGCAACTGAAGCATGGGCAACTGCTTAGCAGCAGAACTGGTACTTAACCAGGTGATGCCGCTGCTGCAACCGATTAACAAAGAACAATAATGAGTCAATTCAGCATTTTCCCGTACAGACAAACTACTCGCATCAATGATTTTCTCGCTGCTGGAAAAAGAATTAGCAGATGAAAGAATAACACAAGTACCAGGAAGCTGAGTAATTCTTTCCGCCACTTTCATTACAAAATCAAAACTAAATACTGACTGTCCACTTTGTGGTGCATACTCCCACAGAATAACATTTTGGAATTGCCGCAAGCAGTTTGATTCCACAAACTTTTTTACAGTTTGTTTTTCTTCGTCTCTTAAAACTAAAACAGGCTGAACAGGAACAGTAACCGGGTTTGGATAAGCCCTGAATATCATACCCCGGATAGTACCATCATATAAAGCCTGGTTATCATCCATATTATGGGTGATGAATACTTCATCCCATTTCCCATTTTTCTTTTCTTCCACTACTTTCCTTTTTAATTTTCGGAAAGCAATAATGTCATTCTTTGGGACCTCATCAGTCACCAGCACTTCATCTATATAAGGATTGCCGTTAATAATGTCTTTGCAAAACTTAGCAATCAGCCATGTAAGGTGACAACCCGGGTAATCTTGCTTGATTTGCCGTGCAACAGCTGTGGCATAGAGACAATCTCCATTGGAGTAAAGTTGAACTATTAATATTCGCTTAGTGTTATCCATCGACTATTTCATCATCATGTTGGCCAATTCTTCAAAACTCACTTCCGGCTTCCAGCCTAGTGAAAATATCCGTGATGGATCAGAAACAAGCTGCCTGTATTGAGATTCAAAATCAGGATTTGTGATAACATAGTTTTTCCAGTCCTTACTTATAATAGAAAAGCATTGCACCAACCAGTCCTTAATTGAGTAACCGTTACCAGACGAAATGTTAGCTTCGGCTATTTCATCCTGGTTTACCAATGTCCAGATACCTTTTACAATATCACCTGCATAAGTATATTCCTTAATAGCATCAACATCTCCTATTTCCAGCTTTTCGTTACTCCCTGCTCCTATTCTTTTTGCCGCTTCAGCAATTTTTTTCGTCATATGTCTTTCAGTTCGCAAAGGGCTATCATGGTTAAAAAAATATCCGACATAAGTTTTAATACCTAATGACCTAAAATATCTTGCTGCATAAACCGATTGTATCCTGCTTACAGAATAAGCATCCCTTGCCTCAAAAGGATCGGTTTCTTTAATTGGCTGTTCATTATTTTTAAATTGTAATCCGCTGCCGGAAATAAACACTTTGGTTAAAGGAGAATTGACTTTAACCGCTTCCAGTATATTCAATGTCCCAGTTGCAATAGTTGCGTGATTTTCAAACAATGCAGCATGACTGGTAGTGGAATTTGCAGCAAGGTGAAAAATAAATGCTGGCTGATGCAGTTTTACCAATTCGGCTACTGATGGGTAATCTGAAATGCTTACCTTAAGAGAATTATCCTGACGGGTAATACCTATGACCTCATAGCCACTATCTTCCAGTAATACTGAAAGATAGTGCCCGTCTTGTCCCGAAACACCAAAGATGATAGCTTTCATTAATGATTCTTCTTTCTGATTACAAATGTGGCAAATGTGTACTGATATTTACCAAGATAGTTAAAATCAGGATTGGTGCAATCCCATTGCGGTGAATCAACCAACTCACAGTCGGGAATATTGGACAACAGTCTTTTTTCAAGATCAGTTTTTGTATAAAATCTTGCATCCACCTCAGGCTTTAAATCACCCGGTTTCCACCCATCTTTATAATCGCAGGTAATAACAGCAACACCGCCAGGCTTTAAAAGACCACTGACACATTTTATAAACGATTCATCATCCGGGTCATGCTCAATTACGGAGGTAGAAAAAACAATGTCGTATGAATTCTTAAATGTGGAAGGTTTAGTATAATACTCCTGTAGGAAATAATTGATCATCGGGTCGATGTCTTCTACTTCATATCCCATCCGCTGTAATGCCATTGATGCCGTGTCTTCATAGCTGCCAACACAAAGTAATTTAGGATTACTATATTTATCCAGGTGCCTGAAGACCGTATCAAATACAAAAGCCTGCTGTACATTGGCTCTGCCAATTTTTTTGGACATTGTTTTGGGTACAAGTTCAAATAATTTCTGTTCCGCCGGTTTGTAAAGTTGTCTCGCCTCATCATCCAATATCCTGTTAAGCCCCTTTGTAGCAGAAAGAGTTACAGGAATATATTCAAATGAATTAACCGGTGACAAATCATCTTCAGTAACGGCGTCCGTATTACGCAACCATGTAAATGATTTGTCGGGAAGAGTCAACAACCTATTGCCAAAAGACTGAACAGTTCTTTTAATTCCCATCCTTGGCTTAGAGGGGTTCTTTATTCTTGCCAGTATCGTATCTAAAATTCTTTCGTATTCCCAACGCAAATTTTCGGGAGTCCAGTTTTTTGCAATTTCTTCTAATGGCGTAAACCCATTTTGCAGGATTGTCTTCAATGAATTCTCTTCAACACAAACAGAAGGCTTTGCCTGGAGTATATGCCTGAACATCGGGCAACGGGAAACTGCGATTGGCTTTTTTACTGCCAATGCATTATCAACAGCACTTGATATACCTCTTCCTTCAGTATCCTCGTACATAAAAACATTTATGCTGTTGCCCGCAAGAAAATTCAGCAGTTCATTATCAGTCATGAACTGATGGACTATTTCAAGTTTAATACCTGGCTTTGTAATTAAGTTCTGACAAATAGAAGCAATCAGTTTTGCATTAGTTCCATCTGCATCACCAAAATCAGCTGCCGGCATATTGATGCGTATCAAAGCTTCATCAAATTCCTCCTGTACTTTTTGCACCAGTTTTTCAAATCCCTTCTTTGGTGTTGCAAAACCAAAACTTCCGATAGTGGTAATGGCTGGTTCGGCGGCCTGCTTATTAAATTCAGGAATAAGCCTGCCGGTTTTAAATACCAACGGATTTTTTAACAACAAAGTCGGGTCAGCTGCAATATAAAAATCAAAAAGAGAGTTTAGTTTTTTGGAGGAGTGGCCTAAAATAAATTTATTGCCATACCCTGTTGCTGTATCTGCAACGGTTTGGGTTATTTCATGAATAATACCAATTTGTATAGGTTTAATACCTGAAATATTATTTCTGTAAACTCCTTTACTGATTTTTGTACAAAGCCAGGGAAGTACGGAAGGATGATAATTATATATGATTGCGGAAGGATTATACCGCCTAATGGCTGAATGTAATTCATCCTGCGACTCACATTCCGTTTTAATAAAATTGTATTTTGCCGAAGTGGAGATTACATTGAAAACACTCTTTCCAAATTCATAGACACCGCATTGCTTTGGTTTATGTGTAACAAATAAAACAACCCTTTTCTCCATACTTATTTTTTATACACTTCTACTTTTGGCACCGGGAAAATAAAACCAGTTCCTTTTTCAAGAGCTTCTTTTTCCCTTTCTAAAAATTCTTCTTTAAAATGCCAGGGCAATACAAGATAATAATCAGGATTCATGGCACGGCTTTCTGCTTCACTAATAATGGGAATATTAGTACCCAGTGTTGATGCACCATACTTATCCGGATTTCTTTCAGCTGCAAAATCTACCAGGCTGTTATCAATTTTACACCATTGCAAGATGGTATTGCCTTTGGTGGAGGCTCCATAGACATGCACCTTCTTCCCGTTCTTCTTAAATTTCTTCAGCAAATCATGCAGTTCATGCTTAAGCCTTTCAATTCTTTCCTGAAAATGATCGTAAGGCTTATCTGTATCCAGTTCAAGATCAAATTCTTTTTGTCGTGTTTCATTGATCAACGAATAGTTTACTTTCTCATCATGTCCGGCATATTCCTTATGTGTAGCATAACAACGGATACTGCCACCATTAATTTCATTAAAGGAAATTTTGAAAATCTTCATACCGCCCATAGCGCATATTTTCTCCAGTACGGCAAGACTGTAAAACTCAAGGTGCTCATGGCAAATAGTATCATAACTGTCTAATTCCAGCATCCTTGGCATATAACTCATTTCAAATACCCACACACCATTCGGAGCAAGGAAGCGTTTGATCCCTTTTACAAAATCAACAGGGCTTTCCAAATCATAGAACATGGCAATAGAAGTAATCACATCCAGTTGCTTCCCTTCCAGCAGTTTAAATAATTGTTCAGAAGGGAAAATATCCTGCACTACTTTCGCAATTTTTACTTCCTGTGCTACATCGCTGGGGTCGCATCCAAATTTTTCAAAATTCTCAGGATAGTATCCTAATAAAGTGCCATCATTACAACCGATATCAAGTACAGAAGCAGATTCTTTTTTAATAATACCTGTTACCGACTTTGTAATTTCTTTCAGGTGGTTACGCATTGTATTATTCGTTCCGCTACGGTACCAGTAAGCAGCATATAAAATTTCCGGCGGTACTGAATGTTCCATTTGTAAGAGTCCACAGGCATTTTCATCCTTTTCGGGGTTGCAGCGTACCAATGTGCAATCAATCTTCCGGGTACTCGGCATTTCCTTTCCGGGCTTTACAAAAGATCCCTGGAGATATTGAGGACCCAGATCAATAACTTTTTTTAAAGAGGTTGAACCACAAACACGACAAGTAGTTCTTTTTCTGATGTGCATGATTGATTTATTTTTTCAGGACTGATTCAGCAAAAAGATTATTAATCCTATCGATACATTTATTTCTTTCAAGGTTTAGCAATGCGAGTTTTTTAACCACTTTATCCTTCTCATCTGCCGGGACTGTTTCAAATTCGTATACTTTTTCCTGCTCATGCCATAACTGGCAATTAACATCTGCCAGTTGATACATTACTTCTCCAAAATTTCCTTTAACTTCTTCTACCACATTACCTTCCTTTTTGAACACCTTATTAGCATCAAAGGTCATACGCTCTGCTGGAATATTCCCCTGAATGGCTTCTTTTATGTACTCATTGATTTCTTCCTGCAGTTGAAATGACTGCTTTTCCAGGCTGGCCAGCCTCTCTTTATCTTCTGTGTGGTATTGTTTCAGCTTTACGATGGTTAGTTTATCGCAAAGCATTCCCAGTGTTTCTGCCATAAGAAAAATATGGCTGCGAAAATATTGATTTTTAATGACTCTTAGGTCGTTTTAATCATCTCAGATAAACTACAAAAAAATCTGATTTATTTATCGTCAATCCGATTACCTGGTAAGAATCATTTTTTTTGTATCTGCCTTTTTACCATCGGCAAAAAGAGTGTAAAAGTATGTTCCTGCAGATAACTCTCCACCATTTATAACTAAAGTTTGCTCGCCACCAGCTACCTGATAGGTTTTCAAAATAATACCCTGCATATCTGAGAGTTGTATAGTTGCTTTATTGATACCAACCGGAAGATAGTACCTGATTATGGTTGTATTCTTGAAAGGATTCGGTGCATTTTGATATAATACTGCTCTATCTCCTTCATTTACTGAAATCATACCGCTTTTCATCGAGTTTATAATAGTCCTTAAGTCTTCAATTTCTCTTTTAAGACTTACAAGTTCGTTTTGCAGATCGGTGACTTCTTTGCCTGTAAGTGTAGTACTTCTGAATACATTTCCATTTACGTCCATTACCAATGCATTGCCCGTTCCTGTCGGCAGGTTTTGAAAGCGAACAGCACCATTTGTATGAAGAAGGGCGGTTGGTGATTGTGTACCTATACCAAAAAAACCGCTGGCATTGATCCTTGCCCTCTCTACTCCATTACCGGTGCCTCCGCCAGTCGTACCGAATATCAGGTTTGCAGTGGCACCTAATGTTTGAACGATCAGATCTCCGGGCAAGGCACCATTTACATAATTATTGTTTTGGGTGGCGTACCCTATTCTGCCTTCATTATTAGGGCCGGGAGATCCTTCAAATATTATACTTGGTGCAACACCCTGAATTCTTATATGATTATCCGGAACCGAGGAATTAACAACGAAATGAGCTATCGGATTACTATTATTGATACCAACTCTACCATCGGCCAGTACTGTCATTCGCTCAATATTGTTGGTGCGAATCACAAGCCTGTTATTATCATTTGTACCCAAATAATTCGTTGCGGGATTCGTTCCAATATTCCCTGTTAAGGCCCATCCCGTAGCTGCTGAAGCGGTTCCTATAAAAACATTTCCATTAGCATCAGCTACTAAAGGATTACCAGTTCCTGAAGTAAGATTTTGAAAACGAATAGTACCATTTGTATGAAAGAGGGCTGTTGGCGATTGGGTACCTATGCCAAAAAAACCGCTGGCATTGATCCTTGCCCTCTCAACTCCGTTGCCTGTGCCCCCACCCGTTGTTCCAAATATCAAATTTGCAGTGGCACTTAATGTTTGTACAATTAAATCGCCGGGTAATGACCCGTTAACAAAATTGTTGTTCTGTGTAGCATAACCTATTCGACCTTCATTATTTATTCCAGGAGATCCTTCAAAAGTTATGCTGGGAGCAACACCCTGTATCCGTAAATGATTATCAGGCACAGCCGAGTTAACTACCAAAGAAGCTATTGGGTTTGCATTGTTAATACCGACTTTACCATCGGCCAGTACTGTCATTCGTTCAATATTATTGGTGCGGATCACAAGCCTGTTATTATCAGTAGTGCCTAAAAAGTTGGTTGCGGGATTCGTTCCTGTATTTCCTGTTAAGCTCCAGAAATTAGATTGAAGGCTCGCCACATCCCTGTAAAACAAGTTGCCATTATTGTCAAATAATGCTAATCGTTGAAAAGAATTATTGTTCGCAATGCCTTCAAAACGAACTGTTCCGTTAGTATGCAATTGTGAAGTTGGTGCACTTACCCCTATCCCCACAGCTCCGCCATTTGTAATAACAACCCTTTCGATATTATTGACCCTTACTCTGAGATTCTCATTATTAATGGTGCCCAGAAAACTTGTTGCTGTGGCATTATTACCTGTGAGAGTCCAGTCATTTGAGTTAAGACTTGACGCATTTCTCCAGGAAAGATTCCCATCCACATCCATTGCGAGGAGACGGTTCAACCCGTCATTATTTGTCAGTCCTTCAAATCGTACAGAACTGTTTGTATGCAATTGAGCGGAAGGAGCAGTCACTCCTATCCCAACCAATCCTGTGCTGGTGATCACAGCTCTTTGGTTGTTATTGGTCCTGATCCTGATATCCTGGTTATTGGTTGTACCAAAAAAATTAGAGGCTCCTATTGAATTTCCACCGAGTAGCCATGCATTAGAATTTGTGTTGGAAATATCCCTCCAATACAGGTTGCCGTTTCCGTCAACAGCAACAACAGAATTAAGGCTGTTGTTGATCTGAAGCCCTTCAAACCGTACAGTTCCGATAGTATGGAGTTGTGCAGTAGGGGTTTTTGTTCCGATGCCGATATAGATGGGTGAAACTTGCTTTTTCTTATTTCTTGCATACAATGTTTCGGGTTTGCTTCTTTTCCATTTTAGTCGTTGGGCTGACGCAGCCTCCGAAAACAAAACGGCAAAAAATGTTACCAATACTGCGATTGGCAGAAATCGTCCTGACCTCATAAAGAAAAAATTTAATGATTAATGGTGACCGGGGATAACTACAGGCCGCAGATTATCCCTTTATCAAGATAAGAAATTTTTTAACAGCTTCTCTTTTCGCCTCATCGAGCTTATAACTTAGATGGAGTGTATAATATTTTTTTAAATCGTAAATATCTGAGGCAGCTGCAGCTACGATCTCATCTATATGTTGCAGACCCAATGCATTCGCCTTATCAAATATCCTGATGAATTCATCTGGTAATGGCTTTTTACTCACCCAAGCAGCAAAAACGAATGGCAACCCGGTTATTGACCGCCATTCAGAACCCAGGTCATAAATAAATGTAGAGATCTTTCGCTGCTCGAAAGCCCGGTCACCAATTACTAAACCGGCGGTTGTTCCCTTTATCTCTTTGCGGTAATCTTCACTGGTAGCTTCAACTATTTCCGGGTTAATACCCCAGT
This sequence comes from Chitinophagaceae bacterium, assembly GCA_044220915.1. GTDB lineage: Bacteria > Bacteroidota > Bacteroidia > Chitinophagales > Chitinophagaceae > JJ008. Next base: position 33,539 of record JBGAQD010000028.1, read on the forward strand.
ATTCCTTCATCAGGTATTTCAATAATGCCACGGAGGTTCGGCTCTGGTAGTCGAGATAGACTTTCCTTATTTCATTCATCGGCACTTCGCTGAATAAGGCAACAGAAGCGATCTCTCCTTCCGTTCCAATACAGTAGTTGCCAACAATATGATATTCCGGAAGCAGTGGAAGAACGGCCACTGGCACCAATCCCACATCAATCTCGTCATTCAGCAACATTTCTGCCACCCTGGCCGGGTAATCGCCGATCAGTTCTATCTGCTCATTTATGGGCGGCCTTTCCAATCCATACACCAATGGTTTTGTATTCAGATAGTTAACTATGCCGACCTTAATCTTCTTCAATTCGGTTATTTTTGTGGCAGCAAAGGTAAAGTTTGAAGGGACTTCTTTAAAAACAAATCATGGAACTGAATGCACTCACTTCTATCTCCCCGGTCGATGGCCGTTATCGTAAACAAGTTCAGCACCTCGATGAATATTTCTCAGAATATGCCCTGATCAAGTACAGGGTGTTAGTTGAAATTGAATACCTGCTCTTTCTTGAACAAAAAAAATTCTTCAAACTTCCCGGCAAAACAGTCAAACACCTGCAAAAGCTGGCGGAAGATTTCGGACCGGAAGATGCACAGGAAATAAAGCAGATTGAATTCACTACTAATCATGATGTAAAAGCCGTTGAGTATTTTCTGAAGAATGAGCTGGAGAAAAACGGCGGCGCAGCAGCTAAGGAGTGGGTACATTTTGGATTAACATCACAGGACATCAATAACACCGCCATTCCGCTTTCATGGAAACATGCAATTGAGTATGAATATTTGCCTGCGTTGCTGAATCTGAATACAGAACTGAAGATCTTAGCTGATGAGTGGAGAGATATTCCTATGCTGGCACATACACATGGCCAGCCGGCCAGTCCTACCAAACTGGGCAAAGAAGTGATGGTATTTGTGGAAAGGATAGAAAACCAGATAGAACAGTTTATTGGCATTCCATTTACCGGCAAGTTTGGCGGCGCCACCGGCAACTTTAATGCACATCATATCGCTTTTCCAAAAGTGGATTGGATAAAATTTGCTAATGAGTTTGTTTCGAAACTTGGGCTGAACCGGCAGCAGTTCACCACACAGATCGAACACTACGACAACCTTGCCGCCCACTTTGATTGTATCAAAAGGATCAATAATATCCTTGCTGACTTTTGCAAAGATGTGTGGAGTTATGTATCGATGGAATATTTTAAACAAAAAACAAAGAAAGGTGAAGTCGGGTCTTCTGCCATGCCACATAAAGTAAACCCGATCGATTTTGAAAATGCAGAAGGCAACCTGGGAATGGCCAATGCAATTTTTGAATACCTGTCCTCCAAATTACCTGTATCAAGATTGCAAAGAGATCTGACCGACTCTACGGTGTTAAGAAATATCGGTGTCCCGTTTGCACATACATTGATCGCATTACGTTCTATCGAGAAAGGTTTGGGTAAACTAATCGTCAATGACCAGAAGATATATGATGATCTCGACAATAACTGGGCGGTGGTGGCTGAAGCAATTCAGACCGTTTTACGCAGGGAGAATTTTCCTAACCCCTATGAGGCATTAAAGGACCTGACAAGGGGTAATCAGCAGATAGACAAAAAAGCCATTCATGGGTTTATTGATAAATTAAAAGTAGCTGACAGCCTGAAAAAGGAACTTAAAAAGATAACACCACATAACTATACAGGTCTGGCCGCTTTTAAGTAAATTAGTTTCAGTATTATAGTTACCCATGAACCGATTCTTTATTTTCTTTTTACTCATCGCAAATATTGCTTCATCCCAGTTTGATCCAGAACCGGGATTGAAAAAAATATATCCAAATAGCGGCAAAGAAAATATAGATCGTACATCTCTCACAACAGGTACCAATATCGGCGGTATCATCAACACATATACGCCTGTACTTGCACTTAACCCCTGTCATAATAAAATCACCGTTGAAGATGCCAGCACTTTCAATGCCGGAGATACAGTACTAATGATACAGATGAAAGGCGCTGTAATTGATTCAACTAATACAGCTGCTTTTGGTGCTATCACAGATTACAAGAACGCTGGCAATTACGAGATCAACTATGTAAAAAGTAAAAACGGAAATATTATTGAACTTAAAAATTTCCTTACAAGGCAATATGATATTCCAACTGGAAAAGTTCAGCTAGTTAGGATTCCCTACTATCAAAACGCAAATATTACATCAACGCTTACCTGCCTGCCATGGGATGGGAACAAGGGTGGAATATTAGTTTTGAATGTACAGGACACGATAAACCTAACTGCTAATATTGATGCAAGTGGAAATGGTTTTAAAGGAGGAACCGGTTTTAATTCCCAGTTGGCTGCACTCAACTGCTTCCAGAATAATTATTACTACCCTCAAAGCAGCAATGGTGATGCCGGACAAAAAGGAGAAAGTATTTATTCAATCTCTTCAAACAGAAATTATGGTAAAGGCAGTTCTTCCAATGGGGGCGGTGGCGGACTTGGCCATAATAGCGGCGGTGGGGGTGGTGCAAACGGTGGGGCTGGAGGTTTTGGTGGCTATCAATTAGATAATTGTGGAAACTCCCCATTCGATAACCGGGGAATTGGTGGCAAAGCGATACTGTACACTACATCAGCAAATAAAATATTCCTGGGAGGAGGCGGCGGTGCTGGTCAGGCAGATAATCCCGGTAACGTACCTCCACATGGGGGAAACGGAGGCGGCATTATAATTTTACTTTCAAACTATTTAAAGACAAATGGGAATAAGATAATGAGTAATGGGAATAATGCTTCTCTTTGTTCAATACCAGCTTCCCCTGATTGTCATGATGGTATGGGTGGAGGCGGAGCTGGTGGTTCAATACTCTTAAGCATTAACCAGTTTCTTGATAATACTTCAGCCGAAAACAAAGGAGGTAAAGGTGCTGATATGATCGGTTCTGTTACCCTGGGAGGCCGGATTGGCGGAGGTGGTGGTGGAAGTGGTGGTCTGTTATTTATAAAAAGTGTTTCACTTCCTGGCAATGTATCAAATGTAAATACAGGTGGGGCAAATGGGGTACTCACACAAGATGCGGGTAATGCATGGGGAGCAACTTCCGGACAAAATGGGACCGCCTTGTTTAATCTTCAGATCCCCATCGATAATATTCTCTTCAAACCCAACATTGATTCCGTAAGAATCAAAGACAGCCTTTTAGCCTGCGACAATTTTGACTTTAAAGGATTTGGATACACCAACACTCACCCTGTTGTATCCTGGCAATGGTTTTACGGAGACGGAGGAACAGCCAACACACAAAATACAAGTCATACTTATGCACCCGGTTCTTATACGGTGAAACTGGTGGTAACGGATATCAATGGATGTAAAGACAGTATAACAACAAATATCACCGCTTCTGTATTGACAATGGATGCAGGACCGGCTGATACCATTTGCAACATCAATTCCACAGTATTGCAAGCCTCCGGCAGTGGTGCTACACAATATGCATGGACTCCGGCTGCTTACCTGAATGATGCTACCATACTAAACCCGACTGCAACTCCACCTTTAACAACAATGTTCTATCTCACTGCCAGTAATGCGGCAGGTTGTTCCCGGATAGATTCGGTCCTTATCACCGTCCGGTCTGCCAGTGGCTTTGCTATCATTCCGCCAACAAATATTTGCTCCACCAAAACAATCCAGCTAAATGCCTCCGGCGGGGATATATATGTATGGCAGCCGGCAGGCTCATTAGACAATCCGAATATTTATAACCCGACTGCTTCGCCCTTTTCTACAACATTGTATAGCGTTCAGATAACAGATACACTTTGCAACAACGTTCAAACCTTATCCACTACAGTAACAGTTCTCCCTTTACCGTTGATCAGGGCAGGGAAATCAAATGATATCGATTGCACTACACCGCAAAGCCAATTGATTGCAAGCGGCGGCACACAATACAACTGGACACCGGCCGGTACACTAAGCAATCCTAATTCGGGAAATACGATCGCTTCGCCAGCAGTAACCACCCAATATGTTGTAACAGGAACTGATCCCTCCGGCTGTACAAATTATGATAGCGTTACCGTTAATGTAACCAACCTGAATAAAGGCGGCTATCAGATGCCCACTGCCTTCACGCCCAACAACGATGGCCTCAATGATTGTTACGGTATAAAATTCTGGGGCGCTATTCTAGATTTGGAATTCAGCGTCT
>JBGAQD010000029.1:0-28337 GCA_044220915.1 Chitinophagaceae bacterium
GGGAGTACTTATCTATGGTCCACGGATACCTTTTCAGTTTGTTGCAGACGGTTGCTATGCCCGTGCCCATAAGATGCGTCAGCTTATCGAAAATTATTTTGGTTACCAGTCTTACAAGGTTTTTAATTTTGCCTGCGACGGAAGCGGCACCCTATCCGTAAAAGCAACCCTGTGGGGCAACAACTGCTGTGTAAAATGGTGGTACCATGTGGCCTCTTATGTTTATGTGCAGACGCCTTCCGGCACGGTGGCTTACCTGCTTGACCCTGCCATGTATAATGCACCCGTAAGTATCTCCACCTGGGTGGCAGCGCAAAAGAATATAACCTGCGGCTATGGAGGCGCTGCACAGGGACAGGTATATTATTACAGCAATGCCTATGCACCGGGGGGAATTCCTTCTTCTTCCTGCACCATTACTCCCTATGCTGATAATACGTACACATCAGCCAACAGCACCTGTATAAATTATGCACCAAAGCAGGGTTGCAGTTTTTAAAAAAAGTTTGTAAACCAGTGGATGCGGTGACGGGCATTGTGTAAGCACCCCTAAGTCACAGACAGTTTCAAAATCCTTGCATTTGATTTTAAAAGGATTACTATTCGCTTTTTTTGTATTGTCGATGCGGGCAATGAAACTATAATATTCTGGCGTTCGCAATTCCTACTGCAGAAAAGCCTCGTAGGTTGCGTGTCAGTTTTTTATCAGTACCAACCATCCCCAACTCTCCAGCGTAACCACATCATCTCCTTTCAATACGTACGGTGTACCGCTAAACCAATCTGTGTAGGTTCCTGCATAGTGTTTTGAATTCAGTTTTACGGTAACTGGTTTGTCAGTAAAGTTGATAATGGGAATTACACGGTTGCCATTCTTTTCCCGGGAGAAGGAAACCACTTCCTGCATCTTATCACTATAGATGCGGACCATTTCGCCACCCCAGGCGCCATTCCATAAAGCCTGGTTCTTGTGTTTCAGTTCAAATAGTTTTTTATACAGGTCGTAAAAAGGATGAGGCTTCCAGCTAATGGTATCCTTATCAAAAAACTTTAATGATTTATCAAGCCCCGCTTCCTGTCCGCCATAGACCAATGGCATACCATTTACCACACTGCAGAAGACCATGCAGGTTTTTAACCCATCTCCAAAGTTGGAGAACTGGGTTCCATTCCAGCTATTCATATCATGATTATCGGTGAAGGTCATCCGGTAAGCATCTTTTGGCACCGAGCCAACATCATGCGCCATATATTCTATTAATGCACCGGCACCTTTCTTATGGAGAGTGGCATCTTTCATTTTATCAAACAGTGTCCAGGAGTAGGTCATGTCAAATGCTTTTTTGTACAGGTCCCTGGATTCCCATTCCGCCAGCATGAACACCGGCTTAATGGCATCGAGTTCTTTTCTTACATTGTCCCAAAAGTCAACGGGGATGAAACCGGCCACATCGCAACGATAACCATCAATGTCGGCCTCCTTCACCCAATACTTTAATGCATCCGTCATATACTTCCGCATACCGGGAACATTGTAATCAAAGTCGATGACATCATCCCAGTCGTACCACGGTGTGGGTTGAAAATTCCCATCCAATGATTTGGTGTACCAGTCCGGGTGTTCGGTGGCCAGTTTATTATCCCATGCTGAGTGGTTGGCCACCCAATCAAGTATGATATACATACCCATGCTGTGTATCTTTTTTACCAGTGCTTTAAAATCGTCAAGGTTGCCGTACTCAGCATTTACGCCGTAATAATCTTTTACTGAATATTCGCTGCCGAGTGTTCCCTTCCTGTTCTTTTCACCAATAGGATGGATAGGCATGAGCCAGATGATGTCAATCCCCATTTCTTTTATGCGTGGCAACTGCGCTTCAAATGCCTTGAAGGTTCCTTCGGGTGTATACTGCCTTACGTTCACTTCATAGATAGTGGCGTTCTTGCTCCACTCCGGGTGCTTCAGCTCCACATATGGTTTAGGTGTGTAGGCAGATTCATCTGTACTGTTGTTTTCTTTTTTACTGTCTTTACAACCGGTACTAAACAGGGTGATTGCAGCAAAGGCAATAAGCAGGCGGTAATTTTTCATTAGAAGCAATTGAATGAAGAGTTAACAATGTGCTGACTAAAGTTAGAAAGATGACGGCAAATTACAGGCAGGCTGTCCTTGTTTTATTTTCTGATCTTCAGCCCGTACGTAAGGATGAGCTTGTTGTTATACATCACATGCAGCTTTTCCGCATTCTCCGATTGTATTTCGTAAGTGTAAGTAACTTTAGTGCCGTCTGTTTTATACTTTGGTTTGTATAATTCATCCAGCTCTTTATCCGTCAACGTATCAACAGCATTGGTTTTGCTTTCCACATAAGGGGTTTCATAAACGTACATGTCTTTTGTGACCTCATTTGTTTCCATTGTGATGACCACTTTTTTATTTCGTACTGTTACTTCGATATGGCCGGTAACGGGACTGAGTGAAAGTATCCTGCATTTGTAGAAAGCCGGGTAGTAGAACGGGAAATTATAAAACTGGTACAGGGTGGGGGTGTTGGGCAGCAGCGACCATTTTTTATCATCGGGAAAATGGTCGTTGAAAAAATGAACGGGGTTGGTGAAAAAGAAAAACTCATCATAGAATTTTGTAAACGTAGTAACAGCGGCATTGCAATACCCGCTGGCCCAGGTGGCATCTATCAGTTTCCAGCTGTTGTTAATAAATACGGCATTCCAGGCATGAGCCCTGTTGGTGGCAACGCCGATAGGATCAGATGACCAGCGGATAAAACCGGTGATAATGACTGATTGAATACCTGCATGGTCGCAAAGTGTTTTAAACAACCGGGAATAGCCATCGCAGACAGCTCTTTTTTCGGTCAGCACTTTTTGAACGATGCGGTCGTTATAGTCTTTTTTTATTACAGAATCAATATCAGAAATTTCCGGTCTCCAGAGGCCTTTGTATATTTCCTCAACGTTATGATAGCCTTTTGTATCGTAAGCAATGTTTTCTGTTATCCATTTAAAAATGGCCCTTACTTTGTCCGTCTCCGTTTTATAGGGGGTGGTGAGTTTATTTGCCAATTCACCGGCAGTGGAAGCCTGGATCGTTTTTACTCTTTTATCAATTGCTGCAAACGGGGCTGAAGAAGTTTGGGCAAACAACGGAAAGCAGGAAAATAAAAAAATAAGGATGGCGATAAACTTCATACAGGCGGACTATTTGCAGTCAGGCTATAAATTTACGATACCTGCTATCAAATGATAATGTTAAATATGGTAGTTTTTTATGCCGGTTTGGTCAGTTATCCAAGTTATTTAACCAGGGAGAATATTGTATAAAAAAACTCCCCGGTTTGCGGGGAGTTTAACTATCAGAAAGGGTAGTAAATAAAAGTTACAGGTCTGTGATCGGTTTGTACTTCGGCACTAAAGATTTCATCACTGACCAGGCAATCAAATAAGCCACGGCACAAAATGCAAACATGATGGTGTAACCTGTTTCGATATGTCCCAACGCTTTATAATGGTCAAACAAAGCACCGCCAATTTTGGTAATGATAACACCACCGATACCACCAGCCATGCCACCGATACCTACCACTGAGCCAACAGCTTTTTTTGGAAACATATCTGATACGGTAGTAAATATATTGGCACTCCATGCCTGGTGTGCCGATGCGCCGATACCGATAAAGATAACAGGCATCCAGTAACTGATATGCCCGAGCGGTTGTGCCAGCAATACGACCAATGGAATAAAGGCTATTAACAACATGGCTCTCATCCGGCCATCATATGGCTGGTATCCTTTTTTAATAAAGTAGGCCGGGAAATAACCACCGCCAATACTACCAAACATGGTCATGCTGTATAATACCGACAGCGGAACCATCACTGCCATTCCGGTTATGGCATATTGATCTTTAAGAAAACCGGGTAACCAAAACAAGAAGAACCACCACACACCATCCGTCATGAATTTACCAAAAGCAAAAGCCCATGTTTGTTTGTAACCAAGCAATTTGATCCACGATACTTTTTCATTGGCATCTGCAACGGCAGTATCTTTTGAATCGCTGTTGATGTATTCCAGTTCTTTGGCAGATAATCTTTTTTGTCTCTCCGGCCTTTCATAATACACCAGCCAGAAGAACATCCAGATAAACCCGATAGCACCAATGATAAGGAAGGCGGCCCGCCAGCCCCAATGTTCTTCGATCCACGGCACAGATAGTGGCGCCAGGATGGCACCGACATTTGCACCAGAGTTAAATATGCCCGTTGCAAACGATCTTTCTTTTTTGGGAAAATATTCAGCGGTGGCTTTAATAGCAGCTGGAAAGTTGCCAGCCTCCCCGACAGCCAATACAGCTCTTGAGACCATAAAGCCTAATACAGAAACGGGGATTGCAGCGATGCCAACCCAACCCAGCATTGCAGACATTCCTTCACCGATTGGAATTGCCAGTGCATGAATGATTGCTCCGATCGACCAGATGATGATGGCCCAGGTATATCCCTTTTTTGTACCCAGCTTATCAATAATGCGGCCGGCAAATAACATGGCGATGGCATATGTAAACTGGAATACTGCAGCAATATCTGCATACTGGCTGTTGGTCCACCCGAATAGTTCAGGCTTTTCCAGTTCAGGCTTCAGAAGACTTAATACCTGGCGGTCGAGATAGTTAACAGTTGTGGCAAAAAAAAGCAAAGCACAGATGGTCCACCTGTACTTTCCAATCGTTTCTTTAATCATGCGGCAATTATTAAAAGCGAGTCGTTATTTTTTTATCGTTCCAATCAGGTCTACTACTTCTTTGGTCATCTTTTCAATCGTTGCATAATCTTTTGCTTCCATCAGTTTTTTGCTGATGAGTTTACTGCCCATTCCTACTGCGCAAACACCGGCTTTAAACCAGCCTTCGATATTTTCTTTGGTTGTATCAACACCACCGGTAGGCATGAACAACAGTTTAGGGAAGATATCTTTTATTCCACTTAGAAACTCCGGCCCCAGCATATTACCGGGAAACAGTTTGATGAAACCAATACCTGCATTCTCAGCAGCAATAATTTCCGAGGGTGTCATACAACCGGGAGCATAAAAGATATCGTTGGTCACGGCATAATCAGCTACTTCTTTAACAAAACCCGGGCTGACGAGGAAATCTGCGCCGGCTGCCATATAATCTTTGGCGGTTTGTAAATTCTTTACTGTGCCAACACCTAACAACATACCCGGCATTTCCGCATTGCGGACTTCCACCATTTTTTTAAAATTAGCCAACGCTGCTTCACCACGGTTGGTGTATTCCAGAGCTTTTACACCGGCACGGTAAACTGTTCTTAAAATATCTATACTTACTGTTTCATCAGCATTGAAATAAAGTGGCAGCATGCCTTGTGCGATGATGGCGTCTGTTGTTTTTTTAATATTACTCATGTCAGATCTTAACTTTTATAACTAATTTTTTTATTTCTGCGTCCCCGATCATCGGGGCATGCACATCTTCCGGAAAGAAGATGGCAAACTGCCCGTTGGTCAGTTGAAAATACATATCCGGTTGCTCAGTGTACAGTTGTACATCTTTGTCGGGATTGTAGCCGCCATTCTCTGTAAAGCATTTCTCCCTGGGTTTCCAGCCAATGGTTTCTGTACCATGTATACAAAGCTGAATGTCGATATGATAATTGTGACATTCAAACTTAGCTACTGATGCTTCCGCTTTGACACCGGGTTTATTGGAAAAAATTGCTTTTAATCCTTCAGTAATATCCGATTTACCGTCAGGTGCATTGGCAAGATCTGTTTGCCCGATGTATTCAAATGCTTTTGCGAATAACGGATGTACAGAAAAATATTTCGAAGCGTTCTGTATTGTGTCTATGATCATAAATATTCTTTTAACGTTGTACACGGCCGCTGCCATCACCTTTCACCAGGTCTTTTACATCGCTTAGGGTGGCATGGTTAAGGTCACCGGGTATAGTGTGTTTTAAGGCAGATGCCGCCACACCAAATTCAGCCGCCTCATTCATTGGCATGCCGGTTACTAACCCATAGATCAAACCACTGGCGAAAGAATCACCACTGCCCACCCGGTCAACGATGCGGACATTATATTGTTTGGTGTGATAAAATTCACTGCCATCATACACCAGTGCACTCCAGCCATTATCACTTGCACTGTAGCTTTCCCGTAATGATGACGCAATGAATTTGAAGCCGAACTTCTCCTTCATTTGTTTGAACACATCTTTAAAACCATCCAGGTTCAGTTCTCCTTTGGTGACATCTGTATGCGCCGCTTTGAAACCGAGTGTAGTATCTGCATCTTCTTCATTGCCGATACAGACATCCACATACTGGCAGAGTTTGGTCATCACCTCTCTTGCTTTTTCTTTGCTCCACAATTTTTTACGGTAGTTAAGGTCAATACTGGTCGTAATGCCTTTTGCTTTTGCAGCTTTCAAAGCAGCTTCTGTCAAAGCAGCAGCTTTATCACTCAAAGCAGGGGTAATGCCCGTCGTATGGAACCAGGAGGCGCCATCCAATATTTTATCAAAATCAAATTCAGCAATATCAACATCGGCAATTGAGGCATGAGCCCTGTCATATACTACCTGTGATGCCCGCATTGAAGCACCGGTTTCAAGGAAGTAAATACCCAGTCTTTCGCCACCTCTGGCAATGTATTGTGTGTCCACGCCATAGCGACGAAGATGATTGATAGCAGACTGGCCGATCGGATTGTTCGGTACTTTGGTAACAAAGGTTCCATTCAAACCATAATTACATAATGCAGCCGCTACGTTGGCTTCGCCACCGCCATAGGTAATATCAAATGTGTCGGCTTGTACAAAACGTTTGAAATCGGGAGTTGATAAACGGAGCATGATTTCTCCAAGTGTGACTACTTTCTTTGACATATCAGTTGGTATTAATTATTTGAGCAAATGATTTTATTTTAAAGTGGTGATGGGCGCCGGATCCATATCCGAGAATACCTGGTTTTCACCGGCCATTCCCCAGATGAAGCCATAATTGGAAGTGCCGCAACCAAAATGCATACTCCATGGTGCAGATATTGCTGCTTCATGATTGGCCATCACCAGATGCCTTGTTTCCTGCGGCTGTCCCATGAAATGAAATACACGATGCTCTGCCGGCACATCAAAATAGAAGTACACTTCCATTCTTCTTGTATGCGTATGCGGAGGAACCGAGTTCCAGACACTGCCATTCTCCAATACAGTCAACCCCATTACCAGCTGACAGCTTTTAATACCATCGAGGTGAATGTATTTATAAATCGTTCTTTTATTAGAAGTGGAAACATCGCCGAGATTCACCGGGGAAGCTTTTTCCTTCGTCATTATTTTATTCGGATACTTGTGATGGGCTGGTGCAGAGAGTAAGTAGAGGACGGCAGGATCTTTTTTACTTTTGCTTTTAAATTTTACTTCTTTGGTCTCCTTCCCAAGATAAACGCAATCAAGTTTGTTGATGGCAAATTCTTTTCCATCAGCAATCACCATTCCGGCTCCGCCGACATTGATGATGCCGAGTTCCCTTCTTTGTAAAAAGTGATCAGCTCTTAACTCTGGGTGATTGGGCAATGCTATTGTCTTGTTAACCGGTTTAGCTCCGCCAATGATGACCCTGTCATAATGTGAATACACTAATTGTATGGTGTCATCCTGCATCAGGTTCTGCACCAGGAAATTTTCCCGTAGCTGCTCCGTGTTCATTTGCATTGTTTCTGCAGGACTATTTTGAAATCTGATTTGCATACTTAAGCTTTTACGGCAGAAGGAGTGGATTCTCCAATATGCTGCCAGTTAAAATAATTCTTTGCATTGTTAAAGCAAATATCCTGTATCACTTTACCGATCCATTCAATGTCATTGGGTAGTTCGCCATTTTCCACTTCTTCGCCAAACATGTTACAGAGCAATCTCCTGAAATATTCATGACGGGGGAAGGAGAGAAAACTCCTGCTATCGGTTAGCATGCCCACAAACTTACTGAGCAGTCCCATGTTACTCAGGGCATTGATCTGTTTGGTCATACCATCTTTCTGGTCGAGGAACCACCAGGCAGAGCCCCATTGTACTTTACCGGCTGTGGTACCATCATTAAAGTTGCCGATCATGGTAGCGAACAGTTCGTTGTCGGCAGGGTTGAGGTTATAAATAATTGTTTTGGCCAGTGTGTTATTTGTATCCAGGCGATTCAAAAACTTAGCCAATGCTTTTGCCTGTGAGAAATCGCCAATGCTATCCCAGCCAGTATCAGGGCCGAGTTGTTTCAGCATACGGCTGTTATTATTTCTTAATGCACCTAAGTGATATTGTTGTACAAAACCTTTTTCATGATCCCATTCTGCAAACGTCACCAGCATGGCCGATTTGAATTTCCTGTTTTCTTCCAGCGATAAGGCACCGCCTGAACGTATCTTGGCAAAAATGCCGGCGATCTCGGTGGCGGTGTAATCTTCTGCATAGATTTCTTCCAGTCCATGGTCGCTTACACTGCACTGATTGCTGACAAAGAAATCATGCCGCTTTTTTAATGCAGCGAGATAATCATTATAGGTACTGATAGAAACATCAGCCGCTTTTTCCAGGCCGGTCAGGTAATTGTTGAAAGTGTTTACATCATCCACATTCATGGCCTTATCGGGGCGGAAAGCCGGTAATACCTTTGTTGACCAGTTGTCTTTTTTTATCTGCTGATGATACTGCAGGTTATCAACCGGGTCATCCGTAGTGCAAATGAGTTTTACGTTCATTTTTTCCAGCAGACCTCTTACGCTGTATGCTTTTGTTTGCAGCAAGGCGGAAGTTTCATCATACACTTTCTTTGCTGTATCTGCATTCAGGATATCAGTGATGCCAAAGTATCGTTGCAGTTCCAGGTGTGTCCAGTGATAGAGCGGATTCCTTAAAGTATAGGGAACCGTGGCTGCCCAGGCCCTGAATTTTTCCCAATCAGTTTTATCACCGGTTATATATGCTTCTTCCACGCCGTTGGTACGCATAGCTCTCCATTTGTAATGGTCGCCATTTAGCCACACCCGGGTAATGTTCTCAAAGTTTTTATCTTCCGCTACTTCATTTGGCGGTAGGTGATTGTGGTAATCTATGATGGGCATGTCTTTAGCAAACTCATGATACAGGCGTTGTGCCGTCTCATTAGACAGCAGAAAATTGTCGTCCAAAAATTTTTTCATCTTTCAAAATTTATAATGATACACCTCTTTTCCACGGAATAAAATCATCCTGGTTGAGCAAAACAGCTTTTGGTATCACTTCACCGCTGGCTGCTTTGATACAGTATTCTAAAATATCTTCTCCCATTTGCTGAATGGTCTTCTCACCTTCGATCACCGGTCCGCAGTCAATATCTATAATATCATTCATTCTTTTTGTGAGATTGCTGTTGGTTGATACTTTGATGGTAGGACAAACAGGATTACCAGTTGGTGTTCCCAAACCAGTGGTGAATAAGATTAAAGTAGCACCACTGGCTGCTTTACCTGTAGTAGCTTCTACATCATTGCCGGGGGTGCAAACTAAACTTAAACCCGGCTTTGTAGCAGGTTCTGTATAATCCAATACATCCACTACAGGTGAAGTGCCACCTTTCTTTGCCGCACCGGCACTTTTTATCGCATCGGTGATCAACCCGTCTTTAATATTTCCGGGAGATGGATTCATGGAAAAGCTGGAGCCTGCATTAGTAACGATCTCATCATAGCTTTTCATCAGCTTCATAAATTTACGGGCCGTTTCTTCGTTTACAGAACGATCAACGAGTTCCTGTTCCACTCCGCATAACTCAGGAAATTCTGCCAAGAGAACTTTACCTCCCAGGGCCACCACAAGATCCGAGCAATACCCGACAGAAGGATTAGCTGAAATACCGCTAAAGCCGTCGCTTCCGCCACATTTAACACCAATGCATAGTTTATCCAATGCAGCTGGTTTTCTTTCCAGTTTATTTATTTCGATCAGCCCTTCAAATGTTTTTCTTATTGCATCAGCGATCAGTTGCTCTTCGCTTTGTGATTGCTGTTGTTCAAAAATGAACAATGGTTTATCGAAATTGGGATTATGTGCTTTCAGGTCGTTCAGGAAATCCTGTGTCTGTAAATTTTGACAACCCAGGCTTAATACGGTTACGCCGCCCACATTCGGATGATCTGCATAAGCAGCTAATAATTTACTGAGTATGGCTGCATCCTGCCGTATGCCGCCACATCCGCCCTGGTGATTGAGAAATTTTATTCCATCCACATTCTTAAATGGACGGTGGTGACCGTTGGAAGAAGGGGAGAGGTTGATATTGTCTAACTGTTCTCCTTTCCTGTATGCATCCAGTAAATGATGGGTGTATTGTTTGTACTTGTCTGTCACCGCATAGCCCAGCTCATTATGCATAGCTTCCCGGATAACGTCTAAATTTCTATTTTCACAAAATACGGTAGGAATAAACAACCAGTAATTGGCGGTGCCCACTCTTCCGTCTGTTCTGTGAAAGCCATTGAAAGTTCTTCCTTTGAATTTGGAAACATCCGGTGCCTGCCATTCAAACTTTACATTCCTGTAATTATAAGGTTCAGCAGCATGTTTGATGTTCTCCGTTGACATGCGGCTTCCTTTTACAATATCTTTCTGTGTTTTTCCAACTAATACACCATACATTATCACTTCATCGCCAGCCTTCATATTCTGCATAAAGAATTTATGCTTGGCGGGGATATCTTCCTGCAGCAGGTAGTCAACACCCTCGAAAGAGATTGTTTCTCCTTTTGAAAGATTGGTTAATGCCACAATTACATTATCCTCTGGGTGTACTTTTAGAACTTTGTGCTTCACGCCGTAACTTTTTTGTTCTCAAGTTGCTCAACAGTAGCCAGCACCCCGTTATTTATCATATCCTGGAGTTGTTCCTGCACTGCCTGCATAAATCCGGGTAATTTGGCCAGATCAATCTCCCATAGTTCTTCATGGGCCATTATTTCAGTAACTGCTTCAGTCGCATTGCTATTATTCCATACTTTGTAAAAATACTCTGCTGAGTCATCTTTTATTTCATATTCTATACCATTTCTTTCGCCGTAATATTTAGTGCCGGTCTTTTTGGTCACTTTCATATACAACAGGTAAGCGGCAAAGCCGGTGGCCATATGCATGGGCACAGTACTGTTTAACTCGTAATGTCTTTGCAACAGCGGCATATTCCGCATCTTCATTTTAGAAGTGTATTGAACGGTAATGCTTTGCCACTGGTGATCAATAAAGGGATTGCAGAAACGTTCGAATGTGCTGTTGGCGAAATCAGTTTTTACTTTTTCGTCTATGGTAAAAGGAATAGCCGGGGCTATTTCATGATGCATGAGTTCTTTGGTAAAAGCACCGTAGACGGGATGCAGGACTGCTTCACGGGTAATATTAAAACCGCATAGAAAGGCAGTACCGCAATTGAATGTATGTGTACCGTTCAGTAACCTCAGCTTTAGTTCTTTGAACAGGGTAATATCAGGGGCAATGACAACTGCTTTATCCACTTTACCAAATGACAATACTTCTTTTACTCTTTCATCACCTTCAATGGCCCAGAGCCGGAATACTTCGCTCATGGTCATCAATTCATCCTGGTAGCCCAAAGCAGTTTCAATCTTCTTAGTTTCTTCTGCATTGGGTTTGCCCGGGACAATACGATCAACCAGTGAATTACAAAACGTATTATGATTCTCCAGCCACTCTATGAATTTGAAATCAAGATTATTAATATGGGCCAGTTCCAAAACAATGCTCTCCAGTTTTGAACCATTATCGGTGATCAGTTCTGTAGGTACGATCACCATTCCGCTTTCTTTGCTTCCGTTAAATGCTTTAAAACGTTCCAGTAAAAAGGCGAGTAATTTACCGGGGAAAGAAACAGGAGGTTCTGCTGTTATATCATCCTGCACTAATTGTATTCCTACCTCCGTGGTATTGGAGAAAATAATTTTCATCTCCGGGTTATGAGCACATTCCAGTATTCTTTTCCAATCAGTCCTGGCGCCAAGCACCCTGCTGATAGATGCATTGATTATGTTCTCTTCAACTGTTGTTCCGTTTTCCACACCACGGACACAAACCGTATACAAACCGTCCTGTTTATCAAAAGCGCTGCTGTCGCTGTCAGTTGATTTCACCACAACAATTCTCCCATTGAAAAGGCCCTGTTTGTTGGCTTTATCAATAAAGTAATCCGGTAAGGCCCTTAACAGCACACCGGTACCGAACTGCAATACTTTTTCAGGCAGTTCAAATATTTTTTCATCCGGGATCTCTAATCCTGGTTTTGCTGCAATCTGCCGGATGGCATTTTTTGATAATTGCATAGTTAGTTTTTTTCGGGGCTCCAGCGATTGCCAAATACCCAGTTAATGGTTATGTCACCTGCCTGCACCCCGGCCGGAAGATTATTGCTGTACCATTTGAAATCATTTCCTCCTTCCCTGTGACAGTTGTAATAGTATATTCTTTCACCCCAGTTTATTATGTTGTTGGTGGGAACACGGTAAATAGGAGTATCCTTCATGTTTTTTGCAAAGGCACAATTGATAAGATAAAATTGTGCTTCCCGGTGGTAACGGCCGAGCATAAAATTATCGTACCCGCTGAACCTGCAATTTACCAGCACTGTTTTTGAATCAATATGGCCCGAACCATCATGCCAGATAGCAGCCGGTCCTGTATGCGTTATAAATTCACAGTTCTCAGCCCATGCCCATCCACGGGGGCAATAAAAGTCAACGCCGCCTTCCATAATACAGTCTTTGAAATACCACATACCGTTCATGGTTTCCCATGGACTCACGGTATCACCGCCAAAAGAACGGAAACGGCAGTTCACTGCTTTTAACCTGGTGGCCATGTTCATAGTACGCAACGCCATCTGGTGGCCATCCTTTCTTAATTTCTTTTCTTTATTTTTTGAAGTATCTGAAGCACACCAAATCGTTCTTTCTTTAAAATCAAAGCCGTAGTTGTTGGTAATCGTCAGATTCTTTAAGGTGATATCATTGGCTCCGACATTCATGGTAGCAACACCCCAGTCATCTGTATGGCTGCAACGCCACTCATCTCTTGCAATAGAAGCGATGATGATCGTTTTCTCCCTGTCCTCTCCTTCAAAAATG
Source organism: Chitinophagaceae bacterium (assembly GCA_044220915.1). Lineage (GTDB taxonomy): Bacteria > Bacteroidota > Bacteroidia > Chitinophagales > Chitinophagaceae > JJ008. The sequence continues at coordinate 13,206 of JBGAQD010000029.1, forward strand.
ATATTGGCTTTTTCGATATAGATTTTTTCAGCGTAGGTTCCTTTCTTTATATAAATCGTTCTTGGAGTAGCGGATGAATCAGGCAGACTGTTAATGGCACCCTGTACTGTTTTATAATCACCGCTGCCATCTGCAGCCACTATAATTTTTTTTGCAGGCGAAGAGAGTTGTGCTACTGCACAGGCTTGTAACAACAGCAGTGTTGCAATCAAACAGATACTTGTATTTGATCTTACTCTCATTTGGCTTGTTTTAACAACCATTGCACCCATTCTTCTGCTGCTTTGTAATTCTGAAAATCAGCAGGCAGCTTTCTTCCGTCAAGGTATTCATTGTATATCCACGGATCGCCAATGGCAAATACCGTCCCTTTGCCATACTTTTTGGCAGTCATTACATTATCATTTCCGTTCTTAATTATCATTACGGCAGGTGTACTTACTTCCAGGCTGCTGTACTCCTTTATATACATTTTCCAGTTAGATGAGAAAATGGGATTGTTTATACCGGCCATCACAACACCCTGTTCAAACTGGTCGTTCTGCACCCGGTTCTTACTGTCTTCATTAAACTGAATTCCAAATTTTCGGGCCAGCAGGTTGAAGTTTTTAAATTCTGCATTGCCTGCATCATTACTGAGGAGTACTAATACACCACCTTCTTTTACCCAGTTGCTGATAGTAATTGCATCCTTTCCATTCAGGAAGCGGGGTGTTTCCGTTTCTTTGTCTGTATCCGGGTCCACCATGATATAAATAGAAGCCCCCTTCAGTGTAGCACTGGTCGGTAATTTTTCCAGTGATCTTGTTTTCGCACCATACTTCGTAAAAATATCGCCCAGCATGGCGTAGCCACTGTTGGTTTTATCTTCCCATGTATAATGCCAGCGGATGGGTGTGCCGGTAATGTCTTTTTTCCACTCGTTGTTAAAATAATAATCGAGTAAAACAGTTTTTCCCCAGGCGATATTTTGCGTTTCGTTCAGTTCCATTTCAGCAGCACATTTAATGAATGCACCCATTCCCTTGGGGTCATTCACTATCACCGGCTCACTCATATAATAAGCAAAACTGCCATCACGGTAAGGCTTACCACCGAGACCAGACACAGCAACAGTTCCTTTCAGGTTTACCTGGCCGTTAGCATCTGTTTCAATAAATTCTTTTATGATACCACGGTATGCCTGTTTGGCATGATCCAGATAAGCACCGGGTAGATAACCCTTCCTGGCGCCTTTGGCAAAAGTATATGCAAGCATACAAGAGGCAGATGCTTCTGCATAGTTCCCGGGTTCATTGGGCATGTTGGGAACGTCATACCACAATCCCGTTTTATTATCCTGTACTTTTCTGACAGCAATAGCAAATCGATGAAGAATGGCGATCAGTTCAGCTCTTTTTGGATGATTGGCCGGGAAATGATCGAGCACATCTACCAATGCCATTCCATACCAGCCCAAACTTCTTCCCCAGAAATTGGGTGATTGCCCCGTTGTTTTATCAGCCCACTGCTGTGCTTTACTTTCATCCCACCCATGATATAACAGCCCTGTTTTTTTATCATACGCATGTTTCTCCATCAGAATAAATTGCCTGGCTATATCATTGAAAGCCGAGTCTTCATGGAAAAGTTTGGCATACTCAGCGTAAAAGGGCTGACCCATGTACAGGCCATCCAGCCACATCTGGTACGGGTATATCTTTTTATGCCAGAATCCACCTTCGGAAGTGCGGGGATGTGTTCTTAATTGATTGCGCAGCAGGTCAGCCGCTTTCTTATATTTTTCTTTGCCGGTAACCTGGAACAGAAACAATAATAATTTTCCATTGTTGATATGGTCAATATTATACTCATCAGGCCTGTATCCTTTAATGCTTCCATCAGGAAGAACATAGAAATCCATGCTTTTCTGGATATAGTTAAACCACTTTCCATCACCGGTAGCAGCCCATACAGCACGGATACCTTTGAGTATCACTCCCTGGTCGTATCTCCATTTGGCAGCTTTATCTCCTGCGAGGATAAATGAATCAGGCCACAGCTTCATCGCTGTTTCCGAGATTCGTTCACTCCATTTTTCATTTGGAGAAAGAGAGGAACTCACAGAAAAAACGGTACTTTTTTCTGAAGCGCCCAGTTCGTACTTTATTTTTTCCTTTGCTTTGGATGCATCGGTATTTTTTATGCTGATCGTATTGCTTCTTTCTCCGTTGATACGGAATAGCAGATCTGCATTTTCTTTATAAGTGATATTATCAAAAACCAGTTTATCGCTTTGTACAATATCGATCACCGGGTTCGTTTCTCCGCTGATGATCCTGATGTTCCTGAATGTAATACCGGTAGCTTCCTGCACATCAATTCCCTTATGAGCCTGCAGCACCATATTCTCCAGTACAATATCTTTTACATGCATTTCCGGAAGACCTCTTACAAAAATTCCTTTCTCTGCGCCATTGCAGTACACATTGCTGATGTAAAAGTTTTTGAAAACAGGAGTGGTTTCGTCCACCGGTTTGAATTCTACTTTAGGTAATTCTCTTTTTTCGCCTGCCAGCGGAATGGGATCTTTTGCTGCATAATACATGTCGAAAAGGATCGCTTCACCCGGAATATCTTTCATGTAAATGTCTTTGATGAAAATATTCTCCACCACACCACCACGGCCTCTTGTGGTTTTAAAACGAAGACCTATATCTGTACCAATGAATGAGCAATTGCTTACATGAATATTCCTGGCGCCTCCGCTCATTTCACTGCCAATAACAAAACCGCCATGTGATGCATATACTGTACATCCCCGGATAACGACATTCTCGGTGGGCATTCCTCTTTTTCTTCCCTCTGCATCACGGCCGCTTTTCATACATAGGGCATCATCTCCCACATCGAAGATTGAATTTTCAATCAACACATTTTTACAACTCTCCACATCTATACCATCGCCATTCTGTGCATACCAGGGATTTTTTACTGAAATATTACGGACCGTTATGTGTTCACTCATTAATGGATGCAAACACCAGGCAGCTGAATTCTGAAACGTAACACCTTCGAGTAAGATATATTTACAGTTGGTAATTAGCAATAAGTTGGGCCGGAGAAAATCTTTGATACTTTCATAGAAGGCAGCATCTTTATCTGGTGAAATAGCACCGGGGTTGGATAATTTTGAACCTTTCAGTGTTTTCTCTGTGGGGTACCATGTTTTCTTATCATCACTGAGCACACCACCACTTGCCACTAATTTTTTCCATTGCGTTTCATTCAGTTTATCTTTTTTCACCATCCTCCATGCATCTCCATTGCCGTCAATAATACCTTTGCCGGTGATGGCAATATTATTTGCATCAGTTGCCGAAATAGGGGATTGGTTCCGCATCTGTGGTAATCCTTCCCAGTTGGCTGCTACCAGCGGGTATTCATTAAAATCTTTAGTGAACAATAATGTTGCCCCTGTTGCCAGGTGAAGATTGATATTACTTTTTAAAACGATCGGACCTGTTAACCACAAACCGGCCGGTACTAACACCACGCCGCCACCTTTTTTAGCCTGGGCATCAATAGCTGCACTGATACTTTTTGTATTGAGCGTATGTCCATCCGGAACAGCACCAAATTGCACAATGTTTGTGCTGTCTTTTTTAAATTTTGGAGCAATAATTACGGGCAATTTTCCCTGTTGGGCAAAAGTGCATATGCCTATTGCAAGGGAGCTAAGTATGATTAATAATTTCTTCATCAGGCAAACATGCTTTTAACAGCGTTTTCGTTATACAAGTCTAACCAGATATTGTCTGTTAATCAACGAATTGCAGTCCTTTATTTACGCAATCGTTACCGGGAACGGTATCGGTTTTCAGGAGGGATTTTGCAGGTAATTTTTAAGCCATTTTCACTGCCTGGCGGGCCAGTAATTTCCATTTTCCGGCCTGCTTTTGCCAGACCAGTAGTATTCTCAGGTGAACTTCTCCCGGTTTACCAGCATCATTGGTTTTTGCTTTCAGGATGTGACGGACAATAGCTGTTTTTCCACTTACACTGATTGTTTGTTCACTGAGTTCAATTGTAACAAAATCAGATTTACCACTCACTATCTTTTCTACAAAATCTTTTTTATCATCAATATGCCCGCCGCTATGACCATAGCTTAATTCTTCAGCTACTAATTTTTCCAGTTCAGTTTTATTCGCATCGATCATCGCCATCCGTAGTTCTTCCACTGCAGCCGCAACAGCTTTTTCATGCCTGCCTGCCTGATAGGCAGATTTACTTTGCGCAGCAGTAACTGACACAATAAAGAATAGCAGGGCAGATATGATGAGCTTCTTCATAATTAAAATCGTTTAGGCATTGGTACAAGGTCAGTCAGTTCTGTGATCTTCACCGGTCTTTTTAATTCAATACTTTTCCTGGCAGCTATCCCGATAAGGATTGACATGGCGCCTTCTCTGGTACCTGCCATTACATTATGCGGGTTATCGTTTTTATCAACAAATATCCTGCGCTGCATTCTTATATCGCCACCACCATGGCCACCTTTTATTTTCGGGGTAGTAAATATTTCATAGTTCTTTTTGAAATTATCCATCACCATAATTTCCCTGAATTCTCCCGGTATGGCATCATCGGCATTACTCATTTCCATGGCGTGACGATTCGCCTGGTCATCCGCTGTTTTTTGTAAGTAAGGAATATCTTCCCATGTTTCTATTCTGCCATTAATACCGTTAAAGGCGATCTGCCATCCTTCGTAAGGAGAATAAGTAGTTAGTGAGTAATTGACAATAACATCATTGGCATATAATATCTGTGCACTCATCTTGTCCCAGATATCGATTTCATTTCGCCACACACAACCATCCCGCAGGTAACCATCATGCTGTTCATTCTTTACATACAGGTTCGTCAATCTTTCATCATGTGTAATATCCCAGTAGAACTTGCATTTATCCTTATGTTCACAACCACGGCATTTAGTTCCCCGGAATGAATTATTCTTTCCGTAATGTTCTAATGCACCGTAAGCACTTACTTCCACCGGCTCGCTGTTGAGCCACCAGTTTAATAAATCAAAATGATGGGTGGCTTTATGTACCCAGAGTGAACCGCCTTTGTTTACAAATCCATGCCAGCGGCGGAAATAATCAGCTCCGTGGTATACATTCAGGTACCAGTTAAAATCAACAGAAGTTACTTTCCCGATCCGTTGTTGTGCCAGTAATTCTTTCAGCTGCATGGCATGTACGCTGTGACGGTAGTTAAAAGCAACGATCACTTTCTTTCCTGTTCTCTTTTCGGCTTCCAGTATTCGTTTGCATTTTATTTCATCGGTGGTCATGGGTTTTTCGGTGATCACATCACAACCCATTTCCAGTGCCGTTACGATCTGTTCATCATGTGCTGCATCTACTGTTGTTACTATTACATAATCCGGTTTGGTTTCTTTCAGCATCAGTTTGAAATCGGTATAAGAAGAACAGCTTACATTCATCGCCTGCTTTACAAAAGCCATTCTGCCTGGATTGATATCGCAGAGACCAACGAACTCTACAACTTCATTGAATGATGTCAGCAAATTACTTCCCCAGAAACCGGAGCCGCGGTGACCAGTGCCTACTAGTGCCAGTTTTAGTTTCTTGCCCGGACTGAAAGCAAAGCCTTCAAACGGGTGCAGCATGAGTGCAGTACCTGCAGCAGCAGTATAGCCCAAAAATTTACGACGTTCCATATGCGATCGTTTATATTATTGAACAGGTTCAATCCGAAACCAATCAACATCTGCATAACCCGAATCATTTGTTTTAACTGTTCGGGTACAAAACAACCCCACTTTTGCACTGACCCAGCGACCTGGTTTAGCTACGAGTTTATCGCCGATGTTTTTAAAACTGATTCCGTCATCGCTGTAACTGAATTCACAAACAGCTCCTTTGCCCACTTTCACCCGGAAATATATATCAGCACCGTTTATTTTATCTCCGGAGATCAATACTTCTTCTTTGCCTTTGTCAGCATTGCTGCAATAGCTGAATGAAATATAATTGCCATCTGCTTTTTTTACCAGCGACAGATAAGCATAATCTGCTCCGTGAATGATCAACCCGGTTTTTTCTCCATCGAGTCTTGGTTTGAATGTAAGCTTAGTTGTTACCATGAACTCGCCGGCAGGGAATTTTTGCATTAGCAGGTTGGGAACATCCCAGTAATTTTTTATGCTGTCCGGAAGCTGTGCAGAGAATAACCGTAAATATCCATTAGAAGGAAATGCCCAGTACGGTTTCGGATTTGCCTGCCACTGCCATTGCAATCCTAATTTGGTTGAATTGAATTCATCACTGTCTGCTACAGTTGTAATGGGATAAATTTTACCAACATTTGGCTTCTTAAAAACTAATACCGGTTCACCTTTTCCATCGCCATCTTTGTCTTCCCCGATCACCGGCCAATCGTTTATCCATTTCATCGGGTTGAGATGCACCACTCTTCCATAAGCATCCTTATCCTGAAAATGCAGGAACCAATGCTCACCGGTTTTCGTATCTATCCAGGCTCCCTGGTGCGGGCCGTTAACAGTAGTATTGCCCTGGTCCATCACCACTTTTCTTTCATATGGGCCATAAATGTTTTTACTGCGCAAAACTGTTTGCCAGCCTGTACTTACACCACCGGCAGGAGCAAAAATGTAATAGTATCCATTTCGTTTGTACAGCTTCGGCCCTTCAATGGTCGGATCAAGTTCATGACCATCATATACCATTACTGCATCGTTGATGACTTTTGTTCCTTCCTTGTTCAATTCTTTTACAACAATGATGGACTTAATACCGGCACGGCTTCCTGCATAAGCATGAACGAGATAAACTTTTCCATCATTATCCCAAAGAGGGCAGGGGTCTATCAGGCCTTTTCCTGCTTCTACGATTATTGGTTCAGTCCAGGGGCCATTGATATTTTTTGCTTTAGTGAGATAGATTCCAAAATCCGGGTCGGGATAATAGATATAAAATTCATTGTTATGATAACGAATACTTGGTGCCCATACACCACCGCCGTGCTGCACTTTGCCAAAGTGTTCAACAGGCAATTGTGTTTTTAATGCATGGCCAATCAAAGTCCAGTTCACCAAATCTTTTGAATGAAGAATTGGCAATCCCGGCGCATGATTAAAGCTGGAAGAAATCATATAATAATCATCACCTACCCGTATTGCATCGGGATCGCTGTAGTCGGCATTGATCACAGGATTGTTGAATGTGCCGTTACCGTTATCAGGTACCCAAACTTTTGAAACAGTTTGCGCAGTAGCTGCAAAAGATGCACTTAATAATAATATGGTCAGCCATTTTTTCATTTCAGGGGATTCCAGCCTTTAAGGACATTAGTTAAAGTGTATTTTCCGGCTTCTTCGGTTGTTAGTTGTTTAGCCCATTTTACCCGGGCTTCCGGATCGGAGGATGGACCATAATTGTTGTATTCCTCATAACGGCTGGTTACATGATTATCATTCTTATTCCACACACTCCAGCCTTCTGCTTTGATATGCCGGCCGATATAACAATGTAAATAAGCTACAGCGGCATAAGGTCTCCAGGGCCGGCCCAATGAAACATTATTAAGTGATGTGTCACCCTCCAGCCGGCACCAGTTAAATACATAGCCAAATTCTTTTTCTTTAGGAGTAGATGCGGCTGTAACATGAGAATTCTTTTTGCTGTATATATGGCATTTCTCGAACCATACTGTTGAAGAACCAAAAATAAAATCTGTTGTCCCTTCAATATAGCAGTTCTCATAGTATTGACGGCTTCTTTCACTATTGGTAAATAAGACATCCTGGTTACCAATAAAGCGGCAATTAATAAATACAGCTTTATCTCCGTCAGATTCGACTGCTACAGCTTGCCCGGCTGAAAAACCGGCATCATTCTGAAACGTAATATCTGTTGCCGTAAAGTTGTTGGCTGCTATTTTAAAACTCCAGGATGTTCTGGTATTGATTGTATCTCCATTTGGAGCAAGTTTTCCGGTATGATCATTATAGGTAAGAACCGTATTAAGTTTGTCTTCGCCAAGTATGGTAATGAATGGCCGGAGTGAATCGATCAGGATCTTCTCTTTGTAAATTCCCTTTTTAATAATAATGACAATAGGTTTTTTATTGTTAACGGGCACAGCATTTATAGCAGCCTGCACCGTTTTATAATCACCGCTACCATCCTGTGCTACGGTGATTTCTTTAGCAAACTTTTTTGGGGCTGCCGGAAAAACCCGGCGAAGAAATTTATCCATATAAACCACGGTTGTATCAAACCAGGGATTGAACAAAAGAAATGAATGTGGTGAGCCTTCTAATGTTCTTGTTTCTGAATAAATTTTATGTTGCTTTAATACAGCAACAAAATCTTCTCTTCCCGCATGCATTCTTGCTACACCACTATTGATGAATTGAGTTGGCGGCGTATGTTTTCCCACATGAGTCAGCGGAGCGGCTTCTTTCCATATCGCGGGGTTTTCAGTTTTGGAATATCCAAACCAGTGGGTGGCCGCAGATATTCTCTTACTGTCATCACCTTCACCTGATTCCGGATGTATGAACGCCAGTGTACCATCCAGGTCAATTACTGCATTGACTTTACTCGATACATTTTTGTAACAGCCTTCCCCTTCAAACTGCTTCATTCCGTTTGTTGCACCCATGAAAGCAGCCAGTTCGCCACCGGCAGAATGACCTGAAACTGCAATCCTGTTTACATCAATATTATATGTTACAGCATTCTTTCTTACCCAGCGGATAGCAGATTTAATATCATGAATTGCTGCAGGGTATAACGCCTCCGTGGAAAGACGGTATTCGGGAGTGATACAAACATAACCGAGTGCAGCCAACTGTTGTAACAAAGGATAGTGCATGGCTTTGTTGCCGCTTCTCCATCCGCCGCCATGTATAAACAGGATGGCTGTTCTTTTTTTGTTTGATTTTTCTTTTGGTGAAAAAACATCCAGCTTTAACTCTCTTTCTTTGGTCTTGCAATAACTGATATTTTTTTCTTCGTTAATGTATTGGTAAGTGAACTCCTGTACGATTTGCAGGTTAGGATAACTCTTCAGGTGTTTGTTATACTCATTCGATATATTATATGAAGTGTCCCTCACGCCGGTAATGCCTGCAGTTGATTGAGCCTTTACGAATACAAAGGCGAGCAGCAACTGCAATATGAAGACCCCTCTTTTCATTTATTTTTTTACAGGAGGTATAAAGACTCTATCGGTCAATTCAATATTCAGACCTTTTAATTCTTTCAGTACTATCTGGGCGATCAGTCTTGCACCCAGTTCGTTGAAATGTGTATTATCATTTTTTCCCTCAGGATAATTGGGGTGTTCACCCGGCTGTAACTGCAGAAATAAGAGTTTCGAATTTTCCGGGCCGAATTGTTGGTATAATGCCCTGCTTTTTTCATCCAGATCAATAAACAAAACACTTTGTTCTTTCGCTACTTCTCTTGTAAGTGCCGAGTATTCCTTATGCGTCTCAACAGCATTTCCATCTTTGTCGAATTTTCTTCTGGATACAGGAGTAAACAATATCGGGATTGCTTTTTTTTCCCTTGTTTCTTTGATAAATCTTGCCAGGTTCATTTTGAAAGTATCAGGAGTAGCGTATCGTTCTTTTTTTTCTACTGATTCATCATTGTGGCCAAACTGTATGATCACATAATCACCTTCTTTGGCTTCGTCCATAATGGATTTCCATAAGCCTTCGCTCAGGAATGTTTTAGTGCTGCGACCATTCTTTGCTTTATTCACTACTGTCACAGTCGAATCCCAGAACTGGACAAATGGCATACCCCAACCTGTTTCAGGGAATGCTTTTGTGTCCTTGATAGCAATGGTTGAATCGCCGGCAAGGAAGATCTTTATCTTCTTTTTTTCCGCCACAGCAAATGACAGCAGAAAAATACTGCCAAAGAATAGAATTGTATTTTTCATTTTACTAAGCTATTAATATATACTTCTATATTGGTGTAACTTTTACTCAATTTGTAAGACACTTCGTCTGCAGCATTTGCAGGATCTAAACCATTCTTTTTTTCCCATTCATCAGGCATTCCATCTTTATCTGTATCAGCGGGAGGAGGTAATGTTTTAAGTGCAGGCCATGCAGTTACTGTCAATTCATAAGCTGTGCCATGAGGAAAACCGCCCTGTACATCAATAAAACGTCCGGTCCTGTTTTTTACATCATTGACAATGCGTTCGTCCAGAGTGTCTCTCTTATAACTTGCACCTGCATTATTGAGTACTGAAACATAAGCATCATTGGCTGATACTTCAGGAATCTCTTCTGCCGGTATTGGTGTTTCAACCAGTGTTTTCTTTTTATCTTCTTCTGTTCCACCATTTCCCATGTCTACTCCCAGCCAGTTATTCTTTGTTACGGCATTAGCCTCATCAACATAATTTCCATTCACATACCATTTGCCAAATGGTATAGCCGGGGCTGTTTCTCTTCTGCCCGGATTCGCAATCCTGTACCGGACACTCTTACTTGTGGAAGGGCCATATTTAAAATAATTGTTTATGATATTGTAATTGCCTCCTTCTCCCGCATAGATATTATTACTGCCCCAATTATAAATCACATTATTCCGGTAATCTACATTCTCTTCTCCTGCATTTCTTATGCCGTCAAAGCGGGGGTTCCGGTTATTACAATGCGCAAAAAGATTATGATGTGCAGAGAGGTGTTTACCTCCCCAGATACCACCATACCCATGTTTTTCAAAATCCTTATCACCTTCCTCAAAGTGATATGAGTAATTGAGTGGCTCTGAAATGATATTCCATTGAAGAGTGGTACTGTCGCCTGCATATATGGAGAAAACCTCGTCTGTACTCCAGCTCATACTACAATGATCTATAATGATGTTATTCCTTCTTGTTCCACCAAACGCATCATCATGCCCGCTGCCATCGACCATTCCTTTGTTCTGGTTTTTATCACCCATCCTGAACCGGATATACCGGACAATAATATTATTGCCGCCAAGGGAGACAGGATGATCTGCAAGGCAAATCCCATCGCCAGGTGCAGTTTGGCCTGCAATAGTAACATCGCCTTTTATACTAACAGGCGAATTAAGATGAATTGTTCCTGATATGGCGAATACAACTATCCGGGGTGTTTTTGCAGTTACTGCTTTTCTGAAACTTCCTTCACCGTCATCATCAAGATTGGTTACAACGTAAACTTTACCTCCCCGTCCACCAGTAGCATACTTTCCAAAACCCTCAGCTCCAGGAAAAGCAACAATTTTATCATCAGCTTCTGCTGCCGTCACTACTTTATTTTGCTGTGCACATGCCATCAGCGAACAAATGCAATAACTGCTCAATATGAATAAAAACCTTTTCATTATTTATCAGACGGGTTTAAGAAAATAAGGCTGCACTTAAGCAGCCTTACTATTAAAACTAACATGAGAAAGATCAATACCCGGGATTCTGGGTCAGGTTATAATTACCATCCCTTGCCGGTTGTGGTATTGGCAACAATTCACCTTTGCCAGTAACAAAACCAGTAGCATACCGGGAAACAGCTGTTGTATTGATTGCTGTGGTCAGCCACACAACGGCGGCTGTACCTGCAGGTACGGGTGTCGCTGGCGGAGCTGTTTTATATAATGAATTATAGAACAAGCCACCAATGTTACTATTGTCAGATGCCGTAGCTGTATAATAAAACATCCTCACAGGCAGTGCAGTAGTCAGGCAATAAGATGGATAATTCGCCATATAAGTTGGGTTTACCATTGCCAGGTTACCCGACATCTTCAGCATGTTTGCTTTTGTTTCTGCTAAGGCTGTTGCCAGCAGGTTCCAGCGGATAAGGTCATATTTCCTGATACCTTCACCGCCGAGTTCCAATGCCCTTTCTCTTACGATCGCTTTGAAGAAATCTGCTTTCGATAAACCAGCAGGAATATCTACTGTGGCATCGGGGGTGCCAATTGGTTTGCCAAAGCCTCTTCTTCTTACCATATTAATTGCATTATATGCAGAGGCGGTTGCACCATTCAATTCGTTTTCTGCTTCGGCATACATTAATAATACATCTGAATAGCGGATGATCTGCCATTTCAGACTGAAATATTGAACTGCATTGGTAGGTGATACAACAGGATTAGTGATCCAGTCCCTTCTGTATTTACCATCGCAGATAGCAGTGATAGCCTGGGCAACTTTGGTAGAACCATTAGCAGCCACATTATAAGGAGCACAGGTAACATCCCTTCTTGTATCAGTTGAATCGAACAAGTAGAAATAAGAAGGGAGTACGTTTATACTTTTATTTCCAAGGTTATTCACAGTGGGTCCGTTGTAATAAGCCAATTTGGTGTCTTCGGCCGAATTCAATCCAATAGCACTTGCCTGGAACATCAACTCACCGTGCGGGTCTGTAACGGCATGTGCATTTACCTGGTCTTTCCACAATGCCCGGAAACTGGGGTTTAATGTATGCTGCCCTGAATTGATGATATCATTGCATTCTGTTCTTGCAATCTGATAGTAAGTAAGATAGTCGGATCCTCTTTGCATTCCACCGGTGCTGCGTAAACCATATCCACCTCTGTATAATGCAATTCTTGCCCGTAAAGCTTTAACTGTACCTTTAGTGATCCTTTCGTCTAATACATCACCAATCGAGGTTACTTCATTTCTCCAGGGCACCAATGCCGCAGCGGTTTGCAGGTCATTCAATAAACGGTTATAAATGGTATCCCTGCTTATTCGTACCGGGAAAGGGTCGCTGCCTACCTGTGAAGCCGCAGGAAGAAAGTGTGCAGGTAAGTCGCCCCAGTTACGGATAGCTTCCAAATAATACTGAGCTCTTAATGTTAAGGCTTCGCCGTACATTCTTTGCAGTTGTTTCTTTTCCTGGTCGCTTCCGGATGTATACATATCCATTTTAGGAATATTTGCAATACAGAGATTAGCAAATTCAATTCCCTGGAATAACTGGTTGAAAGGATTAGTGATCTGGGCATTACCCGGTGTGGCAGAATAACGGGCAATATCCCTTCTGTCGTTATCAGCAGCACCAGTTGGTCCCTGCATCTCATCATTGTCCACCGGGTAGTACAAACTTAAACGGATACCAAAGCCGGCATCACCAACAAGACGGCTATAGGCACCAGCCAGGGCTTTGTATGTGCTGGCCACATCTTTAAAGACTACTTCGGAAGTCACATCCGTAATAGGTTTTTGATCCAGGTATTTTTTGCAGCTACCTGTTGCCAGCAATGCACATACTGCAGTTATTGCTGTCAGTTTATTAAAAAATTTATTAGTCATATTGCTAGTTTTAATTGTGGTTATCAGAATGATGCATTTACACCGAAGATGAAACTGCGGCTTTTTGGATAAGCAGAATAATCGAGACCGGGAGTTAACGGGCTGTTTCTGACACTTACTTCAGGATCGTATCCTGTGTACTTTGTAAAGAGAGCCAGGTTATTACCGGTGAAATAGAAACGAAGTTTGTTCATCTTCATCCCGGCCAGTTTTTTTACAGGCATACTGTACCCGATCGATAAGTTATTTATCCGCAGAAACGAACCATCTTCAATAGCCCAAGAATGCGGATAGAATGCACCAGCACTTTTCAATGGTTGCCAGATAGTCGCATTTGCATTCATTGCACTCAACAGATCGGGAGCAATACCCACTGCCTGGCTTGAACCATTAACCCATAAAGCTGTTTGTCCGCCTGGTGTTACCACCCGGTACCTGTTTTGCATAATGGCCAACATGTTTGAGTTAGCTGTATATCCGTTTGTAAATTCAATCTTATTCGCATTGTACACATCATTGCCAACAGAGAAGTTCATAAACACACTCAGGTCCCATTGCTTCCAGGTAAACTGCTGGTTCAAACCGCCGGTGAATTCAGGAGTCGGGTCGCCAATGATCTTTCTGTCATTATTGATATCCACCACACCATCACCGTTGATATCAACAAATTTTATAGAACCCGGCATCACTGTACCAATAATAGAGGAATTAGAAGGAACACCTGGTTTCAATGTATAAACACCTGTTGAAGTATTCCAGTTAAAATCATCTGTGGTATAGAACCCGGCTGTTACCAATCCCCACATAGCACCCACCGGATCACCGATTCTAATGATATAATCAGTTGGCTGACCAGAAACGCCCCAGCTTGCAGCAGGGAAGAAAGATGTCTGGTTAATACCGAGAGCCACCACTTTATTCTTATTAAACGAGATGTTGAAGTTGGCTGTCCAGTTCAGATTGTTTGGTTTTCTCAACAGCACTGTATTTAACTGGATCTCCACACCCTTGTTCTCTGTTTTTCCGATATTCTGAAGCTGTGTTGAATAGCCATAGGTAGAAGGGATCGGAACGTTCAGAAGAAGTTTGTCTGACGTATTTCTATAAATATCCACACTCAGGTCTACACGTCCTTTAAAGAAACTGATGTCTGTTCCGAGGTTCCTGTTAACAGTTGCTTCCCACTGGAGCTGCTCGTTTACCAGCCCATTGGAATAATACGCCAGGATGGCCTGGTTATTCAATCCGTAATAATATCTTCCGTCATTGGCGAATGTGGTAAGGAAGAGGTAATCAGCGATCCTGTTATTTCCTACTTTACCATAGCCATACCTGAATTTCATATCGCTGATGAAATTAACATTCTGCATGAATTTTTCATTCTTGATACGCCATGCCACTGAGGCAGCAGGGAAGTAACCCCACTTTTTACTATTGGGTCCGCCTATGAATTTTGAAGCACCATCTGCTCTCATGTTAAAGGAAAACAAATACTTGTTCATCAGTGTATAGTTGATGCGGCCGAAGAAAGAAACGTTGGTATACCTTGTTTTTCCAAGTTTTGGATAACCGGTAAAAGGCACACCGAGATTTGTTTGCTTAAAAGCATTCTGCGGAGTTGTGAGCAGAGGGTAATCCCTGAAAAGGCTTGATCTGCTGGTTGTCTTCAGATCATAAGTTTCTTCACCTACCAGGATATCAAAATCATGTATTTTCTTAAATCCTTTTACAGAATAAGTTAATACGTTGGAGTTAGTGAGAGTTGTCCTGGTT
>JBGAQD010000029.1:28436-36759 GCA_044220915.1 Chitinophagaceae bacterium
GTGGTATCCAATCCGGCAATTGGTTTTCTGGCTCCCTGTATGATAGAGTAAGGAGTCAGTGAATCAAAGAACTGCAGATCGGTAAGTTTATTATAATCGTACGATGCAGTTGATTTGAAGCTCAGGTTTTTTGCAATAGTGTATTGAACAAAAGCCGTTACGTTATATGCATCAGTTGTTTTTTTCCTGTATTCTGAATTAGCTAATGCAACAGGGTTATATAAGTTCAATCCATTACCAACATTAGGGTCAGCCAGCGGATCCGAGTCATCAATATCCTGGTTGAAAGAAAGGTAAGGTCTGTATTTAACAGCATTGCGCAGCCTGTTGTAAGATGAACCTTTCACATCTGAAACACCTGCACCCAATACGTCCTGGTGTGTGTACCTGCCACCCACACCCACTTTCAGGTTCTTGGTTATTTTATAATCACCTTTCAGGTTAAAGAGATGCCGTTTGTAATTAGAGTTAATAACAATTGCTTTATCGTTATTGTAAGTATAGCCAAAATTATAAGTGGCTTTACTGCTACCGCCAGAACCGGATATATTATGTGTAGTGCTGATACCGGTTCTTCCAAAAGTTTCATCCTGCCAGCTTACCGCAGGAACATTTTTATAGTTAGCCAGCGTATCCCATGTAGTACCAAAATTTCTTGTGAAGTTTGTACTGTCAGTACTGCTGCCTCTTGATCTTTCAGATTGATAGACTACATATTCGTAAGGACTAAGTACATCCAATTCTTTTGCGAGAACTTTTACTCCAACAAAGCCATTATAGTTAAGCACCATTTTACCCGGCTTTCCGCTTTTGGTAGTGATGACTATAACACCATTGGCACCCCTTGCACCATAGATGGCGGTTGCAGCTGCATCTTTCAATACGTCGATCGTTTGAATGTCCTGCGGAGAGATAGTAGAAAGACCATTTTCTACCTGTACGCCATCCACAATGTATAGCGGCGAATTATCACCGGTAATTGACATACCGCCACGAACCCTGATCCGGATATCGGCATCAGGCGAACCTTCCGCTGTAGTGGCGGTAACACCGGCTAATCTTCCGTTCAATGCTTCTGCAGCGGAGTTGATGGGAATGTCTTTAAGATCTTTTGCCCCTACAGATGATACTGAGGCAAGCAGGTCTTTTCTTCTTACCGTTTGATAGCCAATCACCACCACGTCGGCCAGTGCTTTTGGATCGGGTTGCAAGACTACGTCAATCGTTGTATTACTGCCAATAGGGGCTTCAAAACTTAAGTAGGACACATTAGTGAATACCAGTGCTGTAGTACCTGCATCCACTGTAAGTTTATAACGGCCCTGGGCATCTGTTGTAACAGCCGATTTGGCTCCTTTAGCCGACACCGTTACACCCTGCAGCGGCTGTTTGTTATCGGAAGCGGTAACAGTACCTGTTATCTGTCTTCCCTGGGCAAATAATTGATTTTGGGAGCAACATGCAAGCAACAGCATCAGCATTCCCAGTGTTTTAAGCATTCTCATCATAGTGCAGTTTTAGATAATAACCTTAATGAAGTTTTATAAATGATCCTGCGGCAAATGACGCAGGTGCTACCAGCCTGTTCTCAAAAGGGTTCAGCATTTATTTTGCAATAAGAGCTGTTTATTGAAACGATCAATACGCTGTTTCCGTTGGCTTAAAAAGGATATGTTGTAAAACAGGAAAAGAAAAAAGCCGTAAGGCCGGGGAGGAAAAGAAACTGGCAGAACTCTCAGCAATAAGCACAAGTCCGGGAGCAGGGATAGTTTTGCAAAGCAATCTTTTCATATCAGCAGGCAATTCTCTTTACTATTAACCGGGGCATCATCAATCATCAGAAATGTTCACTTTACCCCCTTATTAACGATAACAATTCTACACAGAACTTCATTGTGTACGAACGATTTAGGAGTATTTTTTTACGCAATCGTTCCCGGTAACGATGTCTTTATTTCATCTGTTGACCAATGAGGAAATGTTATCAAAGAAATTCCGGGGCCGTCTCAAATTTCTGTTTTTACCAGCCCACTCAAATAAGCAGCAACAGAATAAGTTTTCTGGTCTTAAAGATGCTGTTAACCATCATAAAAAAGCTTTCTGCCAAACCGCTTAATTAAGGTAACTTTAAAACCTCCTGTTTCAGAGGAAAAACAGTAGAAAGATGCATATGTAATATGAAATTTGAAGCCCTTACCATAAAAGACATAGCCAGAGCCCTCGGCCTTTCCACCTCCACTGTTTCAAGGGCGTTGAGAGATAGCTATGAAATAAGCCCTGAAACAAAGAAACTGGTACTGGAATATGCTGAAAAGAACAATTATCACCCTAACCCAATTGCATTAAGCCTGAAGGAAAGAAGAAGCCGTTCCATCGGGGTGATCGTTTGTGAGATAGCGAATAGTTATTTCTCCCAGGTGATCAATGGTATTGAGTCCATCGCATATAATAATGGTTATAACGTTATCATCGCACAAAGCCGGGAGTCTTACGACCGGGAAATGCTGAACCTGCAATACCTTACTTCCCGGTCTATTGACGGATTGATCATATCAGTTTCAACCGAGACAACAGATTTCAGCTACCTGAAAGAATTACATCAAAAAGGAATGCCTATTGTTTTCTTTGACCGTATCGTCAGTGAGATCGATACACATAAAGTGATAGCTGATAACTACAAGGGAGCTTATGAAGCCACTATGCATCTTATCAACAGTGGTTACCGGCGGATCGCCACTGTTTCAAATCCCGAACTATTATCCATTACAAAAGAAAGGCTGGCGGGCTATAAGGCTGCATTAGCTGATAATGGAATTGAAGTGGATGAATCGCTGATAAAATACTGCCGCCACGGGGGTATGATCGTTGCGGAAGTGGAAGAGGTGGTCAACGAGTTGCTGAAACTGAAAAAGAAACCTGATGCAATTTTTGCTTCAGCAGATAAATTAACCACCAACTGCCTCCGTATCTTAAAAGCAAAAGGTATTTCGGTACCCGATGGTATAGGGCTGATAGGATTTTCCAATACAGACCTTACGGAATTACTTGATCCGCCTTTATCCATTATCAAACAGCCGGCTTTTGAAATGGGCGAGATATCCATGGGGCTTTTATTACAACTCATAGAAAGCAAACGACCCGTAACCGAATTTGAAACCAGGGTTCTTTCCACCGAATTACTGATCAGGGGTTCTACCAGGAAGGTGAAAAACAAGGCAAAAGAAATTGCCTGATAACAATGACTAAGTACTCCGGATTTCCGGAGTTTTTGTTTTGGAACGGAGGTGAGCAGCCTCTATATTTGCAATCCCAAATGAAGGGGGTTTAGCTCAGCTGGCTAGAGCGTTTGCATGGCATGCAAAAGGTCACCGGTTCGACTCCGGTAACCTCCACCAATGAAGCCCCGAAAAGGGGCTTTTTATTTTGAACCAATATACAAGCAGTTTGTAATAATAATATTATGGGAGTCTGGAAACAAATATCAGAATATCTCTACCTGCGGAAAAAAGACCCGAACCGTCCAAAAGATAAGTGGATCGGTTATATGCATGGTATCAATCGAATCAGTTTGTTTGTATTTATTCTCTGCCTGATCATTCTCGCTATTAAGTTGCTGAGCTGAGAAATTGTGAGATGGATGCTGCTGCTTTTGCTGATGCATTCCCACCTTCGCTTAGTTTGTTTATCAATGAAACATATTGCTGCTGCAATTCTTTTTTCCTGTTTTCATTTGTCAACAGGTCTTCCAGTTCTGCTTTTAAGTTCTCTGCAGTAAGGTCGTTTTGTATCAATTCTTTTACCACCAGTGTATCCATTATAAGATTGACGAGTGAAATGTATTTCACTTTCACCAGTCGTCTGCCGATCTGGTAACTAAGCCAGGAGCCTTTGTAGCACACCACTTCCGGTACTTCAAACAAAGCTGTTTCCAATGTGGCAGTACCGGATGTTACCAATGCGGCTTTAGCCTGTGCCAGCAGGTCATAGGTCCTGTTATTAACATAGGACACATTAGAATAAGATCTCAGCAGGTTGTCATAAAAACTTTCTTCCAGGCCGGGAGCTTTTGCAACAATGAACTGGTAAGATGGAAATGACTGGCTTACTTTCAGCATCACGGGAAGTTTCTTTAATATTTCCTGTTTACGGCTGCCGGGTAATAAAGCAATGATTGGTTTGTCTGCAAATTTCTCTTTTATGCCTTGTGCTTTGTTTCGTTGTATTACTTCTGCCAGCGGATGCCCCACATACTCCACCTCCCAGTTCCATTTGTTTTTATAATAGTCTTTTTCAAAGGGGAGGATGACGAGCATTTTATCAATGCATTGTTTCATACTCTTTACCCTGTTCTCTTTCCATGCCCATACCTGGGGCGAGATGTAGTAAATGATCTTCAATCCCTGTTGCTTTGCCCATTCAGCTATTCTTAAATTGAACCCGGGGTAATCGATCAATATAACAGCATCTGGTTTGTGTTGCAGAATATCTTCTTTGCAAAACTTCAGGTTACGAAAGATGGTCCGCAGGTTCATCAGTACTTCGAGAAAACCCATGAAGGCCAGTTCACGGTAATGCTTTACAAGGTCACCACCGGCTGCCTGCATTTTATCTCCGCCCCAGCAACGAAAAGTAGCTGATGAATCAAGTGTTGTTAATTCCTTCATGAGATTGGAACCGTGCAGATCCCCGGATGCTTCGCCTGCTATAATGTAGTATTTCATACCACCGGGGTATTAATTAAACAGCTTTAGTACCAGTATACCAATGCCATAAAAAAGGGTAACGATAAAAATACCTTTGAATGTTTGCGACTTATCAAAATGCACATAGATGGCAAACAGCAGTGCATTGGCCAGCAAAGAGAAGGTGCCTACGTTTGTTATTACTTTATTATCATGCATGAAGTAATCAAGAAATTCTTTGAAGCTCAGGGAAGGAAATTTCACTAAATAGACAATTGTCAGTCCTATCAAGGGCCCGATAAGACCTAAGAATAAGCCAAGCCGGAGGTTATCTTTTGCTAATATCATGTAGTGGATTGATTGGTGGTTGTAAACTTTATTTCCAGGTATTTTCCAGTTTGGCTTTTAAAACGTAATTCGTCAGGTCAAATTGCACAGGCACCACACTCACATAATTATTAGCCAATGCCCATACATCGGTGTCTTTACCTTTATCGAAGTTGACAAACTCACCGGTAAGCCAGTAGTAGTGACGGCCATGCGGGTCGTTCCGTTCAATAAAATCTTCTTCGTATTTGGCATAAGCCTGTTTGCATATTTTAAAACCTTTGAGTAATTCAACAGCGATGGCCGGAATATTTACATTCAGAACCGTATGCTTGTCCAGTTTAGTGGTCAGCATTTTCTCCACTATCATGCGGACATATTTTCTGGCACCGGTAAAGTCAGCATCGATCCTGTAATCCAGTAAGGAGAAGCCGGCAGACGGGATACTTTCAATAGCGGCTTCCACTGCAGCAGACATTGTACCGGAGTAAATGACATTGATACTGTGGTTGGCACCATGATTAATACCGCTGAGGCAGAGGTCTGGTTTGCGGTGAAGTACTTTATCAACGGCCAGCTTTACACAATCAACCGGGGTGCCGGTGCAGGACCAGGTTTCCACATTGTCAATAGAGTGTATCTTATGCAATCTTAGTGGCTGGCCGATAGTGATGGCATGTCCCATGCCGGATTGTGGTTTGTCGGGGGCAACCACTACAATCTTTCCGAGATCCTTTACGGCTTCCACCAGGTTCATGATGCCGGGGGCTGTAACGCCATCATCGTTAGTAATAAGGATAACAGGTTTTTCTTTTTTTACAGCAGCAGTGCTTTTCTTCTTAGAAGCCGGAGTATTTTTTTCAGGACGGGGATTCTTTTTTGTTGCCATACGCTAACAAAAATCCCTGTTTTTTTGGTGCTAACCAAAAGAGCCGGAGAAAAGGTTTTGTAATTCTAAATAAATTAGTATTTTGCAGCTAACTAAATTAGTTGGTTATGGCAATCTCCAATCAAAACCTCAAGTATCTGCGCAAACTCCGTGGCTGGACACAGGAAGAATTCGCCAATAAGCTCCGTATCAAACGTTCGCTTCTTGGAGCATATGAAGAAGAAAGAGCAGAGCCGAGAATAGATGTGCTGGAAGTAGTGTGTGATATCTTCAAACTCACTTTAGATGATATACTCCGGAAGGACCTGAGTGATAACAAAGGAAACTACCTGGCGAAACGCCGTGCCATGAAGCTGGCAAGCGGCAGGCCGGATATACCATTTGTGCCGGTAAAAGCAGCAGCCGGTTACTTAGCTGGTTATGCCGATCCTGAGTTCATTGATGAACTGAATACATTTACTCTTCCGATGCTGTCCGGCGGTAACTACCGGGCTTTTGAGATCATTGGTGATTCGATGTTACCGACACCCAGCGGTTCAGTAATCGTTGGTGAGAAAGTAGAAAACCTGGAAGAAGTAAAGAACAATGCAGCTTGTATTGTGGTGTCGCGCAACGAAGGGGTGGTGTATAAACGAGTACAAAAAAATGGCCGTCAAAAAAATAAGCTCACATTAGTAAGTGATAATCCTTCCTTCCATCCTTATACAGTGAATGCAGAAGAAATACTGGAAATGTGGCAGGCCCAGATGGTCATTTCAAGAGCAAATACGCAACAGCGGTGGGATATGAACCAGTTAAGCAATATTGTCAGCGATCTTCAGGAACAGGTAATTACCTTAAAGAAGCGAATGAACTAATTGTTTTTCAATAATTTGCAATATTCTGCGTTTTTCTGCAGCAGCCTTCCTGCCTTGGTTTTTGTCTATTATATTTGCAGACTGCTAAAGTCAGGACATGACTGTGAGAAAACTTATCTGTTTACCCCTCTTACTGGTTTGTACTTACATTTTTCCACAAGAAAAATCATTACAGGCTACAAAGACTGAACAGGTGCCAAAAATTGATGGCAACCTAAATGACGGGGTATGGGCAAATGTTCCTGTTGCAACTGACTTTGTTCAAAACTACCCGGCAGCCGGACAACCGGCTTCCCAAAGGTCCGCTATCAAAGTTATTTATGACGATGCAGCTATTTATGTAGGTGCTTACTTGTATGACAACCCTTCCCTTATCAGGAAACAGATAACAGCAAGAGATGCGGAGCAACAAAAGGATGTTGATTTTTTCTCTGTTTTCTTCGATACGTATAATGATAACCAGAACGGCTTTCAGTTTCTTGTTACTTCAGCCAATGTGCAGACCGATTCAAGACTGGGTCCTAATCTTGGCGGAAACTTTGGAGATTATGGTGACCGTACCTGGGATGCTGTCTGGGAAAGTAAAGTACAAATGCACAGCGATGGCTGGTCTGTAGAGATGAAGATTCCCTATATCTCTTTGCGGTTTGCCAAGAAGGATCTGCAGGACTGGGGTATCCAATTTTTGCGATTGATACGGAGGACGAATGAATCCTGTTTCTGGAATTCTGTAAAGCCGGAAGTAAATGGTTTTGTGAACCAGTTTGGCAATTATACCGGGCTAAAGAATTTGCAGCCACCCCTTCGTCTTAGTTTTTCTCCTTATGTTTCCACCGGTTACCGCCGGTCGCCACAGACCACCGGTTTTTCCAATACCTGGTTAGGCAGCGGCGGTATGGATGTTAAGTATGGCGTTAACGAGAGCTTTACATTAGACGCCACCCTGATACCAGACTTTGGACAAGTTGTATCTGATAATGTGGTGAATAATCTTTCACCTTATGAAATAAAGTTCCAGGAAAACAGGCAGTTCTTTACGGAAGGCACCGAGATATTCAATAAAGCAGGATTGTTTTATTCCAGGAGAGTAGGTGCCATGCCTTCTGCATACTATGATGTCAGTGATTATGTTTCTGCCAATACTGACTGGGAGATCGTAAAGAACCCTTCCACTACCCAGCTTTATAACGCTGCCAAGTTCTCCGGCCGTAATAATAACAAACTGGGCATCGGTATTTTTAATGCAGTTGCTGCACCGATGGATGCAAAGATCCATAACAGGGTAACAGGGAAAGATTCCACTATCAGAACATCAGGGCTTACTAATTATAACATCCTTGTTTTTGACCAGGCACTTAAGGGCAGGTCTTTTATCACCCTTACCAATACAAATGTGATACGGAACGGGGCAGGCCGGGATGCTAATGTAACGGCATTGGATGTTGCTTTTTATAATAAAGCGAACACCTATGCCTTTAACGGAACGGCCCGTTACAGTAAGATATGGTCCTCGAGTCCCTATGATGGATATAACACTACCCTTAAGTTTGGAAAAGTTAGTGGTAACT
>JBGAQD010000002.1:0-19663 GCA_044220915.1 Chitinophagaceae bacterium
GTATTGCATCTGTTTTCAAAAACTTTTGCCCCGGTTATGGATTTTATTTTACATAGGTCTTTGCAGCACCATCATTCATAAATATTGCTCTGTTGAATTCCAAAAAAAGATTGCCATTGACTGATCACAATTCTTGTCTTAAAAATCACCCGGAAAAAATCGGTCTGAATTCTATTTGAACGAATCATGCAATATTTAAAAGTGTGAAGGTTGGTATGCCGATATTTCTTTTACGCCGCAGAATAGGAGCCCTTTGCCGTAAACTAACCGGGTTTTGGTCATTGGGTATTGCCGGTAATAATTTGGCAGTACAAACGAAAACTCATGAAAAAATTATTTGTCCTGCTTATTTTATCAATCCCATTTTTTTCAAATGCACAAAATGTGGGTATAGGTACTAATACCCCTGATGCCTCTGCCATGCTGGATATTTCCAGCAACAGTAAAGGCTTGCTGATACCGAGGCTTACCACCTTGCAACGAACAAGTATCGGCTCCCCGACGATAGGCCTTACTGTTTTTGACAGCGACACCTACAGCTTTTGGGTGTATCGTGGTGATGTAATGGGCGGCTGGCGGGAAATGCTGATTGACCTGGATAAACAGTGGGGCATCTCCGGCTCAAATATTTACAATACCAATGCAGGTAATGTGGGTATTGGCACCATCACCCCTCAGGAAAAACTTTCCATCAATGATGCCAGCCCCGGAATACAATTTTTAGTCAGCGGCACTGCAAGATCATTTCTTAAAGCTGTCTCCACCGATATTCAACTTGGTACTTACAATAACAATACAACAGGAAGTATTTTATTCACCACAAAAGGTCTGGACAGGATGACTATTAATGAAAACGGCCTGGTCGGGATAGGTACCACCAGCCCTGTATCCGATCTCACCATTAATGGCAGTAACCCCTACCTGCAGATGCAAAACAGTGGCGTGAACAAAGGATTTTTCCAATTGGTAAGCAATGATTTAAAGCTGGGCACCAATTCAACCAACACCACTGGTAATCTTATTTTACAAACAAAACTGCTTGACAGGATGACCATTGATGAAAACGGGCAAGTGGGAATAGGAACAACAAGTCCCACTTCAATACTGAGTATTAATTCATCAAACCCGACCGTGCAATTAAAAAACAGCGGTACCGATAAAGGTTTCATTCAACTGGTAAATGATGATATTAAAATCGGAACCAACATTGGTAATACAACAGGCAGGTTTATTGTACGAACTGACGGAAGTGACCGCTTTACTGTTAACAATAATGGTAATGCAACACTGGGAACACCATCTGAAGGCGGTCTTCTTACGGTTGACGGGGTATATACAGGTATTGTAATGAAAACAGGTGGGCTTACACGTATGACAATGGTAGCTGCGGGACTAAATCCTGAAATAACCGGATCCGGAAGCGGAGTGTTCCGCATCCGGAATAGCAATGACGGTATGTACCTGTACAGTAATGGACAAATCAGCATTGGCGGCGGCGGCGCCGTGGCCTCCGGATATACCGTAAGTGTGGAAGGTAAACTGATAGCGACCACGGTAACCTCGCTGCCTTTTGGTAGCTGGCCTGATTATGTATTTGAAAAAGATTACACGTTAAGGACTTTGCCCGAGCTAAAGGAATTTATTCAAACTTATAAGCACCTTCCGAACGTACCATCGGCTGCCGAAATAGAAAAAGAAGGCGTTAAACTTGCTGAAATAAGCAAAGCAATGATTGAAAAGATAGAGGAACTTACCTTATATATACTCCGGCAACAGGAGCAAATAGATGAGCTGAAAAAAAAGCTTGACACGAAGCATGATTAATCATGGTTAGAAAAAATGAAGTACTTTTCTTATTCCAAAATCTTAATTTCTGAAAGGCACCGGGAAAATATCGTTTTTAATTTCAGCCTTATTCTTCAGCATAACAATGCAGGCCCAGCAGCCTGCATTTTATCATTTGAGTACAGCCGAAGGATTAAATGACAACAACGTAATTACTGCTGCCCGTGACCGCAATGGGATTTTATGGGTGGGTACCTCCGAAGGGTTGAGCAGTTTTGATGGCAACCGTATCACTTCTTTTTATAAACAATACAACCCCGGCCTGTTTGCCAACAGCATACAATGGATCGAAATAGATCATGCTAACCAGGTCTGGCTCCGTTCACAGGCCCCTTTCCTTTCTATGCTGGACGAAAAAAGGAATTTTCACATTTTCACTGTTGGCGACAGTTCAGACATATCTCCCGTGAAAGACATTTTTTCAACACGCAGCCGTGGCCTGATAGTTATAAAAGGAAATGAACAATACATTTTAAAAAACCAGGGTGACCTGCATTTTGAAAAAACATCACTCTTTGCAAAAGGTATTATACCTCAAAATTACAGTTTTGCAAAAAAACTAGGCAGCGACAAAGTAGTGTTTTATGGTGAAGAACGGCTGACAGTAGTTGATTACGCTTCATTGACTGTATTGCTGGATATGCCATTACCGGGGCTTGGCTATGCCGCCGAAATTAATGATAACGAACTGTTAGCTTTTACAATCAAAGGAGATGCATTCTATCGCATCAATCAGGTTCAAAAAAAAATAACAGCCGTTTATAAAAATTTAAAGGACCAATACGGGAAAACAATTGAAGGCGACCTGCGGAAAATGGCAAGAGTTGATGAAAATAATTTTATTATCACAACCCGTTTTTCCGGGCTGTATTATTTCAACCTTGCCACTTCCGTCCTGAAAAATTACAGGCATGACCCCTTAGATGCACGAAGTATCGGCGGAAACAATACCTATAACATTACCTGCGATACCAGCGGATACCTGTTTGTTACTACACAAACATCAGGCCTTCACTATTACAACCTGAAAAAAGTTATTGCCACCCACCGTCCTTATTTTGTAAATGAAAAAAATGAAATATTTGACGGATACATTCAATGGGTATGCGCATCAGGCGACAGTCTTTTATGGCTGGGCGCACAGGACAGGCTTATCCGCTGGAACAGGTATAAAGAATCAGGTACCTATGTCCCTTTATATATAAACGGTCAGAATATCAGCGGCCGGGAAACAATACGAAATGTGTATGAGGATTACGATGGCCTGTTGTGGGTGGGTACTACACGATATGGTGTACTGTTGTTGAACAGGCAATTGAAAGTCCTGGAAGTGCTAAATAATAAAACAAAAGACTCTGTTGCTTATAACTGGATCAATGCTATTGCAAAAGACCACAATGGCAACATGTGGGTGGCTACGCTGGGTGGTACACTCATGTATGTAAAAACCGCAACAGGCTATGCAGCATCACTGATCCATAAAGGTCCCAGCCTTTCTTTATTTGAAGATAAAAACAAGGCCATGTGGGTAGGCACAGAAAATGGTGTGTTCCAATATGGCGGTCAGTTAAAACAAGAAGTCCATTATCACCTGCAGAATGGGTTAATTAATAACCGGGTTGATGCTGTTGAACAGGACAATGAAGGAAATATTTATGCGGGTACTGCAGGCGGGCTTTCTGTTATTCATCCCGATGGCAGGATTACCAGCTACACCCGCAGCAATGGGTTGCGGAATGACCGTTGCGAAGGCATTTTGAAAGACGAAAACGGGTTTATGTGGATCGGCAATCTTAATTGTGTATTACGTTTTCATCCGGGCAGTAAAACATTTACCGTGTTTGAAGAAGGGAATGGGTTCAATCATTCAGGTTTTCGTATGCGCTGCGCACATAAAAGTAAATCGGGTGAAATGTTTTGGGGTACTGATAAAGGGCTCATCTATTTCACACCCGGCCAGATGGGCAGTTCATCGCTCCCACTCAGGCCGGCAATTTTCAGGTTGCAGGCAGGGAGCAGCATGTTTTATTTCACCCGTGATGAAAAACTAAATTTCCCTTTTTATACTCCCTCATTTGTTTTTAGCTTCTCCTCAGGCGAACTGAGCGGTGATAAAAAAAATCAGTTTCTGTATAAACTGGAGGGCTTTGATGAAAACTGGCTCACCCCTTCGGTAACCGGCCAGGCATTTTACAGCAAGCTGCCGCCAGGCAGTTATTCCTTCTTGCTGAAGGCATCAGCCGATGGCATCAACTGGTACGAGGCACAGTATAAGATCAGAATTACCATAGCAAAGCCGTGGTGGCAGCAAACCTGGTTTCGTTTGCTTTCCGGAGCTTTCGCTGCCATTATGCTGTGGCTCGTTTTCAGCTACTACAGGAGAAAAAGGAAAAATAAAATGGCCATGATGCTGCTGAACACCAAGATGGCTGAAACAAAATTCCTCAACCTGCGGCTGCAGATGAACCCGCATTTTCTTTTCAATTCGCTCAGCGCCATTCAGCACCTGATTGTATCTCAGCAAACAAATAAAGCCTATAAATACCTGACTGTTTTTTCCAACTTCCTCCGCTCGCTGCTGAATTTTGCAGAAAAAAATTTTATTCCGCTTGATGAAGAGCTGAAGATTTTAAAAATGTACACCGAACTTGAATCACTCCGCTTTGATGATTCATTTACCTGGAAAATAACCACAGATGAAAACCTGGCCGGCGAAGAAGTATTTGTTCCTTCTTTAATGGTTCAGCCATTCGCTGAAAATGCCATCTGGCATGGCTTGCTGCACAAGGAAGGTAAAAAAGAGCTCAGCATACATTTCAGTGGCGAATCAGATGATTATCTCACCTGCACCATCCGGGACAATGGTATTGGCCGGGAAAAAGCAAAGCAGATTAAAGAAGCCAATATCAATTCAAAAATGCGGATAAGCAAAGGCATACAGATAATAAATGAGCGGCTTGAACTGCTGCAGCAAAAAACCGGCAAGCCTGCAAAGGTGGAAATAGAAGATTTGTATGATGAAAACAAAAACCCCGCAGGAACAAAGGTTCAGATAATTATTCCATACTATAATCCTGAAGAGTCATGATAAAAGCAATGATAGTAGATGATGAGCAGTCGTCAATAGACCTCCTGCAATGGCTGATGGGGCAATTCTGCCCCGATATTACTGCCATTAAAACTGCCCGCAGTGTGCAGGAAGCTATCCCGCTTATACATTCCTTTAAACCGGATATCCTTTTCCTTGATATACAGATGCCGCACCAGAGCGGTTTTGATTTACTCACCAACATTGACAAATGGGATTTTGAAGTAATATTCACCACCGCCTATAACGAGTTTGCCATACAGGCCATCCGTTTCAGTGCACTTGATTATTTATTAAAACCCGTAGATGAAGCAGAACTGAGAAAAGCTGTAGAGCGGTATAAAGCGAAAAGGATTTATGCCCCGGCCGGGCAATTGTTGTTCAGAAATTTCATTCAAAACATTTCCAATTCAAATAAAGATAAATTTAAATTGGCGCTTGCCGGCGCCAATGAAGTAAAGTATGTGCAGTTAGATGAAATCATCCGCCTGCAGGCCGAAAGCAACTATACCCGTATTTTCCTCGCTGATAAAAAAGTGTTTGTTTCTGCCAAAACGTTGAAAGAGTATGATGAGATATTGCAGGGCCACCAGTTTCTGCGGGTTCACAAATCTCATCTCGTTAATCCGGCGCATATCCGCTCTTACGAAAAACAGGGCATGCTGATAATGAGTGATGGTGCTGAAGTGGAAGTGGCACGAAGGAAGAAAGAATTTTTGCAGCAGGCCCTTTCAGGAAATAGTTAACCGATGGAGAAAATTTTAAGGAAATAAAAAGAGAATATTATTTTTATCCGAATATGTTTAAACAATTCTCCCAGGAAGCCGAAAAGAACCGCTTTGAAACCTTTGTGGATGCCATCCTGGCCATCATTATGACCATACTGGTACTGGAGTTTAAAGTTCCCGAAGAGCCTTTCCATTCCAGTAGAGATATTCAATCGTTCCTGCACCACCTGCTCCCCTCCTTCTTCAGTTACTTCATCTCCTTTTCCACCATCGTGATATTGTGGATGGACCATCACAACCTGTTCCGCCTGCTGAAGAAAGTGGATGTCCCGATGGTATTTCTGAATTTCCTGTTTATCATTTTCCTGTCGGCTACTCCATTCACCACTTCACTGGCAGGAAAGAATATTCAGAGTTCATACGCTGTGGCAATAGTTGCCGCAAACTATTTACTGATGAACCTTTCCTTTACATCCATCTGGATGTATTCATTGAAGCATCAAATGATTCCCGAAACGGCGCTGAAGCAGTTATCCACAAAAAGGGAAAACGGCATCATTTTTACCGGCATCCTGCTTACAATTGCCAGCATACCTCTTGCTTACGTCAGTACTTATATTTCCTTTGGCCTTTTCATTCTTGTGCTGCTACTTCATATTATAAGATTATGGCGTCATTAAAATTTGATAACTTTCCCTAATCAACCAACATGAAACCCGATAGAGTATATAAATTAATCTTTGGCAGCGTATATCCGCATTATCTCAAAAAAACAGAGACGAAAGGACACACAAAGGAAGAACTGGACACCATCATTTGCTGGCTCACCGGCTATACACAAAAACAATTGCAGCAACAGATAGACAAGAAGGTTGACCTGGAAACGTTTTTTGCCGAAGCAAAGCTGAATCCCAATGCTTCAAAAATTACCGGTGTCATCTGCGGATACCGGGTGGAAGAAATCGAAGACCCTTTGATGCAGAAGATACGCTATATGGACAAGCTGATTGATGAACTGGCGAAGGGAAAAGCTATGGAGAAGATTTTAAGGAAATAAGGAAGAGAACCTTATAATAAAAAAAATGACTAAAGATATACGGGCATACAATAACAAGCAATCAGTTTCAGACAAAAAAATCTGCCAGTTGCTGGCAGAAGAAATAAGTGCCTGCTTGCCATCGGCAGAAAATAAAATATGGCATGCACACCCGGTCTGGTTTCTGGATGGCAATCCCATTGTTGGGTACAGCAAACAGAAAGCAGGCATACGGCTGATGTTCTGGAGTGGTGATAGTTTTGAAGAAGAAGCATTAAAACCCGGCACCGGGAAATTTAAAGATGCATCTGTCATTTACAATTCCGCAGAAGAAATAAATCTCAAAGACCTGAAACGCTGGTGCAAAAAAGCAAAGGACATCCAATGGGATTATAAAAACATTGTGAAGCGAAGAGGGGTTCTGGAAAGATTGAAGTGATAAGCAGAACAAAAAAGCCCTGAATCACTCAGAGCTTTCAAAAGTCGGGATGACTGGATTCGAACCAGCGACCCCTTCGTCCCGAACGAAGTACGCTACCGGGCTGCGCTACATCCCGTAACAACTAACCTTGTAAACAAAATTAAAAAAGACCCCTGAAAAATCAAGAGTCTTTTAAATTGGTCGGGACGACTAGATTCGAACTAGCGACCCCTTGCACCCCATGCAAGTGCGCTACCGGGCTGCGCTACGTCCCGAACATTTACACTCAGCAGAGTGCTTATCGGGAGGGCAAAAGTAAGGCATTTTGTCATTTTTCAGTACCGAAAACAACCTTTATCTTCGCCCCTTAATGAAAATACTCATTAAGCAAGCCACAATAGTTGATCCCTCCTCTCCATTCAACGGACAATTAGCAGATATTTTTATTGAAGACGGAATGATTGTAAAAGTTGGAAATTCAGTTTCTGAAAAAGCAGACAAAGAAATCAGTATTCCCGGCCTCCATGTTTCGCCGGGATGGGTAGATGTGTTTGCCAACTTTGCCGACCCCGGTTACGAATTCAAAGAGACGTTAGAGACCGGCGCAGCGGCTGCAGCGGCAGGTGGTTACACGGATGTAATGGTAATCCCCAACACAAATCCTGTTATTCATAACAAAGCAGGCGTGGAGTATATCATACAGAAAAGCAAATCGCTGCCGGTCAATGTTCATCCCATCGGTGCTATTACAAAAAATACTGAAGGAAAAGAACTCGCCGAAATGTACGACATGAAAAACAGTGGTGCAGTTGCCTTCGGCGACGGAATAAACTGTGTTCAGTCAGCAGGCTTACTCGTAAAAGCTTTACAGTATGTAAAAGCCTTTGATGGAATTTTGATACAAATGCCCGACGATAAAAGCATCAATCCGCATGGATTGATGAATGAAGGAATTATTTCAACACAATTAGGATTGCCAGGCAAGCCAGCCATGGCGGAAGAGTTAATTGTAGCAAGAGATATTAAACTGGCCCGGTACGCAGAATCAAAATTGCATTTTACCGGGGTAAGTACTAAAAAATCGTTGGAGTATATCAAAAGAGGAAAAGAAAACGGTGCAGCTGTCAGCTGTTCGGTTACCCCTTATCATCTTTTCGTCTGTGATGAGGATCTGCAGGGATATGATACCAACCTGAAAGTAAACCCGCCGCTGCGCAGCAAAGAGGAAAGAGAAGTGATAAGAAAAGCAGTGACTGATGGCACAGTTGATTGTATTGCTTCGCATCATTTGCCACATGAATATGACAGCAAAGTGCTGGAGTTTGAATATGCAAAGTTTGGCATGATCAGCCTCGAGACGGCTTACGCTGTGCTGAGTACGTCCATGCCATCAATGACTCCGGCAAGATGGGTTGAGCTTTTATCGGTTAATCCCCGTAAACTGTTTGGCCTGGAACAGGCAACCATAATAGAAGGAAGTAAAGCAGCACTTACTTTATTTGAGCCGGGTAAGAAATGGACCGTAACAGAAAAAGATATCCGTTCAAAATCAAAGAACTCCCCATTCATTAATAAAGAACTGACCGGCAAAGTTGCCGGGATTATTAACGGAGATAAAATTATTCTCTCCTGATCAGTACTATGAAATTATCTCCATTAATCAAAGGGATCATAACTGCCGTTCTGATGATCGGCATTTCTCTTGCAGCCTATTATGGTTTGCCGGCAGATTCGCCTTTACACTATCTTGTATTTGCCGCCTATGCAGCTGGTATTATCTGGACATTGGTAGCACACAGAAATTCACCAGCCAGTTCAGGTAAGTTTGGTGACAGCTTTAATGCAGGTTTCAGGTGTTTTATTATTGTTACATTAATCATGGTCGTATATACTTTTACTTTTAACAAACTGCATCCTGAGTTCGCTGAAGAGTCAGCCAGATTATACAAAGAGCAGCAACTTGGTATTAAAAACAATTCCAAAACGCCGGCTGAAATTGATGCAGATACCACCCGTTACAAAAATGGCTATACGATGGCCGTGGTTTATGGTTCTATTTTCGGATATTTGTTAATAGGTGCTGCTGTCACCGCTGCAGCTTCACTCATTATAACCAGAAGGAAATAAAATGGACTTATCCATTGTCATACCACTTATTGATGAAGAGGAATCATTGCCTGAATTAACGGCATGGATAGAAAAAGTAATGGCTGAGAACCATTATACTTATGAGGTTATTTTTGTGGATGATGGCAGCAGTGATAATTCATGGCAGGTGATTGAGCAGTTACGGTCAAAGAACCCAAATATCAAAGGCATAAAGTTTCAACGTAACTATGGAAAGTCAGCAGGACTGAACGAAGCTTTCCGGGCCACTTCTGGTGATGTGGTGATAACCATGGATGCAGATCTGCAAGACAGTCCCGACGAGATTCCCGAACTCAGAAGAATGATCATTGAAGATGGATATGATATGGTCAGCGGATGGAAAAAGAAACGCTACGATAACACTTTCACAAAAAATATCCCTTCTAAATTCTTTAATGCTGTTACCCGGAAGGTATCAGGTATTAAACTGCATGATTTCAACTGCGGTTTAAAAGCATATAGCCACCGGGTGGTAAAGGGTGTGGAAGTATATGGTGAGATGCACCGCTATATTCCCGTTCTGGCCAAATGGTCTGGCTTTAAAAAGATTGGTGAGAAAGTAGTAGAGCACAGGGCACGGAAGTATGGTGTTTCAAAATTTGGGTGGAGAAGATTTGTAAATGGTTTCCTTGATCTGTTATCCATCACTTTTGTAGGTAAGTTTTCCAAAAGACCTATGCACTTTTTTGGTTTATGGGGAACATTATTCTTCATGCTGGGTCTCGGTATCGCTATTTATTTGATCGTTTCAAAGTTCATTGATAACAGTTTTGCACTCACTAACCGCCCGGGTTTTTATTTAGCTCTTACTTCTCTTGTAATTGGTATGCAATTATTCCTGGCAGGCTTTATCGGCGAACTGATCTCCCGTAATTCTCCCAATCGCAACGCTTACCTGGTTGAAAAGAAAACCGGTCTATGATGACGAAGATGGTTATCACCTTACTGGCATTTTACTTTTCTGCCGTTTCGTCTTTATACGCACAGGATATAACCGGAGAGTGGTATGGCCCGGGTATACATTCTGGCGACAGTTCCAAATTGCAGGCAACAAAAGATTCACTCATTTATTCTTCACTTGACAAGACGCATCCTCTTACTAATCCTTATGCTTACCGCATCGTGGACATAAAAAAAAAGCAGGGTCGTTTTTATTTCTTGCTGACTCTTATGAATGCCCCAAGGATCCATATAGTAGAAAAAATATATCCTGATTCATGTATTAAGGTTTACCTGGATGATATAGTGAATTACGATGACCTGCTCCTGCCTTTGTCATCCAGGAAAGAATTTAAAAATAAAATGAAACGGGCCCGGGAAAGAAAGTTGAGTGGGTTAACAATCAGTTTTTATAAAAGAGAAGTGTTTAACAATTTTCAACTCTTTCCCCGTTTCTCGTCACTTACAGATAGTTTTGCAAAAGAAGCAGTAGTGACCAGTTTTATCACTTTCAGGGAAAAGGTGCTGGAAAAATTTGGTTACAGAGCATTTGAAGATTCTTATTTAGCCCAGTGGATTTATTTCGATTTCTTTGTAGCCAATAAGTTATATCCTTTCGATTGGTTTGAGGAATCTATGAATATCAGAAAACAAAGAAGTTGGCTACAATAACTATTATAGGACCTGCCCATCCGTTACGGGGCGGTGGTTTAACCACATTCAATCATCGTCTGTCAAGAGAGTTTACAGCACAAGGGCATGATTGCCAGATATATTCGTTTTCGCTTCAGTATCCATCCTTTCTCTTTCCCGGCAAAACACAATACAGCGATGAACCTGCACCCGAAGGAATTGTTATTAAACCGGTGATCAACTCAATTAACCCATTTAACTGGATTAAAATTGGTAACCGCCTAAAAAAGGAAAAAGCTGATATCATTATTGTTCGTTTCTGGCTGCCCTTAATGGGTCCGGCCCTGGGAACTATATTAAGAAGAGTAAGAAAGAACAGGCATACAAAGATCATTTGCCTTGCCGATAATATTATACCACATGAAAAGAGATTGGGCGACAAACCATTTACCCGGTATTTTTTAAAAAGTTGTGACGCATTCATTACTATGAGTGAGAAAGTACTGGGTGACCTTCGGTTATTTCAAAAAGTAAAACCGGTAAAACTGGTACCCCATCCCCTGTACGATAATTTTGGCTCCATTATATCCAAACAAGAAGCTAGAGAAAAGCTGGGCATAGGAAACAAGGAACCGATCCTTCTTTTCTTCGGGTTTATCAGAAAATATAAAGGGCTTGATATACTGCTGGAAGCAATGGCCGATGAACGGGTGAAAAAATCTGGTATAAAGCTGTTAATAGCCGGGGAATTCTATGATGATGCAAAGAAATACGAGGAACAAATTGACAAACTCGGAATCAGGCAGCAATTGATATTGAGAACAGATTTTATCCCTGATAATGAAGTAAAAAACTATCTCTGTGCTGCTGATACAGTAGTACAACCTTACCGCAGTGCCACACAAAGTGGTGTAAGCCCTCTGGCCTATCACTTTGAAAAACCAATGATCGTTACCAACGTTGGTGGATTACCTGCATTGGTTCCGCATGAAAAAGCAGGGTTGGTTACTGAGCCAACTCCCGGAAAAATCGCCGATAGCATTTTGAGGTTTTACCAATTAGGAGAAGAATTTTTTATTCCTCACCTTCGTATTGAAAAACAAAAATACAGTTGGGCTACTATGGTCAGCAGCATTTTCCAACTGGCAAAAGAGATATAGCACAAATGAATAAACAAATACAAGATATTATCCGGGCATCGGTTGATACCAAGCATCAAATATTAAAGAACGAAGGCCTACTGGCGGTCATCGGGCAAGTGGCGGAGGTTATTACCACGGCATTTAAAAATGGTAAAAAGGTTTATTTATGTGGCAATGGGGGCAGTGCTGCAGATGCGCAACACCTGGCGGCAGAATTTTCAGGTCGCTTTTATAAAGACAGGAAAGCCCTCCCTGCAGAGGCCCTGCACTGCAATACCTCCTACCTTACCTCGGTTGCGAATGATTACGGGTTTGAAGTTGTTTATTCAAGAATGATTGAAGGCATTGGGCAAAATGGCGATGTGCTCATCGGGCTTTCTACTTCAGGAAACTCAACCAACATCATTAATGCATTTAAAGCAGCAAAAGAAAAAGGTATTGTTACAGTAGCATTAACGGGGGCCACAGGCGGGCAAATAAAATCCTTCAGCGATTATCTTATCAATATTCCATCGTCCGACACACCCAGGATCCAGGAGAGTCATATTATGATTGGCCACATCATCTGCCAGTTAGCAGAAGAAAACTATTTTAAGTAAATAATATGCCGCAACAGCCATTCCTTGATTTAAAAGTGATCGACAGCAGCTGGACACTTTTTATTGACCGGGACGGTGTAATCAACCACGAAAAAAAAGAGGATTATATTCTGAATTGGAGGGAATTTAAATTCTATGATGGCGTTAGGGAAGCCTTTAAAAAACTCAGTGAAAAATTCGGGACAATAATAGTCGTTACCAATCAGCGGGGTGTTGGCAAGGGCCTGATGACAGAAGCAGAATTAAGCAGCATTCATCAGCACATGAAAAAACAGATTGAAGATGCAGGAGGAAGAATAGACAAGATCTATTACTGTACCAGTTTGGATAATGACCATCCCAACCGTAAGCCTAACCCGGGTATGGCTTTACAGGCTAAGACCGATTTCCCTTCGATTGACTTTGCCAGGTCCATCATTATCGGCAACAAAATCAGTGATATGCTTTTTGGCAGAAATGCAGGTATTAATACAGTTTTTGTAGCCACCACTCATCCCGAAACAGCCTTTCCCCACCCTGATATAGACCTCCGTTTTAATTCTTTGCCGGATTTTGCCAAAGCTTTATAAGCTCCGACAAAATTTTACAACCCTTTTGGCGTTGTAACCATCTGTACTTAGCCGTAACTTAGCCTTTAAATTCAAAACGATCCTGGTGAAAAAAATACTGGTTCAATCCTCTTTATTACTTTTTCTGTTACTGATTTTTGCTGCAAGTGTATTTTCTCAAAAGATCACTTCAGCAGACATGAAAAAACTCAGGGCAAAAGAAGACACCCTGAAAGACTATTCCATGTATCTTAATACGGACAGCCTGCCCGAAGACAGGATGATTTCCGACAGCATTTTCACCAAAACGCTGGTAAGAGCACTCCAGATAAAAAACTCATTCTACTATCCTTTTGACTCTGTGTTAGGCGTTTCAAAATTATATGCCCCCGATACTTCATTCCGAATATTCTCCTGGAATATTTCTTATGACGACCATTATGCCCGGCAGCGGGGAGCCATTCAATATCGTACCGCCGATGGTTCACTCAAATTATTGCCCCTTAGAGATGTTTCAGAATTTACAGATAAACCCGGAGACTCAATAAGGACTCGCAGTAACTGGATCGGTGCTATGTATTACAATATCATTAAGACACAATATAAAGGCAAGAACTACTATACCCTTTTTGGTTTTGATAATAACACGGCGCAAAGCAGCATGAAATGGATCGATGTACTTACATTCAATGAAAAGAATGAGCCGGTATTTGGCGGACCATTCTTCACTTACGAAAAAGATTCCATCCCCAAACCTCCTAAATACAGAATAGGCCTTGAGTTTAAAAAAGGTGCCCGGGTACTTGTTAACTATGTTGAAGACCTTGGGATGATATTGGTGGACCATCTTATCTCAGAAACTGAGCAACCGGAACTGCCTTGGACTTTTGTACCCGATGGTGACCAGGAAGGCTTTAAATGGGAAAATGGCAAATGGGTACATATTGATAAAGTATTTACTTACAAACTGCAGGATGGCCAGGCTCCTGTTGGTGATCCGCTCCTCGATCCAAAAGGAAATAAAGACGAAAAAAAACTGCAGGAAAAAACTGACAAAAACAAAACAAAGAAAGACGGGAAAACTCCGGTCAATTACGACAACTAAGCAATCCTTCTTCCTGTTTTACTTTCACCCTGCTTTGGCTATCTTTATGGCCAATGAGGAAATTTATTACAAATATTCATCCTCCTTCCGGCTTCTCGCTGGGATTGAAAGAGTTATGGCAATACCGGGAGCTGTTTTATTTCTTTACCTGGCGGGATATCAAGGTTAAATACAAGCAAACCTCCCTGGGTATCTTATGGGCTTTATTACAACCGCTGGGGATGATGCTTATCTTCACTTTCCTTTTTTCAAAAACATGGAAAATTGATACCAGCCCGGTTCAGTATCCCATTTTTGTTTTGTCGGGG
Source organism: Chitinophagaceae bacterium (assembly GCA_044220915.1). Lineage (GTDB taxonomy): Bacteria > Bacteroidota > Bacteroidia > Chitinophagales > Chitinophagaceae > JJ008. The sequence goes on from JBGAQD010000002.1 coordinate 14,541, forward strand.
TTGATCCTCTGGAATCTCTTCAATGCATCTGTGTCGCATGCCGGCGAGAGCATGATAAAGAACGCCAATATCATCAGTAAGATATATTTCCCAAGGCTGGTCATACCTTGCTCCTCAATACTTGTTGCATTGTTTGATTTTCTGATGGGTTTGCTGATTTTTGCTGTATTCTGTATAATTTATAAGCAGCCGGTCAGCTGGTCTTTCATATTCTATCTTCCTGCCGGTATCGCAATACTGTTGCTGGCCGCATTCGGAGCTGGTACTTTTTTGGCAGCATTGAATGTAAAATACCGTGACTTTCGTTATACCATCCCATTTTTACTGCAGTTTCTTTTTTTTACGTCACAGGTTATCTATCCGTTACAGTCAGTACAGCAATCATGGCTAAAATATATTTTGGCGATCAATCCTGTTAATGCTGCAATAGAATTATTCAGACATCCATTTTCTGGTACTGCCATTGACATGAGTATTACAGGTATTGGCATCGCCAGCACAGTGATCATTTCCATTATCGGATTATATTATTTCAGAAAAACAGAGGCATACTTTGCCGACCTTGCCTGATGCCACCTATTATCGAAATACGAAACCTGGGCAAACAATACAAACTGAATGCAATGCAACCGTATTTGGCATTGCGGGATATCATCAGCGGCTCTGTCCGAAATATGCTTCGTTCAGATAAAAAAAAGACCGAAAGCTTTTGGGCTTTACAGAATATAGATATTGATATTGAAAAAGGCGAAAGGATTGGCATCATTGGCAGGAACGGTGCAGGGAAAAGTACCCTGCTAAAGATCATCAGCCGCATTACCCCTCCCACCACCGGCAGCGCAGTTATCCGTGGAAGAGTAGGCAGCCTGCTGGAAGTTGGTACAGGATTTCATCCCGAGTTAACAGGCAGAGAAAATATTTTCCTGAACGGCTCTATTCTTGGTTTAAAAAAGGCAGAGATCAGCAAACAGTTTGATGGTATTGTTGATTTCAGTGGCGTTGAAAGATTTATTGATACACCACTCAAACATTACAGCAGCGGCATGCAACTCCGGCTGGCTTTTTCAGTAGCAGCACACCTTGATCCGGAAATTCTGCTGATTGATGAAGTACTGGCTGTTGGTGATTTAGAATTCCAGAAAAAATGCCTTGGTAAAATGGAAGAGGTCAGCAAGAGTGAAGGACGAACGATCTTATTTGTCAGTCATAACATGGATAGCATCAGGAAGTTTTGTCCGAATACTATTCTGCTGGATGCCGGAACAATTATCAGCAAAGGCAATACAGAAAAAGTTATAGCTGAATATGTAGCTAAACATTTACAAACAAATGCAGAAGTTTCCTGGGAAAACGGCATTAGTTCCTATAACAAAGAAGTAATGCTGTACCGTGCATTTCTTCACAATGAAGCCGGCTCTGTTCTCTCCCGGTTTGACACGACAGACAAGGTCGGCATCACACTTGAATATGAAGTTTTGAAAGATGACATCATGTTTACGCATGGCATCAATGTTTTTAACCAGGAGAACACCAATATCTTTAACTCACATGATGTCACTTCTTCAATCCGGCTGGAAAAAAGAAGAAAAGGAAAATATAAGGCCACGGCATGGATACCGGGGAATTTATTACCTGAAGGAATTTTCTCTGTCAGTGTTGCTTTATTTCTTCCTAACCCGGTTGATGTGTTGGTACATGAACATGAGGTATTAAGCTTTGAAACTTATACAGATTTTTCCAAATTATCCGCAAGGGGAAATTATGCGGACGAGTTTCCGGGTATCGTACGTCCGCTGATTCATTGGGATGCAATTAAAACAAGTTGATAACACATGGCTCTTTTTTCAAAAAATACCGATTTCAAGTTAAAAGATATTGAAGCTGGACATTTTCATGTAACCTATAAAGGCGTTCCGGCGATTAAATGCCCCTTTGACTATTTGCTGTACCAAATGCTGTTGTGGGAAGTAAAACCCGATCTTGTTATAGAAATTGGCACCAACAAAGGTGGTTCAACTTTATATCTTGCAGACCTGCTGGAGTTGAATGGCAAAGGAAAGATTCACAGCATTGACCTCCCGGAAAATAAAGAAGATAATTCGCTTCACTCACATCCACGTATCGGTCTTTTCAAAAACGGGTTCAGCAATTATGAAACCAGTAATCTTTTGAACTATAAAACGATCATGGTGATTGAAGATGGTTCTCATCAATATGAGGACACCCTTGCGGCATTGATTAAATTTTCTCCATTCATTACCACCGGCTCTTATTTTATTGTGGAAGATGGCATAGTATCAGAGCTGGGAAGGGAAAAAGAATTTAATGGCGGACCGAAAAAAGCAATTGCGGAATTCCTGAAAACCAATAAGAACTTTATGACAGACAGAAAATGGTGCGACTTTTTCGGACCCAATGCCACTTTTAATGTAAATGGTTATTTAAAAAGAATATCCTGATAGCAGATGAGTATAAATAAAAACTGGACAGGAGAAAGATTGGAAACAAATGTCTTTACTGAGACTTCAATAGAACATTTGCATCGCTATGCTCTTGCCATGGAATTAGTAGCAGGCAAAAAAGTGCTTGACATCGCCTGCGGGGAAGGATATGGCTCTAACCTGCTTTCGAAAATTGCAGGTCATGTTACAGGTGTTGATATTGATGCGGATGTGATCAACAACGCAAAAGAAAAATATCTTTCTAAGAGCCTGCAGTTTCTTACCGGCTCTGTAGATAATATACCGGCAGCGGATGATCAGTTCGATACGGTGGTGAGTTTTGAAACACTTGAACACACAGGTGACCATGAAAAAATGGCCAGTGAAATAAAAAGGGTATTAAAGCCTGAAGGACTGTTGATCATTTCAACACCGGACAAAAAGAACTACAGTGATAAAACTGGCTATAGAAACCCGTTCCATATGAAAGAGTTATACCCCGAAGAGTTCTCCGGGTTATTGCACAGGTATTTTAAGAATGTACAGGTACTCAGCCAGCAGATCACCATATCATCTGTCATTACTGCAAACGATGCTACCGGATTTAAAATGTATACAGGCGATTACAGCAACATACAAACTGACAATACAGAGAACCGCCTTTATTGTATTGCCCTTGCATCAGATACAATGTTGCCCTCAATCAATAACAGTCTTTTTAACGGCCGGTCTGTTTTTGCAGAAGCAGTATCCGAGAAAGAAAAGATGGTAACAAACACCCTGACTTACAAATTAGGTCATATGATCCTTTATCCAGCCAAATTGCTTAGGAAACTATTCAAAAAGTAAGTAAAGACAGAATGATCAGATTTTCCGTCATAATTCCCAATTACAATCATGCTGCCTTTTTGAAGGAACGGATAGATTCTGTATTGGCACAAAATCATGCCCCGGCTGAAGTGATCATACTGGATGATTGCTCTTCCGATAATAGCCGGGAAATTATTGAAGCGTACAGAAACCATTCTGGTGTCAGCCGTATTCTATACAACGAAGAAAACAGCGGCTCTCCATTTAAACAATGGAAAAAAGGAATCCTTCTGTCCAATGAAGATTGGGTCTGGATTGCTGAAAGCGATGATATTGCTGATAGCCAATTTTTAGAAACCGCAGACCTTGCAATCCGGCTGAATCCGGGCACCGGTATTTTTTATTGTGATTCAGTTTGTAAGCAGGAAGAGAGTACATTACCCCGGTATAACACTTATGCTGAATTAAAAAACAAGTTCTTTAAGACCACTAAATGGTCTTCCGACTATTGTATTAACGGAAAAGATGAAATAAATCATTGCCTGAAATTTTTCTGCACTATTAATAACACCAGTGCTGCCGTTTTCCAGAAAGACCTGTTGCTGGAAATACTTAGCAAACTTGAAACGTTTATCTACCATGGCGATTGGTATGGCCAAATCGCAGCAGCATCCCATACTAATATCTATTACAGTGCTAAGCCCCTGAACACTTTCAGAATACATGAGAACAGTTTTCTCAAACACACCAAAACATTACAAAGCAAACTGGAATGTTTCAGAATACTTGACTTCTTATACAAACAGAGTTATATCACGGCTAAAAAAGAACTTATTGATTTCTTTACATTGCAATATCTTGGGTTTGGCCTGCTAAAAGACGGATACCGGTACGGAAGAAACCTTTTCGCATCCTATTCCGCCATCGATAAGCAACTCTCCCGCAAAGTGCTGAGAAGCCTTATATGGCAAAAGGTCATCGGTAAAAAACACAAAGTCATCTTCTAAAAGCTGCAACACAGGCTCTCTTCAGACTGTAAATACTCAAAAAAAATAGCTACTTTAGCCTTCATGACCATCTGCATTGCTACAGATTCATTTCCCCCGAAAAATTCAGGCATAGCTACTCATAATTCTTACCTGGTTAAGCTTTTACAGGAGGCTGGTCACAGTATAGTAGTGCTTACTGTTGATTTTGAAAATAAAAAAGGACCAGACACAGTTAAGAAGCAGGATGGAATTATTATCGTTACCCTGAAAAAAAGTTATAACAGGCAGTTTGAGTATTTCAGTCGTTTTATAAAGTCTGGCAACCGGGAAGCTGTTGTATGGATGAGCCTCGGAACAGCAATGCGTAACTGGTTACTTGAAAACAATTCCACATACAATTTCGATATCATTGAGTTTTCTGATTATGGAGGCTTTGGGCTTTTTTTAATTGATGCCTCCCTCCCGCCGGTTGTTGTTATGTGCCACAGTATGCTGACACAATTAAGCCAGCATGAATTTTACAACCCCGATGAAAACCTTTCCATCATCCGTTTTCTTGAAACCAATTCCATCAACAATGCAGATGCTGTTATTTGCCATAGCCACAGCAACGCTGAAGAAATCGCAAAAAATTTCAGCACAAAAACTTTTTATGCCACTGCCCCATGGATCAATGATGATGTGAAGCCTTCTGTCAGAATTAAAAGTGAATTTCTGATTGCAAGCCGCCTGCAGGTTTGTAAAGGTGCCCTGGTTATGGCAGAAACACTTCAATTACTGCAAAAGTCGCATCCTGGTATCAATGTTCTATGGATCGGGGAAGATACTTACACAGCACCAAAAGGGTCAATGGTCTCAAAGTATATTAAGAAAAATTTCTCCT
>JBGAQD010000002.1:20020-275530 GCA_044220915.1 Chitinophagaceae bacterium
AGGCTTATGCTTTTGCAATACAACACCGGAAGTCAAACCCGCCTGTTAACCCTTTAAATGCCTTCTTTAACAGGTAAAGGATCTATATGCAAACAGTATGCACCATTATAACTGCCGATTACCTGCCACTGGCAAAAGTGCTGTATAGATCGTTGCAAAAAAATTTACCCGGCACTTCATTACAAGTATTGGTGGTTAATGAGAATAATTTTTCTTCAACTGATAGTTTTTTTATTCATTCTCTTGATGCCCTGTCCGGCTCCTCTTACTTTAAAGAGATTGAAAAAAAATATGCGCATACGAATGCTGACTATTTTCGCTGGGCACTAAAGCCATTATTCATCGGCCATCTGCTGGAAAAGGGCTTTAGCAAAGTAATATTCGCCGACCCCGACCTGTACTTTATCAGCAACTTCAGTTTTCTTTTCGATGAACTTGAAAGGAACAATGTTCTCTTAACCCCACATTGGAGAAGTACAGACCCGGTTAAGAATGAAGACAGCCTGCTGGCAGTTTTAAAGGATGGTCTTTATAATGCAGGTTTTATTGCGGTAAATAAAAATGCAACGGATGTTATCACATGGTGGGCCGGCGTTTGTCATTACAAAACTGAGGCGCTGAAGGATATAGGTCTGTTTGTTGACCAGAAATATCTTGATATAGTCCCTGTTCAATTTGATAATGTCCATATACTTAAACACAAGGGTTGTAACCTTGCTGCCTGGAATATCGATACCTGTAAAAGAGAGCTTATTAATGGTAAGCTGTTTATCAATAAAATATTTGAACCTGTATTTATACATTTCACAAAAGATACTATTATCAATATTCTGAACAGGAATGATATCCTGCTGCAGCCTTTTCTTAATGATTATATCTCAGCATTGCAAAAAGAAGGGTTCAGCTTACTGGAAAACCTGGATAATCTTGACCCTCAAAAATATAAGTCATCAGCTTATAAATTAAAACATCAGCTCCGCTTACGGACAAGAGTAAAACGTTTCTTTTTCAAGCTTGCTGAAAAACTATAACAACTGGCTACGCTGCAACATATCGCATTGCTTTGTTCACGGCTGGATTTGCCGGGCGGTATTGAACGGGCTATTGTAAATACGGCTAATCTTTTTGTTGAAAAGGGACACCCCGTTTCATTGATTGTGCTGGATGAAACGGGCAACAGCTACTACCCTCTTCATGCTTCTGTAAAAGTTATACAGCAACCACTGTCGTTTGGTATTACTCCTGACGGCAATATCATATCAAGAAAAATAAAATTACTGAGTGATGTATTGAAACTTCGTAAACTGCTGAAACAGTTAAAGGCCGATATTGTTATTGCCACTGAATATCCATTTGCAGTGGCTGCAGTACTGAGTGGCGCAAAGAAGTATGCCAAACTTTTTTCCTGGGAGCATCATCACTTTGCATGGATACGAAAAAACAGGTTCTGGGCAACTCTCTCAGAGATGGCTTATAAAAGGCTTAATAAGATCATCTGCCTGAACAAAACGGAAGCACTCCATTTTGAAAAATTCGCAGCCACAGTTGTTATTCCCAATTTTATTGAAAATAAAACCGGGCGGCTCTCATCACTACAAAACAAACAGGTGCTCTCTGTTGGTTGGCTTATTCATCGCAAGGGAATTGACCTCATGCTAAAAGCTGCGAAAGAAGTACTGACAATTAATCCCACCTGGACCTGGAAGCTGATAGGTGAAGGCGAAATGCTGCAAGATGTACTTGACTTTATTCAGCAGGAAAACTTACAAGACCGTTTTATCTTGCAGCCCCCTGCTGGTGCTGATCTCTCTTCAGAATACCTGCAATCATCATTGTTCGTATTAAGCAGCCGCTTCGAAGCATTTCCAATGGTTTTATTAGAAGCAATGTCGTTTGGTCTGCCTTGTATAAGTTTTGATTGCCCAACCGGGCCTGCTGATATTATCGCTGATAAAATAAACGGCCTGTTGGTTGAAAAAGAAAACCCGGATAAACTGGCTCAGGCTGTTTCTTCTCTCATCATAGATGAAGAAAGGATAATAAGCATGGGCCAAAAAGCAGTGGAGAACATCCGGCAGTTTTCGCCAGAAAAAATATATGAACTATGGACGAGCAGTTTTAAATAAAAAACAGCCTGAATCATGTTATCCCGCATAATAAATAAACTGAAACTGCTTCTCCCGGCCAACAGAAAAAAGGTATTCTCCTCTATTCACAAAAAAAATTCATGGGGCTCTGAAGAAACGATCTCCGGACCAGGATCTACAATAGAATACACATCAAATATTCGTTTGCAATTACCTGGTTTACTCCGCTCACTTGGAATAAAAACATTATTGGATGCTCCCTGCGGAGATTGTAACTGGATCAGCACAGTTGACCTCACAGGAATTTCTTATACCGGCGCCGATATTGTTCCGGAGATCATCGAAACGAATAAGATAAAATATCCCGAAAAGAAATTCATAGTGGCGGATATCGTCACTGATGAACTTCCCGCAGCTGATATAGTACTATGTCGTGACTGTTTTATTCATCTCCGTAAAAAAGAAATAACAAAATTGATACAGAACTTCAAACGAAGCGGTATTAAATATATACTGGCAAGCACTTATCCTGTTAAGCAGAATACCGAAATACTCACAGGGCATTTCCGGCCTGTAAATCTTGAACTCCCTCCCTTCAACCTGCCTGCAGCAATTAGTAAGATGAGTGATCACCCGGAAGGCTCTCCGGCCCGGTACCTTGCCCTTTGGTTACTCGAAGATGTAAAGATGTGATCTGTTATTTGATAACAATACGGCCGGTATAATCAATACGGCCCAAAAAGACATTGGGAATGTCTTTAAAATACTCATCTACGGCCTTCCTTGCTCCCTGCCATGCACCATAGTCATCTACTATCAGCACACCATTCTTTATCAGTAGCGGATAGAGATGCTGAAGTTCATGCTTAGTCGATTCATACCAGTCGGTATCCAGCCGCAATAAAGAAATTTTTGATGGCAGCGTTCCCGGTAAAGTGTCTTCCACCTTTCCCTTCACCATAATTATTTTTTCGGCAGGATAACCTGTTCTCTCCATATTTGCTTTCACTTCTTCAATAGGTGAGTAGCACATATTGTTCAGTGTATCTGTCACCCGTCCCTGTTCCCATTGCTCTTTTTCTTCCTGCCCGTCCATATCACCGGGTTTCGTCATCCCTTCAAATGTATCATACAGGTAAATCTTGCGGTTGTTTTCCCCGGCATCCTTTAGTATGTAAGCCATCAGCATAGAGCTGCCGCCTTTCCAGACACCACATTCCACAAGGTCTCCTTCAATGTTATTTTTAATAATGTACTTTACTGTTTGGTAAAGGGTGAAGCATCTTTCCACCGGCACCAGTGTGCAATCTTTTACTTTCTTATATAGCTCAAGAAATTTTTTATCCTGCTCTATATCCGAAAGGTTTACCAGTTCCAGTCTCGATTTCCGGATGATCTTCAGCCCCACAAGGCCCAGCGGATAATTTATGATCTGCGAGAGTTTCAAAAAAAAGTTGAAATCTAAAATACAATTAATACGATCAATAAAAAAGGCATCGCTTACTGATGCCTGAATTCATTATTCACTATTGACTATTCACCATTCACTACTTAATCATCCAGTTTCAGCACTGCTAAGAAAGCCTCCTGTGGCACTTCCACATTACCTATCTGCCGCATCCGCTTCTTACCTTCTTTCTGCTTCTCCAACAGTTTACGTTTACGGCTGATATCACCACCATAACATTTTGCAGTTACATCCTTTCGCATTGCAGAAATATTCTCCCTGGCTACCACCTTCGCACCAATAGCGGCCTGTATTGCTATCTGGAATTGTTGTCTTGGCAACAGTTCTTTCAGTTTCTCACACAGCTTTCTTCCAAACTCCTGTGCCCGGCTCCGGTGTATCAGTGCACTCAGTGCATCCACTTTATCTCCGTTCAGTAATATATCCATCCGTACAATATCTGCTTCCCTGTAGCCGATAGGATGATAATCAAACGAAGCATAACCCCTCGTCTGAGATTTCAGTTTATCGTAGAAGTCGAATACGATCTCCGTCAATGGCATTTCAAACAACAGCTCCACCCTTGTCGTTGTCAGGTAACTCTGGTTCATCAGGATACCTCTTTTACCCAAACACAACGTCATGATATTACCGATGTATTCCGGTTTGGTGATGATCTGTGCTTTGATAAAAGGCTCATCAATATGGTCGGTCTTCACTGGGTCGGGAAACTCGGTCGGGTTATTAACGATGATCTTCTCCCCCTTCGTGGTATAAGCAATAAAACTTACGTTGGGAACAGTGGTGATAACCGTCTGGTTAAATTCTCTCTCCAGTCGTTCCTGTATGATCTCCATGTGCAGCAGCCCCAGGAATCCGCAACGGAAACCAAAACCAAGGGCCTGCGATGTTTCTAATTCATAGGTCAGTGATGCATCATTCAGTTGCAGTTTGTCCATGCAGTCCCGCAACTCTTCAAAATCTTCCGTATTCACCGGGAAGATACCGGCAAACACCATTGGCTTCACTTCCTGGAAACCTTTGATGATCTCTTGTGTGGGATTAGCCGCCAGGGTAATGGTATCACCCACTTTTACTTCTTTCGCATTCTTGATGCCGGTAATAAGATAACCCACATCACCGCAGTTCACTTCCTTTTTCTCCGTCATCTTCAGTTTCAGGATGCCCACTTCATCAGCATCATATTCCTGGTCGGTGGAAACAAATTTTACCTTGTCGCCTTTTTTAATCGAACCATTCCTTACCCGGAAATAAACGATAATACCCCTGAACGGGTTGAACATGCTGTCAAATATCAATGCCTGCAATGGCGCATCTGGCTTGCCCACAGGTGCCGGAATCCTTTTTACTATCGCCTCCAGTATCGCCTCCACACCCACACCGGTACGGCCACTGGCATGTAGAATTTCTTCCTTCTTGCAGCCTATCAGTTCGATGATCTGGTCTTCCACTTCCTCGATCATAGCCCCGGCCATATCAATTTTATTGATGACAGGAATGATCTCAAGGTCATTGTCAATTGCAAGGTATAAGTTACTGATAGTCTGTGCCTGTATACCCTGGGTGGCATCAACCAGCAACAAGCAACCTTCGCAGGCAGCAAGGGCCCGGCTCACTTCGTAGCTAAAGTCAACGTGGCCGGGAGTATCGATCAGGTTCAGGATGTATTCCTGTCCATCAGTATGTTTATAGTTGATCTGGATGGCATGACTTTTAATCGTAATGCCCTTCTCCCTTTCCAGGTCCATATCGTCCAGTACCTGGTCCATCATATCCCGGTCGCTGATGGTGCCGGTGCTTTGCAGCAGGCGGTCAGCCAGGGTAGATTTGCCGTGGTCAATATGTGCGATAATGCAAAAATTCCGGATATTCTTCATGTGCTTATTGCCTCATTTTCAAGAGCGGCAAAGGTAAGCGATTCAGGCGGTTTTTGAGGGATTGTTTGGCCGGCTTTTGTGCCCTGATTGAGCTGCAGTTGCGACGCTCCGTTCGGGGTTCGGTAATTCTAATCAGCCAAATTCTTCTTCGCAGGCTTTGATATAACTTTATCTCCTATGATAATAAAAGTCAAACATGTCATACTAATTTCTATAATAACAGTTGTGACATTTGCCGGATACATTCTTCTTAAGAACTTACCTGAAAAACCCAAACATCCCTATCCCTCTTTAGACAAACAAAGGGCGGCAACTTTCAACAAACCGCTTATAAACCCTGTAAGAATACTTGACAGTACATCCATTGTTAACGACCTTAAATACCTGGCTTCCGATACTTGTGAAGGAAGAAAGCCGGGTTCGGCCGGGCATGAAAAAGCGGTTGATAGAATTATTGCCCGCATGAGGGAAACTGGACTGGATAGCTTCAACAATTCATTGGTTCAGGAATTTACAAAAGGGGGAGAAAACACAAAAGCAAGGACAGGCAAAAATATTGTTGGGTGGATAAAAGGAGCTCATTCCCCTGAGAAGTACATCATCATCAGTGCACATTATGACCACTTAGGTAAAATTGGCGACTCTGTTTATTACGGAGCTTCCGATAATGCAAGCGGTATCGCCTGCATATTGGCCATGGCTGAATATTTTAAGCAAAATCCCTTGCCCTGCTCATTAATATTTGCAGCATTTGATATGGAAGAATCGGGATTAGAAGGAGCAGATCATTTTGTTAATAATCTTCCCCAGCCTCTCATTCTTTCGAATATTGTGCTGAATATTAATATAGATATGATTGCAAGAAATGATGAGAATGAAATATTTGTTTGTGGCATTTATCACAACCCATCGCTTATCTACGCCGTTAAAGGTGTACAGAATAAAACGAATACAAAAGTATTAATGGGGCATGATACAGGAAACGGGCATGACGACTGGACATATCAAAGTGACCATTTTGCTTTTTATAAAAAGAAAATTCCATTTCTGTATATTGGAGTGGAAGACCATGCAGATTATCATAAACCAACTGACACCTATGGAAAAATTAATCTCAGCAGCTATATTGAAAACTGTAACATGATTACATCACTGGCTAAGCTTTTAAAACCCTGATACTTTACAAGTCTTTAACTTCTTATTTTTCTTTAGCAGGTATCTTTAGCCATTACAATTACTGATTGTCCGGCAAAAAATCAAATATTAACCCGGTTATTATCCCTTTTTGGGGAATGCTGCTTTTTATCATGCTGTACATTATAGCGGCTTTGCTATACCCCGGCGGCTCCGATTTCAACAGCTCAGCAACAGGATTCAGCTGGCTGCATAATTACTGGTGTGAGTTGTTGGCTGCCGATGCACAGAATGGACAACCCAATACAGCAAGACCCGTTGCAATAGCTGCAATGATAGTTCTTACCATCAGCCTGGTCATTTTCTGGTACACTATCCCCGGTCTTTTTACCGGCAAAAGAACAGGCAGCCTGGTTATCCGGTATGCCGGTATCGGCTCCATGCTGGTAACACCACTGCTGTTAACCGGCTTTCACGACTATGTCATTAATACCGCAGCCCTGCTAGGATGTATTGCAATAATAGTGTTGCTCGTAAATCTTTTCCGCCAAAATATGTTCCTGTTATTCTGGACAGGTATTTTGTGCCTGCTGTTATGCGGCGTCAATAACTATGTTTATTACAGCCAGGATCTGCTGCATTACTTACCGGTCATTCAGAAAATTTCCTTTTTTATTTTCTTGCTATGGTTTAGCCTGCTGTCACTGACCATTTTCAGAAAGCAGCAACTTTCTCCCGGTCAATAGTATGTTTCTCTGACCTCAACTACTTAACATTTCTTTTACCCCTTTTTGGCACACTGGCATTTACTTTGAAATAATAGGTATAACCGGGTAATAAAAACAAATTCGTACCGCAAGCAGCCCGGCCATTGCAGTACACCTATTAAAACTTGAAGACATGAAAAAGATCTTTACACTCATTGCGGGAATGTTATTCGCCGCAGCACTTTTCGCCGCCGACCGCAGGCCTGTTGTAAAAATTAACAGCAGCAAGAATTACAAAATAGTGATTGATGGCAAAGCCTATTTCGGTAACAACAACACCATCAGCCTGGATCGCTTCAATGGTGGCCGCCACACTATCAAAGTCTTCGAAATGAAAAGAGGCTACTTTGGTGGCAGGGAGAAACTCGTCAGTTCATCCATTTTCATGGTTAACAGGAATGATGTAGTTATCAACATCGACTGGTTTGGCAACATCAGCATCCGGGAAAAGAAGAACTACAGACGTTTTGGCGATAATGACCGGGATGACGACTGGAACGACAGGGATCATGACAGACGTGACGACAACGACCATGGCAACAGGTTCTAAACAATCCCTCTCAATAAAAACCGCTCCTCCCCGGAGCGGTTTTTTTATAATTATTCGTATCTTACTCAAAAGCTTGCAATATGAATTCAGCCCAACCCGCCGAATTTTTACAACTGGCCAGTTCCCTGCAAAAAAAGGGATTGAGTTTTGATGAGATATTTCTGCAACTAAAAGAAAAAGGTGCAACGGAGACACTGCTGCAGGATATCATACAGCAATTAAAACAACTACGGATCACCCGTAAAAGAAAAACTGGTTTTGTATACTGCGGCATCGGTGTAGTACTTCTTGTTGTAAGCTGTATGCTTACCCTTCTTCTTTTTAACCATGGCGGAAGCATGAGGGTTGTTATGTATGGACTCACCACTATCGGTATTATTTTTACCCTCAAAGGCCTTGCTGACCTGATTGGCTGGTAATTGCACCCTTCTAAATCAAAAGGGCAACACAACAGCACTTTCTCTTTTCGTACCTTACGAGACTTCTCCCGTCCCGCTGAATTATCATTTTCTTTTTGCTCACCACAAAACCAACAATATGAACCAGCAATTAGAAGAAATAAGAGAACAGCAAAAACAATCCTGGAACAAATTTTCTTCTGGTTGGAAAAAATGGGACGACCTGACAATGGATTTTCTCCGGCCTATGGGCAACGAGATCATTGCCAGTATCAATCCATCAGGCCGGCAGTATATACTGGATATTGCAGCCGGCACAGGGGAACCGGGGCTTACCATCGCCACAATGCTGAATGGTGGCAAGGTCATCATAACAGACCTGGCAGAAGATATGCTTGTTATCGCAAGAGAAAATGCTATCAGCCGGGGTATCAGCAATATTGAAACATCTGCTTGTGATGTGTGTGAATTACCTTTTGCAGATAATAGTTTCGATGCCATCAGCTGCCGTTTCGGTTTTATGTTCTTTCCGGATATGCAATTAGCTGCTAACGAAATGGCGAGGGTATTAAAACCCGGGGGGAAGATCGCCACTTCTGTATGGAACATACCCGAAAAGAATTTTTGGGTAACAGCAACCATGGGAACTATCAATAAAAATATGGAATTGCCACCACCACCACCTGGCGCACCGGGAATGTTTCGTTGTGCCAAACCCGGGCTGATGAAAGAGATCTTTGAAAAAGCAGGTTTTAAAAACATCACTGAAAAAGAAGTGGCTTCCAAATTAAACAGCGGCACTGTGGATACTTATTGGGATATGATGACTGAGGTCGGCGCCCCGATTGTGGCAGCGTTAAGCAAAGCCGATGATGCCATGCGGCAAAAAATAAAAAAAGAAGTGTTTGAACTGGTAAGCCAGCGATACCCTGGCCATGTTGCGATTGATGCCGGTGCCATTGTGATCAGCGCAGAAAAATAAAAACCACACAGTTTTACTAACTTTAATATCAACCAAAACCACTGCCATGCTTACTTACGAGATCAAATACCAGCAGGAATACTCAAGAGGAGAATTATTACTTCGGACATTTTTAGGATGGCTCTACATCGCCATTCCACATGGATTGGCATTAATGTTATTAGGCATAGTTTTCTGGTTTATGAGTTTTGCCTCTTTCTTCATCATTCTGTTTACCGGTGTTACACCTCAATGGTATTATGAATGGGTGGTAAAGCTGCAGCGCTGGGGATTAAGGGTAGGTGCCCGTTTATACAATCTCGCTGATGGCTATCCCGCATTCGGCATGAATGGCACGGATGATAAAACCACTTTTGATCTGCAATTCTGGCAAATCAGCCGGGGACAATTATTGCTGCGTTCATTGTTGGGTATCTTCTATGTTGGTATTCCGCATATGTTCGCCTTATACATAAGAAGTATTGCAACATTCTTCTTAGCCATGTTCGCCTTTTTTGCAGTACTGTTTACCGGTAAATACCCGGAGAACTGGCATCGGTTTAATACAGGAACTATGCGCTGGGGTGTCAGGCTCAATTTATACCTGACATGGCTATACCGGGATTATCCGCCATTTGCAGGAAAGCCGGATGAAAATCCCCTGAAAGAAATTGAGCATTTGAATAGCTAAGGAATTCATGACTACCGGAATTTGTATCTTCATTCCATGCCTGTTTCCAAAGCTGCAATAGAAGATGTTGATGAACTGGTCAGGCTCATCAACAGTGCTTACCGTGGAGAAGCCTCCAAAAAAGGCTGGACCACCGAGGCTGATCTGCTCAAAGGTGAATTGCGTACTGATGCCACAATACTGGCGGAAATAATTGCAAGACCGCAGGCTGCCATACTGAAATATACAAATGATGAAGGGACCATTACAGGCTCTGTCTTCCTGGAGAAACAGGAACGGGGTTTATACCTCGGCATGTTATCTGTATCGCCATTGCAGCAGGCTGCCGGTGTCGGCAAACAATTAATGAAAGCAGCTGAACAGTATGCAAAAGAAAATAACTGTTCCTCCATTTTTATGAATGTCATTTCAGTTCGTCATGAACTCATTGCATGGTATAAACGTTTAGGCTATTACGAAACCGGTGAAACAAAACCGGTAGTGGTGGATGCCCGTTTTGGTGTACCTACACAGTCATTAGTATTTGCCATCATGGAAAAGAAGATGTAAAAACAACTCATTGCTGCTATTTACATACCAACCCCCTTTTATACAAACGGTTGTTATTATCTTAACAAAAAGAGTAACTTGAAAAGGTTAATCTTTAAAACCTGTTTATGAAAAAATATATGCTCCTCCCAGCTCTTTTATTTGCAGTATTGTTTATCTCCTGCAAATCCGGTGATAACGGCGATAAGAAAGAAAAAGCCAAGCAGGAAATTGTACAGACAGAAAAGGATTTCGAAAAAATGGCAGCAGAGAAAGGTATTGCTGAGGCATTCTGGTATTTTGCAGATTCCAATGCTGTGATCCGCGGAAGAAATGATTCATTGATAAGAGGAAAAGAAGCTGTAAGAAATTTCTTCTCCGCCGATCGCTTTACAACAGCCACTGTAAAATGGGCACCCGACTTTGTTGAGGCGGCCGGATCGGGTGATTTGGGATATACATACGGAAAATACACCTGGCAATCGAAAGACAGTACCGGTAAAGTCAGCGAATCCTCCGGTATCTTTCATACCGTATGGAAAAAACAAAAAGATGGCAACTGGAGATTTGTGTGGGATTAAAAGCAACTTTCTTCAGCATTATCATTTCTATCTGTAACATTGCAGCATGTTACAGGATCTAGCTCCATATTTTGGTTACCTCGCATCCTTATTGCTGGCACTCGGTTTACTTGTCAGCAACGATTTAAAATTCAGATGGTTGAATACCGGGGGCAATATTGCTTTTATTGTATACGGTGTGGTATTAGGCGCTGTTCCGATCATACTTACAAACTGCATCTTGCTGGCTATAAATCTTTTCTGGTTGTATAAAATATATAACCGGAAGGAACATTTTGAATTACTGGAATTCAGTTCGGGTGGCATTATGATCGACAGGTTTCTTTCTTTCTATCAAAAAGATATCGCAACTCATTTCCCGGATTTCAAAAGAGAACAATTGGAGGGCAGCCTGAACTTCGTGGTATTAAGGGATCTCGTAATAGCCAATATCTTCAGTGCTAAATTAGCTGCTGATGGTTCAGCTCAGGTCATTATCAATTATACGGTAACAAAATACCGGGATTATAAGGTCGGTCGTTTCATCTTTGACAAGGAAAAACAGTTTCTATTGTCTAAAGGTGTGAAAATAATTTACTATACTGCTGTTGCCAATAAACGACATGAAAAATTTTTATCAGTAATGGGGTTCAGCATGCTGGATTTGAATGGCAATTCATTCCTCTGCAAAAATATTCAATAAGAAAATTGTTATTGTATTCTGATTATCCTTACCACCGTATCTCTTACACCATTCAATAATGAACTATACTTGACCGTGTAATCACCCGGAACTAAAAACTGTACAATAGGATCCCGGTTAACATTTATCACCCCATTACCAAAATCCCAAACAGTATTAGTAGACGCCGGATTAACTGTTTTAAAAAGTGCCCCTACCGGATAGCCGGTGCATTTATCAAAAAAATATGAGAAGGCAGATTTATTTGCAGCCGGGGCAGGTTCCACTGTAAGCAATTTACAAACCGTCTCCTCTCCGTCCGGGCCGGTAGCTTTCAATGTAAGAAGATATGATCCGGCAAGGGTATATGTATGAGTGGGATTAGAAATAGTTGAAGTACTGCCATCCCCAAAATTCCACAGGTAGTTCGTAGCATTTGAGGAAGTGTTTATAAAAGAAATGGTACAAGGAACGGGGTTTTCATACCCTGAAATCGAGAAATTGGCATCTACTGCTGGTGTTGAATCCTTATCCTTACCACATCCCTGGGAAAAGAAGGCAACCGCAATAAAAAGAAAGATTGAAACTATTTTCATAAAATGGTATTATAGTTATCTGGACATGTAAAAGTAAGATATCCGGGCAAAGTAATGAAGTAAGACAAGCATGTAAGCCGGTATGCTGCCTATTGTTCAGGGTTTTGCATCTTTCTTTTCCTCAGTTTCTCCCGTTGAGCATCTACCTTGATATTATGCCGTATCACATCCCAGTATTCCTTTCCATACTCTACCAATATCTCTGTACCGGCAGGAATATCCTTTCTTGATTCGATATAAACTTTCAATCCATCTTCCACATACTCTGAATTATTGGTAATACCCTTTACCCTTTTTAGCCCCCGGGCATCATTGGCATACCGGGCAAGGGCACTGGCATGACGACTCGCATCAATCACATGATTCCGCTTTACAAAATAGATGTACCCGTTGTTACCATCGTTATCATCCACCTCTTTCCAGGTAGTGATTCTCCCTTTATACTCCACAATCCGGGAGCCTTTCGGAATGAATTCTTTTGCAAACAGACCTTTCCCGGCTCCGGGAAGTACAGATTCTTTCACTTCCACTTTTTTCTCTAATAATGCCATACAATTGAAATCCGTTTTAAGTATGAAAGCCGCAAAGATAATGGCAGCAACTTTTTTTATTCATATTTGGTCTATTTTTCTGTAACGGGTAGCAAATCGCCTCCAAGCAGTTATTTTTGCACCCATTTCATTATTCTAAAAATAAAATGTATGTGGCGCATCGGTCTGTTGTTATTCCTTCTTTTACCCACTTTCGGGTCTTCTCAAAATTTTATTGGAAAGAAAAAGGCACAGGTACTTAAAGAATTGCAGGCCTATGCAAAAAAGAATGATAGCCTCACTGCTACAATCACCGATAAGGATTCAATTATCACCTGTTCAATAACAGCCGATAAAACTCAGCCCGCAGATTTTATTTATGGTTTTGACAAAAACGGTAGGTGCCAGTCAGAAAAAGTGACTGCCAGTTGCGATTCCTGCTATACCAAATACTTGCAAAAAGTTCTGGGCGAAAAGAAATATGAATGGAAGAAGATCAACGAGAACCAGTACATCTCAAAATATGCTGCCAGGCTGATGATTGAGTTACCGGCAGAAAGTAAAGAGCTTACTTATACCATATTACGAACCAACTGGAACAAAAAAGTTTATGAAATGCTGAAAGGGAATTAACCGGTTCTCTTTGCAGGGAACCGGCTAACTTTTTTTAATTTTCTAAGAGGCCGTCGGCTTTCCATTTCTTAAATATGGCAATTGTACTGTCACTCATCTTCGCTGTTCCTTTGAACGGCATAAAACCTCTTACAGATGGGTCCAGCTCAATACGGCGGATGATCTCATCGATATCAGCTTTTACATTAGCGAAATTATCGTAGGCTTTCTTTTTACCCCCCTTTGAAGGAATATGACAAGGCACACAATTATTCATTATAACTGCAGAAACACCGTTTGCATAAGTAGTGGCGGGAGCTTTCACTTCTTCCTTTACATCATTTCCTCCCGATGTGGATTTCTTGGAAGGATTACAATTGGAAAAGATAATTGTGGCAATAGCTGCACCTGATAAAATAAAATATTTCTTCATGTTGGTTAAATTGAAAAGGGAAAATAAGAAAAAAAAACAAGTTTTGGATACCGGTGATATAACGATGAATTGTGCATAACAGTTGCTTTCCTCTCCTGCCATTTGGTAACTTTACTTTTCTTATATGCTCAATGCTACAGCCAAAACATATCGCAATGCCTATTCCGGGTTATCAAAAGAAACATGGCTGCTGTCGTTGATAATGTTAATCAACCGCAGCGGTACCATGGTGGTTCCGTTCATGACTCTCTACCTCACCAGCAGTGAAATGGGTTATTCAGTTGGCGAGGCTGGTATTGTGTTTGGTATGTTTGGTGCCGGAGCTTTCTGCGGCGCCTGGCTGGGTGGAAGGCTCACCGATAAGATCGGTTTTTACCCGGTTCAGCTATTTACATTAACTGTCGGCGGCATCCTCTTTATGGTGCTGGGCCAAATGAAAACCTATCCACTTATCTGCAGCTTCACCTTCCTGCTAAGTTTTGTGAATGAAGCTTTTCGTCCGGCCAATTCTACAGCAATTGCTTTTTACAGTAAAGAAGAGAACCGTACCCGTTCCTATGCACTGAACCGGCTGGCAATTAATATTGGTTGGGCTGTAGGAAGTGCCCTGGGTGGTTTCCTGGCAGATATAGATTACCATTTATTATTCTGGGTGGATGGGTTTACCAATATTGGAGCTGCAGTACTAATGTGGCTTGTATTAAAACCGGTAAACTATAAACCTCCCGCAAAACAAAAGATCGATGATCCGTTGATACAATCAGCCTATAAGGATAAAACATATTTATCCTTTGCACTCATCACCATGCTGTTCGCCTGTTGTTTTTTCCAGCTATTCAATAACCTGCCGCTTTACTTTGAAAAGGACCTGCATTTTTCAAAACCGTTTATTGGAATAATAATGGCCGCCAACGGCATTATCATCGCATTGGTGGAAATGGTGCTTATCTACAAACTGGAAGGCCGGCGGAAGAATATTATCTACATCACCCTCGGTGTTTTCCTCGTAGGCATTTCCTTTTTAATGCTCAACCTACCGGGGGCTTCGGTTGCGGTTGCTGCTAGCATGGTCATTTTGGTAACCTTTGGTGAAATACTCTCCATGCCGTTCATGAACAGTTACTGGATAGCCCGGACACAGCCTTCCAACCGGGGCCAATATGCGGCATTATACACCATGGCATGGTCAGCAGCGCAAACATTGGGACCAATGGGGGGTGCACAAATAGCAGAACATGCAGGCTTCAGTGTACTCTGGTGGACAGTTGGTGGTTTATCCATCATTGCCTCATTGTCATTCTGGAAATTGCACAGAAATGGTTGATTTTCTCCAGATAACTTTAATAAACTCTTTCTCCGTTGTACTTTTGCCGCCCATGAAAAAGATGTATTTGTATGTGATTATCCTTTTTGCCTGTCTTTCCTGCAGGCAAAAAGAAACTTTGACCCGTGAAGAGGTCGTGGCAGCCATCGAAAAATTTGATACTGGCTGGAAGAATAAAAACCCCGGTGCTGTTGACTCGGTATTATCACCGTCTTATGTTTATTTCACTCAATCAGGCGGAACATTTGACAGAAAGAATGTTGTGCAAACAGCCGGCTCTGCAGATTATAAATTAGACACATTTACAAGAAAACAGCTGGATATAAAAATTGAAGGGAACACTGCCATTGTAAACACTCTCTGGACCGGCAAGGGCAGCTATTTTGGGAATCCCTTCAACGACACACAACGTTGCAGCATTACCATCATCAAAAACAACGGAGAAGTGAAAATACTTTCTGAACACTGTACTGTTCTAAAATAAATCAGCTTAATGCAAAATCAACTGCTGCGGTCGCATGAAGTAAAGTTGTATCAAAAACAGGAACAGGACTATCCTCCTGTTTTATCAGCAAAGGAATTTCGGTACAGCCTAATATCACACCTGCTGCACCCTGCTGAGTCAGTTCATCAATGACAGTAAGATATTTTGCTTTTGTTGATGGCAGCAGAATGCCTTTACCCAATTCTTCATAAATACTGTTATTAATAACTTCAACCCCGTCCGCATCAGGTATCAGCGTTCTGATACCATGTGATGCGAGTCTATTTTTATAAAAATCAAACTGCATTGTGTATTTAGTGCCCAGTAAAGCCACTGTATTAATATTTTTTGCTAGAATGGCCTTTGCTGTCGCATCAGCGATGTGTATCAGAGGGACAGTTATAGCGGCCGCCACCTCCTCTGCAATATGATGCATGGTGTTTGCGCCAAGCAATATACACTCAGCACCGGCAGTTACTGCCTTATTCGCTGCCCCGCTAATGATCGCTGTAATACTTTTCCAGTCACCCGCCTGTGTCAGCTTCTTTATTTCGCCATAATCGACGGAATTAATGATAATCTTAGCTGCTGTATCTCCTCCCATCCTCTCATTCACCTGCTGGTTCATGAAACGATAGTAATCAATAGTTGAATGCCAGGTCAGCCCCCCGACCAGTCCGATTGTTTTCATCCGATAAAAGTACAGAAAGCAGCCTCTGCCCCAAAACTTTCGTCCGGCTTTGGTAACAATTCAGCAACCTTCAAAAGCTTACTTTTGCCCAAACTTTTTTTCATGCAAAGGCTTTTAACGATAGTATTGATTCTGACAATTAGCTTTTCAGCTCCGGCACAGCAAACTATACAGCGGCCCAAACTGGTTGTTGGTATTGTAATTGACCAGATGCGGTGGGACTACCTTTACCGTTACTATGACAGGTATTTGCCAAACGGCGGCTTTAAAAGAATGCTTAACCAGGGGTTCACCTGCGAAAACACACAAATACCTTATACACCAACTTATACCGCTTGCGGACACAGTTCAATTTATTCCGGTTCGGTACCTGCTCTGACTGGTATTACAGGAAATTATTGGTGGGACAGAGAACAAATGAGATCCGTCTATTGCACCGAAGATAGATCGGTTAATACTGTTGGCAGCAACTCAGCAGCCGGCAAACAAAGCCCCCGGAATATGCTTACAACCACTATTTGTGATGAGTTGAAGATAGCAACCAATTTCAAGAGTAAAGTAGTTGGCATCTCTATCAAAGACCGTGGCGGCATTTTACCCGCAGGTCATAGTGCCAATGCCGCTTACTGGTACGACAATACTGTTGGTGACTGGATTACTTCTACCTACTACATGAATGAATTGCCGAAATGGGTCAATGAATTTAACAAGCAAAAGCTGGTGGATAAATACTATCAGCAAGGCTGGAATTTACTATACCCTGCCGTCACTTACTCACAAAGCACCTTCGATGAAAAATCATATGAAGCAAAAACATTGGGTGATAATAAATTTCCGTATGATTCTTTAAAGAAATACATCGGGAAAGATTATGGGAAAATTTCCACCACCCCGATGGGAAACAGCCTGACGACTGAGTTTGCTAAAGCTGCATTAGCAGGAGAACAACTCGGCACTGATAATATTACTGACTTTCTCGCTGTTAGCTACTCATCGCCGGATTACATTGGACATTCTTACGGCCCCAACTCCATTGAAGCAGAAGACGGGTTTCTTCGCCTTGATAAAGAATTAGGCAGCCTGTTGGATTTTCTAGACAGTAAAGTTGGTAAAGGCCAATACACAGTTTTTCTTTCTGCCGACCATGGAGTGGCGAACATACCCGAATACATGAAAGAAAACAAGATGCCCGGCGGCAGAATATTCGTAAATGATGTGACAAAGCAAATGAATAAACTGCTGAATGAAAAATACAAACTGAAAGACATTGTTGTGTATGACGATAATTATCAAATAGGTTTAAACCATCCTGCAATCGATTCTGCCAAAGCCGATACTGAAGAAATAATAGATTGGGTAGTTAACTACTTGTCAAAAGATTCCGCCATTGCAAGAGTATTTCCACTGGAAGAACTGAATGAGGTGCCGCTTCCCGGAGTTGTCAGGAATATGCTGAACAACGGATATTATAAAAAACGCAGCGGCGACATACAATTCATACTAAAACC
The DNA here is from genome assembly GCA_044220915.1 of Chitinophagaceae bacterium. GTDB lineage: Bacteria > Bacteroidota > Bacteroidia > Chitinophagales > Chitinophagaceae > JJ008. The sequence continues at coordinate 37,902 of JBGAQD010000002.1, forward strand.
TAATTATATAGATGCCTGGAGCAATACCGGCACCACACATGGTCTCTGGAACCCTTACGATTCTCACATTCCTTTGCTATGGTACGGATGGGGCATTAAACAGGGAAAAATCAACCGGGAAACATACATGACTGATATTGCACCAACCATCGCTGCATTGCTTCGCATTCAGGTCCCCAATGGCAGTATAGGCCATGTAATAACGGAAGTGCTGAAGTAATAGGTAAACAAGAAAACTGATGTTAATGTTTCTTTTGTAATTTTCAATACACTTTAACCTCGTCAACCACCATCATCATGAAAAAGATCAAATGGCTGTTACTATTTTGCTGTGTTGCTGCAACTGCATCAGCACAAATACAGAAAGTAGATAGTGTTAAATTCTTCGCAGAGGAAGGGATTGTCGAAATGACCCTGACAACTGATATTGCCCAGATGCAAAAAGAAAAAGGAGAAGATATGTTTCAGCCGGCCACTGTCAGCCTGCGTTTCCCGGACAGCACGGTGATAGAAGAACCCATTACAGTTGCACCGAGAGGTCACTTCCGCAGGGAATATTGCAACATTCCTCCTATTATGGTGGATTTTAAAAATGCAAGCTCTCCCAGGCTTTCTCCATTGGGTAAATTAAAACTGGTGATCGGATGCGGCACCAATGGAAACGACGAACAATTGTTACTTAAAGAGTATTTAGCCTATAAGATCTATAACCTGTTGGAGAATAAAAGCTTCAGGGTTCGGTTAATGAAAGTAAACTATGTGGACACCCGCAATAAAGTAAGGCCCTTTTCCCAGTTTGCTTTCCTTATTGAAGACGACAAAGACATGGCTATAAGAAACAATTGTAACAAAAAGGCCAAAGCACAATATTCAACAGAAGCGGTGGACAGGGAACTGATGACCAAAGTAGCAGTCTTTGAATATTTCATCAGTAATGGCGACTGGTCTGTTCCGAATAACCATAACATCAGGCTTATCTATGATAATAACAATGCCGCATTCCCTCCTTACCCGGTACCGTATGATTTTGACCATTCCGGCTTTGTAAATGCCGGCTATGCTTTGCCCAATGAGCTGCTGGGTACTGAAACAGTAAAAGAAAGAGTGTACAGAGGTTTCCCCCGCACCATGCCGGAACTCCAGGCTTGCTTTGATATTTTCAGGAATAAGAAAACTGACATCATTGCCCTTGTTAATAATTTTCCCCAGTTGCAAGCCAGGAATAAGAAAGAACTGGTTAGTTATATTGATGAATTTTACGACATCATCAACGACAAACGGCAGGTACAGAGTATTTTCATTGACAACGCAAGAACGAAATAATTTCACTGTATAAAAAAAACCAACATGGAATTAAAAGAGCAATTTGAACAGGCAGTAGCAGACAGTAAGAACCTTTCTGAAAAACCAGGTAATGAAACCTTATTACAATTGTATTCGCTTTATAAGCAAGGCAGCGTTGGCGATGTAAACATCGACCCTCCTTCTAACCCTTTTGATTTTGTCGGCAAAGCCAAGTACGAAGCCTGGGCCGGGCTCAAAGGGAAATCCACCACCGATGCCATGACAGAATACATAGAACTGATCAAGAAATTGAAAGGATAGTAAATGAAAAGTCTTTTGCCGGCAATACTATTCTTCCTGTTTGCTTTTAACGCAAAGGCACAACAGGATAAGGAAGGAGCAAAAGCCTTTTTTAAGACTGTTGTCAAAACTTTTTTTGATAAAGACTGCGACAAATTATATTCCCTTTTTAACGACACTATCACCATCGTCAATCCTTACCGGGAAGGCATAGCCCCCTCCGCCCATATGGTATATGATAGAAAGGCCTGCGAGAAGTTTGATGAATTTACAGAAGGCCTGGGCAGTTTCGAAAAATATACGGAGGATTATAAGATCATTGTGCTGAACCGGAAAGAATTTATTTCAACCAGCAATAAGCAGGTGGAAGACCAGATAATGGCAGAAGGAACAGACAATGGGATGGTGTATGAGATATTGCAGGAGATGCACCGTTATTATACAGACAATGACTATCTCGTATTTGGTAACATTCACAACACCGATCAGGCAAAGAATATTGGCCGGGGGCTTTTTTGGATGATTGTGCGAAAAACCCCAACAGGCTGGAAGATTTTTGGAACCAGGAATTAGATCTGAGAAGCATACACCTCATCTAATTTTTTCCCTATGACCGGGTAGCTAAACCTGGCCGCCGCATCTTCAGCTATTTTCTTCCTGTTGTAAACCATATAATTGGTTATGATTTCCCCCATCGCAGCAATCAATCCTTTTTTGTCCAATGACTCAACCAGCATCCCGTTAGTTTCATTGATCAGTTCAGGAATACCTCCCACCCTTGTGGCAATCACCGGCAGGCCACAGCACAAAGCTTCGATGATGGAACAGGGGCTGTTCTCAAACCGGCTGAACATCAGCAATGCATTGGCCTCTTGCATCTCCTTCGCAACTTCAGTGTAGCTTATCTCTCCCCGCAAGAATATTCTTTTATTCAGCAATCCTGTTCCTTCGATAAGTTGCTTTATTGATGCCGGCACATTCCCGGCTATTACCAGTTCTGTAGCAGGAAACCGTTGACAAAAGTCAGCAAAACACTCAATGATACCTTCTGCATTTTTCTGGTAGGTCATGTTCGAGACATGAATGAAGCGGAAAGGAGAACCGGGCTTTATGGTATCAGCATAATGGAAATAGTTTTCATTCGCCACATTCTCAATTACAGTAAACTCTATTTTCGCCACCTGTTCATTCATCCGCAAGCCCAGGTCATTACTTACCGGCAACAGCCTGCTGCAGTCCTTCACCACCCACTGTATCACTGAACGGAACAACGGTTTCTGCGCTGCATATTTCACATCACTCTGTGGCTGGTAGATGGTCCAGTGCTCCGTAACAACATAAGGAATACCGTATTTCTTTTTCAAACGTATTGCAAACAACCCGGCCCGCATCGGCACATGTACATGCACCAGGTCAGGCTTTCCATTCTTTTGTATGTATTGATCGATAGCTTGCCGGTAAGCAGCCCTCCAGCGATTATAGTTGATGAATTTTCCAAGTAAACCGGAAACCCTTTTATAATAAACGATATGTTCGGTTAATCCCTCCTTGCTGCTAACCTGTTCTGCCTTTTCGGTACCGGTTATATCTCCTGCCGCATGTATCACATGAATATCATTGTACAGCGCTGCAGCATTAGCATGGCGTTGCACAAAATCCCCGTTGAACGGTTCCATTTTATCCGGATACCAGCTGCAGAGCCACAATATTCTTTTGCGGGGCATGATGCGTTAAAAATAAACCTCTCTGTCCTGTGAACAAAGCATAAATCAAATTAATTATACATTTGACTATGGCATTGCTGAAAAAGCTACGAAACCTCCGGACAGACAATACCACCGGCTTTGGCACTAACAGCAATAGTACTGGTGGCCGTTTTATTAACAAAGATGGCCGGGCTAATGTGATCAAACGGGGTGTCGGTATTCTGAACCGCTACAGTTGGTACCATACCATGCTGGGCATGCGGCGTGGTAAATTCTTATTACTCCTGTTCCTTGTTTATATAACCATCAATCTTTTTTTTGCCGGTATCTATTACCTCATCGGTATTAATCACCTTGCAGGGGTAAACACCGGTTCTCCGTGGAAGAATTTCACCGAAGTATTCTTTTTTAGTGCACAAACATTCACTACTGTTGGTTACGGCCGCATCAGCCCCATTGGTTTTATGGCCAGTGCCGTTTCCACATTCGAAGCATTTCTCGGACTGTTAAGTTTTGCAATTGCCACCGGTTTATTTTACGGTCGCTTTTCCAGGCCAAGGGCATTTTTAAAATTCAGCAAGAATGCATTAATTGCCCCATACCAGGGAGGCACGGCCCTCATGTTTCGTCTGGTGCCATACAAGAATAACAATCTTTCCGAAGTGGAAGTAAAACTTACAATGGCCATCACCAGTGAGGAAAATGGCAGGCTGACGGATAAATTCTTTGACCTGCCCATGGAAATATCAAAGATCAATGTGCTGACCCTTAGCTGGACCATCGTTCATCCCATTATTGAAACCAGCCCCCTCTATGGATTTACCAAAGAAGATATTACATCCACCGACATTGAGATAATGGTATTTGTAAAAGGATTTGATGAAGTATTCTCCAACAATGTTGTTACAAGAACCTCGTATGTAAGTGATGAGATCGTCTGGGGTGCTAAGTTCAGAATGATGTATCACCCCAATGATGATAAATCCAAAACGGTGCTTGACATTGACAAACTGAATGTCTTTGACCATGTGCCTTTACCTGAGCCAGCGATAGCTGCAACAAGCTAATTCAGCACCGGCACCAGTTTGATGAATTCTTTCCTGTTCAGGTAATAAAAGAACAGCAGGTAAATAAGCGGCAAAAAGCTGGATACTTTCAATATCAGCAGCCCCGTATATAATCCTGACAGATACAAAGCAGCCAGTACAATTGAACCGATAAGCAACTGCCGGTCGCTGATGGCGCAGGCTACTTTAAAACAATACGTATGCAGGTCTTTATACACCAGCTTCAGCGGTGCGGTAATGTGATAGCCGTCAGTAATGACAACACGGGGATTATTCTCCATTACCGGAATAACAACCGGCTTTGTATTCAGCAGCGGGTAGATCTCCCTGCCATTTACAATGGCCCTTATCTTCAGGAAACTGAGCAGCACCTGGTTCTTCCGGGCAATAACAATATGAAAGGGAGCTGATATAGTTGATCAGGAATTTGATATTGCAAAGACGCTATTCACCTGCTCACTTCAACGCCTTGATGATCTCCACAAAATCTGCCGCCACCAGCGAAGCACCACCCACCAGTCCGCCATCCACATCCGGGCAACTAAACAGTTCTTTTGCATTGCTCGCCTTTACACTGCCTCCGTAGAGAATGGGAATTTCGTTGGCCACAGCATCACCATATTGTCCGGCTATTACAGAACGTAAATACCGGTGTATTTCTTGTGCCTGTTCTGTAGTTGCCGTTTTACCGGTGCCGATGGCCCAGATAGGTTCGTAAGCAATAATGATGTTCTTTATCGTTTCTGCAGGTAAATGGAAAAGAGATTCTTTCAGTTGTGCTGCCACAAAATCATTTTGTGTGCCCGCCTCACGGATAGCCAGCGGTTCGCCACAGCAGAATATAGGAGTGATAAAGTTCTCAAAGCAAAGGTTCACCTTATCCGCCAGCATGGCGTTGCTTTCTGCATTGTACTCCCTTCTCTCACTATGCCCGATAACACAGTAGTTGATACTCATGGAGTGCAGCATCTCCACCGACACTTCGCCGGTGTAGGCCCCTGATTTTTTATGATGGCAGTTCTGCGCCGCCACATGATAGTTCTTTTCTTCCTGCACTTCACTTCTTGTCATCAGTAAATAAGGGTAAGGAACCGCAAAGATGGTCAGCTGATGGTCTGCCAGTTTTATTTCCTCATCTAAAATATCATCTAATAATTTTTCGGCCTGTTGAAACGTAAGGTTCATCTTCCAGTTAGCTGCTGCTATTTGTTTTCTCATACTTTATTCGTTATCGTTTAATTGTCTTTTTAAAATGATCATTACGTTTCCGGTCTCCCCCTGGTAGCGGTTGATATCAGTGCCATTGATAACCTCCCATCCCTCCAGGCCAAGTTCATTTAATTTATTACTCAGTTCCTGGAAATTCACCTTTCCTCCCCAGCCAAACCAGCTTCTGCTTGTTGGCACCGCCAGCACCTTATATTCAAATTTTGGCATCTTTACTTCTAAAACTTCTCAAATATATACTTCAAAATACTTTTCTCATCATCTGTTACATGTTCGGCCTTCAGGTGTTTCCAGTCTTCAATATCCAGCAGGGCTTTTTCAAATTCGTACCGCTTCACTCCTTCGCTGCCCCAGCTAAAGTTAGGAATGTACTTTGGTGTAAGCCCTTCGCCAAACACATTGCAGCTTACCCCTATCACCGATCCGGTGTTAATGGCGGTGTTCACTGCTGTTCTTGAATAGTCGCCCATCATCACCCCGCATTTTATTCCGGCATTCATCTCCCCTTTCGGTGTCCACACTTTTACATCGCTGGCATTGTTCTTCAGGTTGCTGTTGGTAGTGCCGGCGCCAAGGTTGCACCACTCACCCAGCACCGAGTCGCCAAGATAACCATCATGGGCCTTATTACTATAACCGAACAACACCGAATTTTTTATTTCTCCCCCCACCACGCAGGCCGGCCCAAGCGTAGTGGCACCATACACTTTTGTTCCCATCTTCAGGCAGGCATTCTCGCCCATGGCAAAGGGCCCCCGGATGATGCAGCCCTCCATCACTTCCGCATCCCGGCCAATATACACCGGCCCGGTTGATGCATTGATAATGCTGTGCTCCACCCTTGCCCCCTTCTCAATAAATACCTGCGAGGGGTTTATCACCCTGTTCGTCTTCGATATCTTTTGCGACTTTCGGTTTGCTGTCAGCAGGGCAAAGTCTTCCCGTATGGCCCAGTCGTTCAGCTGAAAAATATCCCAAGGGTATTGTATTGTACGTACTGGCACTTTCGTCATTACGGCGTGGCCCACTTTTATCTTGTAGCGGTCGGCAATTTCGTTTTTGGTAAAGCGGTACACAATGCCTGTGCCGCCTTCGGTAGCCAGGAACTCCCCATCCTTCAGCCGCTTAATGGATTTTACCAGTTTGACTGTCGGCAGCACATTGCCATGTATCATAAAACAGGCGCCGTCGCCTACGGCTTCATCAATGTTTACAGAACGTTGCAGGTCTTTGTAGTCATCCTCCTTTTTGTCGAAAGAAGGCAGGCCCATCATTTTTTCCCATTTCTCCCGGATGGTAAGGATGCCGATGCGGATGTCCTGAATTTGCCGGGTAAGTGTAAAGGGATGCAGGTTTTCCGGCTGGCAAAACTCTTCGGAGAAGATGATCTTGTTCATGATGTGTGATATGTTTCAAAAGTAGCTAAAAAGAGGGAGTTAAAGACTGACTATGCTGTTATGTGCTTAGTTGTAAACTAAACGCAACGGGGTGTTAATATAAATACAGGAAGGCGACATAACAATACAGAAAGGCGACATGACTGAGATTGAAAACCAATAAGTTGGTTTTTCAAAAATTATCCGGAGGTTCGTATATTTAAGTGTTATGCGGCATTTTAAATGCGACACCTTGAGACAATTCCTAATCTTATTTTTTTCGCTTTTACTTTTTTCTTGCGGTAGACATCAAACGCAACAAGACACTAAAACAAATTCAACAGTAACGACAAACAATATGCTTAAACTTTATAAACTCATTGATGGTAAGCTTCACTATTGGGAGACTTGGGACAAAGATGATAAGACTACAATCATTCATTGGGGCATAGTCGGACAACGTGGGCAAGACAAAGAGGTAAAAGGTGGACTGTTTTCAAATTTTAAAAAGACAGTTCAAAAAGAGATTGACGAAAAATTAAACGAAGGTTACGCAGAGTTTGAAGATAACAAAGTCTCCTTCTTAGAAATTGAATATGTTATTGACGGATTTGGAACAGAGCAAGACCTTGACAAACGACATAGACTTGAGGAAAGGATGGATGAGGTCTTAGGCTGGACTGGACTTGGACACACCGATGGAGGTAGCATAGGTAGCGGAACAATGGAAGTTGGCTGTATTGTAGTTGACTTCGACATCGCAAAACAAGTTATTGAAGAAAACTTAAAAGGCACTGAGTTTGCTAACTATTCCAGAATTTTTAAAATGAATGACGAATAAAAACGACCGCATAACATTCAGTTTTGCGTCAGCAGGGGGCGACGAATAAATCCTCATCGGTAGTGCTACTGTCAGCTACATATCCGGCTGACCGAACACAGATGAGCAATAGAATATATTCTCAACTTAAGTATCTTTAATCGGCTGCAGTTCCGGGCTGGACTTTTTCTAAATGCCCTGCCGAACGCAAAGCTGTGGCCGTTGGCAGCAACCTTAAATCAGCATCATGCAAGAAGTTGAACTTTTGGAAAATTTGCTTGAAACTTCAAAGAGCATTTCTTATGATAATCAGGAAGAGTTTAACATCCTGGAAAAGAGAACTGAGATGATTGTGAGGAAAATCTTTGGTGACGATTCCCATTATTTAAGAGATTTAAAAAACATAGCATACTCACCGTTGATTGCAATTGCTGGTATTGATTCTGACTATAAGGGTTCATTTGAGCATGGGTTAAAAAGGTTTCGTACTGTTTTACAAGTGATGATAGAGGACAAGCAACTAAGTTCAAATTATGACAACTCTCAGACAGCAGAGTTTATTAAATCGGAATCGATACCAGAGCCTGATAAAAGATTTTATAAAGAAGTAAGGGTACTCATTGCATCCCCTGGTGATGTTCTACGTGAAAGAGAATTATTATTAGACAAATTGGAAACAAAATTTAGAAGAGAACATTTCGAGGAGAGATGCGGCGCCCGTCTAATTGTTGACGGGTGGGAATATGTAGCATCGCAGAGTGGTTATGCTCAGGATATAATTAATTCTGATTTGGTTTTAAAAGCTAATATCATATTGGCAGTATTTCGCCATAGATTAGGAAGTCCGACTATCGACGTTAAAACTGGAAAGGATCGTTCGGCTTCGGGGACAGCAGAAGAACTGCTTTTTGCAATTCGTAATAAACTCATCCCTAATCCACCGATTGGTATGGCATATTTCTATTCTAATGCACCAGTTTTGTCACTCGACTCAGTCGATTTTGACAATATTAAAAAAGAATGGGAAAGACTAAAGCAATTTAAAGAAGAGATAAAGAACGAAATTTTATATAAACCTTATAAACACGAAGAGGAAGTTCTGGAAATCATCTGCAAAGACATTTGTGATAATATCATTAAATATTTGAAGTAAAAGGCTGCTGCCAACATGAACTGTGTAAAAAACCAAACAAATTTTGATCTTTTTTATGGTTTAGCTGAGCAATAATTTGGCTGATACAGTTTGTTGTTTTTTACTACCGCAAATACTTGTTCAACAATTTGTTACATATCGCTATCAACGCTTGTTTTCCTGTTTTTCCATTGCTCTTAATCTTTCATAAAGTACTTTGCAGGCCGCAAACCCGGCAAAGCAGATCATCTGCCGGTAGTTTTGCATAAGCTTAAAGCCCTTGTGCAATTTTTGCAAGCGACGATAATAATTGTACTCTTAATAAGGCTAAAGCCTATTCAGAACATGCAGGTGCCGTCTGCCTGATTATATTCTTCCTATATTAGTCTTCCAAATCACATCAACATGAGATCATTGATACTCTTCTTCTTGCTGTTTACCACATCCACCGGTAAAGCACAACCACCCCTGTATCCGCCCGAAGCCCAGCCTTTTATTCCCGATGGGTATGATGTGCTGGACTATAAGGCCGGCGACATTAACGGTGATGCAAAACGGGATGCCATCCTTATCCTTAAAAATCCCGGTGAGGACAGTATTATAAATGATAATGTAACCCGCCCCTTTCTTATATTAATTCGCCAGGCCGATGGCAAACTGAAACAGGTGGTAAAGAATGATAATGCCATTATGTGCCGCCAATGCGGTGGTGTATTTGGCGATCCGTATGAGGGCACCGAACTGTTTGACAAAGGCTTCACTCTTTCCTTCTACGGTGGCAGCAGCTGGCGTTGGGCCTATACTTATGAATTTCGCTGGAGTACGGTAAAGAAGAACTGGTACCTGTATAAAGAAACGCAGAGCAGTTTTCAGTCCGGCGACCCGGAAACCACGATGAAAACAGCGGAGATAGAAGCGGTGGAACTGGGCGAAGTGCCTATTGATAAATTTAATACCGACCCCGGTTATGAAGAAAGTAAATGGAAGGTAAAGGCGGTGAAGACCTTTTTTTACGACAGCCCGAAGCTGGGCAGCAAACCCCGCAAGGCCTACCTGCTGAAAGGGAACCTGGCAACAGGCATCCGCCATTTTAAGAACTTTATTGAAATAAGTTTTGAAAACAGCAAAGGCGAGATAACATCCGGCTATATACTTCGCAAAGACCTGGAGGCTGTAAAATAAAATGACCCCCTGAAGAATCAGGGGGTCTTAAAGTATAGCCATGAAAAACAAAACTCTCTCCGCCGGTGGCGGATCGAGTAGTGTCACAATTTAATATTATTCTGCTTTCTTAGCGTATTTCTTCTTGAATTTGTCGATACGTCCGGCTGTATCCACCAGCATGTTCTTACCGGTGAAGAAAGGGTGAGACGTATTGGAGATCTCCAGTTTAACCAGGGGATACTCGTTGCCATCTTCCCATTTCAATGTTTCTTTTGAAGCTGCTGTAGAGCGGCTGAGGAAGGTGTGGCCATTACTCATGTCTTTGAAAACAACTAACCGATAGCTATCGGGATGGATTCCTTTTTTCATAACTGTATGATTTTTAAAGGCTGCACGGATTTTGCCGTACAGATGAATAGATAATTTTAGGCCGGCAAAGATAGGCCGGAGAAGGCTTTTAGCCAAATATTAAGGGAAATAGATTGGGGATTGCCCTAAAAGATGAAAGCACCAAGTTAGCTCACTTTCTGGCTTGCGCCTTCTGTTTACTTACCCGATGCTTTCTGGAGTTACTTCCACCTTTTGAGGGGTTTCCGTTTCCCCGGGAGTTACTTTCACCTTTTGACGGGCTTCTGTTTCTCCAAGCACTTCATTTTATTGCTAAAACGTCGTGCAGTTGTAAATCAAATATAGTTGACCCAACTACCGGTTTCCAAATTTTTACCGGGTTTGATATGCACCCGTTGTGCACCCTGTTATACACAGGAAGGGGGCTTAAAAGCAGGTTTGGCCGGCTATTAATCCCTCATATTGACATATTGTAAAGGTATTCCGAGATTGCTGTTGCGGCAGAGCTGGATGACGGCCTGGAGGTCGTCAATTTTTTTGCCTGTTACCCGTACCAGGTCGTCATTAATGGATGCCTGCACCTTCATACCGGCGTCTTTAATGAGCTTAACGATCTTCTTGGCATCTTCCTGCACCAGGCCATTTCTTACTTTCACTTCTTTCTTCCACACTTTTCCGCTTTGTGCTCCTTCTTTGGATGCATCAAATGCTTCGGGGGCAATGCCCTGCTTATGTGCCCGGCTGATGAGCACATCAATAAGCTGGCGCATCTTCATATCATCATCTGTTTCGATCTTGAGCAGAAATTCTTTCTTATCCAGGTTGATGACAACATGTGAGCCTTTAAAATCGAACCGGTTGGTGATCTCTTTGGTAACAACATTCACCGCATTGTCCAGTGCCTGTGCATCTACTTTGCTGACGATATCAAAAGAAGGCATAAGAGTTTGTTTTGGTTGAATGACAAATATAAATATAAAAAAGTCCCCCATAGAAATGGAGGACGTCTCACATACTACCTGTACATGAGAAAACTGTACGTTGAATTATTTATTGGCCACCCTGCCCTACCCTGTTCTGCTCATCCTGCGATGCGCTGTTGCGGCGGCGGGGTTGCTGATTCTGCTGCGATGTTTTTCCAAAGCGATACGTAAATGTGGCGGTTACCTGGCGGATGTCGGGACGGGAAAGGAAATTACCGTCGATACGGCCGTATTTAGTTACGCCTTCAAATTTCTGCCATGCAAAGGGGTCACGGACATTTAACCGAAGGGTGCCTTTTCCTTTTATCACCTGTTTTTGTAATCCAAAGGTAAGCTGGTAAATGGGCTCCATGGTGGAAAGCCCATTAACCCCTTTATGCCGGTAAAATCCGCTTATCTCTCCGCTTACTCCTTTTCCAAAATTGAAATTGTTGGTAACATTAATCATGAAGGATGTAAACGACAGATCAATCGTTGTTGTGTCGAACGTTCCTTTGTACTGGTTATTGAAAATATTGGTGAAGATATTAGCCGTCCACCATTTGGCCACTGTTACCGGTGTGGTTACAGATAAGCCAATATTGCGGAATTTGGCTACGTTATCTACGGTAACAAACCTGATCTTGCTGTCCGGGTTGTTAGGATCTACTTTATTTACCTGTGAGATCACATCATCAGTTGCACTATAATTAACTGAAGTGATGTACTTGCCTTTGAAAGCATGTGAAAGTTCTATGTTATGTGTGTATTGCGGCCGCAGGTAAATATTACCCTGGCGATAAGATAATGAATCAAGAAAATAGGTAAACGGATTCAGGTCCTGGTAATTTGGCCGGTTGATACGACGGCCGTAATTAATGGTGAAAGTGTTATTGTCATTCAGTTTATAGCTTACAAATGCTGTCGGGAAAAGATTCGTTGTATCTCTTTTGAATTTTGATGCGGGCACTAACTGGTTGCCAAGCTGGTTGCCATGTGCAACCGTATTCTCCACTCGTAATCCCAGCTGGAATGACCATTTCTTTATCTCTTTACTGAAGTTTGCATAGGCGGCATTGATGTTCTCATCATAAATGAAATGATTGGAACGGATAAGGTCTTCTTCCCACTTGCCGTTTTTTAAGTTCATGTAGTCAACCTCGTTATCGTTCTTTACATAGCTGAACTTCAGGCCGGCTTCTATCCTGCCACCCTTAATGGGGTGAGTGTAATCTGTTTTGAACGTAAAAATATCAATGCCGGAAGGCAGATGGCCTTTTAATGAAGAAGACCCGGTCTGCTGTAGCATGTTGTTGTAGTAATCGGTGTTAAGCACCATGTCGGAAACATTGCTGTACACTACGTAGTCAAAATCGGCGGTCAGCTCTTTCCCGGTAGAATCGAACGTATGTTTCCAGTTAAGATTGACAGCTCCATTTTTGAATTTGATCTTATTATCTGTTTTTGATACCAGCTGACTTTCCAACACCCGGTTTTCATCACTTAAGTTACCAACTGTTGTTGGTGTGGGATGACCGCTGAAAACAAAACCGTTTACCACAATCCCAAATGTGTTGTTCTTATCAGCATACCAATCAAGACCCAGTTTTAATGAATGATTGTTATTACCAAACTTAAAACGGGTTTCTGTATTATTATACCCTGTTATGTTGTTATTGTTATCCAGGAACCTGTTTTCGAAAGTCAGGGTATTGCGCCCCCTGAACACATTCGGGTTATAACTGCCGAAGAAATTGAACTTATTTTTTCTCCAGTTAAAGTTGACACTGTTTTGTGATTTTGGAATCAGGTAAGTTGCTGTTCCTGGTTGATAAATACTGGAAGTGATGCCCACCATGAAGTTGCCATTAAAACCTGCATTCTTTCCTTTTTTAGTTTTAATATTAATAACACCCGAATTTCCGGAAGCATCATATTTTGAAGAAGGATTTGTCATGATCTCTATCTGGTCCAATGATGAAGCCGGCATATTCTTGAGCATATTCGCAAGATCTGCAGCAGAGAGGTAAGATAATTTACCATCCAGCATAATGATAACACCTGCTTTTCCCCTGAGACTGATATTGCCATCATTATCAACACTGATACCGGGCGACTTTTCTAACACTTCCATAGCAGTGGCTCCGGCACTTGTTGGTGATGCATCCACATTCACCACGGTCTTATCGATCTTTGTCTCAATGAAAGGTTTTTTTGCTGTGACAACTACTTCACTCATTCCTTTTGCAGCAGTATTCATTTGCAATGCGGCAACCTGTACTGTATTATTTGATTCGTTTACTGCAAATACAGTGCTCTGTGCTTTTTCATATCCAACTGCAGTAGTTGAAATAAGATAACTGTCACTGGCAATGTTTTCAAACTCATATTTTCCCTCTTTGCTGCTAACAGCCACTTTCACCAGTGAAGAGTCTTTGGCTTTCAATAAAGAAATGGAAATGGATGGAAGAGGTTTACCGGCAGCGTCCTGTACGGTTCCGGAAATTTTTCCTGTTTTGTTTTGCGCCGCCGCAAAAGCAATGCAAACAAAAAGGAATGAGCAGAGGATAAAAGTCTTTCTCATATTCATGGCTATAATGGTTAATGATCAATGGGCAATTAAAATTGCAGCATTCAATACTCATAAATCAATGAAATATGACAAGTTTCGTAGTTTGCGTGACAAGGGGTAATTATCACTTACCGATACACCAACGGTTAAAAACCAGTTTGATACATCGTCTATGTTAAAAAGTCATTAACATATAAAGAAAATCTCCCGCCGGTGGCGGGAGATTGGATAGGGTTCATGGCTATACTGGTTATTATTGTCCTGTATTTACTCTTTCTTGTTCATCAGAAGCACTGCCTTCTCTTTTTCCGCTACTGGCTTTGAGCTTTCCTTTATTGAATCTCCAGGTAAAAGAAATACTTGCAGCACGGCTGTCGTTGATATCCGTAAACTTTGCATCCACATTTCCATACTTGCTGTATCCTTTAAAAGTATTACCTGAAAATATGTCCCGGATATTTAACCTTACACTTCCTTTGCCTTTCAACACCTGTTTGCTGAATCCTGCATTCACCTGGCCAATTGGCTTGATGAATATCACTCCTTCGATTCCTTTGGTTCTGTAAAAACCACTTACTTCTGCACCCCAGCCTTTACCCCATTTGAATTGTTGCTGTACCTGTACCATTGCCATGGTCAGTCCCAATGAAATGTTTTCATTGTTTACCACTCCTTTAAAATGGTTGTTAGAGACATTGGCATAGATATTTCCGCTCCACCACTTTGTAATCTCTTTTTGTGCACTTACTGAAATACCGAACTGGTTGCGGGTTGCAATGTTTGCTTTTTTAATAAATGTCTCATTGGTCAGTTCGTTCTGTTCAATTACCTGTTGAATGATGTCAGTTGTTGTGCTATAGTTCAATGTTGTCGTCAAAGATCCTTTGTAGGTATGACTCAACTCAATGTTATGACTGAACTGTGGTTTCAGGTTCGGATTCCCCTGCTCGAAAGTATAACGGTCAAGAAAATTAATGAAGGGGTTCAGGTCCTCATAGTTTGGACGGTTGATCCTTCTGCCGTAGTTAATTACAAACGAGTTTTTTTCATTGGCAGTATACTGTAAGTATGCCGTTGGAAAAAGCTGTGTATAGTTCCTTTTGAATTTTACTCCTGTTGTCAGCTGGTCACCGTTCGCATTTGTATTCTCCAGGCGAAGGCCAAACTGTCCGCTCCATTTTTTGCCCAATGGCCTGCTATAGTTCACATAAGCCGCATTCACATTTTCATCGTACACAAAATGGTTACTGCGATTATAATCATGCACCATCTGGCCGTTTTGAATACTGTCATAGCTGGCATTATTATCCGTCTTTACATAACTTGACTTAATACCGGCTTCAAATTTTGCCCCTTTCTTTAATGGTAATGTATAATCAACCTTTCCGCTGTAGATCGTTATTTCCTGGGGAAGGTTACCCATCAGGGTATCAGGTGTTTTTGTCAGGTTACCCAGATTATCATAATAAGAGCTGATCAGTGGTTGTTTGCTGGCTGACCTGTATTGTATATAATCAAGGTCAGCAGTTATTTCCTGCCCTGTAGAATCGAATACAGTACGAAGGTTAAAATTGCTGCTGAAATTTTTCCATTTCTCATCGTTTTGGGAAAGGCTTTTTGACTGATTGGTCAGCACATTGTTAGGGTTGTATATATAGGTAATTGTATTACTCTCCCATGTTTTAGGGTTATAGAACCCGTTCAATACCAGGCCTACTGTCGTTTTTTTGCTGGCGGAATAATCAAGTCCGATTTTACCACTATAGAAATGGCCTTCATTTACCATAAATGATTTCTGATCAAATATGGAAATAAGATCTTTGGTTGATGACTCACGGAAATTCCTGGTGATAAGAAGATCTTCTCCCCGGTGATTACGATTATAATTCAGGCTGGTAAACAAATTTACTTTGCTATTGCGGTAGTTGAAATTAACTCCTTCATTGAACCTTGCATAGCGACCTTGTGTATACCCTGTTGTAAGGCTTCCGTTATACCCGAACTGTTTGTTCTTCTTTGTTTTTATATTGATTACACCAGAGTTACCTGCTGCATCATATTTAGCCGGTGGGTTGGTCATGATCTCAATCTGTTCCAATTGACTTGCACTCATGCTGCGTAGCATACCAGCAAGATCAGCACCACTTAGATAACTGGGGCGGCCATCGATCATTACCACCACACCCTGTTTCCCTTTCAGGCTGATGTTACCATCCTTGTCAACAGTGATACCGGGAGATTTTTCCAATACTTCAAGTGCCGAATTACCAACATTGGTCACAGATGCTTCCACATTAACAATCGTTCTGTCAAGTTTTTGTTCAATCAAGGGCTTCTTTGCAGTGACAGTTACAGCTCCCATTGATTTTGCCTGGGGAACCAGTTCAATGGTTTTAAGGGTAACAACAGCATTTGCTGAGCTGATACTAAAGGTTTCAGAAAAGCCTTTGTTATGCCCAACGGCGGAAATTGAAACCATGTACTGCCCTTCCGGCACAGCATCAAACTGGTATTTTCCTGTTTTATCGGCCACACTCATTTTTACTACTGAGGAGTCCTTAGCCCTTAATAAAGTAATAGTAGCCGATTCAATGGTTTTGGTGCTCCCGTCAATAACGGTTCCGCTGATCCTGCCATTATTCAACTGCGCATTGCTGACAAACGATAAAGTCGTGAAGGCGACTGTCAGCAAGGTTAAAATCTTTCTCATTTTGTTGTTTTTATATTTTAGTACCTGCTTTTGAGTATTACAGCACAAAAATAGGTACTTTGTATTACCAAGAACATTGTTTTAAATTAAACGGCCTGTTTTAGGGATAACCGGCCGTTCTTAGTGACACAGGTGTGACGCAGAGCTTTGAATCAGGTTACCAATTCTTCCTTTTTTCTGATAAATGGCCGAAAATTTAGATAAATGGAAAGAATTGCAGTCCCATGCAAGAAAGGCCGGGTTTACGGCTAAAAGTCAGCTAGAAATAGCCGTTTATAAGCCAAATTCCGCCTTTATGGCGTCATGGTAAGTGCGGCCGGAGGTGAGGCGACTGCCCGCCTTATCGTCCATTACGAAAAGATACCGGCTGTTGAAGTGCCGGTGCATTTCTTTGATCCTCTCCTTGTTAATAATATAGGACTTCTGGATGCGATAAAACTGAGATGGTAGTTTCTCCTCAAGAGTGGTTAGGGATTGATCCGTCAAATGTTTTTGGCCATCCGTTGTATAAATAAAGACATATTTATCGCTTGCTTCCATATAACTGATGTTCTCAAACCTGATCAGGTTTATCCTGTCGCCGGTTTTAATTGGCAGGGCTGTTGCCTTTTGCGGTGCCTGGAACTGGCGGATGATTTCCTGCAAGCCTGCAAGATCAATTGGTTTAGATAACCGCCCAAACTGCTTTAGTTTAGCAATACTTTGTTCCAATCGTTCTTCCTTAATAGGTTTTAATAAATAATCGATAGAGAAAGTTTCAAATGCTTTGATTGCATACTGTTCATACGCCGTAGTAAAAATAATATTCGGCTTTATATCCAGCCGGTCAATTACTTCAAACCCGGTAAGGTCGGGCATTTGGATATCCAGGAAAATAACATCCGGCTTCAGTTCTTTTATTATAGCAATGGCATCACTCCCATTTCCTGCCTCCCCTATTACTTCCACTACTTCTTTATGCTCCTGCAAAAGGCTTTTCATCAGCCTTCTTGCTGCAGGTTCATCATCTATTACAACTGCCTTAAATAGCTGATTCATCTTTTACCAATTTGTGAATATAAATGGACACCTGCTTTAAGGGTTGGTTCTTAAAATACATTTCGTACTTGCCAGGAAAGAGGAGTTCCAGCTTATCGTACACACTTTTTACCCCATACCCGGGATTTAATTCGTCAGGGAAACCGGGGCCTGTATCAAAAACACTCATCACTAACCCACTGCCCTCTCTCCTTACCTCAATGCTTATCTCCGTCATTTGCCCTGTCGCTTTTAATCCATGCTTTACTGCATTTTCCACCAGTGGCTGTAAAACAAATCGGGGTACCAAATAATGGTTTAACTCTTCATCTACCCGGAGCGAATAACTCAATTTATCCTCAAATCTTATTTTTTCTATTTGCAAATAAACATTGGCCATTTCTACTTCATCCCTGACGGTAGAATAATTATTGTTGCTGTAATTGATACTGTAACGAAATAAGTCAGATAAGGCTATTGTCATTTTTCTTGCCTTTTTTCCATCGGTAACAGAAAGGTCAGCAATTGAATTCAAAGCATTGTATAAAAAGTGAGGGTTGATCTTTGAGTGAAGGGCATCCAGCTCTGCTTTTGTTTTCAGAGCCCCCAACCGTGATAATTCCAGTTCTTTTTCGTTCAATTTACGCTTACGGTCAAGCTCAACATATTTAAAACCAGTATAAATCAACCCGGTTAGCGCAGAATTAAAATAGGCAAATATCAATGTCCCGTGAAACTCCTCTGCATTTATCTTCATCCCGTTATCAACGTAATTAACAAGGCTGTAAATGAATAATGCAGAAAAAACAATAGTGATAAAAACCACAGCATGATGCTTGATAAATGACATTTTTTTTACAGCAGTAATACGGCTGACAAGAGCAACTACATTAAAAACAAATAAGATAATAAGCCCACTCTGCAGGACTTTCTTAAACAATAACCCCCAAAGACCGGCCTTACCAAAGCGTTGAATAATGTTAGGAATTTCTAAAGCAAGAAATGCACACATCACCAACAAGCCAATACTCAAAACAGATAAATTGTGGCGTAACCATGATTTTTTTACACCACTATAAAGGCGGTTATAAATCGAAAGCAGGTAAATAGCCACTGCAAACAATGCCGTTGAACCGAAAATGAGAGCTACTTGTATCAGTATTTGATCCTTCATGAATTTGGGGGGAAAGTTAAAAAAAGCTGCTGTTATGGCAGTAAGTCATTCGCAAACCAACATTTTTCAGGAGTGAACGGAGTATATTGCGGATAAATTCTCAAGATGACAATTGATTTCAGATCAGATACGGTAACCAAACCTTCAGCAGCCATGCTGGAAGCCATGATGACTGCCAAAGTAGGCGATGATGTGTTTGGAGAAGACCCTTCTATCAATGAATTAGAAAACATCGGAGCCAGTATGTTTGGCATGGAAGCGGCCCTTTTTTGTCCTTCTGGTACCATGACGAACCAGGTTGCCATCAAATGCCATACCCAACCCGGCGATGAGGTGATCTGCGATGAAAGTTCCCATGTTTATCAGTATGAAGGAGGCGGTATTGCTTTTAACTCCGGAGCTTCAGTAAAACTTTTGCAAGGAAATTTTGGCAGGATTACAGCAGAGCAGGTAAAAGCCGCCATTCAACCTGATGATGCACACCGGGCACATACAAGTTTAGTTTCCCTGGAAAATACTTCCAACCGCGGAGGTGGCAGTTGTTATGATTTTGAGGAAATAAAAAAGATACAGGCTGTTTGCAAAGAGAACAATCTTGCCTTTCACCTGGATGGTGCCCGGCTATGGAATGCCTTAATAGCAAAAGGAGAGAGCCCAAAGCAATATGGTGAAGTTTTTGACAGCATTTCCATTTGCCTGAGTAAAAGTTTAGGTTGCCCTGTCGGAAGTTTATTATTGGGCAAGAACAATTTCATTAAAAAAGCCAGGAGAATAAGAAAAGTGTTTGGCGGAGGTATGCGGCAGGCAGGCTTTATTGCAGCTGCAGGAATCTACGCTTTGCGTAATAATATTGAAAGGCTCTCAGAAGATCATGCACATGCCAGGCAGATAGCAGCAGCCATAGAAAAAAAAGGATTTGTAACCTTGGTACTGCCTGTTGAAACTAATATTATCATCTTTGAATTGGATAATAGTATTTCAGCCCCTGCCCTGGTGGCGAAACTGAAAGAATTTTCTATTCTCGGATATGCTATTTCACCCAACCGGGTCCGGCTGGTTGTTCATTTGGATATCAGTAAAGAAATGGTCTCCAAAACTATCGAAGTCTTTAACCAACTATAGTATCTTAGAAATCATGTTACCAAAAGTCAATCCTGCGTCAACAAAAGCCTGGAAAGAGCTACAGGAACATTCAACACAGATGAAACCTGTTCATTTGCGAGATCTCTTCGCCAATGATAAGGAACGCTTTAGAAAATACTCTCTGTGTATGGATAAGTTGGTATTCGATTATTCCAAAAATATTGTTACTGACAAAACAATTCAGCTGCTGCTCCAACTGGCTGGTGAATGTAAACTGAAAGATGCAATCACCGCTATGTTCAACGGCGACCTGATAAACGAAACAGAAAAACGTTCGGTGCTGCACACAGCCCTGAGGAATTTTTCTGACCACCCTGTTTTCGCCGAAGGGCTTGATGTAATGCCTGAAGTAAAAAGAGTGCTTCGCAAGATGAAATCGTTTTCCGATGCTGTGCACTCTGGTAAATTCAGAGGTTATACCGGAAAGAAAATTAAATATATTGTCAACATCGGCATTGGTGGAAGTGACCTTGGGCCACAAATGGTAACAGAAGCCTTAAAGCCCTATTGGCTTGATGATATTGAAACCTGTTTCGTATCAAACGTTGACGGTACTCATATCGCAGAAACGCTTAAAAAGGTAAACCCGGAACGAACCTTATTTCTTATTGCTTCCAAAACGTTTACCACCCAGGAAACCATGACCAATGCCCATACGGCAAGAGATTGGTTCCTGAAAAAAGCAAAACAGGAGAAGCATATTGCCAAACATTTCGTGGCCCTTTCAACCAACGAGAAGGAGGTTGTAAAATTTGGCATTGATAAAAAGAACATGTTTGAATTTTGGGATTGGGTAGGCGGCCGCTACTCTTTATGGAGTGCTATCGGTTTATCCATAACACTGACAATTGGATACAAAAATTTTGAACAATTACTAAAAGGTGCTCACAATACAGACAATCATTTTGCCAATACCTCCTTTGATAAAAACATACCTGTACTAATGGCCTTATTAGGCATTTGGTATACAAATTTCTTTGGCTCGCAATCAGAAGCTATTCTTCCATACGATCAGTATTTGCACCGCTTCGCTGCATATTTCCAGCAAGGTAATATGGAAAGTAATGGTAAAACGGTGGACCGCAATGGTGAACCGGTTGAATATGCCACTGGCCCGGTTATCTGGGGCGAACCTGGTACTAACGGTCAGCATGCTTTTTACCAGTTGATCCACCAGGGTACACCATTAATTCCTTGTGACTTTATTGCCCCGGCACAAAGTCACAATCCCATCGGCGACCATCATACAAAATTGCTCAGCAATTTTTTTGCACAAACAGAAGCTCTGATGAATGGAAAAGCAGAAGATGAAGCTGAAAAAGAATTGGAGAAGCAGGGACTTTCATCCGAAGACATCGTCAAGCTTCTCCCCTATAAAATTTTTGCCGGCAACAGGCCAACCAATTCTTTCCTGGTAAAAAAGATTACGCCTTTTACACTCGGAGAGTTAATTGCCCTTTATGAGCATAAAATATTTGCACAAGGCGTTATCTGGAACATTTACAGCTTCGACCAATGGGGTGTGGAATTAGGTAAACAATTGGCTAATAAAATTTTACCTGAATTAGATACAAATGAACCGGTGCGTAATCATGACTCATCCACCAACGGCTTAATCAATGCGTGGAAGCAAATGAGAAAATAAACCTAATTTCAAGTTGTCTAAAGCACATTTATGAAAAAGGTTTTTCTTCTTTTCGGAATAGCTGCGTTTTCTTCTGCTTCAGCCCAGCAAAATGATTTGTTTGATATTCAAAAGCACTTGCTAAAGAAAAATGTAGAAGACAAAAAATCTGAAGAAAAGAATAACATTATACTTCCCCTTAATAAGCCCAAAACTTACAGTAATATCTATTTAGGCAACAAGCCTGAAAATTATTACACTTTACCAAATGGCGACAAAGTGGTTACTATAAGTGGTTACAATATGCCTTGTGTGCAACCTGATATGCTTCAGTTTCAGACAATGCCTAACATAGCCGATAACAGTCCGTTTAACTTTAATTATTCTCCAAACAGAATACAGCCAGGGCAAATACCTAATGGTTCAAATCCATTTAGGTTTATAGTTTCCAGATAACCCTCTTCCAATAGTTACAATGATAATTGCCTGAAAGGAATAACTGCAATTTGGTTTTGCTTTATTGCAGAAGCTGATGATTTCTTGAACACATTCTCTCCGAGCCGGCATCAATAAAAAAAGTCCCTCCTGTAAACAGGAGGGACTAAAAGTATTAGCTCAAAGCTGGTATTAATGCTGGATTACTACCAGGCCCGATACTGTCTTATTAGTGTACTCGTTCACAACACTTACTACATAAGTTCCTGCTGCAAGAACACCTAAATCGAAGTCCATACGCAGATAAGGATTGCTTATCTCTGTAAGTACGAACTCTTTGTTTTGTACTAACTGACCGTTGGCCTTGTAGATTGATACCACTCTTCTCTCTGTTGGAGCACCAGAGTAATATAATCTCACCTGGAAAACACCCTCATTTGGGTTTGGATAGATCCACAGCCTGTCGGAAGCTTCGGCACCGATAGTCAGGTCGTTAGAAGTATTCACACAACCGTTCACATCAGTCACCCTTGCATTGTATGTTCCAAAGCCATCAACATTTACCACCTGGGTATTTGTTGTTCCACTGATCGCAGAGCCATTCAGCGTCCAGCTCCAGCTTGTAGCTGTTGCTGCAGCAGGGCTGCTTGTTGCAGTGATTGTTGTTGTCTGACCAGGAGTCAATGACAGATCAGGTGCAGATATTGTTACAGTTGGCAATGAATTTACTGTCAGTATTGCAGCAGTTGAGTTGGTAGTTCCTACACAAGGAGCTGCAGTTATTGCACAACGGTAGCGGTTATTGTTCATCGCTGTTGTTACAGGAGACAATGTATATGATGCTGCTGTTGCACCAGCTATGTTTGAATAGGTCAATCCACCATCTGTGCTTACCTGCCACTGATAGGTTAAAGGACCACCAGTTGCAGCTGCAGTGAAGGTAGTGCTGCCACCAACACAAACCGCTCTGTTAGCAGGGCTGGTTGTTAATACAACCGGGTTAACAACTGAAACCGGTACTGTCGTTGTAGCTGAAGTACATGGTGTAAGAGTTGTAAAGTTTACCTGGTAGTTTGAAGTTACCGTTGGGTTTACATAGATAGTAGATAACGGTGTTCCTGCAACATAAGGAGTAGTTGCACCTGCATTAGTCCACATGGTTCCGGCAGGGCCAGTCCATATACCTTGCGCAGTACCACCTGTTGAAGTAAACACTACATTATCAATACCGATATAATCCGAGTTTGCACCTGCTGGTCCGCCATTGGTTACAAAATACCTGAATCCCATACGGCCGGTTACAGGAGCACCAAGACCAGAAACAGTAATAGTGTACTGTGTCCAGGTTTCCGGATAACCAGTTAATGATAATGACGGGTTAATGGTCAGCAACAAAGTGGTGAAATCTCCCACACTTGCATTTGTAGCTCCCACATTGGTGCTTGCACCATTGGTGCTCATTCTTACTTCTAACCTGTCTGGGAAAGCTACCCCTGTAAGTGTTCTTGTCCAGAAGCTGAATATATCTCCGTTCTTAATTGCTACAGCAGGTGTAAGCAACCAGTTGCTGATCGTATTAGCACCTGTTACATTATTAAAGTTTGCTCCAATGTAAGAAGTCGCAGGACCACTTTGTGCAGGGAATACAGCAGTATTGCCCTGGAACCAGCCAGTGGTACCAACAGGTGTACTATTATTCTGTGCAAACCATCCTGCAGGCAATGGCGATACCACATTAAAGCCTTCAGAGATCAGATCAGTATTGCCCAATGTATTAGTCAATGACAATGACTGAACAGTTCCAACACAAATAGTAGCTGAAGGTGGAGTAACTGCCGGAACAATCGGGTTAACTGTCAATGTTGCAAAGTTGGAGAAGTCTGTTGCAGAGCAACCACCTGTAACCACTGCCCGGTATTGGTATCCATTATACGCTGCAGATACATTTGTTAATGTAAGTGTGGCTGTATTAATACCAGAATATGGAGCAGCATTGGGTACAAACTGCCATGCAGTTGAAGCATTTGGTCTGAACTCCCATACATAAGCAGGAATACTTCCTGTTGTAGTTACTGTAAAGCTTGCATTATTACCACAGGTAACTGAAGCACTGGAAGGGCTACCAGTAATAGTGATAGGCACACAAGGCTGAATGTTTACGTTATAATCTTCTGTTTCGCCAAAAGTATAACCAAGGCAAGCATCTCCTGATCCTAATGCAGTGGCGAATCTTACCCTTACTCGCATCCTTGTAACACCAGTAAGAGCTGAACCAGGGATATTGATATTGCCCACAAGCTGACCACCAGCAGCATTGCTGCCAAGGTTGGTGTACTCTGAAGCTTCAAAAACTCCATTCTGGTTGTAATCTATCCATGCAGCTACTTGCTCGGTAAATGTTGTAGGAACATTAACTGTAAGAGGATTACCTGCACCTGCATATACAACAGGGGCAGCCACAGTAGAAGTATAGTTAGTATAACCTGCAGGCGGACCTGTACCGCAGGTAGATGCATTATCCAGTGTACTTATTCTAACTCTCAATATCACATCATCATCCGTACAGTCTGTACCCGGAGGTATACAATAACATCCTGTAACAGGCGTAAGTGCAACACTAACCGGGGTAGATGTACCAGAGTTAGCACCACAGGTAACAATACACTGATAGAAAGTAGCTGCAGACTGAGTTGTATTTAAAGTTGGGTTAGTACCACCTGGTACATTTGTCCAGGGACCGGCAGCAGAAGGACCGGACTGCCATTGATAAGTAACACCTGAACCGGCTGTTGTATTCTGTAATGACAAAGTAAAGTTTGTTCCTGCACAAACGGTAGGAACAGATGCGATTGTATTCCCTGGTGTTGGAGTACCGGAACAAGGAGCTGAAGAACATATTGGCATATCAACGGTCAGTGTATAGTTGCTGGCTGTTGCCAATGCATTCGGTGAAAACACTACAAATACCAGCGTCTGACCGGCAGCTACGATGGCACTGCACACCGTGTTATTCGGAGGAGTACCGCTGCTCAGTCCCGGATCGGTAAAAAAGTTGGTAGCCAGGTTAGCAGGGTTAAAGCTGCCATTCCATACTCCAAATTCAATGTTGGTGGCTGCATCAGTTGTGCTGAGTGTAAAAGTAGCACACTGTGACAAGCCTGAAGTATTAGTCCAGGTATAAGTATCATAATACGTGTTGCCAGCAAGTGTTCCGGCAAAAGGCTTAGGGCCGGGACATACACCTTGTACGCCATTACGGTTCAAACGGCCAGTCATGGTAGGATCGGGAGCACCCAAAGAACCCGTAAATGTTGCACAAATAGCCTCTGTTCTGGCAGCAACATTTTGTGGTGCTGGTGCAGTTCTAAGACCAACATCATTGGTTGCTGTTGCAGTAGCATTTCCAATAGATCTTCCGAATTGTTCAATTCTGATTTTCTCCTGAGTGCGGGCCCGGCGATCAGCATCTGATTGCTGATTAACCTTCCGCCCTGTTTGAGCATATGAAAGTAGTGTTGTTGAAACCATCAATAATGTAAGCATTGATAGTCTCGTAAAGAAGTACACCAAACTTCGTTGAGTAAATTTTGGTTGCATAATAGAGATTTTAAATGATTGATTGTTACCGGTGTCCGCCGGCAAAGTCCATAATCCGGGGCGTAAGATAATTTTTTTTAGATTATTTAATAAAAAAATTATGCCCATACCTGAAAAAACCGCCTCTAAGCTGATAATAGGTCAAAAACGAGCTGACGCAGCCCTCACGGGGGGCGGTTTTCTAAACAAAAAAACCTGCCGCAAGCAGGTTGATTTGTTATACATTATTTAGTTCAATTAGTTCAGACCGGAGGGGTATTACCATTTGTCGACCTCTTCTGCACTCTTGTCAGCCGCGGGGTTAGATTCAGCTACCGGAGCAACAACCTCTTCACTTTTCTCTGCAATGACCTCTGTTGCCGCTTGAACAGCTGTGTTATTGTCAGCGGAATCAGCATGCTGGTTAAATTCATCAGGATTTTCATCATGATTGAATGCATCGAAATCAAAGTCGGGCATCAGTTCTGTTTTTACATAATCTACAGCTTCACCTAATGCCTTAATGAATTTATTGAAATCTTCCTTGTACAAAAATATCTTGTGACGGTCGTAACCATTGTCATCAAACCGTTTACGGCTTTCGGTAATTGTCAGGTAATAATCATTGCCACGGGTAGCTCTTACATCGAAGAAGTAGGTCCTTCTTTTTCCGGCACGGATGCGTTTACTGTAAATGCTCTCCATTTTCTTGTCATTATTCTCGTACGCCACTTTGTAAGTTTTTAGCAGTTAAGGAATTGCTTTGGTTTTGGAAGTCACAAATATAGAGATGTTTTTGAAACAGCCAAACCTCACTAAAAAGTTATAATACCTTAGTTTTCAGCGTCTGTCCCGTTTAAACCCTTTTCCTGTTCCTGCTGGCGGGCATAGAGGCCCGAGTAATATCCATTCATCCCCATCAGTTGCTGATGGGTTCCCTGCTCAACTATTTCACCGTTTTCCAATACAACGATCTTGTCAAAACTGAAAAGAGAGAAAATTCTATGTGTGATGATAATGGCCGTTTTGTCCTGCAGGTATTCATTCAGGTTCCCGATTATTTCCTTTTCTGTCCGGGCATCAACAGCACTAAGGCAGTCGTCAAAAATGACAAGATTAGGGTTTTTGATCAAAGCTCTTGCAATAGATATCCGTTGTTTTTGGCCACCACTCAGTGTTACTCCTCTTTCGCCAATCAGGGTATCGTATTGTTGCGTAAATCCGGCTATTTCCTTATCAACACTTGCCTGCCTGGCAGCTCTTTCAATCGCAGTTCTGTCTGTTTTACCCAAACCAAACCCAATATTATTCTCTACGGTTTCACTAAAGAGAAAAACATCCTGCGGCACATAACTGATCTGCTCCCTTAATGAGGCCAGGTCCAGTTTTTGAATATCCTTTTTATCCAGTTCAATTTTCCCACTGCTTACATCATACATTCGAAGTAACAACTGTGCTACGGTGGATTTACCACTGCCAGTTCTTCCAACAATTGCGACCTTCTCCCCTTTTTTTATCTGGAGGTTGAAATTCTTCAATGCATGAATACCGGTGTGAGGATAAATGAAATTCACATCTTCAAACCCGATGTTGCCTTGTAAAGGCTCCTTAATTGCAACAGGAGGATTTTGAATAGTTGGTGTAGTATCTAAAAATTCGTTGATCCTTTTCTGAGAAGCAGCAGCCCGTTGAATCATGCTGGCTGTTAGCCCAATTGCACTAACCGGGAACGTCAGCATATTAACATACATTACAAACTCAACGATGGTGGCAAGATTGGTTTTATCAGGATTGGCGATATGATGCAGACCACCGATCATAATAGTAAGCAGAGTGCTTAACCCTATTAAAAATGTGATGGAAGGAAAATAAACAGCTTCCACTTTTGCAAGGCCAATGGCATTCTTTTTATACTCTTCGCTGTTTTTTGCAAAGAATCCCAACATAGCTTTTTCCTGGACAAAAGACTTTATCACCCTGATACCTGAATATGATTCCTGTGCATTGGTAGTAAGATCGGATAACGATTCCTGTATCTGTTCGCTTTTCTTATTTATAGTGTTATTGACAAAATAAATAGTAATGGCAAGGATGGGTAAAGGTGCCAATGCATACAAAGTAAGCTCAGCATCCCTTTTCAGCATAAAAAAAACGCTAAGTGAAATGATGGCAACAAGATTGGCCAGGTACATGATAGCCGGTCCTGTAAACATTCTTACACGGCTTACATCTTCAGCAATCCTGTTCATCAGGTCGCCAGTGCTATGAGTTTTGTAAAAAGCTGTATCAAGTTGCTGGTAATGCTTATAAACCTCGTTCTTTTGGTCGTACTCAATATGTCGGCTCATTACAATGATAGTCTGTCTCATCAGGAACAAAAAGAAACCACGGAGCAATGCCAGCGATAAAATAGTAATGCCACAAAGTGCCACCACTTTTACCCAGCTGTAACCTGAACCAGCTATGCTCCCGGTTATCTCATTGACCAGCGCATCATACTTTGGCGGATTCTTAGGCGCTGTGTATCCCGGAAATAATTGCTGAACATAATCAATAACAAAACCTGTAACCTGCGGCGAAAGGACGTTGAAATAGTTAGATAAAAAAATAAATATCACCCCTATTCCAAGTCGGATACGGTATTTCCAGAAATATTTATTGAGAGCTTTTAAATGCTTCAATTAAATGTGTTTGCTGCGAAATTAGTTGATGCAGGATTATTATTTGGAAGATAAAGGATGAGACGTTTATTTTGCACCCGGAGAGATGGCAGAGCGGTCGAATGCGGCGGTCTTGAAAACCGTTGACCCAAAAGGTCCGGGGGTTCGAATCCCTCTCTCTCCGCCCCAAACCCGATGAAAGCAATTGCTACATCGGGTTTCGTTTTTCTACAGCCCTGTCACACATGTTACAATTCAAAGACACTATTAGTTAATAGCAACTTCCGGCAATCCGGCTTCCTGCAACTTTTTCGAGAGATATTTGAAAATACTTTACTCTCCTTTATTCACCACTACTTTGCTTTCCAGCACAATTTTTAAGGGGATGGTTTCATCAGCACCTTTTGACTGAATGAGCTGTAGTAAAATATCAGTTGCTTTCTCAGCCTGCTGATAAGGGAATTGTTCAACTGATGCTAATGGTGGTTCATCAAGGTAACTAGTAATAGGAAGGTTGGCGTAGCTAACGAAAGCAATATCTTTATTGATCTTCAACCCCTGGCTACGGGCATATTTTGTGGCATCCAATGCCACATAATCATTAAATGCAATAACAGCGGAAGGCCTGCTTTTTAATGCCAGCAATTTATGCATAGCATCCTGCGTTTTCTTTCTGCTCAGATCTGTTGAAACAACAAATGCTGCATCAGCTTTAAGCTTATGCTTCTTTAGACCCTGGTAATAACCGTTTAATCGTTGTTTTGAATGAATCAGAGTGTCCGGGCCTTTAATGAAGGCAATCTGCTTATGCCCCTTGCCCACCAACCAGTCAACCAGTTCAACAGAACTGTTTTCAAGATTGCAGGAAACAGTGTAAGCATCCGGCAGATCGGGTACCCTGTCAAAAAAAACCACCGGGATGCCGTATTTTTTGAGTTGTTCAAAATGACCGAATGACTTTGTTGTTTTAGCAAGTGAAACTATCAGGCCATCCACCCTTTGACGACGCATCGTATCAGCGATCTGTTGCTCCCTTTCCGTATTGTCATGCGATTGGCCGATAAGAACAGTGTATTTATTCTGAGTGGCCACATCCTCAATACCATTGATAGCCATTGAAAAATATTCTTCGCCCAGGTTGGGTAGAATAACACCAATGGTCATCGTTTTTCCCTGTTTGAATGAAATAGCTGCCTGGTTAGGTTCATAGTTTAGCTCTTCAGCTAATTTCTGAACCTGCATTTTAGTACGAAGGCCAATACTGGGATGATTATGCAATGCCCTTGAAACCGTTGAAACAGAAACGTTCAGACGGCTGGCTATTTCTTTTATGGTGGCAGGTTTTTGGTCCATCAGCTTTGTCCCGAAATCAGTTACAAGTTATAAAAAGGAAATGGTTTTTGCACTATGTTTTATACCTTGAACCGATGAAAGACAGGAATGATAAAAAGTGGATAGCCATAATCATACTGATTGCCTCTCTTATTTTTTTTGTAATGGGATTTATGTATCCATTACTGCAATCCGGTTTTGGTATAGGCCCGTTTACTATTAAAAGCGATTATGTTTACATCAGCACATCTTTCAGGTATTTTTTTGACAAAGGAGAAATTTTTATAGGATTGCTGCTGCTTTTTTTTACAATCATCTTCCCCATCATAAAATATATTTTCCTTTTCATTACGCTGCTGGGCAGAAAGTTACCCCGTCATGGTATTTTTGCAACTGCCTTAGAAATAATCAACAAATGGTCAATGCTGGATGTGTTTGTAGTCGCAGTACTGATACTTAATATGAAATTCGACTCCAGTATCATCGTATCCAAACTGGAAGCCGGCACTACCCTTTTTGCCGTTTCGGTGGTATTATTAATGACAAGCTCCTTTATTGCCCGGAAAATGATCATTCAAAAAGAAGAATCGGGTAAATAGTTTTTGGGGCAGGTCGTATCTTTTCGTAAATTTCACTCAGAAACATTGCCACATGAATAAAGTATCATCAGTAATTACCCGAAAAGGCATTTCCCCTGTAACAGTAACACCTGACGCAACAGTGATGGAAGCGTTAACAATAATGGCAGAAAAAAATATAGGCTCTGTGGTGGTAATGAAAAACGAAGAATATCTTGGCATTATGACAGAAAGAGATTATTCCAGGAAAGTGATATTAAAAAGTAAAAACTCCACTACAACAAAAGTATCAGAGATCATGTCAACCGACCTGCCGTTTGTAAGCCCGGCAGACAGCATTGAACACTGCATGCAATTAATGACTGAAAAGAATATCCGTTACATGCCCGTATTTGAAAACAATAAGCTTACCGGTATTATCTCGATGAGTGACGTGGTGAAGGAAACCATTTTGGCGCAGAAAGAAACCATCAACCAGCTTCAAAATTATATTCACAGCTGACTTACACACTCATTAAATATGCAGCGAAACCCCGTAAGGTTTCGCTTTTTTATTTTTCTTCTGTTTTCTTCTCCTTTACTACAACCAGATCCTTTATATCTACCTGCATAGGAAGCAATCCAATCTTTACCACTGCCCTTTTGCCCCGCATTTCTATTACTTCTCCTACCTGGTGGTTTTTTTTCATCTTTACCTTATCCCCGATTTTGATCTCTCCCCCCACCTCACTGAATTTTGAATCAATCTTCTTCTGCATTTTACTAACAACTTTCTTTTCATCCTTTTTGAAAAGTAAAGCCTCCATTTGTTTTATCAGTTTATTTTTATTTTCTTCTTTTCGCCATTCAATAAGCATCTGCTTCAACTTTCTTTCCATATCCTTCAAGTAAGCAATTCGGTCTTCTGAAATACGATTCTGTTCTTTTAATAATTCCACCTGCTGACGATGCTTTTCTTTGTCCAGCGTCAGCTGCATATCCTTTTTTAACCGTTCGTTCTCTTTCATCAGCTGGTTAAGATCTTTTTCTTTCTTCTGAAGGTCCTGCAGATCTTGTTCAGTCCGGTTCAGGAGTTTATCAAGACGAAATTGATCTTCATCCACCAACTGCCGTGCCCGGTTGATCAGGTTCTTATCCAATCCAATCCTTTCAGCAATAGAAAAAGTGTAGGAACTACCTGGCTTGCCGACCAGCAGTTTATATAAAGGCTGCAGGTTCTTTTCATCAAAAGCCATCGCACCGTTGATAATACCAGCCGTTTTACCCGCCATTACTTTTAGATTGAGATAATGAGTCGTCACAATGCCGAAAGCATGTTTCTTCGCCAGTTCCTGCAAAATAACTTCAGCAAATGCACCCCCCAGGTTTGGATCACTTCCGCTGCCCAGTTCATCTATAAAAAACAACGTACGGCCATTTGCTTCCTCCATGAAATGCTTCATGTGTAACAGATGGCTGCTGTATGTACTTAACTCAAATTCGATACTTTGAGTGTCACCAATATGAATCATCAGTTGCTTGAATATCCCAAACTGGGATGAAGGATGAACCGGTACCAATAAACCACTTTGCACCATCATCTGCAACAGGCCAACGGTTTTCATCGTTACTGTTTTACCCCCGGCATTGGGACCACTGATAACCAATATCCTTCTTGTTTCATCCAATGTTATGGAAACAGGAATTGTGGGCTTGCCCGTTCGCTGATTATACAAGTACAATAACGGATGGTAGGCTTCAAGTAAATGAACATGAGCTTTGTCTGTAACGGACGGATACTCGCCTTTTATCTCAACTCCCAATTTTGCTTTTGCCCTTGTAAAATCAAATTCACCTATTACTTCGTGCCAGCTATTCAGCAATGAGGAATAAACAGATAACCTCGCTGTCAGTTCCTTCAATATTCTGTAAACTTCTTTTTGCTCTTCGCTTTCCAGTTCATAAATAGTGTTATTGAGTTCGATTGTTTCTTCAGGCTCCACAAAAGCTGTCTTTCGGCTGTCGCTTTCTCCATGCAATATTCCTTTTACAGTTCGCTTTTGCTCAGCAAATACAGCCAGTACCCTTCTGCCATTCATAAAACTCTCTTCAATCTCAGCAAGATGCCCCTGCTTGTTAAGCTTTGCAACGATCTTATCAAAAAGTCTCCGCAATTCATTTCGTTTCCGATACAAGCTCATCCTGATATCTTTGAGAGCATCAGACGCATTATCTTTTACCTGCCCGTATTCGTCAAGCACCTCGTTTATCATTTCGGCAACCACCTTTTCATAATAAGTGTTGCTAATAATTTTTGCCAGTGCTTCATAAGCCAGCTTCCTTTCGCTGTCAAACCAGCGGAATATCTTTTCGATACTTTCTGAGAGCTTCCTTATTTGTTGTAATTCCTCACCACTCAATAAAGCACCCGGGATGGATAGTAACTTTAGCTCTTTTGACAAATTAAGAACGTAATCGTTGGGGAAATAAATACTATTGTCAATCAATTGCCTGTATTCATGGCTTTGCTTAAGTTCAGTTTCTACAAACTCCTTCCGGGTATGAATGCGAAGCTGCCGGGCTTTATGCCGTGCATGGTCAGTCTGGCAATAATTTGCCAATAACTCTTTTACCTTATTAAATTCAAGCTGAATGTATGCTGATTCGGGAAATAGTTTCATACCCTGCAGGTACCTTTCGGTTTTAATGAGATGCGAAATTAACGAGTCTGGTCTAAGCAGGTTTATTTCTCTTTTACCTGTAGTTCTTCCCATGGAGTGCTGCCGTCTTTTTCCCGTGTAAATTCAAATTTATCCGACGCCTGAATCACAATCTCGGCTGTAGTATAAATTTTACAGCCTGACATTAAATGACCACCTGTAGTATTGCCAGTGCTGTCGCTGATACTGATATGAATATGTGATCCGTTAATGCTGACAGTACCAACAAGGCTGACAATTTCAAAATGGCCTGATCCTTTAGTCCCTTCCGCTTGGTTGGCAAAGCGGATAGTATAATCTGTCAAACTGCCAACACAGGTGGCTATCCACCCTGCCCGGATATTATTTTCCTTAATTAGCTTTTCGATACCGGCTTTCAGGTCATCGCCCGGTTTCAGGCGAAAGGCGTAGGTGGTAATTTTTTCCTGTTTCATATTGCTGGATTGACAGGCTGAAAAAATAATAGTTGTTAAAGCTATAATAAGGAATTTCATCTGACATCTCTTTTACTGAACCGTTCGTAGATAGTTTTGTTAACAGTTATAGTGTTAATGAATACTCAAAAACCAGCGAATGTCACGCAACTTACAAAACAAGCAATTGATATGCGGATAAATTGCATGAAATTTACAATGATAAAATTTAAACCCTATTGTATGAAAATAAAGCTGACATCTGCGATCATAGGATTGACAACACTCTTGTCCTGTGCTCAAAAATCTCCCACCTCAAGTACTAAATTAACTATGGATAATAATATGGAACCTAAGAATCAACAACCATTACCTGCAACAGAGATAGCCACTTTTGCGAACGGATGTTTTTGGTGTACAGAAGCAATTTTTGAGGAACTGGATGGAGTTATCAGTGCTACTTCAGGATACACAGGTGGCAACGTGGACAACCCAACTTACAAACAAGTATGCTCCGGCGAAACCGGCCATGCAGAATGCCTTCAGATAATTTATGACCCAGCAAAAATTACATTTGATGAATTACTTGAAGTGTTCTGGGAGACCCACGACCCGACTACGCTTAACCGCCAGGGAGCAGATGTTGGTACCCAATACCGCAGTGGTATCTTCTATCACACTCCTGAACAAAAAGAAAAAGCAGAAAAGTATAAAGCAGAATTAGACAAAAGTGGTGCTTTTGAAAACCCCATTGTTACAGAGATCACCGCTTTTACCAAATTCTATCCTGCCGAGGATTATCATCAGCAGTATTTTGAAAACAATGAAAACTCTAACCCCTACTGCAAGATCGTAATAAGGCCTAAATTGGATAAATTCAGAAAGGTCTTCAAGAATAAGTTAAGACAGAACTGATTCATAATCTATCTGACATAACAATTCAAAAAGGCGGGTCATTCCCGCCTTTTTGATAGAAGAATATCAAAAAAGAGTTTATTGAATAACTACCTGTTTTGTAAATAACCCGGAGTTTGTTCTCACAGACACAACATAGTTCCCTTTTAAAAATCTTTCAAATCCGTTTACAGTTATATTATTACTACCTGCGTTAAGCGTTATTTGTTGTTGCTTAACGGTTCTGCCAGAAAAATCAGTAACCAGCAACACGGCATTAGTTTTCTCTGCAACATCAATACTTACAGTAGTGTAAGTTTGTATTACCGAGGGATACACATGCAAGTCCTTCTTTGTTTCTGCGCTAAGCCTGAATGACAAGATGTTACTATACTCAATATGGCCGGTCACACCTATTGACTTTAAACGGTAGAATACAACACTACCCGTTACAGAGTTATCAGTATACCTGAAAGTTTTCCTGCTGCCATCAATATTTATGTCATACTCTGCCACCTTACTGAAATCAGTTGAAGAATAACTTCTTTCCAGAATAACTTTATTCGCCTTATCTGTGATCATGTCCCATTGCAAGCTGATCTTATTATTGTTCTCAGACCCGTCAAATGATAACAAGCTTGAGATAGCAACAGGAAAATGCTGGTAAGTAAATTTCTGGAAATAAAGACTGGCATACCTGGTGCTGCTATTGCTGGTCTGGTTGTTTGCTCCTACACGGTAAGTCATCGAAGATACATTGTTCGAAGTAACGGTAAACATTACTTCCTTAGCGGCAGTATCTACCAGTGCTCCAAATAAAATACCAGTGGCATTTGTTGCAGTAAAGGCAGTACCGGTTTGCGATATAATTATCTGGCTATTGTATGAATTATACTCATGAACACCACCACCCATATCAATCCTGTTAAACTCCTTTAAAAGACTAGCACCGCTGGAACTGCCGTCAATATCCAATCCAGATGCTGCAACAACGGGTTGGCTTACAATCGTATTTGTGCCGGCAATCACATACGTTATATTGAAATCAATATACCCGTTTGTATTTCCAGAAATTCGATACTCGGGTTGAAAAGCCTCAAGATACCCATCTGCAGTCCTGTCTATATCCCGTAATGAAATACCAGCTGACATACCAGTAACTTTAATAAATGCATCTACTCCAGCAAATACATTGGCAAAACGGTAAACAGCCCCAGTAGTGTTGGCAGTTCCAGAGTCCAATGTGTAAGAAGTAAACTTGTAAAGAGGGGCTTGCTGTGAAGCTGCTTCCTTTGATGCTGCTATTAATACAGCGATGAACATTACACTAAGTGTAAAGAAACGTTTCATAAGTACGGTTTTTAGTTTTAACTAGGGTTGTGATTCTGGTTTGTCAGAGGAGGTTGGATATGCTTTCAAAAGCTACGGTACTAATTAGAAAATGTACCTGTTTTTTTACTCGCAGGTCAAATGTAATATGACTTGTGGAAACATGCAATAGTCAACGTATATTTCCTATGCTATTTTGAATAGGGAAAATACAATTCAAAGGCTAAAACTGATTTTCCGGGCTCTAAAAAAAATTTCCTAAGCTCGCCTTCTGAAAGAAATTTGAGCACAAACAAAGAATTTCTGACTTAAAACGAGCCGCAGTTTATGCAACTTTCTCCACCCGGCATCTGATTACAAATTGCCTTATGAGAAAAATACTACTGATAATCGCAACAAGCCTTGCCTTTACTACAGCTTTCACTCAGGCTGATGATGTATGTGTTTGTTGTAACCAGTTCTATCCCCGTTTTGGGCATGATTATGAAGAGGTTTTTGAGCCAGAATACATTTCCGGGAAAAATATTCGAACAGTTACTATCAATATTACTTCTAAAAGCTTTAAGGTACTCGGCAAGGATACTACATATACGTTACTGCATGACAGCTACCCGATGATGTCTTATAATTTTAACAGAGAGGGCTATGTGACAGAAACAAAAAGGTTTGGCGAGTATGGCAAATATTTTGAAATCATACGGTTTACAAGAAATGGCAATAACCAACTCTTATCCGTAGAGAACTATTACATCGATGATAATACAGGAAAAGAAGTTAGCGTTGGGGGCACACATCATGATTACACCTGGCAAAACGGGTATCTTATAAAAGAAAAAAACAGGGATTATGATAACAAAACAATTCTACCTGACGATAAAAGTTATTATACTAATTACTCCTACGACACTACCGGAAGGCTCGTAAAAATTTACCAGTACTGGTATTTTGATGAAAAGAATATTCAAAAAATTGTTTCAACAATTCAATACTCCAAAGACAAACGTTCTTCCGTTGAAAAATCAGTAGTTGGTGGGAAGCCGTCGACGATTAAAAAAACCACCTATGATGAGTATGAAACCCCACTGACAGAAAAACTATTTGACGCCAGAGGCAAACTGTTACAAGAAAAAAACTTTGAATATGATAATGAAGGCAGAATAACTAAATACCGGGTAAAAAGCCCCGGCATGGGAACCGAATGCCCTGATGGAGGAAACATCACGAACAACTTCTGCTACAAAGCAGATGGCTCATACAGTAAAGTTTTTCATTACTATAAGAATATTCTTTGCGAAATGACTGTAGAATACAAATAACTTATTCTGGCAACTTCACTCTCCGCAGCTCTAATAGGTTAAGTGCATTTGGTGTAAAACCTTTTACGCCTGGTTGTACCAGCCAAACTACTTTGTCGTACCAAAGGGGCACTACTGGTGCGTCTTCAATCATAATCTTATCCGCTTGCTGGTAAAGCTTATAACGGATAGAATCGTTATCCTCCCGGATGGCTTTCTCAAAAACATCATCAAAAGCAGCACTTTTATACCTTGTGTAATTAGGAGGGGCCGGATTTTTAGAATAAAAAACGGATAAATAATTTTCTGCATCCGGATAATCCGCAATCCAGCTTCCCCGGAAAAATGCTGCAGTCGAACTGGATGTCATGGTTAATAACAAAGATTTTTGAACAACCTCCACCTGCACCGGTATGCCAGATTCTTCTAATTGCTTTGCAATAAAATTAGCCATGTCTGCATAAATAGCAACCGTCAGTAATTTTATTGTCGGCAATCCTTTACCGCCGGGGTAACCAGCTTCTGCCAGCAATTGTTTTGATTTTGCGGGATTATAATTATATCCTTTTACCACTGATGAATCAAATGAAGGCAATCCCATTGGAACAAATCCTGACTCGGCAGGTGTGCCTAAGGAATTTCGGAGATAAAGGATCATTTTACGGCGGTCAAAACCATAGTTTATAGCCTGCCTGATCCTCTTTGACCGCATCGGTGAGTTTTTCACCAGGTCATTGGTTGAATCAACAAGGATCCCAAAATACTCAATATTAAGATAAGGATTGGTCCGCAATACTATTTTACCCTCCCATTCCTTGCGAAGCGTTCCCTTTTTTGTGAGTACTTCGTCTTTGAATGAGGCTTCAATGTCGTTTATAAAATCAAGCTGCTTTTGCCGGAATAATAAAAACTCTGTTGCTTTACTATCGTAAAAGGACACCTTTATTCCATCCAGGTATGGAAGACTTTTACCTTCTTTATCTTTTTCAAAATAATCAGGATTTTTCTTCAACACCAATGCCTGCCCTTCTTCCCATGCAACAAATTGAAAAGGACCTGAACCAACAGGATGACGACGAAAATCCGTTCCATACTTTTCAACTGCTTCTTTCGCCACCACAGAACAATACTGCATAGAAATGATACCGAGCATTGGTATGTATGGCCGGAGCAATTTTACCTGAAAGGTCGTGTCATCAATAGCCCTGAAAGGCTGTATTGTATCCACCTTTCGATTAAATATCCATGAACCCGGGCTTGCGGTTTGCTTATCGATTATGCGGTTAAAACTATATTCAACATCTGCAGCTGTTAGCTTACGGCCCTTGCCACCCGGAAATACAGCATCATCATGAAAGAACACATCATCCCGGAGATGAAAAGTAAAAACTGTTCTGTCTGCAGAAATATCCCAACTTCTGGCCAGCGAAGGAATTATGTGGAGACTGTCATCAATTTCCACCAACGTATTGTACAATTGGTGTGCCGCCCACATAGTTGACTGACTTTTAGCAAAAGCAGGATCTAGTGATGCAATACCATTGAATTCATTATAGTGGAATATATTCCCCTTGCTGTTCTTTTTACTGTAACAGCCACTCACTTGCACTACCATCAAAACAGAGACAGCCAGTTTTATGCAATTACTTTTAACTTTCATCTTACTAATCAAGGCTTAAATTTACATTAACAAAACATATCACCGTGAAATACATTGCCCGTTCATTCTATATTCTTTACTTATCGGTTTTTACTTTTTATTCTTCCTGTGCACAACCTTTAAACCATAAAGGTCAGTTCACCCGGCAGGATACGCTTCGTGGCAGTATTACTCCTGAAAGAGCCTGGTGGAATGTTGTTTCCTATAATATTTATGTAGCCCCTGACTATAAGAAAAAGAGCATTAAAGGCTGGAATCAAATAAGCTTTGATATCAACAGCGACGGCAGAAATAAAAAAATGCAGATTGACCTCCAACAACCGATGGCAATTGACAGTATCATTTTCAACAACAAAAAAATCACCGCTTTCAAACGGGATGGGAATATTTATATCATTGATTTTGGAGATTTCAACTTTGTAGCAGCTAAGACTGCCTTACAGCGAAAAGTCCCTGTTACTCTTCATAGCATCAAGATATATTTCCAGGGTAAGCCCCGTGAAGCTGTATATCCTCCATGGGATGGCGGATGGATCTGGGGCAAAGATGATAAGGGACGCCCCTGGATGACCGTAGCCTGCCAGGGATTGGGTGCCAGTGTCTGGTATCCTTGTAAGGATCATCAGAGTGATGAACCTGACCAGGGAGCATTGATACAAATAAAAGTTCCAGATACATTAGTAGCTGTTGCCAATGGAAGACTTTATTCAAAAGACGACCAACAGGACGGTACCATGCTTTATACATGGCAGGTAAAAAATCCTATTAATAATTACAATATAGTTCCTTACATCGGTAAATATGTTCATTTCTCGGATAGCTATATTGGCGAAACAGAGAAAAATCTTTCTTTAGATTATTGGGTACTTGATTACAATCTTGCAAAAGCGAAAAAACAATTTAGCCGTGATGTGAAACCCATGCTGAAGGCATTTGAATACTGGTTTGGTCCCTACCCTTTTTATGAAGATGGTTACAAATTAGTAGAATCATCTCATCTCGGTATGGAGCACCAAAGCGCAACAGCCTACGGCAATCATTACCAGAACGGTTATCTCGGAGGCGACTTATCCGGCACCGGCTGGGGTTTGAAATGGGATTATATCATCATTCATGAAAGCGGTCATGAGTGGTTTGCCAATAACATTACCACCAATGACATTGCTGATATGTGGATACATGAAGGCTTCACGATGTACTCCGAAGCATTGTTTGTGGAATATCAATATGGCAAAAAAGCAGCTGATGAATATGTGCAGGGTATCCGGAATAATATTTCAAATGACAAACCACTGATCGGACCGTATAATGTAAACCAGGAAGGCAGTGGCGATATGTACAATAAAGGAGCTAACCTTTTACATACTATTCGCCAGGTTATTGATAACGATTCTGTCTTCAGAAATATATTAAGAGGATTGAATAAAGATTACTATCACCGGACGGTTGATTCAAAAGAAGTAGAAGCATATTTCTCAAAGAAATCAGGGAAAGATCTGTCTAAAATTTTTGACCAGTATTTAAGGACAATAAAAATTCCGGTATTGGAATGTAA
This sequence comes from Chitinophagaceae bacterium, assembly GCA_044220915.1. Lineage (GTDB taxonomy): Bacteria > Bacteroidota > Bacteroidia > Chitinophagales > Chitinophagaceae > JJ008. The sequence continues at coordinate 77,954 of JBGAQD010000002.1, forward strand.
AGAAACAGGCGGTAACCTGTCTTACCGCTGGAGCAATTGTATCACTGGTTTCAATATGCCGGTACAGCTTAAGAATGGCGGTCTGTGGCTATCCCCTTCTACAGAATGGAAAAAAATACCATTAACAGCAGCATTGAAAGAGAATAGCCTGGAAATAAATAAAAATTTTTACGTCACACTTAAAATGAGCGGCTCATTCAGAGACATACCGCCACCAGCAGCAGACGGGCAATAGCTTACAGAATAAACACAATATCATCCGACCATCCCTATTAGCTAAACTATTGACTTCACTATCTTTACCGCATGAGCAGCATCCGCAGGCAAAGTATCATTTCTTCTGTAGTTATTTATATCGGCTTTGCCATTGGCCTGCTAAATGTTTATCTCTTTACAAGGCAAGGTATTTTTGACGATCCTCAACAGTTTGGCCTTTATAACGCATTTATTGCGATTGCCACAATGATGATGGCTTTTTCCAACCTGGCAATGCCTTCCTATATTTATAAATTCTACCCGTATTATAATGACAATCTCCCATCTAAAAAGAACGACCAGGTCACTATCGCTTTAATTGTCGGCATTATCGGTTTTGTTATTGTAGTTATTGCCGGTATAGTTTTTAAAGACCTTGTGATCAAAAAATATAGTACGAATGCCCCGGGTGTTGTAACATATTACAACTGGATATTCCCTTTGGGCCTGGGATTAATGGTTTTCACAATACTGGAAGCTTATGCCTGGCAGCTCCACAAATCGGTCTTTACTAATTTTTTAAAAGAGTTTGTCTGGAGATTATTTACGACCGTACTTATTGTGCTTTTTGTAACAGGTGTAATTAATGACTTTGGGCTTTTTATAAAACTGTTTTCGCTGAGTTATCCTTTTATAGCAATTGTACTCCTTGTTTATCTCGTTGCCACCAAAAAGATCCATTTTACATTTAGAATAAGTAAAGTTACCCGCCGCTTGTCTAAAAGTATTCTGCGGCTTTGTTCATTTGTTTACACTGGTTCACTTATCCTGACGGTTTCACTTGTTTTTGATTCGCTTGTTATTAGCTCCGTTTTGGCTGATGGGTTATCGAAATTGGCTGTTTATTCTGTTGCGCAGAATATTTCATCTATGATACAGGCCCCGCAACGAGGGATTATTGCCGCTTCTATTGCACATTTGTCTAAGGCATGGAAAGACAAAAACATGGCCCTGATACAAAAGATATATCAACGGTCATCTATTAACCAGTTAATTTTTGCCTGTGGCTTTTTTTCATTAGTGATACTCAGCTTTACAGATGCTGTCATCACCTTTCAACTAAAAGGAACTTACCTTGATGCATACTATGTTGTCATCTTCCTTGGCCTGGCAAAAGTGGTAGATATGGGTACCGGAGTAAATGCACAGATCATAGCTACGTCCACTTACTGGCGTTTTGAAATGATCAGCGGGGTGATTTTATTGGTTGTAATGATGCCCCTTAGTTATTTTATGACCAAACAAATGGATATAGTTGGCGCCGGATTGGCCAATCTTATTTCGATGATCGTTTACAACGGGATCCGCATTACTTTTCTCTGGAAAAAATTCCGGCTGTTTCCTTTCACCATCCAATCGCTACACACAGTTGTGCTAGCCGCAGCTTGTTATGGCATTTGCCATTTTACATTTATCAACATACATGGATTACCCGGCATGTTCCTCCGGAGTATTTTATTCATACTGCTGTATGCAACAGGAGGTATCTACATGAAACTGTCTCCCGACATTCAGCCGGTGTTAATAACCATTAAAAGAAGATTGGGAATAAAGAAAAATTAGTTACTGGCAACAACTTGCTTATCATCAATTCTTCCTGCACCGTAGTACCGTTTCAGATAATAAGGTTCAAACAGGTCATTTACCATCACACCTCTTGAAACAGAAGCATGAATGAATTTATTATTGCCAAGATAAACACCAACATGAGATACACCGCTTCCGTTGGTGTTAAAGAAGACCAGGTCTCCTTCCTGTAATTCAGTGGTAGAGATTTTACGGCTGGTTCTGTATTGCTCTCTAGAAACTCTTGGAAGCATAATGCCGTATACAGAAGCATAAACTGCTACTGTAAACCCGGAGCAATCAACACCGCTCTTGGTATTGCCACCGGTACGATAGCGAACACCATACCATTCATCTACACTCTCAAGCAATGCTTTATTTGGAAGTGATTCGACTTCTGTATTCAATAAAATAGCATACTTCAACTGTACAGAAGAAGCCATCTCCACTTCTGCTTTGCGGCTGGCTAAAATCTGTGCTATTTCGTTTGTCTCCTCTTTTTCGGCTGGTGTTTCGATGATGTTAACACCACGGGTTGTATTTAAAGATACCTGTGGCTCCGGCTTTACTTCTGTTTTATCAGCTGTGGCCTGGGGCGTTACCGTAATATCATCAATAAATTTAGTCTGGGATATAGGTGCAGTAACTGAAGCAACCTGCCTGTTACTGGTAAAATTCAGCGGCTTAAAAGTAGAACAACTGCTCAGTACAAATAAAAATGCTATAGCTGGTAATATCTGCTTAACCATTACGTCTTTCGTTTTAGGATGATTTCATGGGGTTTTTCAACACATCCTGCCCGGCGGTTTACCAGCCGAAGCAACGCAAGGCCGGCAAGCAGGATACCTACACAAAGGCAGGCGTGCAAAAATATAGGTTAATGCCCGAAAAAAACCACATTCTTTAAACGAATTTTGGGGGACTAAATTGCCCCGGGACTAAATCCCTGTAACTAAGTGATTTAGAATTCCTAACAAGCTGTGGATATTGTCCAAAATCAACTTAATTTACAACGGTTAATTTTAACTCTTCACCTATCCTCCGAACCATGCAAGCATTGCTATCCCTTCTCACTTTATTCTACCTGGCGACGGGCTGCCAAACATCAGGCAGCAGTAAGCAAATAACTGACGATTCCCTGAAAAAAAAAGTCGTTAAGGACACTGTTCCGGCTATCCAACAACTAAAGCCTTATTCCGATATTGAATATGATAAAAAAGAGGTGTTAACAGCTGCCGGAGGTACTAAGTCGGTTCTGTTCAATTCCAAAGGCTCAAAACTATATGCCATGAACCTGGAAGGCATGAGTGTATACGAGTTTGATCAGGCAACCCGTAAAATAAGCCGTGAATTTAAATTTACGCCAACCAGAGGTATGGGATGGGATTACAACAAAAGCCGTCCTATTGCCTCCTTTCAGGAAAAACCGGTGGAAGCCTGTTTTAGTCATGATGATAAGATATTATGGGTCTCATTGCATAATGCCGATGGCATCGTCCCGATATGGGTGGATGATTTTTCCAAAAACAATGCGCAAACCACGGCAGAACAAAAGACAAAACCAGTTACAGTTCTCTATCCCGGAACAGAGAAAAGAGATTCATTCCGGGTACCATTGATTGAAACAGGTAAAACACCAAAAGTAATTTCCAGAACTGCGGACAGCAAGCATTTATTGGTAAGCAACTGGCATTCCCGGACCACCAGTGTCCTTGAAATGAATGCCGGTAGTTATCCGTATGGAAAAGTGATCAGCACAGTTCCTGTTTCAGCCATTCCGAGAGGTATTGCTGTGGATGATAAACATGGCAAATCGTACATCGCTATTATGGGCGGCGCCAGCCTGAATGTGGTGGATAATAACACCTGGAAAAGCGAAAGCATTATGAATGTATGGAGCAGCCCCAGGCATATTGTAATGGATACCGGCGGACATCTCTTTGTTTCTTACAACAGCCTCGGCACCATCGCCTGTATTGATGTGGCAACCGGCAACCAGTTATTTTCTGCTAAAACCCACTCCCAGCCCAGGACCATCGTGCTGTCAAAAAACTACAAATTCATTTTTGTTACTTGTTACACCAGTGATTATGTGGATGTGTACAAAATCAATTCCGACAACTTTGAGAAAGTGGCATCTTTGCCTTGCGGAGGTCACCCGGTTGGTGTGGATATATTTGAAAATGATAAAACACTGGAAGCATGGGTCTGCAGCTACAGCAGCGGATCGATAAGCATCTATTCGTTCAAGAAGAAAAATAAGAACAAGGATTAGAAACAGGTGAAAAAGGACACAGCGTAATGAAATTCTCTCATCTTCATGTACATACCCAGTTCTCCCTTCTCGATGGAGCTGCATCGATACAAAATCTTTATAAAAAAGCGATAAAAGACGGAATGCCGGCTTTAGCCATCAGCGACCATGGTAATATGTTCGGAGTTTTTGAATTTGTGGCAGAAGCCTATAAAAACAAAGATGAAAATGGCAAGGTAAAAATAAAACCTGTTGTTGGCTGTGAATTTTACATCACTGAGAACCGCCATATTAAAACATTTACCAAAGAACTAAAAGATAAGAGGCAACACCAGATATTACTGGCAAAAAATGAAGCAGGATACAAGAACCTGATCAAACTTACATCGCTTGGGTTTATTGAAGGAATGTATGGTAAGTATCCCCGTATTGATAAAGAGCTTATCCTTAAATATCATGAAGGGCTGATAGCCACCACTTGTTGCCTTGGTGCATCGGTACCACAAGCAATTTTAAAAAAGGGAGAAGAAGAAGGCGAGAATGAGTTTAAATGGTGGCTTAATGTTTTCCAGGAAGATTATTATGTGGAACTGCAACGCCATGGAATGGCCGAGCAGGATAAAGTGAATGAAGTCCTCATCCGGTTTGCCAAAAAATATAAAGTAAAGATCATAGCCAGTAACGACTCACACTATGTGGAGCAGGACGATTTTAATGCCCATGATATTTTACTGTGCATCAATACCGGTGAAAAAATAACTACTCCTGCTCTTCGGGATTTTAATGATGATGACATACATGTAAAAGACAAGCGTTTTGCTTTTCCGAACGACCAGTTCTATTTTAAAACTACAGAGGAAATGAGCAAGGTCTTTCATGACCTGCCAGAAGCAATTGATAATACGAATGAGGTAGTTGATAAAGTAGAACTACTGAACCTGACCCGTGACATTTTGTTGCCCAACTTTCCAATTGAAAAAAGATTTCAGTTACATACCAAAGAGGAACAGATCGGCAAGTACAAAGTATCTGCTGAATCGCAGAACCAGTGGGAATATTTAAAACATATCACTTACGAAGGTGCAGCTACCCGCTATACCGAAATGACGGATGAAATAAAAGAACGTTTAGAATTTGAACTTTTTACTATCAAAATGATGGGCTTTGCCGGTTACTTCCTGATTGTAAGTGATTTCATCAAAGCAGGCAGGGATAAAGGTGTGTTTATTGGCCCTGGCCGTGGTTCGGCAGCCGGTTCTGTTGTTGCATACTGCATCGGCATTACCAATATTGACCCGATAAAATACAATTTACTGTTCGAAAGATTTTTGAATCCCGACCGTAAATCAATGCCGGATATAGATACAGACTTTGATGATGAAGGCAGACAAAAAGTAATTGACTACGTAGTAGAAAAATATGGTAAGAACCAGGTAGCCCAAATTATCACTTATGGTACGATGGCTGCCAAATCGAGTATTGCTGACGTTGCCAGGGTAATGGATCTTCCATTGCCGGAGAGCAGGGCATTAACTAAACTGGTACCCGATCGTCCCGGAACAGAACTTAGAAGAGTCCTGCATGCCCCGATGAAAATAAAGGATGGTGAAAAATCCCTGGAAGAAAAAGATGGTATGGGCAGTGATGACATGGAGAATGTGAAAAAGCTTCGGGAGATATACAATCAGAAAGATAGTATTCTCAGCAAAGTATTACATGAAGCAGAAAGACTGGAAGGTTCTGTTCGTAACACTGGTATCCATGCAGCAGGCATTATCATTGCGCCACAGGACCTGACAGAGTTGATTCCCGTTGCCACATCTAAGGAGTCAACTCTATGGCTTACACAAATAGAAGGGAATGTTATCGAAGAAACCGGCATCCTGAAAATGGACTTTTTGGGATTAAAGACATTAACCATTCTAAAAAATGCGTTGGCCCTCATCAAACAGATTCATGGAGTAGAAATCGATATCGATAAAATTCCGCTGGATGATAAAAAGACATTTGAACTATACCAGCATGGTTCTACCATTGGCACATTCCAGTTTGAAAGTGCCGGCATGCAAAAATACCTGAGGGAGCTGAAGCCGGATAAATTCGGCGATCTGATTGCAATGAATGCCTTATACCGTCCCGGCCCGATGGCATACATTCCTAACTACATCGATCGTAAGCATGGAAAAGAAGCCATTACTTATGACCTGCCGGAAATGGAAGAATATCTTCAGGAAACATATGGCATCACCGTGTACCAGGAGCAAGTAATGTTGCTGGCGCAAAAGCTGGCCGGTTTCAGCAAAGGCGATGCAGACGTACTGCGGAAAGCCATGGGTAAAAAGCAAAAGGCAGTGCTGGATAAAATGAAGGCGCAGTTTATTACCGGTGCTACTGAAAAGCTGATGCCCCCGGAAAAATTAGAAAAGATCTGGACCGACTGGGAAGCATTTGCCCAGTATGCCTTTAACAAATCTCACTCTACCTGCTATGCTTATGTAGCTTATCAAACAGCATATCTAAAAGCCCACTACCCTGCGGAATATATGTCGGCTGTATTGAATAATGCCGGCAGCATCGATAAGATAACCTTCTTTATGGAAGAGTGTAAACGAATGGGACTAAAAGTGCTTGGACCAGACATCAATGAATCGCTAAAAGGTTTTGCCGTAAACGATAAAGGCGAGATACGTTTTGGACTTGGCGGACTAAAAGGTGTTGGCGAAGCAGCGGTGGAAAGTATTATTGAAGAAAGGAAAAAAGGTGGCTCATTTGTAAACATATTTGATTTTATCAAACGAATCAATCAGCGGACAGTTAATAAGAAAACATTGGAGAGTTTGGCCTATGCTGGTGGCTTCGATTGTTTTACGGAACACCACCGGGCACAATATTTCAATGTGCCGGAAGGAGAAATAATCAACGGACTTGAAAAAGTAATTAAATATGGGCAGGTGTATGCCACACAAAATGCAACTGCCACCAACACCCTGTTCGGCGATCTGCCCATCAGCATGGAAATACCGCCACCCAAGATTCCAGATTGTGCCCCGTGGCCATTGATCGTACAACTGGACCATGAGAAAGAAGTAACAGGAATATTCTTAAGTGGTCACCCGTTGGATAATTACAAATTCGAAATGCGGCATTACGGAGTTACTCCGTTAGCAGATTTTAATGAGTTCAGAGACGCCATCAAATTACAGCCCAACCCCGGCAGGCCATTTCGGATCGTTGGCCTGGTGGCAGATGCTCAGCACCGCATTGCCCGCAGCGGAAACAAATATGGCAATTTCGTTATCGAAGATTATTCAGGTAAAACGGAGTTCCCTTTATTCAGCGAAGATTATATGCGCCTCACCCCGATTCTACAACAAGGAAGTACCGTACTTATCAACGGATATTTCAAACAGCGTTATAATAAAGACGAATTTGAATTTAAAGTAATGTCTGTGTCGCTGGCTGAAACGATGAAAAAAGTGATGACAAAACAGGTTACTATCGAGGCCCATCCACAAGATATTAATGCTGAAACGGTAAGTTTTATTGAAAAGAACTTGAAATATCATCCGGGTAAGTCAACCTTGAGATTTACATTGGCAGAACCCAAGAACAAGATGAAAATCAGCTTAGTGACAATGAATAACGGGTTTGAAATGAACGAGGAACTCATTCAATTCCTCGAGAAAAGACCAGAACTGGAAGTGCAGGTGCAAACAGTATAATGTCAGCTTTGTCAGCCGTACGACAAACCCACCTGACAAGTTTTACACAAATCCACGTCACTCCTTCATGTTAACCGGAACGGCCTTAAATTTGTCCTCCCTAAACAATTAAAACAAAAACTATAACAATGGCAAAAGAGTATACAGATGGCAATTTCCAGGCAGATGTACTGGCTTCAGATAAACTGACCGTAGTGGATTTTTGGGCAGAATGGTGCGGACCATGCCGTGCTATCGGACCTGTAATTGAGGAGTTAAGCAAAGAGTATGATGGAAAAGTGAACGTTGGTAAAGTAAACGTTGACAACAACCCACAAGTTTCTATGAATTATGGTATCACTTCTATTCCCGCAATTCTTTTTATTAAGAACGGACAGGTGGTTGATAAGTTAGTAGGTGCACAACCCAAAGGGAATTTTGTTAAGAAGATTGAAGCACATATTTAAATGTTGCTTTCATAAATTCAAAAACCCCGTTCAGTTGAACGGGGTTTTTATGTTAAAGCATTATCCAATCAATGCTGCACATTTGCCACCTCTTTTGGATTATGTTTATGCCGGAAAAATATTGCGAATAACACGGCCACGACTAAGGCATATATAGCGAATGTAAGCCAAATGGGATCCCATTGTTTTATAAAAACAGGGGACTTTAGGGTATTATCTGCCAACACCTCGTTATACATTAAAACCTCTTTTACTGCAGGATTACTGACATCGGTCTTCAAATAGCCCAGTAGGCTTCCCAAATCAGTAAACTTGAGTGTGTAGAACTTATCAATCACATAGCCGCTTATTTTACTTCCCAGGAATGCCCCAACCCCGTTTGTCATCATCATAAATAATCCTTGTGCACTCGACCGGATAGAAGAGTCTGTTGTGGTCTCCACAAACAAAGAACCTGATATATTAAAGAAATCGAATGCCATTCCATACACAATGCAGGAAAGAATAATCATCCAGAGGCCATCGGCCGGATTGCCATAAGAGAATAAAGCAAACCGCAGTACCCATGCCAGCATAGAGAACAGCATCACTTTCTTAATTCCGAACCGCTTCAAAAAGAATGGTATCGTAAGAATAAATACTGTTTCCGACACCTGGGAAATTGACATTACAATTGTAGAATACTTTACTACAAACGATTCAGGGCCGTACTCCGGTACTTTTTTAAAATCATCCAGGAAAGTATCCCCATACATATTAGTTAACTGCAATGCAGCCCCCAGGAACATGGAGAAAATAAAAAACAAAGCCATTTTATACTTCGCAAACAGTTTAAATGCATTTAAACCCAATTGCTCAATTATAGATGCCCCCTTGGCAATAGATTTTTGTGGCGGACATTTAGGTAAAGTGAATGAGTAAATACCCAAGGCAATGGCAGCAACTGCACCAATTATAAACTGGTTAGAGTTTCCTTTGCTACCAGTCAGGTTGGTTGTCCACATGGCGGCAATAAATCCTATTGTTCCCCAAACCCTTATTGGCGGAAATACTTTAACCACATCATGGCCTTCTCTTTTCAGAATTGTATAAGAAATAGAATTAGAAAGTGATATAGTAGGCATGTAACAAAGCATCGCAGCAAAAATTACATAGTACAGCGTATCTGCATCTTTTACTTGTGGCACATAAAACAAAGCTGCTCCATACAAAATATGAAGAATGCCATAAAGCCTTTCTGCATTTATCCACTTGTCAGCAAGTATGCCCGTTAAAGCAGGCATAAAGATGGAAGACAGGGCAAGAGTGGAAAAAATAGCCCCAAACTGGACACCGGTTCCCATGCCATTTCCGAAGAAGTAGGTCGCAATAGTGATCAGCCAGGCACCCCATACAAAAAACTGGAAGAAACTGAGAATTATCAGCCTTGATTTGGTATTCATAAACCTTTTTTAAAGTTATAAAACAATCAAAAGGGAAGATAAGGATTTTACTTAATCGGGTTAGCAGGCTTTTATAGCCAGTTTTTTCTTTCTGGTTAATGTAACTTTGTGCCCGTATAATTGTTGAATAACTATGATAACTACAACAGACCTTTCTCCTGACCTGAAACAGATAGCTGAGAAAGTAAAAGCCGGACAGCGGATCACTGACGAAGAAGGGTTATTGCTTTTTGAAAAAGCAAGCCTTGGTTTTGTGGGCAGCCTGGCCAATGAAGTAAGGGTAAGAAAGAATGGTGATAAGGTATACTTCAACCGCAATTTTCATATTGAACCGACGAATGTATGTGTGTTTAGCTGCAATTTCTGTTCTTACAGCAAGCTATATGCAAAAAGAGAAGAAGGTTGGGAATTGAGTATTGACCAGATGCTGCACATGGTAAAAAAATACGACGGGCAGCCCATCACCGAAGTGCATATCGTTGGCGGGGTTCATCCCAAAATGGACCTGCAATTTTTTGCCGACCTGCTGAAAGCCATTAAAAACCATCGCCCCGACCTTCATATCAAAGCCTTTACAGCAGTAGAATATGATTATATGTTCCGAAAAGCAAAAGTCAGTGTGGAAGAAGGATTGAAGTTTTTAATTGAGGCCGGATTAAACAGCATTCCGGGTGGCGGCGCCGAGATCTTTCATCCGGAGATAAGAGAAAAAATTTGTGCCGATAAAGTAAATGCTGATGGCTGGTTGCTGATTCATGAAACGGCACACAAACTCGGATTACATTCCAATGCCACGATGCTCTATGGTCATATTGAAAAACATGAACACCTTGTCGATCATATGAGAAGGCTCCGGGAGCTACAGGACAAAACAGGTGGTTTCAATACTTTTATACCACTCAAATTCCGGAATAAGGATAATGACATGAGCAATATCCCCGAAAGCACAGTTGTGGAAGACATGAAAACATATGCGATTGCAAGAATTTATCTGGATAATTTCCCGCACCTGAAAGCCTATTGGCCAATGCTTGGAAGACAGAATGCACAACTGTCTCTTTCCTTTGGTGTAGATGATATTGACGGAACGATCGATGATACCACCAAAATATACAGCATGGCTGGCTCCGAAGAGCAGACACCTTCAATGACTACCTCAGAATTAGTTTCTTTGATCAAACAGGCAAAACGAACACCTGTGGAAAGAGATACTTTGTATAATCAGATAAAGAACTATGCTGATGCAGAAAATAAAGTAACAGACCCGCAAATGAATTAATCGTTATATGGCAGAAGATCTGGCAATCATCACAGGCAATAAAGCTGAACAATACCAATCGCTGATTCCGCAGATAAAAGGCTTGCTGGAAGGGGAAACAGACCTTGTTGCCAATATGGCCAATGTTGTGGCTGCATTAAAAGAACAGTTTGGGTGGCTCTGGGTTGGGTTTTATGTGGTAAAAGAGGGTGAATTAGTGCTGGCTCCATTCCAGGGGCCAGTAGCCTGCACAAGAATTAAGAAAGGAAGAGGAGTTTGCGGCAGCAGTTGGACCCAGGCAAAAACACTGATAGTGCCCGATGTTGAAAAATTTCCTGGCCACATTGCTTGTAGCAGTTTGTCCAGGTCAGAGATCGTTGTTCCGGTCATCCGAAATGATGAAGTTGTGGCTGTGCTGGACGTTGACAGTAATGAATACGACCAGTTTGATACCATCGATCAGCAATATCTTGAAGAGATAGTCGGTCTTGTTCCTTTTAATTGATTTCGTAAATTTAATCTACCAAAACTTGTATCAGATGCGATACTCCTATCCACATACCATTGATAATGGTGGCGGCGAGCAAATTACTTTTTTACGTATTGTTCCTGATACACAGGGCGACTGGTTAGAAGTGGAAAATCTTGTTCAGCCCAATTCTGGGCCTCCTATGCATGTACATTTTAAACAAGCAGAAAGCCTGACCGTTGTCAAAGGGAAAATTGGTATTCAGCGCCTGGGCGGGGAACAACAATTTTTTGGTGAAGGGGAAACTGTAACTTTTGAAGCCGGTGACCCACATCGTTTTTGGAATGCAGGCAATGATCCCCTGATATGCAAAGGATGGATAAAGCCAGCTCATAATATTGAATATTTTCTCACAGAAATATATAAATCAACCAAAGCCAATGGTGGTAAACAGCCATCCCAGTTTGACGGGGCCTGGCTGATGAACCGTTATCAATCAGAATTTGATATGAATGATATCCCGACTTTTGTAAAAAAAGTAATATTCCCAGCTGTTTTATTTTTTGGAAAACTGGCAGGGAAACACAAAAAGTTTGCGGATGCGCCGGCTCCCTTAAAGTAACAAAATGCTGCAAACCATCTCTATTACTGTCTCAGGTAAGGTTCAGGGAGTTTTTTACCGTCAGTTTACAAAAGAGGCTGCAATGAATCTCGGAATTACTGGCCGGGTTATGAATCTACCCGATGGTAATGTTCATGTCCTTGCCACTGGCACAAAAGAACAATTAGATAAGTTAATCACCTGGTGCAGGCAAGGCCCGCCAAAAGCTATTGTAACTGGTATAAAAGTACAGGACATTCCTCTGCAGTCGTTTGACAAATTTTCCATTCAACGTTTTTAGTGTGTAGCATGTAAGTAACCGATGACCAGGATCGATAAATGACATAATGCCAGAACGATCTGGCTAAGTAACCAGTATTTGCCATGATGCTTCCTGATCTTTTTCACCCTTTCCTTATGGAACTTATGTATATGTGGTAACTCTTCCATATGTGGCGCATGAACTTTACCATGCGGCACTTTGGGGTGAGACTCTGGCGATGCCGGGGCTTTCTTACCAGATTCGGAATGATCAGCAGCCGTTGTTTTGACTTCTTTACTATTTGTTTCAGTTTCGGTTTTAGCTGTATGACCACCGGCTAAAGCTGAAAAAGAAGCCAATGAAAATATCATCGTGAAGATGATGCTGGATAAGGTTCTTTGTGTCATAAAAAGAAATTTTATAACACAATTTTGCCCCGGCGAAGCCCCTGAAACAAGGTAGGAAATGCGTAAAAATGAGATGCCGTAATTGAACTGGTAAACTACCTTAACAACTGCGTATGAATGCGGTAAAGGAGACTATGCGTACATGTACCGTTAAGAAAGGTGTAAAGACGGTAGCCGATATCATTCATATTTTGTTAGTTGCGTACAAGTACGCAGCAAAAAGGAGTATCTACGTAATCTTCGGGGTAACCCTTTGAAAGTTCAGGAGAGCAGTTTATTTTAGATATAGCTTAGTCCTGCCTGAAGAGAACTCCTCTGATTATTTAACCACCTAAAACCAACAGTTATGAAACAAAATCAAAATGGTAAGAAATTACTTATAAGCAGATTATCACTGTATTTTCTGATGCTGTTATTATCCGCATTTCTATTTAATTCCTGCAAAAACAAGAGTAAAGAGTCAAATTACTTAGCAACAGCCGAAAGCAGAATTAAGGCCATAGACACAATCCTTGCTGATTCAACATATCGAAAAGAATATCTTGACTCAAAAGGAGACAATACTGAAATCTTATATGCAATGAATTTTGAAGCAAGTCAGGTTTGGGCTATCTTCAGAGACCCGACAGTTACCTATGTCGAGTTTACCTGGGCAAAAGACCAATATAATGTTACATTGAATGCTGTGGGCAAAAACTCTGCGGGCAGGCAACGAACCACATCAACTTTGACGAGGGTTCCTATGTCATCCCCAAATACTTTTAATTTTCCGAGAAATTCTTCTTTATATTATAAAAGAGGACAAATAAAAGCATTAATGGGATTATCAACAGGAACATCTGATGTAATTACAGAAGCCCAATGCAAAGACGTATTACTTTTACCTCATACAACATCAGACGCAAGCAGAAACTATAATTTATACTATACTGGTTCGGGAAGCAATATACTCAGAGATGCAAACCCTATGCCTCCGTTTACAGCACCGTGTGTTAACAATTGTGACAGCGATAACGAATAAACAAGGAACCAGTAAATATTCAAAATGTCAAATTTCTTTCGTGAAGTACTTGACTGGTCAGAGGCATGGGCACCGCTCCTGCCTCTGATTGTCCTTTTATACCTTAAAAGCAAAACTCCTTATCTAAACCCAGTCAGGATATTTCTTTTATCTGCGTTTATTTTAAATCTTTTCCTGGACATCTTATGGAAATTTGGCAAACCCCTGGGAGTTACCAGTGGGGATTTTCTTTCTAATAATAATTTTATATATAATATAAGTTCGGTGCTCCGGCTTTTATTATTCGCCTGGTTTTTTATTGGCCTCCGTCAACGATTTATGCACCGCATAAAAATTTTACTGCCGATTGGCTTTTTAGTTTTTGTATTTATCAACTTTATCTTCTTTCAGGATTTCTTTCCCCAGGGGAATAATTTTTTCAGCAGCCGCTTGCTTACTGCCGAATCAGCAATACTTCTTTTTTTCTGTATGCAGTATTACATCTATCTGATTTTAGAGGAAAAGAATCTACCGTTGATTCATCAACCCGGTTTTTGGGTAGTGACAGGACTTAGTGTTTATGTAGCAGCAAATTTTTTTATTTTTCTTTTCTGGGAATATCTGTCTGTAAAGATGAAAGACTTTGCTCTCGGCATATGGGATATTCACAATATAACGTTCATTATTTTTTGCAGCCTTATCACTGTTCAATTTTTCCTTGAGAATAAAAAACCAGCAGCATCATGAATGTTACTTATATGGTAATTGTGGGTATTGTAGTTATGCTATTAATGGTAGTAAGCATCCTGTTAGCTGTTATTTACAACCAACGCAAAAAGAATCAGCATCGCACTGCCATGGAAAAACTCCGTGAACAGCAGCAAAATCAACTAATAGAAGCCGCCGTTCGCAGCGAAGAACAGGAACGTCACCGCATCGCCGAAACATTACATGATGAGGTCGGAGCCATCCTTTCTTCTGCCAAACTTCACCTGCTGGGCATTAAGGCAGAAGTGCTGGATGAAAGGGACCAAAAACTCCATGAAAAAGGAAGGGAATTATTAAATGATGTTATCGGGAAAGTCAGGGGCATTTCCCATAACCTGCATTCGAATATCCTGAAGGAATTTGGGTTAAATGAAGCCATCCGCCATTTTATCAGGAAGGTGACTCAAGGTACTATTCTGAATGCCACTACTGCCCTGGACGATAATTACCAGACCGATAACCCGGATAACGACATCAGTATTTACCGGATGGTACAAGAGCTGATTAATAATATCTTGAAGTATGCTCAGGCTACGGAATTACTTATAAGTTCAACCCTCAATGAACATGAATTAAACCTGGTACTTTTCCACAATGGTGATGGCTTAACACAAGAACAATTTGAAGAACTTCGTTACCAAAAAGAAGGGCTAGGGCTAAAAAATATCCAGAACCGGGTTATATTACTGAAAGGAAAGATTTATTTTACGAAAGGCACCGAAGGTTACCGTATTAATATTCATGTACCGGTCAAACAAAATAAATCATGAGTAAAATAAGAATTGCCATAGCAGACGACTATAAAATCTTTCGGGAAGGATTAAAGGTCGGCCTGTCTTCAGATGAGAACTTGGAGGTCATCATGGAAGCTGACAACGGAGAAGACCTGCTTACAGCTTTGGAAACAACCTCGCCGGATGTTATCATTATGGACCTTAAAATGCCCATCATGGATGGCATGGAAGCCACCAAGGCTGTGCGAAAAAAGTATCCTTCTATCAAAGTACTGGTTGTGACCATGTACGATGATGACAAATTTATCATCCACCTGATGGAAAATGGGGCAAATGGTTATCTGTTAAAAAATACAGAACCAGATGAAATAAGAAAATCCATTTATGCAGTTCATGAAAATGGCTACTACTTTAATGATGTGGTGAATAAAGCCCTTTTAAAAAAATTAGTGCTGAAGAATAACCTGAAGCCCTCCTTTAATCAGAATGTGGAATTAACCGAAAGAGAGCTGGAAGTACTAAAACTCATCTGCGAAGAAAAGACAGCAGCAGAAATTGCTAAAGAAATTTTCTTAAGCCCCCGTTCCGTTGAAGGCATCCGACAGCGGTTGATCGAAAAAATTGGTGTTCGTAATACTGCCGGCCTGGTAATGTTTGCAGTAAAAAACAGTATGGTGGATTAATAGCTATCCCAGGTTCTCCAGCATATCTTTTGTCATAGCTGCCAGGTCATATTCCTCTTTCCAGCCCCAGTCATTTCTTGCAACAGAGTCATCAATGCTTTGTGGCCAACCCTCAGCTATCGACTGCCGGTAATCGGGTTTATAAGAAATAGAAAAATCAGGAATATGTTTTTTAATCTCCGCTGCAATCTCTTTTGGTGAAAAACTCATGCCTGAAACGTTATAAGAAGTACGGATCTTGATCTTCTCTGCCGGTGCTTCCATCAGTTCAATAGTTGCTTTTATGGCATCCGGCATATACATCATTGGCAGGTAAGTGTCTTCTTTTAAGAAACATTCATATTTTTTTTCTTCTAAAGCTTCATGAAAAATCTCAACCGCATAATCCGTTGTTCCTCCACCAGGTGCCGATTTATAAGAGATCAGACCAGGATAACGGATACTCCTGACATCAACCCCAAAACGGTGATGAAAGTAATTGCACCAAAATTCGCCGGCATACTTACTGATGCCATAAACAGTGGCTGGCTCAATAACTGTTTGTTGAGGACAATTTTTCTTTGGTGATGTCGGACCAAAAACAGCAATGGATGACGGCCAATATACTTTATGCAATTTCTCTTCCCTGGCAATATCCAGTACATTCAATAAGCCCTGCATATTCAGGTTCCAGGCGAGACCGGGATTCTTTTCACCGGTAGCGGATAGAATAGCCGCCAATAAATATATCTGAGTCACATTCTGACGGATCACCTGCACATGTAACATCTCTTTGTTCATAACATCAAGACTTACATAAGGGCCAGTTCCTTCCAGCAGCGGATTTTGTTCCCGCAGATCGGAGGCAACTACGTTGGCATTACCATATATTTTGCGAAGAGCCAGGGTTAGTTCCACTCCTATTTGCCCCGAGGCACCGATTACAAGTATTTTTTCTTTTATCATAGCAGGCAATTAATGGGTAAATGTAAAATCTAAACCGTAAAATGAGAAATGTAAAAGTGAATCCAATAAATTAAAAAATCGCCGCTAAAAGCTACTTTTGCCAGATGGAAAAATTCCTGAAAGATTTATTTACGAGTCAGCAATACGACACAAACAACTTCTTCCTGATGGCCGGACCTTGTGTAGTGGAAAGTGAAGAACTGATTATGGAAGTGGCAGAAAAAGTTTCTGGTATTTGCAAAAACCTTGGCATACCTTATATTTTCAAAGCGTCATATAGAAAGGCTAATCGTACAAGTGGCACCTCTTTTACCGGACTTGGCGATGATGTGGCAATGCAAATGTTGCAAAATACCGGTAAGAAATATTCTCTCCCTATTGTTACTGATATCCATTCTCCGGAGGAAGCAGCTAAAGCTGCTGGTTTCGCAGATGTGTTGCAGATACCTGCCTTTCTTTGCCGTCAGACTGACTTATTAGTTGCTGCCGCCAAAACAGGGAAAATAGTTAATGTAAAGAAAGGGCAGTTCGTTAGTGGCGAGGCTATGAAATTTGCAGTAGATAAAATACGAAATGCAGGCAATGATAAAATCATGCTTACTGAAAGAGGAACAACTTTCGGATACCAGGACCTGGTGGTTGATTATCGTAATATTCCAGCCATGAAGGCTCACGGTGTTCCTGTAGTAATGGATGTTACCCACTCATTACAACAACCAAATCAGACTTCAGGAGTTACTGGTGGAAATCCTCAACTAATAAGTACCATTGCTAAAGCAGCTATAGCTGCAGGTGCAGATGGCCTATTTATTGAAACTCACCCTAACCCTTCCATTGCCAAAAGCGATGGAGCTAATATGCTGAAAATGGACTTGTTAGAAACTTTATTGCAACAATTGGTAAAGCTTAGAAAGGCTGTTGTGTAAAAACGAAATGGGATTCAGTTTTATCTAAATCCCATTCTGTTGCCTTAGCATAATTTTTTATCCTTTATCGCAGATCCACTTCTTCTACTCCCGGGTATTTTGTTTTATCAAATGTAAACTGGCTGTCTGCCAATGTCACATTTGTTTTCATGGTAGTAACAGTATATATATACCTGTTTCCTGCATTTTCCAGCACTTTGGTACTGTAAATTGTCTTTGCCACTTTATCTACCTGCACATATACTTTGTGAAAGGGCTTGCTTTTGTCAATTGGCGTTAGTTCAATTTCCTGCATCACTTTCCCGTTCACAGTCTTTTCTCCGTTCAGGATGTAGCGAAAATCCTTATCATAAAAATTGGTGAATAATTTTTGTGGAGTGATCATACCGCTGGAAGCATCAAGTTTACTTATGGTAACCTCATTGGCGGCTTTATCATAGTTCCAGACTGTGGTACCGTTACAAAATATTTCCTGGCCGCTGAATGTTACTTTGTATTTCGTCCCTTTCATCAGGATCGTACCTGTTTTAGAAGAAAGGGATTTTCCCGCTGCATTCTCTACTTTATAGGAAAAAGTGGCCTGAACGGTAGAAAAGGTCTTGAATTTGTCGCTAACACCATCCAAAATGGCTTTGGCCGCCGGGTCGCTGGGCTGTGCTATTGAAAATAAAGCGGAACCAAGTAGTAAGGCGGATACGTATAATTTTTTCATCATGATTGGTTTGTGTGGCTGTCCGGAAAGAACAACACAAAGATAAATTAATTACGGGAATAGGACAGACAATGACCGTACCGGGTTGCAATTCAGTATTTTTCTTAACAACCCACTAACGCCTTAACCTAAGGCATCAAGGTGCTGTTGCAGGTCCATTTCGGTTTTTATTAGTACATCTCTTGCCTTACTACCCTGGTTAGGGCCAACAATACCGGCAGCCTCTAATTGGTCCATCAGACGGCCTGCCCTGTTATAGCCAAGTTTCATCCGGCGTTGTAATAAAGAAGTAGAGCCTATCTGGTTTTGCACAATTAATCTTGCAGCATCTTCGAACAAAGAATCCCGGTCTGACATATCAAACTCCTTACCTTCCAGTTCTTTTTCATCAACATATTCAGGCAATAAAAATGCCTGCGGATAACCCCGTTGATCACCGATAAACTCTACAATCTGTTCCACCTCGGGAGTGTCAACAAAGGCGCACTGCAGTCGAATTACCTCCCCATTATGAGAAATAAGCATGTCCCCCTTACCTATTAATTGTTCTGCACCGCCTGTATCGAGGATAGTTCTTGAATCTATTTTTGAGGATACTTTAAAGCCAATACGGGCCGGAAAGTTCGCCTTGATAGTACCGGTAATAATATTTACTGAAGGTCGTTGTGTAGCAATGATAAGGTGGATACCAATGGCCCTTGCCAGCTGAGCCAGCCGTGCAATCGGCATTTCCACTTCTTTACCTGCCGTCATGATCAGGTCCGCAAACTCATCAATAACCAGTACAATAAACGGCAAATACTGATGCCCCTTCTGAGGATTGAGCTTACGCTTAATGAATTTATCGTTGTACTCCTTGATGTTCCTCGCCCCGGCTTCTTTTAACAAGTCGTAGCGGTTATCCATTTCAATACACAAAGCATTGAGTGTATGTACTACTTTCTTTGTATCCGTAATAATCGCATCTTCTTCTCCCGGAAGCTTGGCTAAAAAATGTTTTTCAATCTGGCGATAAATACTAAGCTCCACCTTCTTAGGGTCGATCAGCACAAATTTCATCTGCGATGGATGTTTCTTGTATAATAATGAAACAAGAATTGCATTTAAACCAACAGATTTACCCTGACCAGTTGCACCCGCCATCAGCAAGTGAGGCATAGAGGCAAGGTCGACAATATAATTTTCGTTATCAATCTTTTTACCAATAGCTATTGGCAAACTGAAATTATTATGTTGAAATTTTTCAGAGGCCAGCAGTGTTTTCATACTCACTACAGTCTTTCTTACATTTGGCACTTCTATACCAATGGTTCCTTTGCCAGGTATTGGAGCAATGATACGGATCCCCAATGCAGCAAGGCTGAGTGCTATGTCATCTTCAAGATTTTTTATTTTAGAGATACGAACACCGGGAGCCGGAACGATTTCATACAAAGTAACTGTTGGACCCACAGTGGCACTAATCTTCTGTATCTCGATCGCATAATTTCTTAAAGTAGCTATGATCTGGTTCTTATTATTCTCCAACTCATTGGCATCCTGGATGATCTTTTCGCTACCATGCGTTTCGAGTAAAGTCAGTGTAGGGTATTTGTAATCTCTCAGGTCAAGAGTAGGTTCATAAGGAGGAAGATTTTCAACAACCGACGCTTCTTCTTCTACCACTTTATCTGGCACAGCCTTTATTTCAAGTTCCAGCGGCTCATCCGGTTTCTTACTGACAGGCTTTTCCTTCACCGGTGGAACAATTTCTTCCATTACTGGTTCATCCGGTTCATCAAACTCATGCTGATGTAAAATTTCACTGACAATCTCTTTCTCGACAGTTGGTTGCTTTTCTTCGATCTTTTCAATTTGCTCTTCAATTGGTTCATCTTTTTCAACCACTTTAAAATCATGCAACGGCTTTTCGTCCGGAAAATTGATTATTAAACCGCCATCTGATTTTATTGAGTTGCCCGGTTGTCCGGTTTCTCCTTTTTCAATGTAAAGATCATTAACAGTCTTACCTCCTTTTATTGGCAACACTTCTGTTTCAACTTCATCACTTTCTTCTTCTCCTTCTTCCTGTTTTTTCTGCGGTAAATTAAACGCAGGGTTGAACTGCCAGATAAAATATCCCAACGCCAGCAACAGCAACACCGCACCAGTGCCGATAACACCCAATGCACCAGTAAGTTTCCTGTTTATCATATCGCCTACACCACCGCCAAAGGCAAAATCACTTTTTGCAAAAATGAAAGCCAGCGAAACAGAAAGCACCAGCAGTCCCACTGTAACATACTTCAGGTTTTTCCAGATTGAAAACACCTTACGGCGAAACAAAAGATTTACACCTACAACAAAGAAGAAAGTACAGATAAGAAATGAGGCTATCCCAAAGGCTTTGAAAATAAAAAAGTGAGAAACGACAGCACCAAACCTGCCCAACAGGTTGGCAACCGGCTTATCATTATCCAACAATGCAGAAAATCCCTGCTGCGCAATGGCCTGATCTTCTTTCCAGGTAAATAAATAGGAAATAAAAGAGATGAATAGAAAAATTGCCACCAACAAAAACACTGCGCCGAC
Source organism: Chitinophagaceae bacterium (assembly GCA_044220915.1). GTDB lineage: Bacteria > Bacteroidota > Bacteroidia > Chitinophagales > Chitinophagaceae > JJ008. Next base: position 98,975 of record JBGAQD010000002.1, read on the forward strand.
TATTTTCCAGGTCCGTTCATCACGGGCAAGAGCCTTCCAATCGATCTTTTCCTCTTTTTCTGCCTTAAAGGCTTTTACGTCGGATTTGGCAGGTTTTTTCTCAGGACTATTTTTCGATTTCTTTTTTAGCTTGGTAGCCATGAGGACAAAGATAAACAGTTTACTGTCAAAATATTACCTGAAAGTGGTATGTCGCAAACTACCAAAAGCAAAACTGATGTATTACATTTGAAAGACCGGCTCCAAAACACCGGCTTTAAAAGCTGAAAATCATCCGTTACATATTTTGCAGTATCGCTTTATTGCCTTTTTCTGTTCTTTTAGCCCAGGACAGTCTTTGGAATACTTATACGGATATCAGCAAAATAAATCTTGCAAACCCGATATCAAAAACGGTGAGCAGTGCATACAGCAACCAATCATCGAAACTTCCTGAAATTTATCAGTCTCTTGCATTAAAACCAGGACTTCAACATAAAGGCAATATTCCGAACAGTTTTGTAACAAAAAAGATTATCCTGAAATTCAACTTATGTAATTCTGCCGACTCAGCCGTGTCAGTATGGTTTTTCCCGGGGTTTTATTTTACTGATATCCGGTTGTATAAATTGCAAGGCAATGGGATTCAAAAGCTCCCTTCCGTTCTCCCGCCTATAACTGACAGCGTTGGCTACAGGCAAATTTCGTTGCCTGCCGGCGATTCCACCACTATTTATGCAGAATTAACTTTTTTAAAAACATACATCAATTCTGTAAGACCCAGATTGATAAAACTTAATTATGTAAAATATTTTATCGCTGAATTGCGCAGCAGCTCCAATGAAAACGACCTGATGACCTATGTTTTTTGCGGGTTACTGCTGATGATGATACTTTATTCCTTCTCGAATTTTATGCAGGGAGCCAACCCTGAGTTCCTGTTTTATTCAGGCTATGCTTTTTTCCTGGGTGGAATGCTGCTGACAAAAGCCATGTATGGCTATCGCTGCAGTACAACCAGTTTCTTCTTTGAAGCTTATTTTGATTTTATCATGCAGGGATTGGGCATTATGTTTTACATGATCTTCATGCAGCGGTTTCTAACGACCAAAAGCAAGCACCCCTTTCTGCAGAAATTATACAATGCAGGAATTTCCTTGTTGAGTATTTCGCTGCTATTCTACACATTCTTCCATTACTTCACGGATAATTATAATATAGAAAACCTTATTGAAAATGCCACCAAAGTATTACTGCTTGTAATGATAGTTATATTTCTTGTCTACAGCTTACGAAGCTGGAAGGATAAACTAATGCGGTATCTTTTCTGGGGAAATCTTTGCCTTTTTATCTTTTCGCTTATTTCCCAGCTGGCTGTAATGCTTACCCCTGTTTTCAGGACTTTTCCGGGCATTTTTTCCTCTTCGCTTTTCTATTATGAAATCGGTCTGTTCCTTGAGCTGGTTTTCTTCCTCGCAGGATTGAATCATAAGAACCGCAGGCAGATCATTGCACAAACAAAAGAACGGGAAACGTTGAAAGCCCAAAATCAGTTACAGGAATATGAAAAAGAAATAGCAGTATATAAAGCACAGCAGCAAGAACGGGAACGTATTTCTGCTGATATGCATGACGAACTGGGCTCCGGAATGACTGCTATCCGGCTGATGAGTGAGATTGCCAGAAACAAGATGAAAGAAAATACCCCCGTGGAAATTGATAAGATATCTTCTTCTGCCGACGATGTTTTGAATAAAATGAATGCAATCATCTGGAGTATGAACAGTGGTAATGATACGCTGGACAACCTGATATCCTATATCCGCTCATACTCACTTGAATATTTTGAAAGCACACCGGTAAAATGCAGTGTCAGCACTCCAGAAGGCATTCCGGATAAAGAATTATCCGGTGACAAAAGGAGGAACGTCTTTCTGTGTGTAAAAGAAAGCCTTAATAATGTATTAAAGCATTCGAAGGCAACTAACCTGACCATTAAAATAACAACTAATCATAGCTTGAAAATTGAAATTGCTGATAACGGAACAGGTATTGACATACAAAATCTGCGTCAGTTTGGCAATGGATTGAAGAATATAACCCGCAGAATGGAAAGTATCGGCGGAATTTTTAAAATTGAAAATAAAAAAGGAACGATTACCACTCTTGAGCTTCCGCTCTGATCATTTTTTTTTCAGGGCAGCTATTAGAAAACAAAGCCAGCCTGCAATAAAGAAAACTCCTCCAATGGGAGTTGCCGGCCCGGCAAATTTAACTGCACTACTTTCCTGAATTTTTAAAAAAGTAAGCAGGTACAACGAACCGGAGAAGAGAACAATACCGGCAATAAAACATACACCTGCCCATTTCATCCAGTTTACTGAAAGTTTATCATACAAGCCAGCAACAGCCAGTAAGGCCAATGCATGGTACATCTGGTATTGGGTTCCGGTTTGAAATCCATGTAAAATTTTTTCGTCTTTTGTAAGGCTTTCAAGACCGTGAGCACCGAAAGCTCCAAGAGCAACGGCCAGCCCGCCAAAGAAGGCTGCAGCAATAAGGTAGTTTCTATGCATGGAATATTTTTTCAATCAATCTATCGAGCTGAACCGGTTCTTCATCAACAGTAACGTTAGCCTGTTCGTAGTATATCTTACGGTCAGCAAATTTTTTACTAATAAACCCCCTTAGTTGCTCAACGGACAATTCCTTTATGAGGGGCCTTTTATCTTTTTCTTTTACCAGGCGATCAAACAATGTATCAAGTGGCGTATTTATCCAAACAGTGGTTCCTGACTGGTTCATATATTCAATATTATTGAAATAACATGGTGAGCCGCCACCGCAAGCCATTACAAAACTTTCGTGGCTTTCTGTAATGATATATAAAACCTCTTTTTCTAAAAGGCGAAACTGTTCCTCTCCTTCCGTTGCAAATATTTCAGGTATTGATTTGCCCGCATGTTCTGTAACCTGTTCATCCAGGTCGAAAAAACGAATACCAAGTTTTTCACTCAGTAAACGGCCCCAGTGTGTTTTACCGGCACCCATGAAACCTATCAGAAAAATCTTCATTGAATATCTGACCTATTTAAAGGCATTAAATCCTGTCACATCCATTCCCGTGATCAACAAATGAATATCATGTGTGCCTTCGTAAGTTATTACACTTTCGAGGTTCATCATGTGACGCATTACAGGATACTCACCAGTAATACCCATGCCACCAAGCATTTGCCTCGCATCACGGCAAATATTTGTTGCTATCTCACAGGAATTTCTTTTAGCCATACTCACTTGCTGTGGCGTAGCCCTGCCTTCACTCATCAGCACACCAAGGCGCCAGTTCAGCAACTGTGCTTTGGTGATCTCAGTAATCATCTCCGCCAGTTTTTTCTGTTGTAACTGAAAACCTCCGATCGGTCTTCCAAACTGTTCTCTCTCTTTTGAATATCGTAACGCTGTATCGTAGCAATCCATAGCAGCACCAATAACGCCCCAGGCAATGCCATATCTTGCTTTTGTCAGGCAACCAAGGGGGCCCTTCAATCCCTTAACATTAGGTAAAATATTTTCTTTTGGCACTTTTACATTATCAAAAACCAGCTCACCGGTAGCTGAGGCCCGTAAACTCCATTTACCGTGAGTGGTGGGTGTGCTAAATCCTTCCATTCCTCTCTCTACAATCAACCCATGCACTTCACCTGCTTCATTTTTTGCCCACACCACCGCCACTTGTGAAAAAGGTGCATTACTGATCCACATCTTAGCTCCGTTCAATATTACATAGTCGCCGGCATCTTTGAAATTCGTAAGCATACTGCTGGGATCGCTACCGTGATTCGGCTCTGTTAATCCAAAACAACCCAGCCATTCACCGCTTGCCAGTTTAGGTAAATATTTTTTTCGCTGCTCTTCACTTCCGTATTGATAAATTGGAAACATTACTAATGAACCCTGCACCGATGCAGTGGAACGAACACCGCTGTCCCCTCTTTCTAATTCCTGCATCATTAAACCATAAGAAATATAATCAAGACCACCGCCACCATACTCAACCGGAACTGTTGGGCCGAAGCAGCCAAGGTCTCCTAACTGTTTTACAATATGTTGAGGGAATTCTGCTTTTTGAGCATAATCTTCAATAATCGGAGAAATCTCTTTCTTTACATAACTGCGGACTGACTCACGGATCAGCTTATGTTCTTCCGTCAATAATTCATCTACGCCGAAATAATCAGGGCTGGTAAAAAGGTCTGTACGGGCCGCCATAAAGGAAACTTTTGTTGCGGCAAAGGTAATGGTTAAATGAAAAAGGGAGATATTTGGTTTATGAATACAGCAAACAATGAAATGGTCAGAAATATTTTCTCCGTAGTGGCAGGGGTGCTTGTATCTGCTGTACTATATTTGTTATTCGGACTTATACTGCTACTATTTATTGCCAGCAAAGCAAAAGGACATGGTGAAGAAAGCGGACTTGAGAACCTTTCCACCACACTGGATATTACATCAACAATAGCCCTATTTATATGTGGTTTATTGGGTGGATTTGTAACTGGCAGAATTTCTACGAAAAAAGACATGATTCACGGTATAACAACTGCTGTTGTTTCAACTATTCTTTTAGCCAGTATCTTTGATTTTGATTTAAATAAAGAATCTATCGTTTGTTATCTCGTTGGCATTTTAGCAACCTTGACTGGAACATCATTGGCCATTAAGCTAAAAAATAAAAAGGCTTTACAAAACCTACATACCTGAGTCATTTATAAACTTCCTATATGAAGAAGATACTGTTCCTGTTTTTTTCGTGTATGCTGATCGGCAGTTCAGCTTATTCTCAAAAAGATTCCATAGCTAAAAAACCGGAAGAAAAAATAAAACAGTTCTGGCTGGTAATACTTAAAACCGGTCCCATGGACAAAAAAATTACTGATACTGCAGAAAGGAATAAAATTTTTGCCGGCCACTTTGCAAATATGCAACGATTGCACAGCGAAGGCATTTTAAAAGCTGCCGGACCATTTGGCAAAAATGATTTTACCTGGCGGGGATTGTTCATTCTTGATTGTAAAACAAAAGAAGAAGCTGAAGAATATGTAAACACAGATCCATCGGTTACTGCCGGTGTCTTTATCGTGGATATTGTGCCATGGTTTAGTGAACCGTCTGGCAGTTTTACGCCGGGTAAACCAAAGAAAGAAAATTAAGGGATGAGATTTACCCTGCCTTTACTGGCTGCATTAGCATCAACTATCGTGGCAGGACTCATTCTATTGCCAGTCGTAAATATTGTTTTTGACAGATTCTTTCATCTTTATTTGTTTATCGAACCACCTGCTGACAGATGGAAAGATGATCTGATAGTCTGGGCCACTATCTTTTTCTGGTTTTTTATTGCAAGTGGTGCCGGTGGGTTTGTTTGCACATTACTATCAGAAACAAAAGAAGATTTCTCTATCCTGTTGTTTCTTGTCATTTCTTTTATTATTACAACTATCTTGTCAAGCGGGATGATCATTACAGATTTTGAGGCTATTTTCCTTGTTCCTTTTTTTTCTTTTATTGGCGGTACTTGTACCGGAGGATTCCTGGGAGTACGATATAAAAAACGTAAAGGTCGGATTAAAGATACCCCGCCATTTCCTGCTGGTACTCCCTGGCAATAGTCCTTGCCTTCTCGGCAAAATCTTCTCTACCCGAGGCATAGATAATGGCCCGGCTTGCATTTACTAAAATGCCACAATCCTTATTCATCGCTTTCTCTGAAATTTCTTTCAAGCTGCCGCCTTGTGCACCCACTCCGGGAACAAGGTAAAAATGATCAGGTGTTAATTTCCTGATGTTGATAAATGAATTGGCCTGTGTTGCACCTACAACAAACATCAGATTATCAGTAGTACCCCAGGCAGAAACCGTTTGCAATACTTTTTCATACAGTAAGCCCTCACCTGTTTGCTGCAATTCAAAATCATTAGCCCCTTTGTTTGAGGTAAGACCTAAAACAATTGCCCACTTGCCTTCGTATTGTAAAAAAGGTTTTACACTATCCTCTCCCATGTACGGAGCGACGGTTACGGAATCAAAGGGCATGGCCTCAAAAAAAGCTTTTGCATATTGATCAGAAGTATTGCCTATATCTCCTCTTTTAGCATCTGCAATTTTGAAATGATCATCGCCAATGTAATTCACCGTTTTCTCCATCGTCTCCCAGCCTTTTACTCCTAAAGCTTCATAAAAAGCAGTGTTGATCTTATAACTAACACACAAATCTTTTGTAGAGTCAATAATAGCTTTATTGAAAGTAAAGACAGGGTCTGACTCCGATAAAAGGTGTTTGGGAATTTTTGTGATGTCGGTATCCAAACCAACACACAAGTAGGATTTCTTTCTTCTGATTTGGTCAATAAGTTGTTGACGGGTCATAAGCAAAAATACAAGTTGCCCCTGAACTTAACCTTTAGCCATTCATTCTTTCTATAATCCGGCGGTGTAACTCATCATTATCCCAGGTAATCTCAATATCCGGAGCTTTCATTATTTCCTGCATGATAGCTTCCTGTTTCTGTCCTCTTTGTAAAGCCTCCGAATACCGGATGTGCGGACTAAAAGTAACCTGTGAATAGGCCGGTATCCATTTGTCAGGATATTTCTCATGCAGCTTTGCTTCAATTTTTTTCTGCAGCAAGAATTTGGGGTCTGCGGTTTTATCCCGCATTTCAGTAAAATTATTGATGGCAAGGTCAGCAATGGCATCAGCATCTGGCTTGCGCAGCGATTGATACTCCCTGAGGATCGCCTGCCAGTCTTCCTTATGCTTATCGATCAATCCGTCAAGAACTCTGCAGTCCTCAAAGCCACAATTCATTCCTTGTCCAAAGAAAGGAACGATGGCATGAGCTGCATCCCCGATTAATGCAAATTTATCATCCCGTATCCAGGGAAAACATTTTACTGTAACCAATGAGGAAATCGGGTTAGTGAAAAATTCATTTATATAATCCGGCATCAGTTTCACTGCGTCAGGAAAAGTTTTTTCAAAAAATTCTTTGACCCTTTCTTTTGTAGTAAGCTTTTCAAACGAAGCTTCGCCTTCAAAAGGGAAAAACAATGTACATGTGAATGTTTTATCAAGATTGGGCAATGCAATCAGCATATAGTCCTTCCTTGGCCAGATATGCAATGCATTTACCTCCATTGCAAAATTACCGTCAGCAGCTGGTGGGATAGTGAGTTCTTTATACCCACAGTCAATATAATATTGCTGGTAGTTGAATTTATCATGACGTAACTGGTGCTGCAGCCTGGCTGCTGAGAAAGCTCCGTCAGCACCAAAAACAAGGTCAGCCCTGGCAGGCGGAACATTGGCACCACTGGTATTTTCAAACTCCAATACATCTTTATCCCAATCTAGAACAGTACATTTTTCATTAAAGAAAATTTGCACCCCATGCTGTTCAGCGAGGTCCATCAGTTTCATATTTAGTGTTCCCCTGGAAACTGAGTTGATGTACTGCCCTTCTTTGCCATATGGTTGAAAAGCAGTGCTGCCGTCAAGGTTATGGATATAGCGGCCATGCATAGGAATAGATATCTTTTTGATCTCATCCGCTAATCCAACCTTTTCTAATGCCAGAAGCCCCCGGTCGCTTAATGCAAGGTTGATTGAACGTCCTGCACTCATTTTTTCCTTGCGCATATCGCCACGGCGTTCATATATCCGCACTTTATATCCTCTCTTGGAGAGATAAATGGAAAGTAATGAACCAACCAGGCCGGCTCCGATTATAGTAATATCTTTTTTCATATCAGCTTTTCAGAATTGACTCTATGATATTGCCAAACCTCCAGACATCTTCAAATGAATTATATGAGGGTACTGGTGCTACACGAATCACATTGGGTTCTCTCCAGTCAGCAATTACTCCCTGTTTAGTTAATTCGTCAAAAATCTCTCTTCCCCGCTTCTGCATCAGCATTGAAACCTGGCAGCCTCTTTCGTTTTCGTTTACCGGAGTAATGATCTCAATTATTTTTTCTGTTTGATTGTTATTAATATCGTTCAGGATATAATGCAGGTAACCGGCTAACAACCTTCTTTTCTCATGTAATCTGTCTATTCCGGCTTCATCGAAAATGTCTAATGCGGCTTTGTGTGCCGCCATACTTAATATTGGAGCATTGCTCAACTGCCAGCCCTCAGCAGTAGGTATCGCTTCAAAACCTTTCTCCATTTTGAAACGGGTTTCCTTTTTATAGCCCCACCAACCAGCAAAGCGAGGTAAATCTTTATTGGCAGCATGTTTTTCATTTATATAAACACCTGCTACCCCGCCTGGCCCACTATTCAGGTACTTATATGAGCACCAGCAGGCAAAGTCAATATTCCAGTCATGCAAGTGCAATTCCACATTACCTGCTGCATGGGCAAGATCAAAACCTGCATAAGCACCAACAGCATGTGCTGCGTCAGTAATTGTATTCATATCAAACAACTGACCTGTATAGTAATTAACGCCGCCAAATAAAACCACCGCAACACTATCTCCATGCTGTTTAATTATTGAAACAATATCCTCCGTTCTCAGTGTATATTCTCCTTCCCTTGGTGATACTTCAATTACTGCATCAGTTGGGTTGAACCCATGATATTTTGCCTGCGTTTCAAAAGCATATTGGTCAGACGGAAAAGCTTTGGCTTCGCAAATAATTTTATACCGCTGTTTTGTTGGCCGGTAGAATGTGACCATCAGTAAATGCAAATTCACCGTAAGCTGGTTCATCACCACTACTTCAGTCTCCTTACAACCAACAATCTTTGATAATTGCCGTGGAAATATCTCATGGTAAGGCATCCATGGATTCCGGGCATGAAAATGCCCTTCCACACCAAGGCTGGCCCAATCCTCCAGTTCGTCCACCACATAGTCTTGTGTTCTTTTCGGCTGAAGTCCCAGAGAGTTTCCAGTGAAATAAATACATTCTTTCCCATACATAATGGGGATATAAAACATTTCCCGGAAATGCTTTAACGGATCTTTGTCATCCAAACGCTTTGCGAAATCTAAGTTGTTTTGAAAATCCATACTAATCTATTGTGGCGATCACTTTTAACTCAATAGCGATAGGAGTCGGTAAACTTTTTACTTCAACGGTTGTTCTGCATGCCTGTACCGATGTAAAATATTCCGAATATATCTTATTATATATTGGAAAATCTTTTTTCATATTGGTGAGAAATACAGTCACATCAATAATCTTTTCCCAGCTGCTACCGCTGGCTTCAAGTACTGCTTTAATATTAGCAAACACCGAATGACATTCCGCTTCAATATCGTATTTCACAATATTGCCTTCAACATCCAGTTCCAATCCGGGAATTGAATTATCCTTCGGATTTCTCGGGCCAATGCCAGAAAGAAACAAAAAGTTCCCTGCTCTTCTTGCATGCGGATATGCACCGAGAGGTTTTGATGCGTTATCTGTATGAATGATATCAGACATATTTACAATTGTATACAAATATTTTTCACTTCTGTAAAAAACCGCAAGGCCTCCCAGCCCCCTTCTCTTCCCACACCGCTATTTTTCAACCCGCCGAATGGTGTTCGTAAATCCCGGAGCAACCAGCAATTGATCCAGATAATACCACTTTCAACTTTTGCAGCTACCCGATTAGCTTTTGTAATATCCTGTGTCCATATAGTTGCTGCCAATCCATAATGAGTTGCGTTTGCCAATAGTAACGCTTCTTCTTCTGTTTTAAAAGACTGCAATGTAACCACCGGACCAAAAATCTCCTCCTGGTTGGTTTGACAATTAGGGCCAAGCCCTTCAATTACTGTAGGTTCAATAAAATAGCCGTTCTCACATCGTCCTTCCACTTTTACCGGGTGACCACCACACAATATCTTCCCTCCTTCCTGTTTTGCTGTATCAATACAACGTAAGATCTTTTCAAAATGAACTTTACTGACAATGGCACCTTGTTTTGATGTGGTCTCTAATGGATCTCCGACAGTCAACGTCTTTACTTTTTCAACAAATGCTGCTTTGAATTTTTCGTACACAGATTCTTCAACCAGGATACGGCTGCCACACAAACAAATTTCTCCCTGGTTAGAAAATGAAGAACGGATAGTTTCTTTCATCATTTTATCCCAATCGCAATCTGCAAAAATGATCGCTGGGTTTTTTCCACCTAACTCCAGCGATAGTTTTTTAAACTTTGGTGCGGCGATAGAAGCAATTCGTTCCCCGGCTCTTGTACTACCGGTGAATGAAATTGCCCTGACTTCCGGGTGAGAAACAATTGCTTCTCCGGCTCCGTGGCCTGTTCCATGAATAATATTAAGTACACCATCAGGCAAACCAGCTTCCTTACAAATTTTTGACAACAAAAAAGCAGTAACAGGTGTTACTTCGGATGGCTTTGCAATCACACAATTACCCGCTGCTAATGCCGGAGCAATCTTCCAGGTAAATAAATATAACGGCAGGTTCCATGGAGAAATACAACCAACAATACCGATTGACTGACGAAGTGTATAGTTTACGGCTTTGTCTTCCATATTATGGCTCTCGGTAGCAAAGTGCATGATGCCAGTTGCAAAGAATCTGAAATTCGCAGAAGCTCTTGGTATATCTACCTGCTTACTCAACCAGAGTGGTTTGCCATTATCATTTGTTTCAGCAAGAGCTAACTCATCGAGATTTTCATCAATCAGTTCTGCAATCCTGTTCAACACTTTAAATCTTTCCTCCACGGGAGAAGTACTCCATACTGGAAATATTTTTTTGGCTGCACTAACAGCAGCATCCACATCTTTTTTATGCGAATCAGGAATTTGCCCATAGACCTGCCCGGTTGCCGGATTGACATTGTCAATAAAATTTCCGCTTAAAGGGCCAATAAGATTACCTCCGATATAGTTTTCGAGATGATATGGAATATCTAATTTCATTCAGATGATTATATACTTCCGGTTCTGCCGCCATCCACCGGAATGCTTACTCCATTAACATAAGATGCAGCAGGTGAAGCTAAAAATGCCGCTACGGCTGCGATTTCAGACGCATCTGCAAATCGTTTCATTGGCACTTCGTCCACCATATTCTTCTCCACAATTTCAACAACAGTATTTCCTTTTTTTGCAATATTTCCAATCAATGTTGATAATCGTTGGGTACTTGTAAACCCGGGCAAAACATTGTTAACTGTAATATTATACTGGCCTAATTCATTCGCCATCGTTTTTGCCCAACTGGCAACAGCTCCACGGATAGTATTCGATACTCCTAAATTCTTCAACGGAATTTTAACCGACGTAGAAATTATATTAACGACACGACCATATCCTTCCTTCTTCATGGAAGGAATTACAGCCTTTGTGAGAATATGATTACAGATTAGGTGCTGATTAAATGTATTAAGAAAAGCATCTTCAGCAGCATCAATTATCGGCCCGGCAGCCGGGCCACCAGTATTATTGATCAAAATATGAACTGTATTTTTCGCAGTATATGCTTCAATAGTATTTTTAAGCTCATCAGGCTTGCTGAAATCAGCAACAAGATAGCCATGTTGCTGCCGTAATTGCGTATCCAGCTTCAGCACAGCTTCCTTCAATGATGCTTCGTTGCGGGCTATTAAGGTGCAACTGGCGCCTAACAAAGCCAGTTCTTCAGCTATCGCCAGACCTATACCTTGTGTACTGCCACAAACAATCGCCTTTTTTCCTTCAAGGGAGAGATTCATAGTGTCAAACCTAAAGAAAATAGTTGTAATTTTTCGACCTTATTACATCACTTAAAACTTGCTATATGGCCGTAATTGCTCCTTTCAACCTTAAAAAATGGATTGACGAGAACCGTGACCTCCTGAAACCACCGGTGGGTAATCAATGTGTATATAAAGATGCGGAAAACTTTATCGTAATGGTCGTTGGTGGACCAAATGCAAGGAAAGACTATCACTTTAATGAAACAGAAGAACTGTATTACCAGGTAGAAGGTGATATTGTCGTTAAAATAATAGATAATGGCGAGTTCAAAGACATACCGATTAAAGAAGGTGAGATATTTTTATTACCACCAAAAACACCCCATTCACCCCAACGTGGGCCCGGTACTGTTGGATTGGTGATTGAAAAGAAAAGAGAATCAGAAGATGATGGCTTTCTCTGGTTTTGTGAAAAATGCGGCAACAAATTATATGAAGAGACTTTGCATGTGGATGATATCGTAAAACAATTGCCCCCGGTAATGAACCGCTTCTGGGAAGATATGATGCACAGAACATGTAATAAATGCGGAGCCGTTATGGAGCCCCCGGTTAAAAGAAGTTAGTTAACTATGAAAATCGACATCCATACGCATATTATGCCGGAGAAAATGCCGAACTGGACACAGAAGTTTGGCTATGGCGAATTCATTCATCTTGAATACCGCAACTGCGATGCATGCATGATGAAAGGCGACAAACTATTCCGGGTTGTGGAAGAGAACTGCTACAAGCCTGATATAAGACTGAAAGAAATGGACGAGACCGGGGTAAGTATGCAAGCTCTTTCCACCATACCTGTATTGTTTAACTATTGGGCAAAACCTGCCGACGGTTTAGAAACGTCCCGTTTTTTAAATGACCATATTGCTGAAACCGTTTCAAAGGAACCTAATCATTTCATTGGCCTGGGAACGGTTCCGTTACAAGATATCAACCTTGCTATTAAGGAAATGGAACGCTGTGTGAAAGAATTGAGAATGCCCGGACTGGAAATTGGCTCAAATATCAATGGCAAGAATCTTTCTGATGAATCATTCTTCCCTTTCTATGAAGCCGCAGAAAAATTGGGCTGTGCCTTATTTGTTCACCCCTGGGAAATGATGGGGGAAACACAAATGGAAAAATACTGGCTACCCTGGCTGGTGGGTATGCCTGCTGAAACATCAAGAGCAATTTGCTCCATCATATTTTCCGGGGTACTTGAAAAATTCCCCAAACTGAGAATAGCCTTTGCACATGGTGGCGGCTCATTTCCTCTTACACTCGGTCGTATTGAACATGGATTTAAGGTCCGACCCGACCTGGTAGCAGTTGACAATCCAATCAATCCAAGAGATTACGTCGGTAAGTTTTGGATCGACAGTTTGGTGCATGATAAGAAAGCATTCAGCTATTTATTGGATGTGATGGGAGAAGACAATATTTGCCTGGGAAGTGATTATCCTTTCCCTTTAGGAGAACATAAGCCGGGAAGGCTTATTGAAAAAATGGACTTGGGCAAAAAGACTTCAAGAAAATTACTTTACAAGAATGCTCTTGATTGGCTGGGAATGAGCGAAAAGAATCTGCCGGAATTTTGATACAACTGCTACTCGAATAAGTCAGGATAATCGGTAATAATTCCATCCACTCCCATCGTTTTCAACTCAGCGATCTTTCCCTTATCATTTACTGTCCACGGAATAACTTTTATATTTTGTGCATGACATTTCTTTAATAATTCCCCATTTACCAATTGATAAGCCGGGCTGTAAATTGTTGGATTAAACCCAAGTGCTTTTATCTGTTCTTCAAGTGTCCTCTTATCAAAATCTTCTATCAGCATGGCCGTTTTTACATGTGGGTATTTCTGATGAAGATATTGCAGTGTCCTGAAATCGAATGACTGGATGATGACATGATCTTCAACCTGTTTTTCCTTTATAACAGCCATCAGCAGCTCTACGAACTCTTCCGGCTTTGGGTGAAATACCCCGTCGCCTTCCGGTTTTGTTTTGGTTTCAATATTATAATAAGGGAAAGGTCTTCTTCTTGTCATCATATCCCTGTTCACACTATCGATCACATCACCCAGCAAAGGTTTTGCCACTTTCATCTTTTGCTGTTTTGGGAAACGGGGATGTGGCTTCATACCCACATCAAATGTTTTTGTTTCCTCATACGTCATCCAATAGATATTATACTTCCGCTCTTCCCGGTCACCTATATATGCTCCATCCGGCTTGGTGGTGATCTCCCGGCCAAACCAGGGTTCATGCGAAAGAATAACTTTCTTGTCTTTTGTGATCACCACATCCATCTCAAGAGTAGTAACACCCAACCCCAAAGCATAAAGCATGGCAGGCACCGTATTCTCCGGCATCAATCCGCGGCAACCACGGTGGCCTTGCTTATCAAACTCTCCTTGCACATATGTTTGTTTGGCAGCATCATTTGAAGCTTCCTTCATTTTTTTAGAAGTTGAACATGATAAAATGAACAGCAGCAGAACTGGCAAAAGGTAGTTTTTCATACAGGGAACACTTTTGATTTTCTTTTCTCCATTATTTCAGCGATCTCTCTTGCATCACCTTCCTGTTTTTTTAGTTGAATAACGATATTGTCATAACTTTTTTCATCCCTGTCCTGGCTTAGTTTAAAAACATGCTGCAGATCGTTGATCTCAATTTCAAATGGCACAATAGCTTTCATCATTCTTTCCGTATACTCAGAAGGCAGGTTATCAAACACAGTTGCGGATGCAGCATTATTGTTTTCATAGTGAAGGGTAAGACGCTGAAGAATTGATCGCAATTCGTCAGTATCGCCGAACCGGATGGTTCCATTTGCATGAACACTCATGTAATTCCAGGTACTTCCCACCGGCTTTGTATACCACGTAGCACTTACATAGGTATGAGGTCCTGTAAATACAGCCAGCACATTTTTATTCTGTTCAAACGCTTTGTGGTGGTCTGTATTCCTCATTATATGTCCTGTAAGAAAATATTTTCCGTTTCTGACATCTATAAATACAGGAATTTGTGTGGCTACCGGTTTATTACTCGCATCCGACCCAGTAATAAAAACAAAAGGGTGGTCTTTCATGAACTGAATGATTTCGTTCAGATCATGTTCCTTGTGATGTGGCAAATCATACATTGGATATAAGTTATGGTTAAACCGTTTCTGCTATTTTTTCAGCACTCATATTTGCATTTCGCATAGCTATACATCTTACTACATAAGAAGCAAATCCCTCAAATGCTTTTTTGGTTATCGCATCATCGCTCATCATAATGGGCACCCCCTGGTCGCCACCTTCACGGATGCTTTGTACCAGGGGAATTTGTCCAAGAAATGGAATATCATATTCATCGGCCAATCTCTTTCCGCCATCCTTCCCAAAAATGTAATACTTGTTTTCCGGTAGTTCTGCCGGAGTGAAATAACTCATATTTTCCACCAACCCTATCACCGGCACATTCATCTGTGCCTGTCCAAACATGGCAATTCCTTTCTTCGCATCTGCCAGGGCAACATCCTGCGGGGTTGTAACAATTACTGCACCTGTTACCGGCACTATCTGCATCAGCGTTAAATGTATATCACCGGTTCCGGGCGGCATATCCACTACTAAATAATCGAGTTCATCCCAATACACATCTGTTACAAACTGGCGGATGGCACTGCTCGCCATCGGCCCCCTCCATACCACCGCATTCTTTTCATCCACCAGCAAACCGATACTTATTAATTTAATGCCATATCGTTCCAGCGGAATAATCATTCCCTTGCCTTCAATATCCATCATCATCGGCCTCTCTCCCCTTACTCCAAACATGATGGGAACACTCGGCCCATAAATATCGGCATCCATCAAGCCAACTTTTGCACCACCCTGGGCCAGGGCCAAAGCAAGGTTTGCAGCAACGGTTGATTTACCCACCCCGCCTTTTCCACTTACCACTGCAATGATATTTTTCACTTTTGGCAATACTGCACCTTCATCTGTTCTTTTTGTTGTTGTATTTGAGGTAAACTTTACATTCACCGTTGCTTCTTTGTTTACAAGCAATTTGATGGCATTCACACAGGCATTTTTGATCATATCTTTCATCGGACAGGCCGGTGTGGTAAGCACCACTGTAAATGATACATAATTACCCTCAATCTCAACATCCTTTACCATATTTAGTGTTACAAGGTCTTTACCCAGATCAGGCTCCTGCACATTACTTAATGCTTCCAGTACTTTTTCTTTGGTCATGTTAAAACTAAGATTAATAAGATTTTTAATGACTGACAGCAGAAAACAAGCATATAAAAATTCAATCACTAAAATCCTTGTTAAAAAAGCTGATAATCAGCAAAGTTAACCATTGTACAGGGCAATTTGTTTTACGAAATCAGCAACTTGTCTTTATTTTTGGCGCAGTGAAGAAAATTATACTTTATACAGGTTTACTCCTTTTTATTCTCCCCCGAACTGCCAAAGCCCAGTTTGAAACATCCCGTGATTCTGTAGTTCAATTGTACGGCGTTATTATGACTGCGGACAGCCTTGTAGGCATCCCCGCAGTGAGTGTAATGGTAAAAGGCCAGAACCGGGGAACGATCTCTAACTCACAGGGTGTTTTTTCTATTGTGGTACTTAAGGGCGACCAGGTTGAATTTACCCATGTTACTTATAAGTCAAAAACTATCAGCATTCCCAGAACTTTAGAAGGCAATCAATATAGCGTTGTTCAACTAATGGTGGTTGATACCGTTTATCTGCCCGCCACTATTATCCGGCCAAGGCCAACTCCCGAACAATTTGCCAGGGACTTTGCTAAAAATAAAGTGCCTGATGATGATATTGAAATTGCCCGCCAGAATACCAACGCCACCAAACGCCGTATACTTATGCGTACCGTGCCGGGTGATGGAGGTGAGGCAAGCAAGGTTCAGTTCAACAAAATTGCAAACCGGGCTGTATACCAGGGCCAGACGCCTCCGCAAAATATCTTCAATCCTGCCGCATGGGCCGATTTTATACAGGCCTGGAAAAGAGGGGATTTCAAGAATAAGAACTAAGTTTTTTATAAACCTAAATTTGAGGAAAATGATGTAGTCATCTTCTGTACTACTATCATCGTCCCTTGCGTCGCACCCTTCATCTGCATATCACTGCTCAGCAATTTTTTGTAATTTTCTATCCTATAATTTAATCTTATTTGTATGAAGAAGCTGACACTCCTTGCGGGACTATTAATGTGTAGTGTAATTTTATATGCTCAAAAAGTATCGAATGTAGATTTCACTGCAATAAAAAAATCACTTGATGCAGCGCCTCAACTTTACCAGCAATTACTTGACCGTTTCGTAAAGTCTGATACAACACTTACAAAAGATGATTATAATACCTTGTATTATGGTCAGTGCTATCAAAAAGATTACAATCCTTACGGAAGCGATGCGGATAACCTTGAGAAATTCCGAAAGCATTATGATGCGGAAGAATACGGCAAGGCACTTCCCTATGCCATGAAGATAATCGAGAAAAAACCGCTGGATATGCAAATGACCTTTAAAGCCCTGGTTTGTAACCATTACCTGAAAGACGAAGAGAACAAGAGCAAAATGGGTAACCGGTATAATAATATCATGTTGTCAATTTTTGAAAGTGGTGACGGAAAAACGGCTGCCACTGCTTTTGTGGTAATGTGTATAAGCGATGAATATGAACTGATGGCCAACCTGCAGGTGACAAACACTTCCCAAAGTCTTGTTGGTGACTGCGACCTGATGAAATTAAAGGAAAATGACCTGGGCCTTGACAAACTCTATTTTAATGTTTCAAAGCCTATTGAATCCATGATGAATATGTTTAAAGAGAAGTAAGCGGAATAGCTTAAAATATATTTTACTGCAATGCTTATCTTGCGGCAAAATTGTTTTGGGTATGAAAAATGTTTCAGTAATAGGCGCCGGCACCATGGGTAATGGTATTGCTCATGTATTTGCGCAGCATGGTTTTAAAGTAACAATCGTTGATGTATCGCTGGCACAGTTGGACAAGGCCATTGCTACTATAGGCAAGAATCTTGACCGCATGGTAGCCAAAGAAATCATCCGTAAGGAACTTAAAGAAGAAACCCTGGCTAATATTTCCATAGAATCAAATCTTATAGAGGGAGTAAAAGATGCGGAACTGGTGGTAGAAGCCGCCACCGAAAATGTGGAACTGAAACTGAAAATTTTTGAACAATTAGATACTTATGCACCCAAAGAAGCAATCCTTGCTACTAACACATCCAGTATTTCGATCACTAAGATTGGAGCCACTACCGGCCGTGCCGGCAAGGTGATTGGCATGCACTTTATGAATCCCGTGCCGGTAATGAAACTGGTGGAGATAATAAATGGCTATGCAACAAAAAAAGAAGTAACCGATACTATTGTTGAACTAAGCAAACAACTCGGGAAAGTGCCCTGCGTGGTGAACGACTATCCGGGTTTTATAGCTAACCGTATTTTGATGCCGATGATAAATGAAGCTATTTGCAGTTTGTATGAAGGTGTGGCTGGCGTTGAAGAAATTGATACCGTAATGAAACTTGGCATGGCTCATCCGATGGGACCACTTCAACTGGCTGATTTTATCGGGCTGGATGTTTGTCTTTCGATATTGAATGTTTTACATGACGGTTTTGGTAATCCGAAATATGCACCCTGTCCCTTATTGGTGAACATGGTGACCGCTGGTAAACTGGGGGTAAAAAGCGGAGAGGGTTTCTATACTTATATCGCAGGAAGTAAGGAATTGGTGGTGAGTGGCAGGTTTAAATAAATTTCCGATATGCAAAAATATCTCTTTGCAATTTCCTTGCTCTTCAGCTCAATCATTTCATTTGCCCAGGATGATAAAAGCCCGGCGTATAAAACAGGTTATGCCATCGGCCGGGTTGTTGGATTTGTTCTTATTGCAGCGTTACTAATCTGGGGGATTCGTAAATTATTTAAGAAATAAATCAGGAAACTTACTACAAATTTTTCTGCCACGGAGTACCTTTAATATTTCCCGTAATTGTTACAAAGAAGCCACCATCATATCTGACTATCCAGTCAACACCATCGCTGGTTTTAAATGTCCATTTCCAGCCATTCTCTGTCAGGCTTCCTTTAGCAGCTTTATCTTTTTTATATCGTTGCACAAAAACACCAGCATCCTGTTTTTCAAACTCAAGAACAATTTCAAAAAGTCTGTTTTTACCTGGAATGGAAAGGGCATCAATCGTAGTGTCACTTATGGCAAAGTAAAAAGTGGCTGATTTTACTTCATCATATGAAGTACCTGCCGGATAATACTCAGTCAATTTTGCGACACTGTCAAAATAGTCCCCTTCATACTCCATTTTTTCAACCGTAACGATCTTTTTCAACTGCTCATAAGTCATTCCAAGAAAAAGCCCTTTTGGAATTTCTGGTAAATATTTTTCCTGTGCGGTAGCATTATATTTTACAACCGGAGTGTTTGTCTTCTTTAACGGTTGCGAAAAAAGGAACATAGGAAGAAAAAGGACTATTAAAGCTAAATAGATTGATCTTGACATGTTTCTAAAGTAGTAAAATTTTTTCTATTTCTACATCCCGCAATTCTTTCAGCCTTCCAACCATTTCTTCCACCCTATTCTTAGGTGCTCCGACCTCCAGCAAACAGAACAACTGTGTTTCTTGTTTCAATATCATACAATCACACTGCTTTACAATTCTCATCACATCATTCATTTGTGTATAGTTAAATTGCAGTCGGTAATTGATCAAAACAGGTTTCTGTATAACTGATGTTCCTTCTAATGCCAACGCTGCGGAGGTCTTATATGCATTGATCAGCCCCGGAACACCCAACAAAGTGCCGCCGAAATAACGAACCACAATTATCACAATATTTGTTAACTGCTTGCTGTCTATTTGCCCCAGTATTGGCCGGCCAGCAGAGCCAGAAGGTTCACCATCATCACTCACACGGAAATTAATACCACCCATTCCAATACGATAAGCAAAACAATGGTGCACTGCTTTGGGATGTTCTTTCTTTAATGCAGCCAGTTTTTCTTTAAATTCTGTTATATCAGTAATAGGATACGCATACGCAATAAACTTACTTCCCCGATCTTTAAATTCGGCCACAGAAGATTTTTCAATCGTATAATAATGTGAATCCGGAGTCATTAATCTTTAATGAATAGAAAGAGGTTCATATATTTCTATTTTATCTGTATAGAGGATTTGTTCTTCCGTCTTTACAGCACCAGTTATTTCCGGTGCTGTAAGACCATTACCAATTGATAATTGCACATTACTGATCATCCTGATCTCATCCCATACTCCTTCATCAATAAACGATTGAAGCAGCTTCGCCCCGCCTTCCACTAACACACTCTGAATTTTCAATTGATATAAAGCAGCCATCAATTGTGCAACAAGGCCTTTATTTTTTTCCAATTTATAGTAAACCAGGTTTTCCCCTTCTTTCTGTTTCACAGCATTAAAGACAAAAGTTTTTACTTTGCCATTAAAGACTTTCAGCGAATCCGGAAGTCGTAGGTTCATATCAATCACCAACCGCATAGGTGAAGCACCGGGCCACAATCTTGTCGTAAGTTCCGGGTTATCCAGCATAGCCGTGTTTGTTCCAACCAATATCGCTGCCTCTTCGCTCCGCCATTGATGCACCATCCTGTTTGTATATTCATTGCTTATATGTAATCTTTCTCCGCTGTTGGAGGAAATTTTTGAATCAGCCGTCTGCGCCCATTTTAAAATAACATAGGGACGGTGCTGCGTTTGAAAAGTAAAAAATCGTTTATTCAGGTTTTTACATTCAGATTCTGTCTGTGCATCTGACATTTCCACCACTACTCCTGCTTCCTTTAGTTTTTCGATGCCCTTCCCATCCACTTCTTTAAATGGGTCACGGCAACCGATTACAACCTTGGGAATTTTATGTTGAATGATAAGATCAGTACAGGGAGGTGTTTTCCCAAAATGAGCACAGGGTTCCAGCGAAACATATAATACAGATTGAGCAATAAATTTCCTATCCTCTTCTTTAACAGAAGCAAGGCAATTTACTTCTGCATGGGCTTTACCATACTGCTGATGCCAGCCTTCTCCAATTATCCTTTCATCATATACCAGAACAGCTCCCACCATTGGATTAGGTGCAACAAAACCTGCCCCAAGCTTTGCCAGTTCAAGACATCGTTTCATATAATAACCCCGTAACATAGTTGCCGCAAAAGTAAATGAATTAAGTTTGCTGCTATGACCATGCAGGAAGCAACATATTTTTTATTGAATAAACTCCGTACGATTTATTCTGAAGGGGAAGCAGGTCAAATAACCGACTGGGTAATGGAAAACCTGACCGGATCGAAGAAGGCGGAACGAATGCTGTATAAAAATGCTGATATTACCAGTAAAGAAGAAGTTCTGCTACGACAATACACTGAAAGGTTATTACAACATGAGCCTGTTCAATATATACTCAACGAATCCTGGTTTTGCGGTCTGCGGTTTTATGTTGACAAGAATGTACTGGTACCAAGGCCTGAAACTGAGGAACTGGTAGAGTGGGTCGTCTCCAACTGTAAATTCCCGGTTGACCAGTTGAGAATACTTGATATTGGGAGTGGCAGCGGATGCATATCTGTTTCGCTGAAAAGGAGGATACGAAGAGCAGAAGTCTGGGGTTGTGATGTAAGTGATGCAGCATTGGCAGTTGCAAAGAAAAATGCTGAATCGCTTGGTACAGATGTGAACTTCGTTCAGCTTGATTTTCTTGACAGCACCACATGGCAACTTTTACCCTCTTTTGATATTATTATCAGTAATCCGCCTTATATTCCGGCAAAAGACAAAAAGGACATGCAACCAAATGTGCTGCTGCATGAACCTGCTACGGCCTTATTCGTTCCCGATAACGATCCCCTGGTATTCTATAAAGCCATAGCAGAATTTGGTAAAACACATCTTAATAAGGCTGGAAGTGTTTTCACTGAAATTCATGAAAGTCTTGGCGAAAGAACGCTGGAGATATTTAAATCAGCTGGTTATAAGTCAGAGCTAAAAAAGGATATGCAGCAAAAAGACCGGATGATAAGATCCGGTCTTATATGAATTCTATCCGTTACTTGTATTTATTTAACCATTGCCGTCACTTTAGCAGTGTCCTTCCTGGCAATCCGCATCACTCTGAAAACATCTCCATAGAAGGCCGCTGTATCTGCATTGATAACAACTGATGGTGTATCGACAAAAGCTTTATACTTTTTGATCTCCAGCCTAAGCATAGAATCAAAAACTGATGACTCTATCTTTGCGGTACCAATATAAAATTGCTGATCCTTTCCGACCGAAACCATTATTTGCTGTTTAGCCTTGGTGTCCTTTGTTCCCGTCGGATTATTCATTTTTACCACATTGGGATTAGCCATAGTAGCCACGATAAGAAAGAACATCAGCATGATAAATAGAATATCATTCAGAGTATCTGTAAATACTTCGCTCTGTTCAGCTTTATGTTTTTTTCTGAATTTCATTGGTGCCTTTTAACGGGTGGGTTCTTGCAAAATATCGAGAAAATCAGCTGAGGCAGATTCCATTTTATTAGACGTCTTTTCGATCTGTGTATTCAGATAACTGTATCCAAGGTAGGCCCCCAAACCAATTACAAGACCTGTAATGGAAGTGATAAGCTTTGTATAAATACCGCCGGAGATAGTACTTACATTAAAATCATTCGCCGAAGTAATGCCAGAGAATAACTGCATCATGCCGACGAGTGTGCCAACGAATCCGAAAATTGGTGCCGCTTTTGAGACAACAGACAGTATACCCAGGTTCTTTTCGAGTTTATACATTTCAAGGGTACCTACATTATCCATACTCTTTTCAATACTATCCAGGGGCTTGCCGATACGCTGAATACCTTTATCAATGATCCGGGCAACAGGTGTATTGTTGTTCTTGGCAAAATTCCTGGCGGCTACTATATTTCCGCTTACGATATTATCCCGGATGATGTTCATGAAGTTGTCGTCGATCTTTGCAGCATTGCGGATGGCAATAGTCCGTTCGGCAAAAACATAAACTGCTAACACCAGCATAATGCCGAGTGGAATCATGATCCACCCCCCTGACATCAACAACTCTCCAAATCCTAAATATCCATCTCCGTTTCTGTCGCCGGCCACTTTCTTAATAACCTGCGTGGCTGTATCGGCAATTTGTAAAAGGTCAAACATAATTTTTCTTCTTTAGGTGTAAAAGTAGGCCTTGCCTGATAATTTGTTTTTTACTGTTATCAACAGCTGTCAATAATAATTTCCTTGAACGAGAAAAATAATGCCACGTTGTATGGAGTGGAGAAGTTTTAGAGTTATTTAACAGGTCAGTACGATTAAAAAAGCTCAATAAATTCTGAAATCAATGATTGACACAAAATTTATTGAGCTCTGAAAGTCTTTACCAACAACGATTCTATGAACCTTTTGTTCCGGCCTGTTTTACCATTAAAGCCTGAATTTGCTTCATTGTACCTTCCATGCCATCCGGGCTGCCATCCAGGAAGATGACATTGCCTTTACCATACTCTGCAAAGTTTTTGATGGCTTCAGTCCACATACTGAATAATATAACATTGGTATCAAGATTAGCTTGCTTCATCTGTTCTGCCGCTTCTGACATACCAGCTGCTACTTCCCGGCGGAAAAGAGCAACACCCTGTCCACGGAGACGAGCTGCCTCTTTCTCTGCCTCAGCTGCGATCTTGGTGGCGTTACCATCAGCTTCTGCAGCCTTGGTCTTCGTAATTAATAAAGCCTGCCCTTCATTTTCAGCTGCTGCTTTAAGGTTGTTTGACGCCACCACTTTACTCATGGAATCCAATATCAGTTTATCAAACGTAATATCGTTGATCTGCAGATCCTGCAAATGATAACCCCATGTTTCAAGGGTATGGTCAATCTCTGCCTTTACGTATTCAACAATTTCTTTACGAAGACCCAGTATCTCTGCCTGTTTTTTGGTGGCAACAAAAGAACGGATATTACCTTCAATCGTCCTGATCAAGGCCTGCATCAGGTCTTTATCAGCAAAAAATTTAAAGGCGACTTTCTTGATTGTCTCTTCATCTGCGTTTTGAACAGAATACAGCAACATACTTTTGAAATAAACATTCGCCTGGTCAGCTGTTACCGCCTGGAATTCCAGTTCCACTGAGCGGTTTTGTATGGATACCTTACGGGCAACTGATTCCAGTATCGGAATCTTCATATTTAAACCCGGACGGGCCACCCGGCGATATTTACCAAACATAGTGATAACGCCTATATAACCCTGGTTGATGGTGAACAGGGAGCCAAAAAAGATAATTACTGCTACAACAGCCCACCAATACTCAGAAAATAATTTTGCAAAATCCATAACATATAATTTAGAATGTAAGGTACAACTAACTTTTTTCTTCGCAGATCATTGCCAGGTGCACCATAGTCTCTACGGCCTTATTCATATCCTGCACACTGATAAATTCCAGTTTGGAATGAATAGCCTGCTCTCCTGCAAACAGGTTGGGACAAGGCAATCCCATGAAGGACAATCTGCTACCGTCTGTTCCGCCACGAATACTCTCCATTTTCAATGCCAGGCCTGACCTTTCTATCGCCTCTTTAGCAAAATCCACCACATGAGGATTTACGTCTAATATTTCTTTCATGTTCCTGTATTGCTCTGTCACATGAAATTCAAAAGAAGCCTTCGGATAGGTTCGCATCCGTTCTTCGATCTGCGTTCTTAAATAGTCTTCCTTTTTTGCTAATCCTTCTGTTTCAAAATCCCGGATAATAAAATCAATGGTACATTTCTCAGCAATTCCTTCCAATCGTACAGGGTGAATGAAGCCTCTTTTACCATCTGTTGATTCTGGAGAAAGCCTGTCTTTTGGTAAGGCTGCGAGTATTTCGCCTGCAATTTTCATTGCATTGATCATCTTGTCTTTTGCATAACCCGGATGTGCAATTACCCCGTGAATGACAACCTGCACTCCATCAGCACTAAATGTTTCATCTTCCAGCGAACCGGCTTCTCCGCCATCTAATGTATAACCAAAATCGGCACCGAGTTTTTTCAGATCAACCTTAGCAGTTCCTTTACCAACTTCTTCGTCCGGGGTAAACAAGATCTTTATTTCCCCATGCTTCACATTTTTGTTGGTCATCAAAAAATTAGCCAGGTCCATAATTTCGGCCACACCGGCTTTATCATCTGAGCCAAGCAGGGTATGGCCGGAAGCAGTTATAATATCATTGCCCAACTGAGTTTTCAGGTAAGGGTACTCACTCAATCGTAAAACCTGAGTCTTATCATCAGGCAAAACAATATCCTGCCCCTGGTAGTTCTTATGTAGTAACGGCTTCACATTGGTGCCGCTGCAATCTGGTGCAGTATCCACATGGGCGCAAAAACAGATGACCGGTACTTTTTTACTGGTAGTAGATGGAATAGTAGCATATACATAACCCCATTCATCCATATGTGCATCGGCAATACCCATTTCCTTTAATTCCTCTGCCAATATTTTACTAAGGTCTTTTTGTTTTTCTGTGGTTGGGTATGTGTTAGACTGGGGGTCACTTTGCGTATCTACCTGCACATATCTCATAAATCTCTCTGCTGCTGTAAATTTGTACTTTGAAAACATAGTTCTTCTTTTTGGGGCATCGAATATACATCAAAAGAAAATGGTTTAAGGCAAACCTTAAACCATTCGACATATTAAAGCAGCCTGTTATGGCATAATGATCAGTGGGCTTCCTCCAACAATCTCCACAAGTTCCAGATCAAATACGAGGTCTTGGCCGGCCAGCGGATGATTAGCATCCAGCATCACAACTGCTTCTTTTATCTCTACAATCGTTACCTGGAATTGATGCCCCTCCTGGTCACTCATCATTAATGGCATGCCAATTTCAAGCTCCATATCCTGTGGGAAACGGTCTTTCGGCATTTCAATCACCATTTCCGGGTTCCTAGGTCCATATGCTTCAACAAAGGGAATATTAATTGTCTTTTTTTCACCAACTGTCATTCCAGTCACTCCTTCATCAAACCCCTTTATCACCATTCCGCTACCCACTTCGAACTCCAGCGGATCTCGTCCAGCTGAGGAATCAAAAGTTTCTCCGGAAGTTAATTTGCCATGATAGTGCACTTTTATTTTGTCGCCACTTTTTACTTGCGCCATTTTATTGCTTTTAAAATTAAAAAATGTAAAAACCGGCTTGCAAGGTAGCAAAATCGCCAATGCAACCATTTAAATATTTACGATAGTCTGAGTATATATTTTTCAGTACTTTACCTGCTGATTTAAAAAGTTATTATGAAATTATTCAAGATTCTGCCCCTTGCTCTGTTATTGACAGTTGCCTCCGCTGCACAAAAGCCTTTTGCATTATCAACTGAAGAAGAAACCCCTAAAATACAATCTGGTGCAGACAGGATAAATGTATACATGCCCCTTATCAAGGGGAGAACTGTTGGAATCTTTGCTAACCAAACTTCAATGGTAGGCAAAACCCATTTAGTCGATACATTAAGAAGTCTTGGTGTAGATATCAAAGTAATATTCGGGCCTGAACATGGTTTCAGGGGCACAGCTGATGCAGGCGAAAAAATTGGCAACTATACAGATGAGAAAACCGGGATACCTGTTGTTTCACTATATGGCAGCAAGAGAAGGCCTTCCGCTGAAGATGTAAAAGACGTTGATATATTGATTTTTGACATACAAGATGTTGGTGTTCGCTTCTATACTTTCATTTCTTCGCTGGAAGAATTTATGGAAGCTGCTTTTGAATTGGGTAAACCACTTATGATCCTTGACAGACCAAACCCGAACGGACATTATGTAGACGGCCCTGTGCTCGACTTGAAATATCGTTCTTTTGTTGGCCGGCAACCTATCCCGGTTGTGTATGGCATGACAATGGCTGAATATGCCTTTATGATTGCAGGCGAAGGATGGTTGAGTGAAAAAGCAAATGCAAAATATGCGTACTACAAAACTGCTGAAAACTCAGTAGACACTCCTTTCCATTTCCAGGTAATTAAATGTAAAGGCTATGATCACAAAACCAAATATGTCCTGCCGGTAAAACCCTCACCCAATCTTCCCAACATACAATCCATCTACCTATATCCTTCGACTTGTTTCTTTGAAGGAACAGTTTTAAGCGAAGGAAGAGGCACCAACAAACAGTTCCAGGTGTTTGGTCATCCATCTCTTCCAAAAAATCTTTATTCATTTACTCCAAATCCAAATGACGGAGCCAAAAGCTCAAAATTATATGGACAGCTTTGTTATGGATGGGATTTATCCGGTACCCCCGAAGAAGTGCTGGCAAAAGTCAATAATAGAGTGCAGCTAAGATGGCTGATAGAAGCCTATTCGCTGTTTCCGGAAAAAGACAAATTCTTCCTGCAACCAAAATCTGGAAAAATGGAAGAATCATTCTTCACCAAACTGGCAGGTAATAATGACTTGTGGCAACAAATAAGGGATGGCAAAACAGAAAAAGAAATCCGGGCAAGCTGGGAACCTAAACTAAGTGAGTTCAAGAAAATCAGGAAAAAATATTTGATGTACGACGATTTTGAATAATCGTTTACTTTTAAGGATGCGATCAGGTCTACTGTATCTTTTTCTGTTACCAGGTCATTGGCTATTTGCACAACAAAATAATTATACAGTTACGCATTATACCACAGCCAACGGCCTTGCGGATAACTCTGTTAACAGTATCATACAAGACAGACGTGGCTTTATGTGGTTTGGCACCAAGGAAGGGTTAAGCCGCTTTGATGGAACCAGTTTTAAAAACTTTTATGCCCGGAAAAATGACAGTACCGGTTTACCCGGAAATAACATCTCTTCCTTGCTTGAATATAAGCCGGGGCACCTTCTTTTAACAACTAATGGCATAGTTACCAGTTTCAATACTGTTGCACAGCAATTTTCTGTAATAAAAGAATTGGCAAATAAAATTTCTTACGCCGTTACAGAACTTCATAACGGGCTATATTGTGTCAGCACCCAGGGTTCGTTATTTTTCCTGAATAGGGATTTAAAAATTATTGATTCAATTTCGCCACCATTAAAGTATAAAGGAATGGTGCCTGTGGCTTTAGAAATTAATAACGATACATGGATCATTGGAACTACACAGGAATATTTCTTTTACAACCCTGCAAAAAAAATATTTACAGTCTTTGCACCCGGGCATGATTTTTCAACCAACGAATCATCAATCATACTACGGTACTATGATAAAAAAAAACAATGGCTCTACTTTTACAATTACCACAATGGGTTGTTCAGGTATTCCCTTGATGGAACAATAT
Source organism: Chitinophagaceae bacterium (assembly GCA_044220915.1). GTDB lineage: Bacteria > Bacteroidota > Bacteroidia > Chitinophagales > Chitinophagaceae > JJ008. Next base: position 127,170 of record JBGAQD010000002.1, read on the forward strand.
TACATAACTGGAAGAGGGGCAATAAAAAGGGAGATTTACCAGATGGGAATATCAGGTTCATCGTACCTAAAAACGATAGTATTTTATGGATAGGTGGTGCTGAAGGAGGCGGAGTAATGAGTTTGAATATTTATAATAACAATATACAATCATTAACAGACACTAAGAGCTATATCCAGCTTTTAAACAACGGTGTTCTGATGAACTACACTGACAAGGATAATAACGAATGGATATCAACTACTGCGGGATTAAGTAAATTAACAAACACAACCAGAACCGTTATCAGCTGGCAGGAATCTTTTAAAGAACTCAGCAGCAACGATATTTTATTTAATGTGCTGAAGGGGAGCGATCAAAATATGTATGTCTCAGGATTTGGCAGTAATTATTGTTATCAAATAGATCCTTTAACAAATAAAGTTTCAAGACTGGAGAAAGACAAATTACCCTATACCTGGTGCCTTGCAGATTTTAAAAAAGAGATTGTTTTTACAGGTGGTGCAGCCGCAATAACAAAATACAATCCCAAAACGAATAGCTATGAACAAAGCAATTTTTTAAAATCCCTTTTCCCGACCTCCGATGTAGTCATCCTGGCTTTTAAGCATAGCAATGGAGATGAATGGTATAGCGGCAATAATGGAGGTGGGTTTGTAAGAATAAGTGCACAAGACAACTCCGTTCATCGCTACCAGAAAAATGGACCCAGGGGGACTTTTACTGTCAGCTACTATTCCAGCTATATTGAAGACAAAAAAGGCGATATCTGGTTTGGGGTAAATAAAACAAACAAACTCCTCCATTACAATTATGCAAAGGATATGTTCGCTGAAGTTGCACTTGACTCTGTCAAAGGAATCCGCAATATTATTTTTTCCGGGATCACAGACATAACAATGGACCAGGTTGGTGATCTTTGGGTTTCCTTTGATGGATCCGGAATTCTGAAATATAATCCTTCAACAAATACTGCCCTTCACTTCACAATACAAGACGGGCTGCCCACTAATTATGTGTATGCCCTGAAGTTTGACGGTGCAAACCGATTATGGATAGGTACACTCAGAGGTCTCAGCTGTTTACTGGTTAAAGAAAACAGGTTTGTAACATTTAAGAAAGAAGATGGCCTGCCTGCGGATTATTTTGAAGAACGTTGTCTCTACTACGACAGTGTCAGCCATCAGTTCTGGGCTGGCTCAAAAAACACTTTAATGCGGTTTAACCCCGATTCGCTGCTGGCTTCTACAAAAAAACAATTCCCGGTTTATGTTGATGAAATCGTCGTTAATGGCAAAAGATACAGCGTAAATAATACTGGCAGCATTTCATTTGACCCCAGCCAAAATAATTTTCTATTCAGGTTTGTTGCGGTAGATATTAATAATGGGAAAGATCTGGAATATAGTTACCGGCTAACAGGAGCGGATAAAGATTGGATATATAACAGCAATATCCAAACCGCATCTTATGCCAATCTTTCCTCCGGGAATTACTCGTTTCTTGTAAGGGCCCGCCATAAAGGCGATAATGAATGGATAGAAATGCAAGGGCCGCTGACTTTTTCGATTGCCACTCCTTGGTTCAAAACAACCGGGTTTCGGCTTGCAGCCATAGCAGCCATAGCGTTTCTGCTATGGTTCATCATCCGGACTGTATATCTCCGGAAAATGGAACGTCAAAAAATGATGATGGAAAAAGACCTCGCCATCGAACAGGAACGAACCAGGATGGCCCGGGAATTACATGACGGGCTTGGAAGTATGTTATCCGGATTGAAGCATTCGTTTACCGCCTTACAAAACCAGTTAACGATAGAGGAATCACAAAAACAAAAGTTCAATTATAACATTGAAAAACTAAACGAAACGATAAAAGAATTACGGGATATATCAAACAGTATGGCCAGTGAAAACACGATGAAATATGGATTAGAGAATGCAATCAGGGATTATTGCAATTTTATCTCACAATCTTCCGGAATACCTGTTACATGCAGTACACTGAACACTTCAAATACAAAACTTGACGAGGACCGGGCCTTTCATGTTTTTCGCATCATCCAGGAATTATTACAAAATATTATCAAACATTCTGATGCAACAAACGCTATAGTCCAGACAAGTATCAATGAAGGACAATTTTATATCACAGTAGAAGATGATGGGAAAGGCTTTGATTACACAGCTGCCATAAAACAAGGGGGGATGGGGCTGAAAAACATCAAATCAAGGGTGAAGATCCTGAAAGGCAAGCTGGATTATCAAATCTCAGAAGATAAGGGCACTTCAGTACTGATTGAATTCCCCTGTTGATCAACCACCAAATCAGATCAATTGTAATTGCATGGCAGTTTTAATTAATGATGCGATATTTCTCGCATCAAACTTCGCCAGCAGGTTTTTCCGATGAGTATCAACTGTAGCCGTACTAATAAATAACTTTGCTGCCACCTCACTATTAGTAAAGCCTTCTGCAATCATTTCAAGCACCTCTTTTTCTCTGCGTGTCAGCACAATTTTATTCTCTTCGTTTTTCTGTAGTGTGTGGGTGGCCTCATCACTTAAATATGTCTTGCCTTTTAATACCGTTTTAAGAGCTTCCATCAGTTCTTCCTGGGTGGCATTTTTGAGCACATAGCCAGAAGCCCCGCTATCCATCATTTTTTGAATAAAACTTTGTTGATTAAAAGTGCTTAGCCCAATGATAAATATGGAAGGATATTTTTCTTTGACCTCTTTACATAACTCAATGCCATTCTTGTCTGGCAGGTTAATATCCATTAAAACAATATCTGGCCGGTTATGTTGTAAAAAAGCAAGGCAAGATGCTGCATTAGTGGCATGACCAGACCATTCAATATCTTTTTCATTTTGCAGTAATGAACGAATGCCTTCAATTACCATGTAATGATCATCAACTATGAATACTTTGATTGCCATGTTTCTGTTACAAAACTGAAATTATGCAATATTTAATTCAATATGAACTGATGTACCCTTGCCGGGTTCTGATTTTACATCCAGCTTTCCTTTTAAATACTCCACACGGCTATGGATATTGCTCCACCCCATTCCTTCCGTACCCTGCAAAATTACCGGGTTAAAGCCTTTACCATCGTCCTCAACTGTAACACTGACGAAGCCGCTCTCTTTACTCAACTGTACAATAGCGGTCTTAGCTGCAGCATGCTTCATGATATTGTTCACCAGTTCCTGCACAATACGGTAAATAGTTATGGCAGCACTTTGCTCAATAAAGGCATGATCCATTCCAATTGATTGATAATTCACACTTAATGCGCCAGACTGATTAATATCATTACAAAAATCCCTGAGAGCTGTATCAAGGCCAAACTTTACAAGTGCTTCAGGCATCATATTATGAGCCACCCTGCGCATTTCTTTTATTGAACTATCCAGCATATCCATGCTGCGTTCAAAGGCCTGTTGATTATCAGGCGTCATTATAAGGTTTCCTTTCATAGTCTGAAATGAGTATTTAATACCAGACAACATGCCCCCCAACCCATCATGAAGATCCTTTGCCAGGCGGGTTCGTTCTTGTTCTTCTCCCTTAAGCACTGCTTCTGCAGCTGTTAGTTGTTTTTCTGTTTCCAACTCGCTGATTCGTTGTAATTGAATTTTTTGCTTATGCCTGTAATTACGATACGAGAGCAATGATATAAACAATAAAGATGCTGCCCCTGTTATAAGTATGTAGTTAAATATGTTCTTTCGTTGTATGGTTGCTTTTTGGAGTTTGATCTGGCTGTCTTTTTTTTCGGTCTCATATTTTTTTTCCAGCTCTGCAGTACTTTTAAGTACTTTTTCATTGAGGTATGCATCGTTTATGGAATCAGCTTTCTGTCTTGCAGAAATGCAAGTGCTAAAATCACCTTCTCTTGCGGCGATATAGGAAAGCACAGTATAGCAATTCTTAAGTTCATCTGTCAGGCTATCTGCAATGGCAATATCTAATGCTTCACTAATTGTTTTCCGGGCTGCGGCATTGTTGTCGTTGAAGAATTGTGCATATGCCATATTATAAAGCGAACTGGCCATCATTTGCCGGCTTTGTAACTCTTTTGACAAAGACAACGACTTTTCTGCCGCCTTCAGCATTTCTCCAAACCTCTCCATTGATGCATAAAGGTTGCACTGGTAACCATAAATGCTGCCCTCTGCATATTTATCATTCATCCTTATTGACTCACTAATGGCAATATTGTAAAAATATAAAGCACTATCCGCCATACGCAAACCATCGTAACCTTGAGCCAGTGTGGCATAAGCCCTGTTAACATACATACTTTTCTCGCTGGAAATACTGTTTGCATATACTGAATAAGCTGCAGCATCCACTGTTTTCCGGTACTGCCCCAGGTTATAGTAACAGTTAGCAAGGTTATGATAAGCACCGGACAGCATAGAAGAATCCTTTACAGATTCAACCGCATCTTTTACCTGCAAGGCATATTTTAATTGCTCATTAAAGTTTCCAAAGTAAGCACTTATAATACCAAGGTTGTTTAGCATTGTTATTACTTTAACCGTGTCCTTCAATTTTTTTGCCATTTCAAGCCCCTTATTAGACTCTTCCAGTGCCTGGCTGTAGTTTCCTTTTGTATACGAAAGAACAGTGCCTTGCTGATAGTAATAATAAATGCCTTTATCAAAATGTAAAGCCTCTGACAGTTCCTTGCCTTTTTTCAAGTAATAAGCTGCGGAATCCTGGTCGTTAGTTTCATATAAACTGGCCAGCGTCAGGAGGATCATAGCCTTACCGGTATCTTCTTTGGAAGTAATCAGCAGTTTTAATAAACTATCCACCTTCGCTTCAGGCCCCGTCCGCTGAGCAATTGCAACAATTGATTCGCAGATAGCAATAAGTATGATAAATATTTTTCTCATTGTGGTAGACAGGTGGCAAACCGGGTATTACAAATAAACAAACAAGTTTCAAACCCCCTCTCCCCTTTTTACATGATATTTTATTGCAAAAAATATCATGTTTTTCAGGGATAGAATTATCTGCCAATGAAAAGAATATTTGTATATGCCAAATCTTATCTCACAGTTAAATCACCTCTGATGAAAAAAAGTTTATTTCTTGTAAGCAGCTTTTTAATCGTAATCTGTGCAAATGCCCAGCCTGCCAACGATAATTCCTGCGGTGCTGTTACCATCCCTGTTGAAAACCTGGGTTGCGAGCCCACCGTTACTTATTCATACACGGCAGCCACCTGGAGTTCCGGCAGCGGAAATACCTGGTGCGAAAATTTCCAAAACCTGGATGTATGGTATAAATTCACCATCCCTGCCAATGGTACTGCCCGGGTAACCATAGCTGCGACTGATGGCAATGCATATACAGCAGAAATGTACACCAGCAATACTTGCAACAGCCTGGCTGTATTCAATAGTTTCACCAATGGCTATCCATGTATCTATACAAATGTGCCGACAGAGAGTTCGAGGGAGTTCACCAACCTTACTCCCGGTGGAGAAGTGTATATGCGGGTATATCGTCGCTTTTCCAATACTGCTGCTTTTGCCAATGGTGCAATTAAAATCTGCGTAAGCAATAACAACCAGATGGCAGATGAACCCTGTAATGCTGGTTTCTTCCCTATAGCTGCAGCCGACCCGCTGGGGCAGGATTGTACACCGGTAACCTCCTATAGCTGGTCTGGTGCAACACTCACCCCTTCTATCCCAAACCCCTCCTGCATTGCTCCCATGCCGGGTACCAATATAAGAGATGTATGGTTTAAATTGAGGGTGCCTGCCAGCGGTAAACTTCGTATCAACCATACCTATAACGGAACCTGTATGGCTGCTTATACGGCTACTGCATGTAATGGCACATTTACAGAACTTGGGTGCACATTCTTTGGATTTAATTGGACAAATCTTACCCCAAATAGTATCGTTTATATCCGCTTGTTCCGCTACACGGGTACCGGCGCCGCACTGGATAATGGCAGCGCCAAAATATGCGCCGCTGAAAGCAACCAGGTGCCTGTGGCAGATAATAATGCCGGCAGAGTAGGTATTGGCATTGATACCCCTTTTGCCAAATTAGATGTGGTTGGAAATGGGATATTCCGCTCTACGTTGACCACCCTTGGCAACCTGGAAACCCGGGGCGATCTGATTGTGGGTGGAAACATTCTTTCAAAATATGGAAACACAAAATTGCCGAATAACACTTCTGTAGGCGGCCAGTTGTCATTGGATTCTTTAGCATTTAGTAATCGCCTTGGAAATCATATTTCTCTCTATGGAGGCTTGGGCAATACTCCACAGTACGGTTTTGGTGTTCAATCTGGATTATTTCAAATTTATAGCGATGCCGCTGTTTCCAACATTGCATTTGGATATGGTAATAGCAATTTATTCATAGAAAGGGCCCGTTCCATAAACAGTGGCGAAGTTGCTTTTCAAACAAATGGCAGGTTGCAGATCAGAACCGGTACACAATCCGCCGGTCTCTGGCTTTCCAATGCCGCCAATAGTTCAAACTCCGCATTTATAGGGCTGGTAAGTGATAACCAGGTTGGTTTGTATGGAAATACCGGAGCACAGTGGGCATTAACCATGAATACCACCACCGGAAATGTGGGGATAGGGCTCAATGGTGCCGCTGCCGAGGTACCGCTGCAATTCAATAATTCATTAGGATTAACAAAGATCTCCTTATTTAGGGGCACTTACGGTGATGTGGGTATCGGAGCTTATCCCGGTGAATTGCGTTTGCAAAATGATATACCTAATGGAAAAGTAAGCTTGGGTGTTATTGAAACTACCGGAGCATTCACAGAGCTTGCCAAAGCAGAAAAAAATGGAGCATATGCGTTCTCGATCTTTGGCAGCCTTTGGGTAAATGGCACTACTTATGCCAGTGATGAACGTTTCAAACAAAATATTACCGCTATAGAATCTCCATTACAAAAGCTATTACAACTGAAAGGGGTGGAATATGAAATGAATACAAAAGAATTTGTAAAAAATCATTTCCAGCAGGGAAGGCAGATCGGTTTGCTGGCGCAGGATGTAGAGAAAATAATCCCGGAAGCAGTGAATGAAAAAGATGGTTACAAGGGTGTTGACTATGCCAGGTTGGTACCACTACTGATAGAAAGCATTAAAGAACTCAATAAAAAAGTGGAGGAACAAAAACAAGAAATTGAACAATTGAAATCAAGAATAAGATGAAAAAAATTCTGAGCCTGTTGTCATCGCTTATCCTGATGTATATCAGCTACTCGCAAAACGTCGGTATAGGCACAACCGCCCCGGTAGCCCTTTTACATGTAGCAGACAGTAATGTATTATTTACCGGGCCCAATCCCTTTGTTAATTATAACCCTGCACAACTGCCACCCCTGCAAGGGCCAGGCACAAGATTGATGTGGTACTCACAAAAAGGAGCCTTCAGGGCAGGCTGGGTTGAAAATAACCACTGGGATAAAGACAGCATCGGCATCTTTAGTATGGCTTTCGGACATTCTACTCTTGCATCCAATACAGGTGCTGTTGCCTTTGGTGTTCGTACCAGCGCAAAAGGCATTACCTCCACCGCATTGGGCTGGAACAGTATCGCCAACGGAGACAATAGTATCGCCGCTGGCTATTTCAGTACAGCCACCGGGCCAAATGCCGTTGCAATAGGAACTGAAACACTTGCCTCAGGCTATTATTCTGCCTCCATTGGCATTCACAGTGTTTCGTCAGGTAACAGCTCGTTTGCTATTGGAGATTCAAGTGTTGCTTCCGGCTCTCAATCTATTGCTGCCGGAGCTTATGTTACTGCAAAGGCCAGAGCATCTTTTGCCACTGGCTGGTATAATGACAATAGTGATAACCCCGATCCTGATTTTACTTCCCCAACCGACAGAATATTCCAGGTTGGAAACGGTAGTGGATTCCTGGCAACAAGAAGTAACGCCTTGACAATTTTGCGAAATGCCAACACAGGTATTGGAATCACTACTCCCCGTTTTCCACTAAGCTTTAATAGTATCAATGGTGATAAGATCAGCTTATATGATGATGGCAATCCGTCGCAATTGCATTTTGGTTTAGGCGTAAGTTCCAATCAATTATTGCAGGTACACAGTGCTACCTCCTTTGACGATATTGCTTTTGGCTATGGTAACAGCGTTTCGTTTACTGAACGTATGCGGATAAAAGGTAACGGTAAAGTTGGGATTAATACATCAACACCATTAGCTTATCTGCATGTGGCCGATAGCAGTGTGGTTTTTACAGCGGCTACAATACTACCTGTTTCTCCAGGCAATACTCCTGTAAACGGGGCTGGAACAAGAATGATGTGGTATCCGCAAAAAGCCGCCTTCCGCTCCGGAACAGTAGATGGCACCCAATGGGATAAAGATAACATCGGCAATTACTCCTTTGCCGCCGGCCAAAATGCAAAGGCGACTGGTGCCAACTCCGCCGCCTTTGGGAAAAATGTAAATGCAAATGGAGATGCATCAGTAGCTATTGGTGAATTTTCAACCACCAATGACCAAAGAACAACTGCAATTGGTTATGTATCCACTGCTAATGGATATGCAAGTACTGCTATTGGATTTGGGACAACGGCAAATGGCAATTATTCTGTCAGTATTGGAAGTAATAATCAATCAAACGGAGGAGCATCCGTAAGTATGGGTGACAACGCAAAAGCTATTGGCAATTCTTCCGTCAGCATTGGCAGTTTTACCAAATCGAAATCTGATTTTTCATTTGTAGCCGGCAAGTATAACGATACGACAAATACTAACCGGATTTTTGAAATAGGTATTGGAACAGCAGATAATGCCCGCAGTAATGCCGTAACGATACTTCAAAATGGCAATTCAGGTATTGGCGTACTGAATCCCCTGACCAGGCTACATGTTGACAGCACTGTATTATTCACCACCACTAATATATTACCAGTTTCTCCTGCACAAACACCTGTAACAGGAAGTGGTTACCGCACATTTTGGTATGCAGACAAAGCAGCCTTCAGAACAGGCGGTGTAAGTAATAGCTCCTGGGACAGAGATAATATTGGTATCAATTCTTTTGCCGCTGGTTTCAGCACACAAGCATCAGGCATCACCTCAACTGCCTTCGGAAACTTTGCATTTGCAAACGGAGATATTTCTTTTGCAGCAGGCAATAGTGTTTTTGCCAAAGCAAAACATGGCACTTCGTTCGGTACATATAATGATATAACAGATGCACCTTCAGGAACCGAAACTGCAGCAGACCGGATTTTTCAAATTGGAAACGGCACAAGCAATGTTTCAAGATCTAATGCACTTACCATACTGCGTAATGGCAATATGGGAATGGCAGGTGTTATCAACCCCGCCAAACCGCTTTCATTTCCGCCCTCTCTTGGTGAAAAAATATTACTATATCCGGGAGGTGCCGGCGAAGTGGGTATTGGTGTATATGGAAACGAACTGCGTTTGCATTGTGACAACCCCGGTTCTATGGTATCATTCGGTACACAGGATAATGCCGGTGTATTTACACAAGCCGGCAGATTTCAACTCAGTGGTGGTTACGGATTGTTTGTAAATGGAAATATCTGGGCTAATGGAACTACCTATGCCAGCGACGAACGCTTTAAACAAAACATCACATCTATACAATCGCCTTTGCAGAGATTACTGCAAATAAACGGAGTAGAGTATAGTATGAGATCAGATGAATTTGCAAATAACAATTTTCAAAAAAACAGACAAATGGGATTGCTGGCACAAAATGTAGAAAAAGTGGTTCCGGAAGCTGTAAACGAAATAGATGGATATAAAGGAGTAGATTATGCCAGATTAATTCCTTTGCTGATTGAAAGTATAAAAGAACAGCAGAAAGAAATTGAAGAATTGAAAAGAATAATTAAAAATAAATAAAGGGAACTTATACATCAGACAAAAAATAAATATGCGTCATCTATCATTCATCGGTTTGCTGTTGCTTGCTCTTGTCAGTGCAGCACAGCCTAATAAAAATATAAAAAGCAAAACCCTAACCGCTCCTACCAATGGTTATACAGTTGGGGTAAAATTAACTTACGTTGGCCCTGGTGAAAGCTTTGTATTTACAAACAACAAGGGAGGCAGTGTTACTATTACTCAAAGTAATACTGTCGTGAATTTTTCCGGTACTTTTAAGACCGGTGATACAATTATTATATCACAAACCTCAGGGCCAAGATCAGTCAACTTCCTTAATAACAGCAACTTTATCATTCTCCAGAATAGCAATTTCGTGGCGATTGGTGAAACAGGAGCCGCCCCCGGACAGGTCATCATCAAGGGAATACTTGAAGGCGTACCCGGTGCAAGAATAACCCTGCAAAACAACGGTGCGGATGATATTACTGTTACGGCTACACAGGGCTCCGTTCGTTTTGCCTTCCCCAGGCCGCTTACCGAAGGCACATCTTACAGAGTAACTATCAAATCAGCGCCGGAAGGTCAGCACTATGTAGTAAGTAATTACAGCGGCGAACCGGGTATTGCCTCTGCCAACAGTTTTATAAAAATATATGGGAATACAGAAATTGATCTTATCAGCCGCGGTAATGGTGATTCAATACTGGGTACTTTTTACGAAAGCTGGGATCCATCTATGGATAAAGGACTTGAAGATGCAGGCCGCTATGTGACATTTGTATCTTCTGCAAAAGACCTTTGCGGATCTTCCGGCAAATACAGGCAAATATATTGGAGAGACCGCCTTACCGGTGAAACCCGGATGATCAGCCGTTCACCTGACGGACAAGAGGGCAATGGAAACAGTTTTGCCCCGGTCATCTCTGTTGGCTCAATATATGTGGCATTTGAATCATACGCTACCAACCTTGTGAATGATGACAGAAATGCTGTGCGGGATGTATTCTTATGGAGAAAGACGCAGCAAGGCGGAGAAATAGAAAGAGTCAGTGTTAGTCCAGCCGGAGTGGAAGGTAACAGTGAAAGTTTTGAACCTTCTATTTCAGGTATGGGTGGGCATGTGGCTTTTTCTTCCAATGCAAGCAATCTTTTAACAGACGGTACCCGGGTAGATGGAGTGAATGTGTACCTCTGGGAAAAACACAATAAGAATATTACTCTCATTAGTAAAGATCCTAAAACAGGTATTGGTGTGGGCGGCTCCAGGCCGTCAATTGATATGAATGGGTATAAGATCGCATTCTGGTCATACGCATATACACTGGTGCCAAATGACAATAATAATCTCTGGGATATTTTCTTGTACCAACGGAATAGCAGTTTAATAGGCTTACCGCTAAAGAGGATAACCATGGCCTATGATGGCGGAGAAAGGAACCAGGGAGACGAAAGTTCCAGCCGGGTTGTTACCCCCACTATTTCAGGTTTTGATGGTCGTTATATCACTTATGCCACTACAGCAAGCAATGTGGTGCCGAATGACAATAACAATGTACAGGATGTATTTGTATACGATTCACAGACAAACACTACTGTTCGGGCCAGTGTGGACAATAACGGTGTGGAAGGAAACGGTGACAGCCCATATGGGCAAGGAGAAAAAATCGACATCACAGGCAGAGGCGATATTGTAGTATTTACAACCAAGGCTTCCAATTTTGGCACTCCTGCGAATAATGTAGTGATGTATAACTTACAAACAAAGAAAATGATACCTGTTTCATCCGTTACCGGGACCTATGTATCCACTCCTTCCATTTCGAGGAATGGACGCTATGTGGCATTTGGTTGCGGACTTCCATTAGATAAACGTTTCAGGTCATCGGGTTTATTTGCTGTATTTGTAGGTTCACCTTTTTAACGAGAATAAACATGAGAATAACTATTATAATAGCTGCACTGCTCTCTTGCATATCAACAATGGCTCAGCAAGCCAGCTTTGACATTATTTCTTATACTATTCCGGGAAGTTGGAAAAAACAAAGTACTGAAAACAGCGTACAGCTATCAAAAGAGGACGTAACAAAAGGAACATATTGCATCATTACCTTGCTTAAAGCTGTGCCAGGAACAACAAATTCAAAAACAAACTTTGATGCAGCCTGGGAAAGTGTGATCAAAGAAATGGTGACCATTTCAACTGCGCCTGAAATGCAGATACCTGTAACCGAAGATGGCTGGGAAGCTCAAACCGGTTATGCCCCGTTTGAAAGCGAAGGCAGCAAAGGAATTGTAATGCTGGTCACTTCTACCGGTTATGAAAAAATGGTGAACATAATTATTATGACAAATTCAGATGTGTATGAAAAAGATATGACATCCTTTTTAGAGTCAGTCAGTTTTGCCAAGCCTGGCCCGGCAGCAAACAAACCAACAACCAATCCCGCCAAACCTTCGCAAGCCGTAAATACGGTTGCCAAAAAGGATGCATTCGCATTCAACACTACCAATTTTGATGATGGGTGGACCAGCACTGTCCAGGAAGATTGGGTACAGGTAACAAAAGGGGATACAAAAGTATTGATACATTACCCAAATAAAAAAGCAGATGCCTATAATTCAGTTTTAATGGATGGTTTAAAAAATGCCTGGAATATTTTAGTTGCACCAAAGTACAGTGCTGCATCTAATTTTGAATTTAAACCTATTACGGGCTGGCAGTCTATTGAATTTGCAGAAGCAGATATGGTAGAAAAAACAAACAATAAAACTGTACATGTTGTACTGTTTAAAATAAATTATTCTGGTGGTAATGGGAGATATCTAGAATTTATAACTCCTGATAAAAAGTCGTTTGAACAGCAATTCGGCATCTATCACCAGGAGTCATATGGTTGGGAAAAAATGGAGAAGATGGCTACTTATAACAAATTTGCTGTTGCTGCCACAGACCTTAAGGGTAAATGGACAAATAATTTTACCGGACTGACACAATATGTAAATGCTAACACAGGAGCCAGTGCCGGTGCAGATACTCATGCTTCTAATGAATCTTTTGAATTTGCTGCCGGCAATACTTATAAATGGAGCATTGGAGTAGCAAGTGGCTTTGTTGGTAATATTAAATTCCAAAGTGCAAAATCGAATGGTAAATTTTCCATACCCAATAACTGGCAGATAAATTTTTCAGATATTGAAGGAAAGCCAAAAACATATAATGTACAATTTACCTGTATTAAAGGAGCCAGGATATTATGGATAGGGGATACAGGATTTGGGAAGGCAGAATAGATAATTAGTAGTTTTAAAAGTATATCATGAAAAAAATATTACTGTTTTTGGGGGTTCTATATAGCACAATTGTTTTTGCCCAACAACAAACCTTTGACATTACCACTTATACAGCCCCCAAGGGATGGGGCAGGCAAGCGACAGAAAACTCTATCCAGTTTTCAAAGGAAGACGCCGCAAAGGGTAATTATTGTATTATTATGCTACTGAAATCCATTCCCGGAACGACTGACGCAAAAGCAAATTTTGATGCGGCCTGGCAGACAGTGGTAAAAGAAACTGTTACAGTTTCAACTCCGCCTGAAATGCAGCCACCTGCATCAGAGAATGGCTGGGAAGCACAAACTGGTTACGCTCCGTTTGAGAGTGATGGTAACAAAGGCATTGCTTTACTGGTTACCTCTACAGGATTTGAAAAGATGGTGAATATTTTAGTGATGACCAATACTGATGTATATGAGAAAGAGATCAGCGATTTTCTGGAATCAGTTAGTTTTAAAAAACAAAACCCGGTTGCCAATAAACCTGCTACAAACCCTGTAAAGAACCCTCCAATCACAACTACAACTAAACAAGATGGATTTGCTTTTACTACCACCAACTTTGATGATGGCTGGACCGGCACCGTACAAGAAGATTGGGTGGAGGTAATAAAAGGTAATATTAAAGTTTTACTCCACTATCCAAAAGAAGGCACCATATTTCCTGCAGACCCGGATCCGCTTACCACTGCCGCCTGGAATATTTTAGTTGCTCCCCGTTACAGTAATTTGAAAAACTACAAGACAAGTTATATCAGCACATATGACAGGCCATACCTGGGTATGGGTTATGCTACTGACAATGCTACTGGCAAACAAGTATTTATCCTTCTCTTCAGGCAGGGCAATACGGGTTGGCTCGAATTTGTAACACCTGATAAATACAGTTTTATACAACAGTACAAATTTGACCCTGAAATAATAAGATGGGACAGCGAAAGTGACCTGCTAAAACCGCTGGTTCAGATGGCCAGTTATAACAAATTTGCCGTTGCTGCTTCCGACTTCAAAGGCACATGGACCAGTGACTTTACAGGTGTGCAGCAATTATATCATGTTTATACCGGTAATTATGCAGGAATGAATATCAACCAGTCAAATCAAACTTTTCAATTTGGTGCAGGTAATACCTATAATTGGAAGATACTGGTGGTAAACGGGATGGTTGGTAATATAAATTATGCCCAGGTTAAATCAGCAGGTAAGTTCACAGTACTTAATAACTGGCAGGTAAAATTCTCAGACATTGAAGGCAAGCCAAAAATATACAATGCTTATTTTTCTTGTATAAAAGGTGCCAGGTTACTCATGTTACTGGATGCACAATACCCCGGCAGCGGGATATACACAGTCTTTGGCAGGCAGTAATGCTCCTGATTTTCTACCTTCGCTGCGATGAAAGATTTCCATTCACTTCGAATTGTTTTTATGGGCACTCCCGAGTTTGCCGTTGCCAGCTTAGATGCTTTAGTAAAAGCCGGTTGTAATATTGTTGGTGTCATTACTGCCCCGGACAAACCCGCCGGAAGAGGCATGCAGTTACAGCAGAGTGCTGTAAAGAAATATGCCATTGAGCACAACCTCAAAGTTCTTCAACCAGAAAAACTAAAGAGCCTGCAATTTCTCGAAGAACTGAGATCTTTGAACGCCGATCTTCAAATTGTCGTTGCTTTCAGAATGCTACCAGAGTTCGTTTGGAATATGCCCCCTATGGGAACTGTCAACCTGCATGGGAGCTTACTTCCTCAATATCGTGGTGCAGCACCAATAAACTGGGCCATTATCAACGGCGAAAAAGAAACCGGTGTTACCACATTCAAACTGAAGCATGAAATTGATACCGGCGATATTTTGCTGCAGGAAAGTTTTCCTGTTGGCGAAAATGATACAGCCGGAGAAGTGCATGATAAAATGAAAGTGATTGGTGCAGAGGTGCTGGTAAAAACAGTTAAAGGATTGGCAGACGGAAGTCTTAAAGAAACTCCGCAGTCCGATTCAGAAATAAAACATGCACCAAAAATCCACACAGATACCTGCAGGATCAATTGGAGCCAGCCTGTTGAAAGTGTCTATAATTTAGTTCGTGGACTTAGCCCCTACCCTGCTGCATTTACAATAATGAACGAAAAAATGCTAAAGATCTATAAAGCAAAAAAAGAAACCTCATTCCCCTCACACACCGAAGGCGATTATGATACAGATGGAAAAACTTTTTTAAGATTTGCCTGTGCAAACGGCTACCTGCATTTATTAGAAATACAATTAGAAGGCAAAAAAAGAATGGGAATCGAAGAATTTCTCCGTGGTTACAGGTTTAACGGTAATTAGTAATTCACCTTTACAATAAATTTATCCTGCTCAGTAATTTCCAAAACAGAAGCAGCTGCGTTACTGATGCGGATACTGTAGCCTTCATTTTGCCTGATACCAGCCATCTCTCCCAGCACTTTTGCATACACTGCCTTATTATTGGTCGGGTTTATCACTTTTACAATGGTTCCCGGTGCCACTTTGTCAATCAACAGGTAATACTTAGCATCCTGCCAACCGCTGGTTGTTTTGAAAATACCTGATGTAACGGTTTCTTCTTTTGAAACAGGAGTTGTTTTTACCTGTTGTTCGAAATGGCTTTTGAAATACCCCTGCCCTTCTATAGACGGTTTTCTTACTTCCTTTATAACGGGGGGTGGATCTTTCTTTTCCTCTTTCTTCTCAGCTTTAATTTCTGCCTCTGCTTCCTTTTTCTCTTCTTTTTTTGTTTTATCCTCACCTACAGGTTCTTCAATTGTTTTTTTCTCTTCTACAATCACAACAGGTTTTTCTTCCAATTTTGCAATCTCTTCTTCCTGTTTTGGTTTATTATTGATTGTAACAGATGGCATTCCCTTACTTTGTAAAAAACCAATAATAAGCTTTGTACCTTCTTTTAATTCATCGCTGGAAAGGTTATTCCATATACGCAGATCTGTCAGTTTAACATCATTGTTCTTTTTGCTGACAGTCATCAGGCCTTCCTTATCTCCTACTTTGTAATATACCGGTGTGCCGCTGTTACCTTGCTGGGTAAAATTTGTATCTGTGAAGGGAATACGAATCTTCTGGTCAATCAAAAGCCCTTTGGTCATATCCAGCTTATTGAACGCTGCAATAGTTTTTGGATGTATGTTATAAAGGCGGCCAACAGAATAAAAACTTTCTTTCGGGGCTACTTTATGCTCAAGATATAATCCTTTGTCGCTGCTTTTCACCATCAGGTCCACTTTTTGAGCAGCCAGGAAATGAACAGCAAATAATAAAAGTAAAAAAGAGAAAACGAATTTCTTCATACCGACAAGATTTGACTGCAAAGATGTGGATTTTTTATTTTTCCACACTGTTTATATGTCCTTTAAAATCCTCAGCTCTTTAGGGTAGTAGTTATTAATTCGATTTGGCAAGGCATTTATCCAGCCAACAGGGTGTTGCAGGTAAGTAACCAGTTGCCAGCCCTTGTTCTTTGTTACAGTTTTTAATTCCTTCCGCTGGAGGTATTGTATTGATCTTTCCAGGTCCAGCTCAGTTTTATCAATGCTACCAGCAACGATATTACTCATTGCTAAAGCATGATCAGGAATTAATTTATCCCGCATGAGTTCTCCTGCCAATACTCCTGAATAGATAACCCTAAGCTTCCCGAGTAAAAAACAAAAATCGTTTGCGTGCCGGCCGGGCCAGGCATACACTGTATTCTGATGTTTAATAAAAATCCTTCCTTCTGACCTCACCCATTGCTGAACTATCTCTATTTCCTTTTTACTGACTTGCTCCGGTTTATTTCTTGAATTAGCTGATGCATCAGCTTTCCCGTCTTTTTTTTGAAAACAGGCCATAAAAAAACCTTCCCCTTTTACCTTATCAGGCCAGAAACGATACCCACCCTCGGACTCCACGATCCCCAAATTTTCCTTAATAGATAAAGGCAAATTGGCTGCAGATAAACTCTTCAACACCCATTGCACAATTTCCTCATCTTCTTCCTTTGAATAGGAACAGGTGGAATAAATCAGTATCCCGTCTTTCTTCAGAGCAGGCCAAATATCTGCCAGTATACGTTGCTGTCGCTGTGAACATAGCTGCACATTGTTCCTACTCCATTCATCTATCGCCTCCGGGTCACGACGAAATAGGCCGCTGCCGCTGCAGGGAGCATCCACGACAATCACATCAAAGTAATTTTCCAGTCTGGAAAAATCCTTGGGGTCATTATTTGTTACCAACACATTCTCACAGCCCCATTTGATGATATTATCTTTTAATACATTGGCTCTTGAACGTATCACCTCATTACTTACCAGTATACTGTCATTAGAGATGAGTGAATGGATATGTGTCGATTTACCACCTGGTGCTGCACACAAGTCAAGGATTTTTAATGACCTTGTCAAATCAGTTGTTTGCGCCAATGCTTGTTCCAGGAACATGCTGCTGGCTTCCTGTACATAATAAGTACCTGCATGAAAAAGCGGATCGAAGGTGAAAGAAGGTCTCGTTTCCAGATAATATCCATATTTCGTCCACGGAATCGGAAATTGGATACCCGGGAGCCGAGCCTGTTGCTTAAAAGGGTTTATTCTGATTGAAGTTATTTGCTCAGCGGCAGAATGTACTTTTTCAAAGGCCTCTTTACTAAAGCCTTTTGCATCAATGAGGGATTCCAGTAATTGAAGTGGAAGTTGCACTGTGTAAAGCTACAAGCTATAGACTATAAATTCTTGATCTCTCCTATTAAATCCTGCAACACTTTCTTTGCATCACCAAATAACATAGAAGTTTTTGGCTGGAAGAACAAATCGTTTTCAATACCTGCATAGCCCGGTTTCATACTTCGTTTATTAACGATCACATTCTTTGCCAGTTCAACATCCAGTATCGGCATACCATATATTGGAGAAGATGGATCTGTTTTTGCGGCTGGATTCACCACATCGTTGGCACCAAGAATCAGTACCACATCAGTATTAGGGAATTCTTCGTTGGCATGCTCCATTTCCAGCAGTTTTTCATAAGGAACATCTGCTTCGGCCAGTAAAACGTTCATATGTCCCGGCATACGACCTGCCACCGGATGAATGGCATATTTAACTTCCACTCCTTTGCTTTCCAGTAATTTCTCCAGTTCGTGGCAAGCATGTTGTGCTTGCGCCACTGCCAATCCATAACCTGGTACAATAAAAACCTTACTGGAGTAACTCATCAATACCGCTGTATCACTCAATGAAATTTCTTTATAACTACCCTGTGCTTTTGCATCACCTGGAGCTGCTTTACTGCCACCACCAAACGAACCGATCAAAACATTAGCTAATGAACGGTTCATAGCTTTACACATCAGTATCGTAAGCAAGGTACCCGCAGCACCAACCAGGATACCACCGGTCAACATTACTTTATTATTATAGAGAAATCCCCCACAAGCTGCAGCAACACCGGTAAAGGAATTAAGTAAAGAAATTACCACCGGCATATCTGCACCGCCTATAGGGAATACAAAGAAGACACCGTACAAAAGTGATAAGGCAAATACAGCGTAAAATAGAAAAAGAGATGATGAATTGAAATTAAAAATGATATACCCGGCTATAGCCAATATAGCAAGCAATAAACCGATATTAAACAGGTGTTGCCCCTTAAAAGAAAAATCCTTCACTTTACCATTCAATTTGCCCCAGGCAATCATGCTGCCTGCAAAGGAAATGCTGCCAATTATTAATCCAAGGAAAATAATGAGCAGGGTTCCTTTCGTTGCCGCCGAATCAAGTATTTCATTAAGGCCTGCTCCACCAGTGAATGCAAAATTTTCATAGTTATTCCCTGGAAAAAAAATTTTATGCAAATGTCCAAACTCAACAATCGAAATCAAGGCCGCACAGGCACCACCCATCCCGTTAAACATACTCACCATTTCAGGCATAGCCGTCATCTTAACTTTTTTGGCAGCTAGAAATCCGATGACTGTTCCGATTGCAATGCCCCCAAATATCCAGGGATAGTTCCCAAGTTTTTTGCCTTCTTCTTCATACAAAAAAATAGTACCAAGAATAGCAATTATCATCCCGCCAGCAGCAATCAGGTTTCCCTTTCTAGCTGTGGCCGGGTTAGATAACATTTTCAATCCCAGTATAAATGTAACTGAGCCGATCAGATAACAAAGTGTAAGTATATTGATTTCCATTTTTTCGCCTTAATCATTTTTAATCAAGAAAATCAGAGTTTTATTTCTTTTTTTTCTTAAACATCTCCAGCATTCTGTCTGTCACCACAAAACCACCCACCACATTCAATGTTCCCAGCACAACAGCAAGAAAACCCAGTATCAATGCGAGATAGTTATCACTTTCTGCTTTTCCCATAACGATAATCGCACCAATGATAACAACACCGTGTATGGCATTGGCACCACTCATCAGCGGTGTATGCAAAACACTCGGTACCCGTCCAATCACTTCAATACCCACAAAGATCATGAGGATGACAATGTATATCATCTGCTGATTAGCGGTTATCCAACTCAATACAGACTCCATAATTTTATTTTAAACGTTCATGAACAATTTCGCCGTTGTGCGTCACACAACTTCCTTTTACCAGATCATCTTCCCAATTGAGGTTTACTTCTCCTTCTTTAGTTATGATCAGTTGCAGAAAGTTCAGCACATTCTTCCCATACATTTTGCTTGCATCGGAAGGCATGGTTGATTGTAAACTGGAATTCCCAATAATACTCACCCCGTTGTAATTAACTGTTTCATTATTTTTTGTAATGGGTGTATTACCGCCTGTTGCGGCCGCAAGGTCTATAATTACCGACCCGTTACGCATTGCTTTTATCATCTCCTCAGTGATCAAGAGCGGGGCTTTTTTCCCGGGTATCTGCGCCGTCGTGATAACAATATCAGCTTTTGCAATACTCTCAGCTATTTTAGCTTTTTGACGCTGCATAAAATCCTCTGATTGTTCCACTGCATACCCGCCTGCTTTGCTTGCATCAGCTGCACCTTCCACCTCCACGAATTTTGCACCAAGGCTCATTACCTCTTCTTTTACCGCCGGTCTTGTGTCAAATACTTCCACTACGGCACCCAACCTTTTGGCTGTAGCAATTGCCTGTAAACCTGCCACACCAGCTCCGAGGATAAGCACCTTGGCAGGAGCAATACTTCCAGCTGCAGTCATAAACATTGGAAAGTATCTTCCATATGAATTAGCCGCAGTCAGCACTGCTTTATAACCTGCAATATTGGCTTGCGAACTGAGTACATCCATTGCCTGCGCCCTGGTAGTTCTGGGCAACATATCCAGCGAAAAAGTAGTAACCCCAGAAGTCGCCCATTGTTTCATTTCATCAACATTAAACAGGGGCTGAAAAACACCTATTATAACCTTTGACTTTAAGCTACTGATTTCCGATTGTGAAGGCTGATGAATGCTCAAAGAAATATCAGAGGACCCGACAACTTCGGAGCGGCTTTTAATTAGGGCACCGGCATTTTCATAGTCAGCATTACTGCAAAAAGCCTTTTCGCCGGCACCATTCTCAACAATAACCGTAATTCCTTTTTTGGTGAGTGTAGCTACCGCCTCGGCCAGAAGGGACACTCTCGTTTCATGGACTGGTTCTTTCAATACACCGATGGTCATAATAAATCTGAATTGTTAGATAGAAAATTGAATTTTCCAGTGGCCGTGAAGGTATAGATTTTTCAGAGAGCGGCACAGCTTATGGTATTGATTTTGTTAACCTTTCATCCAGTTCTTTACCAACTGCTAAAACCGGATACTGAAATGCTGTTTTTCCCTGAATTCCTGCCTGAAAAATACAATACCAATAAAAAAAAGGTCAACTGTGCAATACACAGACGGATGGGCTTTTATAGCAGCCCACGCCTCTTCCATTTCCCGGCTCCAGTGGATGTCATCAAAGATCAATATGGAATCGTTATGAGTTTTTTTCAGTAGTTCCTTAAAATACCGTTCGGTGGGTTCCCGGCGATGATTTCCGTCAATAAATGAAAAATCAACAGTTGGCAACTCATCTACTACAGATGACAATGTATCATCAAAATTGCCTTCTTTTATTAACGTTGTATGCAAGTCAAGTGCCTGAAAGTTCTTCCTGGCAATGGATGCTACCTCGCCGGCTCCTTCCATCGTTACTAATTTCGCTTCCGGCTTTGCCAATGCCATATAAGAGGTAGTTATGCCTAAGGAAGTTCCTAACTCAAGAATTCTTTCAGGCTGATACGCTTTTACCATCCTGTATAACAACTGTCCGAATTTCTTTGGCTTCGCTGAATTCTTTGCAATTGTTGAAACAGTCCGTTGATTGGTCTTACTTACTGATGATCCGGCTCCGAAATCCTCAATAGTTAAAACGGTTTTGTCGTTCAACAACTGTTGCCGCAAATTTTCAACTTTGTCATATGCCGGATAATGCTGCTTATCGCCCAGTATTTGAGTAATAAAATGAAAGATAAAGGGCGAATGCGTTCCATGTCCTTTACCGTTGGAAGATGAGAAATAGTACTTACAATATTTTTGGGCCAGTTGCCATTTGGAGTACATGAATCAAAAATAAGTATCCTTAACCTATTCGTTCCCACACCTGGAAAGAATAATTATAATCGTTCTTTTCGTCTGCTTCATGATTTTTCTGGCTTACCAGGTACCACTCTTTAGGATTCAGGGATGGGAAAAATGTATCGGCTTCCGGCTCAGCCTCCACCCTTGTCAGGTAGATGCGTTTTGCCTTGTCAAAAAGTGTTTTATATATCTCTCCTCCGCCAATTACCATTACTTCAAGAGCATCTGTTTGCTTCGCAACAAATAAAGCATCCTCGATAGTTTTCACAGTCACAGTACCATCTATTTTCAAATCGGACTGACGGGAGATCACAATATTTTTTCTACCCGGCAATACTTTACCCAGCGATTCAAATGTTTTCCTGCCCATTACCACCGGCATACCCCATGTCACATTTTTGAAATGTTTCATATCATTAGGCAAATGCCAGGGCATTTTACCATCTTTTCCGATGGCATTATTGGTTGCTGCTGCTACGACGAGGGAAATAGTCATTACAAAATATTTATACCGCTACCGGTGCTTTTATCGCCGGGTGACATTCATAATTTTCCAGGGTGAAATCTTCGTACTGGAATCCGAGAATATCTTTCACGGACAGATTCAATTTCATAACCGGCAATGCAAATGGCTGGCGGCTCAATTGCAGTTTCACCTGCTCCATATGGTTGCTGTAAATATGCACATCACCGAATGTATGAATAAATTCTCCGGGCTTCAGACCGCAAACTTGTGCAATCATCATTGTCAATAATGCATAAGAAGCAATATTGAAAGGTACACCGAGGAATACATCAGCACTTCGCTGGTATAACTGACAACTCAATTTTCCATCTGCCACATAGAACTGGAACATATTGTGACAAGGCATCAATGCCATCTCTGGCAAATCAGCCACATTCCACGCACTAACTATCAGGCGACGACTGTCAGGATTCTTCTTTATCTGTGTAATCAAATCGGATATCTGGTCAATTACCTTCCCATCTTTCCCTTCCCAGCTCCGCCATTGTTTACCATACACCGGGCCCAATTCGCCATTATCGTCTGCCCATTCATCCCAGATTTTTACGCCATGCTCTTTCAGGTAGGCGATATTGGTCTCTCCTTTCAGAAACCATAGCAATTCGTATATAATACTCTTCAAATGAACCTTCTTTGTGGTAACCAACGGGAATCCTTTTTGCAGATCAAACCGCATCTGGTAGCCAAAACAACTCTGTGTACCGGTTCCGGTACGATCTGTTTTGTGTGCCCCGTTATCCAAAATATGCTGAAGAAGATCAAGGTATTGCTGCATGGGTGCAAATTACTCGGAATTTGGGATTTGACTTTTGGAATTTAAAAGCCCTGTGGGCAAACTGTGGATTGCAGCGGTCATGCAACGAAAGCGGTCTTGACTGTATCTTTACCAGAGTTTTAAAAATCAGTCATGAAATTCAGTTTAAAATCAATTATTCTGTTGCCAGGTGCTTTTCTAGCAATCACACAAACTGCCTTCGGCCAGGCCGGCGGCTTATCGGACACAACAAAACTTAAGAAAAATATTTCCATACTTAATCAAAAGGTCTTGTTTGACTTTCCTGTCAACGCAGTAGTTAGCCCCCGTGTTGCTGATATAATGGCTGCCGACCCTAATGAGAACAGGGAGACAAGGGTCATTATTGATAATGGCAAAATGAGACTGGTATTTTTTGCTCAGGAACTATTTGCCCTCAGCGGAAAAACACTCTTTGAAGATATATCCAAAGAAATAGAACCCGATTACAACTTTCAAAGAAAGATACTTTCTGATAATGATTCATTGCAGACGATCCTGTCAACTCCGTCAAAATTTGATTCAACAGCGGCAGCCATACTCGTTAACAGCCTGCTGATAAAATCTCCGGATAATACTGTCAGCCGGGTAGATGTTTATATAAATCCGGATGCATGGACAATGAAAGATGAATATGTGAAGCTTACAGAAAATATTTTTAAAACAGTTACCAAAGGCAGCCGGAGGATTAACCTGGCAGCTAAAGAAGAGACTGTAACAATTTTCGGCACAGACAGCAAGCTTCTTTTCAAGCTTCCCAAAAACTACTTTGTTACCGTGGATGAGAAGTATGATTTTGCTGTATATAAGCTGAACAAGTACAAAAATCAACTAACAGACACTACTTACACCAGCATTACTATCTATACAGGCCACTATCCCAGCTATTTCTATAAGGAATATGGCTATACAGAGGATAAAGCCGTCAAAATAAAAGGACTTTTTCTCCAAAGCGCTGTTGACTGGCTTTATTTTAAAGATGATAAACAGAGTTTTTACCTGAAAGAACAGTTTATCCCATCAGACTTAATTCAAAAAGGACTGATACTGCATGTAGCTATGCTCAGCAACAAGAAAGAAGTAGTAGATGAATTATCGAAAATTGTGGAAGGGATAAAAGTCAGTAAGTAGTCAGGAGCAGTTTAAAGCTTAATTAGCTTTCCTTCTGTCCAATTCTTTTTTAATCAATCCCAATTCTCTTCCTGTTTGTCCCTTAACGGAAGTATTTTCCTGTGCCCGGCGCATCAGGTAAGGAATTACATCTTTGATGGGGCCAAAAGGCAAATACTTGCTCACAGAACATCCGGCATGTGCCAGGTTAAAAGTGATATTATCACTCATCCCATATAGCTGACTCCAGTGTACATGAGGATGATTTAGCGGCAAACCCTTTTCCTGTAATAATTGGGCTGCATACAGGTTGCTGTGTTCATTATGAGAAGCAACTATCAGGGCTATCCTGTCAATATTATCTATACAGAGTTTTACGCCTGCATTATAATCCCTGTCGCTGCTTTCTTTATCGGGTTGTATGGGCGACGGGTAGCCTTTCTCTGCTGCTCTTTTTCTCTCCTTCTCCATATAGGCTCCACGGACCAGCTTTGCTCCAAGTATGAATTTTCTTTCGACAGCAGCCTCATATGAATCTTTCAAAAACTGCAACCTGTCATGCCTGTAATGCTGCAACGTATTATACACAACGGCCCTGTCTTTATTAAAAGTATCCATCATAAGGATAGTGAGAGCATCAACAGGATCCTGTATCCATGTTTCTTCAGCATCTATCAGTACTCCCACTTTTTTTTCGGCCCCGGTTTCACAGACCCTCATTACACGGTGACGAACCCGGTGCCATTCTTCTTTCTCCGTTGCAGGTAACCTTTCAACCGCAGTAAGGTATCTTTTCATCAGTGTTCCCTCAGCGCTATGCATTAATGTATCCAGCTTCTCTAACAAAGCAAACCGGGCAAAGCCCGTCACTTTTACACTCATAAAGGGAATGTTTGGTTGTGTGGCTGCATAGTTAATAACCCGGATAAATTCTTCACAGGCATGATCAAAGTTCTCCTCCCCTTCTTTTCCCTCAACCCCATAATCAAGTATTACCTGAACATTATATTCACCCAGTTTTTTTGCCACTGCTGCTGTCTGTTCCAGTGTTTCGCCTCCAACGAACTGAGAAAAAATTGTACTGCGGATAATTCCCTTTACCGGTAAGCCAGCTTTTATTGACCAGGGAGCTAAACGGGTGCCCATACTTACGATCCATGGTTTACCCATCATGGAGAAAAGAAACCGGGCTTTCTTTAGTTGCTCGTCAGATTTATATTCGAAGGCAAATTCAGTATTGTCGAAGGAAATCGGGACAGGCAATAACTCCATAGCATCGTTTTTGGATGCGTAAAAGTAAAGGTTTCGTTGCTTCCGGCCAATGACGAATATTCAGACTGCGATAAGCTTAAATATGATTTAAATACCTTTGATGAAATTAGTATTCATGGAAGCAAGAAAAGCAGCAGGTAGTTTAATTATTATGACTGAAATAGTTCTGCCTAATGATACGAATGTATTTGGGAACCTAATGGGAGGACGGTTAATGTACTGGATGGATATTGCTGCAGCATTATCTGCACAAAAACATTGTAATGCACCTGTGGTTACCGCTTCCGTAGATAATATTTCTTTTGAAAGCCCCATCAAACTGGGTAATGCCGTTCATATTGAGGCAAAAGTAACAAGGGCTTTTAATAGCTCTATGGAAGTGCACCTGAAAGTGTGGGGAGAGGATATGACGCAACAATACAAGTATAAAAGCAATGAAGCGTATTACACATTTGTGGCATTAGATCCTAATCGTAAACCCCGCCCGGTCCCGCAGCTTGTTGTCGAAACAGACGAAGAGAAAAAACTTTTCGACGGAGCATTACGAAGAAGACAACTCAGACTAATCCTTGGTGGAAAAATGAAACCGGACGATGCTGTAGAACTAAAAGCACTTTTTTTTAAAGATTAGTCTGCCTGTTATTTATCGGTAGTCTGCCAATGATGCTTTCCCATCATCATGAATTTTTTACTTTGCTCAATTGAATCCATGATTTGTGACATAATCTCTTCTGGCGGGGCATCATAGTTAATCACCAGGGGCTCTTTAAAAGTTACCGAAAGCCGGGAGCCTTTCTTTTTAAATTTCAACCCCTTCTTATTAAAGGCTCTCCAGAAACCACTGATAACAACCGGTATAACAATAGGTTTCATCTGCTTAATGATCAGCGCTGTTCCTTTTCTGCCGGGAGCAAATGGTTTGGTGGTGCCTTGCGGAAAAGTAATTACCCAGTTGTTTTCCAAAGCCCGGGTAATTTTCCTGGTATCCGAAGGATCAAGTCCCCTCCTTACCTCTTTCCCTTCTGTCCTCCAGGTCCTTTTTACTGTTAAGCCTCCGGCCAATAGAAATAAACGGCTGATAAAGCTTCCCTTCATGGTTTCTTCCGCGGCCACATAGTTTACCCTTGTAAAAGGGTTAAGCAGGTAATATGGGATACCCAGACGATTCATTTTACCCCATTTTACCGCACAAAAAATATGGAGGAAGGTTATTACATCTGCAAAATAAGTTTGATGATTGCTTACAAAGAGTACTCTCTTTTTAGGCAGATTCTTTAAATGTTCTGTGCCTGTAATTTTTAACTTGTTAACAATGGCAAGGCCCGGATATGAAAATATCCCTACAAGGAAATAAACCAGCTTTCTTACAGGATGAAAATTCCTTAACCGTTCGCCTATAGATACCATGCAGTTGTTTTTACAAGCAATGATGACTCAAATTAAGAAATTGTAAAGGAAGTGAACCAGTTTGTCTGAGGGCCGGCCAAAATTGAAAAGGCCTCCCTTTCAGGAGGCCCTTATCAGCTGTTAACCTTTGAGCATGAAATCAGCTGAAACAAATATCAAAGCTTAGCTCAAAAATTTGGAGATAATACAGCCCTCCTTCCGGAGGGCTGTATTATGATCTTTTTGCTGAATTATTTAGAAATTTTCTGAATGTAAACTTCGTTGGTATTTTTATCAGTGATCCTGATAAAATAAATACCAGAAGACATTGTCTCAAGACCGTTTACAGATATCTGGTTGAGACCACGGCTTACAGTGTAGCTACTTTGCTTCACTATTTTTCCAAGGCTGTTTACAACACTTACATCCACTTTAGTATTAGCAGAAGAATTATAAGTGATGTTTACATAATCGCCAAACGGATTAGGCCACACCTGCACTCCCGCAGTCTTGTTAAGACGTACAGTAGCAATATTCGAATAAGCATAGCGACCCTCTCTATCCGTTGCTTTAATACGGTAATAAATTATACTAGATCCCAATCCCTGTATATCATCACCATGCTGGTATTCAGTTGGCGTATTTACAGGTCCGCTTGGAGCTTTGGAAGCTATTGAATTGTAATTCAAACCATCAGTACTTCTTTCAACTACAAAGCTTTCTGTACCCATTTCGTTTTCCGCAACCCATTTCAGGTTTACGTTATTACCCTGCAGGTAAGCTCTCAGGTCTAATTGATGCAGAGGAAGTGCAGCACAGTTTGTACAAACACTTAAGCAAATATCATCCAAGGCAAAATTCTTAGAGCCTGTTGTTTCTCTTATAGCAAAAGTTACGTTAGTGGTACTGGTTGCGGAAAAAGTACCGTGTATCAGTTTCCATGCTCCTATTGCCTGAGAAGTCATATCCACAGTTGCTAATACAGTAGTACCTGCTCTTAACTCGATAATTGGGTTAGTTGCATCAATCTTTACAACCCATGCATCAAACCTGTATTGATTGCCATTAGTAACACCTGTAGTTTTGTACCATACCCTGTCTGAAGATGTAGAAGTGGTTGAGGAACCTTCTACTACCATTTGGTAGTTGCCTGTATGAGGGGCAATGTTTCTTGTATAAGTAGCACTCTTTGCATAAGGGTTATTAATATCCTGATAGGTTTTATTAGTTGTACCGGCTGCTCTTGAATAATCGGTAGAACCCATCCCAGCATCGAAATTATGTGGGGTATATGCATTGGTTGTTGAATTGAAATCAATGTATTCAAACCCACCATAATAATTAGCTCCACTGGCAAGAATGTTTCCGGCGCAGGCATATGAGTTTGGAGGGCAAATTGACATACTAGCAAATACATGAAGGCGCAAATACTTTGTTTCATTAAGAGCTTGGTCATCGCCACCATAAACATCACCAGTATTATTATGACCGGATGTTGTTGTAGTGTTACAAACAGGGTATGCATTATCCCTCATCAAAACCCGCACAAATACATTTTCCAAAGCTGTTGTAACACTATTAATAGTCAATAGTGGTGCATTATTCGCTGTGGCAGCAAGTGTTGCACCCGAAACTGTAAAATTAACACCGTTAATAGTGTTAGTACCATTAACAAAGCATCTCCAGTTACCTGAATTATCTCTGAATTGCCATTGATAATAAGTTGAAGCGCCTGCATTAGTGATAACTGCATCAATGGTCATATTCTGGCCAGGTGTGACGCAACCAAATACAAAAGGCTGTGCAGTGTGTGCTAAACTGTTTAAGGCAATTGTCAATGTCAAAGCCAATACAAAGAAGCCTTTGCCAGCTTTTTTGAAAAGACCACTAATAGTCTGTGAGAGTAAAAAATTCTTTTTCATGCTCAAGATGTTTTTTAAAACTTTAAAATTGTTTCCTTTAGCCTGGGAGGTTAATCCAGAGCTATTGTTGGTGTTTCTCAAACCTGAAATACGACAATCAGGCATGGTTAACATGGCCTCAAGGAGGATCTTAGCAGGAAATTCTTAGGAAAGCGGACGAAGGTTTTTGAGGAGATTAGGAACTAAGCTATGCTTAGGAGATTACAAACGTATAAAATCAAATTCACATTTCAAATACTCTCATAAAAAATATTTTACCCTTTTTGCCAGCCCCTTAGTGATAACTAAAAAGCCCCGGATACCCGGGGCTTATAGAAGTTTTAATTAAATCGTCCTTTTTATTCAGGCTTTGCTTCTTCTGAACCTGCCTCTTCAGTGCCACCTTCCATTTTCTTCTTCAGGTCAGCTAATACGCCTAGATCACCCAATGTAGCTTTCTCAACCTTGCTCTGTACGGTTTTTACAGCTTTCCGGGTGTTCTCAGCCTCAGTTCTTGCTTCTTTTTTGGCCGCCTCTACTTCCTCCACTTTGCCCTGTTCCCAGATGCGGGTATGAGACACTACGATCCTTTTCTCATTGCGGTCAAATTCAATTACCATGAACTGTGCTGTTTCGTCAGCACCGATACTCTTACCATCTTCTTTTGCAAGATGACGGTTGGGAGCAAAGCCTTCAAGACCATAAGGTAGCTGAACGGTAGCACCTTTGTCATCCCTCCGGATCACTGTCCCTTCATGCAGACTTCCGATAGCGAAAGTATCCTGCAGCAGATTCCAGGGATCTTCTTCGAGTTGTTTATGACCAAGTTGCAGCTTCCTGTTCTCTTTATCTATTCCGAGGATTATTACATCGATGTTAGCACCCACTTTAGTATACTCGCCTGGATGATTGAAACGCTTCAGCCAGCTCAGGTCGCTGATATGGATCATACCACCGATACCAGCAGCTAATTCTACAAACACACCATAGTTAGTAATATTCTTTACCAAACCAGTGTGTTTGCTACCTTCTGCAAATTTTGTCTCGATATCACTCCAGGGATCAGCAGAGAGTTGTTTGATAGACAAGCTCATCTTGCGGCTTGCTTTATCCAACGTTACAACCTTAGCCTCATGCTCATCGCCGAGCTTAAAGAACTCTTTTGCATTGATTGGTGTGTTAGCCCATGTAATTTCTGATACATGCACCAGTCCTTCAACACCAGGTTGAATTTCGAGGAATGCCCCATAATCTTCAATGTTTACCACTTTGCCTTTTACAACATTTCCTTCAGCAATATTTTCTGCCAGCACATCCCATGGATGCGGAGTCAGTTGCTTCAAGCCAAGGCTGATACGCTTTTTCTCATCGTCGAAATCAAGCACTACCACGTTAATTTTCTGATCAAGTTTCAGCACTTCAGTAGGATGAGAGATACGGCCCCATGAAATATCTGTGATATAAAGAAGACCATCCAGGCCTCCAAGATCCATGAAAGCACCAAAGTCCGTAATATTCTTCACAGTGCCTTCCAGTACTTGTCCTTTCTCAAGTTTGCTCATAATCTCTGCTCTCTGAGCTTCGATGTCGCTTTCGATAAGTGCTTTGTGAGATACAACAGCATTTTTAATAGTTTCGTTGATCTTAACTACTTTAAATTCCATTGTTTTTCCAACAAACTGATCGTAGTCTGTTACTGGCTTCACATCGATTTGTGAGCCTGGTAAGAAGGTTTCCATTCCAAACACATCAACGATTAAACCACCTTTCGTTTTTGAGGTAACAGTACCAGTAATAACTTCTCCGGTTTTGTGTACTTCAACAATTCTTTCCCATGCCCTTGTGATGCGGGCCTGGCGACGGCTCAGGTTCAAATGTCCATCCCTGTCTTCTTTTTCAACGATCATCACTTCTACTTCATCACCAACTGCCAGGTTAGGCAAGTCACGGAATTCGTTCAATGAGATCAGGCCATCACTTTTAAAACCAATGTTCAGCACTACGTCAGTTTTGGTTAAACCAACAACGGTACCTTTCATCATCTGACCGTCCTCAAGTTGCACAAATGTGTTATCATACACTTTGTGATACTTTTCTTTTTCTTCCGCAGAGTAAGAAGTAACGTTGCGTCTGTCAACGTTCCAGTCAAAATCATCATGAGCAGTAGCTACTGCTTCCACAGGTGCAGTTGTTGTCGCTGTAGCTGCATCTGCGTTATCCGCAGCAGCAGTCTCCTGTGCATCAGCGTTTAGGTTTTTTGAAATTATGTTTTCAAACATGATAAAATAGTCCCGAAGGGTTTAAATATTTCGGGGCGGCAAAGATAAGGCAAACATTCGGGTAAATAGAGGGAATTTTCATCCTACCTGATAAGCAGGGCTTGCTATAACAAGCTGGTTTTCAGATACTAAATTGACTGAACCCCAGGTCCGATTTAATCTAATTGCCTTTTTAGCTGAACATATGCCCAGGCAGTAAAAGGAAATACAATGAATGCTAAAAAACTAAGCCCACTACCTGTAAGAAAAAATAGAAGAAATGAAAAAACAAAGAGATATAAAGGATATAAAAAAATGAGAAGTGCAATAAGCACCGAATCATGATGATCTGTATCACTCGTCCTTAACCTTGTAAAATATCTTACCGGTAAGTAAAGCGGTGCATTTAGCAGCAATCCGATTAAAGCTGGCAGAGCTAGCAATATTTTGAAAGCTGCTGCGGGTTTAATTACTAATAATTTCTCCTGGAGTTGCCTATCCGTTTTCTCAATTTCAAAAACTGAATACTGCAGTTCCTCCCGGAGTTTATCATTGAAAGCCTGGTATTTTTTTCCATCGGCATCATTTAAGTCAATATCTTTTTTTAAAATACCAGCCCCAAAACTCAGAAACACATTTTTACCGAACCGTTTAAATGAGCTATAATTAATACTTACGGGCAGCACTGTCAGATCAATACCATCCTGCCAACTGTTAATTGCAAGCCTTGCTGTCCCCTTTTTAAGCGGTCGTAAGTGCCATTCGTTAATACACTTTCCTTCGCTGAACATTAATACAACTCCACCACTCTTAAAAATCTTCTTACATACATCGAAGGTTTTGTAATTAATTTCAAGATTTTCCACCCCCTCACTGGTTCTGTAAACAGGCAAAATTTTCAACTTCGTAAGTAACCGGGTATAAAACGGTTTCTTAAATACATCACCTCTGGCCAATGACCATATCGGCTGTTTAAAAAGTATATCAAGTATTATTGCATCAAGAAAGGAGTTAGGATGATTACTTGCCAGAAGTAGCGGGCCTTTCATCTTCAATCTTTCAGGTTGGTTGACAATAATTTTACGGCAAAAGATTTTAGCCGCCAGACCAACCCATATTTTCAAAAACCTGTAAAGCAAAAAGTTTTTAGGGATGAATATACTACTTCGCTTTTATTTATCCCATTAACAAACCGGAGACTAGGAAGATTGAGCAATTGCTTTCCCTGCTATAAAGCCGCTTGTCCAGGCATGCTGAAAATTAAAACCTCCCGTTACGCCATCCACATCCATTACTTCACCTGCAAAGAATAAATTAGGAACCTTTTTACTCATCATTGTGTTATGATCGATCTCCCCCAGTTTTATTCCTCCCGCCGTAACAAATTCTTCTTTAAATGTTGTTTTACCAGCTATTGCAAATTCACAGTTACACAAATTCCTGATCAGGCTGTTTTGATTCTTCAGTGGTAAATCTGCCCACCTTACTTCTTTGCCTATGCCCGATAGCTCAAGTAAAAACTCCCATAAACGTTGTGGCAAACCAAATATATTTTTACCGCTTATCCGCTGCGAAGCAAATTCAAATCGCAATTGTTGAAACTTATCTCTTAGAGAATATTCTTTTTCACCGGGAAGCCAGTTCACACTTATTCCAAATTGCCAATTCCTTTCCTTTAACTCCTTTGCACCCCATGCACTTAGTTTAAGTATCGCTGGTCCACTTAGCCCCCAATGGGTAATCAATAACGGACCATCCTGCATCAAGTTACTGCCGGTTATTCTTACTATTGCATTTTTCACACTTAAACCCATAAGCTCCGTAATCGGATTTCCGGGCATATTAAAAGTAAATAGCGATGGCACCGGCTCTTCGATTGAATGTCCCAATTCTCTCAGCCATTCGAACATTGAAGATTTTGCATAACCACCGCTTGCTGCACATATTAAATCGGCCTGTAGATTTTTATTCCCCGCTAATTGAATAATGAACTCATGCGGCCGGATATTTATCTTACTTACTTCTGCATTCATTATGATTTCCACTTTGTAGCGGCTGGCTTCTTTCAATAAACAGTCAATTATACTTTGTGAAGAATCAGAGACAGGGAACATCCTTCCATCCAATTCAGCTTTGAGCTTAACTCCTCTTTCTTCAAACCATTTTACAGTATCTGTAGTAAAAAACTGGTAAAAGGCTTTTTTAACAAAACTGCCGCCACGGGGATAATTCTGACTCATCCGGGCTATGTCAAAACAAGCATGAGTTACATTACAACGGCCACCACCACTTACTTTCACTTTGGATAAAAGCTTACCGGTTTTCTCAACAAGAATGACCTTCAATGCCGGGTTTAACCTTGCCGCATTTACAGCACAAAAAAAACCGGCTGCGCCGCCGCCAATAACAACTAATCGTCTTGACACATCTAAGTTTTGTTCAAAGAAAGACTAAATTTTACTAAGTTCGTTTCCAGATGGCTGAAGCAATAACAAAAAGACAAATTAAAGAACTTCAGGTCATCCCTTATGAGAAAATAAGGGACCAATTGAAGACCGGGCATGTTTTTTTTAGCTCCGGTAGCTATACTTTTTCCGGTATTATTCAACGGCTGACCAAAAGTGCCTGGAGTCATGTTGCTATTGTATATAAGGATGAGGAACTGGGCCGTGTTATGATATTGGAAGCAGAGCCACGCATTGGAATACGCCTTATCCCATTATCAAAATATATGAGAGATTACAAAGGAACCCGGCGACCCTATAAAGGTCAGATAATATTAGCTAAATTGAATATTGACCTTGAACATGAAAAACTGAACAAAGCCATCTGTTTTGGCCTTGATGAACTTACCAGGCCTTATGATAATTGGGAGATACTACGAATTATGACCCGCATTCTTTTCCGAATAGGTAAAAGAGAAAAAAATAAGAACTACATCTGTTCCGAATTAGTAAGAGACGCTTTTGCAAAAGCCGGAGTAGTATTCAGATTGAATGACACCTACATAAGCCCTCAGGAAATCTGGAAAGATCAAAGAATAGTACCTACTTACAGGATTCTATAAATCCAGCTGCAATATATTTATTAGCTTATCCGGCTGAAAGCACCCTGTTAGTAAACAGGTTTGAATTTACATCTTCTGCTTTTTCAATTATGCTATAATCTGAAAGGATATCTGCTTTTATTTTTCTAACACAAACATCATGTTCAAAATGTACAGAAGGTTTTCCATCCTTTGTTCTCACAGTCCAGCCATCATCTTCAGTATATACATCTCTTTTACCAAGATTTATCATAGGTTCAATAGCAAGAACCAATCCTTCTTGCAGTTTGGGTCCACTTCCTCTTTTACCGTAGTTAGGTACTTGAGGATCCTCATGCAAGCTCTTCCCTAGCCCATGTCCGACCAGCTCTCTTACGACACCATAACCATGCTTTCTCTCCGTATGCTCCTGTATGGCGAAAGCAATATCGCCAACTCTGTTGCCAACGATTGCTTTCTCAATTCCTTTATACAACGATTCTTTTGTCACATTTATCAACTGCATTACTTCTTCACCGGGATCACCAATGGCAAACGTATAAGCATGGTCGCCATGCCAGCCATTTAATATCACCCCGATATCAACAGAAACAATATCTCCTTCTCTTAATTCATTTTTCCCCGGGAAACCATGCACTACTACATCATTCACAGAAATACAGGAATTAAAAGGATATCCCATGTAGTTTAAAAAAGAAGGTATGGCTTGATGATCCCTGATGAATTCGCCGATTATTTTATCGATAGAAAGAGTGGTTATGCCGGGCTTTAACACACCGGCTATCTCGGCTAATGTCTTGCTTACCAGCAAGGCGCTTTGCCGCATCATTTCCACCTGTTCATTTGTTTTGTAAATCATCATAGATTGCAAATATCCTTAAAAATGGAAAACCCGGCAAGTATAATGCTTACCGGGCTTTTAAAAGGAAATTTTGTTTATTACATCTGAACGGCTGAAGTTGTCTGTCTACCCTGTATTCTTCCACTCTTCATCAAACCATCATATTGACGCATCAGCAATTGTGTTTCTATTTGTTGCAACGTATCCAGAATAACACCTACCATAATCAGCAAAGATGTGCCACCAAAGAATGTTGAAAATTGTTGTGTTACGCCAAACCGTTGTGCAATACCAGGGAGAATACCGACAAATGCAAGTAAAACAGCACCTGGCAATGTGATTTTATCCATAATAGCACCTATGTAATCTGCAGTTGGCTGTCCAGGTTTGACACCGGGGATAAATCCATTATTTTGCTTCAGGTTATCTGCTATTTGCTTAGGGTTAAATATTAATGCTGTATACAGGAATGTAAATCCAATTACTACAACTGAATAAACCACCATATACCAAATATTGCTATGGTCAGTCAGAGCCTTTAGTAAACCACCTTTGCCTGCCGTGTTAAAATTGGCAAATATAGTTGGTATGAAAATGATAGCCTGAGCAAATATGATTGGCATTACACCGGCACTATTTACTTTTAATGGCAAAAATTGTCTTGCACCACCAAACTGGCGGTTTCCAACAATTTGCTTTGCATAATTCACCGGCACTTTTCTTACACCCTGTATCAATAGAATACATCCCATCACAATTGCAATAAGAATTGCTATTTCAACAATGAATACAAGGATATCACCGCTTCTGCTTGATTTACTGGTTAATTCCTGAAGGAAAGATTGAGGCAGGCGGGCCAGGATACCAATCATAATTATTAAGGAAGTACCATTACCCAGCCCCTTATCAGTAATTTTCTCCCCCATCCACATTACAAATAAAGTACCTGCAGTAAGTACTACCACAGTGGTAAGCCAGAAATTAGCAGGAGAAAACCCTGGCATCATACCACCAGTTTGAGCAGTCATTCCCCTCAGATAACTAACATAAGCTGATGCCTGTAAAATGGTAACCCCTACTGTAAGATACCTTGTGTACTGGTTAATTTTTTTACGTCCGCTGTCACCTTCCTTTTGCATTTTCTGAAAACGGGGAACCAATACCGTCATTAATTGCATAAAGATGGAGGCAGAAATGTAAGGCATAATACCTAATGCAAAAATGGAAGCATTGTTAAAAGCTCCTCCTGAAAAAGCATCAATCAAACCAAGGATACCAGTATTATCTGCACCGCCTTTTAATTCAGTGGCATCAATACCCGGCAAAACAATATGGGAACCGACACGGTATATTGCAATCATCATCAGGGTAAAAAGAATCTTACCACGCAACTCTTCGATGCTCCAGATATTTTTGAGTGTCTGTATTAATTTCTTCACGGCAATTAATAAAATTTAAAAAGCACTTAAAACATAAAAGACGCATTGTCAATGCGTCGTTGCAATTTAGCGAAATTACTTTACAATTTCCACCGATCCGCCAGCAGCTTCGATGGCAGATTTGGCTTTTTCACTCACCGCATTTACCTTGAAAGGAAGTTTAGACTTCAATTCACCATTACCCAGAATTTTCACTTTATCATTCTGACTAACCAACCCGTTGATATAAAGATTTTCTAAAGAAACTTCTGTGATATTGTATTTTTCTGCGAGCTGCTCTATTTGTCCCAGGTTAAATACTTTGTATTCTACCCTGTGCGGATTATTGAATCCACGTTTTGGTAAACGACGCTGAATAGGCATCTGGCCACCTTCATGAGCCATTTTACTTTTATAACCGGCACGGCTTTGTCCGCCCTTTGTACCTTTTCCGGCAGTTCCACCATGTCCGGAACCATCACCACGTCCAACTCTTTTGTCTTTGTGTGTTGCGCCTTTTGCAGGTCTTAATTCGTGTAGTTTCATTTTACTTGATTTTTGACTTAACGGGGAATCACCCCTCGCTTATTATTTGAAATATACCCAATGAACTTTATTGAGTAATCAGATCTCCTCCACTTTTACCAGGTGTGTCACCTTACGGATCATACCAAGAATTTGCGGAGTAGCTTCTACTTCTTTTGTAGAGTTAGTTTTATTGAGACCTAAGGCCTGAACAGTCAGTTTTTGACGTTCTGGTCTGTCAATAGGACTTTTAACTAATGTTATCTTTATCTTTTTCATAATTCAATTCGTTTAAGAACGGATTAACCGTTGAATACTTTCTTTAAACCAAGTGTACGGGTTTTAGCAACATTGATCGGCTCCCGCAACAAAGCCAATGCTTTGAAAGTGGCTTTTACCACATTATGCGGGTTAGCAGAACCTAATGATTTTGCCAACACATCGGTAACTCCGGCACTTTCAAGAACGGCACGCATAGAGCCACCGGCTATTACACCAGTACCATGTGCAGCAGGCTTAATCAAAACTTTAGCAGCACCTTCTTTAGCCCACTGATCATGAGGAATAGTCCCCTTCATAACCGGAACTTTAATCAGGTTCTTCTTAGCATCTTCAATTCCTTTGGTAATAGCTTCCTGAACTTCTTTGGCTTTACCTAAACCATGACCAACTACCCCATTCTCGTTTCCAACAACTACGAGTGCAGAGAAACTGAAGGCACGGCCACCTTTGGTTGTTTTTACAACACGGTTGATGGCTACTACTTTATCTTTCAGTTCAAGGTCACCTGCTTTTACCCTGTTTACGTTAAACTTTGACATTTATGCTTGTAATTAAAAGTTTGAATGTTGTTTACTTAGAATTTAAGACCACCTTCTCTTGCTCCGTCAGCTACAGATTTTACACGGCCATGGTAAAGATAACCTCCACGATCAAAGGTTACATCTTTAATACCCAACTCAGTTGCTTTTCTTGCAATAGCCTCTCCAACCAGTTTGCTCTTATCCACCTTATTCGCCTTTTGAGCTTTAATATCCTTGTCTCTTGAAGAAGCAGCTGCCAGGGTAACGCCATTAGCATCATCTATCAATTGCACATAGATATCTGCATTACTTCTGAATACAGATAATCTTGGCTTCGTAGCCGATCCTTCACCGATCTTGCGGCGAATACGATAGCGGATATTTTGTCTTCTTTGTGATTTAACTTTTGGGTTCATCTCTTTTATTTTTTAACCTTGATTCTGCCAAGGTCATACTTGACTTAATTATTTACCAGCCGCTTTACCAGCTTTCTTACGGACAATTTCTCCGACATAACGAACACCCTTTCCTTTGTACGGCTCAGGTTTACGCAAGCTGCGCAATTTAGCTGCCACCTGCCCGATGAGTTGCTTATCTATGCCTTCCAGGGTGATGATTGGGTTCTGACCTTTTTCCTGGGCTGTTCCAACTTTAATTTCTTTAGGCACTTCGAAAATAATGTTGTGAGAATACCCTAAAGAAAGGTCAAGTATATTACCCTGATTTGCGGCTTTGAAACCCACACCTATCAGTTCCAGTTTCCTTTCATATCCATCAGTTACTCCTTTCACCAAATTGGAGATCAGTGAACGGTACAACCCATGCAATGCACGGTGACGGATCTGGT
This sequence comes from Chitinophagaceae bacterium, assembly GCA_044220915.1. Classification (GTDB taxonomy): domain Bacteria; phylum Bacteroidota; class Bacteroidia; order Chitinophagales; family Chitinophagaceae; genus JJ008. The sequence continues at coordinate 165,754 of JBGAQD010000002.1, forward strand.
CTGTAGGACGGGCAAAAGTGATTGTACCATCTTTTACTTCCACAGTAATATCACGGTCAATAGCCTGCTTTAATTCGCCTTTCGGTCCTTTTACGGTAACCACATTATCTTTTCCTACTGATATAGTAACACCATTAGGAGCGACTACCGGTTGTTTTCCTATACGAGACATAATTACTTAGTTTATCTTTTTATTTATTGTTTACTGACCGGTCAGCTTAGTATAGTTTCAGCTTAATGTATCAGTAACTATTCGATTAATACACATAGCAAAGAACCTCACCGCCAACATTCTGCGCCTTTGCTTCTTTATCTGTCATTACCCCTTTAGAAGTTGACAGGATGGCTACACCCAAACCATTCTTAACACGGCGAAATTCAGCAGGTCTTGCATACTGACGCAAACCCGGGCGGCTGACTCTTTCCATGCTTTGAATAGCAGGCTGTTTAGTTGAGGGATCATACTTGAGGGCAATCTTAATAATGCCCTGCTTGTTATCATCCTCAAATTTGTACTTCAGAATATAACCCTGGTTGTACAGGATCTCTGTCATACGCTTCTTCAAATTAGAAGCGGGAATATCTACCACACGGTGACCAGCCATCTGTGCGTTACGGATTCTGGTCAGGAAATCTGCTATAGGATCTGTTACCATATTTTTTGCCCTCCTACGTCCGCCAGCGGCGGATAATTGGAAAAGTTTTGTTTAATAATTAAATGTATTACCAGCTTGCTTTTTTCAATCCGGGAATTTTACCGTTCAGAGCCATGTCTCGTAATGCAACCCTGGAAATACCAAAGTAGCGAACATAACCTTTAGGACGACCCGTCAGCTGGCAACGATTTTTGAGACGAACTTTTGAAGAATTCTTCGGCAGTTCATCCAGAGCTTTCCAGTCACCTGCTTTTTTCAGCTCTGCTCTTTTTACAGCATGCTGGGCGACCATCTTCTCCCTTTTTCTTTGCCTGGCTTTTACTGATGTTTTTGCCATGTTTATTTATCCTTTTAGTTTGAACTATTTTTTGTTGCGTTCTTGAAAGGCATTCCGAGCTCTTTCAATAATTCGTATGCTTCTTCGTCAGTGTTTGCAGTCGTTACGAAAGTGATATCAAGACCGGTAATCTTATTTACTTTATCGATGTCAATCTCCGGGAAGATGATTTGCTCTGTTACTCCCAGTGTATAATTACCACGGCCGTCAAAAGCCTTTTCATTCACACCCTTAAAGTCACGAACCCTGGGTAATGCTACAGCGATCAAACGATCGAGAAATTCATACATCTTTTCTCCACGCAGCGTAACCCTTGCACCAATCGGCATGTTCTTACGCAGTTTGAAGTTGGAGATGTCTTTCTTAGACATTGTCGCTACTGCTTTCTGACCAGAGATTGTTGTCAGCTCTTCAAGAGCAATATCAACTAACTTCTTATCAGTGACCGCACCATTTACGCCACGATTCAGGCAAATCTTCTCCAACTTGGGAGCCTGCATTACAGATTCATAACCGAATTTTTTCACCAGGGCAGGTACAACATCTTTTTTGTACTTGTCTGCCAATCTTGGGGAATAAGTTTTAGTACTCATTATTTTTTACCTCCCTGAACTTTTTTTGTTTTAAAAACTTTTTCAGTTTTTCCGTCCTTTCTCACTCTTGTTACCCTTGCACCTGCTTTTTGAGCAGCATCCCAAAGCATTACATTACTGATGTGAATGGGAGCTTCTTTTTTTACAATACCACCTTTTGTATTCTGTGCAGAAGGTTTTGTGTGCTTGGTAATGATATTTACACCTTCTACGATCACTTTGGTATTCTTCTCATCAATCAACACCTCTTTCACAATCCTGGGTTTGGAAAGATCTTTATCATCCCCGGTGATAACTACTACATTATCACCCTTCTTAATATTAAACTTTGGTTTGAATCTTGCTTTCATTTTATCTGTCGTTAATGGGTTAAAACCCTTTTAATCAATTATAATACTTCAGGTGCCAGTGAAATGATCTTCATATATCCTTTATCACGGAGCTCTCTGGCTACCGGCCCGAAAATACGGGTACCTCTTGGCTCGTCAGACTGGTTCAGTATCACTACAGCATTGTCATCAAAACGGATGTAAGAACCATCCTTACGACGCAATTTGTTAGTGGTACGAACGATTACCGCTTTTGCTACTGTTCCTTTCTTGATACCTCCCTGTGGTAATGCGTCTTTCACAGTTACTACAATCTTATCGCCAATTTTGGCATAACGCTGACCGCTGTTGCCGAGTACACGGATACAAAGCACCTCTTTGGCGCCACTGTTATCCGCAACATTTAACCGGCTTTCTTGCTGAATCATCTTTTTTAGCTTTGAGCTCTCAGCTTTTGCTTTGAGCAGTTAAAACGTTTATTAATCTTCCTTTTACGAATCGAAGCCTTAGCATACAATCCGCAGTTTACCTAATTACTTCACTTTCTCAACTACTTCTACCAGTCTCCAACGCTTTGTTTTGCTTAGCGGACGGGTTTCCATAATCTTTACTACATCTCCGATGCTGCATTCATTCTTATCATCATGAGCATGGAATTTGGTAGTTTTTTTAACGAACTTACCATAGATGGGGTGCTTTACTTTTCTTTCAACTGCAACAGTGATGGTTTTTGTCATCTTGTTGCTGGTTACCACGCCTATCCTGGTCTTTCTTAAATTTCTTGCTTCCATTTTTAATTAGCTTTATTATGCTTGCTGTTGCTTTAACTTCAATTCCGTTATCAGTCGGGCTATATCCCGGCGTAATCCACGGATGGTCATCGGATTCTCCAGGGGAGAGATTGTGTGAGCAAACTCCAGTTTCTTCAACCTTTGTTTGTCCTCTTCGAGACGGGCCTTCAGGTCCTGCTCATTCATCCCATGAATACTTTTTACAAAATCTGCTTTCTTTGACATCGCTATTCGATTTATTAATTATTACGCTGTTACTAAATCACGGCGTACAATAAACTTTGTTTTTATAGGCAGCTTACCAGCGGCCAATGCTAATGATGCCCTTGCAACCTGCTCACTCACACCATCCACTTCAAATAAGATACGGCCCGGTTTTACCACAGCAGCCCAGAACTCCAGGTTACCTTTACCTTTACCCATCCTTACCTCTGCCGGCTTCTTGGTAATTGGCTTATCAGGGAAAATGCGGATCCAGACATTACCTTCTCTTTTCATTTCACGGGTCAGTGCCTGACGGGCAGCTTCAATCTGGCGGTCAGTGATCCAGTGCTGATCCAGTGCTTTCAGAGCAAAAGAACCAAAGGCAATAGTAGTACCTCTTTTAGCGTCGCCTTTCATGCGACCTTTCTGCATCTTCCTGTGCTTCGATCTTTTCGGTTGTAACATTGTTTATAATTTCTAGTTACTTGATTCTTGTTTAATTCGATTAGTTTCTTCTGTCTCTTCCACCACCTCTTCTGTCACCGCCACCTCTTCTGTCATCGCGGCGATCGCCACGGTTATCATCTCTTCTTTCCCTTCTATCACCACCACCTTCGTTCTTTCCACCTGCTATAAAGTTTGGATTCAAATCTCTTTTTGCTAACACCTCCCCTTTACAAATCCATACTTTGATACCGATCTTACCATATACTGTTTGTGCAAATACGTTGGCATAGTCAATATCCATACGGAAAGTATGCAGCGGCACACGGCCTTGTTTGAATTCTTCGCTTCGGGCAATTTCTGCACCGGCCAAACGACCACTCAACTTTATCTTGATACCTTCAGCTCCCATACGAAGCGCTGAAGCAATTGCCATTTTAGTAGCTCTCTTGAAGTTGATACGATTCTCGATCTGTCGGGCAATAGTATCACCAACAATCATTGCATCCAGTTCCGGACGGCGGATTTCCAGTATGTTTATCTGAACATCTTCCTTACTGGTCAGTTTTTTCAATTCTTCTTTGATACGATCAACCTCTCCACCACCTTTACCGATAATGATACCTGGCTTGGAAGTGTGAATAGTAATGATCAGTTTACCCAATGTTCTCTCAATAACGATTTTTGAGATACCCCCTTTATTGATACGGGCATTCAGGTAAGTTCTGATCTTGTGATCCTCAATCAGTTTTCCGGCATAATCTTTCTTTGTGGCGTACCAGTTGGATTCCCATCCACGGATGATGCCTAACCTGTTACCAATCGGATTTGCTTTTTGACCCATGTTATTGGTTTATTAATTCGTTTAGTTTTTTGATTCTTTTGTGTCTACGATCACTGTTACATGATTGCTGCGTTTGCGAACTCTGTAACCACGACCCTGTGGAGCAGGACGCATACGTTTCAATGTTCTTGCGCCATCCACAAAAATGGTTTTAACCACCAGCTGGCTTTCATCGCCCCCTTCGTTCTTCTGTTTCCAGTTGCTGATAGCACTTAGCACCAGTTTACGCAGAGGAACTGCAGGATGTTTTGGGTTATGCTCCAACTCAGCCAATACTTTTTCAACTTTCTGACCACGGATGAGGTCAGCCAGTAAACGCATTTTTCGGGGCGATGTCGGATAATTTCTCAGTTTAGCTACTGCTTCCATTGTTATTCAATTTCTTTATTAAGCTTCTACTTTCTTACTTGAGTGTCCTTTAAACTGGCGGGTGGGTGCAAATTCTCCCAGCTTGTGTCCAACCATGAATTCGGTTACATACACAGGGATAAATTTATTGCCATTATGCACCGCAAAAGTGTGACCTACAAAATCAGGAGTGATCGTAGAACGACGGCTCCAGGTTTTGATAACACTTTTTTTGTTTTTGCCTTCGTTAATAGCAACCACCTTTTTTTCAAGATGAGCGGCTACATAAGGACCTTTTTTAATCGAACGAGCCATGATTTATAACGTTGTGTTATTAATTAGTTTGTTTACTTAGCGATCTTACTTCCGTTCTTTCTTTGAATAATCATCTTATCACTTCCTTTTCCTTTGGTTCTTGTTTTCAGACCTCTGGAGTACTGACCATTTCTGCTGCGAGGCTGACCACCTGAAGCTTTACCTTCACCACCACCCATCGGGTGATCTACAGGGTTCATTGCAACACCACGGTTTCTAGGCTTAATACCTTTCCACCTGTTACGTCCGGCTTTACCCATGCTTTGCAGGAAGTGGTCGCTGTTACTTACAACACCTACTGTTGCATAGCAGTTGATCAATACTTTTCTCAATTCGCCAGAAGGCATTTTAAGAATCGCATACTTTTCTTCTTTGTTGGTCAGCTGTGCGGAAGAACCTGCACTGCGGGCCAGCTTACCACCCTGACCGGGCTGCATTTCAATATTGTGAACGTTAGTACCCAAAGGCATGTTCTTCATTGGAAGAGCATTACCTACTTCAGGTGCCACATCATTTCCGCTTTCAACCTTTGAGCCAACCTGCAATCCCTGTGGTGCAAGGATGTAACGTTTTTCACCATCAGCATAACTTACCAGGGCAATGAAAGCCGTACGGTTTGGATCATACTGGATCGACTCTACCGTGGCTACACCAGCTTTATTTCTTTTGAAATCGATGATACGATACTTCTTCTTGTGTCCGCCGCCCCTGTAACGCATAGACAAGTGACCTGAAGAGTTACGTCCGCCGGTTCTTGGCTTTGCCTCTAATAATGCCTTCTCAGGAACATTAGTGGTAACCTCAGCATATGCATTTCCGATTCTCCAACGGGTACCGGCTGTAATAGGTTTAAATTTTCTTAGTGCCATTTTTCAATTTCTTTTTTTGTTCAACATTAGCGGCTGTTGAAGCCATACTTTAAATAAGGTTAGATATTTGAATACAGATCAATGTTCTCACCTTCAGCTACTGTTACAAATGCCTTTTTGTAAGCTGGCTTACGACCAGAGATTACACCAGCCTTTGTAAAGCGGCTTTTATTTTTACCGGGAACTACGGCAGTATTAACACCAGTTACGGTAACACCGTAAAAGTCTTCCACTGCTTTTTTAATTTCCAGCTTGTTTGCTTTTTTGGCCACTTTGAAAGCATAGCGGCGCAGTTTATCCTGCTGAGCATTTGCTTTTTCTGTCAAAATGGGTTTTATCAATACTTCAGAAAGTTTCATTTCAATATTTTTTATTTCTCTTGTTGCGCAATGGGATCTTACGATCTCATTTCTTATTCTTTAGAATGTTTTTAATTTAAGCTTCTGCATTTTCTTCATCTGAGAAAATCTTAGCGGCACTCTCCGTCATCACTAATACTTCAGAATTCACAATATCATATGTATTAATATCACTCAACAATACACCCAATACAGATGGAACATTGCGTAAAGACAATTCAACATTGTCATTGTATTCAGGCTGAATGAACATGATCTTCTTGTCTGCAACTTTCAGGTTACCCAGAATGTCTACAAAAGTTTTTGTTTTTGGTGCATCCATGGTAATGTCTTCCACCACGAAAATTGCTTTATCCTTCGCTTTATAGGAAAGGGCAGATATTTTAGCCAGATCCTTCACTTTGCGGTTTAACTTGAAATCATACAAGTGAGGTTTTGGACCGAAAATAGTACCACCACCCTTGTATAAAGGGTTACGGATATTACCCTTACGGCTTCCACCAGTACCTTTCTGACGGTGTAGTTTACGGCTGGCACCCTGCACCTCGGCACGGGTCTTTACTTTGTGAGTTCCCTGACGCTGTGCAGCTAAATATTGCTTTACTGCGAGGTAGATTACATGGTTGTTGGGTTCTGCACCAAAGATCTCTTCTGGCAGTTCCACCGTTCTACCGGTTGCTTTTCCTTTTGTATTTAAAACTTCGACTTGCATTTTCTTTTGTTTTGAGAGTTAGCCTTCTTACTTCTGGATTAAAACAATTGAACCATTATAACCTGGTACAGAACCACTGACAAGGATATAATTCTTGTCAGCAAATATCTTAACCACTTTCAGGCCTTTCAGCTTCACACGGTCGGTACCCATACGGCCAGCCATTTTCATACCTTTCATTACACGGGCAGCATCAGATGAGTTACCGAGAGAACCAGGTGCCCTCTGACGGTCATGCTGGCCGTGAGACTGCTGTCCCACACCATGGAAACCATGGCGCTTTACAACACCCTGGAAACCTTTACCCTTTGTTGTACCTACTACTTCAACAGAATCGCCTTCTGCGAAAATGTCGACAGTAATAGTTTCACCAATATTTTTTTCAATGGAATAGTTACGGAACTCTTTTGTAAACTTCTTAGGAGCTGTCTGAGCTTTTGCGTAGTGATTAACCTCAGCTTTAGTGGAGTGCTTTTCTTTTTTATCGCCAAAAGAAAGCGAAAGTGCATTGTACCCGTCTGTTTCAGTTGTTTTAACCTGGGTAACTACACAGGGGCCTGCTTCAATAATCGTACAGGCTGTTTGTTTGCCTGAAGGATCGAAGATGCTGGTCATCCCAATTTTTTTCCCAATAATACCTTTCATGGTTGTTCAATTTATGCCTGCAAGGTTATTGGGACATTTCAGACCCTGAAAGTCTGAACTTCAATCCCCGTTTGCCACCGACCTTTTCCTTTCTGGGGAAGTACCGGTAGTAAACAAACCCTGAATGGCTTGTTTTATGTTTATCGGCCAGAGCTCTTTTTTCCGCCAAGGCGGATTGAGAGGTAGCAAAATTTTAAATCAATTTATAAGAACTAATGAGGCAATGCCTCTTCTTTTTATTCTTTTACGCTTTGATCTCTACTTCCACACCGCTGGGCAAATCCAGCTTACTTAATGCATCCACAGTTCTTGAAGAAGATGTGTAAATATCCAGCAGACGCTTATGCGTAGCTAACTGGAATTGCTCACGGCTCTTCTTATTAACGTGGGGTGAACGCAACACAGTAAATATTTTACGGCGGGTTGGCAAAGGAATTGGTCCTGTTACCACAGCTCCGGTGCTACGTACTGTTTTTACGATCTTTTCAGCTGATTTATCTACCAGGTTGTGATCGTAAGACTGTAATTTGATTCTGATTCGCTGTGACATGTGTGAAAACCCAATTTTCTTTTGGGAGTGCAAAGGTAGGGTTGAGAGTCATACCTTCCAAATACTTGGGAAAGAATTTTATAGGTTGTGGACAAACTTATAACTAAATATCTGAACCCCCTCTATTCGATTGACTTTCAGCTTTATCTTGGTATCGAAATGAAGGAGCAAATAGTAAAAGAAACCCATAATAAAAGATGGCTGAAATTGTTACTAAAAATTGCAATAACAGCCGTCTGCCTTTGGTATGTATCAGGGAGGATTGACTTTTCAAAAATCTGGATAACCATCCGGGCTGCTTATTGGCCGTACCTTCTGCTGGCATTACCCACATTTATTCTGTCGAAACTGGTATCAGCAATCCGTCTCAATATCTATTTCCAAAACATCGGATTGAGTTTAGCAACCTGGCAGAATGTAAAGCTTTATTGGCTCGGAATGTTCTACAATTTATTTCTGCCAGGTTCTATCAGCGGTGATGTATACAAAATTGTTATGCTTAAAAGGAGTTACAATACTACATACAAAAAAACCTCGGCTGCGGTGCTTCTCGACCGTTTCAGCGGACTGCTCGGCCTTGGTTTAATACTTGCAGCTTACAGCATTTTCGTTGTTGATAAAGCTACGTATGTGATTACTATTACTGGCGGGGTAATACTAGCTGGAGCCGCACTTTATTATATCATCCACCGGTGGCTAAAGGATTTTATTCCGGGTTTTATCCCGACTTTTTTATTAGGAATAGTAGTACAGGTCTTACAGGTTATCTGTATCTACATAGTCATGGCAGCATTAGGAATCCCTTCAAATGCGGCTGAATATATCTTTATTTTTCTTGTCTCGTCTGTTGCATCTGTTCTGCCATTTACTATCGGAGGGTTAGGTATCCGTGAAGTAATTTTTCTTGAAGGATCAAAATTGTTTGGGCTGGCTCAGGAGACATCCGTCCTAATAAGCCTGCTATTCTATCTTATTACAGTGCTCACATCTGCAGCAGGCTTATTGTATGTTTTCAACGATCCCCTGGAAAAAAAATAAGGACTCATTACTGAGTCCCTAAACCTTGAACATTGTGTTTTTCATAAACAGGCAACGGCCTGAGCAAAAAAGATTGGTTCCTAAAAACGGAGTAGAATACCAGTAAATAGTTAGCAAACACAATGCCATTATCATTCATATGATTGATTCCGGTTAAGATTGTGAGCTTTGTCAATAAAAAAATCCCGTCATGATTAAACAAGACGGGATTCTATTTAAAATAAATTGACTTTATTATGCATTCACTTTCCCTTTCACCTTTGCTATTACTTCCTCAGCAATATTGTTAGGTGCAGGATTGTAATGAGAGAACTCCATGGTAGAGGAGGCACGGCCAGAGCTTAATGAACGCAGTTGGGTTACATAACCAAACATTTCGCTCAATGGAACTTTGGCTTTGATAACCTCGGCTCCGGCACGGGTATCCATTCCTTCCAGCATACCACGGCGGCGGTTTAAGTCACCTGTCACATCTCCCATGTACTGGGCAGGGGTGATTACTTCTACCTTCATGATCGGTTCAAGTAAAACAGGTTTTGCTTTTCTTGCCGCTTCACGGAAACCTTGCTTGGCACACAATTCAAAAGACATAGAGTCAGAGTCAACTGCGTGGAAGCTACCATCAAATACCCGGATTTTCATATTATCTACCGGATAACTTGCCAATACACCAGTCGTCATCGCCTGCTCAAAACCTTTCTGAATAGCAGGAACAAATTCCCGGGGAATTGATCCTCCAAACAGGTCATTTACGAACTGGTAATGTTTATCAGGATTCTCGGCTTTCCATTCAGCATCTACAGGGCCAAGATTGAAAACGATATCAGCGAACTTACCACGGCCACCCGTTTGTTTCTTCAGTGTTTCACGGTGTTCAACAGTAGTCAGAAATGCCTCTTTGTACGCTACCTGCGGAGCACCCTGGTTTACTTCTACTTTAAACTCACGACGCATACGGTCAATGATGATCTCCAGGTGTAACTCTCCCATTCCACGAAGGATCGTTTGACCGGTTTCTTCATCAGTGTTTACACGAAGGGTAGGATCTTCCTCTACCAGTTTGGATATAGCCATTCCCATCTTATCAACGTCTGCCTGTGTCTTTGGCTCTACCGCCACTGCGATAACAGGTTCTGGGATGAACATATTCTCAAGAGTGATCGGGTGATTCTCATCACATAAAGTGTCCCCGGTTTTGATCTCCTTGAAACCAACCGCAGCACCGATATCCCCTGCTTCGATGAAGTCGATCGGGTTTTGCTTGTTAGCAAACATCTTCATAATACGGCTGATACGTTCTTTCTTACCGCTTCTTACGTTCAACACATAAGACCCAGCATCAAGGTGACCTGAATAACACCGGAAGAATGCCAGGCGACCTACAAACGGATCTGTCATGATCTTAAAGGCCAATGCGGCGAAAGGCTCTTTAGGATCTGCTTTACGGGTGATTGGCTCACCAGAATCAGGGTCAGTCCCCACGGTATCAGGAATATCTACCGGAGAAGGCAGGTAACGGCAAACTGCATCAAGGGCAGTTTGTACTCCTTTATTCTTAAATGAGGAACCGCACATCATCGGAACGATGCTCAGATCAACTGTAGCTTTACGAATTGCTTCATGCATTTCGTCTTCTGTAATGCTGTTTGGATCGTCAAAGAATTTTTCCATCAGCTTGTCATCGTATTCAGCTACTGCCTCAACGAGGCTTGCTCTCCATTCTTTCGCTTCTTCCAGCATATCTGCAGGCACCTCAATCTCATCGAAGGTCATTCCCTCTGTTTCCATATGCCAGATGATTCCTTTCATTTTAATCAAATCAACCACACCTTTAAAATCATCCTCTGCCCCAATCGGTAACTGAAGAGGCACAGCTTTTGAACCAAGCATATCTTTAACCTGCTTAACCACCATCAGGAAGTCAGCACCGGCACGGTCCATCTTGTTTACGAAACCAATACGGGGTACACCATAACGGTTAGCCTGGCGCCATACTGTTTCAGATTGTGGCTCTACGCCATCAACAGCTGAGAACAAAGCGATCAGTCCATCTAACACCCTCATTGAACGTTCTACCTCCACGGTAAAGTCAACGTGGCCCGGAGTGTCGATGATGTTGAAAGAATATTTTTTTGTTTCAGGAGTAGCCTTACCCAAAACAGTTGGAAAATTCCACTGACAGCTAACCGCTGCAGAGGTAATAGTAATACCCCTTTCTTTTTCCTGCTCCATCCAGTCGGTGGTAGCAGCACCATCATGCACCTCACCAATACGGTGGATCATACCTGTATAACGGAGGATACGCTCCGTAGTGGTGGTCTTTCCGGCATCAATGTGAGCCGCAATACCAAAGTTTCTTTGAAATTTTAAATCAGCCATGACTGTTGTTTATTTTTAATTTTAGATTTTAGATTGAATATTTCTTTTTATTGTGTCAGGGTTCTGTTCCCTGGTCAACTGCTGTTGCGTCGCACTCTTGTACTGTTGGAATGCTAATCGGCATGGAGTGGGCTGTTGCAATGTCCCGCATTTTGCAGGATTGCATAGGTGCCGATTGTATTTTACTTAGACTCTCATAGACTGCCACTTGAAGAAAAAACCCCACATCTCATTGCCTGTTCACCTGCGGTTTTCCTAATGGCGGCGCAAAGGTAAGGGATATTGAGGTAAAATTCAACAAAAAATGCCACTGAATCTGGCTTTACCGCATACCATTAGAAGCATCAGAAACGGCTTTCATCCTTTCTTTTATGTCGTTAATATGGTTGGCAGGGGTATATTTTTCATATTTTTTAAGATAGGCGTAGCATTTCTCGTTGTGTTCTTTAAAATAGGCTTCGGCTCGTTTACAAGGTCCGCTCATCCGGGCAATGCCGGCTCCAAAACCTCTGTCTTTTGCACATTGTAGTACATCAGCCTCTCTGGCTTTATCATTTTCACTAATCCAATCGTATAATTTAATTCTGGCAGCAGTAGCTTCATTTGTCATGCCGCTACTTCCCGGGGAGCTGTTGTTTGGCCCAATGACACCCGAGCTGCTACTACCAGTTCCATTTTTCCGATTTGCAATCCTTTGTTCAATGTCGGCCCATTCTTTTTCTTCCTCACCCACTGTATTGTTTTCGTAGATTAATTTAGGCTGTTTGGAACCCTGATAGTCGGAATAAAATCGTAACCGTTTTTTATTTTTATCAACTGGTGTAAAAATGAAAGAAGGGTCATATCCTCTATTGTCATGCAGAAAACCTAAAACAGAATCATTATTCACTTTCAAATAGCCTTTCGCTATAACCGTGTTTGGAAATACTTTTGCACTAAAATCGCCTGAAAAAGCTACTCCCCATTTTGCAAAATCCAATTGCCCTTGTATCATTTCAAATTTCATTGGCATATTGCCAGAGGCATTTCCAATGTAGGTACGGGGCAAATAACCTTTATTTAGATAAGTACCTGTAAAAGAAGCAGGCCCATCACTCGTATTAGTACAGAAAATAATCTTTCCTTCAATTAGCGTATCACCTGCAATATATCGTCCACTTGCCCGTAGTCCGCATGGATGCTGATAGGCAAACTCATTCTTACTTTTTACAGCGCCGCTTCCTTGCTTTACAACTAACACATTGGAAGCATAATAGTAGGAAAACTTACCGATGAACAGTTCTGTTTCTTTACCTATCATATCCTTTGCCCCCTTTAAAAACACAACTGCATCTTTAGAACGAAATGCCCTTATCGTATCTATTGCTTCTGTCCTTTGTGGCTGCACTTCTACAAACCCTTTTGCTTTCAGCGTTACAGCTAATGCAGCATACATTTCACCAATGCTAAATGGGCAGACATCTAAAAAAAAGTTATTGGGTACATTACGATTCAATTCATCCATGCCATAACAAATTGAATACATTTTATATAATTGATAATAAGCCGGAAGCAACTGCACTTTTGATAAGGATATTTTTTTGCCTTGCCACTCTTTCATTTCTCCGGTGGCAATAGACTTAAAATCGTTTTTTACATCTGCGAGAATGGTACCAAAATTTGTAATCAGTATTTTCTTCTCTGCTTCTGTAAGTGTGCTATTTTGTGCTTTTGATGCAATCGGGTAGATAATAAAAAACAATAGTGCAATACATGTTACAGAAAGTGAATTGCGGATTATTTTCATACTTATGTGTTAAAAAATGAAGATATGAAAAACAGAATGGCAGACAATACCCGCAATTGGGTATTCATGACAAAATCCATTTTTGCTGACTTTTCGTAATTTCAGTCATGAACAGAAGTATTTACAACCCTATTCAAAAAGACACAGTTACATTCTTAAAAACCTATGCCGATACAAATGGCGAATACACCCTGGTGGAGGTTGAGCTGGCAAATGGCGGCGGTGTTGATCTTCATTATCATAAAACTTATTCAGAAACGTTTAGCTGCCTGGAAGGAGAAGTACAGGTAAAACTTGGAAAGGTTTTACACACACTAAAGGCTGGTCAATCAGCAACAGCTGAGCCAAAAGTCAACCACCTTTTCCGCAACCGAAGCGGCAAGCCCTGCAAATTCAGGGTTGAACTACGACCAGCCAGCCGTGGCTTTGAGCAATCTTTACAAATTGGCTATGGGTTGGCTAATGACGGGCTTACCAAACCAAATGGTTTTCCAAAAGATAAATTAGCCCTCGCCTGGTTATTTGATATTAGTGAAAGTAACCTGCCCGGCTGGATGAGTTTCTTCGAGTTCATTTTAAGAGCACAAGCCAGAAAAGCAAGGAAAAAAGGAATAGATAAGCAACTAACAAATCAGTATGTAAAATTCTGATCGCACTGAACTTCTATCCTAAAATAAAAATGTCCCGGCTTACAAAGCCGGGACATTTACTTTATTAAGCAATTGATTTATTTAAAATAACTCAATGTCAGTTCAGAACGGCGGTTCTGTTGACGACCAGCAGCAGTTTTGTTATCTGCTATTGGCATTGTTTCACCATGACCAGTTGCAGTAATACGGCCTTCATCAATTCCTTTACTTACAAGGTATGTCTTTACTGAAGCAGCACGGTTGTCACTAAGCGTTTGATTGTATTCATCTTTACCAACGTTATCAGTATGCCCATCAATTGCAAGGCTCATTCCCGGATTTTCCGTCATAATCTTAACAACATCATCCAACCCTTTGAATGAAGATTTTTGCAATTTGGCACTACCCGTAACAAACAGGATATTTTTAGCAGCCATATTTACCCTTTTCTTCACTTCTTCTGTAATAACCGGGCAACCAAAGTTCTCCTTTGGACCAGGAATGGTTACACACTTATCTTCTTCATCATTTGTACCATCACCATCTGTATCAGGTACAGGGCAACCCTGGTAACGGGCTACACCAAATACGGTTGGGCATTTATCTTCTTCATCATTGATACCATCCTTGTCTGTATCAGGTATAGGACAACCCTGGTAACGGGCCAAACCCGGAACCGTAGGACATTTATCTTCTTCATCATTGATACCATCTTTATCGGTATCAGGTATCGGGCAACCCTGGTATTTTGCCAAACCTTTTACAGTAGGACATTTATCATCTGCATCAATGATACCATCACCATCTGTATCAGGAGGAGGTGGCGGTGGTGGAATTATTTTTTCTTCTTTTTTCTTGCTAAGAGCACCTGCCACACCGATACTGTGCTGCAAATGGTAGTTAGCAGTTTCAGTGGTTACCGGCACACGGTATGTAGAGTTAATGAACAAATACGCTTCATCAAAGAAGTTAACTTTTAATCCAAGACCCAGTGGTAAAAATGCGCCATAGTAGCTGCGGTATTTATGAGCCCCCACTCCGGCGATTATATAAGGCTGAACCCAATATTGTTCAGTGGTCATTTTCAGGTTCACGGTAGCACTTCCTTCAAGCAGGAAATTGTCTCCTGAAAAGGTTTTGCCCGGCATTGGGTAATTGATGAAAGAACCACCCAGGCTTGCAGCAAAATCAATATGATTGGTAAGTCCTTTGAAGTAGTTAATGGCTAAGCCGGGAGACATCTGGCTCATTTTGGCAAATTTCTTATCACTGATCACTTTACTTAGTGATGTGCTGCGTATTCTTTCTGCTGTAACAAAGTCATTAAGGAAGAAGCTGATACCTATAGCTGGTTCCCTTCTGTAATCTTTATTCTGGCCATAAGTAGAGGGTACAAGCAGGTACAGCGCAAAAAATGCTGATAATATCTTCTTCATAAAGAGATAGTTTGGTTTATAACTGGGCAAAAATAACAGGTAAGTTCAATATCCTGAAATAAATTATTTACTTAATATTCACCACTTTGGAAGGGTTCCTTTCAGCAAAATGGCTATTTAAAGCCCTGTATCAATCTGCACCCTTATTTGGTTGCAAAGTATTTCTCCCGCAACAGTCTGTCATCGCCATAAACATCATCATAAAAAACAATGTTTCCATTTCTTCCTTCACATGTGAAATAGCGGATGTAAACAGGTATCTTATTCCTGACAGCTATACTTCTTTTTTGCTTCTTTTGAAGCCAGTTTTTTACGGAGTCGATCTTTGTGTAGCCGCCGCCAGCACTAACACTGTCGTTTCGCAAAATATAAAAAGCCAGTTTTTCCCATTCCTGTACCCTGACGCAGCCGTGGCTTAATGAACGCATCGCATTGGCAAATAAATATCTCTGGTTGGTATCATGGAGGTAAACAGAGTATTTATTACTGAAAACAAATTTCATAATGCCTAATGCGTTGGCATCGCCACTCCCCTGCACTATCCTGTATGGAATGTTTTTACCATACTTTGACCAATCCACTGAATACGGGTCTACTTCATTGCCTTTCGAATCCACGAGGCTAAAGCCTTTACGGGCCAGGTAGCCAGGGTTCTTTTTTACTGCGGGTAAAATCTCCTTTGAAACAATACTTGGCGGGGGTATCCACTGCGGGTAAGTGATCAGTTCTGTTATATTACTGGTGAGCAAAGGCGTCCTGGTTTTTGCTTTACCGCAAATAACTTTTGATGTAAGTTTGACCTCATCTTTATCAATCAGTTCAAGGTGGTTAGCTGATGTATTCACCCAAATGTATTTAGATGGCATCTTTTCCGGCAACATTTTATATTTATCCATGCTGATTGCAATACGGATAAATTTCTCCCGGTCATTTACATTCAGCATTCTAACGGTTCCTTCACCAGCCCTGCCATCAACTGTTATTCCCTTTTTTTTCTGAAACTGTTTTATCGCTTCAGCCAGTTGTGCCGAATCTGCTGCCACACTATCAAAAGTGATAAAACCTCCTTCATACAATCGTTTTTGCAAGGCCCTGTTGAATTTTGAAATATTCTTTTCCGGATAAGGTACTATTGTAAATTGCTTGTATTCTGCACTGTCAAGAAACTTTTTAATGCCTGCTTTTAATAAATGATACCCTCTGTGTTGCGGCTCTAATGATTGTATCACTTTAGCCAGGCCTGATTGCAATATGGCATCATACTGTTGCAAATAATAACCTTCCGGCAATACTGAATCCTTCCTGAGGGTGATGCTATCCTGGGGCAACCTGCCCAATTTTACATCTTTTACAATTTGCACAAAAGCATCTGTAAGCATTACATCCGCCTTTGACCAAAGGGCGGCATCCCTTCTATCCCCTTCTGCAAGACTGTCTGTAAAGAATCTTTGCCTTATCTCCTTTAACTGCTGTACATGATAATCCTCCGGGAACAAACCAAACAACTGGGAAGATTCAATAAAACTGAACAAGGAATCTCCCACAGGCAACCACTCTTCTTTTTGACTCCATAAAGGTTGAAAGGATTTATTCTCATATAGGAATTTCCCAAACTCTGGCTGGCCCAGTATGATTGTAGAATCATCCGGATGATGGCTCCCTGCAACTGCTTTACCGATAAAATTCTTAATTAGCTCACTTGTCTTTTTCTGAAGTTCTTCCGGAGTACTGGCAATAGTATCTCCCTTTTTGCCTTTGGCTTTGCAAGCCAGCAACAAAAAAAGGCATAAGGATATGCTGATGAAAGACGGGTACTTCAATCTGTATATGTCCATAAGAGGTGTAGTGGCGAAGATTGTATATCCGGCTTTTACACTAATTTACTTTCACAATTCCTGCCGGATATGACTAACAAAATAAGCAATCGTTTCTACATTAAAGAGTATACTCTGCTAATTTTTTCAACATTGCTGATGCTTTCAGCATCAGCACAGGATGGTAGTTATACCCGTCCGCCGGTGACGGATAAATGGGATGAATACCGGCAACAGGTAAAAAAAGACTCGTTGAAAAGGATGGTTGAACTGAAGGATATGATACCCGGAATTGTGTATGATCTGCGCTATGCCAGCCAGAACAACTTCATGAAAAGACAGATGTATCCGCCCAATACCACCCTTACTTATCTTAGGTTGCCTGCCGCCAGGGCTCTGCGAAAAGTACAGAACGAATTGAATGAAAAAGGTTTCGGGTTAAAGATATTCGATGCTTACCGGCCTTATTCTGTAACAGTGAAATTCTGGGAACTGGTTAAAGATGAACGATACGTTGCCAACCCCTCCAAGGGCAGCGGCCATAACAGGGGCGTTGCTGTTGACCTTACCATCATCAATACTAAGACTGGAAAGGAATTAAATATGGGAACCGGGTTTGATAATTTCTCTGATACAGCTCATCATACGTTCACCCAGTTGTCTGAAGAGATTCTTCAAAACCGGGAGTTATTAAAATCAACGATGGAAAGGTACGGCTTCATTACTTACACAGCAGAATGGTGGCATTACTCATTTCCCGGTTCTGCAAAGTTTGAGATATTGGATATTGATTTTAAGAAATTGAAGAAAGACTTATAATACAATTACATCGGTTACCGCATTGACATTAATCGGTCCATAAACATGCGGAAATGTATCTGCCGTAGAAGGTGACCAATCAAAAACAAATTTGCTGGTGAGTTTATCAGTATCAATTACCAGTTTTATTAAACCGGTTTGTCCGGCAAAATATCTTTCCAGCACACCGGCCACCTGGTGATCCTGTGAACAATGGATGAAACCTTCGGCACTTAATGAGGGGTGTTCATAGAAACCCTTTTGTTTTGCAGCCTCCCATTCAGCCGCAGTTGTTACATGATAGATAACAGGCATTATAAAACTCTTTTGATTTTTTGTTCAAGTAACAAAAGGTCAGCAAGTACGATCGCAGTTACAGCTTCCAGCACCACCGGGACTCTTAAAGCTATGCAAAGATCATGTCGGCCTTTTACCGAGATCGTTTCCACTTTCTCCGTATCCCAGTTCAATGTGGTTTGCTCTTTAGGTGTTGAGGAGGTCGGTTTAACTGCGACCCGGAAAACCAATTCATTGCCATTAGTTAATCCACCCACCACCCCACCAGCATGATTGGTCCTTGTTTTGCCTTCCATGTTTTCGATAGCATCGTTATGCTCACTGCCGAACATTTTCGCTGCTGCAAAACCAGTTCCAAATTCAATACCCCGAATGGCGGGTATCGCAAAAACAATATGTGCTAATTGTGATTCAACAGCATCAAAGAAAGGTTCACCTAGTCCAACCGGTAATCCATTAACCCGGCATTCGATAATGCCGCCAATAGTATCTTTAGTATCGATTGCTTTTTGCAGACCTTTTTCTAAATCTGTTTCGCCGCCTATCTCAAGAATTGCTGATCCCACTTTTATTTGACCCATTAATTTTTTGGCGATAACGCCTGCTGCTACCAATGCCACTGTCAATCGTCCGCTGAAGTGACCGCTGCCACGATAATCTTCATACCCGCCTGCTTTTGCTTTTGCAACAAAATCTGCATGGCCCGGGCGGGGTACAGCTCTTTGCTTTTCATAATCACCGCTACGAGTATTTTTATTCTCAAACAAAATTGTAATAGGAGCACCGGTTGTTTTCCCGTTGAAGATGCCACTTTTGAAAATGGGCAGATCCTCTTCTTGCCTTGGAGTTGTTCCTTTTTGAATACCTCCCTTTCTTCTTTCCAGGTCCGCCAGGAAATCTTCTGCGACCAGCAATAAACCTGCCGGGCAACCATCAATGACAATACCAACTGATTCACCATGTGATTCACCAAAGATCGAAATGCGGAATATGCGGCCAAATGAATTCAAGACTTATAAATTAAATTTTTGATACGGTAAAGATACAGCAGCCCCCAAAGATTCGAGGTCACTAAAAAAATCCGGGTATGACTTCTTCACCGCCCCGGCTTCGTCGATGATTGTTTCTCCCTCCGCTTTCAATGCTGCAACGGCACAGGCCATTGCAATACGATGGTCGTGACGGGAATGTACTCTGGCACCTTTTACTCCGCTTCCGCCTTGTATCATCATTACATCATCGATCAAGTCAATCTTTACTCCCATTTTTCCAAACTCCTCTTGCAATGTAACAGCCCTGTTGCTTTCCTTATGTATCAACCGGCTAACGCCTTTGATTTTCGTCTCCCCTTTACAATAAGCTGCTAAAGCAACTAATGGCGGAAACAAGTCCGGGCAATCCGTTGCATCAAAATCAAAGGCATTCATTTCAGCCGGCCTGACTTTTATTCCTTTTGCTTCAATCGCAATACCTGCATTAGCGGCCATCAATGCATCAACTATGGCTTTGTCTGCTTGCGCAGAAGCTAAGTTCAATCCTCTTACTGCTATCGGACCGGCAATAGCACCGGCAACAAGCAAAAATGCTCCTCCGCTCCAGTCCCCTTCCACCATGTAATTATGTATGACTTCTTTTTTCAGTACCGGATGAAAATAAAATTCCTCATAATTTCTGTTCTCCACATTGCCTAACCCAAAATGTTTCATCACATTTAAAGTAAGATCGATGTAGGGCCTGCTTTTTAAGTTATTAACCTTAATGGAAACTCCGCTGGCACCCGCAGCAGCGAAAGCCATCAGCAACCCTGTAAGGAATTGCGAACTCAATGAACCATCAATCTCAATATTCTTTGGCTGCAAGGGGCCTTTAATATTCAGTGGCAACTTACCGCTATTCGACTTAACTACAACTCCCAGTTGCGGTAACACTTCATCAAAGAAATCCATAGGCCGGTTCAATAAACTCCCCTCCCCATTTACAGTGATTGACCTGCTGCTTAGCGCTGCAATTGGAACAAACATCCTTATACTCAATCCGCTTTCTCCGCAATTGATTTCATCCTTCCCCGCAGCATCTCCTTTTTCAACCACAACGAGATTGTTCCCCGGCATTTCAACTTTAGCACCCAGGCTTCTGATAATACTCATCGCAGCCTTATCATCATTGGAATGCCCCGGATTAAAAAGACTGCATGTTTCTTTTGTAAGAAATGATGCCGCTAAAGCCCTTTGCATAGAACTCTTTGAGGCGGGAGCCTGAACAATTCCTTGTAGTTGGGATGGATGTATGGTGACGTTCACTTTATAAGCTTTGAATAATTCTTTCCAGTTGTTTCAGCGAAATTGACCTCAAAACTCCTTTCCCTATCTTCTCCAGTAACACATAATTCATCTCCTTTCTTTCTCTTTTTTTATCCATCTTCAGCACATCAAATACTTTTTGTTTATTAAAAGAAGCATACGTTGGAAGATTGTATTTCTCCAGAACATTAATTACTTTCTCAGTTTGCCTGAAGCCGGTCAATTGTTCCGAAATATGACAGGCATAGGTCATGCCAATTGAGATGGCCTGGCCGTGTAATAATTCATACTGTGTTTCCAGAGCATGACCAAGTGTATGACCAAAATTCAGCAACCTTCTTTCTCCTTTCTCGAACTCATCTTTCTGCACCACTTTTGTTTTGATGATAACATTCCGCTGAATCAGTTCACAGATAGATTTTTGCCGGCCCTGGTAAGTCTTTAGTGTGTTTCGTTCCAGTTCTGCAAACATCGTTGCATCTTTTATACAGGCATGCTTAATGATCTCTGCAAATCCGTTCTCCCATTCTGCCTGTGGTAATGAATTAAGGAAAACCATATCATGCAGTATAAAAGATGGCTGACGGATAACACCTACCATATTTTTATATACCCCCACATCAATTCCATTCTTTCCACCGATAGAAGCATCCACTAACGCTAAAATGGATGTCGGCACAAACCCAAACCGCAGGCCTCGCATATACACAGAAGCCACATAACCGGTAATATCGGTGATCACCCCTCCTCCGATACCGATGAGTGTCGTTTTCCGGTCAGCCTCCATCTCAATCAGTTTCTCGATCACAGCATCAACAGTAGCCTGCACTTTAAATTCTTCACCGGGTTTTAATACAATCGTATTCCAGCCCTTGAATCGTTTGGTGTGAGCATTATAAACATTCTCATCCGTTATCAGCACCGTAGCTTTTGAGTCAGTTATTTTTTTCAAATGACTGATACCATAAGCCGGGTAATAATCAGTGGATGAACCGGAGAATTTATAATTGATATGCTTCATGATTTTTTTATCGCAAATATGCCTTGAATGGAAAATTGAGTCTATGCATACAATTTAACTGTCCATAATTTTTTTCTGGTGATTGATACTCTCCATGTGCACCGCATCAAAATATTTAGTAATAAACTCTTTACTTAATCCCAGTTTTTCACCTTTCGCAGTAGCTCTCTCAATGATCTCATTCCATCGGTTCGTTTGTAATATCGTAATGTTATTGGCTCTTTTGTAAATACCGATCTGTTCTGCTGCTTTCATCCGCTGACCCAATATTTGCATCAGCTCATCATCCAGCTGATTTATCTGTTGCCTTAACTTCTCAAGGGCTGCATGGTATTCTTCAGAGCTTACATCTTCTTTTCTCCAGATGATGGTATCGAGCATTTCTTTCAATCGTTCCGGTGTTACTTGCTGCTTAGCATCACTCCATGCTTTGTCAGGGTCAATATGGCTTTCTATCATCAATCCATCATAGTCAAGATCAATGGCTTTTTGCATTATATCCAATAAGATATCCCGGCGGCCACAGATATGTGACGGATCATTAATCAACGGCATATCCGGATGTTTCAATTTCATTTCAATCGCCAGGTGCCACATAGGTGCATTGCGATATTCAGTATTACCATAAGAAGAAAAACCCCGGTGTATTAACCCGATCTGTTTGATACCGGTCCTCGCTATCCTTTCCACCGCACCCGCCCATAGTTCCAGATCAGGGTTGATGGGATTTTTTATCATTACTGGAACGTCAACACCTCTTAATGCGTCTGCCACTTCCTGCACACTGAATGGGTTCACTGTTGTTCTGGCTCCGATCCATAATACATCCACTTCAAAGGTCAATGCATCCTGCACTTGTTTTGCAGTTGCCACTTCCACTGTTGTTGGCAAACCTGTCAACTTCTTTGCCTGTTGCAACCAGGGTAATCCTTTGGCACCAACTCCTTCAAACATGCCCGGTTTGGTTCTTGGTTTCCAGATGCCGGCCCGCAGCATATCTACTTTACCGGTCGCCGCCAAACGTTGGGCAGTTTCCAATACCTGCTCCTCAGTTTCTGCACTACATGGTCCGCTAATGATGAGGGGACGTTTATTCCAGACAGTCCTCACTGTTTCATTAGCCGTTTGCTCAGTTGTTTGCATTTGTACAAATTTACCTTATTTAAATTGTTCTGTTTTGCTTTCTGTTAATGAACCTTTTTTGAAACCAATTTGAGATTGAGATGTTTTTCACCTGATCCAGATACATGACCAGCAAAAACAATGAACAGCCTCCGAAAATGCACATATATGTAAATGCAGCTGCCTTCCACTTATCAAGATTATTATACACCATTTTACCTCCCCGTTCTACATAATAAATGTTATCCCTGAAATCATAATTATATAAAAACTGGTACCACTTCCTGGCATATATTATTATACTTTCGCCAGTTTCTACCGGGATATATCCTCCATCTTCAGCATCATCAGCCAAGTGAAATTTTTCTTTCTTCTCATTTAAACGAATAATAGTTTTGGAATACAAGCGACCCCTACGACCATCATAGGTTTCATGAGTCACTTCTGCAACAACACCTTTATTAACGTCCAAATACTCTTTCCCTACAAAAAAATATTCGAACGCATTGGCACTTCCAATAATAAATGCAATTATTGATGCAATACCTAAAAGATTATCCCTGTTTTTAATTTTAAATATCATTTGATAATTCTTCTGATCTTATTGGCTTCCTCAATCAACCGCATCAAATATTCGTTGTCATCTTTCTCAATACTTTCTTTAAATCTTGTCAACTGTGCAATATGTTCTTTCAATACATCCAGCACATTTTCTTTGTTCTGCATAAAGATGGGCACCCACATTGCCGGGTTACTCTTTGCAAGGCGAACAGTGCTTTCAAAACCGGCTGAAGCAAGTTCAAAGATTGCATTGTCCTCTTTTTCTTTTTGCAAGACAGTATTGGCCAGGGCAAAAGAAGTAATATGTGATATATGACTGACATACGCTGCATGCAGGTCATGAGCTTTGGCCTCCATTTCCAGCAAGTGCATGCCGATCTTCTTATACATACCCTTTACCCAATCCAATGCATCCGCATCACTCTCCCCGGCGTTGCAGATGATCACAGCTTTATTTTCAAAAGCTCCACGTACAGCTGCCTGCGGGCCACTGTACTCTGTTCCCCACATCGGGTGAGTGGCCACATACCTTCCCCTCTTTGGATGATTCTTTATCGCATCAATCAACTGGCTTTTTGTTGAACCAAGATCAATCACTACCTGGTTATCGATTTTATCCATAACAGAAGGCAGCATCTCAACTAATTTATCAACTGGTATTGCAAGTATAATTATTTCTGATGCTGCAATGGCTTCTTCCAGGGGCAATGTTTCATCTACCAGTTCCAGTTCCACAGCCTGTTTTGCATGATCAGCATCAGCTTCCACTCCGATAAGTCTTGATGACAGTTTTTTTTCATGCAGCTGTATGGCTAATGAACCACCGATCAAACCAACACCCACTATTGCAATTCGCTTTCGTTCCATTTCTTATTTTTTAATTCGTTGAATGGCCTCCTCAAATTTTTCTTCCGGGCTGCATAAACTTATTCTTATATATTTTTTGCCAGCACTGCCAAATATACTTCCCGGTGTAATAAACACATTTGACTTATACAAAACTTCATCGCTTAATACATACCCGTCATTATAAGTTGAGGGTATCTTTGCCCAAACAAATAAACCCGCCTGCTTTTTCGAAAATTCACAATCAAGCAATTGAAGCAATTCAAAAACTTTTTCTCTTCTTTCACGGTAAACTGTATTTACTTCATTATGCCATTCTTTTCCAAGTTGTAATGCTTTAGCTGCTGCCAATTGAACGGGGAGAAACATCCCGCTGTCCATATTACTTTTAAACCTCAGTACTTCTTCGATCCTTTCTTTTGTCCCGCAAAGCATCCCCACCCTCCACCCGGCCATATTATGGCTTTTACTTAATGAATTCAGTTCAATCACACAATTTTTTGCTCCTTCAATGCTTAATAAGCTCATGGGATTATCGTTCAGGATAAATGAATAAGGATTATCATGAACGATAAGAATATTATGTTTTCTTCCAAAAGCAACTAACTTTTCAAAAAAACCTTTATTGGGCATCTGCCCGGTTGGCATTTGCGGATAGTTGACAAACATCAGTTTTACCTTCGGCAATTTGTTTTTCTCGAGTTCTTTAAAGTCTGGCTCATAACTATTTTTCTCCCGCAACTTATATTCCACACATCTTCCCCCGGCAAGCTTTACAGCACTGCGGTAAGTCGGATAGCCGGGGTTAGGCACCAGTACTTCATCTCTTTTATTCAAATAGGTCATACAGATATGCATAATGCCTTCTTTACTTCCTATCAATGGTAATATTTCCGTATCAGGGTTCAGCTGAACATTATACCATTTTTGATACCACTCACTTATTGCTTTTCTAAGCAGCGGAGATCCTTTGTAAGATTGATAAGCATGTACATTTGGTTTTGCACTCTCCTCCTGCAATATTTTTATCACATCAGGATGCGGTGGTAAGTCCGGGCTGCCAATACCCAGGTTGATGACATTTCTACCAGCTTTGTTAAGCTCATCTATCTCTCTTAGTTTTTGAGAAAAATAATACTCTCCAATACCATTTAATCGTTTAGCTACTTCCATAATCCTTTTTTGTAAACACCATAGATTTTTATTGCGGCGGTCAGCCTTTTCATCTGTCCGATCACTTCATAAAACTGCTCAAGTGAATCAAACTCCATATCCGCATGAAAGCTGTATTTAAAATCGCTGCCGGGAATGGGGAAACTCTGCAACTTACTCAGGTTAATTCCGCCTTCAGCAATTTTGGTCAGCACTTTTGCAAGGCTCCCCTTTGAGTGGTCTGTATGAAAATTTACGGAGGCCTTGTCAGCACCTTCGATCTTTACTACAGCATCTTCCCGCTGTAAAACAAGAAACCGGGTATAATTATTCTTTAGCGTATGTATGTTCGGGGCAATCATCTTCAGGTCGTATAACTCAGCAGCCAGCTTACTGGCAATAGCCGCCACATGTTTACTTTTATGCTGATGGATATACCTAGCACTTAACGCAGTGTCATCCGTCTCTACCAATCGCCATTTATGCTTATCCAGGAAATCATAACACTGTTGCAGCGCCATCGTATGTGAATGAACTTCTCTAATATCATCCAGCTTTACCCCGGGGTTTACAAGCAGGTTTTGCCGTATCTGCAAATAAATCTCACCAGTGATCTTTAGGTTGCTTTTCTGTAACAGGTTATAGTTTGGTAAAATGCTTCCTGCGATAGAATTTTCAATTGCCATTATACCGCCGTCACTTTCCTTTTTATTGCCCGCAATCTTCAATACCTCTTTAAATGTGTTACAGGTTATAACTTCAACAGTTTTGCCAAAGAACAATTGTGCAGCCACCTGGTGGAAACTACCTTCATATCCCTGTATTGAAACTTTTGTATGCATGATTTAAAACAAAAGTCCCGGCCAACCTGGCCGGGACTCTTTATGTTGATTTTTAGTTGTTCTTAGTTTGTTTTCAACAAAAGCATTCCCGGCCTCTTTCCAAAAAAGAAGTAATAAAAATAGTAACCAAAATATGCCTTTGCGATTGTCATGTAACAAATGTAGTTTTTGCAGTTGTTAAATCCAACAACTATTTAGAATTATTTTCTGCCACCCCCACTCTCCGCATCATTCATCCTGATCTTTCTGCCCCGGTAATTCTTACCATCAATGGCCTTGATCATTTTTTTAGCAGCACCGGGCTCTATTTCCACCCAACTGTTCATCTCTTTCATATCAATCTTACCCAGCACATCCTTCTTCAGATCACTCATGTCAAGGATAAATTGCAGGAAACTGGCTTTATAAAAGCCATCCTTGGTGCCAAGGTTAACAAACAACCGTTGGTAATTACCACCGCCGCCAAAGCTTCTGCCACTTGTATCCCTGTCACGGTCTCTTGATGGCCGCTCTCTGCCCTCACCCCGTCTGTCGCTTCGTTTGTCATCACCCCGCATATTAAGATCAGCTGCATTTTCATAATACTTAAGGAATCTGTCAAACTCCAATGCTGCTACCCGTTGCAAAATTTCCTCTTTTTCTATTGTACCAAATTTTTCTCTTAGCATTGGCAGGTATGTTTCGTACTGTCCATGGCTGATGTCCGCCTGCAACATTTTATCAATAAAATGGAAAAACTGTTTACGGCAAACATCTTTACCCGTAGGGATATCCATTTTATGGACTTTTGCATTCAATATCCTTTCTATTTGACGCAGCCTGTAAATCTCTTTCGGTGTTACAATGGAAACGGATATACCGCTTTTACCTGCACGACCGGTTCGGCCGCTGCGGTGAGTGTACACCTCCACATCATCCGGAAGTTCATAGTTGATAACATGGGTGATTCCCGTTACGTCAATACCTCTTGCCGCCACATCAGTTGCAATTAAAAGCTGAATACTTTTATCCCTGAACAGCCCCATCACTTTGTCCCGTTGCTGCTGCGTCAGGTCACCATGGATGGCGTCAATATCATATCCTTCTCTTGTCAAACGTTCAGCTATATCTTGTGTATCTGCTTTGGTGCGGGCAAATACAATTCCATAAATACCGGGATTAAAATCAATAATACGCTTCAGCACTTCATACCTGTTATGGTGTTGCGTGGCATAATACTGGTGATCGATATTAGCAGCTCCTGCATTTGTTTTTCCAATAGTAATTTCAAAAGGCTTATCCATATACCTTTTGCTGACCTGTCGTATTTCCGGCGGCATCGTTGCGCTGAAAAGCCAGGTACTTTGGCGGTTAGGCGTATTCTTTAAAATGAATTCAATATCATCTTTAAAACCCATGTTCAGCATCTCATCTGCTTCGTCCAGCACCACGTAATGGATCTTCTCAAGATTAATGGCTTTTCTTTCTATAAGGTCGATCAAACGTCCGGGAGTCGCCACTACAATATGAGTTCCCTTTTTTAAATCCCTTATCTGCATAGAAATAGACGTTCCGCCATATACTGCCGTAACAACGATGTTCCCTTTCTTATTCTTAAAAGTATTCAGGTCATTGGTGATTTGAAGACATAATTCCCTTGTCGGGCAAACTATTAATGCCTGGGGAAAGCGGTCATCCTTATTGATAAGCTGCAGGAGTGGTAAGCCAAAAGCGGCAGTTTTGCCGGTGCCGGTTTGTGCAAGTCCGATAAAATCTTTTGTTCCCTGCAACAAAACTGGAATGGCTTTCTCCTGGATAGGTGTAGGGGCAGTAAAACCTAATACCTTAATAGAGTTAAGCAGGCCTTCTTCAATGCCTAACGATTCAAATGTGATCACAGATAGAAAAAATTTGGTAAGGCGGCAAAGGTAGCCTTTAATAAGGGGAAAGGCGAATGTATTTTGCCTGTTGGGAGATGCTGTAAAATAAGAAAGCCCTCCGCTTGTAGCGGAAGGCCTCTAACGATTGCTTGCCATTGAAATTCTTATTTCTTTGTAGTATCAGCAGCTGGCTTTGCAGCAGTATCAGCAGCTGGTTTTGCAGCAGTATCAGCTGGAGGTGTAACTACAGCTGTATCTGTTTTAGCAGCAGTGTCTTTGTCATCACCTTTTTTCTCACTGTTGTTGTTACAAGCTACCAGTGTTGTAGCAGCAATGAATGCAATTGCAAAAAACTTCTTCATTTGATGTAATTTTTTGGGGTTGTTGAAATATTTCGGTGTTAATACCCGGAATGGGAAAAGGTAACCCGCATTTTAAAATTTTTTTTAGATGGCTTAGGGTTACTATTTTTAAAATCCTGTATTAAATAACGGAATGTGAAAGATCAGAACGACGAAAAGGCCTTATTGGAAGGATTAGCCGCCAGCGACAAAAAAGCCGTTGAAACCATCTACCGGGAGAACTTTAACATGGTTCAGGCCCTGATAATCAACAACAACGGCTCTGCGGATGATGCCAAGGACATATTCCAGGAAGCGATGATAGTTCTTTATGAAAAAGTAAGATCAGGAACTTTTGAGCTCAATTGCCAGATAAAAACCTTTGTTTATTCAGTTTCAAGGAGGTTGTGGCTCAAAAGACTGCAACAGCAAAACAGGTATTCAGCGCCAGGCGACAACATGGAGGCCGTAGTGCCGGTGGAAGAAGAACTAGAAGACCATGAACAACGGAATGCGGAGTTTGAAATGATGGAAAAAGCCATCAATAACCTGGGCGAACCCTGCAAAAGTCTTTTAGAGGCTTACTATTTGCAGAAGCAGAATATGCAGGTAATAGCCGCCAGTTTTGGGTATACCAATGCTGATAATGCAAAGAACCAGAAGTATAAATGCCTGATGAGGCTGAAGAAGATATTTTTTGCTCATTATAAAAACGGAAACGGTGATGAATGATATTAAAATATTAGACGTGGTAGAACGCTACATCCGGGGTGAAATGACCCCTGATGAGAGATTACAATTTGAGAACCTCCGCAAAACGAATACAGAAATAGATCAATTGGTGGTGGAGCATACTTTGTTCCTTCAGCAATTGAATCATTTTGGTGAACGTAAAAAATTCCGATCTTCTCTGAATGATATTCATGTGGACTTGTCTGAACAAGGAAAGATCGACTCCATGAAATTAAAAGGTAAAGCGAAGGTTGTATACTTGTGGAAGCGATACAGAAGAGTGGCTGCCATCGCAGCATCTATTGCCGGGGTAACAGCCCTCGGTATTTCCGCATTAGTTTGGGCATTTGCTCCAAAAACAAACACTGATTACGATACACTGAAAAGAGAAATAAAAGATTTACGAAACGCCACTGCCCAACAAGGAAATGAAATTAAAAACGTAAAGAACAGTATCGGAAAAGATAAGCCCAATCCAATCATATACAAATCCGGTGGCACTGGCTTTATTATTGATGCAAAAGGCTATTTGGTTACCAATTTCCATGTGGTACAAGGCGCTAGGAATATTGCTGTACAGAACAGCCGTGGAGAGTTTATTGCCAGGGTAGTACATACTGATAAAGCAAAAGATATTGCGATTCTTAAAATAGATGACGAAAGTTTTAAGCCTTATACTTCTGTCCCATATTCTATCAGTAAATCATCTGCAAGATTAGCCGAGCCGATCTTTACTTTAGGATACCCCAAGAATGAAATCGTTTATGGTCAGGGTTACCTGAGTTCACTGACCGGTTTTAACGGCGATACTCTTAGTTGCCAGATCGAAATAGCTGCTAACCACGGAAATAGCGGCAGCCCGATACTGAATAAGAATGGTGAGGTAGTCGGAATTTTAAATGCCCGGCAGAACAGTACTGAAGGATTCACCTTCGCTATCCAGGGTAAATATATTTACAAAGCTCTTGACGAGTTAAAAAAATCAGACACAGCTTACCAGCGGATAAAACTGAATTCAAAATCCCAGATATCCGGAATGGAAAGAACTGAACAGGTAAATAAAGTAGAGGATTATATCTACATGGTAAAAGTGAACTAAACGAATACACCCTATAAAAAAAACGGAGCGGCCCTAAAGCCGCTTTTTTATTTTGCCCAAAGGCTGGCAGGATATTCCCCGTTACTGATCAACTGATCAAGACTTTGTTTTACAAAAGGTGCATCTTCTTTGTAAGTTACCCCAAACCATAATGAAGTGGTAGGAATGACTTCTACCCGGCCACCTTCCTTAATAAACTGGTCCGCAACGATAGGGATGAAAAACTCAGATTTTAATTCCTTTCCATGCTGTTGCAGAAACTCCTTAAAAAGATTTTGTGTATAAGAGAAAAAAGAAGTGTCAAAGCACCAGAAATTCATGGATACTCTTGTCGTAGCTGACAATTCTTTCGGCTCCTGCCCGTCATCGCAAATTATCTTATCTCCTTTCTTTGAAATATTGATCCGCTCTGTAATAGTTGCAAGGTTCCCTTCATTATTCAGGCCGCAAACTCCCCTGTTCACTGTGCCATGATCAGATAAAGTGCTCAACAGGTCATAACCGACAATCGCAAAGTTCTTTTCATTACACCCAACATGTAAGAAAGCTGCTGCATTTTCAAATGTATTATGACCATAAAAATCATCAGCATTAATGACAGCAAAAGGTTCCCTTACCACATCTTTGGCGCAAAGTACCGCATGGGCTGTCCCCCAGGGCTTGGTTCTTTCAGCAGGAATTTCGAAGCCATCTGTAAAAGAATTTAATTCCTGGTAAACATAAGCAGTTTCTATTCTTCCGTTAAGCTTTGGCTCAAAGATGGCTTTGAAATTGTCTGCAAATTCCTTGCGGATAATAAAAACCACTTTACCAAAGCCTGCACGGATAGCATCAAAAATTGAATAATCCATAATAGTTTCGCCGGCGGGGCCAAATCCTTCTACCTGTTTCATACTTCCATACCGGGAGGCCATCCCTGCAGCCAATATTACAAGAGTAGGTTTCATGTGCTTCATTTAAAACTGCAGACGAAATTAAAGTAAATTCGCCAAGCCACTCTGGCCTAATTTTAAATGCAGGATATTAGTCTTATAAATATAACGACCGATACACTATCCCTTCCGTTACTCTCCGAAAAGAATATAGAAGCGGATGTGCTGAGGCTTGATAAAATCCATCCATTGGTTTCCGGCAATAAATGGTTTAAGCTTTGCTACTACCTGGAAGATGCAAAAAAACAAAGCAAAAAAAACATTGCAACGTATGGTGGGGCATGGTCGAATCACATTCTGGCTACAGCGGCGGCCTGTAAGATTAATAATTTAAATAGCATCGGCATTATCCGTGGCGAGGAGCCGGTTAATTACTCACAAACTCTTGCTGAAGCGAAAGGACTAGGAATGCAGTTGATCTTTACCAGCAGACAGGATTATAAAAACGAAATAATTTCGGAACAAATGATCAACAGTGGGTATTATATTATCCCACAGGGTGGTTATGGAATAAAAGGTGCTGAAGGAGCTGCTACCATTCTTGACTATTGCAAAAAAGAGGATTATACACATATTTGTTGTGCCGCAGGAACAGGCACTATGACGGCAGGTTTAATCAAGAATTCTCTTCCTCATCAAAAAATAATCAGCATTAGTGTTCTGAAGAATAATTATAGTCTTGAAGAGGAAATTATTTCGATGATAACAACGAAAAACGACCGTCTTGAAATAATACATGACTATCATTTTGGCGGCTATGCCAAACATAAACAGGAACTGTTTGATTTCATGAATGACTTTTACAGCCATTCTAACATTCCGTCAGATTTTGTTTATACAGGCAAATTATTATTTGCCGTCAATGATATGGTTAGTCATGATTTTTTTCCGCAGAACAGCAAGCTGTTGCTAATACACAGCGGCGGGTTACAGGGGAACACATCGCTAAGCAAGGGAACGTTAATATTTTAGTTTTTTTGGCAGGCTACCCTATCTTTGTTGGCACTGACAAACGAATCCAAATCCTGATTTCGTTCTGACAATATGAAAAGACTGACCCTACTCCTTTTATTACCTATACTAATAGCAGGCAAATCATTGCAGGCACAGGATACTTTACCAAAATTCTCGGTGAAGAATGTTGGCAACAATCGCATTATCATAGGCTGGGTAAATAATTTACCCAACATCCGGCAAATCAGCATCCAGCGTTCATTCGATAGTCTTACTAATTACAAAACGATCCTTACTGTCCCTGATCCAACCACTCTTCAAAATGGTTATGTAGATGCAAAAGCAACAAATGACCACATGTTTTACCGCATTTATATTATGCTTGAGAAGGGGGTTTTTCTTTTTAGTGATGCTAAAAGGCCTGTTTTAGATAGTATCCGCAGGGCTGAGCTTCCGAATGGGCTTAATAAGTTACCAGGAGTTGATTCTATATCAGCACTAAATGTAAATAATAATAAGCCTAAGTCTAATGCATTTATGCCATCCCTTTATGTTTATACACACAGGGATGGATATGTTCGAATCAGTTTGCCAGATGATGAAAAGCCTAAAAAGTATTCAATAAAATTCTTTGATGAAGACGAAACATTCCTGTTTGAACTAAAAGAAGTGAAAGAGAAGAATTTCAAGATTGATAAAACCAATTTCTACCATGCCGGCTGGTTTCGTTTTGAGCTATATGAGGACGGCAAACTATTTGAAAAACATAAGTTCTACTTAGAAAAAGACTTTTAGATAAGCTCTGCATCAAATACTGTCGCAAAATTCTTTCTTATTTTTTCCTTTACTTCTTCTATATCGACCTTATATCCCAGCTCTTTTTCCAGCGAAGTCACTTGCTTATTTACAATGCCGCAGGGAATAATATGATTGAAGTAGGTTAAATCAGTATTCACATTAAAGGCAAAACCATGCATGGTGATCCAGCGGCTGCAGCGGACCCCGATTGCACATATTTTTCTTTCTCTGCCGGCAATACCCGGCTCTATCCAAACTCCTGTCTCACCAGTTGAACGATCTCCTTTAAGACCATATTCAGCCATCGTAAGTATCATTACTTCTTCAAGGTTACGGAGGTACTTTCCAATATCAGTATAAAATTTTTCCAGGTCAAGAATTGGGTACCCAACGATCTGGTCTGGGCCATGAAAAGTGATATCTCCGCCCCTGTTAGTATTAAAAAACTGGATTTCTCTTTCTTTCAGGCCTTTATCATCCAACAGCACATTCTCCTTATTACCGCTTTTCCCAAGAGTGTAAACGGGTGGGTGTTCAACAAACAGAAGGTAATTAGAAGTCTGAAGTCCGGCATCAAACGTTTCAACTTCCTGGCTATAAACCAAAGATTTCTTCTGCACATTTTCCTGTAGCAGTTTTTCCTGGTAGTCCCAGGCTGCCTGGTATTCCATCACCCCAAGATCTTTAAATATGACCGGTTTTTTTTGCATGACTGAAATACAAATTTACCACAAAACTTCAACCTTTACCTTTGCTGACTATGAAGGATAAATTGGAACAAGAGAACCCGGATATCCAGGAAACCAGTGATGAACTATACGAAAGGTTCAGCATGACCATTGATAAAGGCCAGGAACCGCTCCGGATAGACAAATTTCTCATGCATCGGATTGAAGGGGCAACAAGAAACAAATTGCAGCAGGCTATCAACCTGGGCATGGTACTGGTGAATGGAAAGGAAATTCGCCCCAATTATAAGATAAAGCCATTGGATACTATTGTTGTGTATTCAGACATGAGTCCCGAAGAAACAGATGTGGTGCCGGAAAAAATGGAATTGAATATTGTGTATGAAGATACTGACTTGATGATCATTAATAAACCGGCAGGCATGGTAGTACACCCCGGAAGCGGCAATTATTCAGGCACTTTGCTTAATGGTGTTTCTTTTTATCTGCAACAACAAAACCCTGCTATTTCAGAAGATGTGTTACCAAGATTTGGCCTGGTACACAGGATTGATAAAAATACCAGCGGACTGTTAGTACTGGCAAAGACAGATAAAGCTATGCGCCACCTTGCCAAACAATTCTTTGATCATACCATCAGCCGGAAATATGTGGCATTGGTTTGGGGGGATATGGAAGATGATAGTGGGACCATTGTAGCCCATGTGGGTCGAAACCTGCGTTTCAGAAAATTGTTTGAAGCCTACCCCGAAGGTGATCATGGAAAAGAGGCTATTACACATTATAAAGTGCTGGAACGGTTTGGTTATGTTACATTGGTTCAATGTATCCTTGAAACCGGACGTACTCACCAGATAAGAGTACACATGAAATACATCGGCCATCCCTTATTCAACGACGATTTTTATGGCGGCGATAAAATTGTAAAAGGAACAGTATATGCCAAGTACAAACAATTTGTAGAGAATTGTTTTCATATTTGCCAGCGGCAGGCATTGCATGCAAAGACATTAGGCTTTGTTCATCCCACCACCGGGGAAGATATGTTTTTCGAAGCCCCATTACCGGCCGATATTGAAGAGGTAATTGAGAAGTGGAGAAAGTATGCGAATTCGGTTGGCAGCCAGCAGTAGATCATTGGGTAAAATCAAATAGGGTTGCAGTAAACATTCCTCTTTCCCTTTTTTTTAAAACAACATCCCAGTTACCAATATAGCGGAGCATTTTGGGAACCAGGTAATTTCCAAATTTTGTCATCTGTACTTCCATGTGTACATCAAAATCGTAAACTCCCGCATCATAAGTCATATC
Source organism: Chitinophagaceae bacterium (assembly GCA_044220915.1). Classification (GTDB taxonomy): domain Bacteria; phylum Bacteroidota; class Bacteroidia; order Chitinophagales; family Chitinophagaceae; genus JJ008. Next base: position 200,486 of record JBGAQD010000002.1, read on the forward strand.
ATAGTTGCGGGCCATTACTTCCATTGTTTTAGCATTGAACCAGGTTATCATACTGTCAATAACAATACTGTTCCTTTCACCTCCACTTAAATCATTCTTTACTTTGATTGAGAATATATAACAGGACTGCCCTTCATATTCACCGAAGTCAATAATAAAATCGTAATTCTTTGCTCTGTCAGGATCAAAGATGTTGATCTTATCGCCTATGAATGGGATTCCGGGAATTCTCTTACCCGGGTTAAAGAAAAGCATCTTTAGTTGCTCTTTTCTTTTCTCCATACCACTTTGCGACTTTGGACGGAAATCAATTCCTTTTACAATGTTCGTTTCGCCGCAGACAGAGCCCTTAGTAAAAAACAGGCCTGCATACAATTCTCCTATATAATAATTATAGTCTCCGTCATCTTCATAAAAATCTCCCCCCACTTTTTCATCCAGCACTTCCATTGTGCGGCAATTGCCTGAGCGTAGCTGCTTTGTTTTGCTTACCAGCGATGCCCTGGTCTTCCCCTTTTTATCTTTTACCCTGATATCATTCCATGCAGTAAACCCGAGAACATGCAGATTCCTGAAAGCCTTATAAAAGGTTGTATCTTTCTTAACCTGCTCGATGAACCGGGGGACATTTAAATCGGTACGGAGTATCACTTCAGAAAGGCTCACCATTTTAGCCAGCCGCTCAGTATCAAGCGAATCCTCCTCCTGGGCATTGGAAAATAGTGTAAGGAACAGTAATCCCAGTACTGGCAATACTTTCAATTTCATAGCGCAAATTAAAATTTTGAAAGCAGAAATGCTTCAAAATGTAAGCAGGAACTCTTACTTTTAACGACTAATCAAAAACCTTTAATGATGAAAAAAATTCTCCCTTTCCTTATTTGTTCATTGGTGACCTCAGCAGCTTCAGCACAGGATACTGAAGCATTGAAGAAGCATTACCTAAAAGTGTATAACCAGGCATTAGTTTATAACGATGTTAATGCCGCCATCAACGGACTGCATGGATATCTTGCTGCCGATAATAATATGAATTACAAAGACACTCTTTCAATGCTATATTTTAGCACTAAATCCTATTACAGTGCCTTATTACTTTCAGAAGAAGTATATAAAGCCGATGCTAATAACATGCTGGCAATGGCAAGGGCAGCAGAATGTTACGACCAGCTTGGTGATCCTACAACAGCTACCAGGTTATTTGAACAGGTAGTTCCAAAAACAAAAAGTCCCTACCATGTTTACAAACTGGCAGTATGCCAGTACCAATTAAAAAGAATTGCTGAATGCGAGGCATCTGCCAAATTTGTTTTGGCCGACACCAGCAGCAAAAGAATTGGAGTTGGGTTTACGATGATGGACGGGAACCAGCAAACTGTTCCTGTAAATGCTGCGGCAGCTAATCTTTTAGGAGTATTAAAAATGGATGCTAAGAATTTTACCGGCGCCAAAGCAGATTTTCAGCAGGCATTAGCTTTATTCCCTCAATTTGGCGGAGCTAAAGAAAACCTTGATGCATGTGAAAAGAGTTTGAAAGGAACTTCTAAGACACCTGCAAAAACCCCGGCGAATAAGCCAAAATAACTTTTAACGTCTTAACAAAAAAGGAAGGCAATACATATTGTCTTCCTTTTTTTATGCCTGCATGCTGAAGCTTTAAAAAAATTACTATACAGGCTGTATCTGGATAATGCAAAAGGTTGCTGACACCAGCATTTTAACCCATTAACTCTGCCAGCTGCCTGAACTTCAAATTGTAAACAGCCTGTCAGTTCTGGACTGGCGTCCAACTCGTTTTCAAGGTAACCGGTAATCTATAACAAAAAAAGAAGGCCATTGCTGGCCTTCTTTTCAATATGAGTGAATAGTTCAATTACTCAGTCTTTGTGCTTCCCGGATCAGTAGAAGTCTTCTTATTTTCTGCTGGCTTAGGCATTTCTTCCACACTTCCACCTTTTGTTGATGGAGTTGGTTTTGCTTCAGTTTTAACAGCAGGTACATCTTCTGTGCTTCCACCTTTTTCAGTAGTTGCTTTGGTAGCAGGAGGCACTATAGCACCCTGGTCAAGACTACCGCCTGTTGCTATTTTAGAAGCAGCAGGAGGAATAATAGCACCCTGATCAAGACTGCCACCAGTAGTTGGAGGAACAGCTTTCTTTTCAGCAGGTTTCGTATCGTTCAGAGAAGATTCAATATTACCATCATAACCAACAGATTTGCTAATAGGTTGGTTATAAGCATCAGCATCAAGGTATTTACCCTTGTCAATAGCTCTCTTCTCCTGCTCAGCCACATAAGGGTGTTTGCGAAGGCGTGCATCATTACGAACACCTTTTACTTCCCAGCTAACTTTTACATTGGGCTGGTTAGTAGCGATCTCGAATTGATTGTTTTGAACTTCTTTGCTGATAATAGCCTGTGCAAATGTGCCGATTACAGTCAACTGGTAACGGAGGTCTTTATTAATAGCTCCAAAATAGTCAGGCAGCGTAACAACAGCTTTACCATTGGCATCTGTTACTACATTACCACTGTAAAAGTTAATCGGCTCATTACTTTCTGCTGCTACGTGGCGCAGAATTTTATTTTCCGGATCCAGCGGGTGATCGATAGCCCAGTTCTTAACACCTACCACATCAAAATCCTGGTTAACCCAAACGTGTCCGGTTGTATTATCGATCCTCATCCTTTCACCACCGCCACCAAGTTCGAAGATCTGGTAGTCATCAGTAGCAGGGTTATTACGGGTGTTCCACTGGTTTACACCGGCTTTCTGGAAACGTAAAGCAGCATCACCATTAGCGCCATCAATATCAATTACTGAGAAAGTGGCGGTAGATTTACTGCGGATGCCAGTGGCACCACCATGCTCCACATCCAATTTGTAGGAAGGAGAAACCGTAGCACCAATACCAACATTACCCGTACCATCCTGGATAACGAAGCGGCTACCACCACCACCTAATTCAAATATCTCATAATAATCATCAGCAGGACGGTTACGGGTGTTCCACTGGTTTACACCTGCTTTTGCAAAACGCAGGGCAGCATCACCATTGGCAGCATCAATATCCATTAAAGAGAATGTACTAGAAGAACGGCTGCGGATACCTGTAGCACCACCATGTAATACGTCCAGCCTGTAAGTTGGTGAGGGTTCACCACCAATTGAAACGTTACCGGTACCATCCTGAATGTGCATTCTCTCACCACCACCGCCAAGTTCGAATATCTGTAAGTTATCCGTACCAGGCTGGTTGCGAATATTCCACTGGTTTACGCCTGCGTTTGCAAAACGCAAAGCAGCATCACCGCTTGCCGCATCAATATCAACTACAGAAAAAGAAGAAGTTGACCTGCTGCGGATACCTGTTGACCCACCATGCTCTACATCTAACTTATACGAAGGAGAAACCGTAGCACCAATACCTACGTTACCGGTAGCATCCTGGATAACCACACGGCTGCCGCCTCCACCCAGTTCAAAAATTTCCAGGTAATCATCAGCAGGACGGTTGCGGATATTCCATTGATTAACGCCATTGTTGGCAAAACGCAAGGCAGCATCACCACTGGCGGCATCAATATCAACAACAGAGAAAGATCCCGTAGACTTACTGCGAATACCAGTTGATCCACCATGCTCCACATCTAATTTATAAGAAGGAGCTACAGTAGCACCGATGCCTACGTTACCAGTACCATCCTGGATTACGAGACGGCTTCCGCCACCACCGAGTTCAAATATTTCATAATAATCATCAGCCGGGCGGTTACGGGTATTCCATTGACCAACACCAGCTTTCTGGAAACGCAATGCTGCATCACCTGAAGCTGCATCAATATCCACTACAGAGAAAGAACCAGATGAACGGCTGCGGATACCAGTAGAACCACCATGCAATACATCCAATTTATAAGTTGGGTTGGCTGTTTCGCCGATACCTACGTTACCCGTTGCATCCTGGATAACAACACGGCTACCACCACCACCGAGTTCAAAAATTTCAAGATAGTTATCACCGGGACGATTACGCATATTCCACTGATTTACGCCAGCATTTCCAAAACGTAAAGCTGCATCACCACTGGCTGCATTAATATCAACAACAGAGAAACCTGCTGTCGAAGAAACGCTGATACCTGTTGAACCGCCATGAGATACGGTGAATTTATGAGTTGGGGCATTTGTACCCACACCAACGTTATCACCCAGATTGGTATTCCACATATTTGTACCCACTCTTGTCCATAAGAATGCACCTGGCATTAACAAAGCAGGATCAACCCATGTACCATTACCAGTTGCATCTGACCTTAATATAAAGTTATTGGCTTCACCTATACCTTGTAAACGAACACCACCTGTTGTATGTAAAGCCAGACCAGATGTTGTAGAGAACCGGCCGCCAGTACCTGTATTTGAAGTACCGTTAACACCAATACCACCACTTGAACTACCATTAACACCAATACCACCATTGGCAACACCATAAACACCCCAGCCACTTCCGGCCTGGTTTCCCCAAACTCCTATTCCTAATCCACCAGTACCATTATTTATACCCTTAACAGCAGCAGAAAATCCGCCCGGGCTTGTTGAAGAAATTACACCCTGTATTGCTGCAATACTTCCAGACGTACCATTATGAGTTGCCTCTAAGGCTGCTGCCGTACTGGCTGCATTATTTACCTGGAATGCACCGGCCCTGTTTGAACCAGTAGCGGTTACATTAACCGCATCACCGGAACCGTTATTTGAAACAGATACAGTATTCGTCGTACTGGCTGCATTTGTGTTTTCAAACCGACCAGCATTACCGGTGGAACTATTACCATACACACCCACACCCGATGTGGATAGGCCATATACACCAAAACCTGATGCAGATGATCCATGCACACCAATACCACTTGGTGTGGTACCATATACACCCCAGCCACTTCCATTCTGAGAACCCGTAACACCAATTCCCAAACCTGTTGTACTCAGGTTCGTTCCCAAAATACCGCTTGAAAATCCACCTGCAGATGTGTTGTTAACCTGGCCATGAACTCCCCATGCATTATTCGCATTGGATGATGTTGTTCCCATAATAGCTCCGCTGATTCCGCTTCCGCTGTTATTTATCCGGAACAATGTACCCGCATCTGTTTGTGTTTTCAGGAACGGTAACACCAGATCATTCGACAAAGAAGAATATAAAGAATAAGGAACCGATGCTATCTGTGCTGTTCCTATGTTGATAAAGGTAGTTCCGCCATTAGGGTCTATCTCTACCTGGAGGTATTTTGCCCCTACACCCCAGTTAACCCCGGCTATCGTTCCGGTAATATTGCTTGCACCGGCACTTCCTACCTGTACATTAAATAATCCAAAAGGATTTGTGGTTGTGGCTCTTGACTCCTGGTACACTGTTGGACCAGCTGCAGAACCGTCATGGATTGTCAACCGTAGTGTAATGGCTTTGTTGACGAGTACATTACCCACACTATTGCGGGCCACACCCTGGTAATTGAATATACCTGGCGATGGGGTCTGACCTATCGCTGTTATCGCTGCCAGCAGCATTACAGTCAGTATTGATAAAATCTTTTTCATTGCTTTTCGGTTTTATTTTTTGGTTATGGCTTTCTGTTTATTTCTCGTTCAGTTTGATGACTTTTAATCCGCTGTGACGAATCACTTCCAGGTTATCACCCGGGCGGTTCGTATCGGGTTTCAGATCAGCTACTACATAGTATACTCCGTTGGGATAACGGCTGATGTCAAATAACTCAATACGGCAACAGCCATCATAGTGATAGCTCTTGGACATCAGTATTTGTCCCATTGAATTCACCAGTTGCAGGCTCATCAGACCCGGTGTTCTTACAAAAAAGTCCACCTCAAATTTCCCACTGGTGGGATTCGGGAATAATTTGTAATCACCTTCATCAAACAAAACCGTGTAGGCAGAATAGCCTAATTTGTCAGTACAGGGCTGAAGTACACCTTGGGTGACCAGCACAGAACTGTCTGCGGGAGCAAATGCCTGGATCAGTAACAGTTCCCCAAAACTCCATTCATAGCGGTAATACGACGAAGCATTGTCGTATGTGCCACCGGCTGCATTTAATATTGCCGGTACCACGCCATTGATCGGACTTAAGGATGGAACCTGTGCATTTCCCTGAAAGGACAACGCAAGGAATACTGCCAGACAAGAAAGAGTAATTCTTCTTCTCATAAGCAAATTTTTAATGGTTACATAATAGCACTCAGAGGGCCGGTGAAATGGCTGTTGTTAGGATAGTGGTGCTACTAATTGAGTGAGAGTTAACCAGATGTGATCCTTTCGAATCAGGCACTAAGGTAGAAAGAAGATTCATTCCACCCAATATTATTTTAAATTATCTTTCTGTGATTTTATAATCTACGGTTGTCAGGTAACGTAACTATATAAAGCCCTGCTTATGCTATACAATTTTATGACTGATTCTTGAATATGGCAATACAACTTTAGTGGTATTTTTTGCAGGTTTACCCTGGGAAAAGCATCTTATAATCAACATTTACCTTGCCTTTGGTTATATCATTTAATCTGCCTTTCATCAACTTACGCTTTAGTGGAGAAATATGGTCTATGAACAGCCTGCCTTCAATGTGGTCATACTCATGCAGAATTACCCTGGCTGAAAGCCCGGTAAAGGTCATTTTTTGTTCTTCAAACCGTTCGTTACAGAACCGGAGGGTGACATTTTCCTGCCGGTAAATATCTTCCCGGATCTTTGGGATGCTCAGGCAGCCTTCATTGTAAGGCCACTCATCCCCTTCCAGTTCAGCAATATGAGCATTGATAAAAACCGATCTTATGCCTGCATCACCCGGGTATTCAGCCTTTTCTTCATCGTTCATATTATTGAACATTTGTACGGTATCAACAACGAAAAGACGGATTTCCCTGTTTACCTGTGGCGCAGCCAGCCCCACACCACTGCTGGCATACATGGTCTCCCACATATCCTCAATTAGCTTGTCCAGTTGCGGATAATCTGGTGTAATATCGGTGGCAATCTTTCTGAGTGCCGGATGACCATATGCTACAATGGGAAGTATCATGCCTTTATCTTACTTATTAAGGGTGCAAATTTAACCCCAATTACCCAGTTAGCCAATTGACCGGAGGTATTCCTGCAACATGATGGTGGCCGCTATCTCATCTACCAGGGCTTTGTTGCGGCGCTGCATTTTCTTTAAGCCCATTTCCAGCATGGCATCTTTTGCCATTTTGGAAGTATACCGTTCATCGACTTTTTTAACAGGCATTGAGGGAAAATTCTTTTGCAGCTCTTTAATACATTTCTCTACCAATGGAGTGGCGTGGGTACTGCTATCGTCCCAATTGGTAGGCCAGCCAATGATGATCAGCTCCACCGGCTCTTTACTGAAATAATCTTTGAGAAAAGGGATAAGTTCTTTCGAATGAAGGGTGATTAACCCGGTAGCAATTATTTGCAAAGGATCTGTAACGGCAATACCTGTTCTTTTAAGTCCGAAGTCTATGGATAGTATTCTTGCCAATTTGATTAATTGATAAACAGATCTGCAATTACAAAGATGGAGAAAACAACTGATGCAATACCATTGGCTGTCATAAAAGCAAGATTAACCTTTCGCAAGTCAGTTGGTTTTACAATTGAATGTTGATAGACCAGCATCCCGATAAATAAGCTAACACCAATCCAGTAAAGCCACCCGAAATGTCCATACCAACCTGCAGCTGCAACAGATGCAGCACTTAATAAGTGCAGAAACTCGGATATCCTCAATGCTTTTGCCTTTCCCAGCCACGCAGGAATAGAATATAGTTTTTGTGATTTATCAAATTCTTCATCCTGTAAAGCATAAATAATATCAAAGCCGCTTACCCAAAAAATAACAGATAGAGAAAACAAAATCGGCAATAAAGCAAACTGCCCGGTCACCGCTAAATAGGCTCCGATCGGTGCTAATGATAACCCCAAACCAAGAACCAAATGGCATAACGGCGTAAATCGTTTCGTATAACTATATCCTAATACCACTGCCAATGCAACCGGTGATAAATAAAAACAAAGTCTGTTAATAAAGAAAGTGCAAGCTATAAATAACATACTACTGATAATGGTAAAAGCCAATGCATTTTTTGCCGTGATAACGCCAGCGGGAATTTCTCTTACTGCCGTTCTTGGATTCTTTGCATCATACTTTCTATCGAGGTAACGGTTGAAGGCCATAGCGGCACTGCGGGCAAAGACCATGCAGAGAATAACGAGAATAAAAAGAATTACTGCTGGCATTATAGCCCCCTTATCAATACTCCAAGAAGGTTCAAAATCCTTGTCCATATTATCTCTCCATCCAACTGTTTTGTTCAGGTTCCATTGTCCAACTCCATAAACAACTTCAGTTTTGAATGGAAGAAAAAAACCAATCAATGCAAATGGCATTGCAAAAATGGTATGAGAGAATTTTATAAGAGAGAGATAACTTTTTACTTTACTCATTCAACATTTAAAATTTATCATTTAACATTAATTCTGGTCCTCACCAACTCCCACAACACCACTCCCGCTGCCGTGGCAATATTCAACGAATGTTTCATTCCTAACTGGGGTATCTCGATACAACCATCGCACAATGTAATAGTGGATTGCTCAACACCGGTTACCTCGTTACCAAATACAACCGCTATTTTTTCATCCGGCTCAAAGCCAACTGCATTCAACTTAAAACTTCCTTGTGCCTGTTCGGCAGCATAGATATTATATCCTTTTACTCTTAACTCTTCAATTGCCTCCGCAGAAGTTTTAAAATGCTTCCATTCGACTGTTTCTTCTGCTCCCAGGGCTGTCTTTTTGATTTCTTTGTGGGGAGGTTTCGCCGAGTACCCAATAATATAAATAGCCTCAATAAGGAACGCATCAGAAGTTCTGAACACACTGCCTACATTATAAGCACTGCGGATGTTTTCTAATACTACAATAACAGGGGTTTTATCAGACTGCCTGAACTCATCTACCGATTTTCTACCCAGCTCTGCCATGCTTAGTTTTCGCATGGCGCAAAAATAGCCCCCATTTTGCAATGAGGGCTATTGTTTATAAAGGCTCAGGATTCTACTTTAGGTTGACGATCTTCTTATCCTTCGGATACTTCACACTGTAACTGAACCGCACTTTCTTACTCTCTCCGGGTTTCAGATCAATTTTCCAGGTTAGTACCCCGGTTTCTGTATTCACCATCGCTTCGCTGCCATCTTCCAGTGTTACGATCACTTCTTTTATATTACTCAGCGGGAACTGGTCTTTGAGCAACAGGTTCACATCGGTCAGCTTGTTATTTTTCACCAATATTTCATAGGTAAATACCTGCTTATTTTCTTTACCGCTTGTCTTCAGGCTGCTGAGTTCTTTTATCAGCGAACGTTTAATGGCAATACGCTTATCCCTTCCCAAAGACAGGTTTAATGTGTCAGAAGTGGTATTGGGGTCAATTACAGATTTGCCCACATAAGTATCGTCCATAATGATGTTAGCATCGCCCGGCAACAGGTCAAGGTTCTGCCAATCGGCAACTTCGGCAAGCAGATAGGCATCCTTATCAATTCTTGGGACGGCATAGTTTTTCAATACACAGGCAATTTCCTGGTCTTTGATGGTAACACTGTGTAATTGACCGTCGCTTTCAATATCATAAGGCAGATCAATTTCAAAATTGGTGTTTAGCTGACCTTCGTTGAGGGTGGTGTATTGTTGCAAAGTGCTTGGATCAATCGTTTTGTCCTCCGCTTTTTTCTGCTTGTAATACCCGGCGGCATCTTCCACCACCACTTCCGAAAGAGCTCTGTCATCACGGTAAGACTGTATTATATTCCTGGTGGCATTGCCCTGCGCAGCTCTACGTTGCAGATCGGTATAAATTCCTGGTACATACAACTGTAAATACCATGGTGTGAGGATGGGTGCTGAGATGCCAAAGTTTGGCGTACCGGTGCTTAATGTAAGTTTCGTTTTTTTCCAGTCAATGCCGGTTGTTTGTGTTAATGATGCCTTGTACACCATTTTCACTTTATTGGTTTTTGAATTCACCCGTATATCATAAATAGCTGTCCATCCTGCGTTGGTGGTATAGTATGACAGGTCTACTGGTATTTCACCAGAACGTTTACACATCACCTGTAAAATTACCTGGCCATAAGGTTTTTGCTTTACCGGCGCAACAGTTGTTATCGTTGTAATCCGTTTACGCAGTTCTTCAATCCGTTTATTTTGCAAAGCGATATTCTGATTGTGGTTATAAATATTCGTTTTTGATTTTTCAATCTTACCGTTATAATACTCCAGTAATTTTAAAACCTCATCGCTTGTAACCGTTTTGTTGCCACTGGTACTGATAGTGGTTTCGATCAGCAACCCTGTTTTGATTAAAATCTCCTGTTCAATTGTGATCAGGTTATTGATGCGGCCGATTTCCCGCTGCACCAGTACAATACTGTCTTCCAGCCTTTCCACTTCTTTGCTTTTAGGTACCGGCGGCACTGTCGGATAATATACACTATACCGCTGCGACATCAATGCCACATCCTCCGGTACACTTATCTGGAGGCTGTTTATATCAACTGATGTGCTAAGCTGGCTGATGACGATTATTTTTGTGGTCGCCTCTACTTTTACTTTGGATTGATGGGTCAGTTCGGCCCCATAACCAAAATAAACAGTCGCATTGCTGATGGTGGCATCCGTTCTTGCAGTGTCTGCTGCTGTCTGAGCATTTGATAAGGCACAGGAGAATATTATCCCGGGTAACAGGAGGATTTTTTTCATGGCAATTTTATTTTTTAACCTGATGCAGAAAGAACAAGTGTTACATAAACACTTCCTTATTTTTGTCGCCAATGGCTAAAACAGCAACATCCGATACACCAATGATGCAGCAACACCGGGCTATCAAACAGAAATACCCGGATGCTATTTTGTTGTTCCGGGTGGGTGATTTTTATGAAACCTTCGGGCAGGATGCAGTGGTGGCTTCACAGGTGCTGGGCATTACACTCACCAAAAGAAATAACGGGGCGGCTTCTTCTTCGGAACTGGCCGGCTTTCCCCACCATGCACTCGACACTTATTTGCATAAATTAGTCAGGGCCGGTCATAGAGTGGCCATTTGCGACCAGTTAGAAGACCCTAAACAGGCCAAAGGCATTGTAAAGAGAGGGGTGACTGATATGGTGACCCCCGGTACCACGGTAAATGATAAACTGCTCGAACATCACAGCAATAATTTTTTAGCGGCTGTTCATTTTGCAGACAATGAGCAATACGGTCTCGCCTTTCTTGATATTTCTACAGGTGAATTTCTTATTGCCGAAGGCGACCGGGAATATGCTGATAAATTATTGCAAAGCTTTAAACCGGCTGAAGTTGTTTTTCAGCGGCACCAGCAGAAAAAATTCAAAGAATACTTCAACAGCAAAATTTACACCTACACTTTAGACGAATGGATATTTGACCCTGCCTATGCAGAGGATACTCTGTTAAAGCATTTTCAAACACACTCCTTAAAAGGTTTCGGTGTTGATGAATTAAAGAACGGCCTGATAGCAGCCGGTGCCATTATCCATTATTTAAAAGATACCGAACATCCCAACCTCCAGCATATAACTTCGCTGCAAAGAATGGACCGGGATGATTTTTTATGGATGGACCGTTTTACCATCCGCAATCTTGAACTGGTATATGGAAATTCAGAAGGTAACCACACTTTATTAAGTGTGCTGGACCATACTGTATCGCCAATGGGTGCCCGGTTGCTGAAGCGGTGGATCGTTTTCCCGCTAAAAGATATTCAGAAAATAAATGAACGGCTCGATACGGTTGAGTTCCTGATTAAAGAAACAGATCTGCGGAATAAAATCAGTCAACACATCAAACAATGCGGTGATATTGAACGGCTGGTGTCTAAGATACCGATGAAAAAGATCAACCCCCGTGAAGTATTGCAGCTGGCAAGAGGATTGAGACAGGTAGAAGCAGTAAAACAAATTTGCTTATCCTCCTCTAATGAATATTTGAAACGCCTTGGTGATGCGCTGAACCCCTGCCCTTACATCGCTGATAAAATATTCAAAGAGATCGTCGACAATCCGCCTGCGATTGCTGCTAAAGGAGGTATGATGAACAGCGGCGTAAATAATGAACTGGATGAACTCCGGAAGATATCTCACAGCGGAAAAGAATATTTAGCCCGGTTGCAACAAAATGAAGCAGAACGTACAGGTATCGGCTCATTAAAGATTGGCTTCAATAATGTATTCGGTTATTATTTAGAAGTAACCAATTCACAAAAGAACAAAGTACCGACAGAATGGATGCGGAAGCAAACCCTGGCCAATGCTGAACGCTACATTACCCCTGAACTAAAAGAATACGAAGAAAAAATAACAGGTGCTGAAGAAAAAATATTGAAGATCGAACTGGAATTATTCGAAGGATTATTAAACGAATTATCTGACTATTTAGCCCCTGTTCAAATCAATGGTAATTTACTGGCCATACAGGACTGTCTTTGTTGTTTTGCACATACAGCCATCCAATACCAGTATAAAAGGCCGCTGCTTCATACAGGCGATGAATTGATGATAAGGGAAGGCCGTCATCCTGTGATTGAAAGAAACATGCCTGTCGGCGAATCTTATATCAGCAACGATCTGGAATTAAACAAAACAGATCAGCAATTGATAATACTTACGGGGCCAAATATGAGTGGTAAATCAGCTTTGCTCCGTCAAACGGCTCTTATCACTTTAATGGCACATACCGGCTCTTTCGTTCCGGCTACGGAAGCAAAAATTTCATTGACGGATAAAATATTTACAAGAGTAGGCGCATCCGACAATCTCAGTGGCGGCGAATCTACTTTTATGGTAGAGATGAACGAAACTGCGTCTATCATTAATAATATCACCAACAGAAGTTTAATATTACTTGATGAGATAGGGAGGGGTACTTCTACTTATGATGGCATTTCTATCGCCTGGAGTATTGCGGAACATTTGCATAATTCTCCACATCAGCCAAAAACACTATTTGCCACACATTATCATGAACTCAATGAACTGGAAGAAAAACTCCCGAGAGCAAAAAATTTCCATGTTACCAATAAAGAAGTGGGAAATAAGATCATCTTTTTACGAAAGCTTGCAAAAGGTGGAAGCACTCACAGCTTTGGTATCCATGTAGCCAGGATGGCGGGCATGCCCCTCTCCCTAATCGACAGAGCTAACGAAATATTGAAACAACTTGAGACTAAACATGTAGACGAAGAAGTTGGTGATACCATTAAAAAAATAACAACCCCCAAAATGCAGCTTTCCATCTTTGATGCTCATACGGAGACCTTTGATGAAATCAGGAAACTGCTGGAAGGAGCTGACATCAACCGTCTGACTCCTGTAGAGGCCCTGTTAAAGCTCCAGGAAATTAAAAACAAGCTAAAATAAACAGTTTACCCACAAGGTTTTGCCTAATAATTGAAAAATATTGCCTTTTGGAAAAACTTCTTATTTTTACCGCAAATCCCGCAATCATGAAATTGATCAAACTAACTGCTTTATCATCACTGCTTTTTGCATTTGTGTTCGGCATTACTTCCTGCGAGAAAAATGCTGAACAGAAGAAAACCACCAATTATGAGAAAAAAAGTATTGTGCTTAGCGGTGCCCAGGTAGCACCTGTTGCCAGTCCTTCTACTGCTTTGGGTTCTATGGACGTTTCTTACGATAAAGGCACCCGTATCCTTTCCTATACCATTTCCTGGTCGGGATTAAGCGGATCTGTTGCCAGTATGGGAGTTTTCGGACCTGCCCCCGCAGGATATCCGGCTGCCTCTACTACTCCGGTACAGACATTCTCAACATCTGCTATTGTCAGGTGCCCTACTATCAGTAACACCACTTGCGGCACTTATACAGGAACGTTGTTAGCCGATGGCTCTGTAGTAAAAGAAGATGATATTTTGAATGGGGTTTATTATGTAAGCATCCGTACTGCAACCAATTCACTTTTCAGCACTTTTGGAGAAATAAGAGGGCAAATTGTTTTTCAGTAATTAATTTAATTCAACTATAAAAAACCGTGTCAGCCAACTGATGCGGTTTTTTATTTGGCGTTAAACCAAAGCGGCCTGCTGTCATCCCAGTCACCATTATAATTTATGAACAGTTCTTCTCCTGCCTTTACCTGCCGGACTGTTTTAATGTTTATCTGTTGCTGTTCGAAATCCATTTCATACTCACAATTGCTTTGATAAGAGTGGTTATATATAGGCACATAGCCCAGTGCCATACAGCAATGATCCTTTTGATCACCCCATTCAAAAATATAATCATGGAGTATGGTCTTGTCCAGTAAGATTCTTTCTTCTTTACTCATTACAATAACCGGGGCTATTTCCACCAGCGTACCGGCTGCAATATCCTCAGAGGTAAAAACACCACGACCCATTGAAACGGTAGGAGCTATAAATAAGCAGGGAAGAATCATTTGAAGCTATGGTTTGAAAGGCAAAATACAAATTACCTGTTTGGGAGAACATATAAAATCTTTCAATCACAGACTTCGTATTTTTGAACCATGTCATTGGAACTGGAACAACATACCCTGCAGGAACAGTTTGAAGCTATCATAAAAACAGAAGATAAGCTGCAGATACGGGAATTCCTGGATGACCAGAACATCAGTGATGTAGCGGCGCTGGTCGAAGAATTCCCCGATTATGAAAGCAGCATTATTGCCAATATGTCCGTTCACCGGGCGGCGAGTGTTTTTAAGATACTTGACCTTTCTTTTCAAAAAAGGATCATCCATGAACTGCCTCCCAATACAACTGCATCTTTATTGAATGAATTACCGGCTGATGACAGGACCGACTTCCTGGAAGAATTGCCAAGCAATGTGGTAAGGGAGCTCATCAAACTACTGGACCCCGATGAAAGAAAAATTACCTTATCACTGTTAGGCTATCCAGAAAACAGCATAGGCCGCCTGATGACACCGGACTATGTATATGTTTATCCCTGGGACACAATTGAAGAAGTTTTTGCCACCATCCGCAAATATGGAAAGGACAGTGAGACCATCAATGTCATCTATGTAATTAACGAAAAAGGTGAGTTGTTGGACGATATCCGTATAAGGGACTTTATTTTAAATCCCCCGGATAAAAAAGTTTCCGAGCTGATGGATGAACGTTTCATAGCTCTTCACCCGGAAGATGACCAGGAAATGGCCAGCGAAGTATTTAAAATGAATAATCGGGTAGCACTTCCGGTTGTAAGCAAAAGCAATAAACTGCTGGGCATTATCACCATTGATGATATTCTCTGGGTGGCAAGTGAAGAATTCAGCGAGGATATGCAAAAAATGGGAGGTACAGCAGCATTAGACGAGCCTTACCTGGATGTACCCTTGTTCAAATTGTATAAGAAAAGGATTATCTGGCTTATCATTTTATTTATTGGCGAAACTCTGACGATTGCCGCTATGTCAAGTTTCCAAAAAACACTGGAGCAGGTGCTGGTGCTTTCAACTTTTATTCCGCTGATTATTTCCAGCGGTGGTAACAGTGGTTCACAGGCAGCCACTCTTATTATACAGGCATTGGCATTAGGCGAAGTAACTGTGCAGGATTGGTGGCGCATCGCCAAACGGGAGGTTCAATCAGGACTTTTCATGGGTGTCACGTTAGGTATCGTTGGCTTCTTTATTATCTATGGTGGTCATCACTTATTTGGATTATTCGGTGAACATTTTATCCGTATTGGTTTTGCAATAGGTACTGCAATCATTGGTGTGGTGCTTTGGGGTACCATCATGGGTTCTATGCTTCCTTTACTTTTAAAAAGATGGGGAGCCGATCCTGCCACTTCTTCCACCCCCTTCATAGCCACATTAGTTGATGTTACAGGATTACTCATCTATTTCGGCACAGCTTTTTTATTACTAAAAGGGGTGCTTCTTTAAATGATTAATTTCCATCAGGTCTGTTTGGTCAAATGCCTTATTTTTCAGATTTTAGCCTTTGCAACAGATCAAACGTTTGCATGTTTTGAAATCTATACCTTTGCCGCAGCCCAGCTTTTTGTAAACAAGGGGGCATAATTAAAATGTAAAAACCAATGTGTGGAATAGTCGGATATACCGGGCCCAGGGAAGCCTACCCTATCATCATTAAAGGATTAAAACGTCTTGAATACCGTGGCTATGATAGCACCGGTGTTGCCCTGCAAAACGGCAGCGGTCTGAAAGTTTACAAGAAAAAAGGAAAAGTAGCTGAGCTGGAAGATAATATTGTTGGTAAAGATCTTCATGCAAATGTGGGCATCGGCCATACCCGTTGGGCAACCCATGGTGAACCAAGTGACCGTAATGCGCATCCCCATCAATCATCCAGTGGTAAACTGGCAATGATTCATAACGGCATCATTGAAAATTATTCCCAGTTAAAAAAAGAACTGACCAATAAGGGTTACAACTTCACCAGCGATACTGATACAGAAGTATTGCTCAATTTTATTGAAGAAATAAAAAAAAATAATCAGTGTGACCTGGAAGAAGCCGTACGGGTTGCTTTAAAAAGGGTAACTGGTGCATATGTTATTCTTTTGCTGGATGAAGACAAGCCAGATACGATTATTGCGGCAAGAAAAGGGAGTCCCCTGGTGATTGGTATTGGCAAAGGCGAACATTTTCTCGGCTCAGATGCCTCACCAATGCTCGAATACACCAAAGAAGTTGTTTATGTAAATGACTATGAACTGGCTATCGTAAAACCAGATGAGCTGATATTGAAAAATCTTGGTAATGAAAAAATCACTCCTTATGTTCAAAAACTGGATATAGAACTCGCCGCAATCGAGAAAGGTGGTTACGAACATTTCATGCTGAAGGAAATCTTTGAGCAGCCGCAAACGATTTATGATTGCCTGCGGGGAAGACTGGATGCAACAGAAGGCACCATTACCATGAGTGGTATTCAGCAATATGCTGAAGAAATAATGACAGCCAACCGCATCGTTATGGTGGCCTGTGGCACCAGCTGGCATGCAGGGCTGGTAGCGGAATATATTTTTGAAGAACTCTGCCGTATCAATGTAGAAGTGGAATATGCTTCCGAATTCCGTTACAGGAACCCGGTTATTAATAAAGGAGATGTTATCATTGCTATCTCACAAAGTGGCGAAACAGCCGATACATTGGTAGCGATTGAAAATGCTAAAGAAAAAGGAGCCATTATTCTTGGGGTTGTAAATGTTGTTGGCTCTTCTATTGCCCGGACAAGCCATGGTGGTGCTTATACCCATGCAGGACCGGAGATTGGCGTGGCATCTACCAAAGCATTTACCGCTCAGCTTGCAGTATTGACAATGATAGCTTTGAAGATCGGTTATATAAAAGGAACCATTTCTGAAGAACGGTACAGAAACCTGCTGAATGAATTACAGGAAATTCCCGAAAAAGTTGCCTGGACATTAAAGCATAGTGACAACATAAAGGCACTGGCAGATAAATATAAAGACGCCAGGGACTTTCTGTATCTCGGCCGGGGATATAATTTCCCTGTAGCACTTGAGGGTGCATTAAAACTGAAAGAAATTTCTTACATACATGCTGAAGGCTATCCTGCTGCTGAAATGAAACATGGCCCTATCGCATTGGTAGATGAAGATCTGCCTGTTGTATTTGTTGCAACCAAAGATACCTACCATGAAAAAGTGGTAAGTAATATGCAGGAAATAAAAGCCCGTAAAGGAAAAGTAATCTCTGTGATCACCGAAGGCGACGATGTGTCAAAAGAACTTTCCGATGATGTTATGATTGTTCCGGAAGCAGATGAAATACTTGCACCGATGCTGAGTGTTATACCGCTTCAATTGCTTGCCTATTATATTGGTGTGGCCAAAGGATGTGATGTTGACAAGCCGAGAAACCTGGCAAAATCCGTCACCGTAGAATAAACTGCTATGAACCACATTATCCGAAAACCAATTGCTGCTTTAGGCTACGATTTTATTCCAAAAGAATTTATTCCAAAAGGGAAAGACGAATACCACCTGCGCAATATTCAAAACCGCAGTGGCATAAAATACAGGAAGCTTACAGCCACTGAAATAAAGATACTGGAACGCAATGCAAATAGTTCTGATAACTGGACAAAAGTGCAGGTATCAGATGCTTTCAATCCCAACCTCGTAAAGAATTGTGCCTTTTATGGCCTGGTAAGAATTGGAAAGCTGGAACCTTATTTTGTCGAATTCAACAACCTGCGGATGCCGGTTGGCTTATACAACAGTACTATCATTAGTTGCGATATTGGTGACAATGTGGTAATTGATAATGTGAACTTCATGAGTCATTACATTGCCGGAAACGAAGTGATGCTGGTAAATATTAACGAGCTGGCAACAACGGATCATTCTAAGTTTGGGAATGGGGTATTAAAAAAAGGGGAAAAGGAATCAGTTCGCATTTGGATGGAGATCTGTAATGAAAATGCGGGCCGTAGTGTGCTGCCTTTTAACGGAATGCTGGCTGGTGATGCATGGCTATGGTCAAAATACAGGGATGATGAAAAACTATTGGAAAAGTTCAAGGAGTTTACTGACAAGAGGTTTGATACGCAAAGAGGCTACTATGGTAAAATAGGCGACAGAACCGTTATCAAGAATTGTGGTATCATCAAGGACGTATGGATAGGCAGCGATGCATATATAAAAGGAGCCAACAAACTAAAAAATCTGACCATCAATTCTGGTCCTGCTGCAAAATCACAAATAGGAGAAGGTTGTGAGTTGGTGAATGGCATCATAGGGTTCGGTTGCCGTATATTTTACGGAGTAAAGGCAGTTCGGTTTATGATGGGCTCCAACTCGCAGTTGAAATATGGAGCAAGACTGATCAACTCCTATCTTGGTGACAACTCAACCATTTCTTGCTGTGAGGTTTTAAATTCACTCATTTTTCCGGCACATGAACAGCATCATAACAACTCATTCTTATGTGCAGCAACTGTTTTAGGTCAGAGCAATATGGCTGCAGGTGCTACGATCGGCTCCAATCACAATTCAAGGGGTGCGGATGGCGAAATAATTGCAGGCCGTGGATTCTGGCCGGGATTGTGTGTTAGCCTTAAACACAATTCAAAATTTGCTTCTTTTATTTTGATAGCCAAAGGTGATTTTCCTGCTGAGTTAAACATTCCAATCCCGTTTTCATTAGTCAGCAATGAAGTAAGTACCGATAAACTCACAGTAATGCCTGGCTACTGGTTCATGTATAATATGTATGCACTTTGCAGAAATGCAGGAAAATACATAGGCCGTGACAAAAGAACAGATAAATCACAGGTAATTGAATATGACTTCCTGGCGCCGGATAGTGTGAATGATATTTTTGATGGGCTGACAGTGATAAAACAAGCAACTGCAAAGGCATGGGCAAAAAAAAATAGTAACCCAATTACACAAAAAGATCTTATAAAAAAGGGAGAAAGCCTGCTTGAAAATGATGCCCCAACAGTAGCTAAACTGGAGATACTTGTTGATGGTTTTGAAAACAGCAACCGCAAAGTTCAGTTGATAAAAGTAGCTGATGCTTATAAGTTTTTCAAAGACCTTGTTATCTATTATGGGGTCACACAGCTTATTCAATTCATAGAATCAAAAAAAATATCATCCTGGCAAAAACTAGTTCAGGCTTTACCAACTGAACCAGTTCGTAATCAGTGGAAGAATATTGGTGGACAACTCATGCCTGAAACTGCAGTAAACTCACTTATACGCAGCATATGTTCCGGGAAAATTCACAGTTGGGATGAAATTCATACATTTTATTATAAGAAAAGCAGCATCTATTCAATCGATAAATTCCGGCATGCATACGCATCGTTACTTGAAATACTCAGGCTGACACCGGGAAAATTCACAAAAAAAATCTTCATCGGCCTCCTTCACGAGGCTGTTGCTGTAAAAGTATGGATGACAAAGAGTATCTATGAATCGAGGGCAAAAGACTACCAGAACCCTTACCGGCAAATGGTATACGAAACAGAACAGGAAATGGAAAAAGTGATCGGTAAATTAAAGGACAATAGCTTCATTGCTCAACAACAGGAGGAAACAATTGTCTTTCAGAAAAAAGTAGCAGGTATACTGGAAGTTTTATAAACTATTTATTCCGCATTGAAATGGGCTGATATATGGTATGGAAACCTAGCTGATAACAGGCAGTATAATATAATACATCGAAAACATAATGCCTGAATGGCTTTTTGCCCTCCCCTATTTTTATCACTAATGCTGCAGTCATTGCTGTTTTCTGAATAAAATTATTCAGGTGATACTGATCTGTAAACATAACAAGCACAGAGGTTGATAAAGGAAATTTAGGCCCCTTTGCAGGATCACCATCCTTATACTTATTCTTATAACTAAAAGTGGGATAAAACCACTGATCATTTGCTTTTGGGAAAATATCTTCAAACCCGTTGTACTTATATTGTAACCCCTCATTGAAACCTTTGGCTGCCCCGGCAGTGAATAACAATCCCCCTGTAAGTATCTTATTCTTATTAATTTTCCATCTTTCAGACCTGTCAATTTTTATCTTACCTGAGATAGTTGCTGTTGGCACAGGCTGATTCTGAATCACACTATTGCTGCTGACATTCTGCCAGACGACATCATCTGAACTTATTTGCCCGTAAGAAGCAATACTAACCAGTAATACAGGAATGATAATAAATCTCATATTGAACAGATTGGTGGTTACAAGTTATGTTGGCTGTTCAATAGGAAACCTGAATGGGTTTGTTACTGACATACAAATCAGTCAATTCGTTTTTCATTAAAAGATATGGTAAATAAAAGGCCTTCAGGCAGGATAGAATTCGGGTACGGGCATTAGCCCTTAGTAGAATCAGGCTACCAAATTAATCTGTGGTATTTGATTATGCAAGCTTTTATTTGAAAATATTATAGGACTCGTAGTTCTACGAATACAGAAGCGTTATAATAAAAACCCCGCTATTGCGGGGTTTAATTTCTTGAAAGAAGTACTCCAAAAATTACATCTTAGATTTTACTTCTTCAACTTTCTTTGCAGCTGTATCTTTAGCAGCATCGATCATTTTTGCTGCAGTATCTTGTGCGGCATCAATCATTTTTGCTGCAGTATCTTGTGCAGCGTCAATTACTTTTGCAGCTGTGTCAGCAGCAGCGTCAGCTTTCTTTTCAGAACTGTTGTTACAAGCTACCATTACACCGGCGATAGCCACGATTGCGAATACTTTTTTCATTGTACTTTTTTTGAGTTTAAAATTTCAGGCGCAAAGGTAATTGCTATACGGAAATAACCAAATCTGGCATGGCATTTCTTAAAAACAGTTCTTTGGGAACCAATATGTTAGCATGCCTGAGAGTCTGGTTTACATTTTGGGCCTTGTTTCCTCCGCTTTCTTCCCCATTGTATCCTTGAGCTCCTCCATTTTGTTCTCCATTTTCCCATCCATCTTTTCTTCCATCTTGTCCTTGTCATTCATACCATCAGCTTTGTTGTCTTTGCCACTGTTGCAGGCAGTCATCAAACCGGCCATAGCCAGTACTACGAATAATTTTTTCATTGTAATTTGTTTTAATTAATTATACCCGGTTCTCCGGAAAGCAGCAAAGAAAGGCGGCTTCAAGAAAAGAAATTGTCATCCAATTGACCAGTCCCTTACTTTTTTCTAAAGAAAATCCTGATTGGCACCCCGGTAAAGCTGAAATGCTGCCTCATTTGATTCTCAAGGTAGTTTTTATAGGGCTGTTTGATATCATCCGGGAAATTACAGAAGAAGGCAAACGAAGGAACTGCAACTGGTAACTGAGTTATGAATTTTATCTTGATGGGATTACCCCTTACTACTGGTGGATGATATGCTTGGATAGCCTTCAGCATTATATCGTTGAGTTGAGAAGTTGGTATTTTACGTTGCCTGTTTTCATACACTTCCAGCGCCATTTCAATGGCCTTAAATATTCTTGTTTTCTCCTTGGCTGACACAAAAAGAATAGGTACATCACTAAATGGGGCGAATTTTTTCTTTAGTGTCGCCTCGTATTCTTTTGCCGTATTTGTTTCTTTGGCTACCAAATCCCATTTGTTCACCAGCACCACAATACCCTTCCCTTTTTTGGCAGCCAGGCTGAAAATATTCAGGTCCTGGGCAGCAATACCTTTTTCAGCATCCAGCATCAGCAGACAAACATCCGCCTCATCCACGGCCTTAATAGCACGGATAACAGAATAGAACTCAAGGTCCTCATGCACTTTGGCTTTACGTCGGATTCCTGCCGTATCAATCAAAACAAACTCTTTTTGAAAAAGGTTATAATGTGTATGGATCGTATCTCTTGTAGTTCCCGCAATATCGCTTACGATAGTTCTTTCCTCCCCAATTAATGCATTTAACAAAGAAGATTTGCCGGTGTTTGGCTGCCCTATAATAGCAAATTTCGGCAGAGCGGCTATCTCCTTTGTTTCTTCAGATGCATCCTCCGTAATTAGTTCGGCCACCGCATCCAGCAATTCGCCAGTGCCGCTGCCGCTTGCTGCTGCTATAAAAAATATATGCTCAAACCCGAGGCTGTAAAACTCTGAGGCCTCCAGCAATCTTTCATTCGTATCTACTTTATTCACTGTTAGAAATACCGGCTTGGTACTGCGGCGTAAAACGTTTGCCATTGAATCATCAAGACTGGTCATGCCTGTTGCAGCATCCACCATAAAAATGATGACATTAGCTTCTTCTACTGCTACTAACACCTGCTTCGCAATCTCTTGTTCAAATATATCTTCGCTCCCTTGTACAAACCCTCCTGTGTCAATTACATTAAAAGTTTTACCATTCCAGTCAGTTACTCCGTACTGGCGGTCACGGGTCACCCCACTCATATCATCAACTATCGCCTTACGTTCTTCCAACAAGCGGTTAAAGAGTGTACTCTTACCGACATTCGGTCTTCCTACTATCGCTACTGTAAATGACATAATATACTGAATTAATAACCGTACTCTTTTAACTGTAATTCATTCTCTCTCCACTTTGGCTTTACTTTTACAAACAATTCCAGGAAAACCTTTTGTTGAATAAATGCTTCTATATCCTTTCTGGCTTCTGTTCCTATTTTTTTGATCATACTCCCTTTGTCACCGATCAATATGGCCTTTTGCGTTTCCCGGTGAACAATGATATCTGCTACAATTTTCACTAATGTCGTTTTCTCCTGGTACTCTCTTACCAATACGGCCGTATGATAAGGGATTTCATCCTGTGCCAGCTCATATATTTTTTCCCGTATCAGCTCACTTACAAAGAAACGGGTGTTCAAATCAGTAATATCGTCGCCGTCGTAAAAAGGTTCTCCTTCAGGCAGAAATTCAAGAATGGCATTAACTAATTTCTTCTTATTGATTCCTGACAGGGCTGAAATAGTGATAACTTTTTTACAATATTCTTTTGCGGAAAAAAAATCAATGGCCTCTTTTATTCTTTCTTCACTAACCAGGTCAATCTTATTCAACGCAACTATAGCTGGCACTTTTAACTTCAAAGCGGTAAAAATTGCGTCACACTCCTCCCAACTCTCTTTTACATCAACTAATAACATGGCCACATCTGCGTCTTCCAGGGCACTTTTCACAGCCTGCATCATTTTCTCATGCAACTTGTATTTAGGCTCTATAATGCCGGGAGTGTCAGAAAATATTACCTGGTATTCTTTTTCTGTCAGGATCCCTTTGATCCGATGTCTTGTAGTTTGCACTTTAGGTGATACGATAGCAAGTTTCTCCCCCATTAACGCATTAAGTAATGTGCTTTTGCCTGCATTGGGCCTTCCAAATATGTTTACAAATCCTGATTTCATGAAATATCCTGAAGTGCACACTTCGGACAGCAAGAAGAGAGGAGGTGGTCAGTCCTTGCCAGTTGAATGTGCAACTGTTTCGGAAAATTGAAAGAGCCAAACCCAAGTTTGGCTCTTTCCTTTGTTGCGAAGGGGAGGATCGAACTCCCGACCTTTGGGTTATGAGCCCAACGAGCTACCGCTGCTCTACTTCGCGGTGCAAAGGTAGCCGTATGAGATTTATTTTCCAAACAAAACTCATTATTCAACATAAACAGTTTTCACTAAAAAAACCAGAACTATATTCCGGTTTTTTACTCATGGCTATACTTATTCTTTAAATACTTACCCCTTCGAAACGCTGCTAGAACCGCTGCTTTTAATATCACGGATAACTCCATTGCCTTTATACCTCACATCACTGGCACCGCTGGCTTGTGCAGATAATTCTTTATTAACAGTGATCTTGATATCGCTGGCCCCGCTGGCTCTTGCATTACAAATATCAGTTACAAGATCGTAGCCTTTAAAATCGCTAGCACCACTTGCCTCAATTGAAATTTGTGTAGCTGTACCTGTTACCATCATATCTGATGCACCGCTCAGGTCCACGGTTAGTTTATTTACTTCCAGTTTCCCCTTTAAATCACTGGCTCCGGATTGATTGATGCTGAGTTCGTCTGCTTTTAATATGCCGGAAACATAAACATCACAGGCACCACTCACATTCAATTTATCAATTTTTTTATAGGAGATATAAGCCTTTAGTTTTTTATTGCCCGTATTCCAGGATTTGCCATCGCTGTCATAACTGATATATAAAATACCGTTCTTTACTTCCACTTTTATTTTATCCCGGTATTTTGTCTCAGTGGCACTTACTGCCACCGTCTCTTCATTTCCCTGGCTGATGTATACATCAAATGCATGGGAAACGCTGATGCCATGATAATCCTTTGCCGGCCTGACCTCTGCATTGGGGTCATTGATCTGCTGGGCATACAAACTAACTCCGGTAAATAAAACGATTAATAAAACTGATAATTTTTTCATGATTGTAATTTGACTGATCATTAAATTCTTGTTACAGAGCCTCCAGTATTGGTTTTAATTTCTTTGATGCTGGCATTACCCTTGTATTTTATAACACCCCCGGTATTAGCTTTTGCCTGTAATTCTTTTTCTGCCTTTACAGAAACAATTGCTCCTGTACTTACTGTCACATTACAGTTTGATGTACTCATTTCTTCTCCTTTGAATTTACTTCCTGTATCTCCGTCGATATCCAGTTTTTCTGCTTTTCCTGATAAGGTGATTTTAGAGCCTGTATTCTGACTGACCTTTAAAGCTGCAATATCAACTTCCCCATCTATCAGGGCTCCTGTATTGGCCTTCATATCCAGAGAAGATGATTTAAGCACTCCGTTAATCTTAACTTCTGCACCAGTAGTGGCATGCAATAGGTCAAGTGTCTTATAAGATACATAGGCCTTAAGGTCTTTGTTTTCCTTCTTTTTATTGATGGAGCCCATTTTGGTTTCATACTGAATTTTCAAAATTCCATTTTCCACCGTAGTAACGATTTTATCCCGAAACTCAGTGGTAGAAGCACTGACTGCCACTTCCTCTGTGTTTCCTTCGGTAAGGTTAAGTTCAATACCTGTTCCAACTTCGATACCGTGAAAACTGCTGACCGTTCTTTTTTCAGCGTTAGGGTTGTTAATGGTTTTTTGGGCCAAAACAGCAGTTGCTGCAATAGCAACAGCAAAAAAAGATAAGAATAACTTCTTCATAAACTATGGTTTAGGTATAGTACGAAGAGTGGCGTAGAAAAGTTACAGCCCCTGGTAAATATTTTCTCCCTTATTTTTGCATCAGCTCTTAGCCTTTGATTTAAAAGGCTTTAGTTTACAGTGTTCCCGGGGTGTTCGTTTACCTGCTTCTACGATCAGCAGGACTAAACGATCTGAGATCATACCCGTAAACCTGGTCAGGGTAATGCCTGCGTAGGGAAGGATTTCATCCATTGACCTTTCTCTCAGCATTTCCCTCTTATTTTTTAACCTGTTAAAACTTAAAAAATGAAGAGGATTATTATGCTTGGTTGTTCTTTTATTACAACTATTGCATCTTTTTCGCAACTTGTTCCACCAGTGCAGAATGTAACACAAGAGGTAAAAGACAGTTTTTATTCTTTAACCCCGGTAGAAGTCCGGGCCATCCGTGCCGGAGAAAATTCGCCTTTTACTAAAACAAATATTACAAAAAAAGAAATTGCAAAAATAAATCTGGGGCAGGACATTCCCTTCCTGCTCAATCAGACTCCCTCGGTTGTCATCAACTCAGATGCCGGCAACGGAGTCGGTTACACCGGCATTCGTATCCGTGGTACCGATGCAACAAGAATTAATGTGACGCTGAATGGCATTCCATACAACGATGCAGAAAGCCAGGGAACTTTTTTTGTTGATCTGCCGGACTTCAGTTCCTCGACAGGAAGCATACAAATACAACGCGGTGTTGGAACTTCCTCCAATGGTGCAGGCGCATTTGGTGCCAGTATTAATTTCAGCACCAACGAAGTGAATAAGGAAGCATATGCTGAATTCAATAACAGCTACGGCTCATTTAATACCTGGAAGAATACCATCAAAGCAGGAACAGGATTAGTAAACGGTTTTACAACCGAGATTCGCTTATCCCGTATCAGCAGTGACGGCTTTATTGACCGGGCAAGCAGCGACCTTAAGTCCATTTATTTTACAACTGCCTATATTAGTAACAGGTCATCAGTAAGATTAAATGTGTTTTCCGGGAAAGAAAAAACCTACCAGGCATGGTATGGAATTTCAGAAACAGATTTAAAAGCCGGCAACAGAACAGTTAATTATGCAGGAACCGAACGTTCGGGTAATCCTTATGATAATGAAACTGATAATTATACACAAACACATTACCAATTGTTCTTTAACCATTCAGCTGGAAGCAGGCTGAGTTTTAATACTGCTTTCTTCCTAACAAAAGGCAAAGGTTATTATGAACAGTATAAAGCCGATGAAGAGTATGCAAAATATGGGTTACCTGACCCACTGTATTCCGGAACCCCGGTTACCAGTTCTGACATGATAAGACAGTTATGGCTGGACAATGATTTTTATGGCAATGTATTTTCATTACAGTACAAAGACAATAAAACACAGGCAACGTTGGGTGGTGGTTACACCCGTTATGATGGATTACATTTTGGAAAAATAGTTTGGGCAGAAAAAGGGCTGACTGATATTAAAAACTGGTATGACCTTGATGCACTAAAAACAGACTTTAATATTTACCTGAAAGAACAAACACAGTTCGCTGCTTACTGGAACTGGTTTTATGATTTACAATACCGTCATGTAAAATACAGCGTCGAAGGTTTCAGGGATAACCCGAACTTGCCTATAAAAGCCAGGTTCAATTTTTTGAATCCAAAACTTGGCATCAGCTACAATAAAAAGGGATGGAAAGGTTATGCATCTATCAGCATTGCAAACAAAGAGCCTAACCGGGATGATTTTGAAGCTGGCGCTGCACAACAACCAACACCCGAAAGATTGCATGATATTGAATTGGGTATTGAAAGAGCCAATAATAAATATAACTGGGCGGTCACTTTTTATTTCATGAACTATAAAAATCAGCTGGTACTAACAGGAAAAGTGAATGAGGTGGGAGCTTACACCCGGACTAATATTCCTAAAAGCTTCAGGACAGGCGTAGAACTCCAGGGCAGTGTAAAGTTCAACCCATGGTTTAATGTAACAGCTAATCTCGCAGTAAGCCAGAACAAGGTGAAGAATTTTACAGAGTATATTGACGATTATGATAATGGCGGGCAAAAAATCAACAGTTACAGATCATCGGATATCGCCTTCTCTCCTGCTCTTGTTGGAAGTGCCGGCATTAATTTCCTGCCTTTAAAAAACGCTGAGTTGAGTTTATTGAGTAAATATGTAAGCAAACAATACCTGGATAATACCGGGAACAAAAACCGCTCATTGAATAGCTTTTATACACAGGATATAAGGGCGGTCTATGCGATTAAAAGGAAATGGTTGAAAGAAGTAAACATCATCGGACAGGTAAATAATATTTTTGGTAGGGAATATGAACCCAACGGCTATACTTTCAGTTACTTCGCTGGCGGCGAAACGGTGACAGAAAATTACTATTTCCCGATGGCAGGAACCAATTTTATGATCGGGGTGAATCTAAGACTATAAAAATAAAA
Organism: Chitinophagaceae bacterium; assembly: GCA_044220915.1. Taxonomy (GTDB): domain Bacteria; phylum Bacteroidota; class Bacteroidia; order Chitinophagales; family Chitinophagaceae; genus JJ008. Next base: position 228,722 of record JBGAQD010000002.1, read on the forward strand.
CAGGAGCCTGCAGCATATCAAAAAAATTACTGCCGGCTTCCAAATTTCTCCTGCCAGGCCAGTATACCGCCTGTAACGTTCTTAGTGTTTTTGAAACCCATTGTTTCCAGTAACATACAGGCCTGGCCGCTGCGTACACCACTGCGGCAATGAATGATCACTTCTTCCTCTTTCATATCTTCCAGTTCATCCAGCTGGAATGTTTGAAAACGTCCAAGCGGTATTAACTGACCGCCGATATTGAATTCTGCATATTCATGAGTTTCCCGGCAGTCGATCAGATTGATCTTTTCACCCGCATCCATCCGGGCTTTCAATTCTTCTACAGTGATGTTTTGCATTCCTCTAATTATTTAATTATATCCGTTATCTGATTTATCATCTGCAGGTTTTACGGCAGGTTTTTTAGGCCCGTCTTCATCGTCCTCTTTCTTTGCTGGTTTGTCAACCTGTAACCATACATCAATTGTTTGCCCTGACCGGATATGCTGGATCCTTTTCTCTTCATCAAACCGTTCGGGGTTTTGCTTATATATCCATGCAGTGAGTGTGTCAGTCACATTTGCATCAGTAACAATAGCACCGATAACAATTCCATTTGCCTCCAGTATTTCTTTTGCTTCACCAAATTTCATCCCTGTTATAACAGGCACCGTAAACTCCCTGTTACCTACCCCATCACCCAGCACAAGAGAGATAATACTCCCTTTCCTGATCTTTGTTCCCGGGCTAATAAGGCTACCGTTATATAGCTGCTTTAAAATTGCATTCTTTGCGAAATCGGGTTCAAATGTAGTATCGCCAATTTTCAGGTCCATATTCTTCAATACCATTTCAGCATTACGAAAACTATATCCTATCAGGTTGGGCATTTCTACCATAGGTGGTACCGCCCTGCTGATAATAAGAAATATCGTACGGTTCGATTTTACCACCTCATCTGCATCCGGTAATTGTTTGATAACCGTCAGTGGCTTCACCGTATCTACATAAACCGAATCCTGTATATCAACATCAAACCCGGCCTTCTTTAATATTTTCGTTGCCTCTTCGTAACTCTTCCCGGTAACAGATGGCACTGTACTGGCTTTTCCATGCCCTGTTACCAGGTTCAGCGAAAGGAGAAGAAGTGCAAAAATTCCAAGTGCCAGCACAATACCTGCCAGGATATTGACCCATAGAGGACGATGTGTGATAAATTTCATTCTTTAAATTATAAGTTATCGGTCAGCGTCGCTGCTTATTCCCCTAAACATTCCTGAACCAATTTAGTATAAAATTCCTTTAAACTCCAGCCCATCACTTTCACCTGCTGTGGCACAATGCTGGCCTCGCTCTGACCAGGGATTGTATTTACCTCCAGCATATAAGGTCTGCCTTCCCCCTCGTTATAAATAAAATCGATACGCACCACACCCCTGCAATTAAATACGGAATACACTTTTTTAGCAGCATCTCTGACTTTATCTGCGATCACTTCATCCACTTCTGCTGGCGTTGTCTCCGTTGACTTGCCCTGGTACTTGGCCTCAAAATCGAAAAAAGCCTTATCATCATGTGCTTTTACTTCTGTAAGCGGTAATACGATAATATTCCCCTTTGATTTAAAAACACCCACTGTAAACTCCCTGCCCTTTATCATTTCCTCTACCAGTACCTGGTTATCTTCCTTAAAAGCTTTTTCGATTGCCATACCCAGTTCATCAGAAGATTTTTCCACCTTCGACATCCCAATACTGGACCCACCATTGTTAGGCTTAACAAAAACAGGAAATTTTAATGTGCTGGTAATTTCATCGGGACTTCCAAAACTGTCCTTAATGAGTATCACGGATTTTGCTACTGCTATACCCGCCATTCCGGCCACCGCTACAGCATAACGTTTATTAAAAGTAATAGCCGAGGTAGCTGAATCACATCCTGTGTACGGAATTTTCAGCATATCAAAATATCCCTGCAGCTTTCCATCCTCACCCGGTGTGCCATGCATACCGATAAAGACAGCATCAAACTTTATTTTCTGATTATCGATCTGGAGAGAAAAATCATTCTTATCAATTTCAACCTTGCGGCCATCAGTAAGTTCATAGAACCACCCCTGCGGGTTAATGTCAATCTTAAATACATTGAAATGATTCCTGTCAAGATTATTGTCAATCGTAACGGCACTTTTATAGGATATTACAGCCTCACCGGAAAAACCGCCGGTCACAAGAGCTATGTTCTTCTTCATTTTTTCGGTAGTGGGTTTTGCTGTTGCAAATATTGCTGAAAAAGTTAAGACCCCCAACGAACCGGGGATAAGTTTAAAAAAGCTTTACCATTTAAAAAGCCGGGAAATAAGAAAGGTGAAGGCCGTTTCTCCTTCACCTTTTTACGACGGGACATATCACCCGCCACTCTTTAGGCAGCTTTCGCTACTATATCTATTGAGATATGACTGTAAGTTAGAAAATTCAAATGGCCTGCCGGTAATTTTGCGACAGAATTTATGCACACCGTAAAAAAAATCAGATGTGAAGTTTCGCTTTTTTATCCATCAGCTGCTCCACAGTTTCCTGATACATTTCATCTGGTACACAGCAGTCGACAGGGCATACAGCAGCACACTGCGGCTCTTCATGAAAGCCCTGGCACTCTGTACACTTATTAGGAGTGATGTAGTAAACATCCACTGCAACAGGTGCATTTTTCTGATCTGCATCTACTACTGATCCGTCAAGCAATGTAAAAGAACCTTTTACCGATGTGCCATCGGAAACCGCCCATTCCACACCACCTTCATAAATAGCATTATTGGGACATTCTGGTTCGCAGGCACCGCAATTGATACATTCTTCTGTAATCTTAATAGCCATAACAGTTTATTTAACGGGTTGAAACTTAGATTTGCACAAATTTAATTGTTGCTGATGAATTTACAATATCGTACAGGTTTATTAATCCGGCTGGGGCAATATATTTTATCGGACAGCCCGGAATGGTCATTGGCAAAAGAAAGGGCCGGCATTGAAAATGGCTGGTTCATCCCCGGGTTTGTAGATACAGCAGTTAAAAATATAGCCTTGTCTTTTTTACAAAAAGAACAATTGGAGAAATGGGTTGACGCATACCAGCTACCTGCAGAAAATACCGCCCCCCGGACAATAGGAATAATAATGGCCGGCAATATTCCATTGGTAGGCTTCCATGATTTTTTATGTGTATTCATCAGCGGACATAAGGCTGTTATCAAACCCTCCTCAAAAGATCAGGTGCTTATCAAACACCTGGTGGAAAAAATGGCAGAATGGGATCACCAGGTTAGCAACCTGGTTGAGTTTTCTGAAATGCTTAAAGGCTGCGATGCCTACATTGCCACCGGTAGCAATAATTCATCCCGGTATTTTGATTACTATTTCGCAAAATATCCGCATATTATCCGCCGCAACAGGACATCCGTAGCAGTGCTTACCGGCAATGAAACAAAGCAGGAACTGGAAAAACTGGCCGATGATGTGCACCTGTACTTTGGGCTGGGTTGCCGCAATGTGACAAAACTGTTTGTGCCCGAAGGGTATGACTTTGTCCCCCTGCTGGAAGCTTTCAAGAAATATAATTACCTCATTGACCAGCATAAGTATAAGAACAACTATGACTATAACCTGGCCCTGCACTTGCTGAATAAGAAGTATTACATGACCAATGGCTCCATTCTGCTGATTGAAGACACCGCCATTTTTTCTCCCATCAGCCAGCTGAATTATGAATTTTATTCCGGAAATGACGACCTGTCAGCCAAACTTCCGGCGGCACAGGACTTGCAATGCATTGCTGGCAAAGGCTTTACCCCATTTGGTGAAGGCCAGTGCCCTTCGATCAGTGATTATGCCGATGGAGTGGATACATTGAAGTTTCTTGTGGCCCTGTAAGGGAAACGAAAATCAGTTAGTAATGATATTCAATTTCACCAGAAATCGTATTAATTTTAAATTTCAAAAGAAGTACGAAAGGCTTGGTAAATGATTTGTTAAACTAATTGATTGGCAATCAATAAAACAAAGTGCATCGTTACTTTGTAAACAGATAAACAAACGATACCCTTATTATCACAATTAAAATCTGAGAAGAATATGAAATGGAAACAAATTCTGCTGATCATTGGAATTAGTGCCGTATCAGCTGTAACCAGTGTGTGGATCTATGGAAAAGTAGCCGGAAAAAAAACCAGCTTTGTACAAACCACTAACGGCAATGTGCCTGTCAACTATGCCGGGTATTTTGATGGTGTGACAGGTGCCGGTGAGCCAATTGATTTTACCAAAGCTGCTAATGCAGCTGTGCCGGCTGTTGTTCACATTAAAACAAAAATTGCCGCTAAGAAAGTAAACAACCAGCTTCCCCGTACCAACCGCGGCAACAGTATGGAAGATCTTTTTGAACAGTTCTTCAACCAGAATTTCAACCAGGGATACCAGCCTGAACAAAGAGCTTCCGGCAGTGGTGTTATTATCAGCGATGATGGGTACATCATTACCAACAACCATGTTGTTTCTGACGGTGGCACTGGTGCGGCAGATGAAATAACCGTTACACTCAGCAATAAAAAAACATATAAAGCCCGTCTTATTGGTAAAGATCCCAGCACGGATATAGCAGTCCTGAAAATTGACGGTACAGGTTTTCCCTTCTTACTCTATGGTAATTCAGATAATGTAAAACTGGGACAGTGGGTACTAGCCATTGGTTATCCGCTTACTTTGGAAACCACTGTTACGGCAGGTATAGTAAGTGCTAAAGGAAGAAATATCAACATCAACAGCCGGCAGAGCCAGACCCCAATCGAATCATTTATACAAACAGATGCGGCGGTGAACCAGGGAAACAGCGGTGGTGCTTTGATCAGCACTGACGGCCAGCTGATAGGTATCAACTCTGCTATCTATGCTCCTACAGGAACATATGCAGGATACTCTTTTGCGATACCTGTTAACCTTGCCAAAAAGATTGTGAACGACCTGATCAAATATGGTGATGTAAAAAGAGCATACCTCGGCGTGCAAGTGGCAGAGGATAAATATGATGCAGGTGATGGCGCCCATGTTGGCTCAGTTCCCAAAGACGGGGCCGCTGCAACTATTGGCTTACAAAAGGGTGATATCATCACTAAAATAAATGATGCTGCTATTAACTCCTGGACAGAACTGCAGGCTACTATCTCTTCCTACAATGCGGGAGATAAAGTAAACATCACTTATAAAAGGAATGGTAAAGAATATACAACCACCGCAACCTTATCTGCTAAACCTGGCACTTATGACCAGGTAGCATCCACCGGGGTGGGAGATAAACTCGGCGCTGAACTGGAAACACTGGATCAAAAGAAAGCATTGCAATACGAGATAGAGGGTGGTGTGCTGGTAAAGAAAAGAAAATCTGGCGGCCCGCTTAGCAAAACAAGAATGGAAGACGGCTTCATCATCACCAGTGTAAATGGTGTGGATATTACCAGTATTGAAGAACTGGGGCAGGCCTTAAACAGTTTGAAAGGTGAGAGCATTCAATTGGAAGGCATCTATCCTGGTTATGAAGGTGTTTACAGGTATCCGCTGAACCTGGAAGAAATGCCATAAACCTATTTAATTATTAATAATAAAGCCGCTTCAGTTGAAGCGGCTTTATTATTAGTATACGTTCTCACCCCTTACTTCTCGTAAACAAGGTATTCCCAATTTTGCATTTCAAAACTCTTCTCTGTTGTAAAATCGTTAGCTGCGCCTGAGAAAATATTTTTAAATACTCCTGTCACATTTGAATCCACGATTTCAAAGCGCAGGTCTTTTTGAGACGACATGTTAAGCACCACTAAAACCTCCCTGCTCCCATTTCTGCGCAGGTACGCAAATACATTTTTAGGATCACTGGTTTTGATGCGAAAAGTTTGAACAGCAGGGTCGCCACTGCGAAGTGCGGAGTTATTTGTTTTTAGCGTCAGCAATGTTTTGTAGAAACCTTCAAGCTCGTTGCCTGCATCCCATGCAATAGTATCCTTATCAAAAAACTCTATCCTTTTTTTATTAGGCAACTCTTGCCCGGAATATAATAGCGGCATACCATTCCATGTGGCGCTGAATACAGCTAAGGCTTTTGCCATGTACCCGTATTTTTCATACTCTGTGCCGTTCCAGCTGTTCTCATCATGATTAGTGGTAAACCAGGCTCGCATAGTACTATCTCCCAGGTCATCATATTTTTTCAATACTGTAAGTAATGTGTCCAATGGCTCATGCTTTTTGTAAAAATCTTCTGTCTTGTGCATCCATGTCCAGGTATAACTGGCATCAAAGGCTTCGCCGTACTCAGGCTTTTCCAGTTCATCAAATTCGCCAAGCCAGAATAGTGGTTTTGCAGCATCCAGTTCCTTCCGGGCCTCTTTCCAGAAATCCAGCTCTACCCAAAAAGCAAGGTCACATCGAAAACCATCAATATCAAACTCGGTCACCCAAAATTTCATTGCATCTTTCATGGCTTTTCTCAAAGCAGGGTTTTTAAAATCCAGTTCAATGATATCATCCATACCCGAGGCTATCTTAAAATCATTAGTGGTGGAATCCTTCAGGAAATAATCAGGATGCTCCTTCGTCCATACATGATCCCAGCCGGTATGATTGGCCACCCAGTCTATAATAACTTTAAAACCCATTTCATGAGCCTCCTTCACCAGATTTTTAAAATCATCCAGTGTTCCAAACTCCGGGTTGATAGATGTATAATCTGAACAGGCATAATAACTGCCCAATGAGCCTTTCTTATTTTTTTGTGCAATAGGTGTGATGGGCATAAACCAAAGTGTCTTCACTCCCATTTCTTTTAGTCTGGGTAAATGCTGTGCAAAGGCATTGAACGTTCCCGCAATGGTATACTGCCGGACATTCACTTCATAAATATTAGTGTTGTGTGACCAGTCAACGGGTTTGAATCGGTTTATCATGCTGCTTGTAGTTTTAGGGGTTTCTTTTTCATCTTCTTTTTTCATCAGCTTGCAGGAGCCAAGCAGTATTGAAAATGACATGGCAAGCAATACGTATCGCATAGTCCGAACTTTTGCGGAAGATACCAAGAACATTTGACCTGCAAAACGGTTGTTACAGGAAACAGGTTCAGTATTGTTAACTTTGTATTCATGAAAAGTTTTGATGTCCCCATCATCTACCGCAGCCCCTTGATCTCTGCCATCAAACAGAAACGAAAAGAAATGGATAAGATGAAAAAGGACTTTACACCTACCCTGCTCGATTTTGGTTCCCTGAAAATTTACCTGGCCCGGCATTTCGGCTTCTGCTATGGTGTGGAAAATGCTATTGAGATTGCTTTCAGGACCGTGGAAGAAAATCCGGGCAGGAGGATCTTCTTGCTGAGTGAAATGATACATAACCCGCAGGTGAACGCCGACCTGCAGGCACATGGCATTCAATTCTTACAGGATACGAATGGAAAACAGATTATCCCTTTTGAAGAGATAACTGCAGATGATATTGTACTCATTCCCGCATTCGGCACCACCCTTGAAATTGAGGAGAAACTAAAGAATATCGGAATACAAACAGAAAAGTATAATACCACCTGTCCTTTTGTTGAAAAAGTATGGAACCGCAGTGAAGTGATCGCTAAAAAGAATTATACCATCATCATTCATGGCAAACCAAAACATGAAGAAACAAGGGCTACCTTTTCTCATGCAGCAGAAAATGCGCCTTCTGTTATTGTGAGTGATATGAGCGAAGCTAAAGAACTTGCCAAATACATTACCGGCGAAATATCTGCTGAACAGTTTTATACAACATTCAAAAATCAATATTCTCCGGGATTTGATGTGACAAAAGACCTTAAACGCATTGGTGTGGTAAACCAAACCACCATGCTGGCCAGTGATACGCAGGCCATCGCCGATTATCTGAAGCAAGTGATGATTGAAAAATTCAGTCCGGCAAACCCGGAAGAACGATTTGCCGACACAAGAGATACACTTTGTTATGCGACTAATGACAACCAGACTGCAGTAAGTGGCATGCTGCAAACAAAGGCAGACCTTGCAATCGTTGTCGGAGGATACAATTCATCTAACACCTCTCACCTGGTTGAATTGTGCGAAGAAAAGCTTCCAACTTACTTCATCAATAGTGAAGAAAAGATACTATCTGCAAAAGAAATACTTCATCATAATTTTCATACAAAAGAAGAATTGCTGACAATGGATTTCTTACCAGCAAAGGAAACGGTCAGGATTCTTCTTACCAGCGGAGCCTCCTGCCCCGATGCATTGGTAGAAGGAGTGATAAACAAACTGGTTAGTTTTTATCCGGTAACAAAAACTACTGAAGAAATTACAGAACTGTTTAAATAACAGAACTGTTTTCATTGTTCACCACTGACCATTTACTTGTACAGCAGCTCATAATACTCATGTGCCATCCGGTTACTGTCAAACTGGAAACGGACATCCTGCATTCCGTTCTTCATCACCTGCCGCCAGGTATTATAGTTATCATAGTATAAAGGCAATATCTCAACTTCGAGTATCTCGTATAATTTATTCAGGTCATACTCATCCTGTTCGTGGGTGGCCATGTTTGCATAATCTGCTTTCGGTACCACAAATCCATTATGACCATGATTGATGAACTCTGGTATCCATCCGTCATCAGTAGAAAAATTCACCGCTCCATTCATGGCCGCTGTCATTCCACTTGTACCGGATGCTTCTCTCGGCACTCTTGGGTTATTTAACCAGCAATCAGCAGCTTGTTTTAATCTTTTAGACAGTCCCAGTTCATAGCCTATTAACACTGCGACATTTTTATACCGCTTGCTTAAATGCACCAGCTGATTGAATTCGCTGATGGCGGGATGATCTACTGGGTATGGTTTACCCGCCCAGATGATCTGTACCGGGTATTTTGTATCGGCCAATAATTTCTCAAACCTTTCTTCGGCAGTAGTGATCAATCCTGCTCTTTTGTAACCGGCAAAACGTCTTGCCCAAACAATAGTGAACACATCCGGGTTAAATATTTTACCGGTCTGGTCGGCTACTATCTCAAATGCTCTTTTCTTTAAATATTTTTTACGATCATCAATGCCGTAATCATCCCCGGCTTCGGCAAAACGATACAGCTGCTTATCTGCCCAGTACCGCCAGTTCTGTGCATTGGTAATTGAAATGATCGGGCAGATATCATCATACTTCCCCCACATGGCCCTTGAGACATGACCATGCAACTGCGACACCCCGTTTGCGAGATGAGCAAACCGCAGTGCCGCCAATGAATGATTGAATTGGTTATCTGGCATACCGGTAAGCTTCTTTACCTCATCCACTGAAAGGCCACAGAAGTAACTCATTTTATGGCACAAGTAAATATCATGCTTCTCATTCCCTGCTTCTTCTGGTGTGTGTGTGGTGAATACCAATCTCTTCTTTACCTCGGCAATATTGTTCTTGTACTTATTATAGAGATAAAAAGCAGCCGATAATCCGTGTGCTTCATTCAAATGATATAATTCAGGATTGAAGCCAATCATATCCATCAGTTTAGCACCACCAACACCCAACAGGATGAACTGGGCAACTTTGGTCGCCACATTAGCATCGTACAAACGGTGAGTGATAGTTTGCGATACATAATCGTTCTCCGGAAGATCTGTTGATAGTAAAAATAAAGGTGCTGTCTTGAAAGTTTCCGGATTCAGGTAAAACGCTTTTACCCAAACCGGATGCTCATGTATATTTATCTGAAATTTGATGCCTGTGTCTTCCAGGAAACTAAATTGTTTTTCATTCCAGGCTACATCTAATGTCTGGTCCTGGTGGCGTTCCTGGTCATAATAACCATACTTCCATAGAATACCTATGCCAACAAGGTTCTGTTTTAACTCATAAGCACTGCGTAAATGGGAGCCGGCAAGAAAACCTAAACCCCCACTGTATATCTTTAATGGCTGGTGAGTGGCAAATTCCATGGAGAAGTAAGCGACTCTTTTTGTGTAACGTTCTTCTACTGGATACGGAACGGAAAAATTGGTAAAACTCATAATGTGTCTTTTTTACACGAAGCCGCAAGATAAAGTTTAATCCTGAATTAAACTAAGTCGTTGAATTTCAGGGTTACTTATCCACATGAGAAGTGAAAAACTTTTATTTACTGCCCTACCCAAAAGGGAAATACTAACCTATTTCTTCTTAGCTGGTTTTGAATTGCTGAGCGGCTTTACATATTTCTTTCTGGCAAAGCTGCCATCAAAAGAACAGTTAAGGCCGCGGCGTGAACCACAGCCTTCCTCCTCTTTCAGCGTAACTGAAGCAGAACTGAAAATAAATTTCAGCACACAAGGGTCACCATCTTCCCGGTATTCAGCGGTGTTAGGAGTCTTCAGCATTGCCTCACCTTTCAACTCACCTGTGCATTCTCCGTTATTCTTTTCGAAATGAATAAAGAATGTAATACGATCATTCCTGCGGCCGTCCCTTACTGAAACAAGGTTCATTTTTCCATTTGCATAATCGGCAGACAGTTTAGCCTTTCTTGGCAATGTATCGATCGGGTTAATCAGTTCAGTTACTTTATCATTGAGTGCATCGGTCATCACAAGTCCAAAACTTTTTCCACCGGGATCAAGGGCATATACATCTTTGCCTTCACTAATACTACCGTCAGGATTTTTTATAGTCACAATTTTAGTAATAGCATATTTCTTATCCATTACGACTGACTGCAGCGTTGCTTTATTATTATCGGGCCGGAGGGCTGCCAGTGAAGTGCTGAATAGTTGTTTCTCATCAAAACTCAGGATGAGAATTGCTTTTTTATCGTTGGTGACGGTCTTTACAAAAAGATATGTTCCGGCCTTTGGCACTTCTGCTTTTCCCAATGCATAAATCTTAGGCTTTATTTTTCCATACACTTTGCTTAATACAGAATCAGGAACAAACTGGGTGAATATCTTGTAACTGATAAGTAATGAATCTTTTTCTTTTTTCTGCAAAGCAGTATCAGAAACCTGGTAAGGAAGTTTGACCGATTGAAAAAATTCAATAAAGTCTGATACTTCCACCGGCTCTTCCCCCGAAAGAGAAGGCTTCTTTTTGGATTTGCAACCGACCATCAGTACAACAGCGGTTAGCAGGATCAGTAGTTTCCGGAAAACAGGCATAGTAGGTTATTAGTGTACCGAAAGTAAGCGATTCCGGAATTCCGGTCAATAGTAAATTTTGCTGTTTGGGATAATTATTTTAGGTTTGTCTAAAATAATTTTTAGCCATGCTGAATTATTCAACCAGCGAGGAGAATTACATCAAAGCCATCTTTCATTTGCAGCAGGACGAAGGCACCGTGACCACCAACGAAGTGGCGCATGAATTAAGTACCCGGCCTGCGTCGGTTACCGACATGATGAAGAAACTGAAAGCAAAAAAGCTGTTGCATTATCAACCCTACCAGGGGTTCCGACTGAGCCCCGAAGGAAAAAAAGTAGCCTTGCTTATCATCCGTCGGCATCGCCTCTGGGAATATTTCCTGGCAGAGAAATTAAAGTTCAGTTGGGATGAAGTACATGAAGTAGCCGAACACCTGGAACATGTCAGCAGCAAAAAACTTATAGATAAACTGGATGAGTTTCTTGGCTTTCCAAGAGTAGACCCGCATGGTGACCCCATACCCGATGAGAACGGTAAGATCGAGAGCAGCCCCCAGGTATGCCTTCTTGATCTCCCGTTAAATAAACCCGCCATTGTATGTCATGTAAGCGATCAGTCAAACCAGATACTGGAATTACTCAATCATAAGAATATCGGCATTGGCACACGGATGGAGGTAAAAAAGAAATTTGATTTTGATAACTCGATGGAAATAAAGATCCGTCAGCAATTGCCTTTCACTATCAGTGAGCAATTGGCGAAAAACATTTTTGTAAGGTATGGCGCATGATAAATACAACTACGCTTCCTTAAGCGAAGTGAACCAGAGTGTGGACACCACCAGCCTGAAGAGAAAAGGCTGGAGAAAGATACTGGCCTTCTTCGGACCGGCTTACCTTGTAAGTGTGGGGTATATGGACCCTGGCAACTGGGCCACCGACCTTGCCGGCGGCAGCCAGTTTGGATACAAACTCATTTGGGTACTGTTGATGAGTAACCTGATGGCATTACTACTGCAAAGTTTATCAGCAAGGCTGGGAATCGTAAGAGGAAGAGACCTTGCACAAGCCAACCGGGAAACCTATCCAAAATACATCAATTATGCTTTGTATGGGCTGGCAGAAATTGCTATCGCCGCAACTGATCTTGCTGAGATTCTCGGTATGGCCATCGGTATTCAATTATTAACAGGGCTTCCGCTGATATGGGGAGTTAGTATCACCGTGCTTGATACATTCCTGTTCCTATTACTGCAACGATTAGGCATGCGGAAAATGGAAGCCTTTATTATTGCCCTGGTGGCTGTTATCGGTTTATCATTTCTTATCGAGATCATCCTCGCCAAACCCAACCTAGCTGAAGTGGCAAAAGGTTTTGCGCCCAGTATCCCCAACAATACTGCATTATATATCGCCATTGGCATTATTGGTGCCACGGTAATGCCGCATAACTTATATCTGCACTCGGCATTAGTGCAAACAAGAAAAATAAAAAGAGATGATGCCGGAATAAAAAGGGCACTTAAATTGAATTTCATTGACAGTGCCATTGCCCTTAACCTTGCTTTCTTTGTCAATGCGGCCATATTGGTGCTGGCCGCTACTGTTTTTTTTAAAACAGGTAGAACAGATGTAGGTGAAATTAAACAGGCGCATGAATTACTGGCACCAATGCTTGGTACTAATCTTGCTCCTATACTTTTTGCAGTTGCATTGATTGCAGCTGGACAAAGCTCCACCATCACCGGAACCCTTGCCGGTCAGATAGTAATGGAAGGTTATCTCAAACTACGCATCGCACCGTGGATACGGCGGCTGATGACAAGACTGATAGCCATTATTCCTGCCGTTATTGTTATATTAATTAATGGTGAAAGGAATATCGACAGCCTGCTGATATTAAGCCAGGTGATACTGAGCCTGCAATTAGGTTTTGCCATCATTCCATTGATACATTTTACAAGCGATAAAAAGACAATGGGCAAGTTTGTTATCAAGCCCTTTGTAATTGTTCTTGCATCGCTGATCGCAGCCGTTCTTGTTTACCTGAACATCCGCATGGTGGTGGAGCAGGCCTCTTCTTTCTTTGCAACATCAGACAGCATTTTCTGGAAAGCGGTGATCATATTATCCGGGCTCTTTTATGTTACCTTGTTAGTGATTGCCATTTTTTATCCCATTGTGCGGAGGAAAAAGGAAACAGTACAGGCACAACTTCACCCTGAAGCTTCTACACTGCAACAGATAGCAATTCCTGTCTATAAAAGGATTGCAGTGGCACTTGACTTCAGCAAAGATGATCTCAAACTCATTACACATGCTATCGGACAGGGTAATGAGCATACCTCATATGTACTCATCCATGTAGTGGAAAGTGCCGCTACAAGAATTATTGAAAAAGATGCTGATGACCTGGAAACAAGAAAGGACCAGGAACGGCTCAATAACTATATAAGCCAGTTAAAAGAAAAAGGAATTACATCAACCGGCCTGTTAGGTTACAATGACAGGGTAAAAGAAATAGTCCGCATTGTTAAAGAAAGTAATGCTGACATGCTGGTCATTGGTGCACATGGACACAGTGGCATTAAAGATCTTTTGTACGGCCAAACAATTGGCGCAGTAAGGCATGAATTGAAAATACCGGTTCTGGTGGTAAATGTTTAGCTGGCGATGGCATTTTTTGAATGACCTCTGAGCAAATGTTTAAAGCGGCTGAATGTTTCTGGCTTGATATTCAGGTAGGATGCCAGGAATTTTTGCGGCACCCGTTGCATGAGTTCCGGGTTCCGGGTCACAAAATTCAGGAACCTTTCTCTTGGTGTCATCTTCACCAGTTGTATCTGCCAGCGGTCTTTTAATACCATGGTGTGAGTGATGACAAGGCGGCCCAGGTGTTCCATTTTTTTTGATTGAGCAAAAACCCCTTCAAGGTCATCATACGTAATAGATACCACCGTACTCGGTTCTATCGTTTCAACAAAATACTCTGAAGGCTGACGGCTGTGATAGGATTCCTGGCAATGGATGATGTGACCCTCTGTTGAAATCTGTGTATTGATCTCATGATGGTTTTTCCTGTAATACTTACGGATGAGCCCTTTGATGATAAAGTTGAAATAGTTCTCCACCTCGCCGGCCTTTGTCAGCAGTTCTTTTTTTCCAAACTTCCTTACTTTGAGTACAGGTAACAGCAGTTGTTCAAACTCGGCGTCAGTGAGTTCAATAAACTTACTCAGGTATTCCCGGAAAGGTCTGGAAGTATCCATGATGCTGATTGGTGATAAAAGGTACAACATTTTGTATTGATTCAAATCAATCTGATAAAATTCTAATGCGAAGGTCTGAGATTTTCAAGTCCCGGGATATGATAATAGTCACATTTGATAATATTGTAGATTTGCCACCCCACCTGATAATCTTCAGGTTTCACTAAAACCCAAAACCAAATTCATTATGGCTCAAAAGATCAAAGTTGCTAACCCGGTGGTGGAGCTGGATGGTGACGAAATGACCCGGATCATCTGGAAATTCATTAAAGACAAGCTCATCCTCCCTTACCTGGAACTGGATATTAAGTATTACGACCTTGGTGTTGAATACCGTGACCAGACCAACGACCAGGTCACTATCGATTCGGCCAATGCCATTAAGCAATATGGTGTGGGTATTAAATGCGCCACCATCACCCCGGATGAGGCAAGGGTAAAAGAATTTAACCTGAAACAAATGTGGAAGAGCCCCAACGGCACTATCCGTAACATACTGGACGGAACAGTTTTTCGTGAGCCTATCGTTATCAGCAATGTACCAAGGCTGGTGACCAACTGGACAGCTCCCATCATTGTGGGCCGTCATGCTTTTGGTGACCAGTACCGTGCAACTGATACCGTAATAAAAGGAAAAGGAAAACTGACCATGACCTTTACACCCGAAGGCGGCGGTGAACCACAGGTGTTTGAAGTCTACAACTTTAAAGGCGATGGTGTGGCGATGAGTATGTACAACACCGATGAAAGCATTATGGGTTTTGCCAGAAGCTGTTTTAATATGGCGCTGAGCAAAAAATGGCCGTTATATCTTTCTACCAAGAATACCATCCTGAAAAAATATGATGGCCGTTTTAAAGACATCTTTGAAGATATCTATCAGAAAGAATTTAAGACTGCCTTTGATGCTGCGGGTATTGTATATGAACACCGCCTGATAGATGATATGGTGGCCAGTGCATTGAAATGGAATGGCAACTTTGTATGGGCCTGTAAGAACTACGATGGCGATGTACAGAGTGATACCGTGGCACAGGGTTTCGGCTCCTTAGGTTTGATGACATCGGTATTGGTTACACCTGATGGAAAAACCATGGAAGCTGAAGCAGCACATGGTACGGTAACAAGGCACTACCGTGACCACCAGGCCGGCAAACCAACATCCACTAACCCAATAGCTTCCATTTTTGCATGGACAAGAGGCCTTGCCTTTCGTGGTAAACTGGACGGCAACCAGGCATTGATCGATTTCTGCCTTGCCCTTGAAGCAGTTTGTATCGAAACAGTGGAAGAAGGCAAGATGACGAAGGACCTTGCTGTTTGCATTCATGGTAATAAAGTGAAGCATGGCGAACACTTTTTATACACCGAAGAATTCCTGGATGCGATAGACCAGAACCTGCAGAAGAAGCTGGCTTAACAAATACTACCCGATATATTTTACCCCGGCCCATCAGCCGGGGTTTTTGTCGCAAAGTGAGTATAGTTTATCAATACTGCAGTCTGTTTGTATGGAGACCCATTACGGGAATATGCGCCACTAATGCGATACTACAAAAAGCAGTTGCACCTGGTGAGAAAAATATAAAGTGGTGAATGTGCATTTTTTATTTATAGGCTGCTTGGCTTGTGGTTATTTGTTCAGTTGGAGCAACTTCAATATTATTTTTAATCATGATAGCCTTCATTTTCATTTAGCAGTCATCCCGAAAATGTCTATTTCAATAAAAAATCAGCTCTATTCCCATGCAGCTACTGCAAAGCAACTTCCTTATTTATCAGAAAGAAAAAAAGGTGACCCGTTAGCAGGTCACCTTAGTATTTATTACAGGGTTATTAAGCGAGGTCGAAACGGTCGAGGTTCATTACTTTATTCCAAGCCCCTATAAAGTCCTGTACAAATTTATCTTTAGCATCTTCACATGCATATACTTCAGCAAGAGCACGGAGCTCTGAGTTCGAACCAAAGATGAGATCAGCACGGGTGGCCGTCCATTTTACTTCCCCTGTTTTACGGTCACGGCCTTCAAACAATTGCTGAGAGTCGGAAGTTTCCTTCCAGATAGTATTAAGATCAAGGAGGTTTACAAAGAAGTCGTTAGTGAGTACTTCCGGAGTCTTGGTAAAAACGCCATGTGCAGAATTATCGAAGTTGGTATTCAGCACCCGCATGCCACCTACAAGAGCCGTCATCTCTGGTGCAGTCAGCGTAAGCAGTTGCGCCTTATCCACCAGCAGTTCTTCTGCAGTTGCTGCAGAACGGGATTTCAGGTAGTTGCGAAAACCATCTGCAACGGGTTCGAGTACGGCGAATGATTCCACATCGGTTTGCTGTTGTGATGCATCGGTACGTCCGGGTGTAAATGGCACTTTCACATCATAACCGGCATTCTTAGCTGCTTTCTCAACAGCTGCACATCCTGCCAGAACAATGAGATCTGCCAATGAAACCTGCTTACTGCCATTATTGAATTCCTTCTGAATATTTTCAAGCACTTCTAAAACTTTGGCAAGCTGAGCGGGGTTGTTCGCCACCCAATATTTCTGCGGGGCTAACCGGATCCTTGCGCCATTGGCACCACCACGTTTATCAGATCCACGGAATGTGGAAGCAGATGCCCAGGCAGCAGATACTAACTCAGCAACTGTAAGTCCTGACGCCAGTATTTTACTTTTCAGTGCAGCGATATCATTACCATCAATCAGTTGATGTGTAACAGCAGGAACCGGATCTTGCCAGATAAGTTCTTCCGCAGGAACTTCTTTACCAAGATAACGGGAACGGGGGCCCATATCACGGTGAGTGAGTTTGAACCATGCACGGGCAAACGCATCAGCAAAGTGATCAGGATTGTCGAGAAAGCGTCTTGAAATTTTCTCGTAAACAGGGTCAAATCGCAAAGCAAGGTCAGTCGTCAGCATTACAGGTGTGTGACGTTTTGATGGATTGTGCGCATCGGGTACCGTATCAGCACCCATGCCATGCTTTGGTATCCACTGATGTGCGCCAGCGGGACTCTTTGTCAATTCCCATTCATAACCGAACAGGTTCCAGAAAAAATTGTTGCTCCATTTTGTAGGGGTTGTGGTCCATGCCCCCTCAAGACCACTGGTGATGGTATACTCACCATTACCGGTTCCGAATGTATTTTTCCAGCCAAGGCTTTGCTCCTCAATGCCGGCTGCTGCAGGTTCTTTACCAACATATTTGCCGGGATCTGCAGCGCCATGAGTTTTACCGAAAGTATGTCCTCCTGCAATCAGCGCAACAGTTTCTTCATCGTTCATTGCCATGCGGCCGAAGGTTTCACGGATATCACGGGCAGCTGCTATCGGGTCAGGATTTCCGTTAGGGCCTTCCGGGTTCACATATATGAGACCCATCTGAACAGCGGCGAGTGGATTCTCCAGCTCACGGTCGCCGGTATAGCGTTTGTCTCCCAACCACTCTTTTTCAGAACCCCAATATATATCTTCTTCAGGTTCCCAAACATCTTCACGGCCACCGGCAAAACCAAAGGTTTTAAAGCCCATTGATTCAAGGGCACAGTTACCGGCAAGTATCATCAGGTCGGCCCAGGACAACTTCTTACCATATTTTTTTTTGACAGGCCAGAGCAGTAAACGAGCCTTATCGAGGTTGGCATTATCAGGCCAGCTGTTCAGCGGTGCAAAACGTTGTGTACCCGAACCAGCTCCTCCACGACCGTCGTGGATACGGTATGTACCTGCACTATGCCAGGCCATACGAATAAAGAAAGGGCCATAGTGACCGTAGTCAGCCGGCCACCAATCCTGTGATGTGGTCATCAGATCAACGATGTCTTTCTTTACAGCATCCAGATCGAGGCTTTTGAACTCCTCCGCATAGTTGAAGGCTTTATCCATCGGGTTGGACAGCGAAGAATTCTGACGGAGGATATTTAATTTTAACTGATTGGGCCACCAATCACGGTTCCTGGTACCACTACCTGCAGTTTGCCTGAGTTCTCCGCCATGAAAGGGACATTTGCTTTCACTATTTACATTGTAGCTTGTTGTTCCGGCTGATGCAGCCAGTTTTTTGTCATTATCCATAATGCAATTGTTTTATATTTTATGCTTTCAGGCAAAATTACCAATGAATCTCCCAAAAGAGTTATCTATTTAAATGATATAATCATAGATAAAAACTATGGCTCTTTTCTTACGGGGTAGTAAAAGATCCGGGACTTGTCCATTTAAAACGAAACCCTAACACTGATAAATCACCTGATTACTCAAGTTATAAAGAATGTAAAGAAAACCGACCGGTTGCTTTAAAACCAATTGCAATTATAAATGAACAGAATAGACTAGCCGTACACGGTTTGCTGTACTGCCAGTTGATTAATTCAACGCTTTCTGCCACCATAATTCCCCAACTTTCGTCTAAATTCGCAGATACTCCATTTTAGCGCCATAAAAACAACACTCTATGCGGATATTCTCTTTGGTTATTACAGGCCTGTTCAGCTGTTCGGCAATAACAGCGCAACCACCACAGTTAGCAGCTTACACAGTTGACAATATTGACCTGCCCGCCGCTATGAACAAGCAGGTTTGTATTTCCGGTATGAAGTTGTACAAAGGCCAGTTGTATTTTGCTTCTGAACGCTGCCCTTCCGTCTTTGTGTTTGACCCGGTTAAAAGTGCCATCACCAATACCATCAGCATTGCTGTGCCACAGGGTTTTGAAATGGAGGGCCTTACTTCATACAAAGACAAGTTATACTCGATATCAGAAAATGTTGCCGCTGTTTACGAGATCGATATTCTGTCGGGTGTTGTAAAAACAGTAAGCACATCTGCCCCGCTGCCGCCCAAATCAAAAGATGGTGATGGAATGGAAGGTATTGCAGCGAATGAAAAGAGCAATAAGTTCTACCTGCTGCGGGAAAGGGATGATGATATGTCGCATTCCCAGATCTATACTTACACCGCAGAAGCCGGAAATGAAACCGCTGCTGTTGTATTGAAATATGAATCGATGATCGAGTTACCGTTAGAAAATCCCCAATGGAGATATTCTGATATTTGTGTAGACAGTGTAAATTCAAAACTGCTTTGTTTGAAATCCTACTCCAAAGGAAAGTTCAGGCAGCAATTCTTAGAGTCGATAGACATTGATGCAGATGGGAAACTGCTGGTGGAAACGTTGAAAAACATCCCGGTTGAAAATTTTACCGATGTATCCAATGCCTATAAAACACAGGATTTCAGCATGAATCTGGAAGGCATTACAATTGCTAATGATGGGACTATATATATTGTCAGCGATAATACATCCGGCAAAGCAAGTTGTGAACTGGAGGCGAGAGAAAAAACCATCCTGTTACATTTAAAGAAGAAGTAAGAACAATCCCTTTTACATTTTTCCAGCAAGCCTGCAAAATGTCTTAAATTGGCGGGATGAGAAATAACCAGAAAATAGTGATGGGCATCATTGCAATCATTACCTGGTTTGCATTGATACTGCAATTATCACTGACGGTTAAGACAACCGGTGTTACCGGGTTCAGCACAGTAAAGACCGTCATTAATTATTTCAGTTATTTTACCATTCTCAGTAATATCCTGGTAGCGGTAAGCCTTACAGCGATTTTATTGAGCCCTTTATCCCGGCCGGGCTCTTTTTTTTCAAAAGTTACTGTCTGTTCTGCTATTGCTGTTTATATTTTTATAGTCGGGCTGGTGTATAATCTTGTCTTACGGGGTATTTGGGAACCCAAAGGATGGCAGCTGGTGGCTGACAACCTGCTGCATGTAGCTGTTCCGTTACTCTATGTTATTTATTGGATGATCTATACACCAAAGAAAGTATTGGCATGGAAAGATATGCTGCCCTGGCTCCTGTTCCCGGGATTGTACCTTGTTTATTCTTTAGTAAGAGGGACTGTTGCGGACTGGTATCCTTATCCTTTTATACATGCAGGCGATCTTGGGTATGGAAAAGTGGTGATGAACTCGGTATTTGTTTTAATAGCCATTCTTGTGGCTGGCACAGCTACGATAGCTTTTAACCGCCGGGGAAAAATTGCAGAACGTTAAAAGAACCTGAAAGCTGCGGCTTGCACAACCATTTGGTACGGTTTTACGACTTTTGTACAGCGATATGAAAAAATTTCTACTTGTTGTTGTAATTGCAGTTTCTGCTTCTCCCCTTTTCGCCCAGAAGGTGGACAGTATTTATTTCCATCTTTATACCGACAGCCTGAAGAAAGGGCAGCATAATTACATTAATGTAGACGGTAAGCTTTCTAATGGCCGCTGGCAGCCACTTACCAATAAAGACATCCAGTTCTCCTGTTCTTCTGCCAGTTTTGAAGGCAATGAACTCATCATTCCCGATAATTTTAAGGAAGAAAAGGTAACAGTGAAAGCAGTATTGAAAAGCAATCCTGCCGTGTGGATAGAAAGAACTATCTGGATAAAGACAAAACCGGACGGGCCATTACCGACGAAAGATGAGATCATGAACGGCACATCGCCATCCCGAAAGAACAAGACAAAAAGCAATTAATAAAAAAGCCTTCCATATAATACGGAAGGCTTTAAATTTTCTATCACTTATTGTTTACTGTGTCTTCTTTGCATCTTCCAGGAATTTAGCAAGGCCAATATCTGTAAGCGGATGCTTTAACAATCCTAAAATTGAATCCAGCGGACAAGTGCAAACATCAGCCCCAGCCTCGGCACACCTAACAATATGCAAGGCATTGCGGATAGAGGCTGCCAGTATCTGTGTTTTAAATCCCTGGATGGAATATATCTGGGATATCTGCGAGATCAGTTCAATTCCATCCCAGTTGCTGTCATCAATACGGCCAATGAACGGAGATAAATAAGTAGCCCCTGCTTTGGCAGCCAGAATCGCCTGACCGGCAGAAAATACCAATGTGCAATTGGTTCTGATACCATTATCCGTAAACCATTTGATAGCCTTCACCCCATCTTTGATCATGGGGACCTTCACGACAATATTTGGGTGAATGGCCGCCAGTTTCTTTCCTTCTTCCACAATAGCGTTGAATTCAGTACTGATGACTTCGGCACTGATATCCCCATCCACCATTTCGCAAATGGTTTTGTAATGGTTCATCACTGCAGCTTCGCCTTTAATACCTTCTTTGGCCATCAGCGAAGGATTGGTGGTAACACCATCGAGAATGCCGAGTTCGTTTGCTTCTTTGATTTGAGCCAGGTTGGCGGTATCAACGAAAAATTTCATGTTGGTTGTATTTAAAAATCCCCTTCGGGGATGGGGAAATAAAAAATGGCAGGCTGATTACATCGCACCGCTCAACCACCTACTCTTGCTGCCTTCCGGCCCTGGGAGGGTTCAGCAGGAGCTGGTCGTGTAAGACCTGCCGCCGCAAAGATAAGGGAGCAGCAGTAAATATAATTTGTAAAGAAGTTATCGCTGAATGGCAGAGTTCACTCTTGTAAAACCGATCAGTTCATCTGCCCTTGCACCAAAGGGACGGAAATAAACCAGCACCATGTAACCGTTCTCCGTTCCCCAGTAGTTGCCTTCTGTATTTTCATAAGAAGGCTGAACACCTGCCTGCTTCCTATCGGTCAATGTTACATAGGAATAATTATAATAGCCTTGTTTAAGATAAAGCTCCTTTTCATAAATGCCTTTTGTCTCATTGAAAATCATTTTCGAATCATCGTTCTGTTCGTAATTGGTCAGTTCCCCAAACACATACACACTTTTTCCTTCATAAGCCCTGTTACCCGGAGGAATGTAGGTAAAATGTATCCATGCATAATCTCCCTGCCAGTAGGGATTGGCATTGTCACGGTTTTCGATGGTGTAAATGCCATTAAAGTCACGGTAGTAGACATATAACTGCTGGCGACGCTCCCCATCCGGTTTTACATATACATCTACCCTGTCGCTGGTGTCAGAATCAAATAGTTTGTCCATTCTTTCGCTCATCAGCCTGAGGCTGCGCAGGTCTATCCAGCGCCATTCTTTTCCTGCCGGAAAAGTGGTGTTCTCTTCATCACTGTATTCAAAATAATTTCCCCGGAAGATAGTTGGTCTGTCAATTACCGATGCGGCGGACCATATATTATTCTGCACCACCACCACTTTCAGGTCCTGTGGGGAAAAAGCATTGATCTGCGCATTGGCAGTATTTACTGCCACCTGCACCCGTTGGTGTGTACGGAAGAAATTAGCATTGAATGGCTGTGTAATTATTGCGGAAACGGATGCCTTTGTATTTACCACCAGCATCCGTTTCGTAAAGACAAGTTTTGAAGTATCATCGTTCAAAAAAACTTTCAGGAGATAATTACCTGCTTTTGTTGGGGCCGAGTTTCTTTCCGGCAGCACCGCCTGGTAATGAGTGTACCGCACCTGCACCAATGAAGAGTTACGGTATGTTGTTATCCGGTTGCTTTGAAATCCACGGATATAGTCGAAGGTCTGCACATTTGCCGGAGTCCAGTCAGCATTGCATAACTGAAATCCATAATAGTAATACTTCATATCTGCATCCATATCATCAAAATGAAGCTCCAGCTGGTCAGTACTATTAAGAGTGATGACGGGATAACTGTAAATATCCCCGTACTTGTGCAATTTCACAGAACGGATGTTGGGCTTGTAAACATGATCAGGCACCTGTGCTTTTGCAGCAGTTATGTTTACAATAAAAAAAAAGAGAAATAATTTTTTCATCCGGTGAAAGTGTAATTCGTTCACAATATTGCAAAAATCAGGCAAAAAAGGGGTGAAATCTTTTTAACCGGCTTATTTTTGATACAGACAAACAATTCAATTTGAAGGTTGCAGGCTTTATAGCAAACCGCATAGCATTTAACCAGCAGAAATCCTTTTCCAGGTTTATCATCCGGTTGTCCACTGTTGCCACTATTATCAGTGTAATGGTAATGATAGTGACACTGTCGCTGGCCAATGGTTTCCAGGAAAAAGTGAGCCAGAAGGTGTTCAGTTTCCTGGGGCATATCCGTATTGAAGAAAAACAACCGGATAAAGCCATTATTTCAGAAGAAAGTCCAATCATAAGAAACGATTCGCTGATTGATCTTATCCGTCAAAACCCGGAAGTGGAAGCCATTCACCCCTTTTCCACTAAATATGCTATCCTTAAAACAAAAGATGAAATTGAAGGAGTACTGTTAAAAGGCGTTGACAGCACTTATAATTTTGAACGTCTCCGTGAATTCATCAAACAAGGAAGACCTGTTCATTTTAATGACAGTACTTATAGCAGAGAGATCATGATATCTGCCCATACTGCTGAACAATTAAAACTTTCGGTCAACGATAAGATATTGATCTATTTTATCCGGCCTAACGGACAACTTCGTCCCAATAAATTAACGGTAACAGGTATTTATAAGACCGGCATCGAAGAATACGACAAAACGTTTGCTATTGGGGATATGCAACTCATCCAGCGGCTGAATGCTGACAGCATTGTGAATGATGATTACAAAAAAGAGATAGGGGGCTATGAAATATTCCTGCACAACTACAAGCATATTGACAAAGCAGCGGACGAGATATATGAAATGGGCAATTTTCCGCTGACATGGAATACGGTGAGTGCAAAAAATATATCGCCTAACATTTTTGACTGGCTGAATATGCAGGATATGACCCGTAATGTGCTAATCGGCTTTATGGTGATCGTCGCCATTATTAACCTGATCACCTGTCTTATCATTTTAGTACTGGAAAGAATACGAATGGTAGGTATATTAAAATCACTCGGTGCCACCGACTGGACCGTACAAAAAATATTTCTCCGCCATTCCGCCCTTATTACTATCACTGGTATTGTTGCCGGAACTGTGCTTGCATTAGGTCTTCTATGGCTGCAACAAGCCACCGGTTTCATTAAACTAAAAGAAGAAGCTTACTACCTGAGTACAGCTGCGGTAAAAATTGTATGGTGGCAGGTCGGGCTTATTTGTGCCGGTACATTCATAGTTTGCTTTTTAGTTATGATGATACCATCAGTGTTGGTAAGAAAAGTGCAGCCTGTGAAGGCGATACAATTCAGGTAAGAACATGCGAAAGAATAATTCCTGTTGCCACTGCTGCATTCAATGATTCGGCCTTACCTTTCCGGGGTATTGTTATTTTTACATTTGAGAGGCTCATTATTGCAGGGCTGATGCCTTTTGATTCATTGCCAATTATTATTATTCCTTCCTTTATCTTTTTCGTTGTCGTTATATCCTGTCCTTCCAGGCCGGCAGCATATATGCGGACATCTTTTTGAGAACTGAGCCATTCTTCAAGATTGGTGTAATGGATTTTAACCCTTGCAATACTTCCCATTGTTGATTGAACAACTTTCGGGTTATAAACATCAGCCGAATCATCACTGCAAACAATCTGCTCTACCCCAAACCAGTCTGCGATACGGATAATTGTGCCGAGGTTTCCGGGGTCACGGATATCATCCAATGCCAGGGCGACCCGGTTTTTTACAATTATTGTATTACCAGTACTGTATTGCTTCACTATTGCCAGCACCTTATTGGGCGTTGTCAGTTGTGAAATTTTTTCTAATTCGATCTCCGATATTTCTGCAGCATCCGTTTTTGCAAGGACATTCTGGTTATCATCCATCCAGTCTTTTACAGCAAATACTTCTTTGACTGATGCAGGGTCTGCTTCCAGCAGTTCTTTTATAAGCTTTGGCCCTTCGGCAATGAACAGGCCTTCCTGTTGCCGGAATTTTTTCTGGCCTAAACTTTGGATATATTTGATCTTCTGTTTAACAAGCATAGATGTATAATTAATTTATGTCATTCCACAAGCCCTCATTGTATTCAACTTACCGCCATTTTATCAGCGGCGGGCTTTGGCTGTTATTGGTAACTTCCTGCACTATCGTCAAAAATTATCCTGCCAATAAACCTTTTGTTTACAAAACAAATATCAACATTACAGGTAATATAACAAGCGACACGGCAGCTGAGATAGCATCAAGACTAAAGGGACAACTGGACGACAGCTTAAGAGCAAGGGCAGTATCAAAGGTTATCTGGAGTGTGATGAAAAAACCACCTGTTTATGATATCAGTAATGCTGAAAAATCAGTAACCTATATGAAGGCTTTACTGAAGTCAATGGGTTATATGAAGGATACTATCACTTATGACACAACAGTAAATATTGTAAAAGGCGACCAATACCGGACAACAGTTGATTTTACCGTAAAACCGGGTGTGGTTATCCGGATAGATTCTTTTGGTTACAATTTTAAACAACAAGAGTTGCAAAACATTGCCCTGGCCAATCAAAAAGAGGCCCTTGTTAAGAAAGGAGACCCTTTTGCAAAAGCAACCATCTCTGCTGAATTTGACAGACTTGTTGAGTTATACCGCAGCAATGGTTACCTCCGTTTCGGCCGGGAAGAAATGATCGGGTTGTGGGACACATTAAACCTTGCTATCCTGAATCCCTCATTGGACCCATTCGAACAAATACTTTTACTTGATTCAATAAAACGAAGCAGGAAGGAACCAACCGCTAACCTGGAGATACGGTTAAAACCTGGGTTTGACAGCAGTAAACTGACAAAATACTTTGTAGGCAATATAACAGTATACCCTGAATTCGGCCCTGATACACTTGGTCTCAGCCGCCAGGAGGAAATAATAGATGGCATCAAAGTGATCTATCACCGAAAAACGTTCAAACCAAAAATCCTTCCCCAGAATATTTATTTCCGGCACGGCGATTTATACAATCAGAAAAAATATTTTAAGACCGTTAACCGCTTTAACTCACTTGGTGCCTGGCGGCTTGTTAATATTGAGCCGCTGGTAAGAAAGAACCAGGATACTGCAGATTTTACGATTCGGCTTACACCAGCTAAGAAATACTCATTTACTGCTAACGTGGAAGGAAGCAGTAACAGGAGTGCTGTATCCGGCAACTTGTTAGGCATCGGCGTAAATGCCAGCTGGCAGAACCGGAATTTTGCCAAAGCAGCTAATACCAGTATTACCAATATCCGTTTCGGCATTGAGATCAGTGACAAAAAATTCATACAGACCCAGCAGTTTGTTCTGAGCCATAATATCTATTTCCCGAAACCCATTCCGAATGCGAAATGGATACCTGATAAGTTAAGAGATAATTGGCGTACTGTCTTTTCATTCAATGCCGGCAACACTGAAAGAAAGGATCTGTTTAACCTTACTACTGT
The DNA here is from genome assembly GCA_044220915.1 of Chitinophagaceae bacterium. Lineage (GTDB taxonomy): Bacteria > Bacteroidota > Bacteroidia > Chitinophagales > Chitinophagaceae > JJ008. The sequence goes on from JBGAQD010000002.1 coordinate 255,393, forward strand.
GAACGGGTCATGGGGATATGAATTTCAATCAAAGAATACATTGTTTTCATTACGATTGCCCAATATTGAATATTCATCGTTGACCCCCCGTGCAGGTCTCGATACACTTTTCAAATACAATCCGGCCTTAAAAAATATTTTTACTGATGGTCTTATCTCGTCTGTTATTGGTGGCGTTACCATTAATAGTGAAAAAAAGAATGTAATAAAAATATTCAGGGCTAATGCTGAAATATCGGGACTTGTAGCTGGTTTGATCAGTAATAAATTCCTGGATGATAATCTCTACCGGTTTTTCAAAGCAGATGTGGAGATCATTCGAAAAATCAGTTTCGCAAAGTCAGCATTGGTGCTCCGGCTTTTTACTGGTGTTGGTTATGAATTTGGTTCTACTGCCAATCCTGATAAAAGGAATAACCTTCCATTCTTCAAACAATATTTTGCCGGCGGGCCCAATAGTATGAGGGCATGGGGATTAAGAAAACTTGGCCCCGGATCCAGTGTAAAGGAGTTTTCAGGTGTTGGCAGTAATCCTGAACGATACGGCGATGTACAACTTGAAGGAAATATTGAATACCGTTTCCCTTTCATAAAACCCTTTGGCATAAAAATAGACGGCGCCTTATTTACAGATTTTGGCAATATCTGGTTTTTAAAAGAAGAAGCGAATCCGCTGGAGCCTGAATCAGTTTTTAAGTTCAGCAAGCTGGGTAAAGACCTGGCTGTTGGCATTGGTATGGGTTTCCGTGTTGATTTCAGTTTCTTTGTTGTCCGGTTGGATTATTCGTATAAAGCAAAAGACCCAAGCCCATCTCCGTCAAATATCGGGATACAAAACAAATGGTTCGGATATAAGCCATTTAAGGGCGACCAGTTTCAATTGGGTATCAGTTATCCTTTTATATTATGATGGCAACCGCCTCACTCCTTCCTGAATGTCTTCAATGGTTTGTGCATTTTTTACGAGGAATTCACCAATTCTTGTACGGCAAAGACTGCTCATATATGCTCCGCAACCCAGTGCTTCTCCAAAATCATTGGCGAGGCTTCGTATGTAAGTGCCGGTAGAACAAACTACCCGGAAATAAACAACAGGCAATTCTGTTTTTGTTATCTCAAATTCTTTGATGGTTACTTTTCTTGGCTCCAGTTTCACTTCTTTTCCCTGTCTTGCCAGTTCATACACCCTCTTTCCACCAACTTTGATAGCTGAATGCGCAGGCGGCACCTGTAGTATCTCACCGGTGAATTTTACGGTTGCGTTTCTTATTTCTTCTTCCGTCAGATGATCAAATGGTTTCAGGTTTTCCGGTTCACTTTCCAGGTCGTATGTTGGCGTTGTGGCGCCGAGAGTAAAAGTGCCGGTATACTCTTTTTCCTGCGCCATAAACTCATTTATTCTTTTGGTAAATTTCCCGGTGCAGATAATCAGCAAACCGGTAGCTAACGGGTCTAGTGTGCCGGCATGTCCTATTTTTTTTATACGAATAATATTGCGGAGCTTTTGCACCACATCAAATGATGTCCATTCAAGTGGCTTGTTGATCAGTAACACTTGTCCTGTTTCAAAACTTTCTTTGTCGTAATTCATTATCGCAAATGTAAAGCTTGTTGCCGGTTAACCGGAATCGGCAATCAGGATCTAAATAGACATCCTTGTTTTCAGTTCCAGGTATTTGTTGATAGTATTAACAGTCAGGTTTTCCGGCGTGGTGAGTATGGAAGGGATGCCATTCTTATGCAGTTCTTTCACCATCAATCTTTTTTCATAAGCAAATTTTCCAGCTATCGTTTTAATATAGATATCCTCTAATGTGTGGGCCTTATTTTCAATCAGTGATTTTAATTCAGTGTTCTCGAAAAAAACAATGAGTAACAAATGATAGTGGGCAATTTTTTTTAATGCCGGCATTTCCCGCTGTAAACTTTCCAGTGATTCAAAGTTGGTAAATAACACCAGCAGGCTTCGGTTGGTTATGCGGTTCCGGATAACAGAAAAAAGTTTTTCGAAATCAGGTTCAAGGAAATCCGTTTTTTGACGATACAAGGTTTCCAGCACCATATTCATCTGGGTCGGCTTTTTATCGGCCAGCAGAAACGAGTCAAGATTCTTTTCAAAGGTTATGATACCGGCTTTATCCTGTTTTACCAATGCCACATTTGATAAAACAAGCGATGCATTGATAGCATGATCCAGCAAGGTCATTCCATCAAAAGGCATTTTCATTACCCGGCCTTTGTTGATAAGGCAATATATCTGCTGGCTTCTTTCATCGGTATAATTATTCACCATTAAGGAATCCTTACGGGCTGTCGCCTTCCAATTAATGGTACGATAGTCATCGCCTCTTACATATTCCTTTATCTGCTCAAATTCCATGCTGTGACCAATCCTTCTTATTTTCTTAACACCAGCCTCCTGTAACCGGTTGCTGACAGCCAGCAGCTGGTAACGACGCATCTGTATATACGAAGGATAGACTTTTATTACCTGCCTTGCCGGGAAAATATATCTTCTCTTTACCAGTTGTAATGGTGCATGCACATATACGTTGATATTGTCGAAAATGTATTCTCCCCTGGTTTCTGGTTTCAGCGAATACTCAAGGATATATTCATGGCTTTTTTCAAGATTGACCCGCCTAATCCATTTTCTTTCCTGGAACTGAACGGGCATTTCATCAATAACACTTGTACGTACCGGAAACCCATATTGATTTTTTAAACTTATCACCACCTTGTTAAGATCACCAATACTAAAGCGGTCTGAAACGATTCTCTCCGCTTCTATTCCCTTCCGTTTACTATATAATAAAATGGTATCCACCATCACAGCAATACTCAATAACAGCAGGATCAACCCACCAATACGGTACATGGCGGGCAGAAAGTAGCTGATAACAAAAACTACAGACGCAGATCCTGCGATGTAGTAAACAATTTTATTTAAGTAGAACGATTTTATCACTTATTGGTTAGTTAATGCTCCTACCTTGGAACGTCCATTCCCTGTATGATCTGTTTTATCACATCATCTTCAGTTATGCCTTCCATTTCCTTATCCGGTGCAAGGATGATACGGTGACGAAGTACCGGTGGAACAACTGCTAAAATATCTTCCGGTGTTACAAAGTCCCGTCCCTGCATGGCCGCCATAGCCTTTGAAGCATTCATAATAGCTAACGATGCCCTTGGCGAAGCACCGAGATAAATAGATTTATGATTTCTTGTCTGGTGAATGAGCCTAGCAATGAACTGCAACAGCTTTTCTTCAATGATCTGATTTTTTATTTGCTCCCGCAATGAAGCAACCTGCTGTGCATCTAAAGCAGGGCGGATCATATCCAGTGCCTTTGTGTTACCCATACTGTTAAACTGTGTGAGGATATGCATTTCCTCTGCTTCGGTTGGATAAGGAACAATGATCTTGAAAAGAAACCGATCCAATTGTGCTTCTGGCAAACGATAAGTGCCTTCCTGCTCCACCGGGTTTTGTGTAGCCAGCACCATAAACGGTGATGCCATAGGATAAGTTCTGCCATCAACAGTAGCCTGTCTTTCTTCCATTATTTCAAGCAGTGCCGATTGTGTTTTTGCAGGTGCCCGGTTAATCTCATCCACCAATACAATATTGCTGAATACAGGTCCCTTTTTAAATTCAAAGCTTGCCTCTTTCGGGTTGAAAACAGGAGTACCGAGCACATCTGACGGCATAAGGTCAGGAGTGAACTGGATTCGGGAAAACCCGGCATTCACACTTTTGGCAACAAGCTTTGCTGTAAGTGTTTTTGCAACACCAGGCACTCCTTCTATCAGTACATGCCCATCTGCCAATAAAGCTGCGATGATAAGCTTTACCATCTCATCCTGGCCAACGATGATCTTCTTGATCTCATTGCGGATAGACAGCACAGCATTATTAAGTACAGTAAGGTCTGTTCGTTGTTGAAAAATTTGTTCTTCCATTTTTATGCTTTTTTATAGAATGACTCCAGTTGTTTATGAAAATCCATTAACATAGTGTGGTTCACTGCCGGTACATCATCAAGATATTTAATAAATGAGACAATGCCACGGATCTCATATTCTTCTGCACCAGATTTGAACTGAAGATGCTTTACAAACTCATCGTCCAAAACACCTGTTGCTAATTTGTAACTATGTCTTACATGCTCAAGGAAATAAGCCGCCATTTTCCGGCAAAGATTCTTGTGATCGCCTTTATCAAAATACAACCGCCCGATCGTTCTTACAAAATCCAGCGAATCGTTTCTTGGCCTTGTCAATACAGGTATTGGCCGCTGCTTTCTCCGCATTTCAAGTAAAACATACAATACAAGGGTTAAAATGGCTGTTAATAATGCAGCTTTTAATGCAGGGTACCTGGATAGCACACTGAACCAACCGGCTCCATCCTGTTCGTTTTCATCCAGGAATTTTTTATTCAGATAATACTCATCCCACACCACCTTGGTTATACCAGGATTGATAACAGACAAAGCCTTTTCATAATAACCGATATTATCTTTATGCAGCAGGAAATAGTTTGTAAATGCCAAAGGTGCCAGGTGGATATAGAAGTTCCCCTTGCCAGCTACCATATGAATAAAATCAGGTCTGCTGATATCATCCTCACCAATTACTTCTGCCCTGGCCTTATCCACCTCGTAAAAAGACGCATCCATTTTTTTGCCGGGATATGAATAACTGTATTCTTTGTCAAAAGGGGGATTTTTTAAATAAACATTAAGACTGTCCTCTACATTGATACCGTCGTTTGTATAAGATGAAATATCAGCATTATTAACCCGGCAATTCATCATATCAGCCACAGAGTAGGAAACAGTTCTTGCACTTACAAATACATCGTTGCCTTTCTCTACAAACGAAATAAGTTTTTTCATTTCACCTTCGTCTGCATTGAATTTTCCGGTAATAATGATCAATGCCTGGTCTGTTTCATACGAAGAAAGAGAATCCCAATAACCCGGTTCGTACATGTTAGTATAGATAGCCGCCTTGGGGAAAATATACTTTAAGCTCTGATAAGCAACATATGTTCCATATGGTGTTTTATCCCGGTAGCGAAGGGTTATTCGTTCATCTAACTGCTTTTCAGTTTTATTGTCTCCTGTTAAGAAAAGAGCTATCACTGCCCCGGCGAGTAGTATGGCAATAAAATATGGGAGATACTTTTTCAAATCTACTTTAATTCTTTTTCAAGCTGATCAAAATCTTTACGGATCACCTGGTACGCCTCTTCATTTACCTGGAACTTTCCATACCAGCTGTATTCATAGTTTCTTGTAATACGAAAAAATTGGTTATAAAAAACTGTAGGCTGCAGTTCCATCAAATAATCGAAGTTGGTTTTATCCTGCTTGTAGCGGATAATATTTTTATCCGACATATTTCTTAATAACCGGAGAAACATTAACCGGATAGCAAGACGATGATTACCGGATACTGCAGCTTTGTCAATTTCTTTCTGGTAATTAATAGCAAAAATATCTTCCGTACTAAGTTCCTCATCCTGATCAGCGACTTTAACATTTTTCTTTCTGAACAACCGCACATTCATCCCGGTGAGGTATATTACCAGGAAAGCTGCAAAACCGCCAATAATGATAATCCATATTAAGGTCTGAAACCATGATTGCTGACCAATTGACGAACCACTTGTTTCTTCTTGTCTTTGTTCTTTTACAGCCGGTTCATTTGATTTTTTTTGAACCTTTTTCCCGTTTTCCTTTTCAGGAACCACATTCTCGTTTGATTTTTTCTTTCCCGGAATACTTGTGTTAGCGTACCAAAACTCCTCATCTTCTTTCATTCTCTTTATTTCATCAGCCGGAACGGTTCGCTGCTGAACCCGCAGCGTATCCCATATACTGTCGAAGTATTTCTCTTTGCCTGCATCGGTTACACCTGCATCATCTTCTTCATCTTCCGGGGGCTGAAGTATCTCTGCCGTATCGGCGGTGACTGTTACTTTCTTATCCTCTTCCTGTGCGTTGGAAATAAAAGAAAAAAGCAATGAGGCAGTAATCAATATTGCCTTATAAAGGTTTGCAACCCTAATTTCTTTTTTGAATATGATCAGCACTTACACCTCCTCCTCATTTAACTGTAATGATAATTTTTTTCCCAGCCTGATTGGATAAATGATAAAGTACCAAATAACAAACAATACTGATAACGCAAAAATTAAAGTAGTAAGAACAGATACATCATTGTATAGCCTGGTAATAAATCCTTCAAAAAAAGCAGCCAGCCCCAATACAGGCATCAGGCCAATCACAATCTTTACTCCATCCTTTGCCCCTTGTTTAAATGCATTTATCCGGCGGATAGTGCCGGGGAATAAAAAGCTTTTCCCGATTATGAACCCGGCAGCACCGGAAATAATGAGTGCTGTTATCTCAAGGGCACCGTGAACAAAAACGACTAACCAGAAATCAATTCCGAATCCCTTTGAAGAAACAAACTGATCAAAAACCCCCAAACGAATTCCCTCACGGGACAAATCCAGGAAAGTAGGTATGCCGCAAAATATTCCCGAAACAAAAAATCGCAGGGCTACTTTTATGTTATTGATCATTATACTCAGCCAGCTGAGTACGGGATTACCAAACTCATATACCCCAAAAGGATTATCAGCATCAATATTTTCTTGTGTCATCCGGATATAGTCATCCCCAAAAATGCTGCGGGCAATGGTATCGTCTTTGGCTGATGTAAAAAAACCGATGGCAAAGAAAACAGTGAAAATTATGAATGAAAAAAAAACCACTCCGTGATGCTTCCTGATAGTCAGAGGCAAATCATATTTCCAGAAAGTAACCAGCCTGTTCGACTCTTCTTTCCGGTTCTTGTATATGTCAAGATAAATCTTAGAAGCTTGTGAGTTGATAAAACCAGTAACCTTCCCGGAAGGGTAAAATGTTTTTGCATAGGCAAGATCATCCACCAGCTGCGTGAAATCGGCAGCCATTTCATCAGGATCATCTGCCGGCATTTGCTGATTTCGTAACCAACGATCCTTATTTTTTTTAATGAACAGGGCCTCTCTCAAGATCGGTACTTTGGGTTGTAAAATACTGCATTTAGGAAAGATAAAAGCTACCTTATGAAATTTAATTCTGTAAAAAATGCTAATTTGACTGCCTAAACAAGAACCCGGCTAATGGCGGTCATAAAAGTACCTACCAACTTCAATATTGACGTAGAATTTGAGATCCCTGAGTTTTACCGGAGGTTGCTGTCTCTCATTATAGATATGACGTTTCAATATTTCTATCTCATTCTTGCAGGGGCCATCTATACAAGTGCTATCCGGAACAGCGATGGGGGCATTGACAGCATGTATGATATATCGGCACTCAGGCTACTGTTGTTGTTGCCGATAATGATTTACCATATAGTGATGGAAATAACAACAAACGGTCAGAGCATCGGCAAGAAGATCATGAATATCCGGGTAGTAAATGAAAATGGAGGACGGCCCGGTATCAGCCAGTTCATTATACGATGGTTGCTTCGGTTATCCGACTTTTGGATACTTTGGTTAGTTTATTACCTATTGTCAAATCCCGATTTGAGCCAAAATATGGAAACGACCTTTCTGATTATTGTAGTGCTGGCTTTCCTGATAACAGATATTGTGCTGGTGGTCTCTTCCAAAAAAGGGCAGCGTATCGGCGATATACTTGCCAAAACGATACTGATCCGCATCAATGCAAAAAGTAATATAGAGGATACTGTGTTTATTGATGTGGCAGACAGCTATGTTCCATCTTTTCCTCAAATAATGCAACTGAGCGATAAGGACATTAATGCCATTAAGAGTATTTTAGAAACAGCCCGTAAAAGAGGTGATTATAATATGGCTGAATCGGCTTGTTATAAAATAAAATCACATCTGAAAATAGAATCAACAATACCCCCTTTCGATTTCTTAGACGTTTTACTGAAAGATTACAACTATCTGTCTACGAAATAACAAAAGCTCTTCCCTGCTTTAATAAGCCCTGGCAAACAATACCCGTTGCATTGATGGCTTGCCTGTTAAAACACATTTTCCATCTTCCTGCGGGTTATTCAGTGGTATACAGCGAATCGTCGCTTTTGTTTTTTCCTTGATTGCATCCTCAGTTTCCGGTGAGCCATCCCAATGAGCCGCAATGAACCCGCCTTTTTCATCAAGCAGTTTTACGAATTCATCCCAACTGTTTGCAGGAGTAATATGATCATCCCGGAATGCTTTCGCTTTTTCGAACATATATTTTTGAATATCTCCCAGCAAAACATCTACATACTGAGCAATACCATCTAAAGACACCACTCTTTTTTCCTTTGTGTCACGACGGGCCACTTCCACGACATTGTTCTCAAGATCTCTTGCACCAATGGCTAATCTTACCGGTACTCCTTTCATTTCATACTCAGCAAATTTCCAGCCGGGCCGATTATTATCATTATCATCATATTTCACTCGTATGCCTAATGACTTCAGATCTTTGATCAGTTGATTGGCTTTCGCATCAATCAGTGCTTTCTGTTCATCTCCCTTATAAATTGGAACAATTACAACCTGTTGCGGTGCAATTTTTGGTGGCAATATCAAGCCCTGATCATCACTGTGTGCCATCACTAATGCACCTACCAGTCTTGTACTTACTCCCCAACTGGTAGCCCATACATGTTCCAGTTGATTTTCTTTGTTAGAAAACTTTACATCGAATGCTTTAGCAAAATTCTGTCCCAGGAAATGTGATGTTCCAGCCTGCAATGCTTTACCATCCTGCATGAGTGCTTCAATACAGTATGTATCCACGGCACCTGCAAATCGTTCATTGGCTGTTTTTACTCCACGAACCACCGGCACCGCCATAAATTCTTCTGCAAATGTGGCATATACTTCCAGCATTCTCTCTGTCTCCTCAATGGCTTCCTGTGCGGTAGCATGAGCCGTATGCCCTTCCTGCCATAAAAATTCCGTTGTCCGCAGAAATAATCTTGTCCGCATTTCCCAGCGAACCACATTGGCCCATTGGTTTATCAGGAGGGGAAGATCACGGTAAGATTTTATCCAATCCTTATAAGTATTCCAGATAATTGTTTCGCTGGTGGGACGAACAATCAGTTCTTCTTCCAGTTTTGCTTCAGGGTCAACGACCACTCCCCCACCGTTCGGGTCGTTTTTCAACCGGTAATGAGTTACCACTGCACATTCTTTGGCAAATCCTTCCACATGAGCAGCCTCCTTACTCAAAAAGCTTTTTGGAATGAATAAAGGAAAATAGGCATTCACATGTCCGGTGTCCTTGAACATTTTATCCAATGCGTCCCGCATATTTTCCCAAAGGGCAAATCCATACGGCTTGATTACCATACAGCCTTTCACAGCTGAATAATCGGCCAGATCACCTTTTAAAACGAGGTCATTGTACCATTGCGAATAATCCTTCTCCCTTGATGTAATTTCCTTACTCATGTTATTTTTTAGTTTAATGCCTTGCTGACCTTTAGATTTAATTTAACAGCAGACACAACAATAAATTCAACAAATGGTCAAATCTTTGTTGCATGAACGCAAACGATTGTGTGCTGTTCAAAGTCGCACAAAAGTAGTAACTTCATTTTTAACCCGACTAAACCATTTGCCATGAAATCAAAAATTTTACTCCTGGCATTCTCTGTAGCCGCATTAAGCAGTTGTACCACCGCTTACAAAACCGGCCAAACTCCCGACGATGTATATTATTCTCCTACCCGGCCGCTGGATGAATATGCCAAAACAGAAAAAGAAGACGATAACCAGTATCGTAATAACGAAGATGAGTATTATGAAGACTATTATCTGCGGATGAAAGTAAGGAACCGTTATCGCTGGTCAGATCTTGATGACCCCTATTATTACAGCCGCCGGTATAACTACAGTGCTTATAATTGCTGCTGCTTTGGCAACCCCTGGACCCCTTATACATACTGGAACAGTTATTACAACCCATATTATCACAACAGTATTATTGTTAACCCAAAATCATTGACGTATACAAGACCAAGAACATTCAACCTCAATGCTTATAACAACAATGCACTGACCAACAGTAATTACTCCAATCCAAAGTACAGGAGTTCTGGTAATGGTTCGAATAACAATAATAACACCTACACTGCCCCGAGAAACAGGACATCAAATAATGAAAGTAACTCTGGAAATATTCTCAGGAATGTTTTCAAGAGTAATGGTAACAGCAATTCATCAAGCGGCAGTTCGAATAACAATTCTTCTTCCAGCAGCAGTTCGGGCAGTTCCGGATCTTCTTCATCCGGCAGCACCAATGCACCTGTAAGGAGATTTTAAATAACTACCAATAGCCTTTCCGGGGAAAGGCTATTTATTATACCGACAACGTTCAAGTTTCTGAACATATTATTCATTGTATTTAATTCAAGATATATGAGAAAGATATTTTTCATACTGGGTTTTATTGCCCCATGCTGCTCCCTTTTTGCACAGGAGCCTGCTGATGCATTACGTTATTCATGGATCACTTCCAGCGGTACGGCCAGGCAACAAGCAGTTGGCGGCGCCATGACCTCACTCGGTGGAGACATCTCTGCCACTTTTGTAAATCCTGCCGGGTTGGGCTTTTATAAAACAGGAGATTTTGTTTTCACCCCTGCTTTTAACTTATCAAGGAATAAATCCACATATTACGGCCGTACAGAACAGGATAAAAAAAATGGGTTTGCCATTGGTACAACGGGGGTGGTATTAGGAACAGGTACTGAAAACAGGATGCATAAAAAATCTGGTGCTGCAGTTGCCCTTGCGATAAACAGTACAGCTACTTTTGGCACCAATATTCTTTACAGGGGTGAGAATAAACAAAATTCTTATTCACAGAAATTCCTTGAAGAAATAAGGAATGACAGGGATGCAAACAGTGTGGCAAGCAATTATCCTTTTGGAAGCAGCCTTGCATTCAATACTTACTGGATCGATACAATTGCAGGTGGAACAGCTGGTAATTACCAGTTTCAGAGCAGGGCAACCATCGGTAATTTATTACAGGAAAACAGAGTGACAAACAGAGGGGGTATTACAGAACTGGCCCTTGGTATTGCCGGTAACCACAATGATAAAATTTATTACGGAGGAACGATTGCTATTCCTTTCCTGCATTATGAAAAGAAATCCACTTTTACTGAAGCTGATGCAACTACGAATACCACTAACAAATTTGACTTTGCATCGCTTACCGAAAATCTTACTACCAGTGGTGTTGGTATTAATCTGAAAATGGGTGTTATCTACAAACCGGTGGAATATGTTCGCCTTGGCCTTGCCTTTCATTCTCCTTCTTTTTATATGCTGACAGATAAATACAATGCTTCAGTAACAACCAATACCGAAACGTATAAAGGAACATTAACCCAGGAATCAGATCTGTTTACTAATGGTACAGATGCTGAATTCAAGTACTGGCATATCACACCCTACCGTATCATGGCCAGTGCTTCCTATGTATTACGGGAGATCGAAGATGTAAGAAAGCAAAAAGGATTCCTGACTGCCGATATTGAATATGTGAACTATAAAGCCTCCTCGTTTAAAACAGACCCGGAAAGTGACAACAGTGACGAAACCAAAAACTATCTTAAATCACTAAACAAAGCGATTGACAATGCTTATAAAGGAGCTTTCAATTTTAAAGCTGGTGGTGAATTAAAATTTACCACCATCATGGCCAGGCTTGGCCTTGCTTATTATGGTAATCCGTATAAAGACCTCGGGCATGCAGAAAAAGGAAGCCGCTTTTCTTTAAGCGGCGGATTAGGATACCGCAACAAAGGCATATTCGTTGATCTTACTTATGTGCATATGATGGGCAAAGATGTCCATTTTGCTTATCGCTTAGAAAATACCGGTTATTCCGGTGCCAGCATAAAACAAACGGGAGGTAATGCATTGCTGACCGTTGGGTTTAAAATTTAGTCGTAACCGAAACAACCGCTAATGAAGGGCATCAGTAATGATGCCTTTTAATTTTTCAACTTGTGAGGGGTGGAACCAGGTAAACTCCTTGTCCTTTTTAAACCAGGTAAGCTGGCGTTTGGCATACTGTCTTGTATGAGTTTTGATTTGTTCCATAGCCTTTTGCAAAGAAATATTATCATCGATATATTCAAATATTTCGGCATAGCCAACCGTTTGCAGGGCATTCAAATTCCTGAAATGAACTAACCGTTTTACCTCTTCCAATAAACCAGCCTCCATCATATTATCCACCCTCATATGAATACTACTGTGCAATTCCGCTTTTGGCAACTCCAAACCAATCTTAATAATATTAAAATCCCTTTTAACTTTTTCTCCCTTTCGGAAAGAAAGAATCGATTGTCCGGTACTTTCAACTACTTCCAGGGCCCGCATCATCCGTTGCGGGTTTTGCATTTCGCCTGCCTGGCTGAACAAAGGGTCCTTCTTTTCTAACTGTTCCTGTAACCAGTTTATCCCACTTGCTTCATAAGATCTTACAATTTCCTGCCGGATAGCCGGGTCAATTTCAGGGATCAGATCAAGCCCTTCACAAAATGCTTTAATGTAAAGCCCTGTCCCCCCCACCATAACGACAATATCGTTTACCTGAAAGAGTTCATTTATTTTTTGTAAAGCAAATTGCTCAAAAGTTGCAGCAGTCAACTCCTCTTGAACAGAATGGGAGGCAATGAAATGATGCGGCACTTCTTTTAGCTCTTGCTCCGAAGGTCTTGCCACGCCAATACTCAGCTCTTTAAAACACTGGCGGCTGTCTGCAGATATAATTTCAGTTTCAAAATATTTTGCTAACCGGATAGCCACAGCTGTTTTGCCAACTGCAGTTGGTCCTGCAATGATGATCACAGTTTTATTAGTGGCAGCTGACATTAATCTGATTTAAAAACCCCGGCTGATGGCCGGGGCATTAGAATATTTTTGCTAAAGTTATGAACTAAACCTCTTCCTCACCTTCTACAGTTCCTTCTTCTCCCAAACCTACATCTTCACCTTCTTCATCTTTTTCACTAAAGCCATCTCCTCCAACCTGGGTCAAATCATATTTCTCTTCGATGTCTGCAAATTTTTCACCCAGTAATCCTTTGGTTCCGTACTGGCTGGGAGCAATACCTTCTGTTCTTGCCACAGAAGGATATATAACCTTTGGATTTTCTTCTTTTGAAACATTGATCAGTTCTACAAGAAATCCCCAGTTCTTATTAAAATCATATTGGTAAATAAACCGCTGGTTAGGGTCCCTTATTTCGGAGCCAATAGTTGTTTCACTCATGATCAATGGCGGCGCCTTATATTCCTTATCATATTTCTCCAGTGAGATCTCTCTGCCCTTCAGCCAGTGGTCATTACTGCGATAAAAAGTGGCCTTGTGCTTATTATCGAATTCATAAGCTTTCAATATTGTCTCATGTAAATCACGGAAAGTTTGTGTGTGCCTGATAACAACATCACGATAAACACTTTCGTCCTCTTCGAAATAAACCCTGAATTTTAAAATAGCCATATCACAAATTTAGGACTTAACCACCTTCAACCCAAGCTCTTTCCCCTTCAGTAGCATGAAATTATATGCCGCTTCGTAGCTATTGGGTATTATACCGTCCAGCATGGCATCTTTGAGTGCATCTTTAATAAAACCCACTTCTCGGGAGGGTGATAATCCGAATATTTCCATGATGATCTCACCGGTGATCGGTGGCTGCCAGTTGCGGATATGGTCTTTCTCCTCAACTTCTTTGCATCGTTGCCTTACCAGCTGGAAATTTTCGAGAAACCGTTTCACTTTTTGTTTATTCTTTGATGTGATATCTGCTTCGCAAAGCATCATCAATGAGTCAAAATCTTCACCGGCATCAAATAATAAGCGGCGAACAGCCGAGTCCGTAATATTTTCTTTTGTCAGACTTATCGGCCGTAAGTGCAATTCCACCATTTTTTTTACAAATCGCATCTTTTCATTTTGTGGCAGCTTTAGTTTAGTGAAGATCTTAGGCACCATTCTTCCCCCTACCACTTCATGGCCGTGAAATGTCCAGCCGTGTCCTTCTTCAAATTTCTTTGTTGCGGGCTTTGCTATGTCATGCAAAACAGCTGCCCACCGTAACCACAGGTCGTTTGTATTAGTTGACAGATTATCCAGTACCTGTAGTGTGTGATAAAAATTATCCTTGTGACCATGCCCGTCTTTATACTCCGCTCCCGCCAGATCTACCATAGCCGGGAAAATAATTTGCAGCAGGCCACTTTTATACAACAGATCAAAACCAATGGATGGTTTTGGTGAAGCAATTATCTTATTCAGCTCATCAGTTATTCTTTCCTGAGAAATGATCTTTATTCTCGGCGCACTGTCTTTTATTCCCTGCCATGTTTTTTCTTCGATGATAAAATTCAGCTGTGTGGCAAAACGTATGGCTCTCATCATCCGTAGCGGATCATCACTGAAAGTTTCTGCCGGCTCCAGTGGTGTCCTGATAATCTTGTCACCCAAATCTTTCATTCCGTTAAAAGGGTCGATCAGTTTTCCATAATCCTTTTTGTTGAGACTAATGGCCAATGCATTAATTGTAAAATCTCTCCGGTTCTGATCATCCACAATTGTTCCCGGCTCCACCTCTGGTTTGCGGGAATCAAACTGATAACTTTCCTTTCTCGCCCCTACAAATTCAATATCAAAATCGTTCGTTACATTAATATGTGCCGTTCCGAAATTTTTAAAGTAATCAACCTGGGGCGCCGGGTTAAACTGCCTGGCCGTTTCTTTTGCCAATTCAATACCATCACCCACACAAACAATGTCAGCATCTTTCGTTTCCCTGTCCAGTATTTTGTCCCGGACAAAACCCCCTATCAAATACGTCTCCACCCCCAATTTTTCCGCTGCATTGGCGACTTTCCTTAATAGAAACAATTCCTTATCTGTACAGTTGATTTCCATAACCGGACAAAGATAACCTGAAGAAAGTTTAAGGACGCAGAACTTCTAACTTACCGTTATCCCATTTAATTACCGATGAAGGTGCTGCAATAGTTTTATCATCCTGCCTGTAATTGACAACATAATCGACCCCGTCTTTTATCTCATCCTCAATATCTGTAAATATTTTAGCCGTTGGTTTGCCGGAAATATTTGCCGAAGTAGACACAACAGGTTTGCGAAACCTTTTGATAAGATGTCTGCAAAACTCTTCATTACAAATACGAATAGCAATACTTCCATCCTGCGCAACTAAGTTGTCAGCAAGACCGATAGCCCCGTGATAAATAACGGTTGTCGGCTTTTTAGTTTCCTGTAAATAATCGAAGACCTGGAGATCCGGCGAAGCAACATATTGCAACACTTCTCTTTCATCCGCCATCAATACGATCATCGCTTTTTCATCCGGCCTTTTTTTTAGGGCATATACTCTTTCTACAGCTTTTTCGTTCGTAGCGTCGCAGCCGATACCCCAAACCGTATCGGTAGGATATAGAATAAGTCCGCCATTTTTCAGCACCTGCAAACATTTTTCAATATCAGTTTCAAAATTTACCATATGCTTTTATAAACATTCATTACGGATGCAGCACATTTCTGCTGTGTAAAATTCTGTGCATGCAGCCAGCCTCTTTCGATCATGGCCGTAGCAAATTCTTTGTCTGAATATATTTTCCGCATCCCCCCGGCTATTTCTTCCGCACTGGCCGGGTTTACATAATAAGCTCCTTTGCCAGCAGCTTCAGGTAAACAGGAAGTGTTCGAAGTAACAACAGGCAATTTACTCCACAATGCTTCCAGCACCGGAATACCAAATCCTTCAAAAAAAGATGGATATATCATGGCGACGGCAGATTGATAAATAGCGGGAAAATCAGCTGCTGATATAAATGAAGGAGACAGTTTTGTCAACGGATTTTCTGAAAGAAACATAATCCTGTTCTCGAGCCCGTTTTGCAAGACAAAATCCTTTACCAGTTGCTTATATTTACCCCCGTCACCAATAACAACAAGGGGAATGTTCAGTTCGTTTCTCAACAAGAACACTGCCTTGCAAATATTCAACAGGTTCTTTCTTTCAATGATGGAACCAACCGTCAAAAAGAATTGGGCTGGTAATCCATACTGTTCTCTAATTCTTTTTTTCTCCTCATCACTTACTGCCATACCAAATGCCGGATTACAACTTTGATAACATACCACAATTTTCTCTTCCGGTATTCCATAAAATTCAATAATATCTTTTTTAGTTTGTTCACTTATAGCAACCACTCTGTCTGCATGTTCACAGGCATAACGAAACTTCTTCCTGTATATTCTTACATCTATGGCATTATACTGCTCCGGGTATCTTTCATGAATAAGGTCATGGATGGTAACAACTGATTTAATTCCTGTTTTGTAAATCCCGAGAGGTATTTCATGACTAAGGCCGTGGTAGAGACTAATTTTTAATTTTTGTAAATCTTTTTTTACCCAGCTGCTGCGCCAGGCAGCACTAAAGAGTTTATTTACAAAGCCATCCGGTATTACTTCATGAATATTATTCCCTTTAATATCAAAGGAACCCGAAGACCGGGGATTAAATAAATAATATTGATGCTCCGGGTAATACTCAGATAAGGAATGAAGCAGGGTGCGGCTGTAATGCCCCAATCCGGTGCCATTGTGATAAGCCCTTTTTGCATCAAACCCGATATTCATTAAATGTGCAGATTAGTAAATATGCAAATTTGCAGATTAATTCCGGCATATCCGCACATCAGTACAGCCTCACCTCTGCACATCCGTACATTAGCTTATTTTCGCAGCAAATTTTTATTGATGAAAGAACTTATACTGGAAGCATGGGGCAACCGTGAATTACTAAAAGACAATAAATACAGTGATGCAGTAAGGGCCGTAATTGAAGAAGTGGATAAAGGAAGGTTAAGAACAGCGTCTCCTTCAGAAAGTGGCTGGGTGGTAAACGAATGGGTAAAACAAGCCATCCTGCTATATTTTGGTATTCAGCAAATGCAAACCTGGGATGTGGCACCGTTCGAATTCTATGATAAAATGTTATTGAAGAAAAATTATAAAGACCTCGGTGTTAGGGCCGTTCCCCATGCGGTGGCGAGATACGGGGCTTACCTGGCAAAAAATGTGGTGCTTATGCCATCCTATGTCAACATTGGTGCTTATGTAGATGAAGGAACAATGGTTGACACATGGGCCACGGTGGGCAGTTGTGCACAGATCGGAAAAGGTGTACATCTGAGTGGTGGCGTTGGTATTGGCGGTGTGCTGGAACCTTTGCAAGCTTCCCCGGTAATTATTGAAGACGGATGTTTCATCGGCAGCCGCTGTATTGTGGTGGAAGGTGTAATCGTTGAAAAAGAAGCAGTGCTGGGGGCAAATGTTGTATTAACTCAATCAACAAAAATAATTGACGTTAGTGGCAACGAGCCAAAAGAAATGAAAGGAAGGGTACCGGCAAGAAGTGTTGTGATACCAGGTTCTTATAATAAGAAATTTCCGGCAGGAGAGTTTGGCGTTGGTTGTGCCCTGATAATCGGACAGCGGAAACCAAGTACTGACCTTAAAACAAGTTTGAATGATGCGCTGAGGGATTTTAATGTAAGTGTATAATTCATCATGAGGCTATGACAAGCATTAAAGATTTCAATAAAAATGCCATCCCAAATAAATGGAAACCGCTGGCAATTATATTTACTGTCTTAGCAATAGGCTCAACTGCCGAGACCTCAAGAATCATTACATCAGCCGCTCCGGACATTGCAAAAAGCAGAGCTGAGCTAAGCCTGATGGCAATTATTATTACTGCGTTATTTGTGTTCCTTGCTATAAGATTTTGGCGA
The DNA here is from genome assembly GCA_044220915.1 of Chitinophagaceae bacterium. Lineage (GTDB taxonomy): Bacteria > Bacteroidota > Bacteroidia > Chitinophagales > Chitinophagaceae > JJ008. Next base: position 273,298 of record JBGAQD010000002.1, read on the forward strand.
AAATCCGCTGCAACCAGAAATAGTTAAAGAAAAGCCCCGCTGGCTAAAACCAGTCGGGGCTTTTTCATTTAAAAACAACTATCGTCTATCTTATTCTTTCACCACCTTTAAGGTGCTTTCTTTGTCATTATTCATTACTCTCACCATATATACACCGGAAGGAAGTGCGGACACATCCAATTGAGTATTTACCTGGCCGCTGCTTCTTTGCATCAGCAATTTGCCATAAATATCAAACACCTTGATATCGGCCATCCCCTGGATACCTGGTATTCTCACATTCACGGAATTAGTTACCGGATTAGGGAATACACTGATCTTGTTCACTGTAATCAGGTCTTCTTCCCTGCTTGCAGTGCCTAAAGCTACCTTGAGTGTGTAACAACTCGTAGCATTCCATTGATTAGTATTACTTGGGTAAACCCTTGCATAATACGTACCTGCAGTAACAGTTCGGCTAATTGTTTCACTCGTTGTGCCGCTGTTACTGGATGTTTGCAATGTACTACCGGCACTATTCAGTAACCGCAAATGGTAATTAGCAGGCAATGTAGTTAAGGTCATTGTAATAGTTCCTCCAGTAGTAATGACAAATTTATAATAGTCATTATCGCCGGAAGGGTTTACCAGGCCTTTAATATCGGTGTTAAATGGAATGGTAGCAGCGCCACCTGTGCTTCCATTGGTTGAAACATCATAAACACTTGAACAACTGGTTACCACAGTGGCCGTAGCAGTAATAGTATAACAGGTGGCACTGTTGGCACCATTATAACCAAATACCCTGATATAATAAGTGCCTGCTGCCTGGCTATTTAATGTTACTGTTTCAGTAGCAGTAGCTCCTGTACCTGAACCAATAACAGTTCCTCCGCTGTTAAGTATCTGCATATCAAAATCAACACCACTTGGTCCAACAAGACTGAACACATTATTGGTTGTTCCGGTAGTGGTTATTTTGAAATAATCATTGTCAGTACTGGTAGTGATAGCGGCAGAATTAGCAACACCCGTTGAAATAGTTGCCGCTGTTGCCAGTGTTTCATTTGGCTCAAATGCAGTACCGCAGCCCGGGGCTGCAGAAGTAGTAAACTGTGCCTGTACATAAGAACTGCTGCTGCTGGCACAATTTGTTCGTACTCTCCAGTCATATAATGTTGAGGCTGACAAACCACTAAGATTAACAGAAGTAGCAGTTGTACCTGTTGCGGCATTCGTCCATGTGCCGGATGCATTGGTCTTATAATCCACGTCATAAGAAACAGCACCGCTTGCTGCTGTCCAGCTTACCGTTGCTGAAGAAACAGTAATACCTGAAGAGGATAAACCTGTTGGTGTATTACAACCAGCAACTGGTATTGTTGTGAATTGTGATTGTGCATAAGTACTGCTGCCACCTGTACAATTAGCTCTTACTCTCCAGTCATACAATAAGCCTGAGGCAAGACCGCTGAGATTCACTGAAATTGAAGTTGTTCCGGTTACAGCATTGGTCCATGTGCCGGAAGAATTCAGTTTGTAATCCACATCATAAGAACTAGCACCGGCTACTGTAGCCCAGAGGACCGTAGCAGATGATGTTGTGATAGCTGTAGAAGACAAGAAATCCGGCGTACCACAATTTGAACCGGCAGTAATAGTGAAGTTCGTATTGGAAATATCAAAGAAGATATTGCCAACGGCTTCCACTTTTATTCTAGCCGTTGTTGATGGAGTATTGGGAATAGTTACCACTTCACTGCCATCATTAGCTGTGCTGGCAACTAATGTGCTGAATGTATTTCCCCCATCTGTCGAAATGGAAATCTTCACATTGGCGCAACTAACCGGTGCGGCTGTGGTATTGTTTACAGACCAGGTAATGGTTTGAGATGAATTCCCTGCCCAGGATACTGCAGTATTGGGAGCAGTTACTGCAAAAGGACCTGAAGTATTAGAAACAGTAACTACCATATTAGCAAACTGTGTTTGTCCCACAGAAACCGGTGCAGTAGAACTATAAGGCGCATTATCCCTTACTGTTAACCTAAAGTTTAATGTTCTTGAAACTGAACTTAAAGCCTCTGTGTTGGCACCAGCATCACCGCCGGGGAGCGGACCCGAAACATTTGAGCCAGCAAGTATCGTTGCTAATTTGGGAAAATATCTGGTTGAAGATGTGGTAGGGCTAAATGAAATCCAGTTAGGACCTGTTGCTTTAGTTGCACTTGCCACACTGTTTGCCCCGGTTGTT
>JBGAQD010000030.1:0-36681 GCA_044220915.1 Chitinophagaceae bacterium
TTGTTATCTCTTCATCTGGTTCAAAGATCTTTAGCACCAGCACTAAATCAGGCAGATATGATTCATAGTATCCATCATATAAATATTCCTTCGTTTGCTGTTTGATCAGGGTGTCCCTGACATATTTCAGGTAACCATAGTACCGTATAAAATCAGGTTTTGATGAAGCCAGGTTGTTCTTATTAAGTACCCCGGCTTTTATGCCAGTGGTAAGAATATCGAATACAGGCCGGTCAGTAAAGGGCCTTTTTCCCAATATGCCCGCCAGTGCAGGAAACATGACATCTGCATTTTTCAGCAACCCCTTGTAATTGGTAACATCCTTTTTGGTGAAATAGCTAATGGCCAGGTTAACCAAATTTTCATTTGCCATAAAAAACCAGTTAGAAAGAGTCTGGCTGCACGACGGGTCGGAAATATAGTGTTCACTAAAAATCTCTGCCATCACCTGAAGTGATTTTCTTGAATCAGGTTTTCCCAATACGTTAAGTAAAGGCAACCGGTATTCGCTATAACCTCTTATTGAAGTATCGATCTGAGCAAAAATGTTCTTCACTGAATCGGGTAAATCTTTGTCGTCAATTTCTTCCAGCTTCCTGATCAGTTTCCATTTTTTATCATTTCCTGCAGGAAAGGCCGTTTGAGGGGCCTTCCTGATTTGTTTGCAAAGTTTTTGCAGTTCGCTTTGGTTATTACAACTAATGAACAATAAAAAGATACAATAGGTGAGAATCTTAGCCATAGTCAAAAATAAAAAACCGCAGCCAGTAATAGCCACGGTAACCAATTGTTTCAAATATCATTATACTTTTTGCATCCAGTGATATTTATCCTCTCTCCTTCCTTCCCGGATGTCGGTCAGCCATTTTTTAATAGTGGGGGCTGTTTTCCAGTTTTCCACGTCAAACTTCATATCAAAATCCTTGTAGCGAAGCTCTTTGATCATTGAAATGGTTGCAGCAGTACCTGTTCCGAATACTTCATATAATAAACCGGCTTTGTATGCATCAATGATATCATCAATTGCCAATGGCCTTTCCTCTACATTAAAACCCATTTCCTTTAATAACGTAATGGTGCTTTGGCGGGTCACTCCGTCAAGAATAGTTCCTTGTTCAAGATCTGGGGTGATAGCAGTGTTTCCAATAATGAAGAATACATTCATTGTTCCGCATTCCTGTACATATTTATGTTCAAAGGCATCCATCCAGAGTACCTGGTCGTATCCTTTCTTTTTTGCTTCAGCCGTTGCATACATAGCAGCTCCATAATTACCGGCGGCTTTTGCATAGCCAACACCGCCCGGCACAGCTCTTACATACTTTTCTTCCACATAAATCCGCATTGGCGCACTGTAATACGGACCAGTGGGGCTTAGTATGATCATGAATTTATATGTATCAGAAGGGCGGACACCAATCAACTCATCCGATGAAAACATAAATGGCCGGATGTATAATGAATGATCTTCTTTATTTGGTATCCAATTTTTATCCAGCTCTATCAATTGCCTCATCCCTTCCATGAACAATTCTTCGGGAACAGTTGGCATCTGCATTCTTTCTGCAGAAATATTGAAACGTTTGAAATTATCCTGTGGACGGAAAATGTAAGCATTGCCATCAGCATCTTTATATGCTTTGATACCCTCAAAAATGGCCTGGCCATAATGTAATGCTGCCAGGGAGGGACTTAATAACAGCGGCTGATATGGTTTTATTTCAATGTTCTTCCATTCTCCATTTTCATAATCGGCCTCCAGCATATGATCAGTAAAATACTTTCCAAAAGGCAGGTTCTCCAGGTTCAGGTCTTGTAGTTTGCTCCTTTCTGCTTTTCTGATTGAAATATCCATAGCTGCCGTCATAATAGTTTATTTTTGAAAGGTCAAAGAAACGAAAAAAACTAACACTCATTTGTGTAATTTATCACCGCTTTATGGATCTGAATCATATTGAATTACCTGCTTCTGTTGTAGCAGATTTGTATCATTCTTCGCTGGTAGAGGAAGAAACGGCGATAACGAAAGCTACTGCAAAAGAAGGACCGGCCCCGGTAGTTGAAACAATAACAACTGCACCTTGGAAATCACTTGGCAATAACCAGAAGAATATATTGATAATACTCAAAAGTAATGAGGCTGTTCACCTGGCTGACAATGAACTGACTTTTCTTACCGGGATACTAGGCGCCTGTAAACTGAACCTTGCAGATGTGGCAATTGTCAATCTGAATAACCATCCTGAAGCCACTTACAAGGAACTGACCTCTTTCTTTAAGAGCAAAATTGTTTTTCTTTTTGACATTGAACCCGCCGCATTTGGCTTGCCGATGAGTTTTCCACACTACCAGATACAAGCATTTGCCGGTAACTCATTTTTATATTCTCCTTCCTTATCAAAACTGGAAAATGACAAAGTAGAGAAAAGTAAGTTGTGGGTTTGCCTGAAAAGACTGTTTAATCTCTGATCCATTTCTTTGTTTAACTATGAAACTGATCTTTGCCACCAATAACCAGCACAAAGTAGACGAGATACGTTCAGTTGTTGGAAACAACTTAGATATCATCACCCTTAAAGAAGCTGGGATTGATATCGATATTCCTGAACCGTATAACACTCTGGAAGAAAACGCTACTGGTAAATCAAAAGTCATTTTTGAAATGACAGGTATCAGTTGCTTTAGTGAAGATACCGGGCTTGAGGTTACAGCCCTGGGAGGAGAGCCGGGTGTGAAAAGTGCCCGGTATGCCGGCGATAACAGGTCATTTGATGCCAATATTGAAAAGCTTTTGAGTAATTTGGCGGGCAAAGATGACCGGAGTGCCCGTTTCAGAACCGTTATATCCTTGTTAATTGACGGCAGGGAAACGCAGTTTGAAGGCATTTGTAACGGCCAGATAATTGAAGAAAAACGAGGATTACAAGGTTTTGGCTATGACCCGGTGTTTATTCCGGCAGGTTCTGTCAAAACATTTGCAGAAATGGACATAAACGAAAAGAATCAATACAGCCACAGAAAAAAGGCTACCCAAAAACTGGTAGCATTTTTGAATAGCTTATAAACAAACCACCGATTTTGACACCCGAACGCAACCAAAATATTCCCGAAAGCGACCTTATAAGAGGATGCATGGAAGGCAACCGCCGGATGCAGGAAGAACTGTACCGGAGATTCTCGCCAAGAATGTATGCCGTATGCCTGCGATATGCCGGTAACGCTGAAGAAGCTGAGGATATATTGCAGGAGGGTTTTATCAAGGTCTTTAAAAAGTTAGACAGTTTTCGCAGCGAAGGTTCATTCGAAGGCTGGGTACGTCGGATTTTTGTGAACACCGCCATCGAACATTTTCGCCGCAAACGCTACCTGATGCCGGTGACAGAGAAGGAAGAAAATACTATTGAAGGAAAATATACTTCTGTACTGGATGAATTAGGGGCTAAAGACATCATGGCGCTGATACAAGATCTGTCACCCGGCTACCGCACTGTTTTCAACATGTATGTGGTAGAAGGATATACTCACAAAGAGATCGCAGATATGCTCGGCATCAGCGAAGGAACCAGCAAGTCGCAATTATCAAGGGCTAAAGTGATTTTGCAGGACATGGTCAGAACATTTATTGATAAGCAACGGGGAGTAAGATCAAAATAATGAGCAGCGGATTACAAAATAAAATGTACACTTACGAAGTGCCCCCGCCATCGGGTATTTGGGAGCAAATCGCCGCTGAACTGGATGAATCCGAACTATCCCAAAAATTTCCATCAGGATTACGAAACATTGAAATGGCTCCGCCTGCATTTGTTTGGCAGAAAATTGCCACAGTACTAGATGAACCACAATTAATAAATGACTATTCATCCAAGCTTACTGGAATAGAAGTAACTCCGCCGGCAGATATATGGAACAAAATAGCAACCGCATTGAATGAAAAACAGGTACCCGTTGTCCGGAAGCAAAAACGATTCTTCTCATTTATCAAATATGCCGCAGCGGCCGCAATCATGGGGTTTTTAACATGGGGTGGTATTCAATTATTTAATAACAAGACAAGTGACACATCTGTAGCTAAACAGGAACCATCTCTCTTAAAAGAAAACACCGTTACAGCAGCTTCGGTTGAGGGTTCAGCTAACATGCATGAAAATCTTGCAGTAACTGATGTGGAAGCAGCGATTGAAGAAGCAAGAAACGATGCCGCCCTTGAAGCAAGTAAAAAAACTTTTGCCAAACTGGATTTCGCCACCACACGGAGTAAAATTAAAAATGCAGCTGACTTCTTTTTCGTTGCGGATGATTATGAACCAACAGGCACAAGGGGCTTCACTATGGATCCGCAAGATTATTTACCAGAACCGCCACCAGTTGATATTGCTAACCGCTATATTATGCTGATCACCCCCGATGGAAAGATAATTCGTATGTCAAAAAAATTTGGCGACCTGGTTTGTTGTGTATCCGGTGAGGAACAGGACAAAGATTGTATTGACCAGATGCAAAAGTGGAGAGAGAAAATTGCAAACCCGTCAAAAACCCACTCCCCGGGTAATTTCATGGATATTATCAGCCTGCTTAAATCATTACAGGAGAATTAAGCAGTTGAGTCGTGTTTTCTTATTTTTAATGTAAACATTACTGCATGGCAAGAATAAAAATTGATTTGTCTGAAAAATTTCATTTCTCCTGTGAAATCCCTGTAAGAATAACAGATATCAACTATGGAGGTCATGTTGGCAACGATGCCTTACTTTCTATAGTGCATGAAGCCCGGATGCAATTCTTCAGAAGCCTGAGTTATACAGAAATGAATTTTGGCGGTGCCGGCATGATTATGGCAGATGTAGCTATTGAATTTAAGAGTGAATTATTTTACGGCGACATCATTATTGTTTCTGTAACTGCCGGTGATGTCTCCAAAGTAAGTTTCGATCTTATTTACAAAATGGAGAGACAAATCTCTGATATAAGAAAAACAGTAGCACTGGCTAAAACAGGAATGATCTGCTACGATTACGAAAAGAAAAAAATTGTAGCCATCCCGGAAGAAGCCAGGCAAAAACTATCCGGATAAATCAACTGTTCCAGATTCGCCAGCTTTCTTCTGCCTGTAGCAACAACATTTCCTCTCCATTTTTTATAGTGGCACCCCTATCCTCGCCTTTTTGCAGGAATAATGTTTTAGCGGGGTTATATACGAGGTCATACAGCAAATGCTTTCCTGAAATGAATCGGTATGGTATATCCGGGCAGGCATCTGTGTCAGGATACATACCAAGTGGGGTTGTATTGATTATAACATTACTGGAGTTCAATATTTCTTTTGTTATATCCTTATATGTAAAGGCTGATTCTCCATGTTTACTTCTGCTTACAATATCAAAATCAATGTTGAGTTTGCGTAACACATATACAACCGCCGCTGTTGCACCACCATTTCCCAGCACCAACGCCTTTTTGTGATATGACTTCAACAAAGGCAATAAACTTTTTTCAAACCCGGTAACATCTGTATTATATCCAACCAACTTTCCTGCAGTTATATTGATACAATTGCAAGCATCAAGTCCGTCCGGAATATGAGTATCATCAAGGAACCGAAGCACTTGCTTTTTGAAAGGTATTGTAATGTTTAGCCCCTCCAGCTCCGGATTATTTTTCAGTAGCAATTGTAACTCATCAATAGTTTTTAGCGGGAACAGTTCATACCGACATTCATTTATCTCCTCTTGCTCAAACTTTTTTGTAAAATAATTTTTAGAAAAAGAATGAGACAAAGGATAGCCGATTAATCCAAAGAGCCGCATCAGGCATTTTGAGTTTTATCAAGATATAAAGTAAACGTATCCCCTCGCAGACCAATTCGCATGGCTTCCAGTGGAATTACCTCTGTAGGCGCAATATTGCCAAGATTAGCATTACAGCCTACTAATTCAATAAAATATAATTGCTGCGCCTTCTGCGGAGCTTCCCAAATAATCTTTTCGGCAGGAATCTGAGTAAGAATTTCCTGAACCAAGCCTTCTCTAACCTCACCGCTGCCACGGTAAATACCTACATTGCCCGCTTCTCTTGCCTCTGCAATTACATAAGTGGAACCAGCTTCCAGTTCCGCCTTCATAAGCTCAATCCATTTATAAGGAGGGATTATATGAGCAGCATCTTTACTGCCTACTTCGCTAAGCACAGTGCCATGTTTAGTAAGTTTTTCAATGTATCCACATTTTTCAGCATGTGGGATTGTGATAGAACCATCACTAACTTCCATATAGCTGATGCCAAAATCTTTACAGACTTTTATATAATCATCAAATTGATTTCTGATCAGGAATGCCTCAAACAAAGTACCGCCAAAATAAACGGGGATATCATATGAACGATACACTGCCAGTTTCTCTCTCAGGTTAGGCGTAACAAATGAGGTTCCAAATCCAAGTTTCACAATATCCACATGCGGATGTGATGCACTCATGAAATTCTTTGCTTCTTCCACACTCAGGCCTTTATCCATTACCATCGTTAATCCTGAATTACGGGGCTTTATTTTTCTGTCCGGTATCTGCGATAAATTAAAATTCATAATCTTCATTTTGATTCAAAAAAGAGTTGGATGGCCGCAAAAATAGGGAAGAATAAGCAGAGTGATGCTGATTTGGGTCTATACCGAAAACCCTACCGGTCAGATGGACTTATTTCTTTTGAACCTGGCCAGCACATCGACCACCAATTGATTCTGCAGAATAGAAGGATTAAGTTCTACAAATTTTTTCAGCAACTTTGGAGACAGCTTCATTGCTTCTTCCAGTTGCAGAATCGCTTCTTTTGCCTTGCCAAGAGCAAAAAGTACAGAAGCCTTATAGAAAATAAATAATGGCTTTCCGTTAGTCACTTTCAAAGCTGCTTCTGTTTGTTCCGCTGCTTCATCAAAATATTCAGCTTTGTAAAGGCAACGAATTAATGATTCCCAACCAGACGCATTGCGTGGCCTGACACGAACAACATTGGAGAAATATTGCACCGAATCTTTAAACGCACCCAACTGCATTTTACATTCTCCCATCAAAAGATTATATTCAGGCTGAAGGCGATGGATTTTCATAGCTGTATCTAATTGTTTAATACAACTCTCCCACTGCCCTTCATTAAAATATGTACAGGCTATTTTATAAAAGAGTTTGCTATCATCCTGGCGAAGGTGCGATGCTTTACGATAATAGAACCTTGCCTGTGCAAAATTTTTCAATCTGTCATAGCAATGACCAATAGCTTCAAATATCACATCCTCCGGCTTTGCTAATTCATTCACTTTTTCCAATACCTCAATTGCTTCTTTATACTTACGCAGCCTGATATATGCATCCCCCATATTACGGTAGGCATAATCAAACTTATCGTCAATGGTAATAGCATACTGATATGCGTCAATTGATTTCTCGTATAACTTTAAACCCTGGTAGGCAGCCGCAAGATTGAACCAGGCCAGTTCATTATACGGATATTCATCAATAATCTGCTGATGAAGGCGAATACTCTCCTCGTTTCTTCCTGTGAAATCTGTCCAAAAGCAAATTTTATACAAGGCCTCTTCATTGTTTGGTTCATCTTCTAACACCATCTTCAGACAGTCGAATACTTTATCAAAATCCTCATAATCATCGTACACATCTGCCAGTTCAAACAGTAACTCGATCTTTTCTTCACCCTCAAATAAGCCTAAAGCCTCCTCCAACAATACAACCGCCTTTTCCTGCTGATCCAATGCGAGGTAAGCATCGGTTTTTAATATGTAAAGGTTGATATCACCACCATCAAGCAAGGACGCCTGCTCCAGGATATCGAGAGCCCCCTGGTATTTACGATTGGCTAATAAAATATCCGCTTTCTTAATGAGCAGCATTGATGAATAAGGAAACTGTTCAGCTGCAATTTCAGCAGCTTCCATTGCCTTTACGAGGTCTTCTTTCTCCTGGTAATAATCTATTATTTTTTCAAAAGCATCTTCCTCTATAAACGAGTGGCTACGGCCATTTTTAAAATTTTCATACTTTTTAAGCAGTTCCCGAAGTTGTTCCCGATCTTCCCGGTAGGGGTTGTTTTCTTTCATCTATCGGCGTTTGGTGAGCAAAACTGTTAAAGAGCCAGTCAGACAGCAAAATCCCTTTGCCCCCTGAAATGTGTTATTTACAACAAGTTAACTCAAAAAAATTGGGTAATAAAGGGTTTACTTTTCCCCAGATGTGCAAAATAGTGCTTTTTTCAGGCAACCAAAAGCAACAAATTGGTGTCTCTGTACGTTAACAAACTACTAAAGTTCTGGATAAACGGTTTGTTTTATATTCTTTTTTGTCATTATTTTTGTACGCAATGAGCCAACCCAAATTAAATATATGGAAGGTTGCTGGCAGAAAGCTGGTGGTTATCGCTTTAATTGCGGTTTCTTCTATTGCTTCATTTGCCACTTTGGGTGATGGTAATAAGAAGACAAATAAGACAACATCATCTTTACTTTCTTCAAGAACTTCAAAACCAGGTACTTTCTCTTTAAGGTCTGGTTATACATACCGTGGCAACCAGGTTTTGAATACGGAATCACAAAAAAGATATATCAGTCTTAATACTACTGTCACTTATCAAAGAGGCAATACAACTTACATTGTTCCACTAAAAAAGAAAGTGGTTCTTAGCAATGTAAAAATTGAACTTGGTAACCAGCAACTTCGCAGGAATTAATTAGCCCCCTGCCCCTTACTTTCTTCATACGTCATAACTCTGTAGCCTGATTTAGGCACATCAAGTTTTGCCTGTGGTACCGGATTAAAATTTATGTCTGAAACTGTATAAGTAACCATCATCTTCCCCAACGTTGCCTCATACTGCATGGCAAGTCCGGGTAAATTCTTATTCAGGTATTGAAAATCCTTGTTGACAGGCACCAGCTCCTTTGTAAAATAAACTGTAAAGGACGTACTATCAGTAAGCTTACCTACTGCTTTTTGGCATGTATAGCCTTTTATTATTTTATATTCTTCAAAGTAAGTAAACGCAATACCATCATATTTCTTATTCGACTGTTTCCAGTTGTCAGGTGTCATCCTGATCATATACCGTTGCTCACCATACTCTTTCAGGACTGTCACATTACCGGTTTTCCCATCAATAATGGTGGCTTGTGTACCAAGCGAACTGACCATTTCAGAACGGCTGGAATTACCCTTCAGGTAAATAACACTGGTAGCCCCGTCTAACAGATCGGCTGCTTGTGGTTTTGCATTAGTTGTATTAATGACTATATCGTATGAGATAGTGGCTTCTGTCAGTTTTTTGGGAGTTTGAGCTATCAACTGCATAGAAGTAATCAATCCAGTAATTAAAGTAAATATGTATGTTGTTTGTTTCATTCTAATTTGTATTCATCCTATTACTATAAAAAGACGTGCCAATTTAGCCAATAAGTTGCGTAACAAAAAAAACCGGGTAGCTGAAGGCTAAACCCGGTTCTTCTTATGAGTATTTTAACACAAATCAGCGTCTGTTCCTTTGCTGCATTTCCTTCATTTTTTTCTGCTGCTCCTGCATCTGCTCCATCCGCTCCTGCCATTTTGATTTGGTCTTTGGCTTTTTCCGGTTCTCTTCAATTTTCGCCAGTATCTTATCATGATTAATGATATAGTTCTGGATGACAAACTGAAGTGCCAGGGTAATGATATTTGATACCGTATAATACCAAGTCAGGGCCGAAGGCAGGCGGTTAAAAAAGAACAACAGGAATACCGGGAAAATATATGGCAGGTATTTCATTACCGGGTTACTCTGATCCGGTGTCATGCTCATACTATATATAGATATGAGAAAACTGGTAACAACAGCAGTAATATTAAAAAGGCTCAGATGGCTTCCAAGCAAGGGAATATGGAAACCAAATTTTATCGGTGCATCGAAAGCGGAAAGGTCATTTGACCAAAGAAATTCTGCACCCCTCAGGCCTACATCAGCATTAAACAAACTGAACAAGGCAAAGAAAATAGGAATTTGCAATAATGCGGGCAAACAACCACCTAATGGATTTACTCCTGCCTCTCTGAACAGTTTCATCTGGTCCATACTCATTGCCTGCCTGTCGTCACCATGTTTCTCCTTTAGCTTGGCAATCTCAGGACGCAGTACTTTCATTTTTGCTCCACTTAAATAACTCTTATAAAGCAGTGGAGAAGTAATCAGTTTAATAAAAAGGGTAAGCAAAGCAATTGCGAGGCCCATACCACCGGCAATACTTTTTAAGAAATCGAAAATCGGAAGAATGAGAAACTTGTTGATTGGGCGAACAAACTGATAAATACCCTGTCCCAGGTTCACCAGCTTTTCAAACTTCATATCATACTTCTTCAGAATATGGTAATCAGACGGGCCATAATAAATGCTAAACGGCACTATTGAAGGTGTGCCAGCAGGCACTTGTAATTTCAAGTTAGCTGTTGATTGCACAACAGTCATCGCACTATCTGGCAGATTATCATTCCATTCTATCCTTCCGGAAGTAAAATTGTTTTTAGCAACAAGGATGGTAAAAAAGAACCTCTGTCTTATTCCTACCCAGCTTACAGTCTCATCAAAGTTTTTGCTGCTTCTGCGACCAATAGTATGATAATCAAAACTTCCATCTTTTACATATCCAACCTGTGTGTTTTGTTTCTCGTAAGAAATGTCAGATTCCTGCTGTGCTGCAGCATATTGCCAGGATAAATTCATTGTTCCCTGTGTAAGCAGTGTGTTTGCGCCGTTCATCTTAACATTGAAATCAATCATATAATCATTGGGCTTCAATGTGTACTCATGAGTAATGTAAGAACCACTGCTGTCTGCTGCCTGTAAAGTAAAGGCAATGGTTTTATTACCATCTTTTGAGGAAGAGTCGATCTTTGAGAAAAACAAATCACTGGTTTGGGCACTTGCTTCGTTGGCTCCCTTACCAGTATTAATCGTATAGCTTAACTTATCAAAATCTGTTCCCGCCAGTTTTACCTGATTGCTATCCTGACCTTTATATTTTTTTAATTCAACCTTTCTGGGTTGCCCCCCCTTGCTGGAAAAAGTCACTTTTATCAATTCATTCTGGAGAGTGACAAGTTGCTCAGTTCCTTTGAGGGTATCTTTGAAAATACCTGTGATCTCTTTCTTGGTAACAGAATCCCTTATTTTATCCAATGAATCCTGCAAGGGTTTATTAGCAAGTTTAATAGAGTCTTCTTTTGCCTGCTGGGCCTTCGCTTCAGCAGCCTTCTGCTTACGATATTCCGACTGCTGCTTATTAGTGAAATAAAAATAGCCGAAAAACAGACCCGCCAGTACAACGAAACCCAAGACGGTATTACGATCAAACTTCATTCTTTACTTTTTTGGAGTGGGCAAAGATAGGAGTTCTGAGGCAAGAGTAGGGAGTCGGGTTCGTATTGTCGGTAAGCAGTATATTTTGCCCTCCAACCAGCGCCTTTTGGAACGACTGGTTTAGATCATTTCACTTTGTAACAGGGGGTTCTTCACCTCTGATTTCTTTTCGGCATAGGCTTTTGCCGCCGTGATAAAGTGAACAAATATGGGTTGCGGATTCTCAACTGTACTTTTCAATTCCGGATGGTATTGTACCCCAATAAAGAAAGGATGTTTTGGCAATTCGATTATCTCTACAAGGTCGGTGCCGGGGTTTTTACCACTGGCCACCATACCTGCCTTTTCAAACTGTTCGAGGTACTTATTATTGAACTCCCAGCGATGACGGTGCCGTTCGCTGATAGGCGTTTTCCCGTAAATAATATGTGCCAAAGACCCTTCTTTAATGTCGCAGGGATAAGAACCAAGGCGCATAGTACCGCCCTTTGCGGTTACTTTCTTCTGTTCTTCCATCAGGTCGATTACAGGCTCTTTAGTGTCAGGATCCATTTCAGTGGAGTGAGCATCTTTTAAACCCAGTACGTTTCTTGCAAACTCAATAGCAGCCATTTGCATACCAAGGCATATACCGAAGAAAGGCAATCCGTTTTCTCTGGCATATTTCACAGCTACAATTTTCCCTTCAACACCCCTATGACCGAAACCGGGAGCCACTAAAAGCCCATCCAGACCTGTGAGCTTTTCCGCGACATTGTCATCTGTAATAAATTCACTGTGTATATTGATGATCTGCACCTGGCATTCATTCATTGCACCGGCATGTATAAAGGACTCCAGGATTGATTTATAAGCATCTTGTAACTCAAGATATTTACCAATAAGACCGATAGCAACCTTACTCTTGGGATATTTAAGCTTGTCAAGAAACTCCTTCCATTTGCTTAACTCTGGTTCATTGTTGTTCACAATATTCAGCTTCTTCATACAAATAACATCCAGCTTTTCCCGCATCATCAGCAAGGGTACTTCATAAATGGTAGGAGCATCAGCAGCTTCAATAACTGCTTCCATCTTTACATTACAGAACAAGGCTATTTTTCGGCGTAATTCCGGCATCAGCGGTTTCTCTGTTCTGCAAACAATAATATCAGGATGCACTCCTTCCTGGCTCAGCATCTTAACACTGTGCTGGGTTGGTTTGGTCTTTAATTCCTTAGCCGCTTTTAAATAAGGTATTAAAGTAAGATGAACAACAACTGTATCTTCCTCCGGCAACTCCCATTGTAACTGGCGGACAGCCTCTACAAATGGTAAACTTTCTATGTCACCAACCGTGCCCCCGATTTCTGTAATAACAATATCATACTCTCCGCCCTGCCCCAACTGAAGCATTCTTCTTTTTATTTCATCAGTTATATGCGGAACCACCTGAACTGTTTTGCCCAGGTAAGCACCTTCCCTTTCTTTATTGATAACTGTTTGATAAATTCTTCCTGTTGTAACGTTATTAGCTTGCGAAGTAAAAATATTGAGAAATCTTTCATAGTGGCCGAGGTCAAGGTCTGTTTCAGCACCATCCTCTGTTACATAACATTCGCCATGTTCATATGGATTCATCGTTCCCGGGTCAATGTTGATGTAGGGGTCAAATTTTTGAATCGTTACTTTCAACCCCCTTGCCTGTAATAATTTGGCAAGTGATGCAGCAACAATTCCCTTACCTAAAGAAGAAGTAACCCCACCGGTTACAAAAATGAATTTAGCCATACAAATGGTTATTTGTTTAATTCAATTTCTATAAAATGATCTGATTAAAAGCCCAGCCAAATATGACCAGCGGAAGTGAGAAATGGAAAAATTCCGGGAGGTCATGCAAAGCTAACCGAAATTTCCGGGTCATTAAAATTTCATATCCACAGTTTAAGAAATGATGCGTGGAAAACAAGATTTGTTATTGATAGCTGGTTTACAGTCACTGGTAATTACCGGCCTCCGGTCCGTTTTACCCATACCCGGCAACCGCCTGGCGGCACACTGTCATCTTCCCTACCCCAGGGGTTCATTTTCTCGATAGTTATCTGAATATTGCCAATAGATACTGGTTTAAAATCGCCACCAGCATGAATCATAGAGTCCCCAAGGTTGATCTCGAGGTCGCAATAAGGCCTTTCAGTACCTGTTTTACCCTCATCCACCACCCACTGCCTTCCGCAACCATTATTTGTGATAGACAAGTCAATCTCTGATATTCTCACCGTTTGTTTGCTGGGTATCACCAATTTCTTCTCTTCAAATTTTTTTGCCGGGGCGCCACATCCTGCAAGGGTGAAGAAAGCGGCAACAGTTACTCCAGTCGTTATATATCGTTTCATACTTTAAATTACAAATTACCCTTCGATTGCAGTATTTTAGTATTTCAACCGGTAGTATGAAAAAAATACTGTTAGCAGCCTTTGGTCTTATTTTTTTATCAGTTTCTCATGCACAAAAAACTTACATATGGTGCGGCACATTGATTGACGGTATATCTAACGAGCCCAAAAAGAACATGACGATCATAGTAGAAAAAAATAAGATCGTTGCTGTGCAAAATGGTTTTACTGCACCGGAAACGACTGATAAAACCATTGACCTGAAAACAAAAACAGTAACTCCCGGATGGATCGATATGCATGTGCATGTTGAGAGTGAAACAAAGAAGGGAAACTTAGCAGATAGATTCACTACCAATCCTTCTGACATAGCTTTTGAATCGCTCAAATATGCAAAAGTTACACTGATGGCTGGCTTTACTACCGTAAGGGATCTCGGTGGAAGTGGTGTTAATGTTTCATTACGTAATGCTGTCAATAAAGGCCTGGTGATTGGTCCAAGAATTTATACTGCCGGAAAATCTATTGCCACAACAGGCGGTCATGCTGATCCCACCAACGGTTATCGTAAGGACCTGATGGGTGATCCTGGTCCTAAAGAGGGGGTTATCAATGGTGCGGAAGATGCTTATCATGCTGTTAGAGAACGTTACAAGGAAAGTTCAGACCTGATAAAAATCACAGCTACCGGCGGGGTACTTAGTCAGGCAAAGGACGGTGCCAATGCACAGTTTACCGAAGAAGAGGTGAAAGCCATCGTTAGTGCTGCAAAGGATTATGGGTTTAAAGTAGCTGCACATGCACATGGTGCTGAAGGCATAAAAAGAGCAATCCGCGGTGGCGTAAACTCAATTGAACACGGCACATTTATGGACGATGAAGGCATTCAGTTGATGAAGCAATATGGCACTTACCTCGTTCCTACTATTACGGCCGGAAAAGCAACAGCAGACAGTGCAAAAATTCCTGGTTATTACACAGACATCGTTACACCGAAAGCATTGGCAACAGGTCCGCAGATACAAGCCACATTTGCCAAAGCCTACAAAGCAGGTGTAAAGATTGCTTTTGGTACTGATGCAGGCGTTTATCAACATGGAAAGAACTGGTTGGAGTTTGGCTATATGATAGAAGCCGGTATGCCTGCAATGGAAACTATTAAAGCGGCTACAATCAGTGCTGCTGAACTGTTAGGAGAAAAAGATAAGCTTGGCAGTATTGAAATTGGCAAACTTGCCGATATTGTTGCTGTGGATGGCGACCCGCTGAAAGATTCACAGGTTTTTAGTAAAGTAGTGTTTGTAATGAAAGATGGAATAGTATACAAGCAATAACTTAATCTTTTGCGATCTTTTTATAACTCGCCACAATACCCCTTATCAGCGACGAACTAAATCCCTGGTGTTCCATCTCGTTCAAACCGGCAATTGTACATCCTTTCGGAGTTGTTACTTTATCAATCTCCTGTTCGGGATGAGAACCTTTCTGTAGTAACAATTCTGCCGCCCCTTTTACTGTTTGTGCTGCTATCAGCGAGGCTGTTGTGGCATCAAAACCAATTTCAATACCACCCTGGATATTTGCCCGGATATAACGCATGGCGTAAGCAGTACCGCAGGCCCCAAGAATCGTCGCCGCTTCCATTAGTTTCTCATCAATTGTTACCACCTTACCAAGCGTATTGAAAAGATCATGCACATACTTAATATCTGTTGTGCTGGCATGCTGGCTGCAAATACAAGTCATACTTTCCTGTATGGCAATGGCAGTATTTGGCATGGCCCGGAAAAGCGGCATATTCTTTTTGATAATACCATCCATTTCGCTGATAGTAACACCAGTGACTACTGATATAATAAGTTTGGCACCTGTCAATTCTTTTTTAAACGAGTTCAGAACATCACTTACCTGAAACGGCTTTACTGCCAGAATGATCACTTCACTTTTCTTCGCCGCTGCGGCATTATTATCTGTTATGTTAATCCCTTTCTCCTTTAACGACTTTAATGTGGTTACATTCCGTTTAGTAACCGTTAATTCAGACGCTTTACTGAATTTGCTTTTCAACAGCCCTTCGGCAATGGCAGTACCAAGATTTCCTCCACCGATTATTGCAATTCTTTTTCCCATTCTTATTGTTTTGGTAAAGATAAAGAAGGCTGGCTATTGGCCACTGTTGAACAAAAACAGATCCGGCGGCTCCAACTCTTTGACAAACTCATTAAAAAAACATCAATTCCGAAAATCTGCGAACAGGAAGCTTTCGTATCTGTTGCATTATTCAACTAAACCAAAATATATTTTATGCAAAACAAGACATTGAAACTGCTGGCAGCAGCAGCGATTATTACGAGTTCATTTGTTGCCTGTAATAATAATTCTGAAGGCGACAAGGCTAAAAAGATGGAAGATACCGCCGTTAAAATGGAGCCGGTGAACCAGGAAGAGAAAGGTGTAATGGTAGGTGGAGCTAATATGGTTCCCTCAAAAGACATCATTGACAATGCTGTCAATTCTGCTGACCACACAACACTGGTGGCAGCTGTAAAAGCTGCAGGATTGGTAGAAACTTTAAAAGGCGCCGGTCCATTTACTGTGTTCGCACCTACAAACGATGCCTTTGGCAAACTGCCAGCAGGAACTGTTGACAACCTGGTGAAACCAGAAAACAAAGCCACTCTTACCAACATCCTTACTTATCATGTTGTATCTGGTGCTTTCAAATCAACTGATCTGAAAGATGGTCAGAAAGTAAAAACAGTACAGGGTGAAGAGCTTACCATCGGTTATAAAGATGGTAAGTGGACAATAACTGACGCTAAAGGCGGTGTTGCAAATATTACTATAGCAGATGTTATTTCGAGCAATGGCGTTACTTATGTTATCGATGCAGTGCTGTTGCCGAAGAAGTAGTCTTTTCAGAACAGTTGTGAATATTTCAGCAAAAAAGGGGTGGCTTTTGAGCCGCTCCTTTTTATATTAGTAGTATTCCTTCTTTAGTAGATATTTTTTTACATAGTCTGCAACTCCGTCTTCCAGAGAATAAAATTTTTCTTCGTATCCTGTACTCCGTAGTTTGGTCATATCTGCTTCGGTAAAATATTGATATTTATCACGGATATCCTCAGGCATATCAATGTACTCTATCACAGGCTCTCTACTCATGGCGGTAAAGGTTGCTTTTACAAGATCTTCAAATGTTCTTGCTTTACCGGTACCGAGGTTGTATAATCCTGATGCAACGGGATTCTCCATTAACCAGTAACAAACCCTGGCCACATCTTCAACATAAATGAAGTCCCGAAGCTGTTGGCCGTCTTTGAAATCAGGTTTGTGAGACCTGAACAACTTTACTTTCCCCGTTGACTTTACCTGGTTAAAAGAATGAAATATCACACTGGCCATCCTGCCTTTATGATATTCATTGGGGCCGTACACATTGAAAAATTTCAACCCTGCCCAAAACGGGGGTTGAGCAGCTTGCTTCAATGCCCACTTATCAAATTCGTTTTTGGAGATGCCGTAAGGATTCAGTGGCTGTAATTTTTCAACAATTTCATGATCGTCGTTATAACCCAAATCGCCGTTTCCATAAGTTGCCGCAGATGATGCGTAGACAAGTGGAATATTTTTGTCTGCACAATAGTTCCAGATACTCTTTGAATACTGCACATTCAGTTTTTCATGGACGGAGTAATCAAACTCAGTGGTATCTGTTCTGGCGCCCAGGTGAAATACAAAATCAATTTGTGGCTGCTCCTTCTTTAACCACTCAAACAGTTGTTCCCGTTCAACTTTTGCAATGAATTGCTTTGAATCAAAGTTGAACCATTTGTCTTCCTCACTAAAATCATCTGCGATGATGATATTAGAAAATCCTTTTTTATTAAGATAGCCTAACAGGTAACTCCCGATAAACCCTGCAGCACCTGTCAGCAATATAACCTTATGCTTATCCATTTATATTGAACTTAAAGCAGAACCAGCTTCCTCTTTTGCTAAATAGTTTTCGATGGCTGTATCATATTTCTCCTGCCACCAGTCTATAGTTCCCCAAAATTCACCATCAACAATTATTTCACCAGCAGTTACATTTCCCAGCTTAACATTCGCTATTTCACATTTTTCAAGATGCCGGTGGAAATTTGCAACCTGTTCTTCAGCAACTGTTACTATTACACGACTCTGTGCTTCGCCAAACCAAAAGGCGTCTTTTCTGACAGGTTTACCATCCAGATAAGATTCTGTTACCGAGTTGACCGAGAAACCAAGTTCCCTGTTGAACCCCTTTTCAAATAGCATCGTCATCAGCCCGCCCTCACTGACATCATGTGCACTTTGAATATCACCATTTTCAATCAGCCCCCGTATTACTTGTTGCAGATGATATTCTTTCTCCAGTTCAAAATGAGGTGCTGCTGAATATTGAACACCGCATATTTTGGCCAGGTATTGAGACGAATTGATATCATTTACCCATTCACCAATGAGGTAGATATGATCGCCGGGATTTTTAAAATCCAGTGTCATTTTCTTACTGATATCCTCCAGCAAGCCAACCATACCGATCGTTGGTGTTGGAAATACAGGGCCATCGGGATTCTGGTTATAGAAACTTACATTACCACCAGTAACGGGTGTGTCAAACCTGCGGCATGCCTCTCCCATCCCTTTGATCGCATGAACAAACTGGTAGTAAACTTCAGGATCGTAAGGGTTGCCAAAATTCAAACAATTGGTAACACCCAATGGCAGACCACCGCTGCAAACAATATTTCTTGCAGCCTCGCTGACTGCTATCATCGTTCCTTTATAGGGATCAGCAAAAACATAGCGGCTGTTGCAGTCTGTAGTAACAGCTAGTGCTTTGGTTGTTCCTTTTACAATTACAAGTGGTGCATCTGTAGGGGCATTGGTCGAGGTATTATTAGTGCCCACCATGCTGTCGTATTGATTGTATACCCATCGCTTGGATGCAATAGAAGGAAGCTGTATCAATTGTTCGGCAATAATCTTTATATCCTGAGGAACAGGTACAGAATCAGGGTTGAACTTGTTAAGTTCGGCAAAGTATTTTGGCTCACTGTATTCTCTTTCATATTGTGGCGCCCCGCCACCGAGTACTAATTCATATGCAGGAATAGAAGCATCTAATTGTCCATTCATATAAAAATTAAGCAAGCCATCATCTGTCACTTCGCCTATAACAGAACAGGGCAGATCCCATTTTTCAAACACTCTTTTTACTTCTTCCTCCCTGCCTTTTTGTGCCACCAGTAACATTCTTTCCTGGCTTTCGCTTAACAGTAGCTCCCATGTCTTCATATTCTTTTGCCGGGTTGGCACTTTATCCAGGTCAATCCGCATTCCTACTTCGCCTTTGGCACTCATCTCTGCAGTAGAACAAATGATACCTGCAGCACCCATATCCTGCATGCCCACTACTGCACCAGTTTGTATTACTTCCAGGCAGGCTTCCAGTAATTTCTTTTCTTGAAAAGGATCTCCTACCTGTACCGCCGGTAAATCTTGTGCACTTTCAGCTGTAATATCTGCAGAAGCAAAAGAAGCTCCGCCTATTCCATCCTTACCTGTTGCACTGCCTACAAACATTACGGGGTTACCCTTGCCCAACGCAGTTGCAGATACTGTTTCCCCGGCTTTCACAATACCAACACTCATAGCATTTACTAAAGGATTGGTATGATAACACTCATCAAAGTATATTTCTCCGCCCACTGTTGGAACACCAAAGCAATTGCCATAATGGCCAATACCATGCACCACTCCGGATAATAAATGCTGTGTTTTATCCTCTTCTAAATTTCCAAAACGTAGAGAGTTTAGTGATGCAATCGGTCTTGCACCCATAGTAAAAATATCCCTGTGTATTCCGCCAACTCCGGTAGCAGCTCCCTGGAATGGTTCAATTGCTGAAGGATGATTATGTGATTCAATTTTAAAGACAACACCTAATCCATCTCCGATATCCATCAAGCCTGCATTTTCTTCACCTGCCTTTACAAGCATTCTTCCGCCTTCCCTTGGCAGCGTTTTTAACCATTTGATAGAATTTTTATAGCTGCAATGTTCACTCCACATTCCGGAGAAAGCGCAGAGTTCATTAAAATTGGGGGTACGTCCCAGTTTTTGCTTTATCAACTCAAATTCCTCAGCTGTTATTCGCAGTTGTTCCGCTGTTTTTACCGTTACTTCCATGGAAAGAATAAATTGAGTCGCAAATTTACAAGTTGTATGTTACCGGCTGAACAGAACTTGTCAACTTTGTCCTGACAATCACGACAATATTGGCTATTTTGCGGGATAAAACCCTGCTGTTTTGGAGTACCTGCTTTTTGTTGCTTGGCTTGTAGTATTTGCCTGGTTGACTACGAAAGTCAAATTCTTTACCCAAACGGGTTTAAGCCGGTCGCAGCTCATCATTATCTTTTTATTAAAAGTAATGGCCGGCATTTTTTACGGCTGGATCGGTCTTTACTACGGCGGCCTGGCACAAATGCAGGACACCTGGGGATACCACACAAATAGTATCCAGGAATACCAACTATTATTCAATAATCCTCATGAATATTTTACCAACCTTTTTCATGATCCGTATGAAAGCGGCACATCAAATTTCTTTACAAGCACAGACTCATACTGGAGTGACCTAAAAGGTAATTTCTTTATCAAAATACTATCGGTTTTCAATTTGCTGAGTTTCGGCCATTATTATGTCAATGTCATTTTCTATTCTTTTATCACTCTATTCGGCACTCTTGCTATTTACCGTGTTATGACGGATGTTTTCCCCGGAAAAAAGCTTTCTATTATGCTTGCCACTTTCCTGCTTCCTTCATTCCTTTACTGGACAAGCGGAATTCACAAAGAAGGGCTGATTTTTACCGGTATCAGCTTAATCATTTACTGTATTTATTTTGGCTATAAACAAAAAAAATTCGGTTTCAGACGGACAATATGTGTCATTGCCGGTCTGATGGTGGTGCTTGCACTCAGAAACTTCATCATTGTAATACTTGTTCCGGCCATCATTGCATGGCTGATAGCCAACCGTTGGCCAAAATATGGTTTAACAATATTCTGTTCATTGTATCTTTTATTCGGAATATTATTTTTTACGGCCAGGTATATCAACCCCAATCTCGACTTCCCCCAAGCTGTAGTAAATAAACAACGAGAATTCAAAAAACTGGAAGCCGGCGGCTCAACCATCCCCATGAAAGACCTGGAGCCAACAGCGGGCAGTTTTTTAAAAAATACACCCCAGGCCATTAACCTGTCAACCATCCGGCCTTACCCAAGCGATGTACGACATATCTTATCACTGGCAGCTGCTATAGAAATTAATATGATTCTTTTGATGTTTATACTGTTCCTTTTTTTGCGAACGAAGGGAAACAGTAACGACTCTAAGAACCTGATGTATTTCTGCATTTTCTTTTCGATGACACTTCTATTGGCAATTGGATTTAGTGTGAATAATCTTGGAGCTATTGTGCGGTACCGCAGTGTGTTAATGCCCCTGCTTGTAATCCCCATGGCAGCGCAGATAAATTGGGAAAAGCTGGGAAACCTTATTTTTAATAATATTAAAAATAAAAATAATACTATTAATTCCGTTTAAAACTGGCAAACTTTTCATTTTATACGACTACTTATCACAATTTTTCCCCAAACAGAGTCAATTTTTGTAGCATTTTTTAAAAAAAATTGGCATAATTGACATAATGTGTTTGTTTTGCTGAAAATTATAACACATGTCACTTCGTTTTAATGCAATTAACCATCTTCTTACTAATGCTGATACCAAAGTGGATGCTTCGACCAAAATCACCGGGGTATTTGGCAGCAATGTTTTCACCCTGAAAGTAGCCCGGGAGTTTTTAAGTGATGAAGCTTTTAAAAGTCTCCAATCCTCTATTAAAGCCAGCCAAAAGATTGACAGGGCTATGGCTAACCAGATTGCCAACGGTATAAGAGCCTGGGCCGAAAGCAAAGGTGTTACACATTTTACTCACTGGTTTCAGCCACTTACAGGCACAACCGCGGAAAAACATGATTCCTTTTTTACTTTAAAAAGTGATGGTACTCCTATTGAACAATTCGAAGGCGATGCGTTGGTGCAACAAGAGCCTGATGCATCTTCATTTCCCAGTGGCGGATTAAGAGCCACTTTTGAAGCAAGGGGTTATACAGCATGGGATCCATCATCTCCTGCTTTTATCATGGAGATTGGACAAGGCAAAACGTTGTGCATCCCCACCATCTTTGTTTCATACACTGGTGAATCGCTGGATTATAAAGCTCCTTTGCTGAAAGCTTTGGATGCCCTGAACAAAGCGGCAGTTGATGTTTGCAATTACTTTGATAAAAACGTTACAAGAGTAACTCCCACTCTTGGCTGGGAACAGGAATATTTTGTAATTGACGAAGCCTTGTTCAATGCAAGACCAGACCTGGTAATGACCGGCAGAACTGTTTACGGACATTCTTCTGCAAAAAACCAGCAGCTTGAAGATCACTACTTCGGATCAATTCCGGAGAGAGTGTATGCTTATATGAGGGATTTTGAAACCGAATCTTACAAGCTCGGAATACCATTGCGTACACGGCACAATGAAGTGGCGCCGGCACAGTTTGAATGTGCCCCGATATTTGAAGAAGTAAGTGTGGCGGTTGATCATAACTCATTGCTGATGGATGTTATGGAAAGAGTGGCCCGCCGACACAACCTGAGAGTTTTATTACATGAAAAACCATTTGCCGGAATCAATGGAAGTGGTAAGCATAATAACTGGAGTATGGCAACTGATACCGGTGTGAATCTTTTAGCACCCGGCAAAACGCCAAAAACCAACCTGATGTTCCTTACATTCTTTGTGAATACTATCAAAGCTGTTCATGATTATGCGGATGTACTGAGAGCTTCTATTGCTTCAGCCCCGAACGACCACAGACTTGGTGCTAATGAAGCCCCTCCTGCGATTATCTCCGTTTTCATCGGTCAATATCTTTCCAAAGTGCTTAGTGATGTAAAAGAGAGAGTTTCGGCTAAGATGGATGAAACGGATGAAAGCATGCTGAAAATTGATATTCACCGCAGCATACCTGAACTGCTGATGGATAATACCGATCGTAATCGTACATCCCCCTTTGCATTTACAGGCAATAAGTTTGAATTCCGTGCCGTAGGTTCTTCTGCAAACTGTGCAAATCCCATGACAGTGCTTAACACTATTATGGCTGACACATTGAAACAGTTTAAAAAAGAAGTAGATGAACTGATTGCGAAGGGTGAGAAAAAAGAGATTGCAATCATGCATATTATCCGCCAGTATATTGTAGCCAGTGAAAAGGTATTGTTTGAAGGTGACGGATACAGCGAAGCATGGGCTAAAGAAGCTGAAAAGAGAGGTTTGCCAAATGTAAAGACCACCCCGCTGGCACTGGATGCAATGATTACTGATAAAGCAAAAAAACTATTTGAAAGTAACGGCATTTACAGCCACAGCGAACTGGAGGCAAGACATGAGATTGAACTGGAGAAGTATATCAAGAAGGTTCAGATCGAAAGCCGCATTATGGGAGAACTGGCGACCAGCCATATCCTTCCGGCTGCTATACGCTACCAAAATCTGCTGGCCAGTAATATTAAAGGATTAAAAGAAGCAGGGCTGAAAGATGCTGCTTACAGTAATCAAAAGCAAATACTGGAAAAGATCTCTGAACTCATCAACAAAACCAGCGACCTGGTGGAAAAGATGATTGAAGCAAGAAAGGTTTGTAACAATATGTCTGATACAAGAACAAAAGCCATCGCTTACCAAAGCCAGGTTAAGGACATCTTCTTTGATGAGATAAGATACAATGTTGACAAACTTGAACTGCTTGTTGATGACAGGGAGTGGTATTTACCTAAATACAGAGAAATGCTTTTCCTGAGATAATCAGAGTAGCATCGCATTATTATAGGCCGCCTGTTAATTACAGGCGGTTTTTTGTTCATTGATGTTTTGGACTAAACAACTATTAATGTATATAAGAATGCTTACTTATCCCGGATTAACAGACGAATTGAATAAATTAATACTCGCCAATTCCAGATTAATAAGTGAAAAACAGGCTTCATTACTCTGATAAAATTGTTCCCGATGATTGCAGGGATAGCAGTTTCGCTTACTTTTAAGCTGTTATTATCACCACCAGTTATGAAACGACTATCTTCATTTACCTTCAAGTTTTTTCTTTTACTACTCTTATTGCTTCAGTCACATTTGATTTACTCCCAAAAATGCAATTGCCCGGAGTACTATACACTTAAGGCCGCTTATGAGTCTTCAGAAGATGAGATTGATTCATATATCCAAAAACTACAAGGTTCATCAAATAAAGTTTGTGTTGCCAAGAGTTATGAATGGTTAGCAAGTAATTATCTGGATTTGCAAAGCTTTGATACGGCCGAAATTTATTTTCGCAAGGCGGAACAGTTATTTAAACAAACCAGTTGTGGAGATAGCATTCTTTTATATACATACAAATACTGGGCACAATTATATTATACTAAAGGCGATTTTGGCAAATCGCAGGAGTTTAGTTTTAAAGCACTGCAAGCAGCACAGGCAGGTGCCAACCCATATGAAACTGGGGTTACTTATACAATGATTGCCCAGCTATTTAACCAAACCGGCCAGGCTGAGAAAGGCATTGAATACTCCCGGCTTGCCATTCCATTTATCAATAAGATTGAAAACCTGCAGAAAAGAGCCGATCTGTTATTTAAGTTGTCAAAAAGATACTTGTGGCATTTTCAGGACACCAAAAAACAAACCAGTCTGGATACTTCTGAACTTTTTAGTTACCGTCAATTAGGATTAGCCAGAGAAATTAACAGAAAGAGTTCTATTGCAGCAGCATTCAGCAATTTGCAGGGTATAGCCTGGGAAAAAGAAGACTATAGTAAAGCATTGCAGTTCTTGGATAGTTCATTTGTATATACAGATAAAAATGATATCATTAATCTTGCCACGAATTATTTCGACAAAGCAGATCTGTTAATTGAATTGAAAGAATACGCAAAGGCAAAGCAAATGGCAGATTCTGCATTGTTATATCATACCCGGGGAGGCAGCAAGTCGCATATAGCAGAAGTCTATGAACTGCAGTCAAGAATTGCTAAAGAAATGGGAGATTATAAAACCGCTTTGGAAAAGAAAGATTTTGCTATATCAATAATTGACAGCATTAAAAATGTGGAAAAAGTAAAACAAGTAGCTGAACTGGAAAAAAAATACAACCAGGCCAAAAACGAAAAGACCATCAAAGAACTGGCACAGCAAAGAAGAATTTACATTTTACTTGCACTCGCCGGTTTACTGGCTTTAGTAGGATTGATATTTTTTATCCGGCAACAGTCATTAAAGAATAGACAAAAAATACTAGAAACTGAACAACGGCTGAACAGGGCCCGGATGAATCCTCATTTCTTTTTTAATGCTTTATCCTCGTTGCAATCTTTTGCCCTGCAGGGAAATGATGGCAAGAGTATGGCAAGTAACCTCTCCAAGTTCTCACATATCATGCGGGAAACATTGGAAAGTACTTATAAAGAATACGTAACCATCGAACAGGAGAAAAGTTTTTTGGAAGAATACCTGGCACTGCAAACAATTCGTTTTCCGCAAAAATTCACCTTCGAAATCAATATCAGTTCTTCAATAGACCCTGATGACACACTAATACCTTCGATGATATTGCAGCCTTTTATCGAAAACAGCATCGAACATGGATTCACTGGTATTGATTACCCGGGACACATCTCCATTTTATTTGATAAGAAAGAAAAAGATCTTAGTATTCATATCTCTGATAACGGCAAAGGACTTGCCATAACTCCTAAAGAAGAGACAGCACATATATCAAGGGCCAGCCAGATCATTAAAGACCGTATCTATCTGCTGAATATTAAACTAAAAGCAAAGGCCTCCTTCGCTATAGATAACAATCCGGCAGGTAAAGGGGTGCAAGTTAAAATCATACTCCCCTTACTATTAAAAGAGGCATAAGTTATTGTTTAATAAAACGTCCGGCTGCACTAATCACCCCGGTGGCAGATGTAAACCTGATAATATAAAGGCCTGCCGGAAAATGATCTACTGGTAATGAGATGACTGTTTGCCCGGGATAAACAGTACTGCTGCGCTGCATCATCATCTTTCCCTCAACATCCCACAAGGATATGTTTCCGGTTATTTTTTCTGCTGAAGTAAATACAACAGTTGCCGGCCTGCCGGGTAGTACCGGGGAAATTGTTCGCATTTCGAAAACTGATAATGACTTACTCACTTTTACCACAGGACTATAGATGATTCCGCCCCGGCTGTCAATCATCTTTAACCGGTAAAACTGCGCAAAGGTGGTGGTAGAAGCAGTATCTGTCGCAGAATAAAGAGTCTCAGTGCCGGCTCGCATCCTTTCTAACAGAGAAAATTCAATACCATTGTTGCTTTTCTCTATATCAAAAATAGTGGCATCAAAATTTTCCGCAACTTTCCAGTTCAGTTTTACCACACCGGTATTGCTTTCAACGGCATTGAAATAAATCAGTTTAACCGGTAATACAGATACACCTGATACCTGTAACTGATCAATGGCTAATTCCTCTGTACCGCCTATCTGGTCATAATCTAATCTCACCTGCAATGAATTGCCGCTGCCTGGTATTAAAAAAGTATATTTAGTAAAATTGAGCTGGTCGCAAGTAGTAACAGGATCTGCTGCGGTGATGGCTCCATCAAGATTGCCATCAATTCGCAAACGACCCCCAACCACTGCATCACCCATAAAACGACTTACGGTAAAGAAACTTCCACCATTTATGCTTACCTGGATATTGATTGAATCTGAAGTTTCCCATCGTATATTATTATTTGACGATGTTGCGAGAAATAATGAAACAGTTAACGAATTGTATCCGCTGATATTAATGGTTTGTGTAGTAATCTGGCCCGGAGGGTTTATATTGGGTACTGGTGAGCTGCTGCGAATATCCTCACTGGCCCAGAAAAAAGAGCCCTGCAAGTTGGTCAGCACATCTGTAAAACCAATCGTACAGCCCGATGGTAATACAGGATTGGTATTGGTACGTAAAAAATAATCCGGGTTATTGCCGGGTACTCCCGAGCAAAAAGAAAAAGTATTGCTCGTATAGCGGCTTCCTTCCCCATCCGTCTCAAAGCCTTCGGTAAACAATACTACCTGTGCCCTTGCTGTAAAAGAAGCTATAGAAAAAATGGCAATAGCCATGTATTTTTTATAAAAATTCATATATGGTTCTTTTCAGTCCGATATGCAGTTTAAAAATATCCAGCAATAAAATATCATATCAGAAAGATTGATAAGTGTCAGAGGCCGGTAAATAACTGCACATATTATTTTACATTTTCACAAAGCATTTCCTGGCTACCAATTATCATATAAGGAGAGGTGGCCGCACTGCTGAAAGAATTGCCTACATACTTCTGGTGAATAAAGAAATTACCTGTTAAATAACATTTGCCGTCAGCTCCTTTATAAACGATCACTGCCCTGCGTGCCCTTCCTGTTACTATGCCGGTTATCTCATGCCGGAGAATGGACCAGTCTTCGCTCATTACCACGGCCTTAATAGCCGTGCCTTTAAAACCTTCACTTTGATACTTATTAAATGCATCAACAAACATTTTCTCCAGGGCTGCATCTTTTACCGCAGCAGCAGGAAGCCGGGTGTCATTAATTTTTTGCTGTTTGCTTTTTGCTGCCAGTTTGTATACATCATCGAGAGTACCCAGTCCATCCAGCAACTTTGTTGCAATACCATACGCTTTTTTAAAATCTGCCTCCTCCGGATAAACTTTTTGTGCAGCATCCCAATATGCCTGGGTGAATAATAATTCATAGTACTGTACCGATGCATTTTCTGCCACTGTTTGCTCCCTGCACCGCCGGTCTAATTCATACAAATTTTTTTCTGCATTGATGACTGTTCGCTTAAGCCAATTCCGGGAGACATCTAATTCATTTTTGTTTCCAGTTCTGTCAAGTGCCAGTAGTTCATTTGTAAGCTTTTTATTGTTTTCGATTCGCTCTTTTATCCCGGGCAGATCCCGATTACTCACCTGTGTGCTGTAATGAAAAAGGTCGTTCAACATAGAGCTTATCTTCCCGGCACTCGCAAGTTTCTCTTTGAAAGCCTGACCGGCTTGCTCCTTCTTTTTCTTTATCGCTTCGATGCCCTCTGCCAGTGTTTTAAGTTTTTCTTCCATTGCAGCCGTATTATATGCCACATCCTTAATTTTTGTATCCACTATCTTCTTTTGAAGGGTTGTAAGCCGGTCTGCATCCAATGAGGAACCACCCCCAGCAATAGACTGTTCCAGTTTTGTGGCCCCATCCCAAAAAGCCTTTACTGTTCCCTTTGCGGGACCTGCATAATCGCCGGGTTGCGAAAAAGCTGATTGTATAAAAAAGAAAGCAGCTAACAAGAGAAGTAATGTTTTCATACTATATCTTTTATACCCAAATCTACCAGCACTAACAGGCTCAATGAAGTACGTTTCACAGGTGATGACAACTGGTTCATACCCGGAACAGCCATACAAACCACTTCAAATAGAAAAGCAGCTTCAGTGGTGAAACCATTGCTATCGCCGGTGAAATGAAAAGGGTCGTTGTTGAAACCAGTCATACCGGCTACGCATCCTCGGGTACTTTTGAAAAAGAAAAACAGCAGATGGATATTAAAACGATCAGCAAAACCCGGTTTGTACTTGAAACCACGCCGGGGTTCAATACAGCCAGTCTTGTATACCAGGATACTGATTTCCAGTCTGCCGAAATTATTACCAATGATACTTATCGTATGAGCCGCAGTGGAACGGGGCTCTGGCTTACTTCCTTCGGTCCTAAAATAATATCCCGCATCAAAGTAGAGCCAGCCGCCCGGATCAGCATCCGGATAGTGTGCCGGAAGAAGAAATATATTTTTAAGAAATCAGCGAACTGGAAACTTCGCTTTTCGCTTTTGAATAAGGAAGAAGAAGAATTGCTAACCCTCCTGCCCGCCGTAAACTGGGAAAAAGAATCACATGATTATATCCTTCAATTAAATGAAGAGCTTGAAGCCGACTGTGATTCATTTCTTATCTTACAGGCACTGCATTGTGCTAATCTGAGTATGAGTATGATGACAGGTGGAAAAGTGCCGGCTTTAATCAGCATATAAGTGAAATATGAGCACTATCAATAGAATTATACCACTCCTGATCTTATTCTTTTCAGCTATCAGCAACCTGGCAGGCCAAACTAATTGCGGATGTAAAGAAGCCGAGCAATTAAGAGCACCCATGAGCCTGCATTTCAACTCCGGGCAGCTTGATTCGGCAGAATTTTATACCCGGAAGCTTTTAGCTTTTAAAGAAAGTGGTTGCAAGGTATATTTTCAGAACTGGATGGCACAGATATCACTTGGTCAAAAAGATTATACTAAGACCCGGCTACATATTGATGCTGAAAAAAAATTGTTAGAAGAAAACGGTTGTAACCAGGATCTCTATGTACGTCATTATAGCATACTGGCAAAGCTTTACCAGGAACTGAATATTTTCGACAGCCTTGTAGCAACTTGTCTGAAAGGAATTGAAGCCTCGCAAAAGGCTAACGATTATTACGGTCTTAGCAGGGCCAACACCGACCTGGCTGCTGCTTTCTCCCAGATGGGGCAATATGATAAAGCTATTATGTATTACCGGCGGGGGATGGATGCGGCAAAAAAACAAACCAAGTCACCTACACTTATTGCATTAGTTCAAACAAGGCTTAGTTCGCAGTATTTATCCGAGTTTGAGAGATCAGGCAGTACCCCCTATGCAGACAGTGCAGTCCTTCTCGCAAGAGATGCATTGGACACGGCATCAAAATATCATGATCTTTTAGCTTTTCTTGAAGCAAACGAGGCTCTCGCAAATCATGCATTGCTTACAAACAATTATAAAGCAGCAATTCAATATGCGGATGTAATCATAAATACAAGTCCAAAAGGAGTTCATCTTCTCGACAGGCTTATTTATGCCGGTTTTTCCCAAAAAAGCGAAGCCCTCTTAAAACTTAAGGACTTTGCCCTGGCAGAAAAATTTGCGGACTCTGCACTGCTTTATGCAGAAGCGTTCAATCCGCAAATGATGATTGGTGCGTATGAGAACATATACAATGCAGCAAAGGCAAATAATAACACTCCTAAATCGTTAGCAGCCCATGAAAAAATGGTATTACTAAAAGACAGCCTCTTTACTTTAGAAAAAAACTCTTCTATTTCGGAACTTGAAAAGAAATACAACCAGGCAAAAAATGAAAACACCATTAAAGACCTGGCCAGGAAAAAACAGTTATACCTCTTACTTGCCATTGCCTGCTTATTGGGCCTTGCCGCTGTAACGCTATTTTTAAGACAGCAATCGCTGAAACACAAGAAAAACATCCTCGAAACAGAGCAGCGGTTGAACAGGGCCAGGATGAATCCACATTTCTTTTTTAATGCCCTCACCACTTTACAAAAATTTGCTTTACGGGAAAACGACGGACAGGCGATGGCCAGCAATCTTTCCAGGTTCAGCAACATTATGCGGGAAACATTAGAAAGCACCTACAAGGAATATGTAACAGTAGAACAGGAAACTGAGTTTCTCAATGAATACCTTGAAGTACAAAAGATCCGTTTCCCACAAACATTCAGTTACAATATATCAACAGGCGGGGATCTTGAAACTGATGAAATACTGATCCCGTCAATGATCATCCAGCCTTTCGTGGAAAACAGTATTGAACATGGTTTTGCCGGTATTGATCACCCTGGCAGCATATCAGTTACTTTTCAAAAAGAGAATAAGGAATTATTAATTGAAATAAAAGACAACGGCAAGGGGCTGGCAAATTCAATAAAAGAAGCCAGTGAACACATTTCCAGGGCCAGCCAGATCATTAAAGACCGGATATATTTGCTGAATATAAAGCTTAAAACAAAAGCAGGTTTTAGTATTGCAAACAATTCAGAGGGAAATGGAGTGACAGTAAAAATTCATCTGCCACTCATCTATAAAAATAACGAATAATGAAAATATTGCTGGTGGATAATGAAGCGGAAGTACGTTCAGTACTGATGGATATGGTATCCAACTGGTCAAAGGGCATGCATACTATCGAAGAAGCAGATGGTGTGGCTACCGGCGCTGAGAAAATCAAGTTCTTCAACCCGGATATTGTTTTGTTAGATGTGGAAATGAATGATGGCAGCGGATTTGACCTGCTGAAACAACTAAACAACCCTTCTTTTCAGCTGATATTTACAACGGCGCACAACCAATATGCCATTCAGGCTATCAGGTTCAGTGCTATCGATTATTTACTGAAACCTATCGACCCTTCTGAGCTGGCGATAGCTTTACAAAAAGCGATAACGAATATCAGCAATGATACAATGCAAAAACAACTGGCCATTTTGCTTGAGCAGTATTCAGGCAAACCAGAAGTCAGCAGGCAAATCGTATTAAAAGATATTGATAAAACATATTTCATACGGGTGGATGATATTTTATATTGCGAAGCCGAGGGGTCTTATGCAAAGTTTTATTTGAGTAACAGTGAGCCTATTTTTGTTTCCCGGAATCTTCGGTATTATGAAGAGTTGCTGGCGCCGGCAGGTTTTATCAGAACGCATCATTCCTGCCTGGTCAACCCTTCTAAAATAAAGATATATGACCGCAAAACGGACAGTGGTACACTGATCCTTGAAGGAGGGTATTCCATTCCTGTATCGCAACGGAAAAAAGACTTTGTTATCCAGTTTTTGGAGAACCGGTAATACGCTGTTTCATAAAAGGTATTATCAATTCCTCACTTACCACACTACATTCTTCGGTTAAGAAATCGTCTTCTTCAGTTATGAAGTCTCTCTCTTTTCATTGAATTAATGTATTCTATTTACTCTCAAATTAAAATACTTAATCATGAAAACTAATCTCTCATTCATCCTTACCATCATTACCATGGCAGTATTGGTAAGTTGTAAAAAAGAAAAAAATGATCCCCCAGCAAACGCTGATCCTGAGTTACTGGGGCCTCAGACATCCAAAGTATTTCATTATAGCTTTAACGGCAGCCTTAAAGATGGAAGCGGCAATACTTTAAATGCTGCTGATTCATTTAATATTACCTATACCGCTGACAGATTTGGCCGTACTAACCAGGCGGCTGTATTTGGCGGTGCATCAAATCCATCATGGATACTTACCCCTGCATTGGGTCCCAAAATCACTGGTTTCCCTATGGCTATTTCCTTCTGGTTTAAGCCGGTAAATGTCAATTCAGGTCAAACGATCATTAAATCCGACGGGTTTGAAAGATCAGCAACCAGTGGTTTTATAGTAGCGTTTGGCTATAGGCCCGGGCAAATGGGGTTCACTTTTGGTGACAAAACAACTGGCGGATCCACCGGCACCAATTATGTTGTTACCCCCCAAAACGTTCTTACCAATAATACCTGGCAGCATATTGTGGTAAACGTAAGAGGTGCGAATGATTATGATTTTTATATTAATGGAACAAAAATCAATAACTGTACTTATGGAGGGTTTGCTACTTCAATGGCATTCTATCCTCCGCCTGTACGAGGTATGATTGGAAATACTGATGATTATCCATCATACTATGAAGGAGCATTAGACGATTACCGCATCTATACAAAAGTTTTAAGCCAGCAGGAAGTATCCGCACTCTATAATTTTGTACCCTGATTAGTAGTAAGAGTAAGCAACAGTAAAAAAAGAGGCTGAATTTTTCAGCCTCTTTTACATGGACTGGTTTCAGGCTTAATTACTTTACTTTATCGCAACCAATCTCTCTTTTACCTCCGTAGCTGTTATATTTTATGACGTTGTCAAACTTACCTCCGCCTGC
Organism: Chitinophagaceae bacterium; assembly: GCA_044220915.1. GTDB lineage: Bacteria > Bacteroidota > Bacteroidia > Chitinophagales > Chitinophagaceae > JJ008. The sequence goes on from JBGAQD010000030.1 coordinate 32,763, forward strand.
ATAATCCTGCCGGAAAGTAAACTCCTGGTACATACATTTGCCATTAAAGTCTTTAAAAATACCAACTGCACCTACAATGCGGTAAAGGATAACGCCCAGGTCATTTTTCTTTATCACCCAATCAGCAGAAGTAATAACCACTTTGGTAAAATTTTCTTTCCAGCCAAGCTTATTTAATGCTGCTACCATTTGTTGTTCCATGGCAGGGTTCTTCATGCCTGCTTTAGGTAATGTCCGGCTTCCCATCAGTTCATCATGCAGTTTTGTGGCCATCGCTTTTATTTCAGCAACCCCGTTATTGAGATCCAGCGATAGTCCGCTTTCAATATTGCTGATTTTATTGGTAGGAAAGATCAGCTCACAGGTTATTGCATGGCTAACATCACCGGCTCGTACCAACTCATCAAGAAAATAAGAGATGGTCCAGTTTTCTTCGGCAATGTAAGGGGCATAGTTATCTTTCAGCCATTGAGCATCGGGAAGCAATGCAAACTGGATATATGATTTACCCTGTACTGCTAATGGTAACTCAATATAAGACAGGTCGCCACCCCAGATGGCAGTACCACCATCCACCTTTATTCTCACCCTGAGGTTAGTGTTACCATTCATAGCTTCATTAGCATTCACTCCGAGATAGGCAGTACCATAAATATATTCCCCGGTTTTGAATTCTGTTTTAATAGATGATGCCATCTCTTTTTCCTTACCAATTACCAAAGGCTTTGTGCTCCAAACTATCTTATTAAGGTTTTCTTTGTGAAAGTCGCTGGTAAAAAAATTAGAGGCCTCTCCTTCGGCATTGCCCAGCAATTTGTTTACCTCAGCCAGTTTTTTCTTAAATGCTTCATTATTGGGAGAAAGTATCAATACCGCTTCACATTCATACTTTGCATGCTGCAGCAGGCCCATTTTCTTTTGCGGGTTAGCAGCACCCCTGCTATCAGTCATCGGTTGTATTACATTCCATTTTAAACGGTCTGCCCGTACGAGGTATTGATCATAATCGGCAAGTGCTTTATCAATTTGGGCAATATAACTTTTCCCGGCAGGGCTGGTAGCAGTAGCCTTCTTCTCGTTATACTCAGCAAAGTTCAATGCTTTTACCCTGTCATAATATGCTTTACCGGTAATACCAGGCTGAATATCGCTTCCTGAAGAGTATACACCGATCAGATCCTGCCAGAAACCAGAATAATACTGTTGCTCTTCCTGGTTCTTTACACCTGCTGCTTTCTTTTCATCGTCCTGCCTTTGTGATTCTGCTTGCTGCTTTGCTGCTATATCCTGGAAAACTTTTAATTCTGCTTCCATCTCAGATGTGTTATAGGAAGGGTCTTTTTCTTTTATAGTTTTTAAAAGGTTGGTTGCACCTATCAGGTACGAATTAATACTTTTGCCCTGCTTCATCAGTTCAATTTTCCCCCAGAATGATTTTACCTGGGTTTTGGCAGGGCCAGCATAGTTTTCATCACTATGTACAGTTGCCGGTCTTGCCGTTGTATCGGCGGGCTGTTCCTGGGGTGTGACCGGCTCACTTGTACCGGGCTTTGAAGTTGTGCTTTTGTTTGACGATTGTTTCCCGTTGGTTTTAATATCAATTTCCTTTCCCTTTGGGGAGTCTTTTACCCGTACAGAGATTTGGGCTTGTATCGTAGAAAATGAAAAGAGCAGGGCAAACAGGAAGATAAATTGTTTCATAATACACAGATTTGCTATAAAAGTATTCTCAATCTCCGGTAGAATTTGTTGTGATTAGCAAACGGCCTGTATAGCTGAACAGCTGAAGTGTTCTGCAGAATAAGTGATGATTTTACTGACCCGGAGAAAAATTGGGAAATTGAAATATATTTACCTCGGCAAGTAAAGGCTGTGTAATCTTCTCCGAAAATGAATCAGTACAGCCGTAACAAAGCAAATATGAAAGTCCTCATTACCGATAATGAACCAGCAATCCGTTCTTCTGTCCATCAGTTGATAAAGGCTTATTGTCCGGATGTGACATCAATTGAAGAAGCGACAGGTGTACAAGATGGTTTACAAAAAATTAAGAGTTTTCACCCGGATATTGTTTTGCTGGATGTGGAAATGGAGGATGGAACGGGGTTCGATCTGATGAGGCAGGTCAGTAATCCTTCCTTTCAACTGATTTTTATTACAGCACATAATAAGTATGCCATCGAGGCCTTCCAGTTCAGCGCCATTGATTACCTGCTGAAACCAGTGGACCCGGATGCACTACAGATCAGTATTGAAAGGGCAAGGATCAATATCCGCAATAGAGACCTGAGCAAACAAATAGAAGTTTTACTGCAGCAGATGTCCGGAAAACAAGACCATGAAAAAAGGATCGTATTAAAGGACATCGAAAATATCTACTTTGTAAAAGTTGCTGACATCCTTTATTGTATGGCCGAAGGCACTTACACAAAATTTTACCTGCAACATAGCAACCCTGTAATAGTTTCCAAAAACCTGAAAGAGTATGAAAATATACTCGAACCGCTGGGTTTTATCCGTTGCCACCACTCCTATCTTGTAAACCCGGAAAAAATACTTCGCTACGACAAGTCTGATATCGGCTCCCTGGTTCTGGAAGGCAATCATCATGTACCACTCTCTCAGAGAAAAAGAGACAGCATTCTGAAATTACTGGAAAGCAAAGCCTGAACTTAATAAAATAACCATTTCTCGGTATTGGATGGTACCTTATTGTTTCAGTACATTTAGCAATCAGAAAACCTGTTGTCCATCAACCTCATTTTATGAAAAAACAAATTCCTCCTTTCAGATGCCTGAGAGGTTATGCGTTTGACCCTTCCATGTCGTTAGAACTGGATACTGTCGGTATCAACGAGATCACTTACAAAATACCATGGGAACAGGACCTGCAACCCGGGCCGGAAGGTGAGTATGTAAAAATTGTTGACAGGGACCCCGCCAGCGCAGCCTTTTACAAACCAGTTGATCTGAATGAAAAAGAGATACTGGCCAATGATGGCCTTGACCCCAGCGAAAGTAACCCGCAGTTCCATCAGCAAATGGTGTATGCAGTAACCATGAACACCATTAAGAATTTCGAAAAAGCTATCGGGAGAAAAGTACAATGGAGTTCAAAGAAAGTAAATGCTGGTAATAAAAGCAGGGACTTTCTTCATGAGTATGTTGACAAACTGGTTATCTATCCCCATGCGGTAAGAGAGGCCAACGCTTATTATTCTGCAGAAAGAAAAGCATTGCTGTTTGGATATTTTAATGCCACCCCTGCCAGTGATGACCTGCACATGCCGGGCAGTATTGTATTTTCCTGCCTGTCGCATGATATTATTGCGCATGAAACCACTCATGCTATCCTGGATGGAATGTTCTCCCGTTATATGGAACCTACGCATCCGGATGTAGCTGCATTCCATGAAGGTTTTGCAGATATTGTTGCCCTGTTCCAGCATTTTACTTTTACAGATGTATTAAAGCACCAGCTGGCGAAAACAAGAGGCAGCTTTGATGCCGAAAACCTTCTTGGCCAACTGGCTGTTGAATTTGGAAAGGCTTCCGGTGAACATGGAAGTTTGAGAGATGCTATCGGGCAGCTGGATAAAAATAATAAATGGGTAAGAGCTAAGCCCCGCCTTAATGCCTACCGGGAAGAGTTTGAATGCCATGACAGGGGCTCAATTCTTGTTGCCGCAGTTTTTGATGCATTCATAAGTATATATAACCAGCGGTCAGCCGACCTGATAAGAATTGCCACTGGCGGAAGCGGTGTATTACCACAAGGAGAGATCAATACTGATCTTATCAACCGCCTGGCAATTGAGGCATCGAAAACTGCATCTCATATACTGAACATGTGTATAAGGGCACTCGATTACTGCCCTCCTGTCGACATTACTTATGGAGATTATTTAAGGGCCATTAT
>JBGAQD010000031.1:0-36404 GCA_044220915.1 Chitinophagaceae bacterium
GTCAATATTATTAATCTGCTTCTGGTAGTAATTTGCCAGGCATGCAGCTGCTTTTGTAAAATCTGAGGAGCGGATTTTAATGAAAACATCCAGTCCCGAAGCGGTTCCTATAATTTGTGAATCAAGCAGTGGCGGAGCTTTTTCAACCAACGACTCAATTCCATTTTTTTCCAATACCTGCGCCATTTCACCTGCAGAATCAATATCTGGAAAAGAATGGAACGTAAGAAAAGGATCAGCCATATAGAATCAGATAATCTCTAAACGTAATCACCTCCCATATTCATCTCCATATTCTTCAGCATATTTTTCATATCGCTTAATGAGGGCAATGTTCTTTTTTTCAATATCGGTCAGAAAGCCACGGATATCAACCGTGTTGGGCACATACCAGTCCTCCATTTCAAACATCTGCCGCAGCTCTCTTTTGTTAAAACAAAAACCGTGACGGGCAAAGATCTCATTGCGCATAAACTGAAGGTCTTCTTTCATCATGTTTTCCAGGTCTGCTGCTTTCAGCAGCCGCTGTGAAGCTTCCGGAAAAGAGCCCACATCGGTTTTGTATTCAAACTTGCGACGGCTCAGTTCGTATTCTTTACCCGGCCGTCCTTTTGCAAAAGGCTTCCAGGTACCCTTTACCATATCAGGAGAAGCCCCATCAATCGTAAAATTAAATTCACCATCATCTTTATGGTCACCGGGTTCTTTAGCATTAAAGGAATATACGCCGCCATTTTTTGTGAATGTGCCACGGAAGGGTCTGTCATTGCCACCAACGATTGTACGGCCCACCACAGAATCTCCGGCAACAGTTATCACCAGCATGGTGATCTTGTTATTGCCAAACGGACCCACATAAGAACCAAGCAGCTTTTCGTATGGCTTGGAGGCAATTTGCAACGGCGACTGTTTTAATTCTGTTGTCACAGAAGCAGTTCTGGCTTCGTCGGCCGTACCTGTTTTTTCCTCGGTCCCGGACGAGGCTTCTGCCGTTGTTTTCTTATCATTATTACAGGCAATCAGCAACCCGGAGGTTAACAACAGTAACAACAGTTTTCTCATGGTGAAAGGTTTAAATTTGTAATGGTTGATAATTCTCTTGTCTTTAAAAATAACACAAATTCTAACCCGGGCAAATATTTGGAACACTGTATTGCTGTTAACACTGGCTTTTTTTTGCTGGCTGATGGCAAAGATCACCGTGGCTTATATACCCTACAATACCGATGTGGGCTTTCTCCGCATCAAACAACAATACATTGATATTGACCACTGGAGGGTTGCCTTTTTTATTCATGTGTATGCCAGTATGTGGGTATTGTTTGCCGGATTTACCCAGTTTTCAAAAACATTACAGCGAAACAGTCCCCGCCTTCACCGTACACTCGGTTATATCTATGTGGCGGACGTATTGCTGATTACGGGGCCGGCGGGGTTTATAATGGGCTTCTATGCCAACGGAGGCACATTATCAAGAGTCGCTTTTGTTGCACTGGCAGTATTGTGGATGTTTTTTACTGTAATGGCATTGATCAAAGCAAGGCAAAAAGATTTCAAGGCGCATAGAAACTTTATGATAAGGAGCTATGCACTCACATTATCTGCCATAACATTAAGAGCCTGGAAATACGCCATCAATAATGCAGATGTAATTGACGAATCATTAGTATTCAGACCGATGGATGTGTACCGTGTGGTGGCCTGGCTTGGCTGGGTGGGAAACCTGCTGTTTGCAGAGTATATCATTTACCGGCATAGAAGAAAAGGGCTGTTAAAAAAAAGAAGCCCACAATTATTGTGAGCTTCGGTATACACTTTTAATAATGCGCCACTACTGATTAAGCATAAGCGGCATTACCAGCATTAGTAATTCTTCATTGTCATCAAGGTCTGTTGGTTTGATGATACCAGCCTTGGTAGGTGTTGACAACTCCATGTTTATCTCATCACTATCAGCTGCGCTAAGCATTTCAATCAGGAACCTGGCGTTAAAGGCAATCATCAGGTCTTCCCCGTTGTACTGGCATTTCATTCTTTCATTTCCTTCAAAGCTGAAATCAACATCTTGTGCAGCCAATTGTAATTCGCTGCCGCTGATACTTAGCGCCACCTGGTTGGTGCTTTTATTACTAAATACACTTACCCGGCGCAGGGCCCCCTGGAAATCGTTTTTATTTACTGTTAACCTGTAAGGATTGTCGGCAGGTATTACCACTTTATAATCGGGGAATCTTGCATCAATCAAACGGCAGCTCATCTGGGTGGTGCCATGCTTTACAAACAGGTGGTTACTATTGTAGCTGATGGTTATTTCATCTTCGTTGGAAGGAATGGCGGTTTTAACCAGGTTCAGTGGCTTGCGGGGAACAATGAATGAATCTGCTTTCGGGCACTTCACATCAGTTCTTTTATAACGAACAAGGCGGTGTGCATCGGTAGCCACGGCCTGTAAACCTTTTTTATCCAGCTCAAAGAAAACCCCTGTCATGGCCGGACGCAGGTCATCATTACTGGTGGCAAATAATGTTTTATTGATAGCAGTTACCAGCGCCGAGGCCGTCATGGTAAAAGAAGTGGTATCATCCGCAGCCGGTTCCTTTGGAAAATTGTCGGGGTTTTCTCCCATCACTTTATACTTACCGTTGTCGCTGGTGATCTCGATACCGAAGTTTTTATCAATATTGAAGGTAAGCGGCTGATCTGCGATATTCTTCAGCGAGTCCATTAATATCTTGGCCGGAATACAAACCTTGCCGCTGTCTTTGGCTTCAATGTCCAGCTGAACCCTCATTACGGTTTCAAGGTCTGTGGCCACAACAGTAAGTTTGTTTTTTTCTACTTCAAACAGAAAGTCTTCCAGTATGGGTAACACAGTATTAGCATTAATAACACCGGAAATATGCTGTAATTGTTTCAGTAAAGAAGAAGAGGAGGCAATAAACTTCATCGTCAATTGGTTTGTGGCGAAACTACTGATTTTTGCTTTACTGCCAACACCCAAAAGGCAGGGGTGGAATACTTTGTAAAGCCACCCGGTTAGCTCCGCCGGGTTGGCCAAACTCGCAGCTTCTTTGTATATTGCCTTTCCTCAAAATGGAATAAATGTTCGACAAACTATTTGGCAGAAGCAAGAAAAAAGACGAGCCCCAACCCGGACCGGATATTCCCTTTGGCCGCTATTCAGACAATAATAAACCGGTTGCCAAGGTAAACCGCTGGACAGACGCAGATACTTTGTTCAAAGAAAAAAAATTTACAGAAAGCCTGGATGCTTTTTTTGAATACTTGCGGGATGATACAGCTCAGAATGTGGTGTATGAACGCAACGGAGCAGAAGGAAGGTTTCATTTTTACCAGGGGTCAAAAATTGTACGGGGAACATTTAATAATGAAGTATTGAAAGCGGAAGTGATGCTGGCCCGCATGCCGCAACCCTCCGTGCCGGTGATGCGCCGCTTGCTGGAAATGAACTTCAACCTTTACTACAGCCGCTTTGCTCTTGACAACGACCGGCTCTGCATGAGTTTTGATAGCGATATAGAAACAGCAAGCCCCAGTAAGTTATATTATGGCTTAAAGGAACTTTCTACTAAAGCCGACAAACAAGACGACTTACTGGTTCAGGATTTTGCTGTACTGGAAACTACCGACAGCGAACACATCTCGGCAATTCCCGAACAGGAGAAACAAATAAAATACGAATACCTGCAAAAGTGGATCAAAGAAACGCTGGATACTATCAATGGCCTGGATGCAGATAAGTTTTCCGGCGGCAACGCCTACATGTTGTTGTCGTTGATCTATAAAATTGATTATTTAATTGCCCCGGAAGGAAAATTATTGAATGACCTTGAAAAGATTGGCGCCATCTACTTTAAGAAAGACGAAAGGCCGGTAATAGAAAAGAACCGTGACATGGTGGAAGCGTTTAAACAAATACAAGCGGCCACCAAAGAAGAAATATACAAGAATTTGTTCCGCTCTAAGTATACGTTTGCAATTGTAGCGCCGCAACAATACAAAACCATTGCAGAATCTATTCATGGAGCTAACCAGAACCTTGTGTGGTACCGGGACAACAATTATCCTTTTATAGCCACACAAATTGCTGAGTATGGGTTTTCATACTGCCAGTATTCATATAGCCTTCCGAAAGCAATCACCGAATTGTTTCATTTGTATATGATGGTGAACTATTCTGATTATTTCGCAGCACTTGGTTATAAACGATATTATGATCCTGCCCAAAACAAATTTGAATCGGAAGATATTATTGAAAGAATAAAAGCAATACAAGAGAGCTGGAAAGACAAATATCCGCTGATGGATTTTAAAACACAGAACCTGCGTTTTGACAATCTGGTAAACTTTTGTCATTCGTTCACAACAGAAATGGAATTTTTAAATACAGACCCTAAGTAATGGATTCGCAACAAATCATAGAGCAATACCAGAAAGCAATTATACAGATCGCCACTGCCGGTGGAACCGGAACAGGGTTTTATGTAAAAGAATTTGACCTTATTGTTACTAATGCACATGTGGTGGCCGAAGATGCAGAGGTTACAATTGCGGGCAAAGCATTTGATAAGGCCCTGTCAAGGGTTTGGTATACCGACAGGAAACATGATCTTGCTTTTTTGCAGGCGCCAACGGGTATTGAATTGCCTGAAGTCCGGCTGGGGCAGTACGAACAAATGAAAGACGGGGATGCTGTGGTGGCAATAGGCCATCCGTACGGATTGAATTATACGGCGACACAAGGCGTTATTTCAAAAGTAGACCGTATAAGAGAAGGGTTAAAATATATACAGATTGATGCTGCTATTAACCCCGGCAACAGCGGTGGACCACTGGTGAATATGAATGGCGAAGTTATCGGCGTCAATTCATTTATAATACGGGGCGGCGACAACCTTGGCTTTGCCTTACCGGTAAATTACCTGCGGGAGGCCCTGCAAATGTATTTACCAAATAAAGGACAAGCGTCTGCCCGTTGTTTTAGCTGTGGCTATTTAGTTACCACGGGCAATATTGATTCAAAAAAATATTGTCCCAGCTGTGGTACAGAAGTAAAGTTGCCAGAAATACCAGAAAAAGAATCCGAGGCAGTTGGCGCAGCTAAAACCATTGAAGAAATTTTAAAAGAACTTGGAAAAGATGTAAGACTGGCAAGAGAAGGAGTAAATACCTGGAGTGTAAAAGAGGGTTCGGCAAAGATCAAGATCACCTACAATGCGGAAAACTTTTTTATTGCCGGCGATGCCTATCTGTGCCAGATGCCGTCTGACGCAACGAAAATTAAACCGCTGTACCAATTCCTGCTGCAGGAAAATTACCGGATAAACGGACTGGTGCTGAGTTGTGTCAAACAAAATATTGTACTCAGCTGTATCATGTATGACCTCGACATGACCAAGGAAAACGGAGCCGATTCATTCCGGAATCTTTTTCAAAAAGCAGATCACTATGATGACTTCCTGAAAACAGAATATAACTGTATGGATCGGCTGGAAGAATAGCATGTATAAAAAACAAATAACCAAAGAACAAGCCCTCCAAAAATTAAAGCACTATTGTGCTTACCAGGAACGTTGCCACAGCGAGGTGAAAGAAAAACTGTATAATCTTGGCGCCTGGAAAAAAGACCATGATGAGATCATCGCCACATTAATTGAAGAAAATTATCTCAACGAAGAACGATTTGCTCTTGCTTTTGCCGGCGGAAAATTCCGGGTAAAACAATGGGGGAGAGTTAAAATAAAATATGAGCTAAAACAAAAACAGCTAAGTGAGTATTGCATTAAAAAATCATTGAAGCAAATCGACGAAGAAGAATATATAAAAGTGCTGAATAAGCTGGCGAAAGACAAGTATACCTCTCTGAAGTCAGAACAATATTTAATCCGAAAGAAAAAAACGATGGATTATTTGATAGCAAAAGGCTTTGAGATGGATCTGATCAGAAGGATTGTGGATAATCCGGGTAATTAAGCGATCAGGAAATATTGGTATCGTTGCAAACAACCGAAACGGTTGTTCCGGCCCCTCTTTGACTTTCAATATGCAAAGTTGCTCCCATTGTTTTCAACAGGTCTTTAATGATAAGATAGCCCAGGCCGTGTCCCCGTTTATTATCTACATTGGCTGATGTTATAACGACATCTTCCGCCATCAGCCGTTGTATCTGCTCAGGCGTCATGCCGATCCCCTGGTCTTTAACAGAGATGGTAATATGCTCCTCTTGTTTAAGTGCCGAAACCGTAATTACTCCTTTTTCAGTAAAATGAATTGCATTGGTGAGCAGGTTATATACGAGGATCTTCAATGGCTCATAATACTGATGCACTTCCATACCAATATCTACTTTGTTTTCAACGATCAGGCTTTTTTGCCGGGCAAGAGATTGGAGAATTCCAAGCACCTGGTTCACCAACTCGTTCAGGTTAAAAGTTTCTTTGGCCATCCGCCTGTTTTCATTCTGGTATTTTATCCAGTTCAGGATATTGGTGGAAAGCAGCTGGAGTTCCTGCGAAGTGTTGGTCATTTCCCGGATTGTTTCCTGCTGTAACTCTTCTGGCATTAGTTTTCTTTTCTCGATCAGGTTTTTTCCGGCGACAGTTACAAATTTTAAAGGAGTAACAATATCATGGCTGATAATGGAAATAAGCCTTGTTTTAATACTGTTGTTTTTTTCAAGCACTTCGTTTTGTTGCTGCAGCTCTTTTGTTTTCTCAGCAACCTGTTGCTCTAATTTTTGCTGCCTTATTTTATACTGCCGGGTCCTGAACTTCAGGTAGAGGGCAATAAGGCCCAATAATCCCAGGGTACAAAGAATATAAAACCACCATCGCTGTGTCCAGGGGGTAGTAATGGAAAAATTGATTGTCTTATAAGTATAATTATTGAACCCAAACCCGTTCAGCTTTCGTATCCGCAGAGAATACTTTCCGGAAGGAAGATTATTAAAACGGATCTCAGATTCGTTGTTAAGACTGACAGGCTTCCAGTTAACCGCATCGTTTAACTGGTATTCAATGTAAACATTTTCCTTATTACACCAGGCGGAAAAGGCTAACCGGATAACGATCTCGCCAGTTTTGGCAGGTAATGACTGTTCACTAAAGGATGCCGCATCTTTTATTTTACTATCAACAAGAATATCATCCACAAAGACATCACCTTCGGGCAAAACAGGAACTGCCTCATCCGGGTTGACCCAAAGTAATCCGTCCATAGAGGGAAAGGAAAGGGTGTTATTTTTTAAACGTAAAGCACAGGGAGAACAGCCACCATTCAGCTCTGTCATTTCCATTCCGTCTTTTTTACCAAAATAGTGGTAGTATACCGAAGTGGTATTATCGTCAAAAACTTTAATAAGCTCTGAAAGGCTTGATTTAAACAATCCACGGTTGGTACTGATCCAGCAATAGCCGTTGTTGTCTGGAACAAAGCAATGTGAATACAATAAATATTTATTCTTATCAAGCGGCATAGCTTTAATCTGACCCTTTTTATAGATATAAAACCCGGAGCCATAGGTGCCAAAAAAAACATAATCATTATATTTCCAGATGCTTCTCACACAAATATTCTCTTTACTGAAAAGAGTGTCCAATCTGGAAGTAGTTGTATTAAACCGGAAAAGGCCACCGCAGGTGGCAATAGCCAGGATGCCCGGCTGAATTTCCCGGATGTCAAATGTTATATTGCCGGTATTTTTTAAAGGGTATTTATAAAGGAACCGGACACTATCATCTTCAAGAATTCCAACGCCCTGGTTATTGGCTAAATAAAATTCAGAACCCGAAACGGTTACCACAAAGTCAGACCTTATTTTTTTATACACTTTTACCTGGCCAGTAGTTTTATTATACTGGTGCAGGCATAGGTAGCCCAATATATTGTTGTACTGGCTATACCACAACAAGCTGTCGCCGGTAACAGAAACATAATAAGCAAATGTGCCTTTTATGGGCAATGGGTTTTCAGAAGGGCTGTTGTTACCAATAATATCTCCTTCATTTGTTAATACATTTCCAGAAGGAAGTTCTATTTGCGAATAATAGGAATTTCTGTTTTTAGATTCAGCACCCGCCCTTTTTTTGGTAGCTACAGTCGTTTGATTAAGAACGATCAAGCCCTTGGAATCTGTTCCGATAAAAAGAGCCTTGTTTTTTTTGCTGTATTGTATTGTTCTGATTAGAGCATCAGAGGGGATGCCCGTAAATATCGGCCTGGCAATTATCTTATTGTCTGAAAAAGTAATTAAAGAAGCGTTTTCGCCATGAACCATAATAGGATTATCCATTCCCGGCTCCCAGAATATGGGATTGTTTCCCGACTTAAAAATTAAGTTGCTGCCAGTTTCGTCTGTAGCTGAAATGGGAGTAGTTGTAAAACTTGTAGTATTAAAAAGAAAAGCCTCGTTGTTCTTATTAATAAGAAAACACTTGTCATCAATTTTAAAAATCGTTTTAAAGCTTTTTATCTCAAACGATAATGGGATTGCGGCTTTTGAGCTGATAGAATTAAAAAAAAGAGTACCGGCATTCAGGATAATACAGGAAGTGTCGCTCAGTCTTATAATTTTATCAGTCACCGCCGAGAAGCGGGTATTTGTGATGTTGCTATGCCGTTGGAAAAAAATATCGGAAACGGGCAGCAAATAATAGTTGGCATAATAAGGGTTAACAGATCCTTCCGCCTTTTTCCATAACACCGGCTTATTTTGCTTTATCGAAAATATATTTCCAGGCAAATCGGAGATATAAATTTTTCCTTCGTTGTTGCGAATCATGAACAGCATTCTTTCGGAGGAGATAGAAGACATGTTTTCTTTAGTGTAAGAACGAAAGTCAACACCGTTAAACCGAACGATGCCGGCTTCGGTGGCTATCCATAGAAATCCGGTCTTTTCATCCCATTGCAAACCCTTGATGCCATTTGATGGTAAGCCATTGTCTGTGGTATAAACCTGCACATGAGAATTTCCGGCCGTTTGAGCCGGTGCAGTTGCTGTAAATAGAAAACAAATAAATAAAAGCAGAGTCCTTTGCATAAGCAGATTGCAAGAACAAGTTACTGCATCCGGCCTAATAATTTACATTGTAAAGAGTGGCCAGTTCGATAAGCTCTTTAATATTACCGGCATTTGTTTTTTCATAAATGCGGGTCTTGATGGTGGAAACGGTGTTCATTTTCAGATTCAGGGTTTCGGCAATTTCCTTAGTACCGATTCCCTTCAGCACATAATGAAGTATTTCAAGCTCTCGTGGCGCCAGTGTTGTAAAAGGATTGTCCTGGTGCTGGATATTATTTCTGCGAACTGGTGTTTCGTTTTGCAAGAACTTTTGAAGGATGGTGATTATTTCCTCATCACCTACAGATTTGGACAGGTAATAATTTATGCCGTATTGTTTCAACGCCTCTCCATATATTTCTGAGGGCTGCATAGAAAAAACAAGAATGTGCAGATCAGGATATACCCGGCGTATGTTAGGGATCACTTCTAAAGTACTTCCATCGGATAAGATTATATCAAGAATGAGATGCGTATATTTTTTCTTCACCAGCTCTTTCATCAGGTCATTGCAGGTAGCCACTTCTTCTATATCAGCATAGCCAAGAGTTAATTGTATATTCAGCTTCAGCCCTTTCCTGATCATACTATGGTCGTCGGCTATTAAAATTTTGGGCTGCATTCTTTTTTCCGTTTCTGCCTGCTGGGCATTTTGAGTACTAATTTCCATATTTTATTGCTCCTTCCTGTAGAATTTATTCTTTCAGCAACCCGCCAGGTTACCGGATAAGTGTTATTGTTCCCTTCAGTATTTTTAAATCAGTTGAGTAGATATCTTTATAACTAATAAGGTAAACGAAAACTCCGGTAGAGAATTCAAGACCTTTTAATTTTCCATCCCATCCTTTATTCTTGTCATTTGTCTGAAAAATAACCTGTCCCGCCCGGTCAAACACTTTCATATTGAATTCTGTAACGGCTTCTGTTCCCAGGGCCCTGAACAGATCATTGCGGCCATTATTGTTTGGGGTAAATGCCGTTGGTACGAATACTTTACACAGCCCATTTGATACAACGACCTGGTGAGTTGTTGTTCCACAATTATTCGTTGCAGCCAATGAATAAGTTCCCGGTTGTGTAAGTGTAAACGTTGGACCTGTTGTTCCATCCTGCCAGCGCAACTGCCAGGCAGGGTCTAAGGCGGGGCGAAGAGTGATCGTATTTCCCTGGCAAATAAACTGATCGGGACCCAAAGAGAAGCGGGGCTTCAGGTTGTAAGTAATAATAACAGTATCTGATCTTTTACAACCATTCAGATCTACTGTTACACGATAAGTGCCCTGTTGATTGGCTGTATAAACAGGATTGGTGTTTCCATCCTGCCACAGGTAAGTGGAGGTAAGATAAGTGGCATCAAATATTACCGGCGTTCCTTCGCATACCGTAACATCGTTGCCGAGGTTTACAACCGGCGAAGGCTTGATAGCTGTAATAGTAAGACTATCACGGTAAATACAACCGCCGTTATTTACTTCGCACCAATAAAGCCCCGCCTGGAAAGCTTTGATGGTTGGAGTGGTGGCGCCACTGCTCCATTGATAGCTGATGGCACCAGCCGCTGTTGCATTTAATGTCAGGGTGTCGCCGGTACAAATCGGGGTATCGGCACCCAGGTTAAAAACCGGAGTTGCTTTAAAAGTGATGTTGATACTATCTCTTTTAATACAGCCGGTACTATTTTTTACTTCCACCCAATACAAACCGGAAGTGGTGGCCAGCAGGGTTGGATTAGTCGTACCATTTTGCCAGAGATAGGTTGCCCCCGGACTGGTAGCATCAAGAGGTACAGGAGTGGTTCCGCATAGTGTAATATCGTTACCAAGATTTACTACTGGTTTTGGCATCAATGCAGTTATGGTCAGGCTGTCCCTGAATATACAACCGCCATTGCTGACCTCGCACCAGTAGATCCCGGCTTGAAAAGCTTTTATTGTTGGAGTGGTGGCGCCAGTATTCCACAAATATGAAATGGCACCTGTTGTTGTTGCATTCAGCGTCAGCGAATCACCGGCACAAATGGGTGCATCTGCCCCGAGGTTGAAAACAGGAGATGACCCGAAAGCAACATTGATGCTGTCTCGCTTTACACAACCGGCCGCATTTCTTGCTTCTACCCAATATAAACCAGCTGTGGTGGCTAAAAATGTTGGATTAGTGCTTCCATCTTGCCATAAAAATGTATTGCTGCTGCCAACAGCAGAAGAATTAAGCAGCAACGAAGTGGCGCCACAAACAGTGGTGTCTGCTCCAAGGTTGATATTGATTGCATCAGTGCTAACCTGTTTTCTTAATGTATCGGTTCCACAGTTGGTAAACTTGATGAGCTTTACAGTATATGTGCCAGCAGCAGAAAAAGTATGTAAAGGATTATTGGCAGTTGAAGCGTTGTTGGCTCCCGAAGCCGGATCTCCAAAATCCCAGAGCACAGAAACTACATTGGCGGCAGGGGTATAATTAAAACTGGCCGTTAAACTCTGGCAACTGACAGTGTGAGTAAAACTGTCCAGGGGGAAAAAATAACTTTGAACAAAAGTGGGCAGGCCATAAGAAGATTCCTGAAGAGGCAGTGTCCACTGAACGGCGCTTGCAGTGTAAACACAACCAGGGCCATACACATTCGGGTTGCTGACAGAGGCAATATTTTTATAAGCCCTTTTTGCCATATACATTTTACCATCAGGGGCTATCTGTAGTGCAGCATAGGTATCAATTGGGTCAGCATTCTGGGAAATAACCTGCTTTGATGCCCGGATTGCCGCAGCAGTACCAAGTGTTACATCGTATTGAAAAAGGGCATTTCTTTTTTGTGCATTAGCCGGATCGGTATAAAAAACGGTTGAATAAAGTAATTTACTATTAGGAGAAAACTCTACACCGTATGATAAATAATGAGGATCGCCGGGAACATACATACTTGCGGTATTGGATACAATACCGGTTGCATTATTAAAGTCGCTGATATCAACATTGACTGTCCAATGCGCCGCCGCAATTTTTGATCCGTCAGGAGATGCTTTTAAATAGCCCAGCGATGTTGAATCCAGCGACGAAGGCGGAACAACCCCGGGAAGAACAACCCCCGAATGGCTTATAACAGGGGTGGTGTTTACCCCGGCTGGAGTAACAAGGAATGAGTAATAAATATCGGAAGCAGAACCATGTGATACCACCCAGATATCTCTGTTATTACAATGCCGGACAGCAGTAATTTTTTCGACAACATTGGAAATTACCGGCACATTCTTAAGCTCTACATCTCCTTTACCACCATCCAGCGTCATGTTAACAACAGAATAATTGAGTCCATTGGGTCCGCTTAATTGTGCAACCGTGAAGACATAGTATCTTGTATTATCACCGATTTTTGGAACAATAATAGCTGATTGGGTAGACGATGGATCTCCTAAAAGACCTGTTCCGTTAGGCATTACCTGGTGCAGCCTGTTCCAGATCCTGATCCCGTCGGTATAGAAAAGAAGTGCGCCGTTAGCATCACATATAGTTGCTACCCCTTCAGTTGTGTTCAGTTGTCCGTCATTTAGGGGAACAGGTGTTCCGCTATTAAAATCTACACCAAGGTAGCGACCGAAATACCAGATGTTGGCCTCTCTCTGTTGTGCAACAATAGGCAATGAAGCGAAAAAAAAGCAAAACAAGATGATATTTCTCAAAGCAAATCGCATACAGTCAGTAAATTATAAAACAGGCGCCGCTCAAACGCACAACTAAATTCCGCAAATTCCGCTCAACACAAGTAGAATTAATTCTACAAATTCTTTTTGAGGAGTAAATATCATTGCACTCTCAATTTTCATCCTGCCCTGTAATTATCAAAACAAAAAAAGACTAACAATGGGAAAAAACTGCTTTAAAAAGAAATTTGGTTCGCTGGCCGTTTTTGCGCTGCTGATAACAGCCATGAATACCGCCGCACAACTAAACCCGCCAGTAGGCACAAGTCAATGGAAATACAAAACCCCATTCCAATACGGGTTTGTTATGAACGACATGTCGTTCATAGATAATAACAATGGCCTGGCCGTTGGAAACAGCGGTGCACTGGCTAAAACTACCGACGGGGGTTTTAATTGGCAATACCTTCCGTTCAAATATATCACTCCGGCCAACCAGGTTTCGCTGGCTAATTTAAATGATGTTCATTTTGTAACACCCAATATTGCTTATGCAGTTGGCGGCGGTGGCTTAATGATCAAAACTACGGATGGCGGTATTACCTGGACACAGATAACTACCCCATTAACAGCGAAGAGCCGAAACATCAATGCTATACATTTTATAAATAAGGACACCGGTTATATTGGTGGTGCTGCTATTAATACAACCAACACCACCAGTATTGATGATGCGCCAAAAGTATACTTTACCAGAAACGGTGGTGCAACCTGGGATTCACTGGTAACACCATTCAGACGCCGGCAGGATAATGCCACACTAAGCGGTTTTAATACATCTGAAATTCAGCGGATTCATTTTGTAAACGATTCAGTTGGGTATGTTACCGGTTCTTGCGGTTCAGCAAGTGCTAACTACAGCGCCATACTTTGGAAGATTCAAAAGAATGTAGTACTGGATTATAGCTTACACAGATCCAAATTTGGTCAAACTGCAACAACAGGTAGTTATACTCCTGCAACACAAACATACAAGGGGCTTATTGGTATTAACGATTCGCTGGTAATGGTCTCCAGCCTGAATAATAACGTAGTGATAAGAGTAAGAACAGGAAAGAACGACAGTACGGCCAGTGCGGTACCCGCTGTATGGGGTGCATATGAAAGAGGAGTTTATGAAATTGTGGTTTGGCTGAATAGTACTGCGACCCCCTTTCCGGCATCACTGGTCGGCAATGTAGCGGGACAAATGCATCACCTGAAAAAGATGCCCGACGGCAAGATACTTATGTCGGCAGGAAGAAACATTGTGGTTACTCCCGATAATGGTACCACCTGGGCTGTTGCACCAGCACCACCCGTTCCTTATAGCTGGTGGGGCCTTTTTGCGATGGATGTAGCACCCAATGGAAGAATAGTAACTGGCGGCTCAAGTGGGATATTGTACGATTCATTACCAGGCACACCATGGCGTACACAATGGAAAAGCGTAAAGCCGCTGGATGCTTTTGGAACACCAAATGATTATTCATCAATGGATTGGGCAGATTGTAATAACGGTGTTGTGGTGGGCTCAAACGGAACATTTGCCAAAACTACTGACGGAGGAAAAACATGGGTGGATAACTCAAGCCCCATCTTCGCTGCGGCACAAATTAGTTTTTCCAAAGTGTTGTATCCTGCTGTAAACAGTATGTACTTTACCTCTTTCAACAGCTTGTATAAATCTCCTGATCAGGGCACTTCTATTGATGTAATATTTACCGAGCCTAATGCAAATGGGCAGATCAAAAGTTTTGCTACTGTTGGCACCGATAAAATATGGATAGCCGGGTACAGGTCTGGCCCTACAACGGCCCAGAGAAGAGCATTGATCTTCCGCACATCAAATGCTACTGCAGCTTCGCCAGTTTGGGATACTGTAGGTGTTTTCCCAACCGGAACATTTGTTCCCCAGTTTAATAATATCAAATTTGCCAACCAGGATACAGGATATGTTTGTGGTAGCAGGGGTAAGGTATACAGAACTATTAATGGCGGTACTACATGGACAGATGTAAGCCCAGATACAACAGTAAATAGTAACGCAAACAATAACTATTCAGGTTTAAGTTTGATAAACGGAAGAATAATTTATCTGGGAAGCAGCAGTAAAAAATTATTTAAATCAACAGATGCTGGTGTTACCTGGGCAGATCTTTCACCAGCACTTACCACACCATCCACCATATCTAACTTTTCTAACATCAGCATGATTGAAATGAATGATGTAAATAATGGTTATGCTATGGCCGGAAACTTCCTCTTAAAAACTACGGATGGATGGGCAACCTGGACCTATGATATGGCACCGCTTGGAATCTCCAGCATGATGCTGTATCCAAAGATCAGCGGCCCGATAGCAAGTAAAAAGCTATATTTTACAACATTACAGGCCAGTACATTTGTCAACAGCCAGATATCGGCAACGATCTTAGAATACGGCAACGAATCGCTGATCAACGTAGCCTCTTCTGAAGTAATAGCCAGCAGCTGTGATAATGCTCCAACCGGAACCATAACTATTAATGCTACAGGCGGTATTGCACCGTATTCTTATAGTTTAAATGGCGGAACATTTCAGGCTTCTAATACATTTTCCGGTGTATCACAAGGCACTAAAACAATAACTATTAAAGATGCCGGCTGCCAGACTGTAACAAAAACAGTAACTGTTGGAGTAAAATCCGGACCAGTTATCAGCGCCGGACCTGACTTTACAATTGTTGATGGAGACCAGGTAACGCTCCAGGGTTCATCAACAGGAACCCCGGCTACTATTGCATGGACACCTGTTGCTTCGTTAACCGGTGCTAACACTCTTAGCCCAATAGCTAAGCCAAACACTACAACTGGATACACCCTGACTGTTCAGGATGTGAATGGTTGCTTGTCTGTCGACAATACCCTGGTTACAGTAATTCCTTATTGTATTAAGGTCATGAACGCCTTTACACCGAATGGTGATGGCCTGAATGACAGGTGGCTGGTTACGACAGGCGCATCTTGTACCAAGAAGATCGCTGTGGCCATCTTCAACAGGTATGGCAATACTGTTTACAAAACAGACAACTACCAGAACAACTGGGATGGTACTTACAACGGTAAGCCGGTAGCAGACGGTACTTATTATTTTACTGTTACCTACACAACGATTACCGACAAGACCATCTTTATTAAAGGAGACGTAACAATATTGAGATAACAATCTTCAAATAAAACATTATGAGACATTCTATATTGATTCTTTTCTTCCTGGGAGCTGTTACACAAATTTCGGCCCAGCAGTTGCAGACCTCATCTATGTATGATCTGCAGGGAATATATCATAACCCATCAACCGCCGGAGTACAGGGCAGCATGGTGGGTGTATCTTACAGGACACAGTGGAGCGGATTCAGCGGGGCTCCAAAAACAGCCACCGTATTTGGCTCCTTCGATATGCCCAAACATAATATCGGTATCGGCGGATATATATATAACGATAAGACCGGACCAACATCCAGAACAGGTGTTCAATTGGCTTTTGCCAAACATATTCCACTGGACAATGGAGGCCGCTTCTCACTTGGAATAGAGGCAAGAGGCTTACAATACTCTATAGACAGGGCAAAGCTTACCGAATCGTTAGGCGCAGACCCGGCTATCGGGACCAGCGATAACAGGTTTAAATTTGATGCCGGGTTTGGTATTTCTTATACAGGCAAAAAATTGCAGGTAGGTGTTGCCGCCTCACAACTGGTACAGTCCAAACTTGATTTTTACACTGGCAACCTTACAAGATCTGAAGAAGGTCGTCTATACCGGCACTACTATTTTCATGGTAAATACAAATGGACTGTTGACGATGCGACAACGATCTCTCCAAACTTCCTGGTTATTTATCTGCCCAATGCACCAACAGAATACCAGTTTGGTGCAAGAGTAGAGCACAATGAAAAATTCTGGTGGGGCGTTGGCTATAGGGTGAAGCAAAGCTTCCTGCTTTCTGCCGGATTGAATGTGAACAAGAAATTTACGATCGGATATGCATTCGATATTTATAATACACCTGTCAGCGTATTCGATGCAGGCGCCAATGCACATGAAATGTTACTGCGTTACAATATTTCAAAATAAGTAAGTTTAAAAGCAGATATGGTTTAATGGTTACAACGGCCCCCTTATGGGGGCTGTTGCTTTTATGGCCAGGGAAACCACAACTGCATTTAAACAAATACAAGTAATTTTACCGGTATCGCTATTTCTATGTCAAGTCTTACAGTAACAATCATTCAGACAAACCTTCATTGGGAAGATAAAACAGCTAACCTGAAAATGCTGGAAGAAAAAATCAGCGGCATAAAAGAAAAAACAGAGGTTGTTGTTTTGCCCGAAATGTTTTCCACCGGCTTTAGTATGAAACCAGAAGTGCTGGCGGAAACGATGGACGGAGAAACCGTGCAATGGATGAGACGTGTTGCAGCGACAAAGAAGATCATCCTTACAGGCAGTGTAATTATACAGGACGATGGAAATTATTACAATCGCCTAATCTGGATGTTGCCAAACGGTCAGCACGGCATCTATGATAAACGCCATCGCTTTGCTTATGCCGGCGAAGACGATCATTATACAGCCGGCACCAAAAGACTGATCGCCTCTGTAAAAGGATGGAAAATAAACCTATTGGTCTGTTATGATCTGCGTTTTCCGGTTTGGGCCCGGCAACAGTCACAACCCGAAGGACCGGAGTATGATGTATTAATATATGTAGCTAACTGGCCCGAAAGAAGGGCTCATGCCTGGAAAACATTGTTACAGGCAAGGGCCATCGAAAACCAGTGTTATGTAATTGGTGTAAACCGGACAGGAAAAGACGGGAATGATATCTATTACAGCGGCGAAAGCATGGTCGTTGACCCAATGGGAGAAGTGCAGTACACAAAGAAAGGCGAGGAAGATATTTTCACCATGAATCTCGATGAAAAGCATTTACAAACAGTAAGAGAGAAACTTCCTTTCTTAAAAGATGCCGATGGTTTTATGATACTAAATGAAGGGAATTAATGCGCCTTCTTGTCCAGCTTAATTAACTCCATTGCTTTGTCAAGTTTATAATCAGAACCCTTTCTCACATCTTCTACAGTGGGCAATGAAAGTATTTCTGGTTGCACCCCTCTTCCTGTCTTTGGGGTTGTTTTGTCTATTACTAACCTGAACAAAGGCAACCGAAAACGAAGACCAGTTTCTGGCAACGTAACATCAGGTATCAGCCAGGCAGAATTGCCGTAAGCACCCCCACCGGTTTCTTCACCAATCACCGTTACATTATCCTGTTTAATAACAGAACTGACAAATAATGTAGTAGCCGAAAAAGAATTACCCCCGGTCAGTATATATACATTACCATCATAATGATTTTCTTTTTTCGGCTTGAAATAATGCCGTTCAAAATAGCCGAAATGATAATTACCATCTTTTTTCTTTTTAGTAAAAAAGAACATGAATAGCTTGTTCCAGAAATGATTTTGGATATAATGTTCATAGCGGCCTCCTTTCTTCACCGCAAATAAGGTATCACTGACTTTAAATCGCTGATCTGCCAGGTAACGGCTGAGTAATGTAGAGTTGGTTACGCTGCCGCCGCCATTTCCCCGTACATCAATGATCAGGTGACCAATATTATTTTTTTGCAGGGCCTCAAAAGAGTTTTGGAAAAATTTTTTTAACCCATAACCCCGGCCAAATGATGACAGGTCCATCATGGCCGTATGATTGACGGAGTCGATCTTTAATAAACGAACAGTGTTTGCCAGTTGCCGTTTTCGTTCTTTTTTTGAGGGCTGCGGGGCGGGTCGAAGAGGCCGGGTGCCAGTACGGGTAGCCGTATCAGCGGCAGGGTTGTAAACAGGGATGCTTATTGTTTTTACCCGGCCATTCGCATCTTTATAATCAATACTATATTTTTCAGCTATACCGAATAATGATGTGTATAAAGAACCAAAGAACCCACGGTTGCTGAGGCTTTGATATTTATGTGTTCTGTTGTATCCGTCTGTGGAAATATAATCAAAGAGTGTATCAATAATAGCATCTTTTGTTCTGCCATTGATTTTTAAAACCTCAGTTCCTCTTTTTAAAATACTGTCCCGGCGGTTCAGGTTGGCTGTCACCACCATCGCTTCATCCCATACTTTCATGCTGAGGGGAAACATTTTTCCCAACCGGACCGTATCGCTGTATTTTGCCCAGGCCTTTGATGACCGTACGGTAGTGTGACCGCAATTGATCTTTGCAGTAACATAGGTAAGCACTTTTCTGAACTCCGGTTCTGTCATCGAGTCTTTTAAGTGTTGTTGCCCCCACTGAAAATAATGATCCATACTGTCTTTTGAAGTATACCAGTAAAGACCAGGATGATGTTCTTCCAAAATGGTTTGGTACACCGAATAATCTTTTTGTACCTGCTGCAAAGAATATTTCTTGTTGGGGGAAAAAGAGGACTTGCTGACTCCGCAACTCACTATTGCCACCGATAATGAAAATAAAATCAATATTCTCCTCATAATCCTTTCAAATCCTGTTAATCGCAGTTCTTTATTTTAAATGGTTCCAGCCTTGTGCGGTGATAGCATGTTTGCCCCCCCCTTTGGTAATAATATGTGCTCCCTGCTCCGGCTCTGTCATATATCCCACCACACTAATTTCCTCATTTAATACCAGCTTATCATATTCTGTTTGAGGAATGGTAAACAAGAGCTCATAGTCTTCACCACCGCTTAACGCACAGGCGGTCGGGTCTATTTCAAATTTGAATGCAGCCTTTTTCATTTCCTCCGCCACGGGTATTTTTTCTTCGTACAACACACAACCGAGGTTGCTGTCTTTGCAGATATGTAGTATCTCAGAACTCAACCCGTCGCTGATATCCATCATGGCAGTCGGGGCGATCTCCTGCTTTTCAAAAAACTCAACAATGTCTTTTCTGGCCTCCGGCTTCAGCAGCTTTCCTATTACATACGACTCCTGCTCAAGATCGGGTTGTACACCCGGGCTTTCTATAAAGATTTTCTTTTCCCGTTCGAGGAAGAGCAGGCCAACATAAGCAGCTCCAAGATTACCACTGACACAAAGCAAGTCTCCTTTCTGTGCGGTGCTTCTTTTTACAAATTTGTCAGGAGCAACCTCGCCAATGGCAGTAACAGAAATAATAAAACCCTTCTGAGAAGAAGTGGTATCACCGCCTACCAGGTCAACTCCATATTTAGCACAAGCAGCATAAACACCTTCATAAAATTCATCCAGCGCCTCTAAACTAAAACGATTGCTGATGCCAATGCTTAAAACGATTTGAGTCGGTGTCGCATTCATTGCATACACATCACTCAGGTTGACAATGACGCTTTTATAACCAAGATGTTTTAGCGGAGTGTACATCAGGTCGAAGTGCACCCCTTCAACCAACAGGTCGGTTGTAATCACTGTTTGTTTACCAAAGTGGTCAATCACAGCAGCATCATCACCGACGCCAAGAACGGAAGAGGCGTTTTGCAATTCAATGTTCCTGGTCAGGTGTTCTATCAAACCAAATTCCCCAAGAGAACTTATCTCTGTTCTTTCATTACTCATAATTCTTTTTTATTGTTAATAACTGCCACCATTTCATCATGGATCTTTCCATTGGTTGCTAATACCCGGTGCTGGTACACAGAAAATTTATTTCCTTCATGATCGGTCACTTTTCCACCGGCTTCTTCTACTATTAGATAACCGGCAGCACTATCCCATGGCTCCAGCTTGTGTTCATAAAATCCATCGAATCGTCCGGCAGCGACCCAGCACAGATCAATGGCCGCAGAACCTAACCGGCGGACCGGAACACCCTTGCGGATAAACCGTTCAAATATTTCCAGTGGCCCGTTGGGCATATTAATATAAGTGTAAGGAAAACCGGTAACCAGGCAGGCTTTGACGGTTTCTGTTTGTTCGCTAACCCGGATGGGCCTATCGTTCAGGGTGGCACCCTTTCCTTTTTCAGCAAAATAAAATTCATTAAGGTGTGGATTATAAACAGCACCCATAACGATTTCGCCGTTCCGTTCAATACCGATAGAAACACAGTTCAGCGGAATGCCATGTGCAAAGTTCACGGTTCCGTCGATCGGGTCAATGATCCATTTATAAGTGGAATCCTGGATGATCTCACCGGTTTCTTCCGCCAGTAGCTGGTGGTCGGGAAATTTTGATTTGATGACAGCCATTATTGCTTTCTCAGATGCATGATCTGCCTCTGTCACCAGGTTGTTGACACCTTCTTTATTGCTTATTTTAAAATCGTTGTTGAAAAACCGAAGAATCTCCGAAGCTCCTGCTTTTGTGGCTTCTATCAATGTGGATTTGAGCATGGGCAAAGATAAAACCCTCATTTTAGATTGAGCTCCGAAATGTCGGGATTAGATTTTAGATTTGAAGCTACTTTAACAATGCAACTATCGGTCATCATAGTAAACTACAACGTCAAGCACTTCCTGGAACAATGCCTTTGTTCCGTACAGGCAGCGGCGACTGGTTTACAGGTTGAAATAATTGTGGTCGATAATAATTCAGCAGATAACAGCATTGAATACCTTGAGCCTAAATTTCCATCGGTCCGTTTCATCGCTAATAACGAAAACACCGGCTTTGCCAAAGCCTGTAACCAGGGTCTGCAACAATCTTCCGGGAAATATATCTTATTTCTAAACCCGGATACGATTGTTCCGGAGGACTGTTTTCGGAAATGTATTGACTTTTTTGAATCGAATGCTGATGCCGGAGCGTTGGGAATAAAAATGATTGACGGAAGTGGCCGGTTTCTCAAAGAATCCAAAAGAGCTTTTCCTTCACCAATGACATCTCTTTATAAATTATTCGGGTTGTCTAAACTATTTCCCCGTTCCAAAACTTTTTCCAGGTACCATCTTGGTCACCTCAATGAAAATGAAAATAATGAAGTGGATGTGCTGGCTGGCGCCTTCATGATGATAAAAAAAGAAGTGTTGGATAGGGTCGGCAGCTTTGATGAAACCTTTTTTATGTATGGAGAGGATGTTGATCTGAGTTACCGCATACAAAAAGCCGGATTTAAGAATTATTATTTCGCCGGCAGCAGCATTATTCATTTCAAAGGAGAAAGTACCCGCAAGGGTACCATGAACTATGTACGTATGTTTTATAATGCGATGAGCATTTTTGTCCGCAAACATTATGGAGGCAGCAGGGCCGGGATCTTTAATTTTTTGATTCATATTGCCATCTGGTTCAGGGCCGGGCTCTCGGCCCTGAGTGGTTTTATCAGAAAGATCGGCTTACCGGTGATTGATGCAGGATTGATACTCCTATCGTTCTGGCTGATGAAAAATTTCTGGACATCGTATGTCCGGACAGAAACCGAGTATGAGTATAGATTATTATGGATTGCTTTTCCGGCTTTCACCGTGTTTTATCTTATTGCTGCATATTATGCCGGCTTGTACGACAGGTGGTATAAAAGAACAGAACTGTTCCGCTCTACATTGATTGCAACGACCGTCTTACTGGCGGCTTATGCATTGTTGCCAGAACAATATCGTTTTTCAAGAGGTATTGTATTATTTGGCGCAGTACTCGCCTTTGTCCTCATAAGTATACTACGATGGATATTGGTCAGCACCAATGTGCTGAATAGCAACAAGGATAAAGAAGAACATGCCAATACTATAATAGCTGCAACGGAAAACGAATATATTCAAACCCTGCAACTGCTGAAAGATGCAGGGATGCAACAAAGGGTACTGGGCCGAGTGGCTGTTCAGCAGAACGATACCACAGCGCTGGGTAACTGGAACGACCTTAAAAAACTATCCTTAACTATTCCTTTCCGGGAAATTATCTTCTGCTGCGGAACTTTATCTTTTGCTGATGTTATAAAGGGAATTCAGCAACTTCCAAATGGGCTGGTTGCAAAGATTCATTCTTCAGGCAGCAGCAGTATTGTCGGCAGCGACTCCAAGGACTCTTCAGGAGAATCTGTATCAAAAGAAAACGGCTACAAACTTTCAAACCCCTACAACCGGCGGCTGAAAAGATTAATAGACGTAAGCGTTTCTTTGTTCGGAATTATTACGTTCCCCGTTCAGTTGTTTATAATAAAAAAACCGCTTCAGTTTATTGCTAATTGTTTTTCCGTGTTGTTTGCACAAAAAACCTGGATAGGATATGCTGTTGCGGAAAAGAATCTGCCCCATCTTTATAATGCAGTGATAGCCTGCAATGGTATTCCTGTTTCTGCAAAACAACAATTGCCCTTCGAAAGTCTGCAAATGATGGATTACTGGTATGCCCGGGATTATGAACCCGTAAGCGACCTGAAATTAATATGGAGAATATACCGTAAACTGGGCGGATAAAACAAATTGACCACTATATTCGCAGCTATTCGCTTTGTAACATTGCGTAACTTTAGCATTATAGCATTAGCAACGAATGGCCACCATTATTGATATTAAATTACCAAGAGCAATTGCTGCGGCTTTGCGCATACCACCCAACGACCCCAGGCGACAGCAGATAAGGGTGCTGAAGAAATTATTGAAGAAAGCAAGGTTTACAGAATTTGGACAACACTACCGGTTTGATGAGGCCCTGCTGAGTAAACATCCGGCAAAAAGATTCCAGGAGCTGGTACCTGTCCATGATTACAACAAGATCTATGAAGAGTGGTGGAAAAAAACACTGGATGGCGTACCCGACGTGGCCTGGCCCGGAAAAATAAAATACTATGCACTCAGTTCCGGTACATCTGAAGCAGCAAGTAAATATATCCCCGTTACAAAGGAACTGTTACGAAGCAATACCGTAAACTATTTAAGGCAGTTACTGAGTTTGATGCGTTACGAAGATGCCAATAAAAGAGCTATGACGAAGGGCTTTCTGATGATTGGCGGCGCTACCGATTTAAAGAAAGGAAAAGCCGGCTGGTATGCTGGTGATCTTAGCGGCATCCTTGCCAGGAAAAGACCTTTCTGGTTCCAGAGTTTTTATAAACCCGGTGGTCGCATTGCTGCCATGAGTGACTGGAACCAGAAACTGCATGAAATAGTCGAGCATGCCAAAGAGTGGGATATCGGCTACATTGTTGGTGTGCCAGCCTGGTGCCAGATGTGTATGGAAATGGTGATTGAACATTACAAAGCGAAGAATATTCATGAGATATGGCCCAACTTCAGCTTCTTTGTGCACGGAGGCGTTGCATTTGAACCCTACAAGAAGGGGTTTGAAAAACTATTGGGCAAACCCATTGTTTATATTGAGAATTATTTATCCAGCGAAGGCTTTATTGGATATAAAACAAGGGAACATGCCAAAGGCATGCAGCTTATTCTGAATAATAATATCTTTTTCGAGTTCGTTCCGTTCGACGATAAAAATTTTGACAGCGATGGACACATTGTAGCCAGCCCGGAAGCAAAAATGATACATGAAGTGGAAGAAGGGAAAGAATATGCATTGCTGATGAGCACCAATGCCGGAACATGGCGATACCTGTTGGGAGACACCATCAAATTTGTTGACCTGGAGAAAAGTGAAGTATGTATTACGGGCAGAACCAAGCACTTCCTGAGCCTTACAGGCGAACACCTGAGTGTTGATAATATGAATAAGGCAATAGAAATTGTAAGCGAAGAATTCAACGTAAGCATACCAGAATACACAGTAGTGGGGTTTCCGCATGAAAACTATTTTGCCCATCGCTGGTATATTGCCACCAACGATAAAGTGGATGCAGAAATGATCCGCAAACGAATTGATGAAAACCTGCGGATGCTCAATGATGATTATGCTACCGAAAGAGATAGTGCATTAAAAGATGTTTTTCTTGAAGTATTGCCGGAAGAAAAATTCTTGAAGTTCATGGAATTGAAAGGCAAACTGGGCAGCCAGCATAAATTTCCCCGGGTGATGAAAGGAAAAATGCTGGAAGAGTGGAACAGGTTTTTACAAACAGGGCATATCTGAACAGAACATCTTTAACCCCTCCCGGTAAAGGGGCTTTTATTTTATAATTATTGATTGTAGCATGTTAGAGATGATTCTGAAAGGGCTTGGGTTTGGTTTACTGCTGAGTATTTCAGTAGGTCCGGTTCTTTTTTCCATCATTAAACAAAGCCTGAACAACGGGCACCGTGGCGGACTGGCTTTTATATTTGGTGTATCTGCAAGTGATATTACACTGGTGCTTGTCAGCAATGTTTTTACAGAATTATTCAACAGCCTGAAAACCTATAAAACAGAAGTAGGTATAGCCGGATGTGTCTTTCTTGTATCAATGGGTATCTACTTTCTTTTTTTTAAGAAAGTGAAAGTGAATGCGGAGGGCCAGCAGGTGTTTAAATTTCGCAAACGGGACTACGCAAAAATATTTTTTGCCGGTTATTTTATGAACACCCTGAACCCGGCTGTATTTATTTTCTGGATCACCACTTCCACGGCTGTAATAGCTCATACCGTAAACGAACGCATTGTTATTTTTTCCACCTGTCTTATCTGGATGCTGGGTGCCGATATTTTAAAAGTATTTCTCGCCGGAAAGATCCGTAACCGGCTAACCCCGCACAACATTCATATCATTAACCGTATCAATGGGATTATTTTAATCATTTTTGGCATTGCACTGATCTGGGGATTACTAGTATATGGCAAACGACTCTGAAAAAAAGAACTCGAAAACAAAACTGTTTCTCCGCAAACTCTGGAAGTGGAGCAAACGCATCTTTCTCTGGATTTTCATTTTCCAGTTCTGCTACATCATATTATTGAAATGGGTGAACCCTCCCATAACGATGACACAATTGGTAAGCTGGGTCAGCGGACACGGATTGAAAAGAGATTATGTGGGAAGAAACGCTATATCACCCAATGCAAGGCTGGCCGTTATTGCTTCAGAAGACCAGTTGTTTCCCGACCATCATGGTTTTGACTGGAAGAGTATCAAAAAAGCAATGAAGTACAATGAGAAAAAACCCGGACGGATAAGAGGAGCCAGCACCATCAGCCAGCAAGTGGCAAAGAACGTTTTTCTGTGGCAGGGAAGAAGTTTTATCCGCAAAGGGCTGGAAGTATATTTTACTTTTATGATTGAACTGATATGGGGGAAGAAAAGAATAATGGAAGTGTACCTGAATGTGATAGAAATGGGAGAAGGTATTTTCGGAATAGAAATGGCATCGGAGATTTATTTTAATAAACCGGCAAAAAACCTGACTCGACAGGAAGCCGCCATGATAGCTGCTTGTTTACCCAGCCCGAAACGATATAAAGTAAAACCATTGTCCTCCTTTGTTGCCGGAAGATCGAGAGCTATAATGCAACAGATGAATAACCTGCAAACCGATCCGGATATACAACGGATTGTTGGTACACTGCCGCCATAACAAGTCAGTCAATAACTAATTTTATTTTTTCACTGTTATGGGTAGGATTATAGCCCGGAACAGCGAAAGACAGCATTATTCGATAGTGCCCCCCCGGAAGATCTGGCTTCACGGAGAAAGAACAATTACCTGTTTTTTGATTGATACGGTCAATATCCAATAGCACAGGAATCTCGGTTATGATCTTTTTTCCCTGGAAGAAAACAAGGTGGACATGGTATTCTGATTGGGGATGTTTATGTAAGTAGGACCATTGGTCTGCGCCTATCATTGGCATTCCGCCATAATGAAAACGCAGCGAATCTCGCCGGAGAATACGATGTTCTGCTTGTAAAGGAATATTGACGGTGCTGAAAGAAAGAAAAGAAGAATCATACCGGTAGCCAACATATCCGATAGGTGTTTTCAAAGAATCAGGGAAGTTCTTCAGGTTGTAGATATCTAAAAAATAAACCGGCTTACCTATTAGTTCGTTTTCAATCGGCCAGAAATTATAATTATTTCTTCTTTCCTTATAAAGGTTTTGTGACAAGGTCATTTGCCCGGAATAGAACCAATACTTGCTAGCCCGTTGATAAGAATTACTGAAAACGACCGGCAAGCCTTTTGTTTTATCTCTCATGGTGGCTGGCCACTCTTTCCAGGCATGGTAACGTTGTTGTATTCCTTTTACCGGCAATATATCTTCAATCATTATTACCCTCGCAAACAGAACAATGAATAAGGTAATGGGCAACAATCTGAACAGGAGTTTTTGCCAGTTTATTTTTTCCTGCAGGTATTGATGCGACAGCACTATTAATGAAACAATAGCCGGAGAGGTCCAGTTGGCCTCTACTTTCCCGCGGAAAGAACTTAACAAAAAGAAAATATAAATACCGATCATGCTCCAGCGCATTGCCTTCTCTGTTGCATTTGTTGTCTTGTATAAAAATGCTGCGGGTAATAAAATAAAACCAGCAACGGGGCCAGCCAACAGCAACTGGCCTGATAAATATTCGGCGGTGAAGGAAAATTGATAAGCATTTACATTGCTTTCAAACAAATGATAGCGGAAGCTTACCCAGTTATGTTCCCATTGCCAAACCAGGTGTGGAAGAAAAAGCAGCAAAGCGATCAGCCCGGCTACATATGTTTTATACATGGTCAGCAATCGTAGGTTGGAGAAAAGGGTAAACAACACGATGAGCACTGCATGATACTTGGTATAAAAAAGAAGCGCAACAGAAAAACTCAGCAGGAGGCTGTTTCGCCATGATTGCTTCGCTGCAAAATTTTTATAACATAAAAGGAACAAAGCGGTAAAAAAAATGAGTGGTGTGTCCGGTACAGCATTGAAACCGCTTAGCTGCAGTATGGCCAGCGATAAAACAATACCATAAAAGAGGAAAGGGTTTTTCTTATCGGTAAGCTTTTCAATAATGAACAGGGATAAAACATTCAGCAGCAGCGGAAATAGACGTACACCCAGTTCGTTGGGGAAGAGAGCATAACCCATTTTTATCAGCAGGGCTGTCATGGGGGGATGATCAAAATACCCCATGCTGAGATATTTGGAAAATACCCAGTAATAAGCCTCGTCGTCCTGTAACTCTGTAAGACCTGCCTGCATCAACCCCAGCAATAACCACATGCCGTAAAAGACAAGCCGGTGATTTTTTTGTAAAGCTTCTTTCATCGGATTCGAAAATAGCAACAATTATTTCAGTAGCGGATCAACTGCACGGATGGCTTTTTGCAGTCGTACTTCATCATTACCACTGATATCAACCCAGGGAACTGATTGGTTGACCATGATGTCCTTATAGATATGATACAATTTCCGGCGGCTTTCCAGGTCGGGGTACTCCCGCAGTTCATCCTTAACCCAGGGCAGGTCTGTATTACATAAGAGGTACAGATCATATTTCCTGCTTACGATCTGGTCAAGAATAAAACGATGGCATTTGCGGAACACAAACTCACACCACACTTTCATCACATACATATCCGTGTCAATGAACAAGGGAAGATGGCCCCCCGCCTCCAGCATCGGTAATGAATTTCTTTCCATGATGTTTGTATACTCATCTTCCATTGCCAGCTGGCCTTTGGCGATAGTAAGCAGGTCTTCATATTCATAATTGGTACCATTGCTGAGTAAATAATCCCTTGCAAACTCCGGGCACCACATGGTTTCATAGTGTTGTGCCAATTGTTCACACAGGGTACTTTTACCAGTGCTTTCAGGTCCTATGATGACGATCTTTTTAAGCATGAGATTGTTTTGCTTTTTTCATCCACTCCAGTAAACCAAAAACGGCCATTACCAGTAATATCAGATAATAAACACTGGTTAACGCATATTCTTTCACATAATACAATGGAATGGATGCAATATTGGTGGCGATCCACCAGTACCAGCTTTCCACCTTTTTCTTGGTCATCAGCCACATGCCGGTGAAAGCAGTAGCGGAGGCAAATGCATCTGCCCAGGGGATAGCACCAGGAGCAAAATCTTCCTTCAGATAAGTAAGTAATAAAAAGACAATAGTATAAAATGCAGCGAAGAAAGCAAGCTGGTACAACCACCATTTTTTATCAGAGAACGTAACATGCACAACGGGCTGATGCCGGGTATCTCTTCTGGACCACAATATCCAGCCATAGATACTCATTATGGTATAATAAAGATTTACAGAGGCTTCACCGAGCAGGTCGCCTTTAAAACTCAACCAGATATAAATAATGGTATTGACAAGGCCAACCGGGTAAACAAGGATATTCTCTTTTTTGCTGAACCACACACTGGCAATACCTGCAAGCACCGCCATCCATTCCCACCAGGAAGAATGCTGAATATCTGAAACAAGCCGGCTGAAAAAATCTTCCAATGAAAATGAATTTTGTCAAAAGTAATTACTCCCGGCTGCCATTGCGGTACTTTTTCCAGCCCCGTAAATATTTTATTCCTTTTGATGTTTGAAAACGGGTGGCCACCTGCTGCCATTGGCCGTTGCGGGATGTCCATACTAAGAAATGCAAATGAGGAACAAATGCATAACCGGTTTTGCCACTCAGGGCAATCACCTGTCCTCTTTTCACAGTGTCACCAACATTCACCAGGGCACCGTCATGTTGTAAATGCCAGTAACCCGCCCTCGATCCATCACTGTGTTGTATCACAATATTATTACCATGCGACCGGTATTTCTTATTCAACCCGCCTTTGCTGCCATCTTCTTTTACTCTTACAACTACTCCTTCTCTTGCAGCAGTGATGTTGGTGCCCCGTTTCATATTAAAATCAAGGGCTGCTCTTTCTTTATGGGTAAAACGGCTGAAATAACCCTGTATCACCCGGAACGTTTTTCCCTCTTCAAAAGGTAATGCATATACATAGCTGCTGTCATCTTTTATGGTCCCCTTTTGCAGACCCTTCACCTGCTGGCGCAGGGGATTTTTACTGACAGAGCAGCTGGTAATAACGAACAAGAGAAACACAGAAAAAAGAGGCTTCACACGGGTTATTTTATTATTCAGGTAATAAAAATAAGTTCATCCCTGAAATTTCAGGGTTCATAATTATTTAATTGTTTGCCAAATAAAAACAATGTAGCTTTTATGTCCATTTTCAAAAAACAAATCAACAAATATGACAACACAAGAAGTAGCCGCAAGGTTTAATGAACTGGCACAAACCGGCCAATGGGATAAGATACAGGCCGAACTGTATGCTGATAATGCAGTTAGTATAGAACCGGCCCATGCTGCAGCAATGGGAATGGGTAATGCAGAAGGGATAGAAGCCATCCGTAAAAAAGGAGAAGCCTTTGGTGCAATGGTGGAAGAAATGCACGGTGGTTATTCTACGGAGCCGGTCATTGCGGGAAACCATTTCTCAGTGGCTATGGGTATGGATGTAACGATGAAAGGGGCCGGAAGAATAAAATTAGACGAGATTGCAGTGTACGAAGTGAAAGATGGAAAGATCGTTAAAGAACAATTCTTCTTTTAAATGAATACTCCTCACAGGTGGAAATAACCTGTGAGGATTTTATCATGCTGCAGCTATCTCGCAAAATATTGCAGCCAGCTTCTCCGGTTGGCTGAAAAAAGGCGAATGACTTGTCGCCATGCTGAATACTTTTTTGCAGGGAGTTTCTTTATACATCTTTTGCTGAATGAGCGGTGTTACCGCCCTGTCTTCTGTGCATTCAATATAATATCGGGGAACAGAACCAAAATTTTCTTCTGTGAGCTGAAGGGGTGTAATGCCGGATTCAACAGGTTCATGACTCAGTAAAACGTTGGCCAGTTCTGTGATATAATCATCACAATCATGATAAAGCCCTTCTTTATAGATAGCCGGTTGTAATGTATGTGCATTCAGTTCCGGGTATGGCGTAACATAAGGTTTAAGCACTCCGCCAGTATCCTGCAGCGAATACTCCCGTTGTGTTTTTCCGTTGGGAATTAAATAAGCCGCCAGGTAGATAAGCTTTTCAATTTTATGGGGCCGGTATTCAGCGGCCTGTGAGATCATGATTCCGTTTTTACTGTGACCCACTAATATCACCTTGCCTTCGATATTGTCAATGAGTCGACAGATCTTTTCTACTGTTGTTTTCATTTTCACTTCACTGATGGGTGTTTTATCACGGCCCATGCCCGGCAGATCAATAGCAATAGCCTTATGACCTGCTTTTTCTAGTAGCGGCACCACTTTGTGCCAGTTCCAGGAACTATGCCAGGAACCATGAATAAAAATAAAGGTCTTCATTGTTTTTTTTGTATTGTAAAAATGAAAAGAAGATCAACGGACAACAACCCGAAACTTGCGGAGTTAGTTTTCTGCTAATACTTTGGCAGACTCCCAGCCGATAATTGCTGTTTTGCGGTTGCCGCCCCAGTGATACTGCCCGATGGAACCGGTGGATCTGATGACCCGGTGGCAGGGGATTAAAAAGGCTACGGGGTTATCACCAACTGCTGTACCAACAGCCCTTGATGCTTTTTCATTACCGGTGGCGGCAGCAATGGAAGAATAAGTAGATAAACCACCAAGTGGTATTTTTAATAATGTTTCCCACACCTTTAGTTGAAAGGCTGTTCCTTTTAAGTGCAGTTTTATAGCAGAGAGATTTTTCCAGTCCTGTGTAAATATGAACAAGGCATTTTGTTGTATTGTATCCACCACCTGCCGGAAGAAAGCATTAGGAAAAAGTTTTTTTAATTCTCCCAATGCCATGACTTCATCATCTGCAAAAGCTAAATGACAAATACCTTTTGTGGTGGAGGCAACTATAATATTCCCGAACGGCGATTCTGCATAACTGTAATTAATATGCAATTGCTCGCCGCCATTTTTATATTCTCCTGGCGTCATTCCTTCAATACTAATGAACAGGTCGTGCAGGCGGCTGCTACCGGAGAGGCCGGTTTCAAAACTTACCTCACTTAGTGTCAGGTTTTTCTTCAGCAGGTTTTTGGCATGTTCAATACTGATATATTGCAGGAATTTTTTGGGACTCACCCCCGCCCAGTCCTTGAACATTCGCTGAAAATGATAAGGACTTACATGCACCTGTTTCGCCACTTGATCCAGGTCGGGCTGCCGGGTAAAATTTTCCTGCAGGTAATGGATGGCCTTTTCAATTCTTTCGTAGTCGGTCATTGCTTTAAATTTACGATACAAAAATCGTATACACTTTTCCCGGGTACAACCCGTTTCTTGCGGAAGACCGGACTTCACTATTTTTATAACTTATTGATTGTTGTATGCACAAAAAAATTCTTCTTCTCGGAAGCGGTGAATTGGGTAAAGAACTGGTAATAGCATTAAAAAGACTGGGACAAACTGTAATAGCGGTGGACAGTTACGCCGGTGCACCAGCCATGCAGGTAGCTGATGGTTTTGAAGTGATTGATATGCTCAATGGCGAACAGTTAGATTTAGCAGTAGCCAAATATCAACCCGACCTGGTAGTGCCCGAAATTGAAGCTATCAGAACAGAAAGATTCTATGAATATGAAAAGCGAAATATACAGGTAGTGCCCAGTGCTAAAGCCGCCAACTTTACCATGAACCGGAAACTCATCAGGGACCTGGCAAGTAAAGAACTGGGACTACGAACAGCGAAATATTTTTATGCCACCACCTATGAAGAATTTACGAAAGCCGTCAATGATATTGGTTTTCCTTGTGTCGTTAAACCATTAATGTCATCCAGCGGCAAAGGACAAAGTGTATTGAAGAGAACAGAAGACCAGCAAACCGTATGGGAATATGCCATCAACAATTCAAGAGGCGACATCAAAGAAGTGATCATTGAAGAATTTATTTCTTTTCATACAGAGATAACATTGCTGACGGTGACACAAAAGAATGGAGTAACACTTTTTTGTCCGCCAATAGGACACAGACAGGAAAGAGGAGATTACCAGGAAAGCTGGCAACCGGTTGCCATCAGCGAAAGCGATTATACTGATGCCTGTACTATGGCAGAAAAAGTAACAACGGCATTGACCGGTGCCGGCTTATGGGGAGTGGAATTTTTCTTAACAGACAATGGAGTATATTTTTCTGAGTTGAGTCCGCGGCCGCATGATACAGGCATGGTAACACTGGCGGGAACACAAAACCTGTCAGAATTTGAATTGCATGCAAGAGCTATCCTTGGTTTGCCAATTCCAGAAATAAAGCTTGAAAGAGCAGGAGCCAGTGCAGTGGTGTTAGCAAATAAAACCACAGAACACTTTACGATTACCGGTGTTGAAAAAGCATTGGAACAAAACAATACCGACATCCGCATATTTGGTAAACCGTCAACAAGACCTTACCGTAGAATGGCTGTGGCATTGGTATATGATGCGATGGATGCAGATGTAAATGAATTGCGGAAAAAAGCAAAAAATGCCGCTGATCAAATTGCTGTTCAATAGTTATTTGTCATGGATAAAGTAAACCTTGCAGAAAAGCTTTCCTCTTTCAATGATTATTTTAATCCCCGTGTTGCCGGAGAATTAAACGGTCAGCAGGTAAAGCTGGTAAAATTCAAAGGAGAGTTTGTATGGCATCACCATGATCATGAAGATGAACTGTTCTATGTAGTGAAAGGCAGTTTTGATATGCATATGAGAGATAAGGTCGTTACCATTAATGAAGGCGAATTCATCATCATGCCCCGTGGTGTTGAGCACAAACCAGTTGCAAAGGAAGAAGTGGAGATTATGTTGTTTGAGCCTGCAACAACGCTAAACACCGGTAATATTATAAATGAAAAAACCAGAACAGAGCTGAAACATATTTAACCCTCCACCAGCTTCTTCAAATTACTCAACCCGGTTTCAAACTGGTGGTTCAGGTTCTTATTGATCATCGGTCCCATCAGTCTTGCCATTGGCCACGGCAGGTCGCCGCTGTTTTGCCAGGTTACTTTTGTTTCGCTGCCATCTCCCCAGGGTTCAAAATGCCAGTTGTCTTTGGCCTTACTCTTCCAGGGTTTAAAAAATTCCAGCAGGAAATGAATATGTTTATCGTCCTTATTTTCTAATGTAAGGCTGCCCACACCAACCTTCTTTCCCTCCCATGCATATTTATGTCCGCTGCTGTGTGGTGTGCCGGTAATGGAGCTTTTAGCCGTGGGATCACTTTGCTGCCAGGGATTCCATTGGCTGTAATGGTTCAGGTCACCAACAAAATTCATAACCTCCGCCATTGTTTTTTTTATCACAGCTGTCTTTTCCACATTATATGCTTTAGGCATCAGGAATGCCAGCAGTAACAAAGTAATGATAAGCCCCAGCAGGATATAAACAACAACCATAAAAGTGTTTTTAGGAAGGGTAAGGTACACAATTGCAATGGGGCGGACAAACCGTTTATCACTGATGAAAGGTCCGGTAAAACTTTCCCGGCCGCAGGTAAATAATGCCCCGTTGTGTATAGAATCTTGTTGGCAGTTGTTCATACTTACCTGCAACGGTATAGCCCCTCACTTCAAAATGCAAATGTGGAAATGCTGAATAGCCGGTATTGCCACTGTACCCGATCTGTTGACCCGCCTGTACAGTATCACCAACACTCACTACCACACCATCTTTTTTAAAATGCCAGTAGTTGGCTTCAGAGCCGTCATCGTGTTGGATGAAAATATAATTTCCGTCGCTTAAATTCTCTGTTTTCAATCCTCGTCTGTCGGAATCTTTTCTCACTGCTGTAACCACACCGCCCCTGGCCGCACATACTTTTGTTCCGGTCTTTACTTTAAAGTCAAGGGCTTTTTCGCCTTTATGGCTGAACATACTTTCATAACCCTGTACCAAAAAAACTTTCTTCTTATGTTCAAAAGGTAATGTATAAATATAGCTGCTGTCTTCTTTGAATTTTCCATTCTTCAGATCATTCACTGAATATGGTTGCTGTGAATGTGAAAAGAAGGGGAAAAGCAGAAAAATGAAAAAAGGTCTCATGGCTGTTTATTTTTTACCTGAATAATTTCTGCCGCAATACTAACGGCAATTTCTTCCGGCGTCTGGCTGCTGATATCAAGACCAACAGGAGAATGAATTCGTTGCAAAACAGATTCTGTAATTCCATCAGCCCTGTAATCATCAAATAGTTTCTCCATTTTCTTCTTGCTGCCCAGTACTCCGAGGTAGGTAAATGTTTTATTTATCAATGAACGTAATGCAATATCATCTGTTCGGTAACCAAATGTCATAATGACCACATATTGATTCGGCCCCGACGGAATAAGATTGGACAACGCCGTATAATCATCCACAATGTTCACCTCGTGGGCAAACTCATTTTGCAGAACAGTATGCAGGCTTTCCCGTTCTTCATACAGGGTGATATAAAAATCCATTTCCCGCATCAGTTTTGAAAATGCTAAAGCACAATGTCCGCCGCCAATGATAAAAAGCTGGTTTTTATAACCGGTCTTCTCTGCATATTCCCATCCCTGCTCCGGGAGGATATCAAAATGAAAATCCGTTGCCGGGATGGCTGCTGAAAAGAACAGCCCTTCCGGCGAAATCCGCAGGGTACCATTTTTGTGTTGCTCCAGAGAATGAATAATGGACTGAACAGTCGCAGCATCTTTTTCTTTAACAGCGTATAATAAAATAGTTTGCTCCCCCGAGCATATCAATCCGCTTTGATCAGCACCGGCCATTTTATCATGCACCTGTTTCTTTAGCAGAGCCCCTTGTTCCTTGTCCCCCGTATCTTGTTTCTTCATTTTTTCCTTTGCCAGCTCCACAAACTTATGTTCCATGATACCGCCACCGATAGAACCCTCCATTTCTCCCTTTGCAGTAACCGCCATAGAAAATCCCTGCCGGCCGGGGCTGCTGCCCTTACTTTCTAAAACATAGAGCAGCATTGCTGGAACATTTTCTAGCAGGCTTTTATTTATGAGTTGCCAAACCGGTAAAGAATTTTGCATAATAGTAAACTTCTTAATTCTCCTTTAGGGCTGGGGGTATAAACTCATCAGTACTTTCTCCGGTGTCATCGGTGCATCATAAGGAATGATCGCAGCAGGGTTAAAAGCCTTCACTGCATTGCGCAACGCAAAATAAGCGCCAATGCCATACATCAGGGGTGGCTCGCCTACCGCCTTGCTGCGGAATATGGCAAGATTGTCTTTACTGGTGTCTAACGGATGTATCGTTATTTCTTTCGGTACCGAATAAATATCCGGTACTTTATAAGTGCTTAATGCGTTGCTCCGGAGCTTTCCCTCTCTGTCATAGACGATCTCTTCCATCGTCATCCAGCCAATACCCTGAACAATACCGCCCTCACACTGACCGATATCGATCATCGTATTCATACTGCTGCCAAAATCATGCACCACTTTTACGGAGTCAGTTTCATAGATACCCCGAAGACAATCAACCGTTACCGTAATAATAGCAGTACCATACACATGATAAGCGAACGGATGTCCCTTTTCTTTGCTTGCATCATAATGAATACCCGGAGGTGTATAATGTCCATGCTCCGACAAACTGATTCGCTTAACATAGGTCGCCATTATCAACCTCTTCCAGTCCCATGCTGTCTTTGTTCCGCCGGCATACACCCACTCATCTTTTATTTCGATCAATGCAGTATCAACGTTCAGTTCATCTGCCGCTACCTGTTTCATTCGCTGCAGTATAGCAGTACAGGCAATTTGCGTAGCCTTGCCGTTCAGGTCTGCAGCCGCACTGGCTGCCGTAGGC
>JBGAQD010000032.1:0-34184 GCA_044220915.1 Chitinophagaceae bacterium
GGATTGACCCATGGTGTAATGGTAACACTACTGATTTTGGTTCAGTCATTTAAGGTTCGAATCCTTATGGGTCAACAGAGAGCCTCCCGTCGAAAACCGGGAGGTTTTTTTATTGTAGATTAGATATACAAGAGCTCAGGCTTTGTATCCAATCTTTTTTTCTGACATTAAGAGTTTTGTGAATTTTTGAGGTATCCAATACTGAGTAAGCCGGTCGCTTTGCGGCTGTGGCGTATTCTGAGGATGGTATCGGATTTATCTTGCACTTACTACCTATCAGCTCATTTATGGCCAAAGCAAAATCGTACCAACTAATCACTCCTTCATTACAGAAATGATAAACACCCGGTTGCCAGTTTTGTGAAGCAATAATTTGAAGAATAATTTCTGCCAGATCTTTCGCATAAGTAGGTGAGCCCACCTGGTCGTTCACTACATTAATTTCTTCTTTTTCATTCAGAAGCCTAAGCATAGTCTTCACAAAGTTCTTCCCAAATTCTGAATACACCCATGAAGTACGTATGATAATTGCATCAGAATTGAATTGCAACGTCTGCTTCTCACCTTCGAGTTTAGATGCGCCATACACATTTTGCGGGTTTGTTGGTGAGTCTTCTTTATAAGGTACAGTAGCAGTTCCATCAAAGACATAATCCGTTGAAATATGAATGAACCGGCAATCCTGCTCTTTGCAAATAGCTGCCAGCACTCCCACTGCTTCGCCATTTACCTGGAAGGCTTTGTCTCTTTCCTGTTCAGCCCGGTCAACTGCAGTATAGGCAGCACAGTTGATCAAGTACTGCGGATGATACCCTTTGAAAAAATTTCTCACTAACCCGAAATGATGAATAGGCAAATCTGCTCTTGATAAGAAAATAAATTCGAATCGGGAAAATGAAGGTGCAATTTGTTGAAGCTCTTTTCCTAACTGCCCATTAGCACCAGTAACCAGTATTTTAGGCTTCGTTATCATCAGCTTCCGAATACAAAGCTGTTATTACATTGAGCCAGCGACGGAAGGCCCTTATCTTTTTCAGAAACAATAGCCAGTTCTGCCGGTATTTGCCAGTCAATATTTAACTCAGCATCATTATAAATTATCCCCGCCTCTGTTTCCTTGCTGTAAAAATTATCGCATTTATATAACACTTCTGCCTTTTCACTCAACACAGAAAAGCCATGAGCAAACCCGGCAGGGATGAACAATTGTTTTCTATTTTTTGCTGATAGTTTCTGTGTAAAAACATTTCCGAAAGTTGGTGATCCCTTACGGATATCGACAGCAACATCCAGAATTTTTCCTTTTAACACCCTGATTAATTTAGATTGAGCAAAAGGTGGTAACTGATAATGCAGTCCGCGGATAACTCCATAAGTTGATGAAGACTGATTGTCCTGCACCCATCGGATGTCAATTCCTTCCTGGCGAAAAATATTTTCATTGTACGATTCAAAGAAATAGCCGCGGCTGTCTTCGAATACACTTGGCTCGAACACTAACAATCCCGGTATATCAGTTTTTTGAAATGGCATTATTACAGACTCCAGTATGTTCTTTTGGTTATTCGATTACGATAGATACCCTTCAGATCTGCTATCATGGCATGAGGCCTGGTGATACCTGCAAAATAATCATCTCCAAGTTCCTTGTAATCGTTATGCGGTACTGTAACGATCACGGCGTCGTAGTCATTTCCAATGTTCTTCGTTAACCCAAATCCATATTCATGTTGCAGTTCATCCGAATCAGCATGTGGATCTTCCACATCAACATTGATGTAATAAGACCTCAATGCCTTTACCACATCAGCGACTTTGGAATTACGGATATCACTTACATTTTCCTTAAAAGTAGCCCCTTTTACAAGTACTTTAGATGACTTCACATCTCCCGAATTTTTTATGATATGCTGCACTACTGTCTTGGCAACATATTTGGCCATATTATCATTAATGTTACGACCGGCAAGTATTACTTCTGC
Organism: Chitinophagaceae bacterium; assembly: GCA_044220915.1. GTDB lineage: Bacteria > Bacteroidota > Bacteroidia > Chitinophagales > Chitinophagaceae > JJ008. The sequence goes on from JBGAQD010000032.1 coordinate 1,983, forward strand.
ATCATATCCCAGTTCACTGGCTTTGTAAGTAAGGTAATAGGGATCAACACCAATGCAGTGCCCTCCAACAAGTCCCGGCTGAAATTTCAAAAAATTCCACTTTGTGCCTGCGGCTTCCAGCACTTCATAAGTGTTTATATTCATCATATTGAAAATGATGGACAACTCATTCATTAATGCAATATTGAGATCCCGTTGGGTGTTCTCGATAATCTTGGCGGCTTCCGCCACTTTAATAGAGGAAGCCCTGTGCACACCGGCTTTTACCACCAGTTCATAGGTTTTTGCGATTTCTTCTAATGATTCTGCATCGCAGCCTGATGCTACTTTAACAATAGTGGCCAGTGTGTGGTTTTTATCTCCCGGATTAATTCTTTCAGGAGAATAACCCAGTTTGAAATCAGTGATATTCTTCAATCCTGATAATTTCTCAATGATCGGCAAACAATCCTCTTCCGTACATCCCGGGTAAACCGTTGATTCAAATACCACATAATCACCCTTCTTGATAACTTTTCCGATTGTTTCAGATGCCTTTTGTACAGGTGTAAGATCAGGAACATTATGCTCATCCACAGGAGTAGGCACCGCTACTATAAAGAATCTCGCTTCCCGAAGCACCTCTAATGAATCGGTAAAAACTATATCACAGCCGTCAAAAGCTTCTTTTTCAAGCTCACTGCTGGGATCAATACCCTGCTTCATCATTTCGATACGCCTGGCGCTGATATCAAAACCAATCACTGAAATCTTCTTTGCAAACTCCAATGCAATGGGCAATCCTACATATCCTAATCCTATTACGGCCAGTTTGGCTTTGCGATCAACTAGTTCTTTATACATCGTACTTTTATGATTTATGTCCGGCTAATAAATTCTTTAGGCAATTTTGTTAATTCTTCTTTGGGAAGTGAATTGAAATATTCATACGTAATTCTTAACCCCGCAGCCCTGTCAACTTTTGGCTCCCATCCCAAAATATTCCGGGCCTTTGTAATATCTGGCTGCCGCTGTTTTGGATCATCCTCAGGTAAAGGCTTGTAAATAATCTTTACTTTACTGCCTGTCAATACAAGTATTTCGTTGGCAAAGTCTTTTAAGGAAATCTCTGTTGGGTTGCCAATATTTACAGGCAAATTATAATCACTGAATAACAATTTATAAATACCATCAATCAGATCATCCACATAACAAAAACTCCGTGTTTGTGAACCGTCCCCAAACACGGTCAAATCTTCACCCCGTAATGCCTGCCCGATAAAAGCAGGCAAAGCCCTTCCATCATTTAACCTCATGCGGGGGCCGTAAGTATTAAATATCCTGGCAATCCTCGTTTCCACCAAATGAAAAGTATGATATGCCATAGTGATAGATTCCATATACCGCTTTGCTTCATCATACACACCTCTTGGGCCGACAGGGTTTACATTACCCCAATATTCCTCTGGCTGGGGGTGCACTAATGGGTCTCCGTATACTTCGCTGGTCGATGCTACTAAAATTCTTGCGCCTTTTGTTTTCGCCAGCCCTAAACAATTATGCGTACCCATTGCACCTACTTTCAATGTCTGAATAGGAATTTTCAGATAATCAATCGGACTGGCAGGCGAAGCAAAATGAAGTATATAATCAAGCCGGCCGGGAATATGAATAAACTTGGTTACATCATGATGATAAAATTCAAATTGCTCCAGTTTAAACAAATGCTCAATATTCTTCAGGTCACCTGTTATCAGGTTATCCATACCCATAACATGATAACCTTCGCTGATGAAACGATCGCAAAGATGGGAACCGAGAAAGCCGGCAGCACCTGTTATTAATACCCTTTTACGTTCCATCGTTATTTAATTAATTACTTCCCTTCCCACACTTTCGTAATGAAAGCCCAGGTTACGCATTGCCTCAAGATCAAATAAATTACGTCCGTCAAAAATAGCTTTGTTTTTCAGCCTTGCTGCGATCTTTGCAAAGTCAGGGGTGCGGAATTCATTCCATTCAGTAGCGATGATCAGCGCATCGGCATCTTTTAATGCTTCATACTGGCTTTCCGCATACACTATTTTATCCCCTAACTGTTCTTTCACATTCTTCATGGCTTCAGGGTCAAATGCAGCTACAGTGGCACCCTCACCTAACAAAGCATCAATAATATATAAAGCCGGGGCTTCACGGATATCATCTGTACCCGGCTTAAAAGATAATCCCCACAAGGCAAAATGTTTTCCCTTGAGATCATTACCGAAATATTTTTTTATCCCCGGGAGTAAATGAAGCTTTTGCTTTTCGTTTACAGCCATTACTGCATTCAGTATCTTAAAATCATAGTTCACTTCGCTGGCTGATTTTACCAATGCCTGCACATCCTTAGGAAAACAGCTTCCACCGTATCCAATACCAGGAAATAAGAAACGTTTGCCAATCCTGTCATCGCTTCCAATGCCCCGGCGTACCATATCCACATCAGCTCCAAATAACTCGCAGAGATTGGCAATCTCATTCATGAAAGATATCTTGGTCGCTAAAAATGAATTGGCAGCATACTTTGCCAATTCTGCTGAACGTTCATCCATAAAGATCACCGGGTTTCCCTGGCGAACAAAAGGGGCATACAACTCATTTATTACTTTTCTTGCTTTTTCAGATTCAGTTCCGATCACCACCCTGTCCGGTTTCATAAAATCTTCCACCGCAAATCCCTCCCTCAAAAATTCCGGATTAGACACCACATCAAAAGAATTGCTCAATTCCTCCCCGCCATTTTTTAAAATTGCATTCCTTACTTTGTCTGCCGTACCGACCGGCACGGTACTCTTATCAACAATTACTTTATAGCCATCAGGGTTTAGAAGCTTCCCTAATTCATCTGCAACTCCAAGGATATATTTAAGATCTGCAGAACCGTTTTCGTCAGGCGGTGTGGGCAAAGCCAGGAATATTAACAAGGCATCTTTAACCGCCTCAGCAAGATTAGTAGTAAAATGAAGGCGTTCTTCTTTCAGGTTTCGAAGAAAGAGTTTCTCTAAACCCGGTTCATAAATTGTGATCTCGCCATTGCTTAGCTTGGCCACCTTGTTGACATCAATATCAACACAGGTCACATCATTACCTGTTTCCGCAAAACAAGTTCCTGTTACTAAACCAACATAGCCTGTTCCAACAACTGCAATTTTCATAGCCAGCTTATTTATTTACGAATTCTAAAACTTTGGTAGTAATAAAGTTTAACTGCTCTTCATCCATTTCCGTATGGATCGGCAAAGAAATTACCCTCTCTGTCAGCCAATCCGTTACAGGCATTGCCTGGGAAGCTGTATTGAACTGTTCAAACATTTTTTGTTTATGCCCGGGTACCGGGTAATAGATCATGGCCGGAATATTATTATCTGCCAGGAATTGTTTCAACCCATTGCGATCAACACCTTCCAGTATCAACGTATACTGATGAAAGACATGACGGGAATAGGCAGCCCTGAAAGGTGTTTTAATTTTAGGATTACCAGCAAATGCATTGTCATAGTAATCCGCCACCTTCCTTCGGGCATCACAATACTCATCAAGATACCTAAGCTTAATATCAAGAATAGCAGCCTGTATAGAATCTAACCGGCTGTTACAACCCACAACATCATGATAATATTGTTTGCTCTGACCATGATTAGCCATCATTTTTAATTTCACAGCCAGCTCATCATCGTTGGTAAAAATGGCCCCGCCATCCCCAAAAGCACCGAGATTCTTGGATGGGTAAAAAGAGGTTGTACCGATATGCCCGATAGTACCTGTTTTCTTTTTAGTGCCACCTGAAAAAGTATAATCACACCCGATAGCCTGTGCGTTGTCTTCAATCACAAACAGGTTATACTTTTTCGCAATCGCCATGATCTCCTCCATCGGGGCGGCATGGCCGTACAAATGAACAGGAACAATTGCTTTTGTCTTTGGTGTAATAGCATTTTCAACAGCAGCAGGATCTATGCAAAAAGTTTGTGGATTTACTTCTACAAAAACCGGGGTTAATTTTAGCAAAGCGATCACTTCAGTAGTTGCGATATAAGTAAAAGAAGGTGTGATCACTTCATCTCCCGGCTGCAGCCCTAAGGCCATCATAGCAATCTGTAATGCATCTGTTCCGTTGGCACAAGGGATAGTATGCTTTATGCCGAGATAAGCAGAAAGATTAGCAGAGAACTCCTGTACAATTTTACCGTTGATAAAAGCCGAGCTTTCCATAACATCAATAACAGCTTTATCTACCTCGGTCTTTATCTTGTGATACTGGGTTTTGGTATCCACCATCTGGATTGGTCGCATTCGGTATTATTTAGCTTTAAAAGTGCCGCAAAAATAGTAAATTAAGGGTAGTTTACCCGATTGCTTTTACATTTGCTCCTTATTTATAACCAGCACTTTGTCAGTATTTTTCTATAATATTTTTTTGTGGCTTTACCGGGTCGGAATTATTGCGGCATCCCTGTTCAATCCAAAGGCAAAAAAATGGTTGCTGGGAAGGAAAGGAGTATTTGAAAGGCTAAAACAGGCTATCCCTGCTGATGGTAAAATAATATGGATGCATTGTGCTTCTTTAGGCGAATTTGAGCAGGGAAGACCCGTCCTGGAAAAGCTAAAATTCTTATATCCGGATTATCAACTCCTGCTGACCTTTTTTTCTCCATCGGGATATGAAGTGCAGAAAAATTATAAAGGCGCCGACTGGGTCTTCTATTTGCCAATGGATGGCCCCCGGAATGCAAAACGGTTTTTAGAGATCGTTCATCCATCACTCGTCATTTTTGTCAAGTATGAATTCTGGTATTACTACCTGAAGAAAATAAAATACAGGAACATTCCATTGTTGCTGGTTTCCGCTTTGTTCAGAAAAGATATGCCGTTCTTTAAATGGTATGGCCAATTGCAGCGAAAGATGCTTTCCCGGTTTGATCATTTGTTTGTGCAAACGACAGAATCAAAAAGATTAGTAGATGAAATTGGATTGTCTGATATCTGTTCTGTTTCCGGTGATACAAGATTTGACCGGGTGATTGAAATTGCAGAACAGTTTAGATCGCTACCTGCTATTGAGAAATTTATTGACGGAAACAAAACCATTGTAGCTGGAAGCACATGGCCGGAAGATGAGCTGGTATTGCAAAAAACGTTCTCGGGTATCGATGATTCATCTTTGAAACTGATCATTGCACCACATGAAATAAATGAAAAGCATCTCGCATCCATAGAATCATTATTTCCAGAAGTTATCCGTTATTCAGGTCTGGCTAACCAAGATATAAAAAATAAGCCTTCCCGATACCTCATCATTGATAATGTAGGGATGCTTTCCCGTTTGTACCACTATGCATACATTACTTACGTTGGTGGCGGATTAAAAAGTAACGGTGTGCATAACGTATTGGAACCAGCCGTTTATAACAAACCAGTTTTATTCGGCCCGCATTATCATCAATATACCGAGGCAATTGGCCTTGTTCAATCCGGCGGGGGAATACCCTTTAACGACGAAAAGAGAGACGGTAAGATGTTGAAAGATTTAATTGAAGCATTACTGATCAACAAAGGAGATTATGACTATTCCAGCCGGGCGGCCGGAAATTTTGTGCGATCGAACAAAGGCGCCACTCAGAAAATAGTTCAGTTCATTCAGGAAAAACGCCTCTTAACTAACTGATCAAATTGCTGAACCGAAGGAGATTCATTATTCCAGCCTAATTTCAATTTCAGCTCACGACTGATCCAATATTCAGCTTCGGCATAGATATTAAAACTGTTGATGGTTTTTATACTCCTTTCGTACATATTCTCATCCCCCCTGAACAATTCATTGATAAAAAGAAACCGGTCATTAATACCAACCGCCTTGCGAAGATCTTTTACCGGGGTTTCTTTTAACACTTCGATCAACTCTGTCTTACCCTGTTTTAATTTATCATTCAACGATTCTTCCTGAACAGCTTTATCATTCACTTCTTTTTCTTTTGGCTGATGTGATAGGGTTGGTATTTCCGTCATCGGGTCAAATACCATATCCAACTGACCATTTTTTTGCACTACGGAAAGAGAGCCATTGTCCACCAGCACTGTTTCCTTCACTTCATGTGTTGTCTTTTCCACAGGCTTCGGGGCGTACTTTTCATGGGCTGATGCCACAGCTCCTATTGCATTAGCCATTGGCAGAATAACAGCCACTTTAGCCGTACCAAGGCTTTGCTGGCTGCTGGTCTTCAGCTTTGTCAATTCAAATTGTAATAACTGAACAGTACCCAACAGAAGATTGGGGTCAGCCTGTTGCTCGAACTGTTCTTTTAATTTGCTGATAAGTGCTTCGATTCGTTCCATTATGTATTTTTGACCGCTGATGAAATAATTGGCTGAAAATGTCGTGGTACAATCAGTCAACGTAACAAGTGTTCTAAAATTACAAACAGTTTGCCAATAAAGCCAGAGCTATTCCTGAATACCTAAATCTTAACAATGTTTATTGAACCCAATACCAGCGGTGAACGAAGGGGAAGTATAGAAGTGATCTGTGGCTCCATGTTCAGCGGAAAGACAGAGGAACTGATCCGCCGCCTGAAAAGAGTGAAGATCGCCAACCTGAAAGTAGAGATATTTAAGCCTGCCATTGATGTGAGGTATGATGAGGTGAAAATCGTTTCACATGATGCATCCGCCATTCACTCCACTCCCGTCGACAATTCTCAGAAAATACTCCTGATGGCAGATGGAGATGTTGATGTGATCGGCATCGATGAAGCCCAGTTCTTTGATGAAGAGATCGCCAATGTATGTGATGAGCTTGCCTTCCGGGGCATCCGGGTAATTGTTGCAGGCCTGGATATGGACTATCTCGGCAAACCCTTTGGCCAGATGCCTTATATTATGGCAAAGGCCGATTATGTAACAAAGCTTCATGCCATTTGCATGCAATGCGGCAATATTGCCAACTATTCATATCGCAAAATTCCTAATGACGACCAGGTAATGCTTGGGGCTAAGGATGTGTATGAACCCCGATGCCGAAAATGCTATAACATAAAATAAGAAAAGCCTCCCATCCGGGGAGGCTTTATTTTTATATGCCTTGGCATTTAATTTGCCTTCCCTTTTATCCTTCCTTTTCCAACTACTTCCACTTTCTGCCCCTGGGTTTTTACTTCAATATTCTGATCGAATTCAGCGTTTACCATCATACCTGTTTTGCTATCTACGATGATATTACCGGACTGCGTCCCGTCCATCTCCTGGCCGTTAGCTGATGAGGTGATCTTTGTTTTCGCTGTCAGTGTTACATGTTCTCCCTCTATTTCTTTCACGGTATAAGTAGTAGTATACTTTGCCGCCATCCTTCCACTGGTCGAATACTCCTTTTGCCAACTATCACCTACTTTGACTTCCTTATTAGGGAAAATATTAAACACCTGTGCAAATTGGTCTTTTAAAGTTTGTTCGCTGAACTGGTCTTTTAAAGAAGCCGTCAATTGTGCTTTCATGTTTTCATCAAGTCCCATTGAATCGACCATATCCATAAATATTTTTTCAAACCCTTTTATCTCCAGTACTTTTCCTTCGTCATCCACTTTCATTACAAATGGCTTTCCTATAATTCCTTTCACCACTTTATTCATCAGACCTACCACCTGGCCAATTTGCCCATCTGCCTCTTTTTGTTCGGGTTTATCGCTATCGATATCGAGCTCCAGGCCCGCCACACTCATATTCATCCGCATACTTTTGTAAGCTGTGGTTATTGTTCTGATATTATCCACCACATCCGTAATATTCATAGAATACAAGCCGGTTACACTTACAGCCGAAGTCTGTCCTGCAACTTTGGTGTCCAGATCCCACACCAATTCATAATCATATCCTTTGCCCTTCTCGAGGTTGAATTTGAACATCTTCGTTGCAGAGGCTTTAGAAGAAGACTTACAGGATTGAACACCAGCCACCGCCAGTATAATAAACACTGCAGCCAGGAAGAACGATAGTTTTTTCATTGATTAATTTATTAAGGCCGCAAATTAGCCAATAAACAAATGATGTAAACTGTCTGCAAGTAGTATTTTCGCAGCTTAACAGTCATTTATCAGTTCAGTACGACACATATTGACCCTGTTCAAAAAAGACCTGCTGTTGGAAATACGGCAGCAGTACAGCTTTTATGGCATTCTTTTGTACATCGGCGCCACCATTTTTGTTTTGTTTAATGCAGTGGACGAACCTGAAAGCAAGGTTTGGAACGGCCTTTTCTGGGTAATACAGCTTTTCATTTGTATTAATGCTGTAGCCAAAAGTTTTTTACAGGAAAGTAAGGGCAGAATGCTCTATTTCTATTCCATTGCCAGCCCGGCTGATTTTGTATTATCCAAATTACTGTTCAATTCCTTACTGATGCTGGCCATGAGTATGCTCAGCCTGCTGCTGTTCACATTATTTCTTGGCAACCCGATGCAAAAAGCCGGGCAATTTATCGGACTGGTATTGCTGGGCGGCTGGAGCCTGAGCCTTGTTTTTACCTTTTTAGCTGCTATTGCCGCCAAAGCACAGCAAAATGCCGCAATCATGGCAGTATTGGGGTTTCCTATCATTATACCTCAGTTGTTATTACTGATGAAGCTGTCTAATGCCGCTTTTGCTCCTTTGTTAACTATTTCGACAAGTACTGTGCTCCTGCTGATCGCATTAGATATAATGGTGGTATTGCTGGCCGTTATCCTTTTCCCTTTTTTATGGAAGGATTAATATTGTTATGTGCTTTTCACACATTCAAAACCGATAAAGAAAATTTATTCAGCGTTTAACAGCATCACCTTATTTTTGCCCTCACATTTAAACGGCTGGTAGTCTCTTTACCAGCCCCCCGATGACTGAGACAAAAAACTATATGTATAAGTCCTGGTGGAAAATTGCAGGTGTTCTCTTGCTCCTTTATACTTTTACTGCCGGGTTCCTTTTAGATGTTCCCCGTTTGCCCGCCCTGCAGGAAACAATCCGCAACCTCTATTTCCATGTATGTATGTGGTTTGCCATGATGATTTTGTTCACAATTTCGGTGGTGAATGCAGTTCGTTACCTCCGCACCTTTAATATCAAGTACGACATCTATGCCCGGCATTATGCCGTAATGGCCATTGTGCTTGGGATATTAGGCTACACGACCGGCGCTATCTGGGCTTCCTACACCTGGGCCGACCCTAATAAACCTATCATGAATTCTTTCAGCACTATTGCCAGGGACCCAAAACTTATTGGTGCTGCTATCGCCCTGTTGGTTTATTTTGCTTATCTCATTTTAAGAGACTCCATTCAGGATATGGATAAGAAGGCAAGGATAAGTTCGGTATATAACATTTTTGCTTATGCTATGTTGTTCCCGGCAATCTGGATTTTACCCAGAATATTGCCAAGCCTGCACCCAGGAAATGAAGGCAACCCTGCCCTTGATGTAAAGAATGATATCAGTGGAAATATGCGGATGGTTTTTTATCCTGCCGTAATCGGCTGGACACTGTTAGCTGTTTGGATCACCACCTTGAAAATAAGATTGAGCTTATTAAAAGAAAAAAAGATGCTGTCATGATAAATATGAAAAAAATACTGATGCTGTCTGCATTACTGATGACTTCCGCTTTCAGTTTTGCACAGGAAAAAGTGGAGATGGCTGATACTATGCGCAGCAATGGAAGAATATATGTGGTGATAGCTGTTGTAGTTACCATATTAGCTGGCCTCATTTTGTATATAGTAAGACTTGATAAAAAGATAAGTAAACTGGAAAAAGAAAAATAATGCTGATACAGTTGTGAGGCCGTACATCATACCTCACACTTTGTACATATTTATAACGATTGCTTAAAACAAAAAACAGAACTCATGTCAGACAAACATTACAGCTTTTTTGGCGCTGTTGAAAGAAGCTTCGACAAGGCTGCCAAATACACTAAATGGGACAAAGGCATACTTGAACAGATCAAAGAATGTAATGCCGTTTACCAAATGCGTTTCCCGCTTAAAAGAGATGATGGAACTATTGAAGTAATTGAAGCCTACAGGGTACAACACTCTCACCACAAAACACCCTGTAAAGGTGGTATTCGTTTCGCAGCAGAAGTAAACCAGGATGAAGTGATGGCCCTCGCTGCACTGATGACCTACAAATGTGCTATTGTAAACGTTCCTTTTGGTGGTGGCAAAGGCGGTATTAAAATTAACCCAAAGAAATATTCCCCATACGAACTGGAAAAGATCACCCGTCGTTATACGGCTGAATTAATAAAAAAGAATTTCATAGGGCCCGGTACTGATGTACCTGCCCCTGACTACGGAACTGGCGAAAGAGAAATGGCCTGGATCCTCGATACATATTCTGCCATGCACCCCGGTGAGATTGATGCAGCTGGTTGCGTAACCGGTAAGCCAATCACACAAGGTGGTGTTCGTGGCCGCCGTGAGGCAACAGGTCTTGGCGTCTTCTTCGGTCTGCGGGAAGTGTGTAACATGGAAGATGTAATGAAGAAACTGGGAATGTCCGTTGGTGTGGAAGGTAAAAGAGTGGTGGTACAGGGTTTAGGTAATGTGGGTTATCACTCTGCTAAATTCTTCCAGGATGCAGGTGCAAAAGTGATCGGCCTTGCTGAATACGAAGGTGCGATCTGGAGCGAAAAAGGACTTGATGTTGATGCGGTATTTAACCACCGCAAAACAACAGGCTCTATCCTCAATTTCCCTGGTGCCAATAATTTTGAAAAGAACGGTGATGCCCTGGAAATGGAATGTGACATATTGATACCTGCTGCATTAGAGAACGTAATTGACGGAGATAATGCTCCTAATGTAAAAGCAAAACTCATTGGCGAAGCCGCCAATGGGCCCTTAACTCCGGATGCTGACGAGATATTGGCTAAAAAAGGAATTGTAGTAGTACCAGATATGTACCTGAATGCAGGTGGTGTTACGGTTTCTTATTTTGAGTGGTTGAAAAACCTGAGCCATGTTCGTTACGGACGGATGGAAAAACGTTTTAATGAAAACATGAATTCTCATATCATCGGCCAGATAGAATCGCTGACAGGTAAAGTGGTGTCTGAAAAAGAGAAAGAATACATCATGCACGGGGCAGATGAAGTGGACCTGGTATACAGCGGACTGGAAGAAACCATGATATCATCCACCCATGAGATTATGAATACCTGGAAGAGTAACCCAGACATTCCTGATATGCGTACTGCAGCTTATGTTGTTGCAATTAACAAAGTAGGTACCAGCTACGCAGAGCTTGGAATTTTCCCATAACAACCACACAAACCAATTGCTTATTACACATCCCACTTGTTTGCAGGTGGGATTTTTTATTTAAATAATGCCATGGCACATCGCCAAACAATTGATTTTCCTTTCCATCATAGTTTGCGAATTCACTACCTTCGTTTTTTTAAAATTTAAACCTCCATGAAAAGATTCTTATTTGCATTATCCTGTTTGGCAACCATTAGCAGCCATGCACAAACAGCCGACGAAGTCATTCAAAAATATTCAGCTGCCCTGGGTGGCCTTGAGGCCTTTAACAAAGTTACCAGCGCAAAAATGACCGGCACCGTTATACAGCAAAGTATGGAAATGCCCATTACCACGCAACTGATCAATAATAAAACCGCCCGTACAGATATTGAAGTGATGGGTTACCAGATCATCAACGTATATATTAATGGTACCGGGTGGAAGCAAAATCATTTTGCCGGCGTAGAAACTCCAACTGAAATTACTGGCATGGAACTTATAGACGCCAAAGCACAGGCAAGCCTGGTAAACCACCTGATGGATTATAAAAACCGCGGACACAAAGTAGAATTGCTGGGCCAAGAAGATGTGGAAGGCGTAAAATGTTATAAAATAAGCCTGGTAAATAAAGATGATAACAAAACCACCACCTATTTTATAGATGTGACTGGTTATACACTGATCAAATCTGTTACTCCCCGTGAAATGCAGGGACAAGAAGTGGAAGTGGAAACTTTCTATTCAGATTTTAAAGAAGTGAATGGTCTTAAATTCGCTATGACCCGTTCACAAAAAATCATGGGACAGGAATTTGCTACCGTCAAACTGGATAAAGTGGAACTGAATGTAAAAATCGACGAAAGCATATTTAAAATGTAATCCTCTCCGCACAAAAAGCTTTTAAAGAATCGAAGGATTCATTTACTCAAACCAAAAAGGGCCAGAAGAAGCCTTAGCTAACATAAAAGGCTTAGGTACGACAAAATATTCTTACTTAAATCCTGGAAAGTATTTTTTGACGTGCCAATTATCAAGTAAAAGGCAGCATGCAATAAGTAGATTTGCCTCAAAAGGGCTGACAGAATCAAGCCCTATATTTTGTACTACTATCGGCTGCATATAGTGCTTCACCCAACACTGATGGGCGGCAGAGTATATTCTCCTCTTTTGTAACTTTAATTATCAGCAGTTCAGGACGTTTCTAAAGCAACCCATTCCCAACTCTCACCGTCCAACGAACCGAATTCTCTAAAAAAATTGAAACCCCTAACTTCGTTTTCTAAAATTACGTTCATGAAAAAAATGCTTGTAGCACTCCTCAGTTTTGCAGTTGTATCGGCCAATGCCCAAAACCTGACCGTTGATGAAGTGATTCAGAAATACACTACCAATATGGGTGGCCTGGAAGCCTTTAATAAAGTAAAAACAGCGAAAATAACCGGTGCTCTTACCAGCCAGAGCATCGATATGCCGTTCACCATGCAGATCGTAAACGGACAATCTATGCGGATGGATGTCGACGCTAAGGGAAAGATGATTAACAACGTTTACCATAATGGTAAGGGATGGAAAGTAAATCCTTATGCCGGTGCCGAAACCCCAACCGAGGTAACGGGTGCCGAACTTCAGAGTTTGAAGCCACAGGCCAGCCTCGCCAACAACCTGATGGATTATAAAAACCGTGGTCACCAGGTGGAACTGCAGGGGCAGGAAGATGTGGAAGGTGTTAAAACATACAAGATCAAACTAACTAATAAGGAGGATGGAAAAGTGACCACCTATTTTATCAGCCTCACTGATTTCGTTCTGATAAAATCAGTGTCAAAAAGGGATTTTGGCAACGGCAATGTATTTGACGCTGAAACATTCTATTCAGATATTAAAACGATTGGTGGTATTAAATTCAGTATGAATTTTATTCAGAAGATAGAAGGCCAGGTATTCCAGGAAGTGAAGTATGATAAAGTGGAACTGAATGTTGACGTGGATGCCAAAATATTCGAGATGCCGAAATAAGTAAACCACAGTTTTAATAATAGAAGGCAGCCCGAAAGAGCTGCCTTTTAAACTTTCCCGGTATCCTATTGATTATGTGATGGAATTTCATGTATCAAATCCAGGTGTCCGTTTTGCCGGACCCATCCAAAGCAACCCTCTCCGTTTGTAACAATAAGGTAATGAACAGGCATACTGATATTATACCTGAGTACCTGCTCCAGCACCTTCTCATCAAGTTTTATTTCGGCTGCTTTACATTCAATCATCATCCATGGCTGATGCTCACTATCGTAAACAAGTACATCAAATCTTTTTTTTAATTCCCCCAGCTTTATTTCTTTTTCAATAGCAATTAATGTGGCCGGATAATCCTTTACCTGCAACAGGTATTGCACAAAGTTTTGCCGCACCCATTCCTCTGGTGTCAATATGATCCATTTTTTGCGAAGGGAATCAAAAATATAATCCCGGCCCTCTTCCTTTTTGATGCGGAACGCAGGTTTTGGATAATTGATAATCATTATGCTTCAAAAGTAATTGTTTAAATTCGCAGACATGAAGACAAAAGAAGAAATAGTACAAAACTGGCTGCCCCGCTACACCGGTGAGACACTGGAAAATTTTGGAGAGTATATCCTGCTGACTAATTTCAGCAATTATGTAAAAATGTTTGCCGAATGGAATAAAGTGGAAGTGATCGGTGAAGGGAAACCTATGCAGTGTGCCACGGCAGACAACATCAGCATCATCAATTTTGGAATGGGGAGCCCGACTGCCGCCACTATTATGGACCTGCTTTCAGCTATTCAACCAAAGGCTGTTTTATTTCTTGGTAAATGCGGTGGATTAAAAAAAAGAAATAAGATTGGCGACCTCATCCTGCCTATCGCTGCTATCAGGGGTGAAGGAACGTCAAACGACTATTTCCCTGCGGAAGTCCCTGCGCTTCCGGCATTCGCTTTGCAAAAAGCCGTATCCACTACTATCCGTGACTACGGAGTAGATTACTGGACCGGCACCGTGTATACCACTAACCGGCGGGTATGGGAACATGACGAGCCTTTTAAAGAATACCTCCAGAAAATAAGAGCCTACGCCATCGATATGGAAACAGCGACAGTTTTCACAGTCGGATTTTACAATAAAATACCAACGGGTGCTTTGCTCCTGGTAAGTGACCAACCCATGATACCGGAAGGCGTAAAAACCGAAGAAAGCGATAAAAGTGTGACAGCACATTTTGTAGAAAATCATTTGAAAATTGGCATTGATTCGCTTAAACAACTTATGAACGATGGGATGACTGTGCGACATTTGAAATTCTAAAATCATCTGCCATGAAACATTTTTTTTCACTTTTTTTACTTGCAACAGTATTCTTATCTAACAGTGATTGCACTAAAAAGAATAATGATAGATATAAAGGCAGACTGGAAGTAGCAGGTATTTGCATGAATTATACTATAAAGATCGTAGAGGGGACTATTGACACCTCCAAAACAGAGGCTAACTGGACAGATGAAGTGACCCAAAATCAATATACCAATGTTTTCAGGCTGGGTAACCCTTGCGATTTTCCTGCTACCATCAAACAGGGAGATGAGTTTTATTTTACGATTGCTACATCGAAAGATAAGGAGTGTGCCGTTTGTATGGCTTACTATCCTACTCCTGTAAAAGCACTTTCTATCAAAGTTGTGCAATAAACATGCAGCCCTTATTAAGCATAAAAAACCTGTCGCTTGATTTTATTGCAGAATCAGGTACTGTTAATGCTTTAAAAAACATCTCCCTTACTGTAAATAAAGGAGAAGTGGTGGCATTGGTAGGCGAATCAGGTTCAGGCAAGTCTGTAACCTCTCTTTCCATTTTGCAATTACTCCCTTCTCCGCCGGCGAAATTCTCCACTGGCGAAATTCTTTTTTCTGAGAATGGCAATGAAACAACTGATTTGCTAAAAAGAAAAAGAAATGAGATGCAGGATATCCGTGGAAATAAGATCGCTATGATCTTCCAGGAGCCGATGACATCCCTAAACCCGGTACTCACATGCGGCGACCAGGTGATGGAATCGCTGTTACTTCACAAAAGGATTACAAAGCCTGAGGCAAAACAGCAAACTATCAATTGGTTTGAAAAAGTAAAACTTCCTGACCCGGAGACAATTTTCAATCGCTACCCCCACCAGCTTAGCGGAGGTCAAAAACAACGGGTGATGATTGCCATAGCCATGTGTTGTGAACCTTCGCTGCTGATTTGTGATGAACCAACAACCGCACTGGACGTAACAGTTCAGAAAACAATCCTGCAACTCATTAAAGAATTACAGCAACAATCGAACATGGGAGTCATCTTCATTACCCATGACCTTGGTGTTGTGGCTGAAATTGCTGATCGGGCAGTGGTGATGTATAAGGGAGAGATCGTAGAACAGAATTCCGTAAAAGAAATATTCAACACTCCAGAACATCCGTATACGCAGGCTTTATTGGCTTGCCGGCCAGTAAATCATGAAAGAGGAAAACGATTGCCGGTGGTTAGCGACTTTATAGGCGAAAAAATAAAGAGCAAGAAACAGGAAATAACGAATAAGGAAGTAGCAAAACCAGGTAACCCGGAAGTGCTCCTTACTGCCGAAAACCTATCGGTGTGGTTCCCTGTTAAAAAAACAATACTGGGAAAAGCTCTTTCTTATACGAAAGCCGTTGATGATGTAAGTTTTGAAGTATATAAAGGTGAAACACTGGGGTTGGTTGGCGAAAGTGGATGTGGCAAAACAACACTGGGAAGAACATTACTCCGGTTGATTGAGCCAACGTCCGGAAAGATCGTTTACAACGGTATTGACCTGACAGCAAAAAAAAGAAGTGAATTACGGTCGCTAAGGAAAGAAGTGCAAATTGTTTTCCAGGACCCCTATTCTTCATTGAATCCCAGAATAACCATTGGCTCGGCTATTGCAGAACCAATGAAAGTACATGGCATTTTTCCAACTGATAAACAACGGAGGAGTAAAGTAACTGAGTTGCTGGAAAAAGTAAATCTGAAAGCAGAGCATTTCAACCGTTATCCGCATGAGTTCAGTGGCGGGCAACGTCAACGTATTGTTATTGCCCGTGCATTGGCATTAAATCCATCCTTTATAGTTTGTGATGAGTCAGTGTCCGCCCTTGATGTAAGTGTGCAGGCACAGGTATTAAACCTGCTGAACGACCTGAAAAAAGAATTCGGCTTCACCGTCATCTTCATTTCACATGACCTTTCCGTTGTCCGATACATCAGCGACCGTATCATGGTCATGAACAAAGGAAAGATAGAAGAAAGAGGCAAAGCCGATGATATATATTTCAATCCGCAATCGGTCTATACCCAAAAACTGATTGCGTCTATTCCAAAAGGCATTATTGCCTAATCTTCATAATCCGTCAGCGAAGTTCTGTCACTGTCCTCGTCATAAAAACCTTTAGCACTTTTTCTGCGGGAATACAACATTTTCTTCAACATCTTCTTTAACTGGTCAGGCACCGGTTCTTCTTCTTTCAGCTTTGTCTCCAGGAAGCCGGTAAAAGAGTATCGATTGTACCTGTAGGATGAACCATAAAGTGAAAGGGGTGGATACATGGTATTACTAAAGCTGATGGTGGTGCTGTCCTCGAATTCAAATTTCTTGGGGTCTTCAGGAACAAGACCTACCGTTGCCAGCTTCCATGTCAGGTCGTCTTTTTTATTCTTGTATTTATAGAAATAGATAAATCCTTTCTTCCCTTTGTATTCAGCTTTCAGCCTGTCCACATAAACCACAGAGTCTGGTTTGCCGTATGACTTTGAGTCCATCAAAGAACTCTTGCCAAGATCAAGATGATTATTATATAAAGATGGAAATTTATCCAGCTTCTTCATATCCTTCAGGTCGGTATATAATTCATACCGGTATTCTTCAAGGCTCCCAAAATATTTCATCAATGAATCAGGATATGGCTTATTATGTTTCAACAACAGCAACATGGTGCTGTACTTAAGGCGTTTATCATTTGATTTCAGCATTTGCTGTATCAGGGGCTGCACAGCAGTATTGGTTTCCCAATATGGAAGCAGTAAAGTAGCATATAAACTCAGGTCATCATTACCTGAATCTTTATCCTCGTCATCATAATAAGATGAGTAAGAAGGCTTCTTCTCTTCTTTATCTTCTTCTGCTTTTTCAATTGCTTTTTTCTTTTCAGCGATGGACTGTTTTTTCAGTTCCTGCTTTGCCTCAATCATAAATTTGCTGAAATACATGTCATAATCCCTGGAGCTTACGATATTACTGTCCACCATTTCGCCCAGCAGTTTCATAATGCTGCTTTTGTAATCCTCCAGATTCAGTAATGGTAACAGGTCCGGCAAAATAGTTTTTGTAAGCCTGAGTGTATCAGACAGTTCATCCAGAAATTTTCCATTATCAAAACTATACCCGGAAAAACTTGGCAGGTAGTTTCTCATATATGAGTAATCTCCATACCCTCCCGTGCTTGAAACCAATACAGGTGGTTCGCTATTAATTATGTCACGGAAAATATTATACGCATACTGTGTCTTATGCTGTAAAAGGCTTTCCAATGCAGTATACTGCAACTCCACCGTATCATCGAGTGAGTAATACAATTGTTTCAGGTAATCAGCCGCAGCATTTGTTTTAATATCACCCAGTTTGCTGATAAGCGATGATTTAGTATCAAGATATTTTTTCTCCGTCCAGTTCAGCCAGGCAATCGTCTTTTTTAATTGTGGCAGGTCAGCCGAATCCAGTTCAATATTCTCAATCTGTTTGACAGCCCTTTTATGCAACACACTATCCTTATTCACAAAATCATCAAAGAACAAATTCGTTTTTTTAACGAATGGATTCACTCCTTTTAATGTATCGGCAGGAGTAAAGCTGTCAAAGAATCCTTTTATAAACGCACTGGGAGCAGTTAATGTATCCGTTTGTGTAGATAATGAGAACCCAATCCCATCTTTGTAAAACGCCTTACCCCAAAGTGCCCTGCTGCTGCCTGTATCCGTAATAAGAACTTCCCATACCTTCATCTTATTCGGCAACTCCGTTTTCTTTTTGTACTTCACTATCCATGTACTGTCATTGTCAAAAATGGCCTCATTATCCTTATCAAGGGCAGAGCTGTCTTTTGTGTAGTAATATCTTGGTGACCGGTAAAAAGAAATAAATATTTTCTCACCAGTAGTGTCATTACTAATAGTTTTATTCCGGAAAGTACCGCCTTCCAGAAGATCTCCCTCTGACTCCTCGTCTTCATCGTCACTGTCTGAATAATAATTGTAGCGGGGCATATCCAGTTTTATCTTTTTATCTTCAGGGTAAACAGGTGTCGTTACTGTATAATACAGTGAAGTATCTTTCTGTTGTTTTGCTTCACGATAAATAAACGGCTTAATTTCAAATGAGTTGAAGAAATTGGTCATAGCAGGTGTCTCCTGCTTGCCATGTGCCACCAATGTGTAGTAATGCGGTCCTTGTATAATGAAACGTGTAAAATAGAAGGAGCCCTTTTTGTCCTTGTATTTGCAGTCCAGTGCAGGGTAACCTTTGTATAGCAGGTGTTTTCGTGTCAATTGGGTATCTATGAATTCTGATGCCGCAAAACTTTCATCCATCAGGCTCAGGTCAAATGTATCTTCTTCAACAAAATTATAATTATGGATATCCGTTCTGATGATACGATAATGAGTGCCGGTTGATTTATCAGCCGCATCATATATCCAGCTGCCATCATTGCCGATGTAGGGCTCATGTGGAAGATCAACAGCATAACCACCGTAAGTGGGTGAATATTTCTTCCAGGTGTTTGCAGATGGTTCTGTACCATTCTTATATTCCTTCATCTGAATGCTTCCAAAGAATTTATTAGCTTCTGTGCCACCCTTTACATAATCACCGTTACCACTCATTTTGAAAAAAAGAATCTCAAACGGTGTAATGAAAATATTGTACCGCTGCATATCACCGCGACGGGTACGATTAG
Organism: Chitinophagaceae bacterium; assembly: GCA_044220915.1. Lineage (GTDB taxonomy): Bacteria > Bacteroidota > Bacteroidia > Chitinophagales > Chitinophagaceae > JJ008. Next base: position 21,302 of record JBGAQD010000032.1, read on the forward strand.
TAATATCAAAGCCTTTGTAACCGTTTTTGGTGATGGTAGTTTTTGAAATTATCTTACCCGGAACATTTTCATACAACAGGCTATCAATAGTTCTGTATACATCGTCTGTGTTATGGTTCCACATCCAGGCATTGGTCATAATGCGGGTCACCATGTAATAGCTGCCGTTGGACATATCTGCATATTGTTTTTGATCCAATGCAGCGTCTTCACCAAACTTGTAAAACTTACCGGGAATATCCACTTTGTACAATCCGTCTTCTGAGCTCTCGGTTCTGAATGTGACCGGTACTCTTATTTTATCAACCAGGTCTTTTTCTTTGCTGGCCCTCTCACCCATTTTTACCGGGCGGAGTTTATATCCCTGCTTTCGGAGTATTTCAATAACACCTCTTTCTCCTGGCAGGTGAGCTGCGCCTACACCTACAAATAAAGTTGAGCCTGACTTTAAAATAGAATCAATCGATTTGGCCTGAATCTCATTTCTCCTGTAAAGAAATTTCTCATCAAAAGCATCAGATACACTGTTGTATTTATTGATTGAATCAAGCAGATCAAGATTACCGGTACGATAAGCTTCTTCCAGGTTACCTTCACTATACTCTTCTCCGGCATCGCCATAGCTTCGCTCTTTCCTGTTCTTATCTTTTGCAGCATCCTTATATGCTTCAGCCATCAGCTTCATGCTTTCTCCATAGTCTTCCACTCCAGTAACTTTTTTACCCCATTTCTTCCCGCATTGAAAAATATACATGTCCAGGTAAGTATCCTCTTCAAAATCGCTGGCATCATTGCCGTAGGTCCTGTACAAAAGGCTGTTGATAGTAGAAGGGTTACTGTATAGAGACCTTTCAATTTTAGAGTCGTATTTATAGAATTTCAGGGTTTTAATACTTAAATAATCATTAGGTGTGGACCTGTAATTTGAATAAGAAGAAACAGATCCATAATATCCCGATTCACCCAGGTCGTATTTACTCATATCCTCCTGCCATGTTTCAGGATTTGTTTCCAATGCCACTACCTGGGCATTCCGAAGGGCTATGTAAAATGAATCAGGAAGATTAAAAGCAATCTTACTGCTTACATGCATGGTGCCAATCAAAAAGGACGGCTTCTTCATCCCGTTGCCTGAAATTTCCCATAACAGGCTTGGATATTTTTTGTCTTTGGTTTTTGACTGGGCTTCAGCAAAAAGAAAAGATAAACTGGCGGCTAAAATTACAAGGGCTCTCTTCATAAAGGCTGGTGTTCCGGCAACTGGCCGGTATGGTTTTTATTATAAACAAATGTAAGATGCGGTATGGCAACTAAAAGCATAAAATTATTTTGAAAGCCAGCCGGTTAGCTGCGATTTGAGCCTGTTGAAAGAATTTGAAAAATTAAACGGGATTTTGGGCTTGAATAGTATACCTTTGCCGACTTTAAATGAAGTCAATTTGACCCAACCCGGCGCCGTAAGGCCGGATTAGGAAAAAGTTCTGTCAGGCACCCCGCCGGTTTGCGTCATGAGACTACTTGATTAAACCCTAAACACTCATGAAGTTATCACAGTTCCGGTTCGACCTTCCTCTAAACCTTATCGCACAGACCCCTGCTAAACGCCGTGAAGATGCCCGCATGATGGTGGTACACCGCCACACTGGTGAAATTGAGAACAAGCACTTCCGTGATATCCTGGACTATTTTGAGGATAAGGATGCGTTCGTCGTAAACAACACTAAAGTATTTCCGGCCCGTATGTATGGCCGCAAAGAAAAAACAGGTGCTAAGATCGAAGTATTCCTTCTTCGTGAATTAAACAGACCCAACCGCCTATGGGATGTGATCGTTGATCCCGCAAGAAAGATCCGAGTTGGTAACAAGCTCTATTTCGGCGACCAGGAAGACCTGGTGGCAGAAGTAATTGACAACACCACCAGCCGTGGCCGTACCATCCGTTTCTTATGGGAAGGCAGCGAGGAAGATTTCAGGGCACAACTGGAAAAACTCGGAGAGACCCCTTTACCCAAGTATATCAAACGTAAACCAGACGAAGAAGATAAAGAACGTTATCAGACAGTATATGCCAAGCATGAAGGGGCTGTAGCAGCACCAACTGCCGGTCTGCACTTTAGTAAGGAGCTTATTAAACGTTTGGAAATAAAAGGTATTCGTTTTGCAGAAGTGACCCTGCATACAGGCCTTGGCACTTTCCGTCCTATTGAGGTGGAAGACCTGAGCAAACATAAAATGGATGCCGAATATTACCACATTGATGAAACAGCTTGTAAGATCGTTAACAGGGCTAAAGAATATGGCCATCGCATTTGCTCAGTTGGTACTACTACTATGAGGGCCATGGAATCTTCTTTTACAGCGCAGAAATTATTGAAACCGTCAGAAGGCTGGACCAATACTTTTATTCATCCTCCATATGATTTTAATATTGCTGATTCGTTGGTCACCAACTTCCACCTGCCTAAAACAAGTCTCCTGATCATGACCTGTGCTTTTGCAGGATATGAACTGGCAATGGAGGCCTATAAAAAAGCTATTAAAGATAAATATCGTTTCTTCAGCTATGGAGATGCGTTATTGATTATCTGATTCAAGAAAACAGCAGTACCCAAAATAAAAGCCCCGCTTTCGTGGGGCTTTTATTTCTCCGCTTCATACTCCAATGGTAGCGAATTTGCCATTTTCTCAGCCCAGCCCCAATAGGCGGATGTCAAAAAATCCTGCGGATTATAATAGTTACCATGCTTATCTACAGAAATAATTTTTTCACCCAGCAGTGTAACATACGATCGCTGGTAGGTGGCCCTCCGCTGTGGAGATTGTCTTTTCAAATAGCCTTCCTCTTCCAGTTCCTTTTTAAAAGTGATATAGAGATAGTCATCAAAATAAAGTGCTTTAAACTCATCCACTGTTTCAATAATAAGGCTGTCTGCTGTTAAAAGGCTGCCACCGTAGGTTTCAAAATAATCTTCCTGGCGCATTATATATTCATAATAGCTCATTGAGTCTTTAGAAATATAGCCCGGGCCTGTATACTCAACAATAGTTTTACCGGTAATCGGGTCAATTCTTTTAAGCCCGGGTCCCCGGTATATATCTCTCACCCGTTGTTTTTCATAATTAGGTGTCCGTACCATTCTTCGTATCTCAAAACCTTCTTCAATCAAACGGTTTGCATAAAGGCTTCGCATAAAATGCATGATTGACCCATTGTAAGCCTCGGCCCTTTTCTTCTCCCATCTTTTCTGTTTTCTGTCTTTATCAACAGGCACAAACAACGAATACCCAATAAAAGAAACTGTCTGTTCACTAAAATTAATTTCAAAATTTTCTAACTGGTAGCTGATAGTATAACCCAATGCTTTGTTTTCTAAGAGTACCGGTTCATCGCAAAATGCAGTGAGCCGGTTAGTTTTTTTATAATAGCGGAACCGGATGGCTTTTTCATTCTTTATCCGGCAATGGACTGCATTAGCGGTATTTCCAACAAAATTATCCATGAAGGCTTTGCCCCATTTATCCCAGCCTTCTTCTACTGATGGTTCAAGAGTTACATTCTTCAGTTCTTTTATTTTTATCGTCATCTCCACTTTTAGCTGTAACGGCAATTGTTCGTCGCTGAAAGAAAACACACTCGTTTCATACCCGATACAGGAAATAATAAGCTCATGCTTACCTGACGGCACATCATTTAATTCAAAATTACCGGCCGTATTGGATACAGTTCCTTTTGATGTATTGGTAATAAAAACACTGCTGCCTGAAATAGCCACTCCCGTTTCTGCATTTACTACCCTCCCCTTTATCGTTCGCTGGGATAAAGAAAAAAAAGGCAACAGCATGAAAAATAAAATTGCCGGTACGTTTTTCATACCGGCAATTTACAAAGCCTGAACAGTTATCAGAAATCCTATTTAAACTTCAGACTCAGTGAAACAATATCTGATTTCAGGCCGTTTGTTCTCGTATAATGTCCATATCTCAGTTCAAGCATATTTAGCCGTTGAATACCAAAGACTCCTTTCGGGGGCGTTATTTTAAAACCGGCCCCATAGAAATTACTGTTGAATTTTGACAGGTCGTAGTTACTGGTATAATACTGGTCGGTGGTTGTATGGCCTTTATAAGGAGCAAAAAAATCAACAGCACTCTGTGTATAATACCGATAAAACGGGATAACTGAAAAGAAAGGATTGATCTTTACTGGTGTCTCAAGATTAACGGTATGAGCTGTTAAGCCCCAGTCATCGTGGTAAAAACGATAGAACCCCCGCAATATGACCTTATCGCCAATAAAGTAACTGGCTCTGAAACCCAGTGGTATTTTCATCCTTGAATCAGGCAGGTTTTCAACAGTGACTGCATTGGTGTTTAAATAAACCCGGTGAAAGGGCAGTCCCAGGTATCCTTGTTGTTTGATAAAATCGGCGATAACCATTATCTGCAACCGCTGATTAATGATCTGTGAATAAGACAATGAGCCGCTAAAAGAATTTCTTGATTTATTTTCATAACTATCTTCCTCATCGTTCCCGTTACCTCCGCTGCCTGGGGGCCTGAGCTCTACAGGCAAAATGTACTTTAACTTATCAAGATAAGCCTGAAACCTGGCTGTAAACTCGCCACTGCGATTCTTTGTTTTTTGTGCAAACAGAACATTAGCACCTATTGACTGATAATCAAATTCAGAAGACAACGACACCCCGACACCGATGGTGGAACCTTTCTTTTGATTCTCCACTGACCAGTTTATGGAAGGAAACAGTCTTGAATCAGCATGAGACGCACCTGAAACAGTTTGAGGGTTCACATTGTCAGATGAGGCTGATGTATAATGGTCGAAACCTATTTCAATATCATAGGTATGCTTCCTGTCCTTTTTATCCCAACGGGAAATTTTTACGTCAATAACATTTGAAATATCTGTGAGTTTTTGTGTGCCAATACCGCCGGTAACTGCAGAATTATTTCCATCCTGTGTATAATAACTGGATACAAGATTGGCCTCCTCGAATGTCAGCTTCCGGCTTTTATATTCGCTGCTATCTTTTGGTGATGATTGTGCAAACGATGCAAAAAGTGTAAGAAATAGTCCTACAACTGATAAGCAGATTCTTTTCATTTATTGAATTGATTTTGGAAATGAACATTTAGTTACAGCCGCAGCCGCCACCCGTTTTACCACCATTGGCCCCGGAGGCACCTTCCCGGTAGGTCTGAAAACTCATTTCTGTTTTCTCCACCTTCCGGGCACTTAAAGTCATTTCACTATCATTCAATTTATTTTTCTGGTATTCCTTCACAGTGGTGCATGAGCCCAGCACTGTGGCAGAAGTGATGACAGCAACCGCAATACTGGTTGCTTTTTGCCGGTTTTTGGTTTTTTTCATTTGAGGTTTATGTTTTTTGATGTGTAGATTTTATCATTGTCATCAACAATAATACAAGCCAGACCTCTCACCTGGTTCACCATATCCAATCCCACTTTTATACCCATTATCATTACCGGTGTTGCCATCGCATCAGCTATCTCTGCATTCGGGCTGATGATGGTAACACTTTTGATACCGCTTACCGGCAGCCCTGTCTTTGGGTCAATTGTATGAGAATACCTTTTCCCCTTGATAGTTATGTATTTTTCATAATTACCAGAAGTGGCGATAGCCATATTGGTGATATTGAGATAGGAAAAAGGATGATGTGCTGAATTGGGATCAGCGATACCAATCGTCCATTCTTTTCCATTGGGCTGATAACCCCAGGCGGTCAGGTCACCAGCCGCATTTACTATTCCGCTTTCAATTCCTTTTTGCTGAAGAATGATCTTGGCTCTTTCCGCCGCATAGCCTTTACCAATTCCACCAAAGCCTATCCGCATGCCTTTTTCTTTCAGGAAGACGGTACATTTTTTTTCGTCCAGTATCACATTCCGGTAATTAATAAGATGCACTGATCTTTTTGCCGTTTCAACATCGGGCAATGATGTCATCGTCTTATCAAAATTCCAGAGCTTCTTATCAACAGAACCGTAAGTGATGTCAAAAGCTCCTTGTGTTACATCTGATATCCTTTTGGACCGGGCAATAATGTCGAAAACCTCTTTGTCCACCTTTACGGGTGAAATACCGGCATTCCGGTTTATTAAATTGGTTTGACTATTCTCGCTGAAGGTGGTAAGCAATTTTTCAATCCGGCTGATCTCCGCCACAGCATCATCAATCCTCGAAAATGCTTCATCCTTGTTTTCAGAAACAACTGTTATCTCAAACCGGTTACCCATTAGTTTGAGCACTTTGCGGTGAAGTGTTGGTGCTATGGTAAGTGTATTACTTTCCGGCATCCACAATATCTTTTATCTGCCCGGTAAATTGCTCTGCGGTAAGATTGGGGAAGCCCTGCCATGATTTTATCACTTTCCCATCAGCATTCAATAATAAGGTGTAAGGAAAAATTCCATCGGGATTGTATTTGTCCGCCAGCTTATCATTTTTCTTTTGCTGTGCTTTTGATAACTGGTTTTTATTCAGGCGGGGAAAATCTGCATTCACCAATACAAGATTGCTGTCTGCAAAATTTTGAAAGGAAGTATTTTCAAAAACCTGTTTCTTAAATTTAATACAGGGCACACACCAGTCAGAGCCTGAAAAATTCAGTAAGATCAGTTTGTGTTCCTTTTCAGCTTTTTTCTTTGCGTCTTCAAAATCTGTTCCCCACCCACTAATTAAAACAAACAGAACCCCTGCAAGTGCAACAGATAAAAATCTCATGAAATAAATTTGGTTTCAAATCTAACGTCATACCTAACCTGAAAGTATGATTTTTGTCACATTAACAAAGGATTAGATTTGTTATGTCCCCATGGAGTAGGGCTTATTCCAGTCCAAACATGCCTTTATTAAGCTGTTGCAGTATCTGTGTTTTGTATTCTGCCGGCACCAGCAATGATATATTATGAGGACTTCCGCCATAGCTTACCATACGGACAGGGATGTTCATGATTGAGCCAAACAGTTTCTTTACCATATCCTCTGTCTGAGATATTTCATTACCCACCACTGAAATGATGACTTGATTCTCGTCAACTTCCACTGTACCGAACGGTTCAAGTTCTTTTAGTATTTCTTTAAGACTGGTTGAGTTATCGATCGTTAATGATACGGCCACTTCGGATGTGGTGATCATATCAATCGGCGTTCTGTATTTTTCAAACACCTCAAATATCTTCCGCAGAAAACCATAAGCCAGCAACATGCGGCTGCTTTTAATGCGGATTGCAATGATATTATCTTTTGCAGCCACAGCCTTTACTCCCACACTACCGGCTTTTTCGGTAATCAATGTTCCTTTTGCTTCCGGCTGCATGGTGTTCAGCAGTTTTACAGGGATGTTGTATTGCTGTGCAGGCCAGATAGATGCCGGGTGCAATATCTTGGCCCCGAAATAAGCCAGCTCTGCGGCTTCATCAAAACTCATCTGCTCCACAGGAACTGTTTTCTTTACAATCCTCGGGTCATTATTATGCATCCCGTCTATATCTGTCCATATTTCACAAACACTTGCACCAATTGCAGCAGCAATCAGCGAAGCGGAATAATCACTACCGCCTCTTTTCAGGTTGTCCACTTCTCCCCTTGCATTGCGGCAGATATACCCTTGTGTAACAAAGAATTTCTTGTCTTTATTCTGCTTTAAAATCTGTGTTAGTTTTACTTTAATACTTCCTATCTGCGGTTCGTCATAATTATCGATTGACATGAACTCCAACGCCGGCAGCAGCAGATGGTCAATACCCTGCTCTTCCAAATAAACACAGAACAGCTTGGTGGATAATAACTCTCCCTGTGCCAAGATGTCTTTGCTTAACGCTTCACTGAAAGAGATTTTAAGAATGATATTCAAAAATTCAAAATGCTCGGCAACAATGGCTTTTGCTTTGGCAACCGTTTCTGGCTTCTTTACCAGGTCAGTAATAAAGGCCTGGTAGTGGGCTTCCAGTTTATCAATAGATTGCCTGGCTGTATTACGGTCACCATTGGCAATATGGTTACCGATCTCCACTAAAGCATTAGTGGTTCCTGATAATGCAGACAATACCACAATTACAGGCTCTGTTTCTTTGGTTACCAGTGTTACGATCTGGTGCATACGTTCCGGCTTACCCACACTGGTGCCGCCAAACTTCATTACTTTCATTTTACTCTCTTTTATTTTACTTATGCAAAATGGAATTCACCGGGTAATGCGGGTTACAGATATCCCTCAAATGGCTCATTTCATTTGTTCCCCCTCCCGAGATTTTTAAGGATTTAATCAACAGCAAGCAAGGCCGCAAAGATAAGAGTCGGCAGGCAAGTATTGACAGACTAGAAGGGCCTCAATTCAAATTTCTCCGCCAACGATTGCAGGTCACTAACAACCTGTTCCAGCAACGGAATTCCCTTCTCCATTCTTTCTGCTTCAAACTCCCTCTCCGGATCACCGGGTACCAATACTTTTTCCTGGCCGGGAATTGTTCTGCAGGAACGGAAGCCTTGTATCCAATGGTCCATATCTTTTTTAAAATCCGCTGCCGGACGAAATGCATCTATCCTCATGGCGCCGAGAAAATGGCCGATACCTTTTCCCGGTTGCTGTACAGGCATCGGCACATAAGCAGGGAACGGTGGCACCCACGGCGCATAGTTAGCACCACTTAACAAAGCGGAAAAAATATCAACAACAGCACCGAGTGCATAACCTTTATGACTTCCATGCTCCCGGTCACCACCCAGTGGCAGCAACGCACCTCCCTTCTTTAAAATATTTGCATCCGTAGATGGATTGCCATCTGCATCCTGCACCCAGCCGGCTGGTGTTTCCTTATTCTTTCGTTGCAGAATTTCCAGTTTACCATTTGCGGCAGTTGTGGTAGCAAGGTCGGCTACAAAAGCCGGTTCAGTACCGGCAGGTGCCGCCACACAAATAGGATTAGTGCCCAGCATCTTATCAATAGAAAAAGTTGGCGCCACCAGCGGACTTGCATTCGTCATGGCAATGCCCATCATATCATGCTCCAACGCCATCATAGCATGATGGGCAGCAATACCGAAGTGATTACTATTTTGTACACTAACCCAGCCGGTACCCACCTGCTTTGCTTTTTCAATAGCAATCTGCATCGCAAACGGCGCAATCACCAAGCCAAGGCCACTATCACCATCCACTACTGCTGTCGAAGGTGTTTCATGAATGATCTTAATACCCGGTGTTGCATTCACCCGTTTTACTTCCCATAAACGTACGTACCCGCTGAGCCGGGCCACACCGTGTGAATCTATTCCCCGCAGATCAGCAGATAGTAAAGCTTTGGTTGCTGTGGCTGCATGAGCATCGCTGCAACCAATTTTTTGAAAAACCGATTTAGTAAAATCAAATAGCTGCTGGTAGGAAAATAATTGTTCAGGCATGCGGCAAAGATAATCCCCAGGCAGTAAAGAGGGTTTCCAAAAACCGCTTACTGCTTTTCATTGCTTTAAATAAAAAAGCCTTTCCAAATGGAAAGGCTATCTGTTAGTTTTAATTGCGACCTAGAACGGCAGATCATCCACCGGCTCTGTTATTTCGCCGGGTGATGGAACATTGCTGGTATTACCCGATAATGCAGAAGAAGCATTAGAAGGCTGCTGGTAAGAAGAACCACCACCACTGCTCTCATTTTTACTGCCCAGTAATTGTACTTCCCTTACTCGAAGGGATAATGAAGAACCGGGTGTGCCATCATTTCGTTGAAATGATCTTGCTTCTGGCTGGCCTTCTACAAAGACCTGTGTGCCTTTGGTAAGATACTGGGCCACCGCTGTACGGTCAGACCAGTAAGCACAGTCCACCCAAATTGTTTTTTCCTGTAATGTTCCCTGGCTGTCTTTGTACTTCTCCGAATGTGCCACGGTAAAGTTCATTACATTTTTTCCGTTGACGGTGTTCACCACACAGTCTTTGCCTAAGCGGCCGATAACTTGCATCTTAATCATAGTGCTCAATTTTTAAGTTCGTAAATATTATTTAGGACGGGCAAGATAAGATTATTCTTTAACTGGAATAGCTCCCACTTAAAGGCAACTTTAAAATGTGAATAATTTCCCGGTGGCCGGCTATTCGGTTCTTCCGCTTGCCGCATCGATGATGCGACCGAAGAAAATAGCATTCATAAAAAGCTTGCTGCCACCCAGCCAGAAGGCCCTGAAATTTGGATTGTCAGCAATATTAATGACCCGGCCGCTTCCGACTGTATTTACAACTACTGCGGCGGAGTTCTTTACCGCATCGCCATTTTCTTTGCTTATCCAACCGCTCTGCAATGGGTTGCTGCCATAATAAAAAGGAGTGGCATATGGATTTTTACTTTTCTCCATGAACACTTTATTCGCCTTGAATAAGCTCACCGTCTTTTGATTATACCCATAAGCCAATGGATGTGCCAGGTCCACATCGGCACCAAAGATGGCGCCCTGCACCTGTTGCGATCCATCGATCTGTTCCCTGTCGGTATAAGAAAGTTTGCCGGCACTGTCCACCGGTGATTTTGTTTTTTTAAATTTCACATCGCTGATGCCATTCTGTGCTGCCCAGCTAACGGCCTCTTCAGATAATATCAATGTGCCGCCAGACTGCACCCATGTTTTTAATTTATCCTTATTGATGTCGGGATAATTACCACCGACCATTATCAAAGTGTTGTACCTATTCATATCAACCCGGTTAAAAACAGTTGGCTCTAAATGAGTGGCCGTAATATTCATCCGCTGATCAAGGAGATGCCACACTTCACCGGCATCGGTTGCGTTTACACCCGGGCCGGTTATCATTGCTATTGCCGGCCTGGTGACAGGGACAAATTTGCTGCTTCCGAGATCAATGCCACTGGCGGCACTGCCTGATGTGACTGCATATGTTTTCAGCCTGTATTTTTCTGTAACCCCGCTGATTTTAGCAAAGACAGTTTCGTCGTCCCCGGTTTGCATTGTAACCGGAATCATCAGTGTGCCCCGCTGAAATTTAAGATTACTACCGCCTTCATTTAATTCGAAATTACTGGTGGCCACCTTTACCGCAATATCAGCATTCAGCAATTCATTTAATGCAGCAGGTGCATACAGTTCGTCCCATTTAATAAGATAAGCATACCCGCTGCGGCCGCCTGTTACTGATGATTTGGGCATTTTTAATTCCTCCGCTTTACTTCCCATCATAAAGGATGAAGTGATCTCCTGGTATGGCATACCAAAAGCAAGGGGCATTGTCCAGGATGTGATGTCGTAGAACAAACTGTCCTTATAATCGAATGTTTTTTCGAAGATGGCTCTTATCAAACTATGCTGCGGCTGGTTCAGCGATACCATATAAGAAGATCCTTTTTCAAAAGCTGCATCGGTCCAGTTGCCGGGTAAATTATTTATTTCAATCTGGTGCCGCTTCAGCATTTCGGCAAAATGAAATGTTTTGGCAAGGTCATTCTTATCACCAAACACATAACCTTTTACCGGGTATGCCGCAGCCCTGTTCGCCGCTTCATTGTAAAAATTTCGCTGAAAGGCCAGAAATTCTTTTCGCAACTGCTTTGCTCCTTCCAATGTAGAAAGAGTGGTGACGAACTGGTTCTTTATAGTAAAAGGAAAACTCAACAACCCATTATTGGTTTGCTGCAAATGACCTCTCGATGAAGCCTGTTCAAACAGGATACCGATACAACCCTGCACATCAGGATAAGTGGACCCCTTTCCATAGTAGAAATCGTCATAATTCTCTTTGGTAAAATATAATGAGCCGATGCGGTCTAAGAACTGTGCATGAAATTTTGCCAGCTTACCGGTAAGCTCCTGGTTCTTTTCGGGTGTCAGCGGATTTACTCTTGATGGCACACCCGGTTGAAAAAAGAAAGTGGCATTACTTCCCTGTTCATGATGATCGGTCAATATATTAGGTTTCCATTTTTGAAACCACGCCACCCTGTTTTGACTTTCCACATGTACAGCGGGCAGCCAGTCACGGTTCAGATCAAACCAGTAATGATTGAAGCGGCCACCCGGCCACACTTCGTTAAACTCTCTTGAATTGGGATCACTCACCAAATTCTTGCTCTTATGCTGGTTGGCCCAGGTAGAGAACCGCTGTAATCCATCCGGGTTGAATGAAGGATCGAAAAGTATCACCACATTATCCAGCAGTTCCTCTATTTGTTTTCCTTGTGCTGCTGCTAAATAATAAGCACTCAGTAAACTTGCATTGGCACCGCTGCTTTCATTACCATGAATGGAATGCCCGATCCAGACAACGATAGGCATGTTATCAATATTCACTGAAGCGGATTGTGCCGGGTCCGCCAGTTTTATATGCTGTTGTCTTATTTCTTCAAGCCGCTGTTGGTTTTTAAGCGATGTAAATATCAACAGCACCTGCGGACGGCCTTCGTAAGTAAAGCCCATGGTTTCCAGCTTTACCCGCTGCGGTGCGGCAACAGCAATCGCTTTCATGTAATTCACCAGCCTGTCATGAGTTACATGCCACTCTCCCACTTCATGATAGATAATGTCTTTGGGTTTGGGAATGGAAGGGTCATACGTAACGGAGTCGGGCAGGTAATACTTTAAGTCTTGTGCCCTAAGCGACCAACAATTAGTAAGCAATAAAATAACTGGCAGTAGTTTTCTCATTCAGTTGATTATTAGAAACGGAAATTACTTAATCAAAGGCAAATGCCCGTAAAATATGAAGGTGGCTGCAACTATCGAAGCCATGGATTTTTCATGGCTTCCGATGAACCAGGTATGAGGCAGGTATAGCGTTGCTATGAGGCGGCTATGTCCCTACCCGGTTCCAGGTATTGCTACCAGTCTGCAACATACTC
>JBGAQD010000033.1:0-33752 GCA_044220915.1 Chitinophagaceae bacterium
AATTTTTCTTTCTCTTTGCATGATCTCCAATCGCATATAGTCTTCTTCTTTGGATTTCAATTTCGTAGGAGGCTCGTTACAATGTTGAGTAAATTCCAGAATGAAGTATTTTTCTTTGTAAAAGCTCCAGTTAATACCATTGCAATAATCCATTTTATAAGACCGAGCGGTGTTCAATATTATCGTATCTTTTTTAAAATAATCTTCGTTAGAGTTATCATATCGCCAGCTATTGGTCGCATCGCTGACTGCATTTCGAGATTTTACAAGTGTCTCTTTGAAAACAAAGTCCAAAGAATCTTTGGTCAATAAACTTTGTGCTTTCGACACATTAATTGTCAAGCAAAGTGAAATAAAAGCAATAGCTTTCTTCATAACGAGGGTTTTGGGATAGCTTGCATACAACACATAAATTTATGATATAAGGCGGTCCTTTCAAAAAAACGGGCATTGAAAACCAATGAATTGAAGTTATACATTTTGTATGTAGTCAGGATAATCCACTCTACCAGTCAATCTCTTTTTTCTCCCGCACCAACCACATAAAAAAAAGACCCCGGGTCGTGCCCGGGGTGACATTTCGTTTTATTTCAACCTCACCCTTCCGTCCCTCTCCTTCAGAGAGGGAAACTACATCTTCAATCTATCATCAATATTTAAATTATAAGCTTTTGCGGTCTGTCGGGCAATATCATATCCTGCATCTGCGTGACGAATAACTCCCATGCCGGGGTCGTTGCGTAATACACGGCGCAGTCTTGCTTCTGCATCATCCGTACCATTAGCCACGATAACCATACCCGCATGTATGCTGTACCCCATGCCTACCCCGCCGCCATGGTGTAAGGAAACCCAGCTGGCACCTCCGGCAGTGTTTACCAATGCATTTAAGATGGGCCAGTCGGCTACTGCATCGCTGCCATCGAGCATACTTTCAGTTTCCCGGTTGGGAGATGCCACCGAGCCGGTGTCCAAATGGTCACGACCAATAACAATGGGTGCCGATACTTTGCCGCTGCGCACCAGTTCATTAAATGCAAGACCAGCTTTTTCTCTTTCACCCTGTCCCAGCCAGCATATTCTTGCCGGCAATCCCTGGAAGGCAATTTTTTCTTTGGCCATCTGCATCCAGCGCAGCATGCCTTTGTTTTGCGGAAACATGTTCATGATGAGTTCATCCGTCACGGCAATATCTTTCGGGTCGCCGCTTAGTGCCGCCCAGCGAAAGGGGCCTTTGCCTTCGCAGAATAAGGGACGGATGTAGGCAGGTACGAATCCGGGGAAGTCGAAACAACGGCCTTTTGTTTTAAGGTCTTCCAAACTGGCATCGGGATGCTGGTTCTCGAACTCCTGTGCCCTTGCACGGATGTTGTTGCCATAGTCGAACGTAATGGCGCCTTTGTCCATGAGTTGTATCATAAGCTGCACATGCAGGTGCATACTTTCGTAACTGCGGCGGATGTATTCTTCCGGATCTTCTGTTCGCAGTACATTGGCCTGTTCGTTAGTGAGTGTATGTGGTATGTAACCGATCAGCGGGTCGTGGGCACTTGTCTGGTCGGTAAGGGTGTCGGGAATGATATCTCGTTGTATCATGCGGTCGAGCAGGTCAACAGCATTGCACAACACGCCGATGCTTTTTGCTTCGCCTTCACGACGGTAATGCACCGCAGCGTTGATGGCTTCATCAATACTGGTATGTTTTTCATCGAGGTATTTTGTTTCGATGCGTTTGTCAATGCGCCACTCTTCCACTTCGGCGATAAGGGCAACGCCTTCGTTCATGGTAATGGCGAGGGGTTGTGCACCACCCATGCCACCGAGGCCGGCTGTAACATTGAGTGTGCCCTTCAGTGTGCCGTTAAAATGTTTGTTGGCCAGTGCGGCGTATGTTTCATAAGTGCCCTGCACAATACCCTGCGAGCCGATATATATCCAGGAGCCGGCTGTCATCTGGCCGTACATCATCAGACCTTTTTGTTCCAGTTCGTCAAAATGTTTCCAGTTGGCCCAGTTGGGAACGAGTTGTGAGTTGCTGATGAGTACCCGTGGCGCATCCTTATGTGTCTTTAATATGCCAACCGGCTTGCCGGACTGAATGAGGAGTGACTCATCATTCTCCAATACTTTGAGTGCAGCGATGATATTATCGAGGGCTTCAAAGTTTCTTGCGGCTTTACCACGGCCACCATAAACGATTAGGTCGTCGGGACGTTCGGCCACTTCGGGGTCGAGGTTGTTGAGCAGCATCCGTAATGCGGCTTCCTGTATCCAGCCTTTGCAGGAAAGTTTGTTGCCGGTGGGTGTTTTGTATTTTACGGGGTCGTAGTGCCTGGTGAGTGTACTCATATTGAATTATGTTGAATGTTAAATTTTAAATGTTGAATGCATACCAGTTATATCATTTATAATACAACATTCAACATTTAGCATAGTCCCCGCAAAAGTCGTTATTCTCTGGCAAAATAAATATCTTCACCGCTCAGAAACCCAAACCCAATCAATGAGTATTCACATCAGTGCCCAAAAAGGAGACATCGCAAAAACAGTATTGATGCCCGGCGACCCGCTGCGGGCCAAATATATTGCTGATAATTACCTGCAGCATGTAAAACTGGTGAGCAGCACCCGTAATGCATACTATTTTACCGGCACTTATAAGGACAAAGAAATTACCATCGGGGCCAGTGGCATGGGCTGCCCCTCTATCGGCATCTATTCTTACGAACTGTATAATGAATATGATGTGGACTGCATCATCCGCATCGGCACCTGTGGTGCTTATACCACTGCGCTGAAATTATTTGACCTGGTGAATGTGGACAGGGCTTTCAGCGAATCCACTTATGCGTTACATGCTTTTGGTTACCACCGTGACCATATGTACCATGAGGGAAAGGCCTATGCCGTTATTAATGAAACGGCAGACCGGCTGAAGCTGGATGTGAAGAAAGGTGCTATTCATTCGAGTGATGTGTTTTACCGCTCAACGAAAGGCACACCGGAGATTGCCCATAAGAATGATTGCCTGGCCGTGGAGATGGAGGCGTTTGCTTTGTTTGCGAATGCAAAGGAACTGAAGAAGTCGGCGGCTACCTTGCTGACCGTGTCGGATATTATTCCCACTCATGAACAGATATCGGCTGACCAGAGAGAGAAATCGCTGCTGCCGATGATGGAGCTGGCACTGGAGGCTGGGATACAGCTTTAATTTCCAACAGAGAGTTTCTCGCAAAGACGCAAAGGTGCCAAGGCGCAAAGATCATTTCTTTGCTAATTCATGTATGGGTATGGAACTGGTTGCATATTCGGACATGCCATACCATATCATTCCATATTTTGCTGCGAGATACTGATGTGCTACCGGTATTATTATAGTACCGGAACGGTGCAACAGGCCTCTTACTCCATTCTTCTCTACCATAAAATGATCGGCAGTGACAGGCTCCACCCTGTCGTATTCTCCATTGAAGAGCAGGTTCCCTTTTTCATCCAGTTGCTGCAGCTTCTTTTCATGATCGTAACTGAGCGATGCAGTGCGGTAGAGCGGCGAATAGTTGCCTATCTCTGAAAAAGAAAAAGAGAGCAGTTCGTTGCCCTTGTTATCAAGGATGCCGGTTCCACGATGGCTGCGACCAATATACCAGTTATAAAAAGGATCGTATTCAACTCTTATACAACTGGTGGCAAAATAATTCCCTTCTTTTGTACGGACGATGTTGTTGTCGTTTTTAAACCGGTAGAAATAAACCCCCGGCGCCAGCGAATCGATCTCCCTGAACATAGTATAGGTCTTACCATCATAGGTAACTGTCACCGGCTGCAGGGATGGAGTGAAAAAATATTTTTCAGCATCGTATTCTTTTTTGCCATCCACAAAAGGGAAACAGGCGAGCAATTTGCTGCCATAGCTTACATCAACATCAGCCCATGCTGTGGTGTCTGATAAATGATAATTTGAATCGAGCAGGTACACTTTTGATCTTGGGGCTGTTGCTTTCATGAAGCCCATATCCCTTAACCCGAGATAGGTCCTGATGTCGTAGAAATTTTTTGGTAACCGGGTGAAAGTGTTGGTGGCAGCATCCCAGAGATCTGATGTGCTGCCGTTGTAGCAAACAAACTTACCGGGCTTTCCCGCATCATCAAATGACAGGTACTTCCCTTCAGGAATCAATATTTTACCAGAAGGATCCATCAGACCGGGCCTGGTACTGTCTGTAAAAGCAGTAATGAAGATGATCGCATCGGCATCATCTATGTCATTCATATATCCGTACACCGGTTTTTTGATCCATTTGCCCGAAGACGCAGCCAATCCATATTTTGAAAGAGTGAATTCCTCACCTTTTACCATCGTGTCCTTATAAAACACCCGGATGATGTACGATGAATCGCCGACCCTGTCGGACTCTCTCACCGGCTGACCAAACAACAGGTTACCATTTACATCAAAGAAAATTTCTTCTTCCCTGTCCCTTTTACTCTGTGGCCGTTCATCATCCCCGTACCTTCTTAAATACCGTTTGATAAAAAACAGGGAATGATCTTCTGTCTTTATATCTATTTCATCTTCTATGTTGCAGAACAACTCTTCCCGGGTCTGCATATCAAAGACCCTTCCATAGAGCAGCCAGTAACGATCATCAATAAAGTCGGGTATGATATTCGGATTGCCTGTTGTGTTCTTCATGACCGGCTCTGTTTTTCCATATTCCAGGAACCAGCTCTTGTCGCCGTCCTTTACAGTAAACCAGGGCTTACCGCGGAAAGTATAAGCCACTGCATTATCATATTTTGCCGGCAGTATTATTTTCCCGGTACTGTCAGCAATTCCTGTTTTCCTTCCTTCATAGAACTTGTAATACCTACCTTCCATTTCTTCCACGTACTGAAAACGATGGTCAAAAATCAATTTGCCGGACCCGTCAAAATACATGCTGTTCTTTTTTTCATCAAAAGCATTAAACCCATAACCGTTATGAGGAGGCTGTGAGGTATAAAAGAACGATCCAAGGTTCCTGGTACCTTTTCCAATGTATTTAACTGCTTCATAACCGGCGGCGGAATATTGCAGCAGGCTGTAATCCGGGTAACTAAACCCAAAAGTGTACACAGTCAATGGCGCCGGTGGTTCTTTACTGACAGGGTGTTTTGATAACCATCCGGCCAGCATGGTTGTACTTTTCAGTAAACTTTCGCCGGTAGTTATATTTTCAATAGCGTCGTCCATTACTGCTTCCGAATATTCCCTGCGGTCATCTTTTTGCGATGGAGCCGGATCATTCAAGGGCCTTTTTTTATTCGCTACCCCTAACAACTGGAAAATAGTTTTTACTTCATATTGTTGTGCCAGCAATGCAGGGGACTGCACCAACAAAAACAGGCAACAAAAGAATTTTATTGTTTTCATACCATACATAAAATGAACAGGAATAATTAAGCAAATGCTGGATATGATTCGTTAAGAATAATATCCCGTGAAGCAGCGAATTCATTTACTTTCTCTACAAAGGAAAAATCTTTAATAAGACCGGCAACTATGTTGATATCATCAGCAAAGATGCGGTCTTCCTCGGCGAAGCCGACAAATTCCCTTACATAGTCATGGGCAAATTCCAACAGTTCGCTGCTCTTTAATGGCCTGCGGAATTCGATGGCCTGGCAGGCGGAGAGTAATTCGATGGCCATGATGTATTCGAGATTGTCTAATACCCTGTTGAGTTTTCTGCCACTGATGCTACCCATGCTTACATGGTCTTCCTGGCCGAGTGATGTGGGAATGCTGTCGGCACTGGATGGGAAGCAAAGCGTTTTATTCTCTGATACCAATGCGGCGGTGGTGTATTGCGGTATCATAAAGCCGCTGTTAAGTCCTACATCTTTCATTAATAACATGGGCAATCCCCATTTGCCCTCCAATAATAAATAACAGCGCCTGTCTGAGATGTTGCCCAGCTCTGATGCGGCAAAACAGCAATAGTCCAATGGTAATGCTAATGGTTGCCCGTGAAAATTCCCACCGCTGATGGTGTCATGTGCATTAAAGATGATGGGATTATCGGTGACGGCGTTCAATTCTATTTCTGTTAACTCTTTTAAATGCAGCCAGGCGTTTCTGGATGCGCCATGCACCTGTGGCATGCAACGTAAACTGTATGGGTCCTGTACCCTGCCGCAATCTACATGGCTTTGCATAATGGCTGAATCTTTCAGTAACAACCGAAGCCGCTGCGCCACCAGCTTATTGCCGTTGTAAGGACGCAGTTCATGTAATCTTTCATCGAACGGGGCTTTAGTACCAGTCAGCGCTTCAAGACTCATAGCCCCAATGATATCGGCTGCTTCAAGACAGTTGTGCATCCGCTGCACTGCTTTTACCGCAAAAGATAAAATGAATTGTGTGCCGTTGATGAGTGCAAGCCCTTCTTTGGGGCCCAGTTGTATTGGTTTGATATTTTCCTGCTTAAACAATTCAGCAGTATTCTTTCTTTCACCTTTATAATAACATTCGCCCAGGCCAATTAATGGAAGGAACAAATGAGCCAGTGGTGCCAGGTCTCCGCTGGCCCCTACGCTGCCTTTTTCCGGCACTACAGGTATAATATTATTTTCAATGTGCCATATGATCCTTTCTAATGTTGACAACTGAACGCCGCTAAAGCCCTGCGCCAGTGCATGCACTTTGGTGATGAGCATTATTTTAGCGACTTCAACGGGTATCGGGTCACCAACACCTACACTGTGACTTTGTAATATTTTATACTGTAATGTAGCTGTATCTTCTTTTGAGATGGGAGTATTGGCCAGGATGCCGAAACCTGTGTTGACACCATAGACGGTTTTCTTTTCTTCTACGATCTGCTGTACCGCTTGCTGGCTGGCTTTTACTTTTTTTATCGCTTCATCGCTTAATACAGCTTTTATTTTTCCCGATGCAACGGCAAGAACGTTTTGAATCGTCAGTTGATCGGTTCCGTAATTGAAAACTTTACTCATGGGCCAGCAATTATAACCCCAAAGTAAATGAATTACTGCCCAAAGTCCATCACCGGCAAATGCGTTACTTTTACTTTTTAAAAATTAAGGATGAAAACTGCCCTGCTGCTTATCGTTTCTTTTACTATCACCTCCCTGAATGCCCAGAGTCTGAAAAAGTACCCGGTCAGTAATTCGGGATGTTATATCTACAGCTATTGTGAATCAAAATATGATATTGATTACAGCGAAGATTCTTCTAAAGTATATACAGGGGAATGTACTTCCGGCGAAGTTACTTATGGTATCATCTGTATCAAACTTCTTCTCCCGGTAACCGACCTGGCAGCAGCAGAAGACCTGATGATCTCGTATGTGGATTACCTGAAAGTGAGTTTTGATATAAAAAAATCAGCCGGGTATGGTAAAGGGCACACCCTAAATAATAACGAGCATACCCGAGGCATCATTGATTATTGGGAAGACAAAGAACTTGACAAGTGGAAAATAAAAGCATGGACAGATGGCAAATACATCGGTTTCCTGTATGCTTACAGCAAGAAAGAATTACCGGAGGTAAAAGTAAATGTGTTCTTAGATAGTTTCAGGTTGCCCGGGATGTAATTAGATAAGTACCGGAAATTCTCAGTTATTGCTCTTCGGGTTATTATCATTTATTACTTTTACCGGCGCAGTTGGCGGAGTAACCACTACTGGTTCTGGTCTTATATACATCTGCATTATTTCATTCCTGTCCTTTGCTGTTAATGGTAATGAAGGGTATTGATTTTTATTCCATTCATTCACCGGCATGGAATAAGTAATGAGCAACATGGGCCTTACTTTTTCATCCTCATATTTAGGTGAGGTGAACCAATGACTGGAACCTCCAGAAGTTTGCATAGAATCACTATAACAGATCATAAACCCATTATTACCCAACCGGAACATCATTTTTACCATCTCTGTTACATTGATCTTTACAGCCTTGTCTTTTTTTCTGCCGGATATCTTCGTTATTACTTCGTCAGAATTTGTTGTTAGCGGCTGGTTCGACCAGGTTGTTGTAGAATCATTCCAGGGTCGTATCACCCGTCTTACTGTTAACCTCAATGCCTCTTTTTCATTTTCCTTCTCACTGTCTTTTAACTGCAGGGGTACTAATATCAACTGTGCATTAGATATCATATCGGGGCTTATAATTTTGGGCAGGATACCATATTCAAAAGATATCAACGAACGGCATTGGAGCCTCCTGTCATTATCCACCCATGTTGCAGAGCCAATGATAGGAGAAAGATCACCTGCCCGGTTCTCCAACAAGTCGCTCATCAGTACCGATCTTGTGGTGCTGTCAGATTTCAAAACAACAGATACTTCGGAAAGTGACGCAAATGTTTGTGCAGAAACCTGGAAGCTGGAAACAGTGACCAACAGTGAGAGAAGAGGAAGTGCAAAATTTTTCATGATCAATGGTTTTGGTTAATATCTTCCCATGCACACATTACCTTTTAAATTGCTTAACTAAGGTATTAATTTGCCATTGTAATGATAAGTTAAATCCATTTTTCAGTTATATTTGCGGCTTCTTACGACCCGGTAGCTCAGCTGAATAGAGCAGCTGCCTTCTAAGCAGCAGGTCATTGGTTTGAATCCAATCCGGGTCACAAAGCGAGGTCAGTTTGACTTCGCTTTTTTACTTTTACCGAAATTTCAACTGCAATGGATGTAAAGATCGAGGCCTCGTGGAAGGAAGTATTGAAACCTGAATTCAATAAACCCTATTTCGAGCAGGCAGCTTTACATATTAAAACAGAAAAATCACAGGGCAAAACAATTTATCCGCCGGGTAGCCTTATTTTTAATGCCTTTGATAAAACCCCGTTTGATAAAGTGAAAGTGGTAATCCTGGGACAGGACCCTTACCATGGCCCAGGCCAGGCTCACGGACTTTGTTTTTCTGTACAAAACGGAGTACCGCCTCCCCCATCATTAATTAATATTTTTAAGGAACTGCGTGATGATATTGGTATTGAAATACCTAATCATGGTAATCTTACTCACTGGGCTCAACAGGGAGTCTTTCTTTTAAATGCGTCCTTAACAGTAAGAGCCGGCGAACCAATGAGCCACTCAAAGATTGGCTGGGCGGAGTTTACTGATACCGTCATCAAAAAGATATCGGAGTTGAAAAAGAATGTGGTGTTCCTGTTGTGGGGAAAGTTTGCACAGGAAAAAAGAGTGTTGATCGATGAGTCAAAACATTTGATATTACGATCAGTACATCCGTCGCCCTTGTCTGCGCATGCAGGATTCTTTGGATGCAAACATTTTTCGAAAACCAACGGTTATTTAATAAGTAAAGGCATTGATCCGGTGGACTGGAGTTTACCTGCTGTTGCTTAAATTGATTTTAAAGAATGAAAATCCTGAAAGAAATATTTGGCCGTATCTGGGCATTCTGGGGGCTGATAAGTTTTGTACTCACTTTCCTCATCATTTTTATTCCATCAATGATACCTTACCTGATACCCGATCCGAAAGGGCAGAAATTTTTTATCCGGGTTTCAAAAATATGGATGATGGTATGGCTTCGCCTGGTGGGTTGTCCGCTCAAAGTAAAAGGAAAGGAAAATTTCAAACCCGGAACAGCATATATTGTTACCTGTAACCATAATTCAATGCTCGATATTCCGATCTCCTGCCCTTTTATACCGGGTGCCAATAAAACAATTGCCAAAGACTCGTTTACAAAAGTTCCTTTGTTCGGTTGGTTCTACAGGAAGGGGGCTGTTTTAGTCAACAGAAAAAGTGAAACCAGCCGGAGGCAAAGTTTTGAAGCCATGAAAAAAGTTCTGTCTCTCGGAATGCACATGTCAATTTACCCGGAAGGCACCCGGAATCGTACCCAAGAGCCTTTAAAACCCTTTTATGATGGTGCATTTAAGTTAGCTATCAGCAGCGGCCATGCAATTATACCGGCCGTCATATTTAATACTAAAAAAGCTTTACCGGTACACAGATCTTTTTTCTTCCTTCCTCACCAGCTGGAGATGCATTTCCTGGAGGCTATTCCTGTTGATGGGCAAACTGCCGAAGAATTACGGGACAAAGTATTTGCGATAATGAGGGACTACTATGTTCAGCACCAGCATTAAAAATTAGTGAACGACCTGGTGCGGTTTATTTTCAGATCCTGCAGTACAGAAGCTTTGGGGCTGATAGAGAAATTGAAAGAACGATATAAACCAACTGGTGTTACATTAATAGACAGTTGCCAGCAGTGCATCTCCCGGTTGATGGACATCTGGAAAGTCTGCAATTTTTTTGTGTCAAAATCATAGTATCCGTTCATGCTAAAGTTCCACTTGGGTGTCAGGTTGAAACTACCGCTGAAGTTAAGGTTGGAACTGAAATCCTTTTCAAACCCACTCAGGTCAGTCTTTAACCGGGTTGAGAAAAATAATGAATAACCGAAGGTGACCTGCCATGGAATATTGAAATCAACGAACTCGGCCGGATTTTGCTGCATGTAATCTAATAACTGCTGCCTGTCTGCTGCCAGGCTCGGGTCGTTCAGCATTTGCTCCTGCTGTTTCTTCTTATCTGCATCCTTTTTTTCGTCCTTGGGTTTACTGCTGAAACTGGTATTCATGGAGATGCTTCCATAAGTAAGCCGGCCTAACTTAAACTTACCGCCCTGCCATGCATATTTTGCTATGTCCGCACCTCTTGCATTTGTCTGGTATGGATCCAGTACCGTATTAGCCGTGATACTTAATTTTTCAAACAGTGTTGCCCGCAGATAAAAGGAAATTAAATCGAGTTTCATGGAATCTCTTAGAAAGTTGTAGCCGGTGGAGAGTCCGTATCCGTCAATCAGTTTGATCTTTTTAATAGCATTTTCACCAGTGTCTTTTTTTGAACGCCATTTCATTTCGAGGTTGTTGTCCAGTTGAAAAGAGAGGCCTCCTGTTTTGCCTTCTCCAAAACCAGAGTACAAAGCGCCTTCGTATTCAGACATACGATAGGCAAACCCCGGCGAAATAGTATCTGTGTAAAAATGCTTTTTTGAAAGATCTGGCTTGTAATTCATACTCAGGGATGGCCTGACGACATGACGAATAGCAATGATCCTTGATTTCTTAAACTGATAGGTGCCAAATATTGCTGTACTAAATGATAATGAAAAGCTGGCCTGGTGATCAGTAAAGAACCCTTTTGTAATGATTGTATCTGATTTTTGGGCAGCTGTATTCCATTTTCTCCTGAATTTTTGTGCTATCCATACCTGGGAATAAGAAACAGAAGGTGAAACAATAACTGCACCGCCCATGATTGGAGGCAATGACAGATTTATAGGGAAGCTATGCTGTGCACCCCATTGTAATGTATCAATCAAACTTTTTAACCTGAATGCAGTATCATAAAAAGAAACCTGGTTACGAAATGTGCCGTTATAACCTACTCCCAGTTTTTCGTACCATTTTGCTGCGCCAACTGCTTCTTTCCGCTGGAAAGGATATAATGTATTCACTGTAAAACCTGCATCAGGCAGACTGATGTTGATAAGACGGGTTGCATTGTTCTGGTTATGATTGGCACTCAACGTAAGATTATATGGTTTACCTGCCCATGATTTAGAATAAGTGATGGACGAACCTAACTGGTTTTGAAAATTCAACTGGTTACTGTTTGGTACCAGCTGATTGAATTTTGTTGAACCCGCATTTACATTCGCCGAAAAGGTAGTGCCCGGTCTTGCTTTGCCATCCACCGAATGGCTCCACGTAACGAAATAACTTTTGTTATTAAAAAAATCGGGGTCGCCTTTAAAATTCTGCCGGGTGTTCTGCACACTCAGGTTAAATACACCACTATACCGATACCTTTTCCGGTAAGTTGGATTCACATTTACGGACCAGCCACCATATGAATAGATATTTCCGTACACTTTCACATCCCAGTACTGGCTTAAAACTTTGTAATACCCCAATCCTTCCAAACCAAGACCATATTGTTCATTCGTTGCAAACTGCGGAGGCAATAATCCCGAATGACGTCCCTGGCTTAGCGGATAAAAACCAAATGGCAAATAAAGCGGAATAGGTACTCCCTCAAACTCAAGATGTGCGGGACCAGATACAGCCAGTTTCTGGTTAATTATTTTCATCTTATTGGTTTTGATACCAAAGTGCGGCTCATCCAGAATACAAGTGCTGAACACAGCTTCTTTGGCAAAAGTAGTATTTGCGTTTACTCTTTTAGCCTCTTTGGCATTCATTATAAATTCTCCCTGCATGGTGTAGGTATTTTTCGTAAGCCCTACTTGTGATTTAAAATTATACCTGATGGTATCGCTGGTAAACTCACTCTCACCACTTTTGAAGTGGGCTGTCTCCACTACTCCGCCAGTACTATCTTTTTTATTTACAGCTGTTACTATTTCTGTTTGCTGGTCTACTTCAACTTTGGGTGCTGTTAATGTAATGTCTTTATACTCTGTTTTTGTTTTTCCATACAGGATGATCTTTTTATCCTGTATCAATACTACTGCAGAATCTTCTGCTGTATATTTCAGCGGGGCCTCTAATGTGTCTTTGGATATTTTAAGGGAGAACGTATCCGTGTTTTCTTTTATCAAAGTATCCTTGCCGGGCAATCTTGTTGTATCAGCCGTGCTGATCACAGCTGGCTTTGCGACCGAGTCTTTCTGAATAAGAGGTTTGATAGTATCGGTGTTAGCAACTCCCGGTATTGTTAAAGGACTGAGAAAATCAGGCGAGGAAATACCATTAGCCGTTGTTTTCCACGTTAATGTGCATAACATCACAGCAGTCAGTATCCCGTAAAAAAAA
This sequence comes from Chitinophagaceae bacterium, assembly GCA_044220915.1. Taxonomy (GTDB): domain Bacteria; phylum Bacteroidota; class Bacteroidia; order Chitinophagales; family Chitinophagaceae; genus JJ008. The sequence continues at coordinate 12,837 of JBGAQD010000033.1, forward strand.
TAAATTGGCCTAAATTTGTACAGTTGCTTCATCAGGTAGGCAACAAAAGTAACCCTTTATCCATTGGAGTCCTATGTATCAGACCAAACAATTTGTGAATATTCCGGCAACCCCATTAAAGAATAAACCATGATTAAGCGAACCGTTCTTTTTTTCCTTTGTGCCTCTTTTTGTATCACCATTTTTTCGTTCATTGATAAAGAGGGAAAACCAAAGCAGAAAGTTCTCCAGACAATTGTGATTGATCCCGGCCATGGCGGCAGTGATGCTGGTGCCAAAGGACAGTATTCGTATGAAAAAGATATTTGCCTGGCCGTTTCCCTTAAAGTCGGTGCCATGATCGAAAAAGAATTTCCGGATATTAAAGTCTTGTACACCCGAAAGACTGACTCCTATCCTGCCCTACACTCCCGGGCTGATTTTGCCAATGATAATAAAGGAGACCTGTTTCTTTGCATCCATGTTAACTCAGCCCCATCTCAACGTAAATCTGAGCTGATAGGATACAAAACAGTAACATATTATGTGGGCAAAGGGAAAAACAGGAAAAAGAAGACAAAAGAAGTTCCTCAATACCGCTATTACACTGTTCCGAGTGCAGCAAAAGGCACTGAAACTTATATCTGGGGTGCCCATAAAAGTGAAGAGAAAGAGCTGGCAGTAAGAGAGAATGCACCAATGATGAAAGAAGAGAACTACAAAGAGAAATATGGAGATATTGATCCGAGTTCACCGGAGTTCATTGCTTTATCATTGCTAAAAACAAAACAATATTTTAAACGCAGCGCCACATTAGCCGGGTTTGTGCAGGATGAGTTTGTAAGAGTTGGCCGGGTGGACAGAGATGTAAAGCAACGTCCTGTTGGTATATGGGTTTTGCAGGCTACTGCAATGCCCAGTGTTCTCGTTGAAACAGGTTTTATTTCAAATCCAGATGAAGAAAAATACCTGAATAGCACAGAGGGACAAACTGAAATAGCAGACTGTATTATTAAAGCCCTGAAAAAATATTCTGCCTGGCTCGAAGAAAAACAAGAAGAGGATACTAAGGATGATAAAGACAAGGATAAAAGTAAAGATACTGGTAACCATGCGTCTGCTGCTGACACCCGGAAATTCCTTGAAACAGTTGAACATAATGAAAAGAAGCAACGGGGAGAATAATCCCAAAGTAATAACCTATAGCAAGAGATGGACATTGTCTATCTCTTTTTGTTTACACAACTGCTAACCCGTTTAAAAATAATTGGTTAATTTGCCCTCCTGTTGAGGGTTTTGCCTTAACAAAGCAATAAAATGAAGATCAGCAACGAAACAAAAGTCGGCATACTAACTATTTCAGCCCTTACAATTCTTATCCTTGGCTTTAATTTCTTAAAGGGGAAAGACTTGTTTAAGAAGAATAAGAAAATCTATGCCACATTTAGTGACCTTGGTGGTTTATCAACTTCAAATGAGGTAAAGGTGAACGGATATGTGATCGGCACAGTCTATCACATTGCGAAAAAAGATAAAAAACTCAACGAATTCATCGCTACTATCAACCTGACAGATGAGGTAAATATTCCAAAAGACTCCAAAGCGATTATTACTTCCCCTCTTGTCGGTTCCTGGTACGTTAATATTGAGAAAGGTGAAGACACCAGTTTCTTGCAAATCGGGGACACACTGAAATCAAAACTTGATATTGGAATACTGGATGACGTGAAGGCGCAGCTAACCCCTACTCTTACAAAAGTCAGAAATACTCTTGATTCATTGAACTCTGTATTTGGAAGTATTAACGGACTTATCAATTCTGAGGCAAAAAATAATCTGCAACAAACATTAGCTAACCTGAACAGGGCCAGCAGTGCGTTGAATGGCCTGCTGGATAATCAAACAGGTCCGTTGGCCCGGACGCTGAATAATGCCAGCGATATAACAGCAGAATTAAAGAAAAATACAGAGAACATTACCAGTACTATCAGTAATGCAAAAACAGCATCAGAGAAATTAGCTGCACTTCAAATACAACCTACGATCGATTCATTAGGGGCTTTGATCAGCCAGTTGAAAGTTACGGTTACAAAAATTTCCAGCCCGAACGGTACATTGGGTGCATTGATCAGCGATAAGCAGCTTTATAACAAACTGAATGATGCGATCCTCAGCGCAGAGATATTAATGGATGACCTGCGGAAGAACCCCAAACGCTACGTTAATCTTTCCATCTTTGGTAGAAAAGATAAATCCGGGCCTATAACTTCGCCGTTGCCAAAAGATTCAGTTCCTTCGGGGAATAAGTAATGCGAAACTTTAAAATTTTTTACTGTCTGTTAATTGCGGGGTTCACTGTTAGCCCTGTTATATCGTTTTCACAGGTAATCCCGCCACCTTCAAATGTCACCGCTCCTGCTACTGATAGTTTGCTGTTAATTGAAATATTGCCCGGTGTCCGGAAACTTGAATTCAGAAAGTTGAATGATTCAACCCAATTGCAGATACTGGCAGGCAATGTAAGGCTCAAACAAAATACTTCCTATTTCTATTGTGATAGTTGTGTTATTAATAGTAATACAAAGACATTTGAAGCCTGGGGCAATGTTCACATCAATGATGCTGACACGGCCAATATTTATGCAAGTCACCTTCGCTATTTCATTAATAAAAAACTGGCCTTTCTCGACGGCGGTGTACGATTAACAGATGGCAAGGGAACCTTAACCACTCCTGATCTTGAATACGACATGACCACCGATATCGGCATCTATAAACATGGCGGGAAGGTGGTAAATAAAAAGACTGTACTTACCAGCCGGGAAGGATATTACTATGCGGGATTGCGGGATGTTTATTTCAAACAAAATGTAGAATTGAAAGATCCGGGGTATTTTATCAAAACCGACTCATTATTATATAATACCGAATCGCAAACAGCCAGGTTCATTGCCTACACACTAATCAAGGACAGCAGTGGCAGAACCATTGAGACAAAAGAAGGTTATTATAATATGCAAACGGGTAAAGCCGAATTTGGAGGCAGGCCCGTTATTAAAGATGGTAAACTTACTGTTACTGCTAACAGTATTGCCACCGATGACAGCACCGGCATCAGCCATGCAAAAGGGAATGTGATAATCATAGACTCTGTTCAAAACACAACCATCATTGCGGGTGAAGTATTCAATGACAGCAAAAAAGACCGCATACTTGCTACCCGTAAACCGCTGATGATAGTAAAACAGGATAACGACTCTATCTATATTACAGCAGACACTTTGTTCTCCGCCCGTCTTACAGATCTGTATGGCCAAAAAGATTCTGTTTTGAAAGACACGGTAAAGGGAACTAAAGTAATGAATGTTAAAAATAAAGATAGTACTAACCGCTACTTTGAAGCATACCGGCATGTCCGGATATTCTCCGACTCATTACAGGCAGTCAGCGACAGTATGTTCTATTCATTTAAGGACTCTACATTCCGCTTGTACCAGGATCCGGTTCTTTGGGCAAAAGAAAGCCAGATTACAGGAGATACGATCCTGCTTTTTACCAAAAATAAAAAAGCAGACAGGATGAAAGTGTTTGAAAATAGCTTCCTCGTCAACCGGCTTGATCCCGAAATTTACAACCAGATAAAAGCAACCCGGATGGATGCTTATTTTAAGGAAGGAAATATTGATTCAGTAAGAGCCAATGGATTTGCAGAATGTATCTATTTCTTACAGGATGAGGACAGTGCTTATACTGGCATCAATGACTCTAAGTCAGATATAATGGATATTTATTTTAATAACCAGGAGTTACAGAAAGTTGTTTTTCGCAGCAGCGTTACAGGTACTATCTGGCCCATCAAGCAAAAAGATCCGAAGGAAATGCGATTGGAGAATTTCAGGTGGCTTGATGACAGAAGACCGAAAACAAAGTATGAACTCTTTGATCTCTGATACACATCCCGAATAATTAACACCTCTATTCCGGCTATAGCCAGCACTTTTCACGGTAATGCGACTTTTGCATTTTATTTAGACTTTGTTGGCATCATTTTTCGTTAAGCATACAACAAACTAAATAATCATGAAAAGAATAGCCATTGTATGCTTACTCGTTGCAGTAACAGCTTCCACTAACCTGGTGTCGGCACAAGATTATAAAACGGCCCTGGGTGTCCGGCTGAGCAGTTCAAACGCTATGCAGAACAATTCCATTTCCATCAAACAATTTATCAATGAAAAAATGGCCATCGAGGGCCTTTTTACATTTGGTGACCCATTAGCATTAGGTGCTTTACTGGAGTTTCACAAACCATTATCTGCAGCCGGGCTTACATATTTTTATGGAGCCGGTGGTTATATCGGGTTTATAAAAACTGTGAATACCACTACTCAAAAATCATCCACTGATGCGAATTTCGGGGCACAGGGTGTAATTGGCCTTGATTATAAATTCAACAACATCCCCTTAAATCTTTCGCTGGACTGGAAACCTGAATTGAATATTGTAAGCGATATCAATTTTGAGCCGGCAGCTATTGGCTTTACAGCACGGTTCACTTTTGGAAAGTAAAACATACTTTGTAGCTTGTATGAAAGCTCCCCGTCTCACCCTGGTGAGACGGTTTCTTTTTCGTAATTGTCTGCAAGAAAAATTTTCACCGGCCAGTTATTCCCGCCCTTTCCACATTCTGCAAATATTTTCAGGTTTCTGCGTTTTTTTGCAGGAATTTAACTTACTTTAGTCAGACAAAACTGACGGATGCTTAAAAAGGAAAGGCAGGCCTATATACTGCACCAGGTTAACCTGCACAATAAAGTCCTTTCATCTTCTCTCTGCACAGAAATTCATGTGTCAGAAGATACTATCCGTCGTGACCTTCAGGAACTTGCAGAGGAAGGAAAAGTGATCAAAGTACATGGAGGAGCCCTTTCACATTCATTCAACCAGGTTTATTTTTCCACTAACGGTGTTTACTCACAAAATCAAAAACAAGTTATTGCCAGAAAAGCCATTAGTCTTATCAGTAATGGTATGTTTGTTTTGACCAGTGGTGGCACTACTATTATGGAACTGGCCCGTTCGCTGCCGCCGCAATTAAAAGCCACTTTCATTTCAGGAAGCATACCGGCTATACTGGAGTATATGCACCATCCTAATATTGAAGTAATACTTATCGGAGATAAAATCTCAAAGAACTCAAAGATCACAGTTGGTTCAGAGGCGATTGCAAAAATAAAACAGGTAAAGGCAGATATTTGCTTTCTGGGGACAAATGCAATAGATGTTGAACACGGAATTACCGATAATGATTGGGAAGTGGTGCAGCTAAAGAAGGCTATGATTGAGTCTTCTAAAAAGGTGGTCTGCCTGAGTATAGCAGAAAAAGTAAACTCGGTGCAGCCCATCAGGGTTTGTGGATTGGATGATATTGATCTGTTAATAACAGAATTACCGGCTGAAGACCCTGTCTTAAGACCGTATGTGGAAGCCGGGATAAAAGTGTTGTAACAAATTTTGGAACTGCTTATTAATTAATATATCAAAAAAAAACAGCTATGAGAAAAATTCTCCAATTGTTCTTTGCACTATCGTTGATGCTGGTCATGCTGCCTCCTGCTGTGCAGGCACAGGAACGAACCATCACCGGTACCATTCTATCAGAGGACAATAAGACACCGCTCAGTGGTGTTACGGTTAGGGTAAAAGGCACCCGGCGCATCGTTCAGACTGATGCAAACGGTAAATTCTCCCTCAAAGTAAGCCCGGGTGAAATACTTCAGGTTTCTTATGTGGGCTATGAAACCACAGACATAAAAGTCGGTGACGGAGCCACAGTAGGTATCAGCTTAAAAACAGCTGACAACATGATGGGTGAAGTTGTGGTAACGGCGTTGGATCAGAAAAGAACACCCAGGGAATTGGGATATTCAGTTCAGAAAGTGACTGGTGCTGAAGTAGCCGAGACCCAACGTGAAAATTTTCTGAACGGTTTGAATGGAAGAGTTGCAGGCTTGACCGTTAATCCCACTGGTGGTGCAGCCGGATCATCTTCTCAGATCGTATTAAGAGGATTTAACTCAATGGCACTTGATAACCAACCGCTTTTCATCATTGACGGTATTATCATGGATAACTCATCGGTTAATGAATCAGGCGGTGGTGCCACTTTAGGACTTGTTGAAACATCGGCAAGAAACATTAATCAAACTGCTAACAGAAATACAGACTATACGAACCGTATGGCTGATATTAACCCTAATGATATTGAAACCATTACTGTATTGAAAGGCCCTGAAGCAACGGCTCTCTACGGAAGCCAGGCAAGTTCTGGCGCCATTGTTATTACAACCAAAAAAGGTAAGACAGACGGTAAATTCACCGTGAATTATGACAATTCGTTTCGTATTTCCAAACTGACCCGGTTCCCGGATTATTCTACCCGGTGGAGCCCGGGTGCAAATGGTGTTGCGAGTAATTTATTTACTTATTTCGGACCTGAGTATGCACCTAATGTGCAGAAATTTGACAATGTTGGAAATTTTTTCCAGTCAGCATTCACACAAACCCATAACCTGACTGCTGAATACGGAAAAAAGAATGTGAGCTTCCGTTTTTCAGGTTCTTTCCTTGATCAGGAAGGTATCGTACCTGAGAATACATATAACAGGTATTCTCTGAGACTTACTAATAGCACTAAAATCGGTAAGTATATTGATATCAACCCTTCTATCACATATATCCACAGCTCTAATGATAAGCCAAAAAGAGGGGCTGGTGGTTACCTGCTCAATTTGATGATCTGGCCAACTACCGATGATGCCAGGGATTACCTGAGCGATGATGGCAGAAAAAAAACGTTGTACACCGTTTCTCCAAATGGTGAGGTTGACAATCCCTTCTTCAACGTAAAATTCAACCGTGGGTTTGATCAGACTGACAGGTACATTGCCACAATAGGTATTAATATCAACCCTTTTAAATGGCTCAGTATTTCCGGAAGATTTGGATATGACCATTTTGAAAGTGAAGGCTGGTCATTCTTCCATCCGCTTTCTTCAATATTGTCAAAAGGTTTGGGTGGCCAGCAGGATAATTACTACCGTTCATACAATGGTTATAACCACACTATCACAGCTACCGCTAAAAAATCTATTGGCAAATTTAACCTGAGACTGATGGGTGGTACAATGTGGATAGATAATAAAACAGAAATGTATTCTGTTTTTGGTACCAACTTCGTTGACTCTGTTAACAGCCTGGGCCAGATGGTTAAAAATAACGTTGTTGTTACGCAAGACCAGATCAATCAATGGATGGGTGACAGCAGTGCAACAAGGGCTAGTACAAGATTACGTCTTAACAGGGGACTTCTTCCTCCCGGTGGATTGTATAACTATTATATGAGCCGCCAGTTAGCGTTCTTTGGAGAGTTTGCAATCAATTATAAAAATGTTGCTTTCCTTACCTATTCACACAGGTTTGAAACATCTTCTATTTTCCCTAAAGATTTCAGGAAGTATAATTATCCGGCTGGTAGCTTAAGTATTATTGTAAGCGATATTCTTCCGTCTATGAAGAAGAATAATCTCATCAATTACATGAAACTACGGACATCATTAGCAAGCACTGCCCGTTCCAGTTCACCATACGCCAACCAGTCCGTGTTTAGTAATGTGACTTCTAGTGGTGGCGGTTTTGCTTATGGCTTTACCAATAATAACCCAACCCTGGAGCCTGAAATCCAGAACACTTATGAAATGGGAGCTGAAATGAAACTTTTCAAAGGCAAGATCGGCTTTGATGTTACTTACTACAATACACTGAATAAAAAACAGATCGCTGAAAATTTCAGAGCCAGTTATGGTACAGGATATGTGCTTAACACTATCAATGTGGGAAGCACCCGTAATAAAGGAGTTGAGGTAAGCCTTGACTTTAACCCTATCGTCAGGAAAACATTTACCTGGAATATGAAATTCAACTTTAACAGGATGAGGAATGAAGTTGTTTCATTGCCATCCAATGTTCCTGAGTTTTACATCTCCGACACATGGCTGTATGGTAATGCAAGAGGCGGCCTGGTTACCGGCGGCCCTACTACTGCTATTACAGCGGCAGGTTATACAAGAAACAACGCCGGTGATATCCTTATTAATCCAAGTACCGGGCTTCCGATTTATGATGCAAACTTTAAAGTAAGAGGCGACCGGAATCCAAATTTCACTGTCGGCTGGATCAACAATTTTAAATTTGGAAACTGGAACCTGAATTTTGTATGGGATCTGAGGGTTGGTGGTGATATTTTCAATGCCACTGACATGTATCTTACTCTTCAGGGAATCAGCAAGAGAACAGATGACAGATACACTCCAAGAGTAATACAGGGTGTATTAAATGACGGCCTTCAGAACTCAGCGACCCCGACCCGGAATACAATCGTTGTTATTCCTGCGTATAACCAGAGCTATTATACTGCATTACCTGAAGAAGAATTCATTGAAAAAGATATCAACTGGTTCCGCATGAGGGATATCACCCTTCGCTATACATTCTCGCCAAATATGATCAAGAGAATGGGATTCCTTAAATCATTGGGCTTATTTGTGACAGGAAACGACCTGATCCTGATGACCAACTATTCAGGCGCTGACCCTTCTGTAAATGGTAACACAGCAGGCACCCGAGGCGTTGGCGGTTGGGGATTTGATTATGGAAACGTACCGGCACCTGTAAGTCTTAATTTCGGAATAAGAGCTGGTTTCTAAATAACAATCATGAGTTCAAAATATTTAACAATGAAAAAAATAATAATAGCACCAGTTGTTTTACTGACTTTGTTAGTCAGCAGCTGTTCAAAGAAAATAGACGAGGCCTATGCCAACCCTAATGCAGATGTCAGGGTTCCGGTAGAAAAATTGTTACCGCCAATCATTTCATGCCTGGCAGGTAACAGCGCCGGACATGGCCCATTGAATGACATTCGATTTGCCGGAAAATTCATCCAGAATTTCCTTTTCTGCAACTCTTTGGGAGAATGGGACCAGATGGGTAATCGTCCGAATACCGATAATGCTGCTTCGATGTGGCGTATTCATTTTTATGATATTGGTCAGAATTGTAATAACATGATCAAATGGGCTGCTGAAGAAGAAAAATGGGATTATGCCGGTGTTGGAAAGGCGATCTTTGCGTGGAGCTGGCTGATCCTGACCGATTATCATGGAGAGGTAATAAATCCCAATGAAGCTTTCAATACAAATGCCCTTACTTTCAGCTACACAACGCAGGATGTAATATATGCTTATGTGAGGCAGCTTTGTCACGAGTCGCTTAATTATCTTAACAGAACCGGTGGTGCAGTAAGCCAGGCTAACCTGGCAATAGGCGACCAATACTTTTATAACGGAGATGTGAACAAATGGAAAAAGTTCGTATATGGCATATTGGCCCGTTCATTTCATCACCTGACCAACAAAACATCTTACCAGGCAGATTCGGTTCTTTATTATGCCAACTTATCAATTAACAGTAATGCAGATAATGCAACTGTAAAATTTGCCAGCACGGGAATCAGTGGTAACAGTAATTTCTTCGGACCACTTCGAGGAAACCTTGGCAGCGTAGTAGTATCAACTGAAACAGCCATCCGTCAATCAGCATTCATTGCAAACCTGATGTCAGGTGTCAACAATGCATTTCTTGGCGTAACTGACCCAAGGGCTATTTACCTGCTCCGCAAAAATACCAATGGCACTTTTAAAGGGTTATTGCCCAATAAAGGCCAGACGGTTATTACTGCGAATGACAGACCAGAAAGTTTTTGGGGAATAAGCCAGGCCGGTGGAGTTAACAATACAGCTCCGGGTACTGACAACAACTGTCGTTATCTGTTCCTTAATAATTCCGAATTCCCTGTAATGACGGCCTCAGAGATAGAATTTATTAAAGCAGAAGCCCTTTTCAGAACCAATGATAAGGTTGGTGCGCTAGCGGCTTATAAAAAAGGAATTGAGCTGAACTTTGATATGCTGATGAATACCTTTAGTGCTAATGTGCCTGCTCCCGATCTGTTAACCACAACAATCAGGGATAACTTTACAGCTAATCCTGCAGTAGTTCCGACTGCAGCTAACCTTACGCTGACGCATATTATGTTACAGAAGTATATAGCCCTGTATATCCATGGTACTTTTGAAACATGGGTGGATATGCGCCGCTATCACTATACAGACCTTGATCCAAACACTGGTCAGCAGGTTTACCGTGACTTTGCACCCCCTTCTGGTTCTGACTTATATACAAACAACGGAGGAAAACTGATCTACCGCACAAGACCAAGGTTTAATTCTGAGTATGTATGGAACCTGAATGAACTAATAAGGATAGGTGCTACTGCACTTAACTACCACACCAAAGAATGCTGGTTCTCACAACCATAAACTTAATTATTACTAAAACTAATTATAATGAGATCATTACTATTAAAACTGACTGCCGGGGGTACTCTCATGATGGCTTTTTTCCTGCAATCATGTAAGAAAGAAGCCCCTTCCCTGATGACTACACAGGCGGACTTTACCAACAAAAGCCTTATCCGGGTTTTTATTGCAACAGTAAATGCAAGCAGGAATTATGTATATGTGGATGGAAAACCTGTAACGGGTGCCGGGTTAGCCTCAGGCGGTATGTTTCCCGCTGCAGGTGTTTATGCTTCAAACATTCAACCGGGTTTCAGGGCTTTTCTTGTCAAAGACACACTTTCAACCAGCACACAGGTTCCATTGTCTTTTTCTGAGAATATGCAGGTGAATAAGAATTATACCATCTTCATGTATGATACCATTAATGCACCAAAACAGAAAACAGTGGTAACAAACTATGTGGTGCCTTCAGACACAAGTTGTCGTATCAGGTTTGCTAATTTCATTTATAATCCTACTATTGTTCCGGCAATAGACATCTATTCTTTCAACAAAGGAGCAAACATATTTACTAATGTCGCAGTTACCGATGTGACCGATTTCATTGCTTATCCGTCAAGACCCTCAGTAGATACACTATATGTAAGAGAGACGGGAACAACTACCAACATTATTAAGCTTGCAGTTGGCGGAAGCAGCACACTACTTGAAAAGAGAAGTTACACATTAGTGTACCGGGGATCACACAGGGGAACAAGAGTTGCTACTCTTTACCTCGATCGTTAAGGTGAAAATATATTTCTCAAAAAAATCCGTCGTTTGGCGGATTTTTTTGTTATAAAGATGCTCCAAAGAACAAGTAGCAAAGAATGATAGAAGTAACAATACCAACAAAGTCTGCCAGCAACATAGAACCGATTGCATACCGGGTATTCTTGATGTTGACAGCGCCAAAATAAACAGCGATCACATAAAAAGTAGTATCAGAAGACCCTTGCAGCACACAAGACAATCTGCCGGCAAAACTATCAGCCCGGCCATTTGCCATAGCATCTACCATCATTCCTCTTGCCGCTCCACCGCTAAAAGGTTTTACCAAAGCAGTAGGAAGTCCGTCCACAAACCTCGTATCACTTCCCAAAGCTGCAAAAAGATTCTTCATTCCCTCAATAATATAATCAAAAGTGCCGCTGGTGCGGAGCATACTGATGGCAACCAGCATACCGACCAGGTACGGGATGATACGTACAGCCGTTTCAAAGCCGCCCTTTGCGCCGTCAATAAAGGCGCTGAAAATATCAATCTTCTTATATAGCCCGCCTAAAACGATTAGAAAGAGAATCAGCAGGAGTAATCCATTACCAAAAGAACCGGAAAAGAATTCCAGCGAACTTTTATCAAGTTTTGTAAGATATAAAACAAGCAACCCAATCAGCGATGAAATTCCAAGCACCCATGCCAGTATAACAGGTTGAAATAAATTGATCCGTTGACGAATGGAAACAATAATCATAGCAGCCATAGTGGCAGCAAAAGTGGCGATCATGCAGGGAATAAAGATATCAGTTGCATTTCTTGCCCCGGCACCTGCCCTCAGGGCTATAATGCTGACAGGAATCAATGTGAGACCCGAAGCATGAAGACATAGAAACATGATCTGTGCATTGGAAGCTCTTGTTTTATCGGGATTGATCTCCTGTAAACTTTCCATTGCTTTAATACCAAATGGTGTAGCTGCATTATCGAGTCCCAGCAAGTTTGCAGAAAAATTCATCATCATGTGCCCATGTGCCGGATGTTCTTTCGGCACGCCGGGAAATATTTTTGAAAAGAAAGGCCCGATTATCCTTGACAGGAAGCGGATACCACCGGCTTTTTCTGCAATGCTCATAAATCCCATGAATAAGGCCATAATGCCAATAAGCCCGATACAGATATTAACCGCATCCTTACAGGTCTCGAGAATACCATTCACCTTTTGATGTTTCACCGCCACTATCCTGTCCCCTTCTTTTTTATAGATCATTTTACCAACCTGTACCCGTTGCATTGTATCTAATGCTCTCACCAAAGCAGGATCGGCTGATTCCAGGGTTATTTCTTTCACTTTTACAGAATCACCGTTCTTGCTGATGACCATCTGGGTGAATATCTGCTGATCTCCGTCAACAGCAAAGAATTTGAAGCTTGCTACTGCGATGGCGATGATAATGAAGGCTGACCAGATACGACTCAGAGCCATAAATCAGAAATTTAAATCAGGGATTGTTAAAGGAATGAAGTTAACTGTTACATTTCAAACTGCCATCAGGCTGTTAACCCCTATCTTTGCGCCTCGAAAAATCAAGATATGGCATTACAAGCAGGAATTGTAGGATTACCCAACGTAGGAAAATCAACCCTCTTTAACGCAGTAAGTAATAGTGCAAAGGCACAGGCCAGCAACTACCGGTTTTGTACCATTGATCCCAATGTTGGATTGGTAGATGTACCGGATCCCCGTCTGAATAAACTGGCAGAGTTGGTAATTCCTGACAGAATCGTTCCTACACAGATCGAGATTGTTGATATTGCCGGTCTTGTTCGTGGAGCCAGCAAAGGAGAAGGCCTTGGGAATAAATTTTTGGGTAATATCCGTGAAGTGGATGCTATCATCCATGTAATCCGTTGTTTTGAAGATGAGAATATTCTCCGGGACGAAGGAGCCATCAATCCTGTAAGTGATAAAGAGATCATTGATACCGAACTTCAGCTAAAAGATCTGGACAGCGTAGACAAGAAAATACAGAAGACTGAGAAACAGATAAAGCTTGACCCTAAGTACAAAGCAGAGCTGGAAGTACTGGTAAGGTGTAAAGAGCATTTAGAAAAAGGCAAAAGCATCCGGGAACTGGACCTGGATAAAGAAGAGAAAGTGGCCATCGCTGATCTTTTCTTATTGACAGACAAGCCAGTTCTGTACGTTGCCAATGTGGATGAAGCATCCATGCATACCGGTAATAAATATTCCGCTATGCTAAAAGAAGCCATAAAAAATGAGAAGGCTGAAGTCATCATCATGAATAATAACATCGAAGCACAAATAGCAGAGATGGAAAATCCCGAAGACAGACAGTTATTCATGGAGGAATATAAGATGACTGAACCAGCTCTCGATCGCCTGATACATTCAGCTTACAAACTGCTCAATCTGTATACTTACTTTACAGCTGGTGTGCAGGAAGTAAGGGCATGGACAATTCATGAAGGCTGGAAAGCTCCGCAAGCAGCGGGTGTCATTCATACTGATTTTGAAAAAGGTTTTATCAAGGCTGAAGTTATCGGCTATGATGACTTTGTAAAATACGGTTCTGAGGCAGCCTGTCGTGAGGTTGGTAAATTAAGAATTGAGGGGAAGGAATATGTGGTGAAAGACGGCGATGTGATGCACTTTCGTTTCAATGTCTAGAAAAGGGCTGTAATTGCCGCCCTGCCAATATGCACTGTTTTTGATGTGCCGGCTTTTCTTCCATCATACTGAAAATTCAGCTCCAGGTTATTCAGCAACCGCTTGCTGAATCCCAATGACCACAAGAAATTCTTACCAGGCAACAATCCGTCCAGCATAATATAGCTGACAGTCGTATTAGCAGGAAAATCATATTCAATATTATTGAAAGTGAATTTTCCATTGATGGAGCTATTCTGCAGTATATTATACTTGGACTCGACATTAACAGAATGAGAAATAGATTTCTCGCCTCCATAAACGGGCAGATTCTTTTTACTATCATATTTGTAACTCGTCACCAATCGGAAGGAGGTTCCCTTAATAAAAGTCAGGAACGGTTCTGCACTGTATATGGAAAGCTGGTAATTTCTATTAGCAAATTGCGGGGTATATAAAGCATTTAGCCCTTTTTTCCCGTTTACTGTCAGGGAAAAAGCCCTGCTGATATTCCAACGCCATTTCATCAGCCAGTCATTTAGTTTACGGCTTTCATAACCATAGGTAAGCAATGATTTGCCTGTATTCCTGAGATTACTAAAATCAATACCCCACTTACTGCTATACCGGTTGTAAGAAAGAGTATTCAGTATTGTGGTATTAAGTGTGATTAATGCAGTATCATTCACTCCATATTTAAAAGGATTAAACTCAAATGAGCCTTTGGCTATTGATTTTTTACTGGTTTGAAACGAGGTGATAATATTCAGCCGGGACACAAGTTTCTTTATCCCTTTCAAATCTGGTGACGATAGTACAGCTCTGGGGTTAATATTAAGACTGTAATTGAAAGTGATAAAATTTGCTTTGATGAACTCGTTGGTCGGGGTGAACACCCGGATGAACTTCGCCTGGTCAACAAAAGCAGCCAGTTCAAATTCATTCAGCTGCTGCACACCATCATTATTGTAGTCTATCCAGGCAAACTGCCCGGTTCCGGCAGGCACTTCGAGATAAGCAAAATCCCGGCGTTGCTCCTGCCCTGCCCCAACTTCATACAGAATATTGCCGTTCAACAATCCTTTCCATTCATTCATTACATACTCAGCCCGGCCAAGAATCGTCTCATCTTCCTTTTGTTTCGAAACAGCAGGGTTATTAATTTTCAACTTACGGAAAGTTGTATTCAGGTAGAACTGCCGTTTGGGGTTTGCCAGTAATTCTGTTTGCAGGTTAAGATTCAGGCTTCGGTCGCTACGAACAAGCTCTTTGCCCACCGGGTATTTATCTGACCGGGTAAAAAAAGTAATGTCATACCTGTTCTTTTTATTTTCATCAGACTTCAAATACAGGGAATAACTGTCGAACGAGAAAGCAAAAGGAGTTAAGGTATCCGCCGTTTTATTCCGGACTTCATTTTGCTCCAGGGCATATTTAAAACCCAGCCTCCAGTTACTGATTTGCTTTAGTTGTTTGCTAATATCAATCACCGGCCGCAGAAAGACACCTTTATCAGCCGCATTATTGAAATTTGTTATGACAAACTGGTTATTGATCTGCCAGCCTTTCCAGTCTGCTGTATGCTGTAATGAGTTTTGAAATCCATTATACTTGTCGCTGCGACGATAATTGATAAATCCATAATTAAGAGAATGATTCGTTTTATCCCGCAGCCCGGCAGTAGCCCGGATAATATTTTCATCTGTTGAAGTCAACGTAAATGGCAAGCCCCAGTCCCGGGAAAATTCCACCGTCCGTAATCTTTCCAATGGTTTGAATTTCCGTTGCACATATTCGTAATCTAATGCTGTAGTAAGCTGAAGTTTTTTTACCGATGGAAAGACTCTCTCATTGCTCAGCTGGAATTTTGCAGCCCATCCCCTGTCATCCCCATTATCCTTAGCAGAGAAAGTGTTCAGATCATTATTGCTGGTTGCAATTTCTGTTTTTAACAGAGTATTCTTACTGATGGCATAATCAATCCCAAGATTGACTATCTGTTGTGTTTTTGGGGTAACCAATACTTGTACCGGTTCATATTGTCCCTGCTTTACTCCTGCTACTGGTGCTACATACCGGTACACTTTTCCATTGGTTCCATTAAAATCCGGAACATAATTACCATTACCTTGTCTGACATCAACAAAAGATAGATTATACTTAGCAAGGACCGGGTTAGTGGAGTATTGGTAAAAGGAATCAAGGCCAATGTAGATTTTTTCATAAAGTATCTTACCTACAGCAAATGTATCCAGTACTGCTGAGGGGTATAATGCATTCTGTATACTATCACCAATGTTTGCGAGGAACTGCGTCTGCTTGTCATCAAGCTTCTGGTTTATTTGCGAATTCTTTGCGTCGTTATTATTAAATGCACCTAGCCTGATCTTTAACTTCTGGTTTATTTCAAACTCCTGCGCCAGGTACAGATTAGCGTTGAGGAAATTGCGGTCAGCATACTCAAACTCCACCTGAATACGGCTATCCTTTGTTATCATCCGGCGGGGTGTAAAAGTTATCTCAGCAGAGTTATAGTTGATCACATAATCCTGGTCTTCTCCCCGTTGCAACAGTTGTCCGTCCACAAATACCCTTTCTGTATTAGCCAGTACAATAAAGAATATCTCATTGTTGGCGCCCTTCAGGCGATAAGGTCCCTGGTTACCTTCCAAAGCCTCAATAAAATTTCGGGTAAATTTTCCCTTGGCAATAGAACCACTTACCAATGTTTTGGAATTAATATCCTTTGATATACGATTATTTGATTGAAAAGAAATTCCCTGCAATCTTTTATAAAAAGTCAAAAAATAACTCTGGTTCTGTCGGATGTCGATATCACCCAGGCTTAACTGCCAGCCTCTTTTTTTAAATTGTAAATACACCTGGTCAAATTCATTAAGCTGCTGAGTTGTACCATCAGGCTGTATCGGAATATTATTGTCAGTAATTGCCGCCTGTATCTCTATACTATCACCGAGCATTCCGCTTAACTGTAAGTTTAGCGTTGAGTTCAGTACAGCATCCTGCCGGTTACCAAAACCAATTTGCCTTCCAAAGCTTCCCTCTGCTTTCAACGTACCGAAATCAAAGATTCCCCGTTGAGCATTTGTAAGTCCGCTGTTGAATTCAAATGGTTTGATGTAAAAATTATTCATCACACTGTCAAAATTCATCCGTTGCGCCACCGGGTTCAGCTTAAATGGAAACACCCGATAGGTTATTACAACAGTTTCAACTGAGGGCTTTTTTTTCCAATACAGTATAGCTTTTACAAAATCGAGGCGATAATCGGATGGAGAAACATAGGCAACTGAGAAAGTATTCGGCACGATACTGATGGTATCAATTTTTAGACTATCAGTTTCAACTGTAAAGGTCTTTTGTCTCAGGTTACTGGCGGCATTATTGGCTACAGGGAATTGAGCGTTGCTCCGGGGGGACGACAGCGCCATAAAACTGATGCACAATATCCTTGCTAACCAATTCAAAAGCAGCGAGTTTTACTCAAAATCGTAAAATTCGTCCTTTTTATTGCATGAAAGTTATCCCATGCTGTTAATTCCCGTAAAAAGCAGCAATTTTGAGAACAAGGTGTCTACCAAATACGTTGAAATACCAACTTTAGGTGAAAACAATCACTAAAATATTTTTTTGCCTGTTCCTGCTTTCTTTTCCAGATGCAGATGCAAATGCACAGCAAAATGATAACTGGTACTTTGGAAGAAAAGCAGGCCTTAGTTTTTCTCATCCCGGGAACCAACAGGCTCCTCTTTCGCTTGGTAATAGTGAAATGTTATCAGATGAAGGGTCCGCTTCTATTTCTGACGAGGATGGCAATTTGTTGTTCTATACTAACGGCGTCACGGTCTATAATAAGCTTCACGAGGTAATGCTAAATGGTAATAACCTGGCCGGAAATATTTCTTCCTGCCAAACTATTATTGTTCCCCATCCCGGTCATGATAGCCTTTATTATATTTTTACGACTGATGCGGTAGAAAATGATTTTTTATCCGGGTACCGCTACTCAATAGTGAATATCAAAAGAGATAATGGTAACGGCGAGATAATTACAAAAAACACATTGTTGTGGTCTTCCTGTACTGAAAGGTTGGCTGCTGCCCGCCATTCCAACGGGATTGATGTATGGGTGATCACAAACGATAATAATTCGAACACTTTTCGCTCCTGGTTAATAACATGCAACGGCATACTGAATACCCCAATAGTTTCATCAACAGGTCAAGTGCTGAACCAATTCCGTGATATTAATACCGGCATTATAAAAGTAAGCCCGGATGGGAAAATGCTTTGCCAATCGCATTTCCCGATTTTTGATGAAACAACCCATATTCCCAACTTTATACAATTGTTCGACTTTAATACCGCATCCGGCAGTATCACTAATGCCAGGCAGATCTCATTCCCGGATGCGCAGTTCACTCATTTTGAATTCTCCCCCAATTCAAAATTACTATACATCACAAGGCCCTATGACAAAAAAATAGATCAGCTTGAGATTACGCTACCAACTATAGCCGCTATTCTGGCATCAAGAATAACTTTTTCTACAACAACAGCCTTTTACGATATCCAACTTGCTCCGGATGAAAAGATATACTGTGCCCATCCCTCTTTAAGCCTGGCTGCAATCAACCTGCCGGATGTGAAAGGGGTTGGATGTAACTTCAGGGAAGATCAGGTCTTGCTTTCAACCGGTTCGGTTTTTCTCGGGTTACCTTCTCATATCAATGATTTTGTTTCAACGGATGACCCGGATAATGGATTCAGCTATACTATTGTGGACAGTTGTACCGGAAGTGTTCAATTCAATGGATATTCAAATTTGCCTGCAACCATTCAGTGGGAATGGGATTTTGGAGATGGTACAACATCTGGCTTGCAAAACCCATTTCATAATTTCCCGGCGCCAGGTTCTTCATACACAGTAAAATTAAAAATCAGTTCAAGCTTTTCCTGTGGTGTTATTTACAAATCAAAAAAAATCAGACCGAGTGGCCTTGTAAAGGACAAACCCGATTTTAGTTTTGTCGTCAGGTGCGATTCTGGCTATGTCAGGTTCGTCAATAAGACGAATAACCTTTCGGCATTATCACCTGGTCAGTTAGTCTGGTACTTTGGGGATGGAAATACTTCCACTGATACCCATCCGGTTCATTCATATGCATTACCAGGAAGCTATACTGTAAAGCTAAAATTAAGCTCAGGCCTGCCTTGTATGGATGATTCTGTTTTAAGTTCCGTTGATGTAAGGGATTTTACTATTCACACAATACCCGATCAGACAATTATTGTTGGTGAGAAAGTTTTGCTTTCTACTGATGCCCCGGCTGTATCGTTTGTCTGGTCGCCTGCACAATGGCTCAGTAACCCATCTGTTCGAAATCCGGCGGCCACTCCACTCGAGAGCATTACCTATAAAGTAACTGCTACAAACAGTGAAGGTTGTAACAGCGAGGATTCTGTTCATATAAATGTTATACAGTATAATGATATTTATGTGCCAACAGCATTTACACCGAATGATGACGGCCGAAATGATATAATCAGACCCTTTTTTGACGGAAAATTTACGCTGAAAGAATTTGGCGTTTATAACCGTTGGGGGCAAAAAGTTTTTAGCACCTCACAAAGAGGTGTCGGATGGGATGGAAAAATAAATGGCATTTTACAAAACACAGGAATTTTTATCTGGATCGTAAACGTTACAGATACAAAATCAGGGGAAAAAATTGAAAGGAAAGGAACATTTGTGATTATCAGGTAACGATAAAATCAAACTGATTAATTTGTACTATGAAAAAAGGTTTGCTGTTGCTATTTTTTACTTCTTCATTTACGGTTTATTCCTTTGCCCAATCCGCAGAGCAGCAAAAAATATCTTCGAAAAATAATGGCGTTTCAGTTTCTCTTGGTATTAACCTGCCTGTCGGCGATTTTTCTTCCACCCATTTTATGGGTATCGGGGTTGATTTCTCCCCCGCCTCACATTGGTTCGGGCTGCTTAAACGGAAAAAGATCGCATTTACCTATACTGGGGGGGCTGCTTATTATTTTGGCAAAAAAGAAACTGTCAGCAGTTATCCTTATCAATATCCAGGCTATCTGTTTATACATGCTTTTGCCGGTGTGTTGTATAATCCGGTTCAAAAAGCCGGCCTAAAGCTGACTGCCGGGCCTGCACTGGGAATTTATAATGGCAGTTCACAATTTAATATAGGAAGCAGGTTGGAAGCCAGTTATTACATTAACAAGATGCTATCCGTTGGTCCTGGGATACTTTTTATGAAAGAATCGGGAGCTGACCCCATTTGGTCTGCATCTTTTAAAGCAACATTAGATCTTTAAAACAACAATGCTCCTCAATGAGAGAGGCTTAATATTATTTAGAAAAGATTATTTATCTGCTGCTGCACCGGCAAAAATATATTCCCTGTTTAGCCTTGCGATATTCTCAATAGATATCTCTTTGGGGCATACAGCTTCACAAGCACCGGTATTAGTACAGGAACCAAAACCTTCTTTATCCATCTGGGCCACCATGTTCATCGCCCTTGATTTTCTTTCCGGGGCACCTTGAGGCAACAGTGCCAGATGTGAAACCTTGGCTGATACAAATAATAATGCTGATGAATTTTTACAAGCCGCCACACAGGCACCGCATCCAATACAGGCTGCAGCTGCAAAAGCAGCATCTGCTTTGTCTTTTTCAACAGGCATAACGTTGGCATCCACCGCATTACCAGTATTAACTGAAATATAGCCTCCGGCTTGTATAATGCGGTCAAAAGCCGAACGGTCAACCACTAAATCTTTAATAACAGGGAAAGCATTAGCCCTCCATGGCTCAATAACAATAGTGTCGCCATCCTTATAAGCCCTCATATGTAGCTGGCAGGTGGTATTGGCATGCCATGGGCCATGAGGACGACCATTAATATACATAGAACACATTCCGCAGATACCTTCCCTGCAATCATGGTCAAAGGCTATCGGATCTTTTCCATCCCGGATCAGCTCTTCGTTCAGTACATCGATCATTTCTAAGAAAGACATCTCAGAAGAAAT
>JBGAQD010000034.1:0-31583 GCA_044220915.1 Chitinophagaceae bacterium
TGTCTACGAGGAACTCGATGGTGCCCACACTTTCATAGTTGATGGCGCCTGCTGCTTTTTTAGCCGCCTCGCCCATCGCATAACGAAGTTCGTCTGTCATGAATGGTGAGGGAGATTCTTCGACCAGCTTCTGATGACGGCGCTGGATGGAACAATCTCTTTCGCTGAGATGACAAACAGTGCCGTACTGGTCGCCGGCCACCTGTATTTCGATATGCCTGGGTTCTTCTACAAACTTTTCCATGTAGATGCCATCGTTCTTGAACGATGCGGCAGCTTCTGCCTTGGCCGTATCGTAAGCTTTTTCCAGTTCGCTTTCTTCCCAAACGATCCGCATACCCTTGCCACCACCACCGGCGGTTGCTTTGAGGATGACTGGATAACCCATATTCTTTGCAAGGCCTTTGGCTTCATCCACACTTTGCAACAATCCTTCACCACCGGGCACTACAGGCACCCCGGCTTTTATCATGGTTTCTTTGGCCGTTATTTTATCACCCATGGAATTGATCATGTCCGGAGTGGGGCCAATGAATTTTATTCCATGATCGTTACATATCTGTGCAAATTTTGAATTCTCGGCAAGGAAACCATACCCGGGATGTATGGCATCTGCATTGGTGATCTCCGCCGCAGCCATGATGTGTGCCACATTCAAATACGAATCGGCACTTTGCGGCTTTCCGATACAAACAGCTTCATCGGCAAATTTTACATGCAGGCTGTCCCTGTCGGCAGTGGAATAAACAGCTACAGTTTTAATACCCATTTCCCTTGCGGTACGAATAACCCTGAGGGCAATTTCTCCACGGTTAGCAATCAGTATTTTTTTAAACATTGTATTAATTAGCTAATTAGCCAATGTGCTGATATGCTAATGCCATCAACACCCGGCTGAGTTAAAAAATGAAATAACTTAACAAATAACTGAAAGGACTTTTTCTCTTAGACGTACTTAGTATTTTATTAACTACCCGTTGAATCTCCTCAAGCTTACCTAAAAGCGTTTTACAATCAGGATAGTTTTTTGAATAATCACAAAGCATTAACCAATATTGTGTTTCATCAGCCTCTTTAGCTGAAATTTTAAGTTTATGAATAAAATCAGCTTTGCTTTCTGCATTCTGGGCTTCCATCGAATTAGCACCTATAGAAGTACCTGATTTCAACAACTGTTTTGCTAATACATACTTCTTTTCTGTTTCAAGCTTCTCACAATATTCGATTACTAATAATGAAAAATCAAAAGTCAGTTTTAAAATTGGGTTCTTTTCCAGTAATTCTTTCTGCATTTTTGAAAGTTTTAAAGGCGTGAAGCTAATTGGCACATTAGCATATTATCACATTAGCCAATTTTTTATGCCGGTTCTACCAGGAACAAAGGCTGATCGTATTCTACCGGGGAAGCATCTTCCACCAGCACTTTTACGATCTTACCTTTTACTTCGCTTTCAATTTCATTGAAGAGCTTCATCGCCTCGATGATGCAAACCACTTTACCGGGTGCCACATCACTTCCAACATCCACCAGGTTTGGTTTATCAGGAGATGATTTACGATAGAACGTACCGATCATCGGGCTTTTGATAGTGATAGTATTTGCCGCAGGTGCTTCCGCCGCTTTTGGTTTTTCAGCTGCAGGTGCAGCAGCCTGCTGGGCAAGGGCAGCTTGCGGAGCTGATGTATAAACCGGGGCCTGCTGAACAGGGGCAGCAGCTACCACCTGTGTTACATGTTCTTCTTTTTGTTTGATGGTGACTTTAAAATCTTTCTGCTCAACCGTTAACTCACCAATGTTGGATTTGTTGATCATTTTGATCAATTCCTGAATTTGCTTGAAGTCCATGTTTTTCAATTTAATAGACAGTTTTGGTTTTAGAGAGGGGGCTAAGGTAATGAAATAGGATTGAGAAATTGAATGATTTTTTGCTGTTTTGGGCTAAAAACAGGGCAAAATCAAACAAAAATGGCCGAAAATCGGGTGATTTCGGCCATTTTCTATGAAAGTATGTTGTGTTATTCTTTTACTCTCTCCACATATTCACCTGTCTTGGTATTGATACGGATAAGTTCGCCTTCATTAACAAATAAAGGAACACCTAAAGTAGCCCCTGTTTCCAACGTTGCAGGCTTCAGCGTACGGGTAGCGGTATCGCCTCTCAGGCCTGGCTCTGTGTAAGTAACCTGCAGCACAATTTTATCGGGCAGCTCTGCTCCCAGCACCTGGTCATTATCAGTGTTTATTAATACGCCTACTTCCTGTCCTTCTTTCAGGTATTGCGGCGCATCAATCGTTCCTTCCTGTAATGCTATTTGTTCAAAGGTTTCATTATCCATGAAGTTGTACCCGGTGTCATCTTTATAAAGGAACTGGTAATAACGCCTTTCCACCCTTACCGGGAAGATAGTGTCACCGGAATTCCATGTTTTTTCGATAGACCGGTTATTGTCCACCCCTTTCAGTTTTGCCCACACTTTAGCGGCAGCACGGGCCGTTTTATTTTCGCCAAATTCCACTACGGTGTAAAGACTGCCTTCAAGGTTCAGTATCATACCCCGGCTGATGTCTGATGTATTTGCCATTTTTTAAGCTTTAAGCTGCCGGTTGTTATCCGCACAGCCAGTTTTAAAAGTCATTTTTTGGAGGCGGCAAAGATAAGGCAGGGATAGTTGCCGGCAAAAGGAAGCTTATTGATTGAAGGGAACTGACTCTTGGGCAATTATTTTATATTCGCCACCCAAGGCCTCCTTGATGAAAGCACCCCTGACTAAACTGTTTATTATCCTGCTTATTTTCTGCAGCAGCTACGCTGCTTCAGGTCAATTGCTGATAACACCTAACCTTACAGCCCAGGACCTTGCGCAAAAATTAGTGGGCAATGGTGTTACTATCAGTAATGTTACTTTTACCGGCAACCCGTTGATGGCGTCTTTCTTTAATAATAACGGCGGCACCAATATTGGCATCGACAGCGGTATCGTACTCACCAGCGGAAGAGCTAAAACAGCCGGCACATTCCGCGGGGTAGACGGAAACGGAGTAACACTTGCACAAAATGTTCTTGCAGATAATGACTGGAATTTGCCGGGAGATGCTAATCTCGCAGCAGCTATCGGGTCTCCTTTAACCGACCTGGAAGATGCCTGTGTACTGGAGTTCGACTTTGTTCCCCTTGGTGACAGCATCAAGTTTAACTATGTCTTCAGTTCTGAAGAATATACTTCGGCCTTTGTTTGCTCCTTCAATGATGCATTTGCATTTTTTATTTCAGGGCCGGGTATTACCGGGTTAAAAAATATTGCCCTTGTACCTAATACAACAATACCTGTTTCAATTTTTAATGTAAACAATGTACTTAATGCAGCGGGCATACCGCTATGTGCCAATAACCCTGCTTATTATGTAGAAAATGAATTGAACAACCGCTTCACTCATGATGGCCATACAAAAGTTTTGACAGCGAAGGAAAGAGTTCAGCCATGCCAGCCTTATCACCTGAAGCTGGTCATCTCTGATGTGGGTGATGATTTTTTTGACAGCGGTGTATTTTTGGAAGCGAAAAGTTTAAGCTCAAACATTAATGGTATCACCAATCTTACGCAAACTGATCCTGTAACCGGTCTGAGCTACCTGGTAGAAGGCTGTGCCACCGGTGCCTTTAATATCCGCAGGCTGCGTAAAGATCCTTTTCCCCTTAGTGTTTCTCTTTTCTATGGCGGTACTGCTACAAACGGGGTGGATTGTCTGCCACTACCAACTTCTGTTGTTATTCCTGCTAACGACAGCTTCGTTACGGTTAATGTCATTCCATTAATTGATGGTGTTACAGAAGGAATTGAAGAAATAAAAATTTATGCTCTCGCAGGTTGTGCATCCGTGGTACCTACTGACAGCACCATGATACAGATACGGGATTATGATATTCTGACATTATCACCTGACACGGCCTTTATCTGCAGGAACAGTTCAATACAACTGAACGCCACCCCCAGCTACACCACTTATCAATGGCTTCCGGATCCAACGTTAAGCAGTACTACTATAAACAACCCCATTGCCACCCCGGTAAACAGTGCCACAACTTACATCTGCACCGCCACTGTCGGCACCTGCAATGCAAGGGATTCTGTTTTTCTGCATTGGAAGGACATTGAGTTCATTTCAAAAACAGATGTGAACTGCCGCAATGCCACCAACGGACAAATTAAAGTTGCCGGAGGACCTGAATGGGCTTCACCGGTTCAGTTCTCTCTTGATGGCATTACCTGGCAATCCGACAGCACTTTTAATAATTTACCGGCCGGAAATTATTGGGTGAAAATGAGAGATGGAAGTTGTATTGACAGCATCCCTGTCACCATTGCACAGGCTTTCCCTGATCTGTTGATCACTGGTATTACCACCACACAATCCAGCTGTTCCGGAAATCCTGATGGAACAATCACTATCACTGGAACCGGCGGCAATGCTGTTTATTCTTATTCCCTTGATGGAACAAATTTTCAATCGGGCAATACGTTTAATGTGCTGGCCGGTTCTTATACAATAACATTAAAGGACGGGAATAATTGTCTTGCATCACAAAACGTAACTGTTACACTAAATAATACAGTAACTGTTGATGCAGGCGCAGATGAAACTATTTGCGAAGGCACCAGTTTCCTGATACCTGCCGTTTCTAACGGAACCAGTTTTTCATGGTCTCCTGCCTCTGGCTTAAATAATGCAACCACCCTTACACCAACTGCCAGCCCTTCTGTTACCACGAAGTACTATATCACTGCAACCAGTGGTATTTGTACAAGAGTTGATTCGATGCAGCTGTTCATCCGCCCGGCGCCAATACCTGATGCAGGCCCTGACCAGGATATTTGTTATGGCAGAATTTTTCAACTGAGCGGTGCAGGTGGTGTAAGTTATCAATGGTCGCCATCCACTTATTTTGTTTCAGCTGCTACCCAGCAAAACCCTGATGTAAAAGCAACGACCAATATTTCTTACTCACTGATGGTAACAGATGTTTTTGGTTGCAGGTCATTAACTCCGGATGTGGTGAACATTAAAGTAACTCCGTCAGTAAGGATCTTTGCGGGCAACGATACTATTGCCGCCATGAACCAGCCGTTACAACTGCGGGTAAGAGAAATGAGTAATGCTGGTGTAACAAGTTATACATGGACACCGGCCTCTTTTCTTTCAGATCCAACTAGTGCAACACCAATAGCCACACTTACAGCTGACCAGCGTTTCATAGTTTCAGGCACGACACCCGCAGGCTGCCAGGGTTCTGATGATATATTGGTAAAAGTTTACAAAGGACCTGACATTTACGTACCATCTGCTTTTACTCCAAATAATGACGGGCTGAATGATCTGTTGCGGCCTATACCAGTTGGTATTAAAGATTTCAAATTCTTCCGGGTCTTTAACCGCTGGGGACAATTGGTATTTGCAACACAAGATCCTCAACGGGGATGGGATGGAAAAATAAATGGTACCAGCCAGGGCACCGGCACATTCGTTTGGATGGCGGAAGCCATTGATTATAAAGGCAACCTTGTATCCAGGAAAGGCGTCGTTAGCATTGTCCGATAAAATAATATTGCACATGAGAAAAATAGTCTTGTCCGTTCTTAGTTTATTTTTTATTTCCACCGCCTTTGCCCAGGCAGATACTGTGCAAGCGCCGTACAAGAAATTTCCATCGTTTCCCCCGGCAAAATTATTATTGCCAGACAGTGCCACTTATTTTACCAAAGCCGATCTTGACAAGAAAAAGCCGGTTATGCTGATGCTCTTTAATCCCGGGTGCAGCCACTGCCAGCATGAGACAGAGGAGTTGACAAAGAAAATGGATGACTTTAAAAACATACAGATAATAATGGCCACCAGCATGCCATTTGATTCTATGATGTCGTTCAGGAAAAAGTATGAACTGGATAAATACCCCAATATTGTAGTAGGCCAGGATATTCATTATTTCCTGATAAGCTTTTATATGATCCACAACCTGCCCTTTCTTGCTTTTTACAATAAAAAGAAAGAGCTGATCTCCGTTTTTGAAGGAGGGTTGCCGATGGACAGGGTGCTGGAAGAGTTTAAGAAATAGCTCTTTTTTCAGCCCCTTGCAAGGCAACTTTCTGTTACCTTTGCCCCGCAAATAATTCCTCACTTTATAAATCATTTTCTCATGAAAGTAACTGTTGTAGGTGCCGGTGCCGTAGGTGCTACCTGTGCTGATAATATTGCCCGTAAAGAACTGGCTACTGAACTTGTTTTGCTCGACATCAAAGAAGGATTGGCTGAAGGTAAAGCCCAGGATATGATGCAGACCGCCACCCTGCTTGGCTTTGATACAAAGATCACCGGTTCTACCAACGATTATTCAAAAACTGCCGGCAGTGATGTGGTAGTGATCACATCAGGCATTCCCCGCAAACCAGGCATGACAAGGGAAGAACTGATCGGCACTAATGCTGGTATTGTAAAAACGGTTGCAGAGAATATTTTAAAGTATTCTCCCAATGCCATTATCATCGTTATCAGTAACCCGATGGATACAATGACCTACCTGGCACTGACTGCGACAGGATTACCAAAGAACAGGATCATTGGTATGGGCGGCACACTGGACAGCAGCCGTTTCAAATACCAGTTGAGCCAGCATCTTGGTTGCAGCCCTGCTGACCTG
Organism: Chitinophagaceae bacterium; assembly: GCA_044220915.1. Taxonomy (GTDB): domain Bacteria; phylum Bacteroidota; class Bacteroidia; order Chitinophagales; family Chitinophagaceae; genus JJ008. The sequence goes on from JBGAQD010000034.1 coordinate 6,693, forward strand.
AATGCAGTGGTTGTTGGCGGCCATGGAGATACTACCATGATCCCTCTGATCCGCTTAGCTACCTGGAACAGTGCCCCTGTTACTAATTTCTTATCAGCTGAGCAGCAGGAAAAGATCGTAAAAGATACGATGGTGGGTGGTGCAACACTTACTGCATTGATCGGCACTTCTGCCTGGTATGCACCCGGCGCTGCCGGTGCTGCATTGGTTGAAGCAATTGTAAGAGATGAGAAAAAATTATTTACCTGCTGCGTTGCACTGGATGGGGAATATGGGCAGAAAGATATCTGCCTGGGTGTTCCTGTCATCATCGGCAAGAATGGCTGGGAAAAGATCCTTGATTTTAAATTGAATGAACCAGAACAGGCTGCCTTCAATAAAAGTGCAGATGCGGTAAGGAGTATGAATGATGTGTTGAAGACGTTATAATAAGAACTTACTGACATTATAAAAAAAGCTTCCGGTTGGAAGCTTTTTTTATAATTATTACATAACGCATTATTTGTATCATTCTTTATGAGCCACCTGAGCTGCAATTGGCAAATGTTCTTTGTAAGAAATACAAATTCATACCAACAGCCTTTTTTTGAAGTTTGCTTCTTAGCATACCTGCAAATCAGACAAAGACAGTGTCTTGCCATTGCTGCCTGCGGGAACCTTGTTCATAGATATAGTTTTAATGGCTTAAAAGGGATTATAAACAACAAACTGAAAATTGGTATTCGGTGAGGTACTGATCACCACCATATTGCCAGGGGAAAGGTATCCCGCCCCGAATGCAACAGGCAGCTGGTTGGGTGTTGCTATTATTATTGAAGTAGAAGTAAATACTTAGTGTTCGTTGTGCTTCTTTCTTATTACCGCTACGATCTGCGAATCTCATAGTATATCTTAACAGTTATAAATTTGGGGTATATACAATAAAACTAAATTCAACAGCTGGATAGATGTCAAAAAAAGGGTCATATGGACCCACCACAATTAATCCAGAAGAATGTACCAGGGCAGATACAACAACACCTTTATAAGGTGTGCTGACGACTACAACACTGGAAGTTGTTATGAAGGAAGAGTTTATACTATACTCATAGATCCCACCTGACGATGAGACGGTAACTGAATAATTGCCGGTACCACTTATTATTGTACCATTTGCCGCCACTCTTCCATAACATACCGGAAGAAGAGAATTTGTTCCCGATACAACAGGCCTTGTAAGTTTTGTAGCCAGTGAAATGCCACCAGTTGTAAATACGTCACCTGTTACAGATAATTTGCTGGCTGGATCTGAATTGCCGATTCCCACATTACCATCCTCCTTTATAAAAATCCTGTCGGTTCCATTCATTCGAATAATCAGATCACCTGTAGTATTCCCGTTGTTGGTACCCATGCGTACATTGTTGCCCGACAGTTGAAAGAAACCCGTATTTACATTACTGCCGTTTCTCAATTGCAGTGTGGCTGCACTGTTATTGATGATAATATCATTATTACCAGTAATGCTTCCGCCAGCGAACGCATTACCACCCACTACTAAAGTGCCCCCTGTGCTGATGCTGCCAGCACCTATATTCCCTGTAATGGAGGCATCGCCGTCGGCCAGTATATCATTCCGGCTGCGGATATTGCCATTTACATCTAAGCGCTGGGTTGCTGAACTGGTGCCGATCCCAACACTGTCTGCAGTATTGTTAGCAATCCTGCTCCGGTTAGTTAATGGCCTCGTCCAATAATCTCCGTTTAGTATAGGTGTCCATCCCGTTCCGTTATAGTGGTGGTATTCATCTTTGTCAGTATCATATACTAGCAACCCATTGGTGGGATTGGCAATAGCAAACCGCTGGGAGGTGGTCATTCTTGGAAAAAGTACTCCTTTTGTAGTGCTGGCTATATCCAATAATGCACTCCCATCCGGCGAAGATGTTCCAACAGATACACTGCCGGTTACATTACTGTATTGATTGGTTCCGCTAACGGTCCAGGAAGAAGTTCCCCCCGATATTTCATCTGCTCTTGCGATACGTTTCCATCCACCGGATTCATACAAATAAAATCCGGGTGACGACGGTGGAAATATCTCTGTATTATTTTGATAAATCAGTAAACCTGCAACCGGGCTTACAATTGCATTACGCTGTGCGCCGGTCATCCTGGGTATAAGCACACCTTTAGATGTGCTTGTGACATCCAATTGTGCACTGGCATTTGGTGTAGTGGTACCAATACCTACATTTTGAGCAATCAGTTGTGTAATTGAAACCGACAATATAAATCCTAACAGTATTTTTTTCATTCCTGAAATATTTAAGCATTAAAAATTATTTATTTACCAGATAGACGCTTATATAATTATTACTGGTTAGTTTGACTGATACACAATAAAATTAAACGCACCCTGACTCAAGGTATTTGATGCATTATATACCAGAACCTCAATCCCTGCACCAAAAGGTAATATGTGGCTGGTTACTGTGTGATTAAAAACACCACCATCATGGTCTGGCGTTACGATGGCAACTGAACTAGAACCTATTCCCGAACAGGTTATATTATATACACCAACAGATGTATTTGTTATTGTAAAATTCCCACTGCCCACAATTGTTCCGCTTAAAAGCCTTGTACCAAAGCACAATGGCAGCAAGTTTGCTGACCCGGTTATAGCATTCCTGGTAATTTTTCCATCTATATCTACATCACCGGCAGCATTAATGGTAGCCCTGTCGTTTCCATTCATCCGGAATACAAGATTGCCTGTGGTATTACCGCTGTTGGTGCCTAACCGTACATTATTGCCTGACAACTGTAAAAAACCGGTATTGACATTACTGCCGTTTCTCAATTGCAGGATGGCTGCACTGTTATTAATGATGATGTCATCATTGCCAGTGATGGCGCCGGCGAAAAAACCATTACCACCCACTGTCAGGTTGCCACTTGTGCTCATACTTCCTGCACCGATGTTACCTGTAATGGAGGCATCCCCATCAGCGCTAATATCACTCCGGCTGCGGATATTCCCATTTACATCCAGCCTTTGTGTGGGTGCACTGGTGCCAATACCAACACTGTCTGCTGTATTGGCTATCCTGCTGCGGTTAGTAATGGGTCTCAACCAATAATTGCCGTTTAGTATTGGCTCCCATCCTCCGGGTGTATAATGATGAAATTCATCTTTGTCTATATCATATACAAGTAAGCCATTGGGCGGAGTAGTAATAGCAAGCCGTTGCGAAGTTGTCATGCTGGGCAATAGAACACCCTTGTTTATGCTGCTGATGTCCACTAATGCTTTACTGTTTGGTGTGGTAGTGCCGATACCTACATTTTGTGCTGCTCCTGCATTGATTAATCCAACTGCCAGTAAAAAAAAGAAAAGCTTCTTCATAGTAAGTTAATTATGTCTGCCCAAAAGTGAAAAAGAAAACATAGCAGGACAATAGCGAAATGGGGTGAAATTATAAGTGATGAGTAGTGAACAGGGAAATGTAAGAGAAAAGGACCGAAGGTTGTTATACAATTTTATCCCTGATGGCTTTGGAAACAGCTTCAGTACCTGAGTGTACTTGCAATTTGGCGTAGATATTCCGTACATGTGTTTTAATAGTGTCAACAGAAACATAGAGGCTTTCTGCAACCAGTTTATAACTTTTCCCCTGAACCAATTGCTGCAGCACTTTCTTTTCCTGGTTGGTGAGGTTATATTCGTCTGCAGTTGTCTGTGGCTGTAGATTAGACTTAAACAGTTCCAGCACCCGGCGTGCAATGCCCGGTGTCATGGGAGATCCGCCCGTCTTTACATCTTTGATGGCATCCAGGTAACCCTGCGGAGTAGTGCTTTTTAAAATATAGCCCGACGCTCCGGCACAAATAGCATTGAAAATATATTCATCCTCAAAAAAGACGGTTTGTATCAATATATTGGTATCCGGGAAATTTTCTTTGATGATCTTTGTTGCCTCTATTCCATTCATACCCGGCATCTCTATATCCATCAGCACAATATCACAGGGATTTGCATGCAGTACTTTTATGAGTTCATTGCAGTTGGCCCATGCACCGACACAAGAATAACCTTCAGCAGTGTCCAGCAGCAACTGGAATGTTTCTCTTAAATGCTTATTGTCTTCAAAAATGGCTACCCTTATCAAACTGTTTATTTATTCAAAAATGAAAAGATTATTTCTTTTAAAAAATAGCGAAAAAGGGTGAAGACTAAATCTTCAGCGGCATGGTTAGCTTCACGATTGTTCCTTTACCGGGTGCTGAATCAATATCTAATTTCCCTTCAATGCCCGCCGCCCGGTTTTTAATATTATCCAGCCCATTGCCTTTAATGACAATACCTGTATCAAACCCCTTTCCTTCGTCCTTTACGATCATCGTCAGTATATTTTGCCCATTGGCCGCCGAAACCCTGATTTTTTCTGTGCCTGAATATTTTACTGCATTATTCAGCGCTTCCTTGAAGATAAGATACATGTTTTTCCGCTGGTCCATAGTCAGGTCCTTAGTATCAAGTTTGTCCAGTTCCAGGGAGAGGTCAATATTCTTTGCTCCGCAGATTTCGTAAGCAAAACGTTCCATTCTCTGTTTCAGGTTGCTGCCTTCCGCTTCTTCAGGCTTAATGGTCCATACCAGGTCGCTCATCTTCTCCATGGTTTCTTTGGCATTAGTGCTCATTCTTTGAAGAATACCTTTTTGCATGGCTTCATTACCCGGTTGGGCAGCCATCTGGCTCAGCATATTGATACTGCTTAGGGAACTGCCCACTTCATCATGCAGGTCAGCGGCTATTTGATTTCGCAGTTCCAGTTCTTTCATTTTCTGACGAAGCTTGTTACGGTTCCTCAGCAGCCATATACCCGTGAATGCAAGCAAGGCAAGCATCACCGAACCAAACATCAGCAACCGCTGCTCCTTTATTTTTTGCTGTTGCAGTTCCTTATCTTTTTTCAGCAGGTTGATTTCTTTTTCTTTTTTTTCAGAATTAAATTGCTCTTCCAGTTTTTTAAACTGCACCTGTACATCGGCACCGGTAATGCTGTCTTTTAATGCGTGGTATTTGTCTGTGAACAGCAGCGCTTTATCATATTGGCTGTTTGCTGTATAAAATTCTGCCAGCTTTTTATAGTTATCAATTTCCCTTTCCAGGCTGCCCGCCTCTTTGAATGTCTGAAGACTGGTAGTCAAAGTCTTTTCAGCCTGTTTTAAGCTGTCTGCACTTTTGTTAAGCACCGAAAGTTCAGTGTTTGCATAGGCTTCAACAGATTTGTTCTTCATTTGTACGGCAATCTCTTTACTTTTTTTATAGTAGAGTGCAGCAAGGCTGTCTTTATCCTGTGCGGCATAAATTTTAGCCATATTAAAATAGCAGGTCATTTCGTTTGACGGCATTTTTTCGGCTAGTGCAATTTTTAACGCCTGCTGATAACTGGAAAAAGCAGGTTGAAAATTATTCATATTCATATGGGCCTGTCCGATGGCTTCCAGTGCTGTACAAATACCCCTGTTGTCTTTAAGCTCAGTTTTTATCTCCAGTGATTTTTGAGCAGACCGTAATGCGTTGCTGTATTGCTTCATCGAATTATAAAGGGTAGCCATATTAGTATAGCAAAATCCTTCACCCCGTTTGCTGCCTGATTCTTCAAAGAGCCGGAGCGATTTAAGGTTACAATTCATAGCATTGTTATACTGACCCAATCCTGAATACACATCGGCTGCGTTGAGCCACTGGCCGCCGATATAGGCTTTGTCACTGCTGCTGCCCAGCTCAGCAAATTTCACCGCATTCAAAGCGTAGGGTAAGGCAGCTTTGTAGTCACCTTTCTTTTTATAGTAAAGCCCGATAGCCTGGTTGCAATTACCCTGTACTTTGGGTAAATCGGGAATACTGGAAGCCAGTTCACTGAGTTTGCTTAAGTAAGCACCGGCGCTATCCATATTGCCGGCATCCTGGTGAATGGAAAGTAATAATGTATATGCTGCAGAAAGACGCAGATAATCTTTCGCTTCGATACAGCTTTCTACCTGTTGAAGCATTATGCGCCTGGCCTTCTCCGGGTTTGATTTGAAATAATGGATAGCAAGCAGACTATATGCCTTTCGTTCAGCATCATCATGACGGCCCAGGTTAATAATGGCCTGCAGGCTGTCGGTATAGGCAGACTGGCCGACTGATACTTTACAGATGAGCAGAAGCAGGCAAATAGTTATTATGCCGCATTTATTCATGATTGGAATTCTTTAATTATCCTAATTTACAGAAGAATAGAATTAATAAAAACAGTAGCGTCAGTTATTTCTCTGTCATTTTTCTCAACAGTACATTTTATACTCAGTATCAGCGGATAGACTGGGAAAAAATTCTCATTTCAAATTGAATGAAGCAGAACTGACTGCCTTCAATAAAAGTGCAGATGCCGTAAGGAGTATGAATGACGTATTGAAGACGCTGTAAGTATTAAGCTAATAGTTTTAAAATCAAGAGCTGCTCCATAAGAAGCAGCTCTTGATTTTTATATTTATACTACCCGATAAATTTTTACTGCCTAATTCCCTATTGCCATGCAATCCCAGGTAATATTATAATCAACAGAAGCATTGTCTGTATTGATAATTTTAGCATTGCAGCTATTGGTATCACATCCCCAAAGTACAAGTATCACCCGGTTTAGCTCCCCGGTGGTACCACCGGTACTACGGATGCTGCCCACAAATACACGGGGTGTACTGGTAAACCCGGCGGGTAACCCGATAGTGGTTTCGGCAGAAGCATGCGGCCCCAGTACTGCATGAAAATTAGCTGTGGTAAATGGTGCTATACGCAGGTTAGTGGCGCTGCCTGAATTGTAGGCTACACCTTTGCCCCCGTTTACCGTCAATGTTCCTTCCACTGTAGCATTACTTCCGACATTCAAAGTAGTGGTGGGGTTCAGCAATCCATCAATCCGCACATCGCCTCTGAAACGGGCGCCGGTGCCGGAAGCACCAACATCGAGTAAATAAGTACTATTTGGAGTTGTGCCCACACCCAATCCGTAAAACATATAGTTATAACCCCAGAGATTTTCAAAAGCATAATCCGGTGTGGATGATCCGATACCTACATTGCCGGAGAGGTAGGTGGTACCATTTACATGCAATGTTTGCAGCGGGTTGATGGTGCCAATACCCACCTGCCCCGTACTGTCAATGGTCATTCTTCTTGTATTATTAGTAAAAAAGCCCAACCCATTTCTGCCGGATGAACCAGCCAGGAAGCTGCGGACGATACCCACTTTTTTATCATCGCCGAAATACAAAGAGCTGCGGTCCAGAAAGCCCTGGTTGCTGTTGGCCTGGTCCACCATAATGCTGCTGTCAACAGAAAGACGTGCTGCTGGTATGGATGTACCGATACCTACATTGCCAGAATTGTTGTTATAAATATCATTGCCATTTATACTCCAGCTATTGCCACCACCACCGCCAATTTCTGACCAGGCGCCGCCGTTATAAAACCAGAATGAGCTGCTGGTATTGTCAAATACTAACAGGCCTTTAAATGGAGAAGCAATAGCGTTTCTTTCCGCAGTCGTCATTCGGGGAATCAACAATCCTTTAGTTGTGCTCTGTATATCCATCATTGCACTGGCATCCGGGTTTGCACTATTGGTATTAATAGCGATGCCAGCCCCGTTATCGGTCATTAATCCGGGAGTAAGCCCCCACAATCCCAGAAATTTGGGAATTTTATTCGGCGTTCCGCTGATGATTCCGCTATGTGCCATGTTGGCCCATGCACTTCCATTGTGGTATTGAAAACTGTTTGTTGTAGTATTAAAGATCATAAGTCCTTGCACAGGTGCGATCAGGTCTCTTTCAGCCTGCGTCATTCGGGGAATAAGAAGACCACTGGTCGTACTGCTGATATCTAATTGTGCCGAGGCATTAGGTGTGTTTGTACCGATACCAACACTTTGAGACAACAACTCCTGGAAAGGTATACTGATGATAATAAGTAACTGAAGCAAATACAGCTTTTTCATACCCGGTTCATTTTAGCAGTAAAATTGAACAGGGAAAGCTCCTAAAACAATACCCTTATGATGTGATAATAAATAACAGCGGCAGGAAATCTTATACCAGTTTCTCATTTATAGCTTTACTCACCGCCTCTATCTGCGATCGTACATGAAGTTTGTCGTAAATACGTTTGATATGTGTGCGAACAGTGTCAATGCTGATACCTAATTCGGCGGCGATCATCTTAAAGCTATTTCCCTTTGAAAGTAATTGCAAAGCTTCTTTTTCACGGTTGGTAAGCTGATAATCATTCTCAGCAGCAGACTGTACAGGCTGTTGCATATTATTGATCACCATCCTGGCAATAGAAGGACTCATCGGCGCTCCGCCATCCAGTACTTCCCGTATCGCATGAATAAGTTTATCCGATACATACTTCTTCAACAGGTATCCATTTGCCCCTGCATACATGGCTTCAAACACATGGGTGTTATCATCAAACACTGTTAACATGATGATCTGAACTTCCCTGTTAAATTCCCTGATCTTTTTAACAGCGTCAATACCGTTGATACCCGGCATGTCTATATCCATCAGTATCACATCAGGCTTCCCCTCCTGCACCTGTTCCATTACCTGCGAACAATCGGCATAGCTGGCCATTACATTGTAATCACCGGCCAATGCAAGCAGGCTGCTAAGGCTTTCCCGCAGGTTAGCATTGTCTTCGTATATTATAATATTTACCGGCATAGTGGTTCAAAAAATTTGGTGGGGACCGGACTTGCAACTTAACTGTATTTTCTCAGGCCTGCCATACCTCAATCATGTGACGGGCAATTCAAGTGCTATCAATGTACCTGTCCCTTTTATTGAATCAATTCGTATAGTAGCTCCCATCTCTGCAGAACGGCTGTGCATGTTCTTAAGACCATTTCCGGAACTTATTACCGTTGCATCAAAGCCACTTCCATTATCAGCTATCATCATCCTTAGCCTGTCAACAGTCAGTTCAAAACTAATGTTTACTTCAGTCGCAGCGCTGTATTTCACCACATTGTTCAAGGCTTCCTTAAATATCAGGTAAATATCTTTTCGCTGTTCGGGGTTTAACTGGGTCTTTTCAAGTTCTCCGGTTTCCGTAAAGTAATAATTGATACGGGCCGGCTCCAGTATTTCTGCGGCAAACTCTTTCATCCGGAGGATGACTTTCTCAAAACTATCATTCACCGGGTTAATGGCCCACACCATATCACTCATGCTTTCCATCATCCGCCCGGAGTGATCTTTTATTTTTTGAAAATACTGTTTTGTTTTTTCCTGTTCCTGTCCTTCTTCCATCGCCACTTTGCTGATGATATTGATACTGGTGAGGGTGGATCCCATCTCATCGTGAAGGTCTCTTGCAATTTTTGTCCTCAATTTTTCCTCTGTCAGGTATTTGGTGATGCGTTCACCACAAATAGCAGCTATTTTTTTAAGTACCCGTAAATGATACCGGGTAAAATAACCTTTCTGGCTGTTTTCGGAATCGATCACTGCAAAAACTTTTCCATCCACCAGTATGGGTACAGCTATTTCTGACAATCGTTTCTCATCATCAACGATATACCTCAGATCCTTAGATGTATCATGAATAATAACAGCCCTCCCATGTTTGGCCACCGAACCAACAATACCTTTTCCGACCGGAATCTCTATACTATTTAATATTTCTCTCCGGTAGGGATTCTTAGGGCCATAGGCCGCTTTTTGTATCAGCACATCCCTGTTTTCATCTTTCTGGTATATCACACAATCTGTAAACCCGATCTTCTCAATACAGTTTTTGGCTGTGTCCCAAAAAATATCATCGGTGGTATTTTGTCCGTATAAGGATGTTGCAAATGAGTTGATAGTTCTTTCTGCTTTTAGCTTTTGCAGTAACGAATAAATGAACCAGTAGATCATTGCAGCAGACAAAAGGAAAGCCAGCAATACAAACCACCATCTCCGCCAGAATGGGGGAACGATGCGAAATGGAAAAGCTGATACCTCACCAGCTATATTCTCCTGTTCATCCTTTGCCCGTACTTTGAAAAGATAATTTCCTGGCGGAAGATTTTGATAGGTCGCCGAGAAAGAACCTTGCACATTCACCCAGCCTTCATCATAACCCTCCAGTTTATACTCATATTGTACAGGAACTGAGCCATAATAAAGTCCCGCAAAATCAAATGATACAGCATTTGAACTGAAGGGCAACTGGTAACTGCTGCTATTGTTTACCAGGCTATCAGCAACTATCTTCCCGTTTACTTTAACCGATGTAATAGTAACAGGAAATTTTACCCGCCGGGTTTTTGCTGCTGGTGAATAGATAAAAAGGCCACCGCTTACACCGACCAGCAGTTCGCTTTTTTTTGGATTGAAATAGATCTGGTGGCCAAAGCGACTGTCAGAAGAATATGTTGAAAAATTAAATAGTTCCGCTTCCGATAAGTTATAGAGAAATTTTCCTTTGCTGCTAAGGGCAAATATGCTGTTTCCCGAAAGCAGCCATAGTGCAGAATCTCCATCACCACAAACAGACAGGATATTGTTATTACTTAATCCGCTCCTCATGTCAAACCTGGAAAAAGTGCTTTCAAAAGGCATCTCTGTATTATACCTGTACAACCCGCCGGAAAATGTCGAAAGCCACACTCCCCCTTTGTCATCCTTTCCCACACTGTTTATTAATTGTATCTGCGAATAATCCTTTGTCTTATTAGTAGGATAATACCCCTCGGCCTTTCCTGTAGCGGGGTTATAAACATAGACGCCAAGCCCAAAAGTGCCTATAATAATATGTCCTGAAACATCCTGTACAAGTCCTGTTGCACTGCTTATTTTACTGATAGCACTATCTTTCAATGGCAAAAATCTTTTCTCCTTTGCTCCGTAATAATATATCCCCTTGTGAAAAGTAGCAAACCAGTAATTCCCTTCCCTGTCCTGGAGCATATCCCGAAAAAGAACCTCCTCCCCATTATTAGGAGCAGTAAATAGAGAAAACTTCCCGGTCTGCCTGTTGTAGCGGAAAATATTACAATTGGTAAGCAGCCATATATTATTTTCATTATCCCTCTTTACAGTTATGCATCCTGTCAATGGGTTTCCTCTTTCATCTGTGGAAACTTTCTTTATTTCACCGGTGCCTGCATCAGCAATAAAAACACAGGCCGGATCAGCTGAGCAAATAAAATAACGTTCACTCAGTTCATCATAATAAACTCCGCACATACCATTACTGCCCTCTTTATCAGAAACAGGCAGCAACGGTAAAAAAGCTGACGAGAACGCCACCGGGTCATATACTGAAATACCATTCGGTGTCGCTACCCATCGCAAATGCTGATCATCTTCAAATACAGAAAGCACACCTCCCGGTAATAATGAGCCGGATAATTGCGGGATATTAGTCTCAAGATGTACCTCCTCCCTGTCATCATTAATTTTCAGTAACCCTGCCTCCGATGCCATCCATAGGTCATTATGCTGCTGCCGGCCAAGTCTTGCAGATGGATAAGGTTCCCTCACCACAGTAATTTCACTGTAAACATTTTTTTTCTCATCATACACATAATGCTTACCCATTTCTTTAGACACAAACACCTTCCCCGCTGCAGCATCATATCGTATATCCGTAACATCGCCATAATAATCATGACCAATAAAACTGAATTGCTTTGTACTGATGTTCAGCTTCACCAGGCCGATCGTTGTACCCAGCCAGTATTCATTTTCACTTTTTTGGACAAACTGCTGTATTGACTTATACCTTGCCCATGTAAACTCCGGAAGGCTCCGCTGAAATGAAGGCCAGTCATAAAAAACAAACTTCTCCGTCTTAATATCATAGCTGGAAAATGCAAACACATCGCAGGCTATCCACACAAGGTCATTCCTGTCAATCATAATATCCCACACTATATAATTCGGGATAGACAGTTTAAAAGAATCAGGATTAGGCAGTATATGGTCCCACCTGTTTTTATCAGGTGTGTAAATATTCAATCCCTCCATCGTAGCCACCCATATCCTTCCCCGGCTGTCCTCTGCAATATCATTGATCACCTCGTTCGATATAGAATTAGATTGCATCGGCCTGAACACCTTAAAAGAATGTCCGTCGTACCGGTTCAGCCCGTTGCGGGTGCCTATCCACATAAACCCCCTGCGGTCCTTGTGGAAACAGGTCACCCGGTTGTCCGATAGTCCCTCCCTTGTCGTAACCGTCTTCGCCTTATAATATAGCTGGGCATTACTGCTGCCTGTTTCCAGCAGCATTATTACGATAAACAGTTGTATAAGTAGTGAAGGCCTCACCAAGCAGGTATGTTCTTAAAAGTACAAAATATACTTTTCCCCTCCCTTGAAAATACCCTGATAGGGTGATGAAGTAAAAACAAATCAGCTATTTTATGATAGAATAACACCACCGGAATAACTTCTTCTCAAAATCAAACGGCGTTGTAGCCCTCGTAATATCCTTAATAGCAGCCGCTTTTATCTTCTCCTTCTCTAGTACAAACTTCCGGGAATTAGTACTGAAAATTAACATCCCTCCTTTCTTCATCGCTTGCAGGCAGTCATTGATCATACCCGCATGGTCCCGTTGAATATCCAGGAAATCTTCCATCCGTTTACTGTTGCTGAATGTCGGCGGGTCCATCACAATAATATCAAAATGATCCGGCAGCAATGTTTTCAGGTATTGCAGCACATCCGCATGGATGAATTGATACTTCGTAGCATCAGAAAATCCATTCAGCTGCAAATTCCTTTCCGCCCAGTTCAGGTACGTCTTCGACAGGTCCGCCGTCACCACTTCCGTGGCGCCACCCGCCGCCGCATACACCGAAAAAGAACCTGTATAAGCAAACAGGTTCAGCACTCTCTTGCCTTCACTCCGTTCCCGCACCATTTGTCTCGTTACCCGGTGGTCTAAAAACAAACCCGTATCTAAATAATCACTTAAGTTCACAATGAATTGCAGTCCGTTCTCTTCCACCACAAATTCATGTTGCACTTCATCATACTTCTGGTATTGCCCCAGCCGCCCGGGTTTTCGTTGCCGCAGTTTCAAAAAGATATTCTTCTTTGGCACACCCAGCACCTCCATCATTATCCCAAGGCTTTGCTCCATCCATTCATCATGCTCTTCCTCAGTCATCCCATGCTGCCGCTTGTATTCTGCCACATACAACTTCTCCCCGTAAAACTCAATACAGAAAGGAAACTCCGGCAGGTCATGGTCATACACCCGGTAGCAGCTTACTCCCAGCCGTTTGGCCTGTTTGCCCAGGTAACGAAACACCTTCGTCAGTCGGTTACGGAACATTATTAATTTATCATTGCTCACTGGCTGGTAAATTTTTACGAAATTAGCTGTTCCTGTTATGTATGCAATTGTGGACATAGAAACTACCGGGGGATATGCTGCGGCCAATGGTATCACAGAAATTTCTATTCATCTCTTTGATGGTAATGCGGTAACAGAAAAGTTCGAAACACTCATCAATCCCCGGCAGCCCATTCCCAACTACATCACCGCCATGACAGGCATTTCCGATAAAATGGTCGCCAACGCCCCTGCCTTTGAAGACGTGGCCGAAAAGATACATTCACTCCTTCACGACAAAATATTCATAGCACACAATGTAAATTTTGATTACTCATTTGTAAAAAGCCATCTCAAAGATGCCGGCTACGATCTCAACAGCAAAAAACTCTGTACAGTCCGGCTAAGCCGCAAGATATTCCCCGGCTTTCCATCTTACAGCCTCGGTAAGTTATGCCGGTCACTCGGCATTACCATTCACGACCGTCACCGTGCCGGTGGCGATACGGCGGCCACAGTACAGGTCTTTCAGTTGCTCTTGCAGCATGATAAAGAGCAGCATATTCAAAAAAGCCTGCAACGCAATTCAAAAGAATGGATACTGCCGCCCAACGTACCAAAAGAACATTTTGAAAAACTGCCTTACACTCCCGGTGTTTATTATTTCCATAATGAGAAGGGTAAAGTCGTTTATGTTGGCAAAGCAAATAACATCCGCTACCGGGTCAACAGTCATTTCAGCAATAATTCGGAAAGCAGGCAAAAGCAAAACTTCATGCAGCATGTGCATGCCATCAGTTATCAAACCTGCGGTACAGAACTGATGGCCTGCATTCTCGAATCAACAGAAATAAAAAAGCGGTGGCCCGTTTTCAACTCCTCGCAAAAAAGATGGGAAGATGTTTACGGCATTTTTGTTTACGAAGACCAGAACGGTTACCAGCGGCTGGCAATTGATAAGAACAGGAAACGGCTGAACCCGGTGTACACCTTTCACTACATTGTGGATGGCCATGCTATCATCCGCAAACTCATCAAAGACTATAATCTCTGTCCAAAGCTTTGTTTCCTGCAAAAAGACGATGACAAATGCGAAGGCATCAATGAAGAGTATTGTTTCGGTGCCTGCGAACAACTGGAATCGGCCGGAGAATACAACGAAAGAGTAAAGAAAGCCTGTGATTCTCTCCGTTCGCAACCATCATTCGCCATAATAGACAAAGGCATTAATGGCGACGACCAGTCCTGCATACTGGTGCAGGATGGAAAGTTCTATGGAATGGGTTATATCCCCGCCGATGCACAAATTGCAAACGTAGAAACAATAAAAGAGTACCTCAGCATCTACAAAGAAAATAGTTACATCCGCAACCTCGTCAACAGTTACGCCGCAAGGTTCCCCGCCAAAGTGATCATGCTGGATACAGTAACTGTTTAATCAAGCCATTCAAAATTGGCAGTTAGTGGTGTTTGTGCAAGCTTGTCTATATCTTCCTGTGGAAGTGTGGTCAGCTTTCGGGTCACCCCGTTCATCCACGCAATATCAACAGTAAGAATCGCAGCAACAGTTTCAGGGTTCTTCTTTATTTCATGCTGAATGGTGAATTTTGAAAAATCCCTTTTGGCTTTCAGCAGCTTCATATCAATGGTAACCGGGTCATCAAGCCGTATCTCTCTTCTGAAAATACACTCTTCCCGGAAAATGATTGGTCCTGTTTGCAACTCATGCATCCGTTTCCATGTCAATCCCCTGGAATTTAAAAACTCTATCCGGCAAAAAGCACCCCAGTCATAATACACAGAATGACGAAGGTGAAAATTAGGGTCAAGGTCAGACCAGCGGACTTGCAAAGGCAGCAGCATCAGCTCCATAATTGTTGGTTTTAGAAGACCGAAATTAAATGATTGGGGGCATCCGAATTACCCGGCCAACCTGTATTTTTGACAACTTAATCTAAACAACTCATGAAGAAAACGATTGTATCCGTAGTACTGCTGGCAACTGTAGCCGCTGTAAATGCACAAAAAACAACACCCGTTACAAAACCTGCTACCAAACCAGTAACCAAACCTGTTACACAACCGGTAATGACTTTGAAAACAAATGCAGATTCTGTTAGTTATGTGTTGGGTGAAGTGGCCGCCTTTGCCATGATAGAGAAAGGACTGGGAGATGCTAAAGTAACCAACAATGCTGCATTCATGAAGGCTATGGCTGATGTATTAGGGAAAAAGAAAACACTGATGGATGATGTGTCAGCTAATGCATGCCTGAACAATTACATGGTTAAAATTCAGGAAGAGAAGATCAAACCGGCTATTGAAGAGGGTCGTAAATTTTTAGCCCAGAACAAACTAAAACCCGGTATCAAAACCACGGCTTCAGGTTTGCAGTATGAAGTAATAACAGAAGCACAAGGTATTAAACCAACCGCCCTTGATACGTTTGTTGCTCACTACCGGGGCACTTTGCTGGATGGTACCGAGTTTGATGCATCCTACAACCGTGGCCAGCCGTTAACACTGGGAGTAAGCCAGGTGATTCGTGGATGGACTGAAGGTCTTCAGCTGATGTCTATAGGCTCAAAGTACAAATTCTGGATTCCTTATGAACTTGCTTATGGAACAATGGGCCAGGGACAGATCCCGGGTGGTGCCATGCTGATTTTTGAAGTGGAACTGCTTGACGTAAAGAAGAAACAATAGTTTCGCTAAGCCAGGTTACCTTTCATCTGCATTATCTGGTGACGGTTACCCAGCAAGATCACTTTCATTCCCGCTATAATATGTGTATCATCCGGAGGGTTAATCACAAATTTTCCCTCCGGATCTTTTATACCGATACAATTCACACCGGTACGGTTCCAGTTCATAATATCCCGTAAGGTTTTTCCTTTTAACTCCTCCGGCAGGTCATTAAAGTCAACCGACTCCATATGGATGGACTGCCCTTGCTCTCCCGAGAGAAAATCAATAAACTCCACTACATCAGGTTTAGATACAAGAGTGGCCATATGAGTGCCTCCAATCCTGTCAGGCATTATTACATTATTAGCACCCGCCTTTTTAAGCTTTGGTACTGTCCCGGCATCGGAGGCCCTGCTGATAATTTGAATGGTAGGGTTCAACGACCGGGCGGAAAGAACGATGAATACATTTTGGGCATCCACCGGCAACGTAGTTATTAAAGCCCTTGCTCTCTCAACCCCTGACAGTCGCAACAGGTCATCATCAGTTGCATCTCCCTCCAGGTGAAGAATGTCCTCTCCTTCCGAAATCTTTTTAAGGATCAGTTGTTCATCCTTTTCGATAACAATGAAAGGAACTTTATGTGCCCGGAGTGTTTGTGCTGCCTGGTGTCCATTACGTCCATAACCACAGAGGATGACATGATTGTCCAGCTGTGCAATATTTTTCATAAGCTTTCGGGTTTTGAAGTATTTATTGATCTCTCCGCTCACTACAAATTGGGTGATGCGGGTAATGGCAAAAGCAAAAGTACCCCAGCTGGTAATAAGCAGGAATATAGTGAACCATTTTCCCGGTTCGCTGAGTGGCACCACTTCTCCGTAACCAACAGTTGTGATGGAGATAGTGGTCATGAAAAGTGAATCTATAAACGAAGCCTTTTCAATCAGCATATATCCTACTATCCCCACAAAAATGATGACATGAAGGACAATAAATGGTTGAATCAGCCTGTAAGTTGATTTCCTCAAGTCAATTGCTTTTTATAAAAATAAACTAATGAACCGAGAACTGCTACCAAGGCTCAGTGGAATTACTTATTGTTGATTTTTTCCTTAATCCAACCAAGGGCTTTATTAAACTGCTCTTTTTCAGTAAGGTTAGTATTATCAAGCTCAATTGCATCTTTGGCCTTACGCAGAGGGCTTACTTCCCGGTGTGAGTCAATATAATCTCTCATTTCAAGGTTATCCTTCACTTCTTCAATCGTCACATTAGGGTTTTTCTCATATAACTCTTTAAAGCGCCGCTGCACTCTGATGGCATTATCAGCTGTCATAAATATCTTTAGCTCGGCTTTAGGAAAAACAACTGTGCCAATATCCCTTCCATCCATTACTATACCCTTCTTTGCACCCATTTTTTGCTGCTGGGCAACAGCAAACTCCCTCACCTCTTTAATAGCAGCCACATCGCTTACTTTTTCAGCAATAACAAGGTCTCTTATCACATATTCAACATTCTCTCCATTCAGGTAAATCTCGCTGCTGTTACTTTTTGGGTTAAAAATAAATTCAAGATTAATACTCCTTAAAGCCTCCTTTACTTCTTTCTTTTCTGCCAGGTCAATATTATTTCGAAGAAAATATAAGGTGATAGCCCTGTACATAGCACCGCTGTCAACATAGACGTAGCCAAGTTCTTTTGCCAATTGTTTTGCCAGAGTGCTTTTACCACAACTGGACCATCCGTCTATTGTTATAATTATTTTCTTTGCCATGACCGGCACAAAAATAAAAAAGGAGCACCGTAGATCGGTACTCCTTCAGAACTTTATTATTTAGCCTTATGCTTTAGAAGTTTCTTCTGTTCTCGATTTGAAAGAAAAAGAAAGCTTTCCATTTTCATTATCCGCATCAGCGATCAATACATCACCTGCTTTTACATTCAGGTTCAGTATCTCTTCTGCTAAAGGATCTTCCAGGTATTTCTGAATAGCCCTGTGAAGCGGCCTTGCGCCAAACTGGGAATCATACCCCTTATCCGCAAGGAAAGACTTGGCACTTTCAGTCAGCTCAAGACTGAACCCAAGATTTGCCAACCGCTTCATCACACCCTTCATCAGAATATCAATAATGTTGAAAATATTTTCTTTTGACAGGCTGTTAAAGATGACTACGTCATCAATACGGTTCAGGAATTCTGGTGAAAAAGTTTTCTTCAATGCTTTTTCAATTACCGCCTTATTGGCTTCATCCTCGTTTTCCACTCTTGAGGTGGTGGCAAATCCAACACCAGCGCCAAAATCCTTCAACTGACGTACCCCGATATTGGATGTCATGATGATCAGTGTATTCTTGAAATCCACTTTTCTTCCCAGTCCATCTGTTAATTGACCATCATCCAAAACCTGTAATAAGATATTATAAATATCCGGGTGAGCCTTTTCAATCTCGTCGAGAAGTATCACACTATAAGGCTTGCGGCGTACTCTTTCGGTCAACTGTCCCCCCTCTTCATAACCCACATAGCCAGGAGGCGCCCCAATCAAACGGCTAACCGTGAATTTCTCCATATACTCACTCATATCTATTCGAATGAGTGAATCCTCCGAATCAAACATCTGGCGGGATAATGCTCTTGCCAGCTCGGTTTTACCAACCCCGGTCGGGCCAAGGAATATGAAAGTACCAATGGGTTTTTTTGGATCTTTCAATCCCACCCTGTTTCGTTGAATGGCTTTCACCACTTTTAAAATAGCTTCATCCTGCCCCACAACCATACCCCTCATGTCCTCGGCCATCTTCCTCAATTTCTCTGTTTCGGCCTGTACCATTCTCTTTACAGGTATCCCTGTCATCATGCTTACCACCTCCGCAATATCTTCTTCCCCGATCGGGTAACGTTTGTGCTTGCTTTCTTCTTCCCAGATATTCTTTGCTTTTTCAAGGTCTTCCTGCAAACGTTTTTCAGTATCTCTCAATGAAGCAGCTTCTTCAAACTTCTGGCTCTTCACTACTTTATTCTTTTCATTCTTCACATCTTCGATCTTCTTCTCCAGGTCAACAATATTCTCAGGAACGTTAATGTTCTTCAGGTGCACCCTGGCTCCTACTTCATCCATCACATCAATTGCTTTATCAGGAAGCAGGCGGTCAGTAACATACCTGTCACTCAATTTCACACAGGCATCAATTGCTTCCTGGTCATAATTCACATTATGATACTCCTCGTATTTCGATTTGATATTATTCAGTATCTGTATCGTATCCTCCACACTTGGCGGATCAATAATCACTTTCTGGAAACGACGGTCTAATGCCCCATCTTTTTCAATATACATTCTGTATTCATCCAACGTGGATGCACCGATACACT
The DNA here is from genome assembly GCA_044220915.1 of Chitinophagaceae bacterium. Lineage (GTDB taxonomy): Bacteria > Bacteroidota > Bacteroidia > Chitinophagales > Chitinophagaceae > JJ008. The sequence goes on from JBGAQD010000034.1 coordinate 26,134, forward strand.
GGAGTTCTCCTCTTGCCAGTGCAGGCTTGAAGATATTACTCGCATCCAGTGAACCACTGGCTCCACCTGCACCAACTATAGTATGCAATTCATCAATGAACAAGATCACATCCCTGTTTTTTTCCAGTTCATTCATGATGGCTTTCATTCTTTCTTCAAACTGGCCACGGTATTTTGTACCGGCAACCAGTGCAGCAAGGTCAAGAGAGATAACTCTCTTATCAAATAACACCCTTGAAACTTTTCGCTGAACAATTCTCAACGCAAGCCCTTCAACGATCGCTGTTTTACCAACACCGGGTTCACCAATCAGAATCGGGTTGTTCTTTTTCCTTCTTGAAAGGATTTGAGAAACCCTTTCAATTTCTGACTCACGGCCAACGATAGGATCTAATGCCCCCAGCTCAGCCATCTTGGTGATATCACGGCCAAAGTTGTCAAGTACCGGTGTTTTACTTTTTGCATTACCGGCTTGTTTACTTCCTTTTGACTGAGAATACTTTTTCTCTTCATCAAAATCATCATCATTCTCATCCTGGAATTCGGCACGGGGATCGTTTGATTTTACGATGCCCAGCTCTTGTCTGAATAAATCGTAATCCACGTCAAACTGATTTAAAATTTGTGTAGCAATATTTTCTTTGTTCTTTAAGATGGAAAGCATCAGGTGTTCAGTTTCCACGGTAGCACTCTTTAAAGCTTTTGCTTCAAGCACTGTTACCCGGATCACTTTTTCTGCCTGCTTGGTAAGCGGCAGGCTGTTGATGTTAGCAATGTTCTTTCCTGTTTTATCTTTTACCGCCAGTTCTATTTCCTTTCGCAGTTCATAAAGATCGACATTGAAGCTTTTAAGGATACGGACTGCCGTATTATCCCCTTCCCGTATCAGCCCAAGCAACAAATGCTCGGTACCGATAAAATCGTTACCAAGCCTCAATGCTTCTTCCCTGCTGAAGGAGATAATCTCTTTAACCTGCGCTGAAAAATTATTATCCATTTTTAGATAATTGGTTGTGACACAATATTAACGAATAAATTTGGTTCCTGTTCTGCCGTAATTATAAACGGAATGTTGATAATTTAAGTTGTTTGTGGCAGACTATTTTATCAGCTTTCCGGCCGGACGGGTTGGGGAAACAAATCAAACTGTAAGAACTATGAATGTCAAAATAGATACCAAAGAGAAATTTCATGCCATCACTGTTGCTGAGCCAACTCTTTCTGCTACTATGACAGATGAATTAGGTGATTGTTTGTTGCCCTACCTGCAAAATGACGTTAAAAACCTGGTATTGATACTGAAAGACACTTCTTCCATTGACCTGGCTGCTGCCGAGAAACTGGTATATATTCAGCAAAAGTTCTATGAAAACAGTGCCTCATTTGTGATTTGCGAATTACAGAAACCCGTGGAAGAGTTTCTTGATCAAAATGAACTTTTGGAGATGATGAATGTTACCCCCACCCAAAGTGAGGCCTGGGACATTGTGCAAATGGAAGAAATTGAGAGAGAATTCCTGGATGAGGAATAAAATCTGTGCAGCTAAATCTTTTGAATGTCAGTCTTATCTGCATCACTAACACACCAAAATCGCTGACCTTTTCATGTTCGCTGTTACCATTTTAGGCAATAATTCGGCTGTTCCTGCATTTGACCGGCATCCAACCAGCCAGGTGGTGACACTGGATGGCAGCAATTACCTGGTCGACTGTGGCGAAGGCACACAGATTCAATTGATCAATTATAAGGTCAGGCGGAGTAAGATCTCTCATATTTTCATCTCTCATCTTCACGGTGATCATTACTTTGGACTAATTGGACTCATTAATTCTCTCAGCCTGCTTAGCCACCAACAAGAGCTACATGTTTTCGGCCCTTCCTCATTAAAAGAGATCATCGAACTGCAATTAAAAGTGGCTGATACAAAGATTTGTTATCCCTTACATATTCATCACATCAGTGAACCTGCAACGTTGCTGAACAATGAAAAACTGACCGTAAAATGCTTCCGCACCAATCACCGGATTGAATGCTATGGCTTTTCTTTTGAACAAAAGAAACAGCTAAGAAAGCTAAACCCTGACAAAACAAAAGAATACGGAATACCAGCAGCATTTTATGACAGGTTGAAAAATGGCGAAGACTATACAAGCAAAGATGGAACTGTCGTTAAAAATGATTGGGTAACTGAAGCTGCCATTCCCGGCAAACGATATGCTTTTTGCGCCGATACAAAATATGATGAATCGCTTATCCCCCATATCCAGGGGGCTGACATGATTTATCATGAAACAACTTACCTTGATAACCTTCGTGAAAGAGCCGAAAGCCGTTTTCATTCTACTACAAAACAGGCCGCAGAACTTGCAAAAAAAGCAGCGGTGAAGAAATTACTGATCGGGCATTTCAGCAGTAAATATGATACACTGGAAGAATTTGAAACTGAAGCCAGGGAGGTTTTTCCCAATACAGAATTGGCATTGGAAGGGGTTTGTTATGAGGTATAGTACTTTAGAGCTAAATTCCGGAAATAGTGAAACTTATTCTTAAACTCATACTTGTTTTTGTCTGCTTAACAAGCCAGGTACTTAATGCCCAAAAAATAAGCTATGAAGATTCGGTTTATAAAATACTGAAGAAATATAAAAAAAGTAACATCATTGTTCTGACAGATAAAATCAATGATTCGACCTACAGAACCTTTCATATTTACAAAAAAACCAAACAACCTGTTTTAGCATGCTATAAATCTATTAGCGACAGTATCAAGAGAGAAATTCATTATGAATACATAGCCGGTAAACTTGTAAAAGTGTATTTAGAAACCTGGAATACAAAAGCAAAAAATGTCTCCTTCACTACGGTATATTTCAAAAACGGAATTGCTTTATCGCCCCCGGAAATCCCTGATCTTGGTTTTAAAAACACTTCAGATCTGCTTGCCTCCTCGGACCAGTTGTTTGCAAGAGGTATAGAGGTATATAAATTAAGCCTGCTGCCCAAATAATCATTTCATCATCCACTCATAAAACAACGGGAACTCCTTCCTCCAGGTGGGTTCATTGTGTTTTCCATCATCCCGTATCACGGTCGTCATTTTCGACTTTGAAACAGTCGCCATTTTTTCAAATGCTTTCAGCATATCCGGCACCATCATATCCCCTTCCTGTTTGCCGGCATAGAAATATATCTTACCTTTTATCTTTCCGCCTTTCTTCATTATTTCATTAAAGATGGTTGGCCCAACCCAAAATGCAGGCGAAAAAACTCCGGCTCCACCAAATACTTTCGGGTACTTCAAAATAGCATACATCGAAATAAGTCCTCCCATCGAACTGCCAGCAATAAAAGTATGTTTGCTGTCCTTCAGCGTCAGGTATTTTTTATCAATGTAAGGTTTTAATGTTCTGGCCAGAAAATCCACATACAGATCCCCCTCTCCTTTTCCATACTTGTCCATATCATAAGGACAGTACTCGTTCAGCCGTTTATCACCACCATTATCAATAGCCACCACTATACATGATCGCAATTTAGCAGTATCAAGAAATTCATCCACCCCCCATTCGCCTGCATAAGAGGTGGCGTCGTCAAAAACATTCTGACCATCATGCATATATAAAACAGGGTAACGGTATTGCTTATAATTTTCAGGCAAATAGATCCAAACCCTTCTTTTTCTTTTTAATTGGGGAATATAAAATGCCGTATCAACTATTTTCACATTGCTGCTTGCAGAGTGCTGTATCAACTTATCCGGAAAGTTATCTTTCCATTCAGCAATATTGATAACGATTGTTTCATCGGCACTGACCGTTAAAATACGATTCTCTTTACCTGCCCCGTTTGCTTCTGATTCAACCTCCTTCCAGCTGCCTCTTGTAATCTTATAGCCATATGTGCCGGCTGCAAGTTTTAAGTCAATATAAAATTGACCGTTTCCCATCCGCTGAAACTGGTATTGGCTATTCCCGGGATTCCAGTTATTAAACGATCCGGCAATGTATAAATCAATGGACTTTGGCTCTGGGGGCAGGCTATCCACTTTAATGCGTACATTATACTGGGCAGCAAGAATCGTTACAAAGAAAAAATGCAGTATCGTTAGCATAGGTTTTCGCATCAGTAAAGCTACACTACTTCATTTACTCAGCCTCTTTCATCAGCTGACGGATCTTTTGATGATGTCCGGGGCTTACCGGCCAAACAGGCAGGCGGAAAGTATTCTGACAAAGCCCCATCTCACTCAGGTAAGCCTTTACACCACTTGGACTGCCTTCTGCAAACATGGAATTGATGATATCTATGTATTTGTAGTGAAGGGGTTTCGCCATATCAAAATTTCCCTGCAGGCTAAGACGCACCATATTTGAGTACTCTAGTGGATAAGCATTGGCAACTACAGAGATAAGCCCTTCGGCGCCTGCCGAGATCATTTGCAGTGTTATCGGGTCATCCCCGCTGATAACCATAAAATCAGCTGGTTTGTTTTTGATGATCTGGTTGATGAGGTCAAAATTACCACTGGCTTCTTTCGTAGCGAATATGTTTTTACACTCCCTTGCTATCCTCAGTTGTGTTTCAGCCGTTACGCTTTGTCCGGTGCGACCGGGCACATTGTACATGATGATCGGCAAAGGCGTTGCAGCATCCAATGCCTTGTAATGTTGAAATATTCCTTCCTGGTTAGGCTTGTTGTAATAAGGAGAAACAGAAAGAATAGCATCGTATCCGGTAAGGTCAAAATTTTTGAATGCTTCAATCACTTCATGAGTGTCATTCCCACCAATGCCTGCCACAATCGGCCGGCGGCCAGCTACTTGTTTTGCCACAAACGAGAACACTTGTTGCTTCTCTTCACCATGCACCGTTGCACTTTCGCCGGTAGTGCCAAGTACCACCAGGTATTCCACTTGTCCTTTTATCCAGAATTCGATCAGGTTGCTAAAACTTTCCCAGTCAATTTTTCCATCGGTATGAAATGGAGTAACAATTGCAATACCTGTTCCGGTGAATTTATCTCTGAGTGACATAACGTCTTACTTGTTTAAATAATTCTTTAAAATTTTATACTCAATGTTTGCTATATCGTTTTCAAATTTACTCAATATTGTAATTGCAGCCACCGGAGGTACATTGTAAAAATATAGTTTCATAAACCCCTCTTCTTTTTTACTGAAAGGTACCTCAGTAAGGCTATTGATCTTCTGTTTCAATGCTAAATCAGCAGTATGAGCTAAAAAAGCCTTCTGTACATCTGTAAGCTGTAACACCAGAAATTTACCTGGTCCGTCACCCTGGAAAAAATCATTCGTCAATGATGGTTTTTCAATATTCTCCTCCGGAATCAATGTACCGGTTGTATCACCACATGCGATGATAAATTTGCGTTTGATATCCTGCAGGTATCCCTTACAATCAGTTACTGTGTAATAAAATTGCCTCAAAG
>JBGAQD010000035.1:0-29275 GCA_044220915.1 Chitinophagaceae bacterium
AGGCGGTGTTTTTCTTTGTACAACAGGTGCCGAAGCTCTCTATTCAGACCTGGGGCATTGCGGTAAATGGAACATTCGTTACTCCTGGATATTTGTAAAAACATGCCTTATCATTAATTACCTCGGGCAGGGGGCCTGGCTGTTAAGTCATTTAAAAGGCCAGGCGATAACAAGTGAAATGATAGATGCCGGTTTCAATCCTTTTTATGGGGTGATGCCGCAGGAGTTTAAGATCATAGGAATAGTGATAGCAACAATGGCCGCTATCATTGCCAGCCAGGCTTTGATCTCCGGTTCTTTCACCCTCATCAGCGAAGCAATGCGGCTGAACCTGTGGCCCAAGATGCGTATCAATTATCCTTCCGAAGAAAGGGGCCAGTTGTATGTGCCGGGAGTTAACTGGCTGTTGTTTTTTGGATGCGTAGGCATAACGATTTATTTCCAGAAAGCATCTAATATGGAATCGGCCTATGGATTGGCGATTACCCTCTGCATGATCTCAACATCTATCCTGTTTGCAAATTACCTGGTGCTAAACCGGGTAAAATCTGTCTGGATATATCTTTACCTCACTGTTTATCTTGGTATCGAACTGTCCTTCTTGTTTGCCAACCTTGATAAGTTTAGTCATGGTGGTTATGTTACACTCATTGTTGGCGGTTTACTTTTCACTGTAATGTATGTATGGTACAGGGCAAGAAAGATCAAGAACCGCTATGTGGAGTTTGTGCGGATGGAGCATTATATTCCTAAGATACAGGAACTGAGCAATGATAAATCCGTTCCTAAATATGCCACCCACCTGGTTTATATGACAAGTGCTAACAATCCGAAAGAGATTGAACATAAGATCATTTATTCCATCTTAAACAGGAAACCCAAACGGGCCGATATCTACTGGTTTGTGCATGTGGATACAATTGATGACCCTTACACCTGTGAATACAAGGTAGAACATATCATCCCCAACGATATTATCCGGGTCGATTTCCGCTTAGGTTTCCGCATGGAGCCAAGGATCAACCTGATGTTCCGTAAAGTGGTGGAAGACCTGGTGGCTAATAAAGAAGTAAACATTATCAGCCGCTACGAAAGCCTTGCAAGCAGCAATACTGTTGGCGACTTCCAGTTTATGGTAATGGAAAAATACCTGAGCCAGGACAACGAATTACCTTTCTTCGAAAGGATAGTGATGAAGTTCCATTTCTGGCTCAAAGAGCACAGCCTTTCAGAAGAAAAAGGATTCGGTCTCGATGCGGCCAATGTAACCGTAGAGAAATTCCCGTTGATAGTGGCGCCTGTTACCAACCTCAAATTAAAACGGATAGAAGATTAAGAAAGTTTACGGATTGTGTTTAGTTGCTTAATTTCAGAAGTATAAACCAAACACTGACTTGCCTGTTTTTATCTGGTATATTATCATCGGCATCGCTGTCCTGTCCATTCTTGCCTATTTCCTGCAGGAGAAACTCATCTTCAAACCCGAGAAATTAAAACAGGACTTCGAATTTAAATATGATGCCCCGTTCCGGGAATACTTTTTTGACATCGAACCGGGGGTCCGCATCAATGGTCTTCATTTCCACAGAGAAAAACCAAAAGGCCTGATCCTTTACTTTCATGGTAACACAAGAAGCATTAAAGGCTGGGCCCGGTATGCAAAAGATTTTTACCGGTATGATTATGATGTGGTGCTGCTGGATTATCGGGGCTTTGGCAAAAGCACAGGCAAACGAAGTGAAAAAGAAATGCTCAGCGATATGCAGTTCATCTATGAACGGCTAAAGGAAGAATATGGCGAGGAACATCTTATTGTCTACGGCAGAAGTATGGGCAGTGGCTTTGCTACCAAACTGGCCTGTGATAACAGCCCCCGGTATCTCATCCTGGACGCACCCTACTTCAACTTTTTACGGGTGATAGAACGGTTCCTGCCGATACTGCCCGTAAGAGTGGTACTTCGTTTTCATTTACGTACCGATCTTTGGATACCTAAAGTAAAGTGTCATACCTACATTATTCATGGCACTAAAGACCTGCTCATTCCCATCCGTCATAGCGAAGCTTTACAAAAAATAAACCCGCAGATGATCACTCTTATCCGTATACATGGCGGCGGGCATAACAACCTCCCCTCCTTTGATGAATACCACAATTTTGTAAGGGATATACTCAAATATTAGTGGTATTGCCCTGCAACTGTTAAGGATTGTCTAATTGCCACCTCTTTTGTATGTATGGACCATTATTTGAACGTCTTACAGGAAAAAGGAGGTGTTTATGAAACTAAAACTCTACACTTTGCTCTTTACCGCAATCAGTATTCTTGCCTTGTCTTGTAAGACAGCTAAAAAAATGTATGAAAAAGGCAACTACACAGAAGCTGTGGAACTCGCCGCCAAAAAACTTCAGAAAGATCCCGATGATTCCAAATTACTGGATATTATACGGAGCTCTTACAGCTATGCAATAAACGACCATGAAAGCAGCATACGCAACTATGCAGAAAGTACCAACGAATTAAAATGGGAATGGATGTATAACGAATATACAGCCCTGCAAAGAATGTATGACGCCATTTACAGGGTGCCTTCCGTTTTCAATTTGGTAAAACCTCTTGATTATTCTTCTTACCTCATTACCTATAGCGAAAAAGCCGGTGATGTCCGCTATGACAGGGGAATAGCATTTATGCAACGCTATGATAAGAAAAGCTACCAGGCTGCATACCGTGAATTCCAGGCAGCACTCCGTTTCAAACCGGGCGACCGTGATGCTATGCAGAAACTCAATGAAGCCTATGACTATGCAGTTACCAACGTAGTGATACTCCCTATGCAGCAGTATGGTGGCTATGTGTACAGTTCTTATACTGTTGGTGGCGATAATCTTGATGATCAGTTGATCCGCAATCTCCAGTATAGTTCAGGTAATGAGTTTGTAAAATTCTATTCTGCCTGGGATGCCAGAAGCAGGGATATAAGAACCGACCAGGTAGTGGATATGCGATTAGCTACTATAAACATTGGCCGCTACCATGACTATAAAACAACCCGCAGGGTTTCAAAAGAAGTAGTGATAAAAGAAAGAGTGATTCGTCCCGACTCAATTGTAAAAGAATATGGCTGGGTACATGCAGACATCATTACTACAAGAAGAACCATGAATTCAGATGCGCTGCTGCAGGTGAATGTAAAAGACAATGACGGTCGCTGGTTATGGAGCGACAACTTCAACGCCAATCACAACTGGAGTACTGAGTTTGCCACTTACACCGGTGATGCAAGGGCCTTAAGTGTTAGTGACAAAGAGCTATTAGACCGCAGACCGGAATTTGCACCAGCCGAAAATGAGATCATGAAGTGTATGCTGGATCAGATCAGTAATGATGCACTGTACAGGATACGCAACTACTTCAACCGGTTCTAAGAATTATTTGACCTCTGTAAGCAAGGACATGGTTTCCATGTCCTTTTTTCTTGTCATCTTTGCGCCGCATGAACAAGACAAGATTAAAGAAGATATGGAAATGGTGCCGGGTAATTGCCCTTGTCTATATTATGATAGGCGTGGCTTTATATTTTTTACAGGATAAATTTATTTTTCACCCCAAAAAGTTGCCGGCCGATTACAAATACAAGTTTGACATTCCATTCCGGGAGGTCGATCTGGCGGTGAATGCAAATAAGAACCTGAGCATTGTTCAGTTTACCGTACCGGATTCCATTCGTAAAGGCATTGTTTTGTATTTCCATGGGAACAGGCTAAATATTAACCGTTATGCTCCTTATGCCACCAACTTTACCCGCAACGGTTACGAAGTATGGATGATGGACTACCCGGGTTATGGAAAATCAACCGGTAAAAGAACAGAACAGGTATTATATGATGATGCATTGATACTATATAAAATGGCCATCAGCAGGGTATCGGCAGAGCATATTATTATTTATGGCAAATCTCTCGGCACCGGCATAGCAGCTGAATTAGCTTCAGTGAGGGATTGCAAAAAACTGATACTAGAAACCCCATACTACAGTATGGATGCCCTTGCAAAACACTACTTCTTCATTTACCCTGTTATGCCAATGACAAAATATGCATTACCAACTTATCAATACTTCGAATTCATAAAAGCTCCCATCACTATTTTTCATGGAACCAGGGATGAGGTGATACCTTACAAACATGCAAAATGGCTGACAGAAAAAAACTCTGGTACTGAACTGGTGACACTGATCAAAGGCAAACATAATAACCTGCCAACCTTTCCGCTGTTTCAGCAAAAACTGGATTCATTACTAAACAATTAGGCCACTACCACTTTTTGGGTATTGGCTGCGGCTGCACATATAATTATCTTAGCGGGATGAAAAGTTTGATATTTCTTGTTTTTCTTTGTTCTGCCATCAATGCAATGTCGCAGGAGGATGGCTCCTACGCAGCTATGCTCAGGTCAACGGAAGAAATTCAACTAACAGACAGTTTGCTGATAGATGCGGGACAATGGAAGCTTAAACGTCTGGATACGGTAGATGTAAAAAAATGGTTTGCTCCGATTCTGGGCTCGGCCAACAATAACCGTTTAAAGAACCGGGGTTATTATCTCGCCGGCAAAATAACAAGCAGCAACAGTTTCGACCTGCTGGTGCTACTGGAAGAAAAAAGAAAAGGCGATACGGCCAGTGTACAGGTCATCTACCTGATCTCCCTAAAAAAAGACGGCCAGTATATTGCTTCATTGGAAGCTGCCGTATCTGGCACAAAGAAAAAATCAAGTTACAATACTTCTTCCTGGCTCTATAAGGATTTTAAAGTGCTGAAAGACTCAAAGATCACCATCAATGATAAATCATTGAATGATCTGGCCGTTTATAAGATCAATGGCGGAGGACGATTTATTTTATACCCGAACTATTAGCAACTATTCTTCCAGTACTACTTTCGTCTTACCAATTTTAAGTTTGTATCCAACCCCAACCTTCAATGCATAGTTCCGGTCAGTATGGCTCACTGGAAAATCAAAGCAAACCGGGTAATCATATTCCTTTATCATCTCTCGTATGATTTCATAAACAAGTTTGCCAAATGGACGTTCTGTATCCTTCATGTCAGTAAAACCACCAACGATCAGCCCTGCCAACCTGGATAGCTTGCCGCTTCTTTTTAACTGATGCAACATCCTGTCAACATTATAGCTGTACTCACCCACATCTTCAATAAAAAGTATCCGTCCTTTTGTTTTGCTATCTGAATTGGTTCCGGTTAAATGCGCCAGTAATGCAAGATTACCACCGGTCAGTTCACCAACAGCTTCCCCTTTCCTGTTAAACTCATGGGCAGGACATGAGTATTTTATTCTCTTTCCCTGCAGTACATTTTTAAGCGATAAAACAAACTCATTCTTATAACCTTCCTCATTAAAAGCACCGGCCATCGGTGCATGAAGTGATGATATATAATAATTAGAATACAAATGCGAATGCAACACAGTGATATCGCTGTAACCAACGATCCATTTCGGCTGCTTCCTGAATTTCTTAAAATCGATCTTATCAATTATCCGTCCCATCCCATATCCACCTCTTCCGCACAGTATTGTTTTTACTTCATCGTCATCCAGCATTTGCTGAAAATCCGTCAGCCTTTCTTCATCCGTACCGGAAAAATAGGTTTGTGAATCACCGCCAACCGTTTTCCCCACTTTTACATTATAACCCCACTCTTGTAATGTAGTAATGCAGGTTTGCACTTTATCCAAAGCCATATACCCTGCCGGGCAAACTATTCCGATCGTATCGCCTTTTTTTAAGTAAGGTGGTATTTTGATCATGGCATATTTGTTTTGATCTTTCTTTTTTGCTCTTCAGCGGTTATAATTCTCAACAGATCATTGGTAACATAATAATCCGGAACGTTTCCGGGTTTCAACGCCGGGTCGGGAACATACCAATTAAATTTTGAAAAGACTTTCTTTAATGCTTCATCTTTAAAATCATATCCCATCCGGGCATAGTTCAGGTTACGGTAAAGTCGCAACTCTGTATCGGTAAGTTTACTAACAGCAGCCTCAATCGAATCGCCCCATACCAGTTCCATTATTCCGGAAAATTCATTCTTCACAGTTTTATCGCACCACAGGTTCACTTCATTATGCAGGTTCCAGAAAACAATGGACAGATCTTCAGTCGGTTTAAAATTAGTTGCCCTTAATTGCAGCATACCTTTTTTCAGGTATACCATCCTTATCTTTCCACCGCCTTCAGCCATATAAGGAACAGTAGCTGTATTTTTTGCAAGCCGCCCGATCCCTGCCACTTGCCAGGCAGCCGGTGCAGTACCAAAACCGTTGGGCACAGAAAAATAACTGTCATCCCCCATATTGATATTTAGCTCAAAATCATCAATACCACTATTAGCCCAGGTAGTGCCGGTGGTAAGACGATAATCAAAATCATTTTTTGCTTCTACGGATCCTCCTCCTTTGTATAAATAACTATGACGGATAATAGTAATACCCTTTGCAAACTTTATCTTGAAATGATAAACAAAATCAAAGCCATTAGCTACTTTGGAGTTTACTTTAAATCCCGTCTCCTCCATTCTTGCAATTTGATATGGCAATAACCTGTCATCCACCATCACCATAAAATCTTTTACAAATGGGTGTTTGGCCTCCTCTTCCGAAACATCACCATCGGCAGGTGGTGTTACAAATCCAACGGTTAGTTCTTTTTCAGGCCCCGGGTTAAAGAATTCAAAGTAAATATCCACCTGTACCCAATCGCCTTTTCTTTCAAGATTCAGTATTTCCTTTTTCAGGCGAATGGTTGTTTCTTTCAATGGTACCAATGTATTACCAGTTGCATAAAACACCCCATCGTTCGCTTTTGTCTCCTGGAAAAAAGTAACAAGCAGAATGAAAATAAATTTTCGCATGATATATGGTTGAATGGTTCAGGCTCTAAAGTTATCAGAAATCGTTCATTTTGGGCAATGGCTGCTATTCCGGTATTTTTGCAGGCTAATAAAGACCCAAATAGTTACATGACTGATCCCAAACGATATTTAGTTACTTCTGCCCTGCCGTATGCCAATGGATTGAAACATGTTGGCCACCTGGCAGGTGCTTATATTCCGGCCGATATCTATGTCCGTTACCTGCGGGCCCAAAAAAGAGATGTGGTTTTTGTGTGCGGCAGCGATGAACATGGAACCGCTATTCCCATCCAGGCAATGAAAGAAGGAACAACTCCCCAGGCTATTATTGATAAATATCATGAGGCAATGAAGGAGGATTTTGCAGACCTTAATATTTCGTTTGACATTTATCACCGCACCAGTTCTCCGCTCCATCATGAAACAGCCAGTGAGTTCTTTACCAAACTCAATAAGGCAGGTGAACTGGAAACAAAAGAAACAGAACAGTATTTTGATGAAGAAGCAAAAACCTTTTTAGCCGACCGCTTCATCAAAGGTACCTGCCCTAATTGCGGGAGCGACCGGGCCTTTGGCGATCAATGTGAGACCTGCGGAAGGACACTCAGCCCGGATGAACTGATAAACCCTGTAAGTACATTAAGTGGCAAATCTCCAGTTAAGAAAAAAACCACTCACTGGTATCTGCCATTGGGTAAACATGAGCAATTTCTGCGGGAATGGATATTAGAACAACACAAAGATGATTGGCGTGGAACTGTTATGGGGCAATGCAAAGGATGGATCGACGGTGGCCTGCAATCAAGAGCAGTAACAAGAGACCTCGATTGGGGAGTGAAAGTGCCTTTAAAAGAAGCTGAAGGAAAGGTTCTCTACGTTTGGTTTGATGCGCCAATCGGCTATATCAGTGCCACCAAACAATGGGCACTGGATAATAATAAAGACTGGAAGCCGTATTGGCAGGATAAGGACACCAAACTGGTTCACTTCATCGGTAAAGACAATATCGTTTTTCATTGTATCATATTTCCAATCATGCTCAGACTGTATGGGGATATTTTACCTGATAATGTTCCTGCCAACGAGTTCCTCAATCTCGAAGGCGATAAGATGAGTACCAGCCGCAACTGGAAACTGGATATGAGGGATTATATCAACGACTTTGTAAAAAAAGAGAACGGCAGCGGACAATGTGTGGATATGCTTCGTTACTACCTCACACAAATTGCACCTGAAACAAAAGATAGTGAGTTTACCTGGAAAGGTTTCCAGGATGCGGTGAACAGTGAGTTGGTCGCTGTATTCGGCAACTTTGTGAACAGGACTTTTGTACTGATGCACAAACTATGCGGCGGAAAAGTACCAGCACTTCACCCGGGTATTCTGAATGATAATGATAAAACACTGATCGCCGATATAGAAAATACTAAAGCGGAAGTACAGTCTGCACTGGAGTATTACCATTTTAAAGATGCATTGTTCCAGGTAATTGACCTTTCAAGAAAAGGCAACCAATACATGCAGAAAAAAGAGCCCTGGATAGTGGCGAAGCAATTAACTGAAAACCCGGATGCACAGAAAAGCATTGACAACTGCTTACATATCTGTTTACAGTTATGTGCTAACCTTGCTGTACTCATCAATCCATTCCTCCCCAACACGGCAAAGAAAATGTTGTACATGATGAAAGTGGTGGATAAGATGCTTGATTGGGAAAATGCCGGCAGTATTAAATTGCTAAGTGTTGGATATAGCTTAAGAGAGCCGCAATTGTTATTCAGAAAAATAGAAGATACCGAAATAGCAGAGCAGGTAGAAAAATTAAAAGCAGGATTAGTAAAACCGACAACAAATTCAAAAATGGAAGAACCCAAACCAATGGCCGGCAAACCGGAAATTATATATGACGATTTTGCAAAACTTGAATTAAAAGCAGCAACAGTAACTGCTTGTGAAAAAGTACCAAAAGCGGATAAACTATTGAAGCTGGAAGTAGACCTTGGCATTGAAAAAAGAACTATCGTATCTGGCATAGCCCAACACTATACTCCTGAGGAAATGGTAGGCAAACAGGTAATCGTTGTTACCAATCTTGCACCAAGAAAAATGAAAGGTATCGAAAGCCAGGGAATGATTTTGACTGCTGAGGATAGCGATGGCAAACTGCAGTTGTTGAAACCGGAAAATCCTGTTTCACCCGGCTCAAATGTTAGTTAACCGGTAAAAATTACTATAACCCCCGTTTTGAACATGCCTCAACGGGGGTTTCTGCTTTATAGCCGATTGAATTTCAGTAAATTCACCAATAAATTCATTCCGCCCCTTGACAGCAAAACGCTTTGTAAAAAAATTCCTGAAGATTACCGGTATTATCCTGGGAATACTGGTCGTTTTGCTTGTCGGCTTTCACTTCTGGTTCAAAGCCCATGCAAAACAGCTGATCCAGGACATGGTGGAATCAAAATCAAATGGAAAGATTAAGCTTAAGATCGAAAAATTCCATTTCAATTATTTCAGCAAAAAGATCATTCTCGAAAAAGCCGTCTTTTACAACACCGACACACTTACAGGAACAACCGCCTACCACTTTAGCGTTGACAAAATGCAGCTAAGGGCTAAAGCGATACTTCCCATTGTTTTTAAAAAACAAATACTGATCGATTCACTTACTTTGCTGAACCCGCATATTGAAGTGACACGGTTAAGACTAGCAGATAAGCCGGATAAAAAACTGAAAAAAGATGTCTCTATTCCTGAGGAAATGGGAAAAGTTTACAGGTCCATACAGGATGCACTCAAGGTTTTAAAAGTAAAACGATTCGAGATCAATGAAGGTACATTTACCCTTACAAACAAGATTGATCCCACACAGCTGCCCATGACAGTTTCTAATATTCATTTTCATATCGACAACCTGCAGGTTGATGCCGGTAAACTAAAAGGAAATGAAAAACTGCTGTTCAGCGAAAATGTTGTGCTGCGAAGTACCAACCAGAATATAATTTTCCCAGATGGAAGGCACCGGTTAAGTTTTAGCCGTTTTCGCATCAACCTGAAAAATAAGTTGGTTGAGTTTGACAGTTGTACCATTGCGGCTACAAAGGCCGATAGTTCTTCTGCATCATTCAAAGTTTTCTTTGATGCGTTGCTGCTTACCAATATTGATTTTGACACTTTGTATAAGACCGAATTGATCAAAGCAGATTCCGTGTATTGTGTCAACCCGAGATTTGATCTTGATGTGACCGTTGGTAAAAAAAGAGATAATAAAAAACCGCCCCCGAAACTGGAAACCATCATTCAGCAGTTGACAGGAGATCTGCAATTAGGTTATGTGGTGGTAAACAATGCCGACTTTAACATTAGAACCGTAAAAAATGGCATACCAAGTTCCTTCATTTTCAGTAAGAATAATTTTGAAATGCAGGGCCTTAATGTTATACAAAATGCGCCAAAGCCACTGACAGTAAAGAGTTTTGCAATGGCCATCCGTAATTATGAGAACTTCATTAAGGACAGCAGCTACAGTGTCAAGTTTGACAGTGTGCTTTTTAAAGATGACAGGATCACTCTCAGTAATTTTCTTTTTAACAAACTTGATAATGGAAAGATCCTGAATACTTTCAGTGTACCGCAGTTCAACCTGATAGGGCTCTCATGGGATGACCTGGTATTTGAGAAGAAACTCAAAGCAGAACAGGCCCTGATGTTTAATCCAAACATAAGTTATACTGCATCTGATAGCCGCAGTAAAAAGCCAGGCAGGCAAAACGTTTTTCAGTCTCTCGGAGCTGTAAACGAATACATGGACCTCGATCAATTGGATATTATTGATGGTACAATTGATCTTAGATTACGAAATAATCTGCGGATACAACTTGACAACGCTACGGTTTCAGTACAAAGCCATTCATTGCTTGAATCAAAAAAACTGGCTGGTATTAAAAACTCATTATCACAATTAAAGTTTGACAAGGGTACCATTCATGCTGGCAATGTGGATATTGAGCTGCATAACATACTCTATATAGGCGAGACGGGTCAGTTTGGTGCAGCCAGTATCAATGTAAGAAATAAAGAAAAAGACATGCTGGTGGACTTACAGGATATAAGTGTTGACAAAATGCTGGTAGATGAAGTAACCGGGAATGTTTTTGCAAACGGAGCAAGATGGCAAAAAGGCAATGTAAATATCAGGTCGGCTGGTGGTGCCAAAGATGATAATGGCTCTTTCATCGAACTGAATGATGTAAAAGGTCATAACACCAGCATCAATGGCCAGTTCAATGGTAAAAGCATTTCAACCCTTCTTAAGGATATTACATTTACGCATTTTGAAAAAGATCCGGCCAATAAAATAATACTGGATGGATTGGCTATTAACGGTCAACAACTGAAACTGAAAGACGACAGCTCAAGCCTGTCAGTTGCTGAATATGATATTACCGACAATAAAAGCTCTTCGTTCAGGCAGCTTGTTTACAAAACAAACAATGAAAAAATAAATGCGGATGTTTCAATTCCTTCACTCGTAGTAATCCCGCATATCCAGCCTTTACTGGACGGAAACATTGCACTGGATGCAATTGCGATGACAAAACCTGTTATCAACCTTCATCTTACAGCACAAAAACAAGGATCAGGCATAAAAAACAAAGAATTACCGGACATTGATATAAGTGAATTAAAATTATTACAACCGGAAATAAACTTTACACAAACTACTGATAGTGGCAAATTATCACTGAACTGGCAGGGAAATAAAGATAATTCCAATCTCCTTCAGGCGAAAGACCTGCACACAAGCAATGGCAGCACATCTGTAAGTGATTTAAGGTTTTATCTCACAGATTTTGTTTTTACGAATTTAAAAGGAAAGACCTTTAATACCGGTGAGGGTAAGGTGGCCGCACAACTGAAAGACATCAGCTTTGAACAACCGGTGCATCAGTCTCTGCAATGGAAAGCCATCGTATCAGGTTTTGATGTATCAGGCTTCCGGATGGATAGTGTCGGCAAAGCAAAAGGCAGCCTGGTGATGAATAGTGCCAGCCTGAGTAATTTAAATATTAACTCTACCGCAATAAAAGACCTCCGGCAACTTGTAGTAACTAACTCCATATTCCAGATTCATAAATTTTCAGGCCGGTATAACACTACCAACTCCGCTCTTCTGTGGCACAATGTTGCTTTTAGCCGCAACAACAATACGTTTTCGCTGGACTCCCTTTCCCTTACCCCCAGCCTTTCTATTGACTCATTCCTGCTGAAACAAATCTATCAGACGGATTATATTACGTTAAGATCTGGGGCTGTCACAATAGGACCTGTTGATATTGATACCTACATAAAAGACAAAACTCTGGCCATTGGTGCCATGAAAATCGATAAGTTTTTGTTTACAGATTATAAAGACAAACAATTGCCCTTTAACAGTGGCATTGTAAAGCCGCTTCCGGTAAACATGATCAAAAAAATCAATCAGTTATTGTCGGTTGATACTGTTCTGCTTACAAACGCTGCTGTTCAATACACTGAGGTGAATGAAAAGACAAAGCAAGCCGGAACAATTCCTGTTACCCGAATGACAGTTACACTATTGAACATCAGGAATCATAAAATTAAGCCCGGTGATAGCTTAACGATCAGGGCAGTTGGTTATGTGCTTGATACAGTATGGACCAGGCTCCGGGTAAAAGAATCCTATACAGATTCTCTTGGCGGCTTCCTGATGACCCTCCGTATGAAGCCCGGTGACCTGACTGTACTAAACAGTGCATTAATACCAATGGCATCTGTAAAACTTTTATCTGGCCAATTGGATACTTTGGACATGAGAGCTGTGGGAAGAGAATATCTGGCCTTGGGTGAAATGAAAATGTTTTACCGTGACCTGAAAGTGCAGCTATTAAAAGACGGAGACGAGAATAAGAAAACCTTTATGACAAAACTGGTTTCATTTCTTGCCAACACCTTTGTAATAAAGACCAATAATAAATCAAGGATCGGCAATGTATTCTTTCTCCGTAACAGGGACAGATCCGCCATCAATTATCTTATAAAAATTGCCATTAGTGGCATGACCAGCAGCGTAGGTGCTAAAAGCAATAAAAAGATGATGCGCCGCTACAAAAAGGAGCTGGAAAAACGCAACCTGCCGCCAATCAACTTCGATTAAATTCTGTAGTCGCATACAACTACCTGTTCAAAAGAGCCTTTCACTTAAGGTTTGATTCTTGTCTCACCGGATTTCTGTATCTTAAATTATCATTTAACCCTTATCAATAACTATGCTGTTAACCGGTCTTAAAAAAATTGCATCTATTCTCTTACTCAGCTTGTCAACGCTGATTGTTGCCGGCCAAACACAAGACGAATTCAATAATAAGTTATCGGATATTTATACGAATGCCGCCGATAAGAAAAAGGCTCTGGCTCTTGCCAAAGAACTGTACAGCATGGTGGAAAAGAAAAAAGACCTGCAGACCTATGCTAACTACTATTTATTAAAAACAATATTTGAAGTGCAGGCGCCGGATGCTGCCCTCGCAAAAAACTGCGGGGAAAAAGCAACTAATATTATTAACGGTTCCATTGGTGTTACTGGCAATTCAGCAGACACAACAAACAACCCGTTTAACCAATGGTACTATGTTATTTATCCTGGATTATTCAGCAACAAAGATCCCCAGATCGCAAACAAGGCATTGGATTTTATAAACCGAAACCCGGTTTATAAAACTTATGACAGTTATTATTACATTGCCTATGCTTTTGAACGTACCGGCGACTTTCGTAAAGCAAAAGAGAATTACGAAAAAGCAATGTCGTTGGAAACAAATGATAAGGATGCATTTCATACTTATCTCTTCTATGTTAACTTTCTTTCCAAATCGGGGGATTACCTGAAAGCCGAAGAATACATCAGTAAGATGGAACAGTTATCTAGAACAGGCAGCGAAATGTTCCGGGACTCTTACCTCTCTGAAGCGATGAGTGCCCGGGTAGTTTATTATCTCAATATTGGCGACTATCAATCATATGTAAAATCATCCGGGGAAAACAATATCCGCTTTTCCGCTTTATGGAGAAAGAATAATCCTAATCCCTGCGACCCGTACCCGGGTATCAATTTCAACAACGCAGCATTTGGCAAAGAAATGCTGAAAGAATATGATGCAGCAGAACAATTATGGAAAAGCCGTGACTCTGCTAACTATGTATGGGTGAACTGTCACAATAAAACATACCCCAATAATCAATACTATCCCGTTTCTATGTACCCCGTCTATCTTATCAAACGGGGCAAACAATCCAAATTACCAAAGCCGGCTTCTTTCTTTATCAAAGAGACCGAAGCACATTATAACAGTTACAGCCAGTATGCGGACATCAGTGTGAATTTTATGAAAGCTGTTCAGCTGGGCTTTCTCAGCAGTCCACAGTACCCTACATTATTAAAGCCGTTAATGACCCAGGTTAAAAATAACCGCAACTTCCGGGAGTCCACCCAGCCGTTTTCATACTATGCCTATTTCAGCATGAGGGACAGGAAACCGGATGAAGCCGGGAAAACGTATACCGAATTATTTACATTGAACGCAGATTGGATCAATGATATCATCTTTACTTTCGGGGAGAAAGCATTTGTTACTTATTATAATTCCAAACTAAAAGAGGGATATGATAACTTTCACAGTTTTGTAAAACTGGCAAAAGAAAAAGAGCCGGCTTTATTTCCACAATTGTCGCAGCAGGCATACAGTAACCTGCTCTTTACAAAATCTATCTCACTGAAAGGAACCGAAAAAAGAAAAGAAGCTTTTTTGAATACTAACGATCCAAACATTACTAAACTTTATGACCAATGGATTGAAAAAAAACAACAACTGATCCGCCATTACCTGAAAACGGATGAGCCTTCTGCAATTGACACCGTGAATAAGATAAACCAGGATGAATTAAAAAGATTACAGGATGAGGTAACACATCTGGAAAACGAACTCACCAATAAAGCAAAGGATTTTAAAAAATACCTGAAGCTGGCGGCACCTGACTGGAAAACAGTAAGAGATCAGTTGAAAGAAGGTGAGGCCGCAATCGAAATGATTCGTTTCCAGTGGAGAGACCAGGTGTATTATTCAGATACTGCTTATTATGCTGCCTATATCATCACAAAAAATAGTCAGTATCCTGAAGTGGTATACTTGCCCGATGCCGCAACAGACCTGGACAATAAATACTATAAACTCTATAAGAACAATATCAAACTAAAACTGGACGATAAGGAATCTTACAACCATTTCTGGAAACCGATCAATCAACAACTCAAAGGGATCAAAAAAGTATATTTCTCGGCTGATGGTATCTATCATCTCATCAATGTTGCTACGTTAAAAAACCAGGAAACAGGGCAGTTTCTGCTTGATGAAATGGAGATACATTATACCACATCCGGTACAGATGTAAATAATGCTGTTGCAGATAAAGACATCCGCACAGCCGTACTTTTTGGCAGGCCTTCCTATAAAACAGGTATGGCAGGTACAGTTCCGGTTGCAGATGCGGAGACAAGATCGCTGGTAAGAAATTTTAAGGATAGCAATATCCCTGACCTGCCCGGCACCGAGGAAGAAATACTGACCATCAAAAAAGAAATGGATCTCAGTAAGTTTGGTGTAACACATTATCTGAGGGAGCAAGCTACAGAAGACAAGGTTTATAAATTGCACAGCCCCGGAATATTACATATTGCCACACATGGGTACTGGTCACCGGCAGGCGATAATGCAACTGACGGCTACCGGACATTCAATGCTATGGTCAATTCCGGATTATTGTTAAGTGGAGTGGTTAATTATTACAGCTTACCTGTTTATCCTGATACATACGATGGTATACTTACAGCCTATGAAGCACAAAACCTTGACCTGGAAAACACTTCGCTGGTTATTCTTTCTGCCTGTGAAACAAGTTTAGGCTACTTAGATGCCGGTGAAGGTGTGTATGGCTTACAAAGAGCATTCCGGGCAGCTGGTGCTGGAAGTATTATGACAAGTCTTTGGAAAGTGGATGATGCTGCAACAAAGGATTTTATGATTGCCTTCTACCAGCATTACCTGAAAACAAAAGATAAGAATGCCGCATTTGTTGTGGCACAAAAAACAATCAAAGAAAAATACAAACACCCTTATTTCTGGGGCGCATTTGTGATGTCGGGAAAATAGGCTAGTCTATCGGGAAGCAAATTTCCAGTGTGCAGCCATGACCGGGTGATGATACAATATTTACTTTGCCATTATACACATCAGCACGACTGATGATATTGATAAACCCGATTCCCTTGGTGTTTTTATTTGAGGTATCAAAACCAACGCCGTCATCACTTATTACCAGCCGTACCATATTATTAGTTTCATTGATCATTATCTGCACCGATCTTGCCTCTGCATATTTAATAATATTGTTCGTCTGCTCCTGTATCACACGGAATAACATAAGTTTCTGATCATCCGAAAGCTTATCCTCCACCCTTTCATTAAATATCAATTGCACATCAAGTTGCTGTAGCAATTTCATATTATTCACAATGTCCCCGATACTTTCCTTTATACCGACTGTTTTTACGTTTGATGTGCTTAATGATTTTGACAGTTTCCTGATCTCCTGCAAGGCCAGCAACTGATATTCAATTGCTTTATTCAGCAGGTCATTACTTTGCTCGGGAATTCTTTTTGCTGTATCCATAAAAAGTTTGGCACTCATCAGTATCTGGTTCACATTATCATGCAGTTCCCGGCTGATGTTGGTTTTTTCCTGTTCCTGGGCTGCAATAGTTGCCTGGGTAATAGCTTTATGCCGTTGCACCTGTTCATCCATCAGTTGTTTTTCCAATCGTCGTTGTTCTGTAAGGTCCTTAATGGCACCCAATATCCTTACCGGTTTTCCGGCCTTATATAGAATAATACCCGAATCAAACAGGGATTTATAACTGCCATCAGCACATTCAAACCTGTACTCATCATCCCAGCGTTCCATTCCCTTCTCAATATGCTGGTTTAGTTTGTTCTTTACTCTTTCCCTGTCTTCAGGATGTACTTTGTAAAACCACCAATTCAGGTTTGAATCGATCTGCTCTGAAGCATATCCTGATAACCTGCGAAATGCACCACTACGGTAAATTTTATTAGTGCTGAGGTCTACATCCCAGATAGCATCAGATGTAACTTTTGCTACATGATAGAAACGTTCATTGCTTCTCTTAAGCTCCTCTTCCGTTTTTTTTGATTCTGTTATATCTGTATACGAAACAACTACGGCATAAGGTTCAAACTCGCCAGGTTGTATCAATGCTTCTGAATTAACCGACACCCAGACCAATGTATCATCAGGTTGCTGAATACCCATTACCACATTACGCTGGGGGAACCCTGTTTGCAAACTCACCACCGCCGGAAATTCAGTTAGTGGAAAAACAGAGCCATCTGGTTTGATAGCTTTCCAACTGGGACTGGCTAATACTTTACCCAACACCTCGTCTTCTGACAGACCAAATATTTCAGCACCACGTTTATTACAGGCTTCAATTTTACCATCGGCATTGATCATCATTACCCCCTGTGGCAGGGTATTCATCAGTATGTCATACTTTTTCTTTGCTGCATCCAGTTCCTTTTCTTTAATTTTTACATCGTTGATATTATGACAAACGATCATTACAGCCATTGGCTTTCCCTTTTCATCTATAATATAGGTAACCGTAGTTCGAAAATAGATCTGCTGGCCATCATATCGTTTGAAGAGCACTTCGCCTGTCCAGTATCCGTTGGCTGAAAGATGTTTGCGGACATGATGAACATTATCGTTCAGAAAATCAATATCTATAAGGTTGAAAAGATTTTTTCCCATTGCACCGGGTTGTCCGTGCAAGGCTTCGACTGCAGAATTCCAGCCGGTGATATTAAAATCAAGGTCGGTTTGCAGAACAGCATCGTCCATGCTATCGATACCTGTGCTGGTGGTCAGCGAGGCCTTGTGAATGACGGACAAATGGCCTGTACCGCCTGACCGGGCAGTGTTCAGTTTACTCATAGATATTGGTTAAACAGTTGGTATTAAACGCTGCTTTCCGCAAATGATTGTGCAAAACAGCAGTATAAAGTAGAAATTTTACCGGATGGACTCAGCGTAAAAGTTCTCTTTTTTGTTCACAAGTAGTAAATAATCCTTACAACCGGAAGGATTTTTACTACTAACAGCCAATCTTCTCTTTCACAAAAACTCTTATCTTCGACTTCCAAATAGTTGCATAACTAACTAATTTTATTGTATGTCAAAAAGGAGTATAAAAAAGGTAGCAGTTTTAGGAAGTGGTGTAATGGGTTCAAGAATTGCCTGCCATTTTGCAGGTATCGGTGTACAGGTGTTATTGTTAGACATTGTTCCAAAAGATTTGCCGGCTGATGCAAAACCTTCAGAAAGAAATAAAATAGTGAATGATGCATTGACAGCGGCTGTGAAAAGCAACCCCTCTCCTGTTTATCATAAAGATGTAATAAAAAAAATAACCACCGGCAATTTTGAGGATAACATGAAGGATATTGCCGGTTGCGACTGGATCATTGAAGTGGTGGTGGAACGCCTCGACATCAAACAAAAAGTATTTGAGCAGGTAGAAAAATACCGCAAGCCCGGAACGCTGATCACTTCCAATACTTCCGGCATCCCTATCCACATGATGGCCGAAGGCAGAAGTGATGATTTCAAAAAGCATTTCTGTGGTTCACACTTTTTCAACCCACCACGGTATTTACGTTTATTAGAGATCATTCCTACTCCATATACGGATCCGGAAATAGTTGACTTCCTGATGAGCTACGGCGACCTGTACCTCGGCAAAACAACCGTGTTATGCAAAGACACACCAGCTTTCATCGCCAACCGGATTGGTGTATTTGGGATGATGGCCATCATGAACGTAAAAGAGAAACTAAAACTCAGTATAGATGAAATTGATGCTTTGACAGGCCCGATTATCGGCCGTCCAAAATCGGCTACATTCCGTACAGGTGATGTGGTAGGCTTAGACACATTGGTAAAAGTGGCAAAAGGTGTTGCTGACAATTGCCCGAATGATGAAGCGAAGGATCAATTCAATATTCCTGCCTGGTTAGATAAAATGATTGCCAATAACTGGCTGGGAGATAAAACAGGGCAAGGGTTTTTCAAAAAAACAAAAGGTGCAGGTGGTGAAAAAGAAATTTTGACATTGAACCTTGATACGATGGAGTATGGCCCAAGGGTAAAACCAAAATTTGCCAGCCTTGAAGCTGCTAAACCCATCGACGACCTGTACACAAGATTAAAAATGCTGGTAGCCGGGCAGGATAAAGCTGGTGAATTTTATCGTCTCTTTCATTATGGATTATTCTCTTATATCTCCCACCGCATTCCCGAGATCAGTGATGAGCTGTACCGTGTGGATGATGGCATGATGGCAGGTTTTGGCTGGGAGATCGGCGCTTTTGAAAGCTGGGATGTGCTTGGTGTTGCCAAAACAACAGAAGCTATGAAAGCTGCCGGTTATAAAGTTGCACTGTGGATTGATGAAATGATTGCTGCCGGAAATAAATCTTTCTACAAAATAGAAGCAGGTAAAAAATATTGTTACGATCCGGCAAGTAAAACATATAAAGCATTGCCGGGAGCTGAAGCTTTTATCGTAATGAGCAATTATACCGACAAACAGATATGGAAGAACGGAAGTTGCAGGTTGTATGAACTAGGCGATGATGTGCTCGGGCTGCAATGGTTTACCAAGATGGGAAGCATTGGTGGTGATGTATTAAGTGGTATTCAAACAGCGATTGACAAGGCCGAGAAAAGTTATAAAGGGCTCGT
Organism: Chitinophagaceae bacterium; assembly: GCA_044220915.1. Classification (GTDB taxonomy): domain Bacteria; phylum Bacteroidota; class Bacteroidia; order Chitinophagales; family Chitinophagaceae; genus JJ008. The sequence goes on from JBGAQD010000035.1 coordinate 19,840, forward strand.
AATTGCCAACGAAGGCCCGAATTTTTCTGCTGGTGCCAATGTTGGTATGATATTCATGCTGGCCATCGACCAGGAATATGATGAACTGGATATGGCCATCCGCTTGTTCCAGAATACAATGATGAGGGCAAGGTATTCTTCTGTTCCGGTTGTTACTGCACCACATGGCTTGGCATTGGGTGGTGCCTGCGAATTGAGCCTGCATTCAGACAAATGCTGCCCTGCTGCAGAAACATACACCGGCTTAGTTGAATTAGGTGTTGGCTTAATTCCCGGGGGTGGTGGCACCAAAGAGTTTGTGTTAAGAGCTTCTGATGAAATGCATGAAGACGAACCAGAAACCATCACACTTAAAAACCGTTTCCTTTCTATTGCTACTGCAAAAGTGGCTACTTCTGCCCACGAAGGTTTTGGATTAGGAGTTTATAGAAAAGGATTGGATGAAGTGATGATGAACCAGGGCCGCCGGATCGCAGAAGCAAAAAAATCAGTGATTGAAATTTTCGATAGTGGCTACACAGCTCCTGTTCAGCGAAAAGATATTAAAGTACTGGGTCAGTCTGCACTCGGCGCTTTGTACTCCGGCATACATGCTATGCGTACTGCCAATTATGCCACTGAACATGATTCAGTGGTGGCAAAGAAGCTGGCTTACGTAATGTGTGGTGGTGATTTAAGCGAACCTACTTTAGTTTCAGAACAATACCTGCTTGACCTGGAAAGAGAAGCCTTCCTTTCACTTTGTGGCGAAAAGAAGACACTGGAAAGAATACAAAGCGTATTGAAGAGTGGCAGGCCAATCAGAAATTAATCTGTCCGGCTTTTAATAACAGCCTATGCGAGAAGCAACGACTAAGCAAACGGTCACTTTTATTGCTTTTATAATTGTTGTATTTATTTGCTTTTCGATAAAACCTCCTTTGGGCATGATGGTTTTTTCGCTGGGTATGCTGATAGCGTTAGTATACGGATTGGCAGATGCCAGTAGGATCAGGAAAACCGGGGAGTTGGTATCCGGGTATATCGTAGACTACACCTATGATAGAGATGGCGACGCTACTCCGGTAATTGAATTTGAAACAACTTCGAAGGAAAAAATATCAGGCCAACCATTTGTCAGCAGTAATTTTCATTTTTCCCCTTTCCTCAAAAAAAAGGAAAAGCCTTTAATAGAAGTCAGAGTTATTTATGACAAAAACAAACCCTCCGATTTCATTCTTCCTGATTATCAAACAACAAACAATCTCGCCTTCGGAATAATAGGGCTCTTTGCACTGGTTATTCTGGCCCTAAGCATTTACGACCTGCTAACCGGCCGTCTTTCCAATTAATAATCAGTTTTTTTAATTATATTCATCTGCATAAATCAAGGATGACCAATAGCACCTTGGCAATACCATTAAATATTTTGTATGAAAAAAAGAGTTCTGATCGCACTGGCAATAATCTTATCATCTTTCTTTGCCGGTGCACAAGCAAATTTATCCGGTGCCTATGGATACAGTATGAAAATTGAGGGCAACCCCGGCAACGATAAAGATGCCACAGGACCCAAAGGCACCCTGGTATTACTAAGAATGGAGGATAACAAATACCGTTTCTGGCTCGATGTCACAATTGGCTGGCCAAATTATAATGTGGGAGAAACAGATGGCACCATCACTTTTGTAAATGATACCGCCTCTTTTGATAATACATTTGAAGACGCCACTACTCCCTGTATCCTGAAATTTAAACTCAACGGGACTACTATTAATATTAACAGCCTTTCCACCTCTTTCAATTGCGGGTTTGGTAATGGGGTTAATGCCGATGGCGATTATGCCAGGCTTAAAACACAGCCGGTATTAAATAACGACTGGCTTAAAAAAGAATATCATCAATCCCCGACCATCACTATCACTTCCAATAAAGCTGAACTTTTCCAGGATGAGAACGGTCTCCGTCCTTTTACTAAAAAGCAATACTTTGTAAAAGGTGATAAACTACTCAGCATTGCTGAAACAGAAAAAACAGTTTATACTGAATTTATTTCCGCTTCAGGAAAATTCATTTATGGCTGGATCAAAAAAACAGATGTAAAAATGATGGATTCGGAATAAATGCTATGGGTTCTGCAGAATTAGACAACCAGCAACTGATCATTTACTCCCATATCATTACTTACGGTAATGCGGCCGATGCTGCTCTCACTGAAATGATGCGGGATGAAATAGAAACCATGTGGAATGAACCGCAGGGAAGTATTGAATCAGACGGTTCGGTGTTCAGCGTTGTTTTCAGAATTACCTCTTCCTTCCAACCCGCCATAACTGACATTGATATTTACCAAAACCTCGACCCCCGCAATAATTATTTCCGTATTGAAGAATTTGCACATGGTAATATTTCTTTTGTGGACGGTTTGGGATGCAACAGCGGCTATTTCAAATTGGAGAATCTGTACAAAGGTTCTACCACTGCCGCACATGAATACGGTCATACTATTGGTCTCGATCATCCGCATGATCTTGACCTGAGAGGCAAAGGTGTTCCCGGCATCATGTATCCAAGAGGAACGTTGGTTGATCCGCAATACCAGTACGATCCCGAAAAACCGGCCGGGACAAAAGGCGGAACCATGTATCCCATCTATAGAAAAGTGCTGAAAGAAGACATTGAAAATCTAAAACTACACAAGCTATCCTTCAAAAATGGCAGTGCTATCCTTGGTGAGTTTTCAAATATCTGGCATCCGGATCATGCAGATACCAACTTTAACCATGGAATATCTTAACCTGTTGCTGGAGTCAGTGCTTCTTTAATTCCCGCAAAACGGAACTCAAATCCCGACTGTTGAATTTTATTACTGCTTACCGTTGCACTTTTCAGCACTTCAACACTCATTTCTCCCAATATTACTTTCAAAACAAATGAAGGCACATAAACAGGGATATAGAATTTCTTCCGGCTTTTAGCCAGCGTAAGCGTCAGTTCTTTATTTGAAACAGGATTGGGGGTTACTGCATTATACGCCCCGTTCATTTTTTCATTTTCAATGACGGCAATAAACATTCTCACCAGGTCATCAATATGTATCCAGCTGATGATCTGTTTGCCATTACCTAAAATAGCAGCTACAGCAAACTTCAGCGGTCTGATAAATTCTTTTAATGCCCCGCCATCTTTACTCAACACAATTCCTATCCTCAGTTTCACTAATCGTTTGCCGGATTGAGTTACCGGCTCTATGCTTTCTTCCCATTGCCGGCAGGTATCACCTAAGAATTCACTGTCTGATGGATTCGTTTCATCAAACGGTGTTGGGTTGGGTACAACCGGATCTGCACCATACCAACCGATAGCCGATGCACTCACCACTGTCTTTATTTTATTAGGAATTGCCTTCAGACTATCAACTATCAGCTGGCTGCTTTTTACCCGGCTGTCAACGATCTCCTGTTTTCGCTTTTTCGTCCATTGTTTATCAGCCACACCGGCACCGGCCAGGTGAATGATATGATCGGCCTTTTCAATAGCGGATCTATCAATGGTCTGTTCTTCCACATTCCAGACGGCATAAGAAAGATTCGCTGCCGCTGACTTCCTGTTTCCATCTCTCGTTAATATAATTACATGGTAACCTTTTTCAAGCAATGCCTGTCCAAGAGCTTTGCCAACCAAACCCGTTCCGCCTGTAATAAGAATTGTAGTCATGGGAAATCAATATAAACGTAATGTATCAATAACACCGGAAACCAGAAGTAGTTCATCATTAAAAACTGTTAACTCATCCCTGTTCTTTTGGGCGACAAAAAGAAACTGCTACCTTCATCGCATAATATATATACTATATGAGTGTTGTTCTCTCTATTAAAGACCTCAAAAAAAATTACACCCCGGTGGTTAAGGCGCTGAAGGGGGTATCCTTCGATGTGCCGCAGGGGTCTGTTTTTGGTATACTTGGCCCTAACGGCAGTGGCAAAACTACTCTGCTTGGCATTGTTATGGATGTGCTTCGTGCCAACAGCGGCAGTTATCTCTGGTTTGGTCAGCCCGGAGGTTCGCCGGAACAACGAAGAAAGATCGGGTCATTATTAGAAACACCCAACTTTTACAGCTACCTCTCCGGTATTGATAATTTAAAGATCACACAAGCCATCAGTGGCCGTGGATCGAAAGCAGATATTGAAGAAGTGTTGAAAAAAGTAAACCTCTACGAACGCCGCAAAAGCAAGTTCAAAACATACAGCCTTGGTATGAAACAGCGGCTTGCCATTGGTGCTGCCCTTTTGGGCAATCCCAAAGTATTGGTACTGGATGAACCCACCAATGGCCTTGACCCTGTTGGTATTGCCGAAATAAGAAAACTCATCGTTGATCTGAAAGAACAGGGCCACACCATCATCATGGCCAGCCACCTGCTGGATGAAGTGGAAAAAGTTTGCACCCATGCTGCCATATTAAAGACCGGCAACCTTATTACCACCGGCGATGTGGCGGAGATAATGATGGAAGAGGACATCGTTGAACTTAGTGCTGCGGATATGAATGCTTTGCTTGCAGTTTTAAACCATATGGGTAAAGAAGTGCTGCTGGATGAAAAAGCCGGTACCGTGCAGATACTCTTTCCAAAGGGAACTGCAAAGATGGACGAGATCAACCGTCACTGTTTTAATAATGGTGTGGTATTAACCCAACTCGTATTAAGAAAGAAACGCCTCGAAACAAGGTTCTTCGAACTGACCAATTAATTATTCTAACTACTGCATATTATGACAACGCTGATACGTACAGAATGGCTGAAGATGAGAAAATACAATGCCTTTTGGTGGATCATTGGCATTACGGCCCTCTCCTACCCGGGTGTCAATTATATCACATATAAGATATACGAAGACATTACCAACCAGTCATCAGAAATGGGACAGATTGCTAAAATAGCAATTGGCAATCCTTTCACTTTCCCTGAAGTATGGCATACCGTTGCCTTCTTCTTATCCTGCTTTGTATTTATTCCTGCGGTGGTGGTCATCATGCTTATATCCAATGAATATACATTCCGCACACACCGGCAGAATATCATTGATGGCTGGAGCCGCAGCCAGTTCGTAACCAGCAAGCTTATTGATGTACTCATCATATCATCACTCATCACTATTCTTTATGCGGTGGTGGCCTTTATCACTGGGACGGTTGCCCATGAAAGGCTCATCAAGGATACCTGGGGACAGGTAAAATATGTGGGCCTGTTCGGTTTGCAAACCTTCGCTCAATTGTCCATTGCCTTCTTATTAGGTTTTCTTATCCGCAAAGCATTTCTTGCCTTAGGTCTTTTTCTTTTCTATTATATAGTACTCGAGAATTTCATAGTCGGATTCTTAGAATGGAAAAGCATCCCGCTGGCGAAATACATGCCGCTGGAAATATCCGACCGCATGATTCCAAAGCCTGCCTTCTGGGGAAAGCTCGACATAGAGTCCTATAAGAAATCACTCGATGCAATACCCCAGCATGTAATAATGACGATCATACTGACCGCCATTATCTGGGCTATTTGTTACCGCATTAATAATAAAAGGGATTTGAAATAATTACTTTACCGGGTTCCACTTCTTTGCTGACCATACCCTCTTCTTACATGGTTGCCATTACCTGCTCCCTGTGTCTGGCCATTGTTACGCCGTGGCTGAAAAGAGGATTGGCCTCCCTGCGTTTTATTAAAAGATGATTTCTGGAACTGCCGTTGCACTGGTGGCGGCGCTGCAGCATTTGCATTGGCCGTAAAAGGATGCTCCTGTATAACAGGTATTGTTTTAGCAATCAGCTTTTGAATATCTCGCAGCTCATCCCTTTCCTCCCGGCTGCAAAATGAAATGGCAATACCGGCGTTACCTGCCCTGCCCGTACGGCCGATACGGTGTACATAAGTTTCCGGAACATTCGGCAGATCAAAGTTGATGACATGCGTCAGTTCATCAATATCAATTCCTCTTGCTGCAATATCGGTGGCCACTAACACACGGAGTGTACCATTTTTAAAATCGGTCAGTGCACCTTGTCTTGCATTTTGCGATTTGTTGCCATGTATCGCCGCAGCTCTTATTTGATGGCGTTGCAGAATTTTCACCACCTTATCAGCGCCATGCTTGGTACGGGTAAATACCAATGCGGTTCTTATATTCTTATCACCCAACAGGTGCAGTAATAACTCCGGCTTATCCATTTTACCGACATGATAGAGGCTCTGCTCTATTTTATCAACGGTGGAGGATGGTGGTGTTACTTCCACTTTAGCAGGATGCGTTAATAAAACATCCGCCAGTTTTTGAATTTCCGGTGGCATCGTGGCGGAGAAAAAAAGTGTTTGTCTTTTGGCCGGCAGTTTGGCAATTATTTTTTTTACATCATGTATAAAGCCCATGTCGAGCATACGGTCTGCCTCATCGAGTACAAATATTTGCAGCTTGTCTAAGCGGATGTAGCCCTGCGTCATCAGGTCGAGCAGGCGGCCCGGTGTTGCCACCAGCACATCCACTCCTCTTTTCAATGCATTGGTTTGATGCAGTTGCGATACACCACCAAAGATGACGGTGTGGCGGATGCCCGTATGTTTTCCATAGGCTGCGAAGCTTTCATCAATTTGTATCGCCAGTTCCCTGGTGGGTGTTAGTATCAATACTTTAATGCCGGGTGCCAATGGTTTTTGTTCATGCAGGATCTGCAGGATAGGAATGGCGAAAGCGGCTGTTTTGCCGGTACCTGTTTGGGCACAGCCCAGCAGGTCTTTTCGTTGCAACACTAATGGAATAGCCTGTTGCTGAATGGGTGTTGGAATAGTGTATCCTTCTGCGGCTACGGCCTTGAGGATAGGTTCAATAATTTCTAGTTTTCTAAAAGCCATGATAGGTTTTTATTGTTTAAATCACAGATAATCTGTGTATGGGGCTGGCTAAGATGTTGTAGATTCTGAATCAGCGAAAGTTTGTCTAAGTACCACCGGCGTTACAACCTGCCGTGACATGAGTGGAGTAGAGTGCGAAGATATGGCTTTATATTCAGAAGAGAGCAATTATTATCACTTCTGATGAAGTCCGGTATTGCTTTAAGAATACATATATTAGAGTAATGAACAAAAACCAACGGCATAGCTCTTTGCTATCTGTCTTACTATTGTTTACAATCTCCGGCTTTTCGCAGCCGGCTCCCGGAGAAACCAATATTTCATTTCCAAAAAGTTCTGATATTATTCATTTGAATTTCGATTCTCTCTTTAATCTACAAAATAAATTTGACCGGCTGCCAAAAGAACTGGCTCTTGCTTATGCTAACGAACTTGAACGAAAGGCAGCTAAAATCTCTCCCGACAGTTTACAGATCAATGCCTGGATCAATATTGCCAGGATGTACATTTACTTTGACATGGAAAAAATAGCCGAACCCTATGTTGAAAAAGCCATGTCGAAAACCAGAAAGACCACTGATTTTGAAAGAGAAGCAAGAATAAATACAGACTTAGGAATTTTTTGCGGGGCAAGGAATAAAGATAGTCTCGCCATGGTGTTTTATACCAATGCGATCCTGCTGGCTGATAAAACGAAAGATCTTTCTCTGCTGACAAAACCCTATACCGATATCACAGTCATTTTCTTAAAACGGGGCATGAATGACAAATGTATCCGGTTTGCCAATGATGGTTTAAGAATTGCAGAACGTACGGGCAACAAAAGGATGGAGATTGAATTAAGAAATGCAATTGGCCAAGTTACTGACCGGCAGGGAAAATATCTTACTTCCATCGATCAATTTAACAGGTCACTGACTTTGGCTTATGAAATAAAAGATTCAGCCCTTATTTATCATTGCCTGGGGAAATTATGTGAGGACTATATAGAACTGAAACAAATGGATAGTGCCAACTATTATGGAGATAAACTGGAAGACATGCTCATCAGATCCGGGGCAAAAGAAGTCTATCCTTATACAGCTCTTGGGCATCTGAATGTTGAGCGAAAAAATTATCCTCTTGCCATCCGATACGCCAGGATAGCTATTGCCAACAAATATAAACCATGGCCACCCTATTCAGCTTTTCTGGTAATGTATATGGCTTACAAAAAGTTGAATAATACAGACAGTGCCCTGGCTGCCTATGAAAAATACTGGGAGCTGTATTCACCCAAACTGATCGCAGAGAAAGATAACCTTGTGCTGGAAGTTGAACAGCAATTTCAGCAGTACAGAAAGGATAATGAAATAGCCCTGCTGAAAAAAGACAAAACATTAGGGAAAACCCAGCGAAATGGTGCTTTCATCGTTGCTGCATTGCTTGCGGTTGCTGCATTTCTTTTTTACAATCGTTTCCGCCTTAAGAAAAAAACATCCGATGCACTGGCTGTAAAAAACAAGGAGATTGAAAAACAGAAAGAGGTCATTCAATCTTCGCTGGGCGAAAAAGAAACTTTGCTGAGGGAAATTCACCACCGGGTAAAAAACAACCTGCAGATCATATCCAGTTTATTAAATATCCAGTCATCACACATACAGGATGAAAATGTTTTATCCTCCATACAGGAAGGACAGAACAGGGTGCAGGCCATGAGCCTGATACATCAGAACCTTTATCAATCCGAACATCTGAGTAATGTTGACATTCAAAATTATTTACAGCAATTGGTAGCTTACCTTTCTGAGACGTTTGCAGGGCAATCAAAAGACATCAAAGTAACGGTGGATGCACCCAATATTAATTTTGATATAGACACGGCCATTCCGCTTGGCCTTATCATCAATGAATTGGTTTCAAACGCCTATAAATATGCGTTTGACAAACATGGAAAAGGAAATATCAATATCAGTATCAAACAAAAAAGCGGCGATGATTATGAACTGGAGATACGGGATGATGGCAAAGGCCTTCCAACAGATACCGATATGGAAAAAAGCAGTTCATTGGGATTGAAACTGGTAAAAATATTAAGCAGGCAATTAAGGGGAACTTTTAGCTCAAGGTCTGACAAAGGCGCTGTATTTTTAGTGCAGTTTAAAGATCTGAGGGCTTACCAGGCCTCCCAATCATAAACTTCCATCATGATAAAAATTTTAATAGTAGAGGATGAACTGATCATTGCAGAAGACATGGCTACTATGCTGGAGAAAATGGGCTATGAAGTAACCGGCAATGCCATGGATGCGGATGAGGCCATTGATTTTCTTAATAAATCAAAACCTGATCTTATATTATTAGACATCAACCTTGGTGGAAAAAAAGATGGAATCACATTAGCCGGAGAAATCAATGAGAAATACCAGGTGCCTTTTATTTTCACCACTTCATATACGGATGGAGCCACCATTGAAAGAGCAAAAAAAGTAAGTCCCATCAATTACCTGGTAAAGCCCTATAAACCCGAACAACTTTATACGGCTATAGAAATTGCTATGTTCAATATTGCCA
>JBGAQD010000036.1:0-27919 GCA_044220915.1 Chitinophagaceae bacterium
GTTGCCGGACTTCTGTTATTCTGGATCATCGAAGGCGCTATTCCACTGCTTCCGCTGACATATAAGAAAACAAAGCTTCGCCACGCAACCGTCAATTTGGGTTTTACTGTTATTCATTTGCTCATACACACCCTGCTGGCAATTGTAATTGTGTTGTTGTCTGACTGGTGTTTGAAAAATTCCTTTGGCCTGATATACTGGTTCAATGCTAATGTGCTTCTCACCGTCATCATTGGTGTCCTGGCTCTTGATTTCAGCAGCTGGCTGGTACATTTGGTAATGCACAAAGTAAAACCGCTTTGGCGTTTTCACCTGATCCATCACAGTGATAATAATGTGGATGTGACCACCGGCCTTCGTCATCATCCGGGCGACAGTCTGTTGCGGGGGATTTTTTTCCTGCTCCTTATTTTTATCTCTGGTGCGCCAATGTATAGCGTAATGATCTATCAGACACTGCTGGTGCTGGCAACCGCCTTCACCCATGCCAATATCAGCTTGCCAAAAAACCTGGATAGAGCCCTCAGCTTTATTTTAGTTTCCCCTAACATGCACAAAGTGCATCATCACTGGAAACAGCCTTATACCGACAGTAATTATGGTGCTGTATTTTCCATCTGGGACCGTCTGTTCGGCACTTTTATGAAGCTTGATAAAAAAGAGATCCGTTACGGACTGGACCGCTACTATCCCAATGAAAAGGATGAGGATTTTATCGCATTAATGAAAAAACCGTTTCAAAAATTAGAAGAATAAATTATCACTAACCAAAACCATTTACATGAAGAAGTTTTTGCTATTGGCTGCTGTTTTTATTTCATTCGGCGTTGCAGCACAATCATCGGGTACTATGTATGTCGCCGCCAAATCCGGATTAAGTATCCGTGAAAAAGCGGATCCTGCTTCTAAAGTGCTGGATAAAATTCCCTATGGAACAAAAATTACACTGATCGAAGAAGATGGTGATTGGGTAGATATTGTTACAGAGGGGTTGACCGGTTACTGGAAAAAAGTAAAGTATAACAATAAGACCGGTTATATCGTTGACAGCTATTTATTTCCCTGGCCGCCACCAAAGCTGGCAACCGTAAAAGAAATGAAACAATACCTGGCACAAGCAGCTGTTCCCTTTGGTCAAAAACTGGTAACAAAATCGGGGACGATGTCGCAGATCTCTGAAAGCGGATGGGAGCTAAGCAAACAGCTTTATAAAAACGGGGCAGAGCACCAGGAATTCATGGCATACGAATATGCAAGTGATACATATTTTTTACCCGGGTTTTCTTTACAACAGGGTTTTTTGCTTTGCCGGCTTATCGCGGAGTTCAAAGAAATATTCGGGGAGAAAGATGAATTTCCAACAGCCAGCAAAAAATTCAAAAAAGGCGAGATCGAGTATGAGGTCGAGCTGCGCAAAACGGTCCCCGAAGAAGAATATTCCGGCCCCTTTACTATTGAAAAGATCCGGATCGGCTATTCGGACGGTGCCTACATTCAGTTTGAAATGTATATGATGGAAAACCAGTTGGTAATATCTTTAAGCGCTGGGGTGTAGTTTTACGTCATGAAGAAGATCGCCATGATTCCCGCAAGATATGCGGCCACCCGATTTCCCGGAAAGCTGATGCAGCTGCTCGGTGGCAAACCCGTCATCCTTCACACTTATAACGCAACCGTTGCCACGGGGTTATTTGATGAAGTTGTTGTTGTTACTGACAGTGAAATAATTTTCACAGAAGTATTTGCTGCCGGCGGCAATGTGTTGATGAGCAAACAGGAACATGAAAGTGGTAGTGACAGGATCGCTGAAGCCGCCGCCAGCATGGAGGTTGATATTATTGTGAATGTACAGGGTGATACCCCTTTTGTAAAAAAGGAGTCGCTGCAAAAATTATTACAGCAATTTGATGATATGTCAGTACAAGTTGCCTCCATGATGCAGGTACTAACAAAGCCCGAAGAGATTGATGACCCCAACTTTGTCAAAGTTGCTGTGGACAAGAACATGAATTCGCTTTTCTTCAGCCGCAGCGTTATTCCCTATCCGAGAGATAAAAATGTTATTTCTGTTTACTACGAACATATTGGTGTATATGCTTTCCGAAAGCAGGCTCTTATGGATTTTACCCGATGGCCCGTTACCCCGCTGGAAGCTGCTGAAAAAATTGAGTGCCTTCGTTATTTGGAAAACGGTATTCCCCTCCGCATGGTTGTGGTGGATTATATGGGAGTAGAGATTGATACGCCGGAAGATTTAGAAAGGGCTGCCGGGCTGTTATAATTATCTTTGCTTTCTTTCATAAAACTATATATGAGTTTCAGAAATTTTAAGATGGTCGGCTATGTAGTATATGGCCGTGGTTCTTTTAACCAGTTAGATGAGATTTTAGCCACGCAGCGTAAAGAAGGAAAACCCATGATCTTCCTGGCAGATCATTTCTTTGAGGGAAAAGCATTGGTTAATCGTATTCCGGTAAGAGGAAATGATAAAATCATTTTTGCGGATGTTACTTACGAGCCCAAGACAACTTATGTAGATAAACTGGCACAACAACTGAAGGATGAATTTGGCACAGTAAGTGGTGTAATAGGCATCGGTGGTGGCTCCACAATGGACCTCGCCAAAGCTGTTTCGCTGATGATCAACAATCCCGGTTCGTCTGCCGATTACCAAGGCTGGGACCTGGTAAAAAATCCGGGTGTATATAAAGCCGGCATACCAACTCTCAGCGGCACCGGTGCAGAAGTGTCAAGAACAACCGTATTGACGGGTCCGACAAAAAAACTGGGAATGAATTCTGATTTCACCCCTTTCGATCAGATCGTTCTTGACCCGGAGCTGACCGCTAATGCACCGGCTAATCAGCGTTTTTATACCGGCATGGATTGCTACATACATTGTATTGAAAGCCTGGAAGGAACATACCTGAATGAGTTCAGCAAAAGCTATGGTGAAAAAGCATTGCAACTTTGCCGTGATGTGTTTGTAAACACAGATGGGTGGAACGATAGCTGTGACGACAAGTTGATGATGGCTTCTTATGCAGGCGGAATGAGTATTGCCTATTCACAGGTTGGTGTGGCACATGCAGTAAGTTATGGGCTAAGCTATCTGCTTGGCACCAAACATGGCATTGGCAATTGCATTGTGATGAATCATCTCGAAGAATATTATCCGGCCGGAGTAAAAGAATTCAAATACATGGTGGAGAAAAATAATATTGAAATACCAGCTGGCATTTGTAAAGAATTAAGCGATGATGATTTTGAGAAAATGATCAATGTTTCGATGGGAATGAAACCGCTGTGGGAAAATGCCCTTGGAAAAGATTGGGAAAAGATAATGACGAGGGAGCGGTTGAAGGACCTTTATAAAAAATTATAAAACAAAAACCTCTTTGAAAAGAGGTTTTTAATATTGTTTGTTTATCTCCAATGACCCGGCACCCAGCGATAGCCCCTGCGGCTGTATTTCCAGTGACCCGGTATCCATACTGCTCCATGTCGTCTGGGTTTTGCCCAATAACCGGGCACATGCACATATTGTCCGCCACGCCATTGCCATTCAGGGCCTATCCAGATAGCACCACTAAAAGGCGCCCTTCCTGGTGCACCAATGCTAATGCCGCCCGGAAAATTCAACCGGACCCTTACATGCTGCGCCTCTGCTGAAGAAACGGTCATTACAAAAAGTATGGCCGCTATTGATAGTTTTATTTTCATAGCTAATTCTTTTAGATTAGATATTCTATGACCAACCGCGGTGCATGAAGTTTATTCCGGCTTCAATTCTTTTCCTAACTTCCCCCTATGAACCTGGAAAAACTTCGGCCAGACAAATACCTGAAGTATTTGAACCCCACCAACCTGTTTCCTACGAAAAGGACCAAGGAGATACTCTCGGCCAACCCCACCGTTATTCCGCACCGGGAGGAAGCAAAAGAGGTGAGGGTTTCGGTTTTTGATTATAATGCAGATTCTCTTGAGGAAAAAAAGTTATCAGCTGTCGGCGATTGTTTCTTATACAAAACAAGTGGCCGTACCACATGGATAAATATTGATGGTCTCCGCAAGGCTGATGTAGAAGCTATCTGCACCCACTTTGATATTCACCCTTTGGTGATTGAAGATATCCTGAGCATCAACCAGCGTCCAAAGCTCGATGAAGCCGACAATAGTATTTTCTGCCTGCTGAACATGCTCTACTATAATGAAGAAACCTTTGCGGTGGAACAGGAGCAAATAAGTATTATCCTGGCTAAAGATGTTGTCATCAGCTTTCAGGAAGATGCCCACCGGGATGTGTTTAATACGCTAAGAGAGAAATTAAGAGTCCAGAATAGTAAAATAAGACAACGACCCGCTGATTTTCTTTGTTATGTAATGCTCGACATGATAGTTGACCACTATTTTATTGTAATGGAAAAGCTTGGAGAACGTATTGAGGTGGTGGAAGACGAGGTAATGCATGGAAATAATAAAAGGGCTCTCCAGGATATTACGCAGCTGAGAAAAGAATTGATAATATTAAAGAGAAATTTCTCCCCGGTAAGAGAGGTGGTGAATGGTTTTTTACGCAGCGAAAGTGAGCTGCTCGAAGACCGCCACACAAAATATTATAAAGATATTTATGACCACATCGTTCAGGCAAGTGAGCTTTCTGAGAACTACCGGGATGTGATGGTGAGCTTACAGGACTTACACCTCAACAACGTAAACCTGAAAATGAACGAGGTGATGAAGGTCATGGCTATCGTTACCTGTCTGTTGGCCCCGCCCACCGTTATTGGTGGTGTTTTTGGGATGAATTTTGAAAGAATTCCCTTTGCTTCACACAATCTTGGTTTTCTTGTTACAGTGGGTGTAATGTTGCTGATTCCGGCAATTATGTTATATATATTTAAAAAACGGGGCTGGTTTTGATGTTTACTTTTTTTTATAGACCGGTACCGTGCTGCATGGTTCGCCATACATAATGCTTTTAACAACAGGTCGCAACAATTTTGTTATTTCCATATATACATAATCCCCTATAGGCGTTTCGCCACAGCCCTTTATCACAACTTTTTTATCGGCGAATTCGCTGGTGTCAATCGCAGCAAGGTTCTTTAAGAAAAGTGTTTTATGTAGTTCTTTTTCGTCCCCCATCACAACCTCTTTAGCGATAGGCTGCAGGTAAGTAGCAGCAAGCATCCATGCCCATACGGGAATGATTGCATCTGCAGAACAGGTAAGAGCAACGTTCTTGTCTTTATAAACAGACCAGTCAAGGGTCTTCAGCGCCTCCCGGAAATCTTTTTCTTTCAATATCATTCCCATAAAGAGATGATCCTTCAAATCAAAAATGGCCACCTCTCCTTTTGGATAATACATTTCAAGGTCAATTGTTATTAAACCACTTTCGGCTACTTTGTTTACAAACGGTTCACTCATAATAAAATCAGGTCATAAAAATAACAATTTGTGGCGGGCTGTTGTTTGCGACATCCGCAAAAGAAAACCCCGGATCAATAAAGCTCCGGGGTCTTACACTTGCAGTTGGTTTTGGTTGTAAGTATATTAATAGCGGCTGGCCCTTTTATCCTTAATGATTGCCGCTTTCTTTAACGCATTAACTGGATATGCCGGGCTTTGCGGGTTTGAAATAAATTGTTTGGTTTGCTGATACAGGTTTTTGCGTTGTTCTGCTATATCGCCGGTGGTAACCGGGGTTGTTCCTACACTGTCAACTCTTATCACATAAACACCGTTTTGACCATCCAGCACCTCGGGCACTACTTTGCCTCTATTGGCAGGGTTGAATGTTGCTCCGCTGACCTTGGGTTCGTATCCAAGTTTTGATGTTGAGTTCATGCGGATGCTGTCCACCACTTCTATTGGTTTTCCTCCCAGCGCTGTTGCCGCAGCTTCGAGAGTTGATACTTTACCGATTTTTTGTTTTAGCATTTCAGCTTTCTTTTTATTGCGAAGTAAAGGCTCCACTTCAGGCCTTGCTGCTGCTGCACTTTTTGTACCCTCTTCAAAAACGGCTGTAACAACTGCCACTACATAATCTTCATTTACCCTTTCCGGCTTCAACACTTCTCCTCTTTTGGCGGTGTAAATATTTCTCACCAGCGACCTTGACATTCCCACTCCGGGTATCTGTGCATCTGTTGGTTTTATGTTGGTTCCAAGCCCTTTTGTGCGGCCTTTGGGTTTCTGGGTTTTTTCAAATTGCTCATCAAATCCTTTTTCATCACGGCTGTCAGCGGCAAATTGGTTAGCTTCTTCCTGTGCTCTGTTGTCTGTTTCAGCACTTGGTGAAATCGGCTCTGACAAGTATGCTACTTTATAGCTTGTCTGTGGTTTGATGAAAGAAAGGATTTCAATATAATGCCAGCCAAACTGTGTTTTTACGACTTTCTTGTCGCCGGGTTTGCCATCAAACAAAATGAATTGTCCAAATTCTTTTGCAAAACCTTCGCCTTGTATGGTGGCAGAAGAAAAGGTCATAACGCCTTTGTCGGCATGTGCGGCCTGGTCGGTAGTGTATTTTGCTTCTAGGCTGTCGAAATTGGCGCCATTCCTGATTGCCAAAGAAATGCTGTCGGCTTTTGCTTTCGCTACAGAGTCTGGCATAATAGGGTTGCCGCTTCTGTCCGTAGTGCCTAATAATATATGGCGGCATTTTACAGAATCAGGAAGCGTTTTTGTATCCAGCAACTTTGCAAGTACATAGCTTCCGCCATCGATATAAGGACCAAATACCTGGTTTTTAGCCAACCTTTGTATACTGTCTTTTGCAGCCACCTGCATTTGTGATGCACTTATGTAGCCGTCAAAAAAGTTTGTTGCGCCGTTACGGGCAAGAAATGATACTGCATCGCTGGTAGTGTCCAGTTCCGGCTTTTTGGATAGCAATTGATTTTTTATCTGTAAAGAATCTGCCGCTGTTGCTGATGCGTTGAACACCACATAAGAAATATTGCGACTTTCTTCCTGCTTGAAATCGTCTTTATGTTTACTGATATAATCTGCAATTTCTTTATCTTCTATTTTAACCGTACTATCGGCAATACTACTGTATACCTCTCTTACCAGCGAAACTTTTCCGATCTGGCTGTTGTCTGCGTTTTGTTTTTCCAGGAACCAGCGGGGAAAGTTAATACTGTTACCAAGCAAGGCCATGTATTTATCAGACAACCGCTGTTGTTTTAATTGTTCAACATAGCTGTTGAATGCATCTTTTTGTTCCTGCGGAACTTTGCTGTCTTTCAGCATGGCATCAATCTTCTGCTTTGCTCTTACCGGGTCATAGCCGTTTTCGTCTGTCAGCTGTTGCTTCAGGTCTGCAGGCATATTGGGTCCGTATAGTATATCACCTAATTCCTTTTTGCCAATCTTCATTCCAAGTTTGCTGAATTCGCTGCCAAGCAAAAGATTGTTCACCTCCTGTAGCCAAACCTGCTCTACAGCTTGTGAGCTGGCCATTGATGGTGGATAACCCTGTTGTTGCATTTGTCCTTCCATCTGCGCAACCTTTTTTGCAAAATCGTCTGCATTGATGGTCTTTCCATTTACACTACCAAGACTGTTGGACCTGCCACCGCCGCCGCCCCTTGACTTACTTTGAAAATAGTCGGTCAAAATAAAACCGAGCAACGCCAACGCAATCAGCACCACTGTTACCTTAGCATATTTATCCCTGATATCCTGAATAATAGACATAGTGTACCTGCTTTTTAAAGGATGGCAAAAATAGGGGAAAAACTGTGGAAAATCTATAAAAAAGCCCGGTCAGCCGGGCTTTTAGATACTGGTAAATGCACTATCAAATATTTGTTGAAGAGGTGTCCGGGTCCTGAGGCCCTTCTTTAGACCTATTTACTTTTTTTGGGGTGAACCAGCTTCATTTCCTTTACCAGGTGGCTGGCGCCGGCATATTTGTCCACAATAAACAACACATAACGAATATCTACCATAATGTTCCTGCAAATAGAGGGGTCATAGTTTATATCACTCATTGTGCCCTCCCAAACCCGGTCGAAGTTGAGGCCCACAAGGTTTCCGTAAGCATCCAGTGCCGGGCTGCCCGAATTACCGCCGGTGGTATGGTTCATAGCGATGAAACAAACCGGCATCTTGCCACCTCTTCCGTACTGTCCGTAGTCTTTGGTTTTATACAGGGTTCTAAGTTTTTCGGGCACATCAAATTCATAGTCGCCAGGCTTGTATTTATCCATTACTCCATCGAGATATGTATAAAAATCAAACTTCACCGCATCTCTTGGATTGTACCCCCTCGCCTTTCCGTAGGTTACCCTAAGTGTGCTGTTGGCGTCTGGGTAAAACATCTTTTCTTTAAACACATCTATTTGTGCCTGCATATAAGACCGGTTAAGCTTGTTAATCCGGGCCTGGATCTCATTCAGTTTTTTTGCCACCTGGTTCGAATAGGTGCTGACAAGGTCTTTATATAATTCTATTGTCTTGTCTTTTTTAATAAACTCCATTACTTCGTTCAGCGATTGTTTCAACAACAACATTGTCTTCTTTTCATTATGCAAAATTGTTTCTTCATATAACTTGGTCGACACTTTTTCCATCTCGTTTCCGTTCTCCTTCAGCCATTTTTTAAGGAATGGCGACTGATAGATATCTTCCTGGTCTTTTACATACATACTCATCAACGTTTTAAACAACTGCTGATCAACTTCTGCATTATACTCTCCATATAACCCGGCAAGCATGCCCTTTACCTGCTCAAGCCTTGTTACATATCCTTTCTCCCCGTCTTTATCATATGCCGTTTTTAGGGAATTAATCCAGTTAGCTATCGATAATAACTCAATTTTACTGACGATCTCCAGGTAATAATCCCTGGCATAACCATGCGGTTTTAATTCTGCATAAGCCGTTTCCAGGTCTCCTAGCAGTGCTCCGTACTGTGTTTTCCATTGAGGATTGGCATTTACTCTTTTTTGAAATTCAGCTTCGTAGGTTTTCTTTTTACCAATAGCATTGGTGCTTGTGAGACCCAACACCTCTCCCTGCCATTTTTTATAGGAGTTCTGAATGCCGGCGTATTTGGCGGCGTACTGGATCTTTATCTGCTCGTCTTTTCTCATATAACCATCTATCACCGCCAGTGCTTTTTCACGGATACCAATTTTTGCGGGGTCATTTACTTTCATTATTTGTTCAACCGCAGCAGAATGCAGGTATTGGTTGGTCCTTCCCGGAAAACCAAAAACCATAGTAAAATCTCCTTCCGCCACACCGTCTAATGATATAGCTAAAGATCTCTTGGGGGTGTATGGGACATTATCGGCAGAATATTCTGCCGGTTTATTGTCCTTGGTTGAATAGATCCGGAACATAGAAAAATCTCCGGTATGCCTGGGCCACATCCAGTTGTCAGTGTCTTTCCCAAAATTTCCGATAGATGACGGTGGGGCTCCCACAAGACGAATATCTTTATATGTTTCAGTTATAAATAAATAATATTGGTTGCCTTCAAAAAATCCCCTGACAAAGCCATCCTGGTAGCTTTCTTTTTTTGCCACCTTCTTTATCTCGTTAATATTCTTATCAATAGCGGACTGTCTTTCACTCTCCGTCATAGACGGGTTTACACCACTTAAGGCTTGCTTACTTACGTCCTCTATCCGCACTATAAAAGTGACAAACATCCCCTGGTTGGGAATTTCCTGACCATAATCACCAGCCCAAAAACCGTCTCTTATATAATTATGATCGAGTGTAGAGTGATTTTGAATAGCATCAAATCCACAGTGATGGTTGGTTAAGATCAACCCTTTAGACGAAATTATTTCCCCGGTACAACCCCCATTAAAACTTACAATTGCATCCTTAAGGCTTCCGCTATTAATACTATAGATATCTTTAGCACTCATTTTCATTCCAAGGCTCTTCATATGTTTCTCATTCATTTTCTCTAGCAGCAATGGCAGCCACATTCCTTCATCCGCTTTAGCCAGCGATACAATAAATAAACAAAAGACAACAAGCAGGTGTTTTATATACTTCATACAACAAATTTTAGAGGATTTAAAAATAAGTCATTCTGTTTTAAACCTATTTCCATTTATAAAATCTCCGGAAATGGTTCTTTTTGAATAGCCTCCGGATGAATTTTCTCCCCGGCGCAATGTGAATGGAGTAAAATTTGTGTGGATATCCTGATGTGAAACGTGGATATGAAACAGGATGATTGGAAATAAATTTTTCAGCTACCCTGAGTTATGGATAATCCGGTGACTACTTAACTAATTATCCCATCCTTATTAACAGATATATTTTTAGCATTCCCCTGTAAGTTATCCTTTATCCTTATTTCACATACCTGTGGATTACCGGTATTAAATCCAGTAAAATCAACAAACCTTATTGTGGATTACCTTGTTAATAATGTGGATTACTTCAAAAGGATAATTTTGTAAAAGATATTATCCACTAATTCACAGGTGTAATAATAATAAACTCTTTTTTATAAAAATATATTAATACTATTATTGTATTAATACGGCTGTTAAAAGTTTTTATTTTGAAAAGTTGTTGAAGTTGTTGGAATATTGCTCTATCGAAAAAGATTTGCGATGAACAACGAAACTCTGGCGGCGGCAAAAGCGAACGTAGAAAAAAATGGATTCCTGGATATTGAACTGGATCCTTCTCTGGACCTTTTTGCTGAAATTGAAAGGCTGAAGAAAGAAAAAAATGCCGTAGTGCTGGCACACTACTACCAGGAGCCGGATATTCAGGATGTGGCGGATTATATCGGCGATAGTCTTGGTTTAGCACAACAGGCAGAAAAAACAACGGCGGATATGATCGTTTTTGCAGGTGTGCATTTTATGGCGGAAACAGCGAAGATTCTTAACCCCTCGAAAAAAGTTGTTATTCCTGACCTGAAAGCCGGTTGTTCGCTCAGTGACAGTTGTCCCCCACCTTTGTTTAAAAAATTCAAAGAGCAGCATCCTGATCATGTGGTGGTAAGTTATATCAACTGCAGCGCCGGTATTAAAGCGTTGAGCGATGTTATTTGCACCAGCAGTAACGCAAAAATCATTGTAGAAAGTTTTCCAAAGGAACAACCCATCATTTTTGCACCAGATAAAAACCTGGGGGCATACATCAACAAAGTGACCGGGAGAAATATGCTGCTGTGGAATGGAGCCTGCATGGTGCATGAAATTTTCAGCCTGGAAAAAATAACCAAACTAAAGGTTCGCCACCCTAATGCCAAATTGATCGCACATCCTGAATGTGAAGAACCTGTACTTAGGATCGCAGACTATATCGGTTCCACTACCGGGCTGTTGAAATATTCACAAACCGATTCATCACAAGAATATATTGTAGCTACAGAGACTGGTATACTCCACCAGATGATGAAAGCATCGCCTGAAAAAACTTTTATACCAGCACCACCAAATAATAGTTGTGCATGTAATGACTGTCCTCATATGAAGCGCAATACACTGGAAAAAATTTATCTGTGTATGGAATATGAAGCTCCGGATATAGAAATGGATGAAGACCTTAGAACAGCAGCGAAAAAACCAATTGACAGGATGCTTGAGATAAGTAAGAAAGCAGGATTATAACTTACGGTGTCAAGTTTTTTTGCCGTTAGTAATTTGGATTAACTACCGGGTAATTTCTGCCACAATGATTTCAGAACACAGGCTATTCCGCTTGTCCGGATTTATAAATTTTATATCCAACCGGGTGATTTCATAGTCCAACGTTGAGTACCGTTTCCCCAATTGATAACCGGCTTGTTTAATATCTGCCTCATCCCGGGTATCAAAAAGAAGCCAAACCGCTTTACCAGGTTGTAAAACGGAATCGGCAAAGGGTTTGTGCAATGTTTTGGTATAAAAATTAAAAGAGGAGCTGAAGGTGTTTTTCCAGAAATAAACATCTTCGGGATTTATTTTTCCTTTTATGGCAAAAGCCAGTTCATTACCCCCCTGGTATTTCAACAATTGAGGATAAAAATTACTATTGAGTAAAAAGAACGACAAACAGATGGTGGCTACCGATGCAGTAACTGCCTTTTGTAAATGGTTATAGTTAGTACTTTTTATAAAATAAAAAATTACCGCTAAAAGCAATACAACAACGGAGATAAGAAGGAAACCTTTAACCGGGAAAGCCCAGCCATTAATAACCGCCAGTACGATCAAAAGAAAAGCAATAATAATAAGCTGTATCGTAAATACCAGCCGGATCCATTTTGGTTGTGATTGCTTTTGGATAATAAACGCTGCCACCAGAACTGCCGTAGTCGGAAAAACAATATTGAGGTAATGCGGCAGCTTAAATCCGGACAAGGAAACGATTAGCAGCATTACAATAAAGACACCCAATGTTAACCACTCTTCCTTTCGTTGTCGAATACGCTTTATGCTGCCAGACAGTGTTATGAATGCCAGGATGCACCACGGCGCAAAGGCCCAAAGAAAGGAGTGAAGAAAAAAGAAATAATCATCATTTGAACCGGAGCCCATTTTTCCGCTGAACCTTTCCACACTTTGATTCAGTAAAATAAATTTTACTCCGTTTATGTGATCTTTACCTCTTACTACCTTTTCGGGGTGCAGGTTGAATTGCAGGTAATAGCAATAGACAACGGGGAAGATGAAAAGTCCAAATAACACAAGCATCAACAACCATTTCCAATTAAGCAACAGCATCTGGTCTTTTTGATATAATATGTAAAACAAGGCAGCCGCAGCCGGAACGAATACCGCAATAGGTCCCTTTGTGGAAAAACCAAGAGCAAGCCCCAACGCAGCGCCGGCCACATTTAATAATTGTTTGCTTTGTATAAACTCAACCAGTTGCCAGGTGGCAAATACAACGGAGGCGGTAAGAATTGCATCCATCCGTACATCATTGTTGGACAGTATATACCCGAAAGCAGATGCAACGATGAGAGAGGCAAGTTTACCAACCTCATTATTGTACAGCGCTTTTCCCAGTTTGTAGGTTGAGTACGTTCCAAGAATAGTGAAAAGAAAAGAAGGCAGCTTATAAGCAAAGGTGGTTACGCCAAATATCTTATAACTAAATGCACAAAGCCAGAAATGTAAATGAGGCTTGTCCAGGTAATCACCGGCGTGGTCAACCAGCGAAACGTAATCTCCTGTCAGATACATGTGCAGGGCTATGTTGGCATGGTGGGCAGAGTCATTGTCCATCAGCGGTACAAACAAACCAACGACATATACCAGCCCAAGCAGGGAAAAGAAAAAAAAGTATATGCTGCGGGAAAGAAAAGGACTGGCCAAACGGAACGTTTTGGCAAAGTAAACAAAGAAGAAGGAGTTTGATGAACGGAATTTTTTTGTTTTATCAATAATCGTAATTTACCAGCAAATGAAAACATGAAAAAGATCTCCCTTTTGACACTTGGCCTTTTTTATTTTGGAATTATTAATGCTTCGCCCTGTGCGACGGATAGCATTCCTGTAAATCAAAAGGATGTTGAATCTGTCAATGCGATTATTGGTTCTTTATACAACGTTATATCCGGACCTGCCGAAGAAAAAAGAAACTGGGATAGAATGAGAACTCTTTTTCTGGCAGATGCTAAAATGATACCAAGCGGCAAGGGGCCGGGAGGTATTATGACGTTAAGAATGCTCGGTGTTGAGGATTATATCGGGATAGTAGGACCGGCCCTGGAAAAGAACGGTTTTTTTGAAACAGAAGTAGCCAAAAAAACCGAACAATTCGGATCAATAGCTCATGTGTTCAGCACCTATGAATCGAGGAAAACCCTGTCGGATGAAAAGCCATTCATGCGGGGTATCAATAGTATTCAACTGTGGAATGACGGAAAACGTTGGTGGATTGTTTCTGTTTTCTGGCAGGCAGAAACAACAGAGAACCCCATCCCCGGAAAATATCTTAATTAGATTTTTTAAGCAATAATATCAGGTCTGTTACTTTTTCTTTTATCAGGTCTCTTACTTTTCTGAAGTCATTTTCATCCATTTCTCTCGGGTCAGGTATCTGCCAGTCAATAAATTGTTTGGCGGGCATCCATGGGCAGGCGTCTCCACAGCCCATTGTTACCACCACATCAAAAGGCGCAAATTCTTTTACCTGGTCCAATGACTTGGAGCGATGTGTTTTGAGATCATACCCAAGCTCTTTCATCGCCACAATAGCTTTTTGATTGATCCTTCCTGAAGGATTTGATCCGGCGCTAAAAGCTTTCACCGAAGGCCCACCGATCATTTTCGCAAACGCCTGGCTCATTTGCGAACGGTTGCTGTTCTCTACACAAACAAAAAGAATTTTCTTTGGCATAGTGGTAAAGGTAAAGAGCTGCTATGTAACAGCTCTTTTTGTTTTTAGCAGCACCCAATGTCACTATCATTTCCGCAGCAAATACTGCGGGGCTCACAACAGGGTGGTTTTTTTATTTTTAAAAAGGCACATTAACAGCAGCCGCTTCCGGGTTCACAGCAATTGCGATCGTCTTTTGCGGGCTTTTCTGCATACACCGTAATGCTGGTAATTCTTGTTTTACCATTTTTATACTCAATAATTTCTTCAGCACTCAAATAGCTAGCAAGTATTTCATCGGGGATAACAATGGTTTTATCTTTTTGTAAGCTGATATTTTTAAAACCAGCCTCTTTTATAATACCAAGGTATTCGCTTTTCTGAATAGCTCCGGAAACACATCCCGCATATAGCTCGGCCACCTCTTTCCATTTGGCAGGAAGCTCTCCCTCCAACACAATGTCAGAAATAGAGAAATGACCACCCGGCTTCAGTACCCGGTATACTTCACTGAATACTTTGTGTTTGTTGGGAACCAGGTTCAGCACACAATTGCTGACAATTACATCGGCCTTATTGGAGGTTACGGGCATATCCTCAATATCGCCCTGGCGAAATTCTACATTATTCAGCCCAAGCTTTTCGGCATTCTCTCTTGCACGGGCAATCATGGCATCGGTAAAATCAATACCAATAATTTTTCCTTTATCACCTGCAATTTTACGAGCCACAAAAGCATCATTGCCGGCGCCACTGCCGAGGTCGATGACCGTATCGCCCACTTCGATCTTTGCAAACTCTGTAGGCAAGCCACAGCCCAATCCCAGGTCTGCATCAGGATTATAACCTTCAAGCCTGGTGTAATCATCGGCCATGATATTATATACATCATCGCCGCAGCAAGCAGCCGTGGCACCGCAGCAGGAAGCTAGATTCTGATCTTTGGGCTGCTTTGCAATTTCGCTGTACTTTTCTTTTACTAATTGTTTTAATTGAGCATCGTTGTTCATAGATTATGTTTTAATTGATAAGGGTTATTAACAACAGGCTTTTTCATTCTTCACTTTCAGGTTATTAAAAAGAGAGGTAAACTCGCTGTTGAATTTTTCAAAAGCTTTCCAGTTAATGCAATAGCAACTGCGGGGGCCATCAACAGTTCCGGAAATTAAACCGGCCGTCTTTAATTCTTTCAGGTGCTGGGATACGGTACTTTGGGCCAGGGGCAGCAGTTCTACAATCTCTCCACAAATACACTCATTACGCTGCGCCAGTACTTTCAGGATGGCGATCCTGGCAGGATGTGCCATTGCCTTGGCAAAATTGGCGAGGTCTTGTTCCTTCAGCGTAAACTCTTCTTTTTTGTGAATAGCCATATTATTAAGTTGTTGCTTTCTTAAAACTGCAGAATAGTATTGAAGGGTGTTATGTGGTCCGTGTGGATAAACTTTATCTTTTGAAACCATTTTTTAATAAGGGCACTCAACAACGCTTCGCTGTATTGTTTAACCGGAAGGCCACTGCATTTCCCGGGCCCGTTTTCTGAAAAGGTACCTACAACAATCTTTCCCAATGATCTTTATTTGGCATTTTAAAATCTTATATCGCAAATATACGATAAGATATTCCGGATAACCAAATCTTTTTTTGGAAGGAGGAAATTCAGGAAGACGTGGCCTTGCGTTTAAACAATGAAATAATAACACCGCTGGCAACGATGCAAAGAATACCAAGCAATGACATCCAGTCGGGGAAAGCGTCGCCAAGCATCCTGCCGATAAATACAGAGAAAACGATATTCGCATAACCAATGGCGGAAACCACTCCGGCCTTGTCGGCGCCATATGCTTTTGTAACGAAGTATTGACCAAACAAAGCGGCAAGCCCCAGCCATAATACATATAACCACTCAACACCCGCCGGCCAACGCCAGGTAATAAAGAAAACATCATCTGCGGGTAAGTTTCCAAAGTAGCGGATCAGCATAAAAACAACAGGTATCAGCACCCCGGTTCCAATAAACGAGAGAACAATGACCCTGGAATCATAATGACCCGCCAAACGGTTAACAGTGATATAAGCCAGTGCGGAGGTAATGCCAGATATTAATCCTGCCACATGATAGTACCACGGAAAATGCATGGAAGGCTTATAAATAAGGAGCATACCAAGAAAGCCCAGCAATACGGCCAGCAACACAATTCGCCCATGATATTCTCTGAACAATAAAAAGGAAAAAACCGCAATGAATAATGCAGATGTAAGATTGTAGGTCATTGCGGTTCCCAGGGGAATGTGCAGTATGCAATATAGCAGTGTATAAAGAGCAGTTGTTCCCATCACCCCCCTGAACAGCAGTAAATGAAATTTCCCGCCTTTGTTTGCCGGGGGTTTAACCATGAATCCTGCCGTTAAAACAACCAGCCCAACAGCATTTCTCCAAAAGACCAATTGTCCCGCACCAAAACTTCCCTTCAGTAATTTAGCAGCACCGCCCATGAGCGAAAAGCCAAGAGCGGCCAGCAACATATAAAATATTCCTCTGTATCGTGAGTCAATTGACATCAGACCCTTGAAAGTTTTTCAACTGCCGCCTCTAACGTTTCTTTCTTTTTGGAAAAACAAAATCGCAGCACCTTGTCATCTTTCCCGTTCTGGTAGAAGGCAGAAACTGGAATTGTGGCAACGCCAGCTTCTTTTGTCAGGCGTATAGCAAGGTCTTTATCACCTTCATCGCTGATCCGTTCATAAGTACCACAGATAAAATAACTGCCAAACGATTCATGCATGCTGAACCTTGTTTGCTGCATCAGCTGCTTGAAATAGTCCCTTTTTTCCTGCATAAACGATGAAAGGGATAAATACGCATCCTTATTTTTCAGGAACGAAGCCAGCCCCGCTTGAGATGGTGTGTTACAGGAAAAACAATTGAACTGGTGGACCTTCCTGAATTCGTTTGTTAATGCTGCCGGCGCAATACAATAACCAAGCTTCCACCCGGTGCAATTATATGTCTTGCCAAATGAAAAACAGACAAACGTTCTTTGAAAAAGGTCGGGATAACGCAAAATGCTTTGATGCGGGATATTATCAAAAATAAGATGCTCATATACCTCATCACTGATAACAAAAATGTTGGTTCCTTCAACAATTTTTCTCAACTGTTGTATATCCTGTTCGCCAATCACAGTACCCGTCGGGTTGTGCGGCGAATTAATAATGATGGCTTTCGTTTTAGGTGTAACAGCTTTTTGTACCGCTGTCCAGTTAATATGATAGTCAGGATAAACCAAATTGATGGTAACGGCCTTAGCACCGTTGATCTCAATGTTTGGAATATAGCTGTCATACGCCGGCTCAAATACGATCACCTCATCTCCCGGCTGCAGAATGGCTGTAAGCGCCGAGTAAATAGCATAAGTGCCTCCCGGGGTAATAGTGATATCTGTATCAGGGTTGATATTGGTATGATAAAGGAACCCAACTTTTTCAGCGATGGCCTCTCTAAGCGGCATCCATCCCGGCATGGGGGCATACTGGTTATAATTGTTTTTCATAGCCTCGTTCACCAGCCCGGTCAACTCAACACTCATTGGAAAATCGGGAAAGCCCTGGCCAAGATTAACGGCTTTGTATTCTGCCGCCAATCCACTCATTACTGTGAATATAGTGGTGCCGACATTGGGAAGTTTGGATTGAATATGCAAGACAAAAGAGTTTGGTGTAAATAAAAGCAGCTTCTTATTTTATAAGAAGCTGCGCTAAGTTCTGCAATTATCAACAAACCTACTTCACGGTGATTTTTGCGAACCTCAATTCTGTTTTTGCCATCATGTGCTGCCGCCACGACGGTATGAATAATTCATTTTTTACGACAAATGCATGCCGTGGCATCAAAATCGTTTCATCATTATTGGAACCAATGATTTTGCGGGTCATTTTGCCGGTGGCAAGGTCTACCGAAACACCATACACATTGCTTCTTTTCCGGAAATTGTAAACAGTTTTTACTTTGTCACCATACTCTGGATTTACATTATTACTTGTGTGGTCGTTCATAATGATTACCAGCTTATCGTTATTAATAAGGCTGGTAAAAGACGAATAATAGGGCATGCCGCCACGGGTGGCAAAATAGCCGCTGTTATCAGACGAGAAAAAAACTCCGGAGCCGCGGTTGGTACTGCTGGTGCGTATCTCCTCCACCTGTGTCTTCGGCAATGCGTTTAACCACTTAATATTACCATCCTTATCAGCGTTTATCAGCAAAATATCCTGGTTGGTAAAACGGTGAACATGGGTGGTGGTCGTACTCCACGATCTTGTAGCATTGTTATAAGTCGAGCTGGTATAAGTATAGTAAGCATACCTGGATACCTCGCTGGCAATAACGATAGAATTATCAACAGGATTGATATTTACGGACTTGATGGTAAAACTATTTGGGAACTCCTCTTCATCATCATCGTCTTTTGCTTTTTTAGCCTGCTTCTTTTCTTCTTTAGTCATATCATCATCATCCGTTTCATCAACAAAACTTTTGCCAAGCATACCGGAATTGATCTCTTTAAACGAACTCAGCAATAACGACCCGTTTACCGGGTCAACTTTATTGATATAAAAACCACTCAGATCTTCTTTTTTGGCAGCATTGCTGTAAAAACCGGCCAGTAACATTTCCCCGGTAGGCTGCTCTATCAGTTTTCCGCTGATGATATACCTGTCATCGGAGTCTATCTTCACATCGTTTTCTTTTTTGCCATCACTATTGTAGATGGACATAACATATTGTTTAAATACCAGCCGTTTTCTTTTCTTTTTACCATACTGGGCTTCTTCATATTCCTTTCCAAGCAAAATGATCTTATTGTTTTTAGTGTACTGTACATCCTGCAGGGCATAGTTATCGGGGTTGAAAGAAAGATCGATAATAGCCGACTCTTTTCTTTTCAGGTTTTTATCGAGCAGATGAACACCAAGTGTTACTTTCTCTTTTCCGGAAATATTACTTACCATCAAAAAGGCGGTTCCGTTATGTACAGGCGTCATGCTCATCTCATAATCATCTTTCTTGCTTTCCAACTGGTAGCTTCCCAGCTCCAAAAAATCTCCGGCCAGATCGCCACTGTTCTTATCCACCCTGGCGCCGTATACCTTAAACAGCTTTTCTTTCTTTTCATAATCGGTTGCAAACATATACAGGTCGTTGCCCAGCGTCTGAAAACTCTGAAACTCCAGCCCCTTCAACTCTTTTTTGTATTCTTTGTCGAACACTTCGCCGAAGTTTTTGTCCAGCTTCATCAGTTTGATGCTGGTGCCGTAGGTTGCACCAATAACAAAGTAACCCTTCATTTTTACCCGGGATTCTGTAAAGTAAAGACCCGTATTATCAGCCGCAACAATATCCAGATCAGCCGTCCCCTTTTTCAGTTTAATTTCTTCCCCCAACGTCATACGGTAAGTGGTGGCCGGGGTTTGAGTAAAAGAGACGATTGAATAGCTTAGTAGGAAAAATAAAAAAGGGAGACGCTTCATGCAGGGATTTTTAATGAAGCAAAAATAGGCCGAACACCTCTCCGGGGGAAACATTGTTCGGTAAATTAATCTTAAAGAAAGCGGTTGCTATTTCTTTTTGGTCTTTGACTGTCCACCAACCACTAAATTATAAGAATGATCGATCCATTCTTTTAATTGTTTTACCGAAACAGAACCATCCACCACAATGGTATTCCAGTGTTTTTTGTTCATATGCCAGCCGGGAAGCACACAGGGAAACTCTTCCCGAAGTTCTAATGCTTTATCAGGATCACATTTTACATTGAAGCGCAGCTCTTCGCTGTCTAGACCCGTTAGCAAAAATGCCTTGCCGCCAACTTTGTACACCAGGGTGTCAGGACCAAACGGCAATGTTTCTTCAACACCTGATTTGGAAAGGCAATATTCCCGCAGTGTTTCAATATTCATATTAATGCTACCTGTTCAAAGGAAGTAATAGCTCACTGACCCGTATCTTATCCTGCACTTTTTTAACGGCAGGCATTTCTGAATTTAGCTCTGTATCACCCGAAAGAGAGTTATCATCACCAGATTCTGTAAGGTCCAGCGTAAAGCGGACATTGGTTTCTTCCAGCACACCGTGGTTCAGGGAAATGACCGAGCCGCCATAATCCCAGCCAAAACCAAAAAAGGCGATTGGCTTTCCGTTTATACTCAGCAATTCGCTTAATGTCGTTCCCATTTTTATTCCTTTTGTTGTGTGATATGGTGCATCGTCGGCATAGCATCTGATCAAACCAATTTTCTTGTGATATAAACTGTCCTCCCAGTAAACAATGAATTCATTGTCTTTCCCCGGGAAGATGATGGTCACATCCAGGGAGTCAATGCATTCCGGGCCGCAGATCCGCTCATCTTTCACATTCGGGTTGCCGTAAATATTTTGCAACCCGGCAAAATCGGTATTCTTGTTAATCAACCCCCAGCTTGAGTCGGTAACAAGTGTTGAATCGGTTTTTATACCAGGCTTTTCTGTTACCGCACCAGTTTTTTTGTCTTTGTTGTCGCAGCCGTAAATGATGGTTGTAATGATTGCTGCGAAAATGAGCTTATTCATTAATCTTAATTTAAAGAGTTAGTTTATAATAGCGGTTGCTTCAATTTCAATTAAATATTCCGGTGCTATTAACCCCTTAACTTCGATCATTGAGGTGCATGGCTTAATTACAGAGAAGAATTCACCATGTGCCTTTCCATATTGTTCCCACCGGGAAATATCGGTAACGAACATTCTTGTCCTTACCACATCTTTCAGCGTCGCCCCTGCTTTTTCCAGTACTTTTTCGATCTTTTGAATAATGAATTTGGTTTGTGCATACGCATCGTCTTTGCCTACGAGCAAACTGTTTTCATCAACAGCCACGGTGCCGGTCACTTCAACAATGTTCCCAACCTTTACAGCCCGGCTGTAACCAACAATGTCTTCCCATTTGGCACCGGAAGAGTAATTGATACGTTCCATTATTATTTGATTTCTATGTTTTCGGGTTTTATCAACGCTTCACCATTCATCCGCAAAAGTATCTGTGCCACCGTCACCACATCTTTCTGGCAATAGGTAACAATACGTTGTAAATTCTTTTCTTTCCAGTATACTTCCCACACCATGCTGCCATCAATATCATCTTTCGGCGTTTGAATGCCAAGAGTATGTGCCAGCAGGTTCAGCGAAGTAAAACTTTTAAAGTCACCAAACTTCCACAACTCCAGCGTATCAAAATGATTTACCTCCCACGGCTTTTTACCAGAGATGTTCAGAATAGAGGGAATGGGGAGATTGTTAACGATCATCCTGCGGCATAAATAAGGAAAGTCGAATTCTTTTCCATTATGTGCACACAGATATTTTGGTTCGCCGGCAGCCCACTTCGTCAACATTTCACTGAATTGGCGGAGCAACAATTTTTCATCATCACATGCAAAACTCTTTAGTATGATCTTTCGTTGCTCCCCGCCCCCCTGCAGCACTCCACAGCTTATACAAATGATCTTTCCAAATTCTGCATAGATGCCGGCACGGGGATACAGCGTTTCATTGGTTTGCCCCTCATGATATTTTACAAGAGAGTTGGACTTGGTATCCCACAATTGCCTCCAATCTTCCGGCAGTTCGTTGTAGGATGAAAACTGCGGCACCGTTTCAATGTCAAGAAAGAGAATATTGTTAGCGGGGAATGAGGCCATAACCGAATTTCTTTCTAAAAGTAAAGAAGACCTGAATAAAAGCAATTACCTGAAAGTGGTATTTATTTACGTCCCCTCGATAAAGCCAATATGATTACCGAACGGGTCGGCTACAATAGCAATATGAATAGTGCCACCGACATTTGTCACATCCTGAACCAGCGTAGCGCCAAGAGCAACAAATTTATTGACCGCCTCCCGGGTGCTTGCAACAGCCCAATAAGACTCGGTATGGTTTCCGGCAGATATATTTTTCATGGAGGGGTCAAGGCCAAGCTCAAAGCCATTAATATCAAAACCTACATAAAAAGCCTCATCAAAATAGGGTTGAATGCCGGTTGCTTTTATATACCACTCTTTGGCTGCCTGCAGGTCAGCCACATGATAGATAACAGTGCGGAGTTTTTGCAGCATAGGCTATAGATATTTGTCACCCTTGTTTCTTTTTATATCGGCCACATATTCTTTTATCTCCTGCTCCTTATCTTTTTTGCAGATAAGCAACACATCTTTGGTATCTACTATAATATAATCTTTCAGCCCCTGTAACAGTACAAGCTTATTATCCGGCACATGTACCATGCAATTGTTAGCATCCACCACAACCACATTTTTTCCAACTACGGCATTGCCGAAATAATCCTTGTCTTTGTTTTCCCAGGCACTGTTCCAGGTACCCAGGTCGCTCCAGCCAAACGATGCGGGAATGAGATATACATTGTCTGCCTTTTCCATTACGGCAAAATCAATAGAGATATTGGTGCATTGCGGGTAAATGGTTTCTATCACTTCTTTTTCCTCAGGAGTATTGAATTTGTCTTTCTCTGCCGCAAACAGTTCATACAACTCTGGCTCATATTTTTCAAGGGCCGCAACAATATTTTTCACCTTCCAGGTAAAAATGCCGGCATTCCACAAGAAGTCGCCACTACTGATAAACGTTTTTGCCAGCTCTACATTGGGCTTTTCGGTAAACGTTTTTACTTTAAACACATCGGGTGCCGCTTCAGCAGTATCATGCTGGATATATCCATAGCCGGTGTTAGGATAGGTTGGTTTTACGCCAATTGTAACCAATGCATTGATGTGGTCTACAAAACTCAGAGCTTTTTTTGCAGTTTTAATAAACTCATCTGTTTCCAAAATAAGATTGTCTGCCGGTGCCGCTATCATCAACGCCTTAGGATCTTTCTTCAGCAGCTTAAAGGCAATATAAGCGATGCAGGGGGCTGTGTTCTTTCTTGAGGGCTCTGCGAGTATGTTCTCCTCAGGAATATCGGGCAGCTGTTTTTTTACAATACCAACATATTCATGTGCTGTTACCACAAATACATTCTCTGCAGGCACCAGTTTGCGGTAGCGGTCAAAAGTTTGTTGTATCAGCGTTTTGCCGGTGCCGAGAATATCTAAAAATTGTTTCGGAAAGTTGGTGCGGCTCATCGGCCAGAAACGGCTGCCGATACCCCCCGCCATTATCGCAACGTAATGATGTTTGTTCATGTAGTGAATAGTGAATGGTGAACAGCGAATGGAAACCCATTCTTTATCACCGGTTAAATCAACCCCTCTCTTATCAGGTCATGCAAATGTATAATACCTAAATACTTGTTATGCTCAATTACTGCCAGTTGTGATATTTCATTTCTCCGCAGCACATCCAATGCATCCACTGCCAGATCATCCGGTCCGATGGTTTTTGGATTGGCGGTCATAATATCTCCGGCCTTTATTGTATCAATAGCCACCGACTTCTCCAGCATTCTCCGCAGATCACCATCGGTAATGATGCCAAGCAGGGTGTTCTCTCTGTCAACCACGGCAGTCATTCCCAATCGCTTCGCCGTCATTTCTACGATCACCTCTTTTAGTGATTGTTCAGCCAGCACTTTTGGTTTTTCATTATCGGCATACAGGTCCGAGACTCTTAGATATAATTTTTTTCCCAGCATTCCACCGGGATGAAATTTGGCAAAGTCGTCACTTTCAAAACCCTTCAGTTCCATCAGGCAGACGGCCAAAGCATCGCCCATCACCAGCTGTGCGGTAGTGCTGGTGGTTGGCGCAAGGTTATTGGGACAGGCCTCCTGTTCTACTGATGTATTTAAAATGATACCGGAATTTTTTGCGAGGTAAGAATCAGTACTACCAACTATTGCGATCAATACATTGCCGAAATTCCTGATCAGCGGCACCAGCACTTTTATCTCCGGGCTTTCACCGCTTTTACTGATGATGATGACCACATCTTCTTTTTGCACCATACCCAGGTCACCATGAATAGCGTCGGCAGCATGCATGAAAATGGAGGGGGTGCCGGTTGAGTTAAAAGTGGCAACGATCTTCTGTGCAATCACGGCACTTTTGCCAATACCACTTATCACCACCCTGCCCTTACCGGCAGCAATAGCCTGCACAGCCTTTTCAAAATCATCATTGATAAAGGAAGCAAGACCGGCAATGGACTGGGCTTCTAACTCAATGGTTCTGAGAGCAACTTGTTTTATTGAAGTGGACATGATTGAAAGGCGCAAATTTAGAGGTTTTGCCATGAAGTCCCCGTATGCAATCGTTGCATATCAATTTTAACGCTTCAGCCTTTAAACAGGTGATGAAACATTCGTAAATTCGCCTTCCTCATTGACGGGGGTAGAAGTTGTGAGACAGGAGTTCCTGCCCGGTTTAGTTTACACTAACCACTGACGCCCCGGCCATTAGACAGAAGAAACACTTATTTATCCGACGATAATTCAGGCTGTGCAAAAAATATACTTGCACATGTATTGTGGTCGGACAAAAATGAGTATCTTAAATAAATCTGCATTTGTAGCAAGTGCGATAGAAATTTTTGAGTAATGGGAACATCAACAGCGAAGAAACCGGCGACAAAATCCAGTCCATCAAAAACCGGGAAAACAGTTAAGGCTAAAGAAACCACTCCGTCTAAAAAGCGATTTGACCTGCACAAGGCCCTGCAGGAATATTTTGGCTTCGACAAATTCAAAGGCACACAGGAAAAAGCAATTGAATCCTTACTGGCGGGTCATGATACATTTGTTATTATGCCGACAGGCGGCGGCAAAAGTTTATGCTATCAGCTTCCGGCGATGGTCAGCGATGGCGTTGCATTGATTGTTTCTCCGCTGATTGCTTTAATGAAGAACCAGGTGGACCTTGTCCGTGGTTACAGCAGCAACGATGAAGTGGCTCACTTCCTTAACTCAACACTCAACAAGAAAGAGATAAAAGAAGTACACGATGATTTGCTTTCTGGCAAAACAAAAATGCTTTATGTAGCCCCGGAAACAATGACCAAACAGGAGAACCTCGAGTTCTTTGCCGACCTGAAAATATCTTTCTTCGCCGTGGATGAAGCACACTGTATCTCCGAGTGGGGACATGATTTTCGGCCTGAGTATCGCCGCCTGCGGGAAATGATGATACAGATAAATCCGGATGCACCGGTAATTGCGTTAACAGCAACCGCCACACCCAAAGTGCAGAGTGATATTGTAAAGAACCTCGACCTGCGGGAGCCGAATATTTTTATATCTTCCTTCAACAGAGAGAACCTTTACTACGAAGTGTTGCCTAAAATTAAAAAGGCACAGACAGACGAAAACATTGTCCGCTTCATCAAAAGCATGAAGAAAAAAAGCGGCATTATTTATACACTCAACAGGAAAACGACAGAAGAGTTGGCGGATATTTTAAACGCCAACGGTATTAAAGCGGTTGCTTATCATGCCGGGTTGGATAGTAAGCTGCGGGCAGAAAGGCAGGACCAGTTCCTGGGAGAAGATGTACAGGTTATCTGCGCCACCATTGCGTTTGGAATGGGTATCGACAAACCAGACATTCGCTTTGTTATTCATTATAATATTCCCAAATCAATAGAAAACTATTACCAGGAAACAGGCCGTGCCGGCCGTGACGGATTGGAAGGGAAATGCCTGCTTTATTATTCTCATAAGGACGTAAGCAAACTTGAGCACCTGATGCGGGATAAACCCCTCAGCGAAAGAGAGGTTGGTGCACAACTGATAAATGAAACTGTTGCCTTTGCAGAAACAGGGGTTTGCCGCCGCAAAATATTGATGAGCTATTTCGGCGAAGAGTATGAAAAAGAAAATTGCGGACACTGCGATAACTGCAAACATCCAAAAGAAAGAGTGGAGGCAAAAGATGAAGTGGTGATAGCCCTGAAAGCTATTAAAGCCCTGGATGAAAGATTTGCCACCGACTATGTGGTGCAGATCATCAGCGGTAAACTGACTCCGCAAATTCAAATGTTCCGCCACGATGTACTGGATGCATTTGCCAGCGGTAACGATAAAGACAATCATTTCTGGAACTCACTCATCAGGCAGCTGATACTGGAGGGATTGCTCACAAAAGATATTGAAGAATATGGGGTGCTGAAGTTCACAAAGAAAGCAGAAGCTTTTTTGAAGAAACCGAAATCATTCCAGATTGTGTTGAACAAGTTGTACGATGATGCCAACGCTGATGATGAAGAAACAACGGAAACAACCGGCGGCGCCGCACTCGATGAAAGACTGATTGAAATGCTGATGGAACTCCGGCAGAAAGAAGCGAAGAAGAAAAACCTGCCGCCATTTGTCATCTTCCTCGAATCATCACTACAGGATATGGCCACCTTCTATCCCATCACAATGGAAGGGCTGGAAAAATGCCAGGGAGTAAGTAAAGGAAAAGCTATTAAATATGGTCGCCCCTTTGTTGACCTGATTAAAAGATATGTAGAGGATAATAACATTGAACGGCCGGATGATTTTGTGATGAAGAGTGTGGTGAATAAAAGCGGCAACAAGGTTTATATTATCCAGAACACGGATAAGAAAGTTTCTCTCGAAACGATAGCTAAGAACAAGGGCTGGAGAATGGATGAAATGCTGGAAGAAATGGAGACCATAGCCGCCAGCGGCACTAAACTCAATCTCGATTATGCCATTGATGAAATGCTGGACGAGGACGACCAGGACGAGATAATCGAGTATTTCAAAGGCTGTGAAACCTCCTCTTTGCAGGTGGCACAGGAAGAGCTGTCCGACTACAATTTCAACTGGGAACAGCTGAAAATCATGCGGATTAAGTTTTTAAGCGAATACGGCATGTAGGCCAAACTAAGTCGTATTTATTGTGGATTTTTTGTGAATTCCCTCTATATTTGCAGCCCCGAAGCACAAAAACGAGGATAGGCTTCCACTTACCAAGTCGATGTGTTTCAGGAATGGTGCGGTAGCTCAGTCGGTAGAGCAAAGGACTGAAAATCCTTGTGTCGGCGGTTCGATCCCGCCCCACACCACCTTAAAGCAGAAAAAGCCTGGTAGAGTTTAAGTCTATCGGGCTTTTTTGTTTTACCTTCTTTTCCAAACTATCTTGGAGTATGGTTAAAAGAAACCTTCTTGTTTTGTTCCTTTTCATTTGCTGTCAAATCAGCTTCTCTCAAACAAGGCCTTTATATAAGGACAAATCGCAACCGATAGAAAAAAGGGTGCAGGACCTGCTCAGCAAAATGACACCCGAAGAAAAATTCTGGCAGTTGTTTATGATTCCCGGCGACCTCGATAATGCAAAGCCCGATCAATACAAGAACGGACTTTTCGGTTTCCAGGTAAGTGCAGCAGCAAAAGGCGATG
The DNA here is from genome assembly GCA_044220915.1 of Chitinophagaceae bacterium. Classification (GTDB taxonomy): domain Bacteria; phylum Bacteroidota; class Bacteroidia; order Chitinophagales; family Chitinophagaceae; genus JJ008. The sequence continues at coordinate 27,708 of JBGAQD010000036.1, forward strand.
CCGGCGGACAAATGATGAACTATGGAACAGACGAAAACGCCGAAAAACTGGCGTTGAAGATAAATGCGATTCAAAAATACTTTGTAGAAAAAACAAGATTAGGTATTCCCATTATTCCGTTTGATGAAGCCCTGCATGGTTTGGTAAGAGAAGGAGCCACTGTTTTTCCGCAGGCCATTGCACTGGCTGCTACATGGGATACGGCACTGATG
>JBGAQD010000037.1:0-23939 GCA_044220915.1 Chitinophagaceae bacterium
AAATAACGTTTGGCACACCAACAGTGAATCATGTTACTTGCAATGCCGGTACTAACGGTTCAATTGTTGTGAGTACAAGTGGTGGAACAGGAACAATCACTTACAGTATCAGTCCGAATGCCGGCACGCAGAGTTCTCCAGGAACATTCAGCAATTTGCCAGCCAATACTTATATCATCACTGCAACTGATGGGAATAATTGTACGGCGCAGACCACTGTGACAGTGAATCAGCCAACTCAAATAACGTTTGGCACATCGACAGTGAATCATGTTACCTGCTTTGGCGGCAGCAATGGATCAGTTGTTGTGAGTGCAAGCGGAGGTACAGGAGGATTCACTTATACTATCAGTCCGAATATTGGAACACAAAGTCCGAACGGAACCTTTAATGGCCTGACTGCAGGAAGTTATACCATCACTGCAACTGATGAAAATAATTGTACGGCGCAGGTTGTTGTAATGGTAACAGAACCTGCCGTATTAGTTGCCACAGCCAGCGGTACGAATGTATCCTGCAATGGCGGTAATAACGGAACGGCTACGGTGAGTGTAACAGGTGGTACGTTGGCCTACGGCTATTCATGGTCTGCCAGTGGTGGTGGTGTGGTGCCTGTATTACAGGTGAATAACCAAAGCCTGAACGGATTGTTGCCGGGTATTTATACAGTAACTGTAACCGATGCACATGGCTGCACTTCATCATCAAGTTATACAGTAACAGAACCGACAGCGATCACTGCGCTGACAGGACCGGGCTTAGCGGTGACGCATGTGAGCTGTAACGGTGCCAATAACGGGGCTATTGACCTTTCGTTTACGGCGCAGGGTGGTACACCGGGTTATACTTACACTTATGCCTGGACGAAGGCGGGTGGTGGTTTTGCCTCCGCCACTGAAGATATCAGCGGACTTGCACCGGGTGTGTATACTGTTGTCATTACGGTAACGGATAATAATAATTGCTCCATGACCTTCAGCGGAAATGCAACGGTGACAGAGCCTGCTGTACTGAACGCAACGGTGACCGCTATCAATCATGTGAGCTGTGCAGGTGGCAGCACGGGTAGTGTGACTGTAACTGCCACTGGTGGCACACCGGGTTATGAATACAGCCTGGGCGGAGGTCCGTTCCTGGCCAATGGCGGAAATTTCACCGGTCTTGCAGCGGGCACCTATACGGTGACCGCCAGGGATGCGAACGGATGCCTGAAGACGGTAACGTTCACTATCACTGAGTCATTGAACACTGATATTACGCTGGGTTCGGTATTCGACAGCAATATATTCACAGCGAATGGCCAGGAGATCACCATAGTGTATAATATCACAGAAATAAAAGGTAAGGCTGCCACACCGGTTGTGCTGAGGATATATAAACCGGCGGGTTATACGGTGCTCTTTGATAATTCGCAGACGAGTATGCTGAGCCTGTCTGTTGATAACCAGAAATGGCAGGTGACAACCACGAACAGTTTGTATTATGAGATATCCAGAACCGGCCCGGGTGGCAACAATACGATCAGCTGTAATGAGTTCCTGCGATTAGGATTTAAGATAAAACGTAATACGTTCAATATATCGGTATTCAACCTGAATGCGCAGTTCAGAACGGCAGCCGGGGAGTTGATATTGAATAATAATACGAACTCGATCCTGCTGGTGGGAGAGTAGGGAAAGGCTAAAGGCGGAGAGCTGAAAGCTTACTGTTGAATGGCTGGCCGGGAACAGGGAGAAGTGGGGTTAAACTGGCCCCAAGGAGGAGTTGTAAAATATTAATGTCTTATCGTTAGGACATACGGGATTTTCTGTTTATTTTTCGAACCCGGTTGTCCTTTACGGAAGCCGGGTTCAATCCATTTCCGGGAAAAATCGTCCCCCAATTCCTCTCTAAACCGCTGGTTTTTAATTCCTGATCCCCTGAAACCGATTTTTCAAATCCGGTGACATTGTCACTTACACCTGTTGTAAAACCAATTGGTTTGCTTTAAAGGCATTCCGGCAATTTAATTTTTGAGCAAGGATTCAGTATATCAATCATACTCCAGCGAAAACTATTTAAAATTTTAATGAGAGAGACCATGAAAAAGTTTTACCAACAAAGCCAAGTGAGATTTTCGGTGTTGCTGCTGGCCCTGTTCTTTTTTGCAGGCCGCAGTCATGCACAGGTGCCAGTATCAGCGGACCCGGGAGTGGGTTCATTTGACATTACCACTATGTCAGGTGTGCCGGTGAATGCGAATGCGCTGGTAAAAAATATTGTGTACAAACTGAAACTATTCATCCTGAACGGAGACCAGCTCAATGCCATTCCACCGAACACTGTAGAGATCAGGATAGGGCTGGGAAGCAAAATGATCGTAAACCCTGCGTTTAACCTTGCAACAGCACCTTTCAATAATTACTTTACCTGGACCTCTACCACTATTGGAAGCCAGATGCAGATATCCGGTGTGCTTCATACTGCACTCCCCCCGAATTTTGCGGAGGAACTGGAATTTGAGGTGAAGCCATCGCTGCAGGGTAATTCGACCGTGACAGGTAATTTCCTGGTGGTGAATAATAACCCCAATTTTGTTTTATCTGATTATAACAACAACAATTTCGCCAGCATGTCTTATTCGGTAGCACCCGAAGGAAACCTGCCTGTGTCTATCTCGAAATTTGCCGCAGTGAATAAGGATTGCAAGATACAGGTGAGCTGGACGAGTGAGCAGGAACAGAACCTGGCCCGTTATGAAATCGAAGGCAGCAAGGATGGTATCAATTTCTTTAAACTCGGCGAAGTATCAGCGCAGGGTAACCGGGATTACAGTCAGCAGATCCTGCTGACAGATGCCATCAAAGCACCTGTATTATTAATCAGGCTGAAGAGTGTTGACCTGGATGATACTTATAAGTACAGCAGTATAGTGTCTGTATCGGGGACCTGTAAAAGTGGTTCTCAGCAGGCATTTTTTGCGTACCCGAATCCTGTCCGCAGTACTGATCATATCACTATTGCCGCAAGGGGAGACCAGTTCAACGGAACATATCAACTAACACTGACCGATATGGCGGGAAGGGTTTATGCTGTAAAAGATATAACACTGAATGCGCCATCACTGCGGTATGATCTTTCGCCGAGTCTTGCTGCGGGTAAGTATTTTATCAGCATCCGGAAGGCGGATGGTTCAGATAAATCGGTAGTGCAGTTTGAGAAATTATAATGATGACCTGACAAAAATATTAAGAGGGCCATCGTTTGAACAGGGTGGCTTTCTTACCTGTTAACAGCGGAACCACCATCAACCACAACCTGATCCGATTTTCCATCATCCTACCAAGACCCGCCATTATCACAATAGCTATTGAACCCGTATTCAATCCAGCTATCCTTTCTTAAGCCAGCGAACCTATTTTAATACACCGTTAACCACCAAACGTGTAGTATGTTTCATATTGTACCCCCGTTGCGAAGGGCCATGTGTGTCTTTGTAATCCTCTTATTGTCTTCTGTGTCGTTTGGCACCAATCCTATTGTTGCGGAAAATAATTTACCCGGTAATCCAGCTTCGGAGTGGGATATCAGCGGAGCCGGAGACCTGAGCATCCAGGGATTTGCCTCACCGTTGAGTGTGAATACAGGCAGCGTTATCGATTTTAAAATTGATGTACAGGGAGCTGCCAGCAATTATACAATAAAAATATACCGGCTCGGCTATTACAATGGCGATGGTGCAAGACTAATCGCCGACCTGGGATCTTTTCCCGGTGTGGCGCAACCTGTTCCTCTTTATGAAACAGCTACGGGAAAAACTGATTGCAGTAACTGGAGTGTATCAACCAGCTGGAACAGCAGCGGTGCTTTATCGGGAGTATATATTGCCAAAATAACCCGTTCAGATAATAACGGGTCGAGCCATATTGCATTCATTGTTCGCAATGACGGCGGTAATTCCGCCCTGCTTTTTAAAACTTCTGATGCCACCTGGCAGGCGTATAACGGTTATGGCGGTAACAGTCTTTATGTAAATAATTCAGGCACCCCTGTTCCGGGTTTTAACCATGCAACAAAGGTGAGTTATAACCGTCCCTTCTACACCCGTGCAGGCGGGGGAGGCAGCAGTGCTTCAGAAGACTGGTTGTTCTATTCCGAATACCCGATGATACGCTGGTTAGAGAGAAACGGTTATGATGTAAGCTATACCACCGATATGGATATGGACCGTGATGCCTCTGTGATCACCCCTTCCATTCATAAAGTATTATTGTCTGTGGGTCATGATGAATACTGGAGTGCGGCTGAACGACTGAAATTTGAAACAGCGAGGAACAATGGTGTGCATCTTGCTTTTTTCAGCGGGAATGAAGTGTACTGGAAAACAAGATGGGAGGACAGTCATGGCACACTGGTTTGTTATAAAGAAGGAACACAGGGAGAAAATATATGTGGCGGAAAATGTGACCCACTGCCGAATGTATGGACCGGCTTGTGGCGGGATGGATGTGCTTTCCCATCGGCCGACGGATGTAACCCGGAGAATGCACTAACGGGGCAGCTCAGCTGGCAGGGGAGTACCGGAGCGATAACGGTGCCTGATACTTACAAGCAATTACGATTCTGGAGAAATACAGCAGTTGCCACATTGGGCAGCGGACAAACAGCGACGCTGAGTTCCAACACACTTGGTTATGAGTGGGACCCTGAAACAAATAACGGGAAATATCCACCCGGTCGTATCAGGTTATCGAACACATTTTTTTCAGGGAAGACCCATCATCTTTCGCTTTACCGGCATAGCAGCGGTGCATTGGTTTTTGGGGCGGGAACCGTACAATGGAGCTGGGGGCTGGATGGAGTGCATGACGGGGGCGGCTCTGCGGAAGATGCCCGGATGCAACAGGCAACGATCAATATATTAGCGGATATGGGAGTGCTGCCGGATAATATACAGGGGGGAATGACAGCCAGTTCACCGGTTGATGCAACAGCACCCAGTTCAACTATCAGCTCACCATTACAAGGAGCTTTTTTACCGGCGGGTAATACTGTCAATATTACCGGTACGGCTTCCGATGTGGATGGTGTTGTGGCGGGTGTTGAAATATCTTTTGACGGCGGCGTGAGCTGGGCATTGGCGAGTGGCACCAATAACTGGAGTTTTTCCTGGGTGCCCACCAGTACCGGTGCTGCGACCATTCATTGCAGGGCTTATGATGATAACGGTAATATGGAAACAACGGGAACTGCGCCGGCAGCGAATGCCATCAATATCACTATAACGGCGCCGGTCAGCCTGCCTTGTCCATGCAGTGTGTTTCAACCAACGGCCACTCCTGCCTTGCTGAATAATAATGACGGGCAGGCGATCGAGGTGGGCATGAAATTCAAATCAAGTCAAGACGGCTACATCACCGGTGTACGTTTTTATAAAGCCACCGGGGATAATGGTACGCATATTGGTCATTTGTGGAGCAGTGGAGGAACGTTATTAGCGTCTGTAACATTTACCGGGGAGACTGCCAGCGGCTGGCAGCAAATGAGTTTCCCGACACCTGTTGCCATTGAAGAAGATGACACCTATATCATATCTTATCACAGCAGCGCCAATTTTTATACGGCGACCTATAATTATTTCAGCAATGCCGTTATCAATGGTGACCTGCGGGCATTAGCAGATGGAGAAGACGGGCCGAACGGGGTTTATATTTATTCGGCCGTTCCGGCATTTCCCAGCAGTACCTATCAGCAAAGTAATTACTGGGTGGATGTGGTATATGAAACGACGATTGGTCCTGATGTTACAGCACCAACGGTGAGTTCAGTCAGCCCGGCCAGCAATGCCATTGGTGCCAGTATCAATACAGCAGTGAGTGCGGTCTTTAGTGAAGCGATGGATCCGCTGACCATCAGCGGCACCACTTTCGAATTGCGGGATGCCTCCAATACATTGGTTGCGGGAAATGTATCTTATAACAGCGGTACAAGAACGGCGACCTTCACGCCTTCTTCCGCATTATCTTATTCGGCCCTATATACGGCAACATTAACCGGCGGCGGGACCGATCCAAGGATAAAAGATGTGGCGGGAAATGCACTGGCGGCGAATTATTCGTGGTCATTCACCACTGCATCGGCACCCCCACCACCGCCCAATGAGGGACCGGGTGGCCCGATCCTGGTGATCAGCGCTGCTGCAAATCCTTTCAGCCGTTACCCGGTGGAGATATTGAGAGCAGAGGGATTCAATGAGTTTTCGGCGATGGATATATCGCTGGTCAATGCGACTGTGCTTAACAGTTATGATGTGGTGATACTGGGAGAGATGCCTGTAAACGGATCGCAGGTGACAATGCTGAGTGACTGGGTGAATGCCGGCGGAACGCTGATCGCTTTGCGACCTCATGCATTGCTGTCGCCATTGCTGGGTATCACTTCAGCCGGAGGAAACCTGTCTGACAAATATTTACTCTTTAATACCGGCAGCGGACCGGGAGCAGGATTGGTGAATCAAACGATACAGTTTCACGGAACTGCAGATCATTATACACTGAACGGAGCTGCTGCGTTAGCGATGTTATACTCCGATGCAACAACTGCCAGTACTTACCCGGCAGTAACGACCATTGATGTTGGTGCGAATGGCGGTAAGGCGATCGCTTTTACTTATGATCTTGCCAGATCAATTGTATATACCCGGCAGGGGAACCCGGCGTGGGCGGGACAGAGCAGGGACGGGCAGCCAGGCCCGATACGTTCGGACAACCTGTATTTTGGTAATGCGGCAGGAGACCCGCAGCCGGACTGGATCGATTTTAATAAAGTCGATATACCACAGGCAGATGAGCAGCAACATTTACTTAGTAATATCATTGCACTGGGTAACCTTCACCGTAAGCCATTACCGAGGTTCTGGTTTTTGCCCCGCAAGCTGAAGGCTGCCATTGTGATGACGGGAGATGATCATGCCAATGGCGGAACCATCGGAAGATTCAACCAATACCTTGGATTTGGTAATAACAGTCCGCAGGATGTGCTGGACTGGAAAGCCATCCGGGGAACATCTTATATCTATACGAGTACGAATAATAGCAGCACTATCACTGATGCACAGGCAGCAGCGTTTGAAGCGCAGGGTTTTGAGATAGCAGCGCATATCACGACGAACTGTGGCAACTGGACATCACCAACCAACCTGGACAATAATTATTATATACCACAGCTGGCGGAGTTTGGTGTTAAATGGCCGAGTGTACCTGTGCCAAGCACTAACCGGACGCATTGTATTGCGTGGAGTGACTGGGCCACACAGCCAAAGGTAGAAGCGGCCAAAGGGATACGATTAGATTGTAATTATTATTACTGGCCGGCATCATGGGTGCTGGACCGGCCGGGTATGTTCACCGGCTCGGGAATGCCCATGCGGTTTGCTGATCTTGACGGAACACTTATAGATTGTTACCAGGTAACGACGCAAATGACGGATGAGTCGGGTATCAATTATGCCAATCATATCAGTTCGTTACTGGATAAAGCCATTGGCCCGGAAGGATACTATGGTGTGTTTTGTGCGAATATGCATACGGATGTGAATGGCGGTACAAGTACTGCAGGTTCTGATGCCATTATCAGTGCTGCCCAGTTGAGACAGCTACCGGTGATATCAGCCCGGCAGATGCTAACCTGGCTGGATGGACGAAATTCTTCTTTCTTCGGTGCTATCAGCTGGAGCGGAAATGATCTGAGTTTCACTGTTTCAGTTGCCACTGGTGCCCATCAATTGCAGGGTATGGTCCCGGTGACTGCGGCTGTTGGCCAGCTTACCGGTATTACCAGGAATGGTTCACCGGTGAGTTATACCACTGAAGTGATCAAGGGTATCAATTATGCTTTCTTTGATGCAGCTGCAGGAAATTATGTGGCCACTTACCTGGTTGATAATACAGGTCCTGTGATCACTAATATTACCGCCACTCCTCATATGGATGGAACCGCCACTATTACCTGGACAACGAATGAAGCAGCTGATTCCAAAGTTGACTACAGCAGCAACAGCAGCAATTTAAACCTCAACAGTACAAGCGGTGCACTGGTAACGAGTCATTCGATCCTACTAACAGGATTGAGTTCCGGCGTGACCTATTATTTCCGGGTAACATCCGCAGATGCATCTAGTAACAGCACTACAGAACCCGTATCGCCAGCCACTCTCAGTTTTTGCATGCCTTCGGGCCCCTGTGCCAGCGATGTCATTGCTGCCGATTTTGCCGCCGGAACAGCGGATGTGAATACGATTGTCATTGCAGAAGGAGACGGAGCCGTGAGCCTGAAGCCATCACTCTATGAAGAATTTTCGGGGACCGGTGTTCCATCCGGCTGGACCGATGCTGTCTGGGATGGACAAGGCGGCGCTATCACCACATACAGCGGCGGACAGGTAACAGTCAATGGTACACACCTGAGTTATAACACAGCAGCCGGCCCGGGCACAACACTTGAATTTACGGCCACTTTCACGGCAGGTAATTTTCAGAATGTGGGTTTCTCAGCCGATGCTGCATTCAATAACCCGTGGATGGTGATCGGAAGAGGAGGTGCAGGTGATAATCATGTATATGCAAGAAATTCGAATAACGAGACGGTATCGCTTGGATCAACTTTATTAGGGAGCCCCCATGTTTACCGAATTCAATGGAATACGGATGGCAGTTTTACATTTTATGTAGATGGGGTACTGATAGGCACACCGGGTATCACCCAAACAGTGCTGACCAATATGATCATCCAGATCAGTGATTACCCGGCGGGTGGCGTTGGTTTGTCCGTTGACAGGATATCTGCGACACCTTACAGCACACCGGGGGTCTTTATTTCCCGGGTATTCGATGCCGGTAGTGTAAAAGACTGGGGTGTTGCATCATGGACCGAGACGGTACCGGTGGGAACCACCCTGTCATTATACCAGCGGCAGGCGGCTTCAGCCGGTGCTATCAGCGGTGCCTCGTGGGTATCCATTCCATCCAACGGAGCAACCATCGGTGGTACTTCACAATTCATCCAGTACAAGGCGGTATTTGCAACCAGCAATACCGCATTGACACCTGTATTAAAGGATATCAGTTTCAGCTGCAGTGACCCAGTTTCGGAAATACCGGTGGTGACGACAGAACCGGCTTCGCAATCTGTTTGTACCGGAAGCCCTGCCAGCTTTGTTTCAGCCGCCACGGGTACTCCTGTACCGACCGTACAATGGCAAGTGAGTACTGACAATGGTTCTACCTGGAATGATATTCTATCAGCCACCAACGTCACCTATACCTTTACGACAAGCATTGCAGATCACGGCAAAAAATATAAGGCGATATGGACCAACACGGCGGGTATTGCTGAATCCAATGTGGCGACACTCACAGTAAATCCATTGCCAACGGCCACGATCAGTGCTGTGACCAATCCTATCTGCCCGGGTGGCCAGGTGGAATTGCAATTAGCCAATGCCAGCGGTGCATCACCTTATACGTTAGTGGTGAATGGAACAACCTATACTAACGTTACCGCAGGACAGACCTTTGCTACATTCAATACCACGGAGCAAAGCATCTGGGGCAATGGCGGATCACCGGTGAGTCCGAGTGTGACCGATAACCAGCCAATCGAGGTTGGTACCAAATTCAGGTCGGCCCTTAACGGTTATATCACGGGAATACGATTCTACAAAGGAATAACGAATACGGGCAGTCATACTGCCAACTTATGGACATCGGGAGGAACTTTATTAGCCAGTGTGCCGTTCAGCAGCGAAACAGCCAGCGGCTGGCAGGAGGTACATTTTACAACGCCGGTAGCGGTGCAGGCGAATACGACTTATATCGCTTCTTATTTTTCGCAAGGCGGCTATTTTGCCATCAGCCCGGGATTCTTTACAGGTTCCGGTGTAACCAACGGACCGCTTACTGCCTTACAAGCAGGCGTTGATGGTCCGAATGGTGTTTACCGCTATTGGGGAGGTTTTCCTAACAATGGTAATACAGCCAATTACTGGGTAGATGTTTTATTTACGGAGACCAACAACAGTACTAACGTATTTGACCTGACGAGCATTACTGATGCCAACGGGTGTACTGCCACCGGAAGCCCATTAAGCAGTGTAACGGTGACGACCAGCCCGTTACCTGCAGGAACAATTACCGCTGCAGCAACGACAGTTTGTGAGGGAAGTCCTGTTAACCTGACCTTTACTTCAACAACAGGCAGCGGACCATTTTCGCTGGTCATTAACGGGAATAATTATCCCAATATCAACAGCGGAGTTCCTTTTACGGCCGGAACAGCCGTGTACTCACCGACACCTGTTAGTATATGGAACGTGGGTACAACAGGAGGTTCGCAGACGGCGGATAATGCAGCAACGGAGCTGGGAGTGAAGGTGAAATCATCTGTGCCCGGAACAATCAGTGGTATTCGTTTTTATAAAACCGGAACCGATGTATTGAATTTTACCGGTTCATTGTGGGCGGTTGGCAATACGACCACTCCGTTAGCAACGGCTACTTATACCAGTGACAATACAGCGGGGTGGAAACAAATCAATTTTACAACGCCGGTACCCATTACAGCGAATACTTCTTATATCGCTTCTTACTTTTCTCCCTCGCCAAATTATTATGCTTATACGGCGAACGGGCTGGCTTCGCCGGTCGTCAGCGGACCGTTGACAGCAGAGGCGAGTTCGTACCAACAGCCTGGCCCGGGATATCCCGGTACGAGCAGTTCGGCGAATTACTGGGTCGATGTTGTTTTCAATGGTACTACAAGTACAAGTGTCTATAATCTTACTGGTATAACCAGTGCGGCAGGTTGCAGCGCAACAGGTAACCCCATCAGTACAGTTTCTGTGAGTGTAAATCCGTCGACGGTTGTAAGTGCCGGCACTTACGGTACGGTGTGTGCTGATGCAGCAGATATTACACTTATTGGTTCACCAATCGGAGGAACTTTCTCAGGTGTTGGTGTAACAGGCAATTTATTCGATCCATCTGTGGGAACACAGACCATTACTTATACTTACACGAATGAATATGGTTGTACCAATTCTGCGACAACCGTGATCACCGTAAACCCGGTTCCGATAGTAAGTGCGGGTACATACGGTCCTGTATGTGCCGATGCAGCAGACATTACACTTATTGGTTCACCAATCGGAGGAACCTTCACCGGTGTTGGCGTAACAGGAAACTTATTCGATCCATCTGTGGGAACACAGACCATCACTTATACTTATACTAATGGCAGCGGTTGTACGAATTCAGCAACTACTGTTATCACAGTAAATTCATTGCCTGTTGTAAGCGGAACACCACTGAATGTATTATGCAACGGAGGGGCGACCGGGTCAATCGACCTTAGTGTGAGTGGTGGCAGTGGCCCCTATTCATATTTATGGAGTAACGGGGCTGTTACTGAAGATATCAGCGGCCTTTCGGCGGGTACTTATCATGTGACCGTAACGAATGCCACCGGATGTACGGCAGCTGCCAGTTTTACCATAACGGAACCGCCTGTGCTTGGCGTTTCTGTGAATTCCATCATTCATATCAGCTGTGCAGGAACAAGTACCGGCAGTGTTACTGTTATTGCATCGGGTGGTGTGCTGTTTGCCACCCCGTCACCACATTATGAGTATAGTATTGATGGCGGTTCGTCGAAGGAGGATGGTAATTTCAACGGACTTTCTGCCGGGATTCATACTGTGACAGTGCGGGATGCAAACGGATGCACCCAATCTGTGACCGTTACCATTACCCAAGCAACAAACACGGATGTGTCCTTAGGTTCAGTGTTTAGTGATAATATTTTTACCGGCAACGGCGAAGAGATCACTGTCGTATATAATATTTCTGAACTGGCGGGAAAGAGTGCAACGCCGGGAACGCTGCGGATCTATAAGCCGGCGGGCTACATTGTGCTGTTTGATAATGCACAGACCAGTTCGCTCAGCATGGCGGTTGATAATGCGAAGTGGATGCAGACCGCATCAAACTCCCTGTACGATGAGTTCTCCAGAACAGGCCCCGGTGGCAACAATACTTTAGGTTGCCATGAATTTATTCGGCTGAGTTTTACCATCCGGCGATCAACTTTCAATATTTCAACATTTAACCTGAATGCACAATTCAGGGTAGCGGCAAGTGAGCTGATACTGAATAATAATACCAATTCATTGCTGCTGACAGGAGAGTAGCTATACTAAAAGATACAACAGCGCCTATGACGATACCACTGCAAAATAAGAGGCCATTCTGTACAGAATGGCCTCTTGTTAATGAGTTATAATATGAATGCAGGTTAGTACACCCCTTTTATTATCCCGTCCTGCCATTTAAGGAAGTATAATTTTTTGTTCTCGAAATAATCGAGTGTCATATTTTGTTTGCTCAGCACCGGCTGGATGTCGAAGTCGGTGAACAGTTTCACCTGCTTGTTGGCAAGATTGGAAGCGATATCTTTTCCATAGAGCAATAAGAGCTTTACATATCTCCATGTTACCTCGTATCCCCGGAATACCATATCGCTGGGGCGGGCAAACATTGTTTTATTAAAGCTGGCGACAATGCTGGTACTTACCTTATCGATCCTGGCATTATAAAACGGGGTACTATAAATTATTTCAATGCCTTTGTATTCAGGTTTATTAAAAGGCATTCCATCCCAGGTTGGCATACCCATTACTGTGGCGAGGTATTTTTGTTTTTTCAGTGCGGCCAATTGCTGAACCAGTCGTTTGCCAAAATTCTCATCCAGGCTGCCAGCAATACAGAGGGTATGCTCTGTTGTATCAAGATGTTCTTTCAACTGGTTTACCGTAAAGCTGTCGGTGAGTTCAACGTATTTGAATTTCAGCGGAACTGCCACCGTGTTTTTTGTAAAGTCTTCAAAGTACGTTTTAATACGGTCTTCCAGCTGGCCTTTCCTGCGGAAAACGACAATGGGGTCTAATGAATAATATTTCTGTATGTATTTGTAAATGCCTTCGCATTGAGTCCTTAGTGTAGGGTTAATCACCACAAAGAAAGGGTTGCCCGAGGTACCACCTTCATTCGGAAGATTTGCATTGATGACGGGGATATTTCTTTTGAGCCCCGCTTCGGCAAAGAATTTTACTTCGGCACTGCTGCAATGAACGATGATCAGGCTTACGCTGTCCAGCTCGGGATTATTTAACTGTTGTGCCAGTGTTTCTTTAGCGGATCTTGTATCATAGACAAAAACTTCCAGCGGAACTTTTTCTTTGTTGAGTGAATCCAATGCCAGTTGGGCGCCTTCATAAAATTCAAGGCCCGGGTTGATGAATTTCGGGAAGGTGTTCTTTGCATACCGATATTCATCATTATCATCAAATGCTGAATCAAGGTACAGTGGTGCAAAGATGGCAATCCTGTGTCTGGGCTGTTCTGTTTGTGCATACGAAAAGTGAAAGGATGCAATAAGTACCAGTACCAATAAAATATTCTTTTTCATATATGAATCCGGTTCGCTGATTTGGAAAATCGGCCTTTTTTCTATTCCCATTCGATCGTTGCGGGTGGTTTACTGCTGATGTCGTATACCACCCGGTTAATACCCCTTACATTGTTAATGATCTCATTAGAAATATTGGCTAAAAATTCATACGGCAAGTGAGCCCAGTCGGCCGTCATCCCATCCACACTTGTCACTGCCCTGAGGGCTACGGTAAATTCATAGGTCCTTTCGTCGCCCATCACTCCCACACTTTTAACAGGTAGTAAGATAGCACCTGCCTGCCAAACCGTTGCATACAAACCAGTATCCTTAAGAGCCTTAATATATAAGTGATCTGCTTCCTGCAACAACCGTACCTTATCTTCTGTAATTTCTCCTAAAATACGGATGGCGAGGCCGGGTCCGGGGAAGGGGTGCCGGTCAATCATTTCTGCAGGAATGCCCAATTCCCGCCCCACTTTTCTTACTTCATCCTTAAAAAGAGAACGAAGCGGCTCCACCAGTTCAAGATGCAGATGGCCGGGAAGGCCGCCAACATTATGATGTGATTTTATTGTTACGGATGGTCCATGTACGGAAACACTTTCAATTACATCGGGATAGATAGTTCCCTGCCCGAGCAGTTCCACCCCTTCAATCTTTTTCGATTCTTCCTGGAAGACATCAATAAACATGCTGCCGATGATCTTTCTTTTTTCTTCGGGTTCTGTTTTGCCGGCGAGTTTGGTATAAAAATGTTCTTTAGCGTCAATACCTTTTACATTCAGACCAAGTTCATTGTATGTTTTGATGACGGATTCAAATTCATTTTTGCGGAGCACACCATTGTCGACAAAGATGCCGTAGAGATTTTTACCAATGGCCCGGTGGATGAGTGTAGCGGCCACGGTGGAATCAACGCCTCCACTTAAAGCCATGATGACCTTTCTGTCACCAATCTGCTTTTTCAGTGCAGCTACTGTATCAGTGATGAAATGTGCCGGTGTCCAGTCTTGTGAACAACCGCATATACTGACGAGGAAGTTGTTGAGTATTTTCTTTCCTTCTTTCGAATGGTATACTTCCGGGTGGAATTGCACACCGTATAAAGGGTTTGCTTCTGTGCCGTTCTTTTTAAATGCTGCAACGGGGATACTTTCCGTGGTTGCTAATAGTTCAAAACCGGCCGGCATTTCCAGTATGGTATCGGCATGGCTCATCCATACCTGTGATTCATCCGCTACATTATTGAACAGTACATCTTCTTTTTGTTTATGAAGCATGGCCCGTCCATATTCCCGTTTGTTACTTTTTTCCACCCTTCCACCATAGCGTTTAGCGGTTAGCTGTGCCCCATAACAAACACCCAATACCGGTACCCTGGTAATGAACTCCTGCACATTTACATCCGGTGCTTTTTCTTCATTTACCGAGAACGGGGAACCTGAGAGAATGATACCTTTCAGGCCGGGTTCAAATTCAAAAGACTTATGGTAGGGGATAATTTCGCAGTAGACGTTGGCTTCCCTGACGGCACGGGCAATTAACTGGGTATATTGGGAGCCAAAATCGAGAATCAGTATCTTTTCAGTCATGTTGCCGCGAAGGTAAAAAAAGGTTTACAGTTTATGGTTTGTAGTTTGTAATTCAGGCTGGTGGCGGATTTTGTCAATTTCAGTTCTTTGTTTCCCAAGTGTAACCTTATAAGATACCCGGGCGTCAAATATGCAGCAAGTTTGATAAATGAACCTTATTTCAGTACCACAAACCAAACAGTATGAAGCGTTTTGTTGTTTTATCCATCCTTACAGGGATGTTGTTTTCTTCCTGTCATTATGTTACCGGTGATAAAATCAAGGGCAACGGCAAGGTTGTTACCCAGAACAGGAGCTTTTCCGGGTTTACGGGTGTTGATGTAAGCAATGCCATTCAGTTGTATGTAAAACAGGATACAGCTTTCTCCGTAAAAGTGGAAACAGATGATAACCTGCAGCAGTACATCCTGGTACGGCAGGATGGAAGTACGCTGTATATTAAGCAGAAGGACAATACCAATCTTGATGCGACGGGTAAAATAAAAGTGTATGTGAGTGCGCCGTTGTTCAAAAGTCTTGAAGCATCAGGTGCCTGTGATATTAAAGGAGAAACCCTGCTTACTGCCACCGACGAAATTGATGTGGATGTAAGTGGCGCCAGCAGTGCGGAGCTGGAACTGAAGGCCCCTAAAGTATCGGGTGAAATGACCGGTGCCAGTCACCTGAAACTAAAAGGACAAACCAAGGATCTTCATATTAACGGATCAGGGGCCTCCCATGCTTATTGTTATGACCTGTTATCAGAAAATGCCAATGTGGATGTGGCCGGTGCGAGCAGCGCTGAAGTTTTTGCCAGTGTAAAGTTAGCTGCAGATGCCAGTGGTGCCAGTCACATAAAATATAAGGGTAATGCAGAAGTGGGACAGAATGTAAGTGGTGCGGCGAGTGTGAAGAAGGCGGAATGAGATGGTGAATAGTCAATAGTGAATGGTGAATAAGACCCAGTGGTGAAGATGCCGATCAAGTCCGGCATGACGGTACTCCCAGCAAGTATTTCTTACGAGATGTTATACAGTGTATAACAATGATATCCTCCTGGTTTTACAGGCTTACATATTTTACTGTAATCTTAATATCTCTGTTTCGTCCTTTATCATCGGTGCAGGAAATTTTTATGGGCCCTTCTTCGGGAACAAAGAATTGTTTTTCCCCTGCATTACTGCTTTTATAAAACTTGTTGTTGATGTACCAATACACTTTCGTTACATCATTGGCTGTTTTGCAAATTAGTTGTAATGGCTCGGGATCTTTTTTATTAATCAGGTATTCTGTTCCATTAACAGGAGAAGTAATGGAAGGGGCGGCTCCTTTAAATATGAGTTCGCAATCGGGATTGTGAGGCGGTATCTTCTGATAGGCGATCCTGTTCTCCTCAAACCAGGCCTGCATGTCCGGTTCCACGATTTTGTACCATTTCTTTTTGTATCCCGTTTCCGGCGCACAGCTTTTGCAATAAGATATCTTTTCACTGGCACTGATCATTATCTCCTGCCAGTTGCTGCAAACTTTGGCAGAAGAAATCAACGGAATGAAATAATCTGTCACTAAGCTGGTACAATGTTCAGCAGGAGGCAAGCCGGTTTCACTGCAAACCTGCCGTATATCGCAATCTTTTGGTTGTGTGAACCATTCTTCATCGCTGTCATAGTCGATGGTGTTGAAAATTTTGAACAATAAAGGAGTGGCAGTGTTTGCACCACTCAGATCAGCGACGCCGACGCCGGAAAAGTTTCCTGTCCAGATACCCACGGTAAAGTTTTTGTTGTAACCGATACTCCAGGCATCTTTTTTTCCATAGCTGGTACCGGTCTTCCAGGCGATCCTGGGCATTTTCTCTGTAGCGGCCCAGTTCAACGGAAAGTCGGGCCGGTTAACTTTTGACAGAATCTCATTGATCATGAAATTAGCAGCGGGGCTGATGACATTGATCTTGTTGTGCGCCGTGTCATCCTGTGTGAAAGAGGGCCTGCTATAAATTCCGTTGTTGGCGAAGGAAGCAAATAAACCGGTGAGTTCTTCCAATGTGGTGCCACAGCCACCCAATATCAATGACAGCCCAAGTTTCCTTCTGTCCTTTTGTATTTGCCTGAAATTGCAGTTGGATAATTTCTGTATCATCTTTTCATGACCGAGCATTCTTAATCCTTTTACGGCGGGGATGTTCAGCGAATGTTCCAGTGCTGTTTCCACAGTGACATAGCCGTTGAATTTCTCATCATAGTTCTCGGGTGCATAACCATCGTAGTTGACGGCCACGTCTGTCATCACTGTTTTTGGGGTGAGCAAACCTTCGTCAAAACACATTCCGTATAACAGCGGTTTCAATGTGCTGCCGGGTTGCCGCACCGCATTGGCGCCATTCACCTGTCCGCCGTCTGTTGTATCAAAGAAACCGGAAGAACCGACATAGGTGATGACCTTATGCGTTTTATTGTCTATGATGATGACGGCGGCGTTCTTAATGTTCTTCAGCCGCTGTGCCCTGATATAATCTTCCACCAACTTCTCTGTTTTCAATTGTGTGTTCAGGTTGATGTTTGTCTTAATGATATCGCCACCCTGTTTCTTTAATTTATAAGAAAGATGAGGGATATAATGCGGTACGGTTCCCCGGGTGGCATTCAATGGTTCTGCTAATGCGTCTTCGATCTCTTTTTGGGTGAATACTTTTCTGTCTGCAAATTTTTGCAGCCAGCGGTTTCGTTCTTTAACGATAAAATCATTGTTGCGGCCGGGAACCATCACACCCGGTTTGTTGGGAATAATGCTCAGGGCTGTTATCTCGGCGAGGGAAAGATGGTCGGGATTTTTTTTAAAGTACAACAGTGATGCTGCTTTCACCCCTTCGATATTACCACCGTAAGGAACAAGATTGAGGTACATCTGGAGGATCTCTTTTTTACTGTACTTCAGTTCGAGCTGTAATGCCCTGAACATTTCCCGGCACTTGCTCCAGATATTCCGTTTGCCGGGTTCCAGCATTTTGGCCACCTGCATAGTGATGGTGCTGGCACCGGACATTCTCCGCATATGAAAGAGGTTGCTGAAGAAAGCCCTTATCACAGCAAAAGGATTAACACCGGGGTGAGAGTAGAAATGCCGGTCTTCCTTCGCAATGATCGTTTTTTGTAATAACGGCGAGATCTCCTCCAGTTCAGTTTTCATCCGCCATTTCTGGTCTTTGGTAAGGTAAGCATTCACCACTTCGCCTTTATTATCTGTGATGATGGTGGAGTATTCAATCTTAGCCGGTACGGGAAATATCCAGTTGAGCAAAAAGAACAGGATGATCAGTCCAAGGAAACCAATGCCAAGGCGTTTGAAGAAACGGAACATCCCTTTCTTAGTAAAGTACCTGCGGGGCGAAGCGGCAGCACTTTTTTTAAACCAGGGCATATGTATTTTAAAACGTTTGTTCATCAGATAGTATCAGTTGTCAAATACGTTGCTGCTTAACAAATATTTATCTTCTAAAACTTGCAACTACTATTCTATGCTGTGTATCTTTCATAGCAAATTCATTTGTTCCAGTATGGACCCGTCTGACTCGTCCCGCCCCACCCGGGATATTCCCCCTTAGTTGTTCTGCTGCTAAATTCTGTTATTTCCCCCACAGGCGAACATGCCATTTGTGCGAAAGAAATGTACAGCTTAATTTTTTCATCAATCAAACTTCTTTAACTTCTCATTCATAACCGACCACTTAACCTACACCTTTATGCGTATCAAATTCTATTTAGTTCCGCTGATAGCAGCAGGAGCTATTTTTTTGTCATCCTGTAAAAAGAATGCCATCAGTATCTCATTCACCAATGCTAAAGGCGAAGTGCCGCAGCTTGGTAATTTAGTTTTTCGTTTCAGCAGCTCATTGGCGAAGGATTCCATGCTCAATGCCTGGGATTCGACCGAGTATATTTCGTTCGAACCTAAAATCGCCGGTAAGTTCCGTTGGGAGAGCCCGGATGAATTAGTGTTTTCTCCCTCACAACCATTAAATCCCGCCACTACTTACAAAGCAAAGATCAAAAGTGCTGTACTGAAGTTCAGTAAATACAACTCCGTAAAAAACGGGGATAAGATCAGTTTCCACACTCCCGAGCTTACGTTGGATAATTCACAGATCATCTGGATCGGCGAAAGCAGTACGACTGCTGTACCGCAGGCGGACCTGTTCTTCAATTACCGGGTGAACCCGGAAGACCTGAAAGGGAAACTTAAAATAGAAGTAGAAGGCAAGAAAGCTGACTTCAATATCATCACAATTACACCTGACAATAAAATATCCATCCGTATCAACGGGTTAAAAGCAGAAGATAAAGACATTGATGCGAAAGTGACGATCGAAAAGGGGTTGAAACCGGAGAAAGGCAATACATCCACTGCGGATGCCATTGCGAGTTCGCTGACCATTCCTTCTCCTTATGTTTTGACCGTGCAGCAGGTGGAATCGGAGCATGATGGTATGGAAGGTGTGGTGAGAGTGACCACCAGCCAGCAACTGACAGGAGAAAGCCTTAAGCCGTTTTTAAAATTTGATCCAGACCTTGCTTATACAGTTGAAGCGAATGATTATGGTTTTACGCTCCGCAGCGACAAGTTTGATGTGGAAAAAAGTTATGCACTGACCATTGTGAAAGGACTGCGGGGAAAGATCGGTGGAGTGATGAAGGAAGATTATAACGGAGGAGTTGCTTTTGGTGAATTAGAATCCGGTATCAGTTTTACGAACAGCAAAGCAGTTTATCTCTCCAAAAAAGGCGGTAAGAATATAGAAGTGCAGATCACCAATGTGCCGAAGGTGAAGCTGATCATTTCCAAGATCTATGAGAATAATCTATTATTGGCACAACGGTACGGATACTCACCCCAGGAAAATAGTAGCGGGCCAAATTATGCCAGCTATGATGGCGAATATGAAGGCGATTATTATTCTGATGAATATGGCGGCGGTGATGCCATGCTGGGTGATGTTATTTATGAAAAAGAAATTGATACCCGTTCATTACCCAAAAGTGGTGCGGGCAGGATACTGAACTTCTCCCAGTTTGAAGACCGGTTGCCTGACTTCAAAGGAGTGTATCATATTGTAATCCGCTCATCCGAAGATTACTGGGTAAAAGACAGCCGTTATATTTCTTTATCGGACCTGGGGCTGATCGCCAAGGAAGGACAGGATAAGATCTATGTATTCACCAATTCGCTTAAGTCAGCCGAACCGGTGAGCGGCGTGAATGTATCTGTTTATTCCACCAATAACCAGCTGATCGGCAGCGGTTCTACTGATAAGGATGGGGTGGCCACCATCGGGTACAGTAAAAAAGATTTCAGTGGTTTCAAACCGGCGATGATCATTGCGAAGACGGCTGATGATTTTAATTACCTGCCGTTTAATAATACGAGGGTGAACACTTCAAGATTTGACGTAGGTGGTAAAAGAAATAATCCATCGGGTTTCGATGCATTTGTGTATGCAGAACGGGATGTGTACCGTCCCGGCGAAAAAATCAATTTCTCTGTTATCGTTCGTGATGCGAAATGGAAGAACCCGGGTGATGTGCCGCTGAAGATGAAATTCCTGATGCCGAATGGCAAAGAATTGAAATCATTCCGGAAAAGCCTGAATGAAGAGGGTTCAGTAGAAGGGAGCATTGATATTGCCATGGCTGCTATTACCGGCAGTTATACACTGGAGGTTTATACTTCTACGGATGTGTTGCTAGCATCCCGAAATTTTTCTGTTGAAGAATTTGTGCCAGACCGTATCCGGGTGAATGTGAAACTGGACAAGGAATTTTTACGTTCCGGAGATGTCTCGAGGCTAAGTATCAATGCCATTAATTTCTTCGGCCCGCCTGCAGCCAACCGTAAATATGAAACAGAGATACAGGTGAAACAGAAATATTTTTCTTCCCCTAAATACGAAGGCTATGATTTCAGCCTGGCCAACCAAAATACGTTCTTCGATAAGGAAGTGAAGGAAGGCACCACCGATGAGGCCGGTAATGCCAGTATTGACTACACAGTGCCGGAGACCTATGCTAATATGGGTGCCCTGCAAACCAGTTTCTTTACAACGGTGTTTGATGAAACGGGAAGACCCGTGAGCCGTGCCACTACGGTTGATGTGTATACGCAGGATGTTTTCTTTGGTATCAAACAGGATTGGTTCTATTATTATCCGCTGAACCAGCCGGTGAAGTTCAGCCTTGCTGCGGTCAATAAGGATGGTAATGCCAGCAGTGCAACGGCAAGAGTGGAGGTAATCAAACATGAGTACAGAACTGTGCTGACGAAGAGCGGCAGTTATTTCCGTTACGAATCACAGCGGGAGGATAAGCTGATGATTGAGCAGCAGATCACTGTTGGTGGTAATACTGTTTACAGTTATGTGCCCAGAAGTCCCGGTGACTATGAAGTGAAGGTGTACCGTCCCGGTGCGAATAATTATGTAAGCCGCAGTTTCTACAGCTATGGAAGTTATGGTGGTAACAACAATTCCTTTGAAGTGAATAATGAAGGGAATATTGAAATAGAGGTGGACAAAAAATCATATAACACCGGGGAAAGTGTGAAGGCTTTATTCAAAACACCATTCAGTGGCCGGATGCTGGTGACGATGGAAACCGATCATGTAATCTCTCACCAGTATGTGGAAGTGAGTAACCGGACAGCCAGTGTTGACCTGAAGGTGAATGCAGACCATGTGCCGAATGTTTATATCACTGCCACCTTAATCAAACCGCATGAGGTGTCAGATATACCCCTGACGGTGGCGCATGGATTTAAGAATGTAACGGTAGAAGATAAAGGAAGGAAGATCGATGTAAAAGTAGAGGCACAGAAAACCGTTCGTTCCAAAACACACCAGAAGGTGACGGTTAAAGCTGCCCCGGGTAGTTTTGTAACGCTGTCTGCCGTAGATAACGGCGTATTGCAGGTGAGTGATTTTAAAACACCCAACCCATACGACTATTTTTACCAGAAAAAAGCACTACAAGTTTCAGCATTTGATCTATACCCGCTATTGTTTGCAGAGGTAAGAGCTAAGCTAAGCAGTACCGGTGGTGATGCTTATGAATGGAGTTCGAATAAAAGAAATAACCCGTTGCCGGCCAAGCGGATCAAAGTGGTGAGTTACTGGGGTGGAATCAAAAAAGCCAATGGCAGTGGTGTGGCAGAGTTTGAATTTGATATTCCGCAGTTCAGTGGTGAGTTGAGATTGATGGCCGTGTCTTATAAAGGACAAAGCTTTGGTGCTGGGGATAATACGATGACGGTGGCTGACCCGATTGTTGTAAGTACAGCGCTACCAAGATTCTTAAGTCCGGGAGATACAGTGAATGTGCCGGTAACCCTGACCAATACGACCGATAAGGCGTCTATTGTTACTGCAACCATTGCAGCAGAAGGCCCGATGAAGATAGTGGGGGGTACTAATCAATCAGTAAGCCTTGCTGCAAAAAGTGAAGGCCGTGCAATTTTCAAAGTAGTGGCTGACCCGGCTATCAATGTCGGTAAGGTGACGGTGACCGTAAGTGGCATGGGAGAGAAGTTTACCGATGCAACAGAGATATCTGTTCGTCCTCCTTCCACTTTGCAAAAATCAACCGGCACTGGTTCAATAGCCGGTGGTAATACACAGAAAGTGATAATTGGTCTGAGTGATTTTATGCCTGCCAGTGTAAACTATAATCTGGTGGTGAGCCGTTCACCTGCCCTGGAGCTTGGTGAACAATTAAAATACCTGGTGCAATATCCTTATGGTTGTACAGAACAAACGGTATCGGCTGCTTTTCCGCAATTGTATTATGGTGACCTGTCGGACCTGATGCAGCTGAATAAGCAACAGAACAAAGCGAACGCCAATACCAATATCATGGAGGCCATCCGCAAAATAAAAATGCGGCAGTTGTATAATGGTGCGGTTACGTTGTGGGATGGTGAAGGCAAGGAAGACTGGTGGGCCACAATCTATGCAGCACATTTCTTACTCGAAGCAAGGAAGGGAGGCTTTGATGTGGATAATAGCTTGCTGGAAACGATGCTGAATTATATTAACAACCGGCTGAAGAATAAAGAAACAATCACTTACTTCTATAACCGTGACCAGAACAAGAAAATAGCGCCGAAGGAAGTTGCTTATGGTCTGTACGTATTAGCCATTGCCGGAAGAACCAATGTGCCGGCCATGAATTATTACAAGGCCAATACGGCTCTGCTTGCATTAGACAGCCGTTATTTATTAGCCGCGGCGTATGCAACAGCCGGTGACAGAAAATCTTTTACAACGATGTTGCCTGCATCATTCAGTGGTGAGGAGTCAGTTGCACAATCAGGCGGCAGTTATTATTCTGATGTGCGGGATGAAGCTATTGCGCTGAATGCACTGATCGATGCGGACCCGGGTAATGCACAGATCGGTACGATGGTGAAACATGTGGCTGATAAATTAAAGGCCAGAAGATGGCTGAGTACCCAGGAAAGGGCCTTTGCATTTCTTGCACTGGGTAAACATGCAAAAGCTGCGAACAATTCAACAGCCACCGCCGAAATAAAAGTGAACGGTAAAATAATTGCGAAAGTAGATGGCGGACAGTGGACCGGTGATATGAAAGCACTGGGCAATAACAACGTGGAGATCACTACAAAGGGTAGTGGCAGGTTATATTATTTCTGGCAGGCCGAAGGCATCAGTGCCAGCGGTGCGTATAAAGAAGAGGACAGTTACCTGAAGGTGCGCCGCCGGTTCTTTGACAGAAATGGTAAGCCGGTTACCACCAATACGTTCAAACAAAATGATCTTATCATTATTGGTGTAACACTGGAACGTTCATTCAATACGCCGATAGAGAATATTGTTAT
>JBGAQD010000038.1:0-23822 GCA_044220915.1 Chitinophagaceae bacterium
CATGCTGACCATTATGCAGCCAGATGTTTTGTACACCCCTCATCAGCAATTCTTCTATCTGATGCTGGGT
Organism: Chitinophagaceae bacterium; assembly: GCA_044220915.1. GTDB lineage: Bacteria > Bacteroidota > Bacteroidia > Chitinophagales > Chitinophagaceae > JJ008. Next base: position 71 of record JBGAQD010000038.1, read on the forward strand.
AAAAAATGCTTTTTCAGAACAAAGCACCGGCAGCTCATCTTCATTCGGGGTAATAAGATAAAGACCGATCAGGTTTACATCCCTGTATTTTTTCGCCGGCGGAACAGATACTGGTTCTACGATGAACGGAATGCCTGTTTCATTACTAAAGGCTAGCAGCCATTCAGCTGTATCCACATTAATGTTTGCATCGGCTAATAAATACGAAGCCGTTTTCAGCAGGTCCGTATGTTTCTCTAAATGCTGCGGGGTTATTAAATGATTGGCAGCATTGGTCAGAAAGGCGGTGTATAAAGAACCATCTTCATTCAGGATACCGGTGTATTTTCCAGACAGCCCGTTTCTTGTAATTGTCGCATCCAGTTTAACGCCGGCAGAAGTACATACTTGTTTCAGCCAGTCGCCATCGCTGTCATCACCCACAGCGGTAATTAATTGTACCGGCACTCCCAATAGAGCTAACTGGTGGGCTATGTTGCGGCTAACGCCACCGGCGGTTTTGGTAACTGTGGCATCGGTGGTGGTGGCTAAGAGCAACTCGCCGGTCGCATGAAATAATTCATCTACCAGGGCGGCGCCGATGCAGATAACTGGCTTTGACATGCTGCAAATGTAAAGGCAAAGCATTATCCGGCGAATGACTATCTCTTATGTATAAAAGGAGTATGGGATAAACATACCACAGGCATGGGACCCGTATGAGGGGTGTATCAGGCGGGTATCGTCAGTTGCCTTAGTCTTCCTTTTTTCTTACCACCAGGAACCAGTCATTATCCAGCGGCAGGTAACCATAGTCGTAGCAATAGTAATAGGTCTTACCGGTCTTGGTCGTATAAATATGTGTCAGGTATTTGAACTGAAAGCCCAGCCGTTGCAACTTGTCTTTATTGGCCTTTGCCGTCTCTTCCCCCTCCGGCAATATGGACTCCAGCACCTTCCGGTTCTTCAGTAATGCATTATTAATATTTCGTACAAAGCTGCTGTGGCTGCCTTTTGCTTTTTGTTGATTGTTATAGTTATTGCGGCAGTAATCATCACAAAACTTCTTGTCAACCCGCCCCTTCAGTGGCTTTCCGCAGGCTAAACAAACTTTGGAGTCGGCAACTTGTGTTGTCATAATAATTATTTCAGGGCCTTAATATACAACATTATATCCGTGTGCAAACGTTTCTACCCGGTTAGCTTCGGGAAGAAACGGGTAAAAACCGGATACCGCTTTTCGCCACTATCATCTTTGTGTTGTCAATCGGAAATGACGTCGCCGGTTGGCTGAGATAACAAAATTTAAAAATCGCTTCCGAAACACCTTAACGGAACGGAGGCACAAAACGAAACAACATGTACGCATTAAAAAACAAAGTTCAATTGATCGGTAACCTCGGTAATGCACCAGAAGTTAAAACATTAGAAAGTGGAAAAAAGATGGCCCGTTTCTCCGTAGCCACCAGTGAAAACTACCGCAACGCCAAAGGTGAGAAAGTAACGGAAACACAATGGCACAACCTGGTCGCCTGGGGTAAGGTGGCCGAGATCGTTGAAAAATTCCTGACCAAAGGAAAAGAAGTGGCGATCGAGGGTAAGCTGATCAACCGCAGCTATAATGACAAAGAAGGCAATAAGAAATATATTACCGAGATACAGGTAAACGAATTGCTGATGCTGGGCGTAAAAGCTGAGTAATAAATCAGTAATTAATACGGAACATTGCAAAGGCAAAGGCTGGCGCAATGTTCCTTTTCTTTTTTATGCCAACGACTGTATGATGAAGTATGACACCGAAAATGAAATGTTTCAACTGGCCATTCAGCTGGTTAACCAAAGCAACCGCAATATCTTTCTTACCGGCAGGGCCGGTACAGGCAAAACAACTTTTTTAAAATATATCCGGGAGAATTGTCCCAAGCAGATGGCTGTAGTAGCACCAACAGGTGTGGCGGCTATCAATGCAGGAGGAGTAACTATACATTCATTCTTTCAACTACCGCTTGCACCATTTATTCCTGAGACAAAAGGAACTGGTTTTCAAAACAACGACCAGGAAGTTTCTAATAAACACAGCCTTCTTAGTCGCTTACGCTTCAACAGCGATAAGAAAAAAGTATTACAGCAATTAGAGATACTGGTGATAGATGAGATAAGTATGGTCCGGTGTGATACACTGGACGCAATTGATACAGTATTACGCCATATCCGCCAGCGGCCCAACGAACGGTTTGGCGGGGTCCAACTTTTATTTATCGGCGACATGCTGCAACTGCCCCCTGTTATTAAAGAGCAGGAATGGGGCTTGTTGTCAGAATATTATAACGGGCAATATTTTTTTGACAGTAAAGTTCTGCAGGAAGATCCGCCTGTATATATTGAATTCAATAAAATTTACCGGCAGCGGGACGAACATTTTATCGGGTTGCTGAACCAGGTCCGCAACAATCAACTGGATGAAAGCGGTATGAACATTTTAGAAAGCCGGTTTCAACCCTCTTTCCGGCGTAGCAAACAGGATGGATATATTGTTCTCACCACACACAATAATAAAGCCAGTGAGATCAACGCAAGGGAGCTGAGCAGTCTCAGCGGCAAATTATTTTCTTATCATGCAGAGGTTCAGGATGAATTTTCTGACCGGGCTTTCCCGGCTGATGAAATATTGCATTTAAAAGCCGGCGCACAAGTAATGTTTATCAGGAATGATGCTGCTGAAAAAGGAAAGAGGTATTTCAATGGAAAGATCGGGACGGTGTCCAAACTGGAAGACGATAAAATAGTTGTACAATGCGATGATGATACCGAAATAGAAGTGCAGAAAGAAAAATGGGAAAATATCCGGTATACCTTAAATAAAACCACCCGGCAACTGGATTCCGATGTGCTGGGTTCATTCACCCAATATCCGCTGCGGTTGGCCTGGGCCATTACCATTCACAAAAGCCAGGGGTTAACGTTTGAAAAAGCGATCATAGATGCAGGTGCAGCTTTTGCCCCAGGGCAGGTGTATGTGGCACTTAGCCGCTGTACCAATCTTGAGGGGATGGTGTTGCAAAGCCGGGTGAACTCATCAAGTCTTTTTAGCGATGCAAGGATTGTGGAGTTTTCGCAACGAAGTGCATCCAGCGGTCAATTGCAACAGGAGCTGGCCATTGCAAAAAAACATTATCAGCAAACAGTATTACTGGCCACTTTTGATTTTGCTGTCGCTATAAATAGCTGCAAAGAACTATCGGAGTATTTATTCGAACACACCTCGTCTTTTAATCCCGAATCATTTACCTGGACAGAAGAGCTGCTTGGAAAACTGGATAAGCTCCAGGAGACGGCAAAAAAATTTCAGGCGCAACTGCAGTTTTTATTTCAACAACCAGAATCGCCGGAACAGAATCAAACGCTGCAAGAAAGAATAAAAGCTGCCGCTGTTTATTTTGTAACAGAGATTGGTTCAGTAATTTCATTTATCCTGCAATCACCTGCCGTTACCGATAGCAGGCTTCATTCCAAAGAATATAATGACAGCACTAAAGAAGTGTTTGCACAGCTGGCAATGAAGAAATTTATGCTTGAAGGGTTCACCGGTAAGTTCGATATGGAAGCCTTTCATCGCCGGAAGCAAAAATTTGTATTGCCATCAATCAGTATCAACGCTTACGCAGGTGCTTCACAAAAAGGAAATGATACCCCCCGGCCTGTACTGCATCATCAATTAAGAATGGTAAGGGAAAGAATCTGCGCTAAAAAGAATCTGCCGATTTATATTGTAGCTGGCAGTGCGACTATCGATGAAATGGCAACGTATTTGCCTCAAACATTACCAGAACTGAGAAAAATAAGCGGATTTGGTGATGCCAAGGTTCAGCAGTACGGGCAGCAATTTTTAGATGTTATCGTTGCCTATTGTAAAGAAAACAACCTGTCTTCGCTGATCCAGGAGAAATCTCTCAAGAAGGAGAAAAAAGAACGCAACAGCGCAAAAAAACAAAAAATTGATACAAAAGGAGAGTCGTTCCGTTTATTCAAGGAGGGGAAAACGATCAATGAAATAGCCAAAGAAAGAAATTTTACCGTTCAAACCATAGAGGGTCATCTTGCTCATTTTGTACAGAAAGGGGATATCAATATTGAGGAATTGCTAAGCCGGGAGAAATTATTATTAATTGAACCCGCCATCAGAGATTTTGATGGCGGACCGATCTCTTCCGTCAAAAAAAAACTGGGTAATGAGATAAGTTTTGGAGAAATAAAACTTGCACTAGCCTGGTCAACGTTTAAAAACGGAGTATCATCGGATTAACACGATGGTACCCTTTCTTAACTCTTTCGATCTGCCCGGCAATAAAAATTCCGCATACCAGGTAAAAGCGTTGCTGTCAGTTTCAATACCGTTTACTTTGCCATTCCATTTTTCAAACGGGTTGGTGGAATAGAAAACTCTTTCACCCCAGCGATTGTAAACACTCAGGCGGTAGTTAGTCAATGAAGATAAGCTACCAAGTGGCCCGAACCCATCATTTTTTCCGTTGTTGTCCGGCGTAAAAGCAGTTGGAAAATAAACACCAATACAAGAAAAATCGGTTTTCACCTCCCCAGAAGCTGTAGCGGTACAGAACCCGGCACCAGATATGGTAATCAAATACGTACCGGCACTAAGGTTGCTGGCAACTTGTCCATTTTGTGCGGGATTCGTATTCCAGGAATAATTCAGTGCTGTATTAATATTTTCAACGGAAGCCCTTAAAGAACCTCCTGTATTTGTCTGACAGTCGGCCGGTGTCAGCATTATAACCCTGATATCAGGAATGGTCACTTGTTGGGTTGCAGTACTAACCGTGCTGCCGGGAAAACTGGCACTTAGTTTTACTGTGTAAACCCCGGGTGCTATATATTGGTGTGAAGGATTGGGAGTTGAAGATGTATTATTAGCTCCCGAGGCCGGATCGCCAAAATCCCAGTTAAGGGGGGTTAAACACGGCGCAGAAGTGTTTGTAAATGTTACAACGTTACCAGAGCCACAGGTATATGTATAAGAAGCAAAATATGAAGGAGCTTCTTTTATTATAATATCATCGATTGAAAATCCATCATAGTTATTGCAAATAGTTCCGGCACCAAAGATGAAACGGAATATAACATTGGGTTCGCCTGCCAAAAACCCCATTGCTTGTTTTGCCTTTACCCATTGTCCGCTGCCGCTGCCGCCGGCACAACTACCCGAATTGGCCTGAATATTACCCGACCATCCCTCTTTATTTGCAGTTAAGGGGGCCAAATACGTAATCGAGCTGTTATTAAACCAGTTTTCATTGTAGCAATTAACGAGAGCTGAAGATGATCCTAATGTTTGCCAGGTATTTCCATCGTCCGTTGAGTATTGAAAACTTGCACCGTCAAATCGTTGCTCCATTTCCCAAAACACCTTGAACTCGATATATGGAACCGCCAGGGCAGTAAAATCGAAACAGGGGCTTTGCAGCCAGGAAGCTTCGGAGTTGGTATAAGAACTACCGGTTAACCCCCCAACTACCCAGCATTTTGTACCGCCAGCCGCAGCAGATATAACAGGCTTGTTTGGTGTTCCCCATGCCCAGTCATTACCAGCCCCTCCGGATACCCAACCTCCATTGCTTGTTTCAAAATCTTCATTATATGGAAATGTGCTGATGCCTGAAACACATTGAGCGTCACTTTCAATGGACTTGATTAGTAAGAGGAATATTATAAAAGTAAATCGTACAAACATTGTTTACACCGGGCACATGGCCAGCACTTGTTAGTAAAGCAAACCACAAATGTACATCGAATCGGTTGTTTAGCTGGTATTAATGCAATAGATAGTATGTTCTTGATAACCTGCGGCGATGAGACCTTATTGTCACCAATCATTCATAGTTCACATTACTTATTAATTATTCACATTTAACTATTATGAATTTGTTACATAAAAGTTTATCTATAACTTTCAATTAATTACTTACTAACACATTTATGGAGACTCTTACCACCTCTGCGTACCGCATTGTAAGCAATCATGAATTTGCTGAAAGGCGGCAAAAGTTATCCAACGGACAAAATGCATTATTTGCCCTTCGTTCATATCAGCCGGGAGATGTTATTGCTGATTTCTCTGCAGGAACCATTTCAGCAGAACCAACATACCTGACTGTTCAGGTTGGTGTTGGCAAGCATATTACTCTGCAACCTGAGTTTCTGCAATACATTAATCACAGCTGTGACCCCAATGTTTTTTTTAACACGGCAACAATGCAGTTGGTGGCATTAAGGGAATTGCAACCGCAAGAAGAAATGACATTCTTCTACCCGTCCACCGAATGGAAGATGACACAGTCGTTTGACTGTTATTGCGGAAGCCCCCATTGTATTGGGAAAATAAAAGGAGCTGCATATTTATCTAAGGAAGCACAGGAGAAATATCATCTTACTGATTTTATTCAACAACAACTGGCAAAACGACCGGCCAGGAAGAAAGTAGCGTAGTGTATGAAGGTATCTGAAGCCACCCGGTTATTAAAGCCATATACGATTTGGGTACTAGCTCCTCATCTTGAGTCTGACGACCCCAACATTCAGCATTATTATGATTTTACTCAAAGTATAAAAGAGTACACCAGGGTATTTGAAGAATTAAAGGCGGAGTGGAAGTGGCAGCCGGTAACAATGGATAATTTTAAGGCCATTGTTGCCTCCATTGCTGAAAGCCAGAATGGAAAAACGCCATTAGTATTAAACCTTTGTGACGGCGATGAGGTAAATGGCACACCCGGTGTATCTGTTATTCATGAATTAGAAAAACAGGGATTGATCTATACTGGCTCGGATGCACATTTTTATAGTATTACCACTTCCAAAATACCGATGAAGAAGGCTTTTGATAAAGCCGGAGTGGCAACCGCCAATTGGAGAGTGATAACAGATAAAAAAGGCTCAACAAAGGGTATTTGTAAAAGAGTGGGTACTCCAATCATTATTAAACCGGCCGTTTCGGGTGGCAGTATGGGGGTGTCGGTAAAAAATGTGGTGAACACGGAAGAAGAGCTTGCAAAACGGGTTGAAGAAATATACAAAGGCTACCGTGGCTGGAACCTGTTGGTAGACGGTTTGTTTGTTGAACAATTTATAACAGGCCCCGAATACACCACTTTTATCACCGGCTCTTCTGATGACCTGGATAATTGTATTGTATATGAGCCGGTGAAAAGGGTTTTTCATGAATCGCTGCCTGAAGCAGAGAAATTCTTATCCTTTGACCGCCTTTGGGAAATCTATGAAGATGAAACGCCAATGCCTCAACAAGAGAACTTTTATGAGTATCGCCCCGCTGAGCCGCCATTAATTCCTGCTTTAAAAAAAATCAGCCTTGATGCTTATAAATCTTGCGGCGGGAAGGGTTATACCCGGATCGATATCCGCCAGGATGCTGTCACCGGAAAACTATATATGCTGGAAGTAAATGCACAATGCGGACTGAGTGAGGATGAAAATTATACTTCCATCGGCGCAATATTAAAAGTGTCAGACGTGTCGTTTACCGAGATCATTGCTGAAATATTAAAAGATGCCCTTAGAAGAAGTGTGGTGAAACCGGCCATTGTTAAGAAGGCAAAGGCTCAGAAAGCGAAAAAGACCGCTACGGTCAAATAAGCTATCATCCTGACTTGCGAAGGATGCTTTTATATTCCCCTACTTATTACCTTAGCAGCGTATGAAAGTTTGTGTACTGCAACCAGATTATTCTACCACAGGAGTTGATTATAAAAACTACGACCCGCCACGGGACTTATCAGTATTGATACCGGAAGCCGAGGTACACAATGTATTTCTTAATAAACTCACTACTTACAAACAACTAAAAGAACTCAGCAAACAGGGCTATGATATTTTTGTAAATCTCTGCGAAGGCTATTTAGAGTGGGAGGTTCCCAGTATCGATGTTATCTACACCCTGGAAATACTAAATCTCCCTTTTACCGGGCCAACTACAAAATTATATGACCCGCCAAAAGAGTTAATGAAATACCTGGCTTACTGCGAAGGAATAAAAACGCCGGGCTATGCTATTATTAATGAATTGAATGATGTGGATGATGCCATGACGCATTTATCTTTTCCCCTATTTGTAAAACCCGCCAAGGCAGGTGACAGCCTGGGGGTGGATGAACATTCTTTAGTTCATAATAAGATTGAGTTACAGCAAAAATGCATCAGCATACTGGATGAATATGGTCCGCTGCTGGTAGAAGAATATATCGCAGGAAGAGAATTCACTGTATTGGTGGCGGCTAATGTAAATGTACACAGTTGCACTGTTTTTAAACCGGTCGAATATTTATTTCCCAAAGGAAGAGAATTTAAAACCTATGCTTTAAAAACCTCCGAACTACACCCGGATTGTAATGTTCCTTGCAATGATCCTGTTTTGGATAAACAACTTCGTTTGGCAACGGAAAAAATATTCAAAGGCTTTAATGGCGTTGGTTATGCAAGACTGGATTTTAGGGTAAATGATAAGAACGAAATTTATTTTCTGGAAATCAACTTCACCTGCTCAGTTTTTTATAAAGATGGCTACGAAGGTTCTGCTGATTATATCCTAAAACATGATGGAATCGGTCAACCGGGTTTTTTAAGGCACATGATTGCTGAAGGGATTGCCCGTCATAATAGAGGAAAAAAACCCTTTGTAATGAAAGGCAATTCCATCGCCGGTTATGGCATTTATGCCAGCCGTGATATAAATGAAGGAGAAATAATTTTTAAAGGAGAAGGCCGGGCACAGCGCATCATCACTAAACGGTTTGTAGAAAAGAACTGGAATGAAGATGAGAAATTACACTTTCGCCGCTATGCATATCCCGTAAGCGAAGAGCTTTTCGTACTATGGGATGATGATCCTTCTGAATGGGCGCCACAAAATCATTGTTGCGAACCTAATACTGCTTTTGATGGTTTGAATGTTCTGGCCACCAAAAATATCTCCAGGGGGCAAGAACTTACCCTTGATTATGCTGACTTTCTCGATGAAAACATGGAACCGTTCAATTGTCAATGCGGAGCCGCCACCTGCCGGGGCAAGATTTCCGGGTCCATTGCAAACTCTCTCACTGTAAGAGAAAAGGAGTTAAAACAAGAAGCCTGATTATTTTAAACCCTTTAATATCTGGCGGCTTCCATCATCCAATGCTTTTGAAGCAGCATCATCTGCTTTTCCATCATACTTTCCACTTACGTTTGGCTGCAATTTTGTCGACCTGTCAGATAGCTTTATCAACGTCAATGTTGCTTCAATAGTGAATGACGAGGCGGCGTTCGGATCTGTGTTTTTAATTGCTTTCAATAGTCCACCAACTTTACTGCCCGATTTTATTTTCACAAAATCAGTAGCTAAGGTGTAATCACAATTATATTTTCTTGCTTCTTCTTCTGAGCTTACCGCTACGGCATCTATGCTACCATCTTTTAATGAAGCCGCAAGATGTTGTTGTAATACAGGAGTCTGCAATTGGCCATCACCCCCTTTTGGTTCATATACACCAATACGTATAGTTCCGGGCATTTTTTGTTCTGAAGGAATTGTGTTGGATTTGCCATTATCTGCATTCTTGTACTGGTTTATCATTTCATTCATATCAAACTTATCCTGCAGATCATTTTCATTTTTGGTTTCAGTATAACCAACCGGGATCTCAAATAACATTGAATCCAGTTTTTCAGAAGAGAACTCAAGAGTTTCCAGGTTAGTTTCAAACTCAGTTGATTTTGAAGAACCATCGCCCATTATTATAGTCTTTTTTTCTGTCAGAGGAAACCCTAGTTTTCCTTTACCGCTTCGGTGAGTTATGTATCGATCTTTACAATCAGTCTCTTGTTTTTCTGTTGGCCTGGCCGTAGTTGTTGGTGTATAGCGTATAGGGCAATTAAACTGTGGTAAATCAATATACCAACCATCTGTTTTAATAATGATGCTATCCTTCATGGCACAGGCCTCTGGTGACGGTTTTATTTTTTGTGAGGTCCATACATGCCTGGCAGTAAAGCCATTCATCTTTTTTCTTTCACCAGTATCATTAATGCTGTACCACATATGAATAACACCACCTTTTTCCGGAGTAGTTTTGGGTTGTACAGCTGGTTTGGTTTTTACAGGCTGGGCCTTTATATCTTCTTCAATCACTTCTTCCTTTGAAAACGGCTCAATGAAATAAAGCTTTTTCTTGTTATTTATTTTAATGGTGCGCTGGAGGTCGCACTGCTCAATAGTTATTGGTGGGGTTGGCATTCCCATCATAGCAGTACTCTCAGTTCTTTTCCGCATTCCTTTTACGTAAATGGTGGATTCTGTTTTCATCCCCATCATACTGGTGGATTGTTTCAGCTTGTATTGCTGGGCATTTGCTACAGTGTTTATTGATAATGCAGCTACTAAAAAGGCGGTAAAGAAGAATAGGGACCTTTTCATGTTATAAAGTTTGTGGTAAAGTTAGTTATTTATACAAGCCATAAAAATGACTTTACTATTCCTAAATCAGACCAGTTTTTAGCAGACGAACAGGAAAAATATAGTTGCAGGGAGAATAGATATGTAGATTTATATTGTAGGGGCAGCGAGTATTATCGTCCCATAAAAACCATTAATATCTGTACATCGCTTGGGTTAATACCTGAAATGCGACTGGCCTGCCCCAGGGTTCTGGGTTTTATTTTGTTGAGTTTTTCTCTGGCCTCGTTACCAAGGGATGCAATTTTTTTATAGTCAAAGGTCTCCGGAATTTCTAATTCTTCTAACTGCGACATCTTCTTAACCAATTCCTTCTCTTTTTCTATATATACATCATATTTTACCTGTATTGAGGCCTGCTCAATGGTATCTTTTGAAAAGGATGCTAACGCCTCTTTTAATCTTGGTAACGCATCCGCAAATTCATTCAATTCTACATCGGGACGAAGCAATATCTTTTGTGCTTTTTGTTTTTCAGTAATCGGTGAAGAATTAATGGAAGTAAAGTAGGAATTGATTTCTTCAGGCTCAACAGCAAAATCTTTCAGAATTGATTTTATTTCTTCTACTCCATTTCTTTTTGCAATCACTTTGTTCATTCTCTCCTGTGACGCAAGTCCGAGGCGATAACTTAATTCTGTCAAACGTAAATCGGCATTGTCTTGTCGGAGTAATGTTCTGAACTCTGCTCTTGAAGTAAACATTCTATAAGGCTCATCAGTTCCTTTGCTTATCAAATCATCAATCAGCACACCAATGTATGCCTCACTTCTTTTTAAAACAACCGGCTCAAGGCCTTTTGTTTTCTGATGTGCATTTATGCCCGCCATCAACCCCTGGCAAGCTGCTTCTTCATAGCCGGTTGTTCCGTTTATTTGCCCGGCAAAAAAGAGATTTTGTATAAGGTTTGTTTCTAGGGTGTATTTGAGTTGTGTGGGCGGGAAAAAATCATATTCTATCGCATATCCCGGACGAAACATTTTAACAGCCTCAAAACCCACTATATTACGAAGGGCTTCGTATTGAACTTCTTCAGGTAGAGAGGTCGAAAATCCGTTTACATATATCTCCACTGTATTCCATCCTTCTGGTTCTATAAAAAGCTGGTGTCTCTCCCTTTCTGCAAACCGATTGATCTTGTCTTCAATACTTGGGCAATATCTTGGCCCCACCCCATCAATCCTGCCTGCAAACATGGGACTTCTCGAAAAACCAGTTTTTAAAACATCATGCACTTTTTGGCTGGTATAAGTAATCCAGCAGCTTCTTTGCTCTTTAGGCTTTTCAATATCTAAATAGGAAAAGCCAACTACTTCATCGTCACCAAGCTGCTCCTCCATTTTACTATAATCGAGGCTGCGACCATCTATTCTTGGTGGCGTTCCTGTTTTCAAACGATCACTTTCAAATCCCAAGGAAACCAATTGTTCAGTAATTCCGGTGGCAGCTTTCTCTGCCATCCTCCCACCACCGAAGTTTTTTTCTCCGATGTGAACGATACCGTTAAGGAATGTTCCATTTGTCAGAACTACAGACTTTGCTTTTATTTCATGTCCCAATCCTGTAACCACTCCGTAGCAGACACCATCTTTTATAAGCATTCCTTTTACCATATCCTGGTAAAAGTCAAGATTTGGTGTTTGCTCCAGCATTTCCCGCCACTTAATAGAAAAAAGCATCCGGTCATTCTGTGCTCTTGGGCTCCACATGGCCGGGCCCTTACTCCTGTTCAACATTCTAAATTGAATCATAGATAGGTCGGTCACAATTCCGGAATAACCACCCATTGCATCAATTTCCCTTACAATTTGCCCTTTGGCAATACCACCCATAGCCGGATTACAGCTCATTTGGGCAATTGTCTGCATATTCATGGTCACCAAAAGTGTTTTGGAGCCAAGATTTGCCGCTGCCGCCGCTGCTTCACAGCCGGCATGACCGGCACCCACTACTATTACATCGTATTCGGAAAACATAAGTTAGCAAAGGTACAGCCAAGGCGGGGAATATGGGGCCTGTTAGGATTGATTTATGGTTTATGAGTCTGTTTCACATGAAACATAGAAAACGTTTCCCGTGGAACGTTATTTAAAGTATTCAGTAAGGTAAAAATCTTCCTTTCCCCTTATAATATATATTTGCTCTTTGCTTTTGTCCTTATAGCCACATAAGTGCAGCACTCCGTGAAAAATCACCCGATGAAGTTCTGATTTGAAAGAAATCCCAAGTTGGGTGGCGTTATCTTTTATCCGGTCAATGCTGATGTAAACTTCTGCCTGAACAGAATCTGAATCTGAAAGATCAAAGGTGATGATGTCCGTATAAAAGTCATGAGCAAGGAATTGGCGGTTAATACCCAGCAAAACCTTGTCGGTACAAAAGATGTAATTAATAGAGGTTAACTTTTTACCTTCTTTTTTAAAAATAGATTGGATATACCTCTTTAATTGAGTTCGTTTGGCAAGACCAACGTTGACTCCCTGGAAAAAGAAACAAACTTTTGATTTTGAGGAGGAAAGAGGCATAATTTCAAAATTCGTAAAGAAAAACCAACCAACAAGGGTAGTTTTGCAATATAAACATGGAAATGATTGTCAGGCTATCTGAATTGAAACCAGGGCAGGAGGGAATTATAAAGGAGTTCAACAGTAATGAGATTTTTCTAAAACTGATGGAAATGGGCTGTGTACCCGGCGAAAGAATCCTGTTGGAGCAAGTCGCCCCGCTTGGTGATCCTATCTCAGTTAATGTAGCAGGCTACCACCTAAGTCTCAGAATTAATGAGGCTGAGCATATTATGGTCGAATTAAAAAATTGATTATCAATAGATTAAATGAAAATTGGTCTTTATTTCGGCTCCTTCAACCCGGTTCATGTCGCACACCTTATTATTGCGAATCATATTTTAAACGAAACCGACATTGAAAAGATTTGGTTTGTGGTCTCGCCTCAAAACCCCTTTAAAACGGAAACGAATTTATTAAACGAATATCACCGCTTGCACTTGGTTCGCCTGGCTACAGAGGATGACAATCGTATTAAGGCGTCTGATATTGAATTCGGACTCCCTAAGCCATCTTATACTACAGCCACATTGGCTTACCTCTCAGAAAAACATCCAGAACATAAGTTTTGTATCATAATGGGCAGCGATAGTTTTGAGAATCTTCATAAATGGAAGAACTATGAAGTGATCGTAAAAAACTACCCCGTCTATGTTTACATAAGACCGGGCTTTGAAGCAACCAATAATATTGGAGCGGACCTCCATCTTCTTGATGCACCACTGCTTCAATTATCGGCTACGCTTATCCGTAAGTATATTAAAGAAGGAAAATCGGTGCGATATATGATTCCTGAAAAAGTACTGGACGAAATTGAAAAAGGCGGGTACTATAAAAAATAGAATCAGAATAAATAGCCCAGTAACAGGCTGGCAATAACAATAAACGGAGCCGCAAGCCGGGTAAAATTAAGCAACATAAAAGTTCCCAATACAGAAAGAACACTTATTAAGCTACCAACGGGCTTTATCTCTGAAAAAGAGATATCCTTCATCATATAAAATGTTGAAGCGATCATTACTCCAACAACAACAGCATTTATTCCTTCTAAGGAACGATAGACAGCCGCATATTTTTTCAGGTTATTCCAGATAGGAAAAAAGAATAATACAAGCAAGGCGCTGGGAAGGAAAATGGCAATCATACCAATAACACATCCTACCACCTGCATCTCAGTGCCCATATCTTTCAGAGCCATCCCGCCTGCAAAAGCGGCGATTGAGAACACCGGTCCCGGGACGGCTCTTACAATACCCATGGCGGTATACATATCCTCTTCATCAATTTGAACAACATTTGGATTTCTTTCTTTTACTGCTTTTGCTTCAGGCCTTACACTCCATTGTTCGTACATCATAGGCATCAGCACTTGTCCGCCACCAAAAACAAGACTGCCCATCCGGTAAGTGTTTTCGAAAAGATTAATTGGCTTCCTGTTTGGCCACTCGTCTTTTCGGGCCATCTCGCTTACAATACCAGCAGCAATGAAAATGATACCAAACAGCCAGAAATTCCACCATTTGATCTTTCTTGGTTTTTGTTCTGTCTGGGGAATACGTTTTCGGCTAAGATTGGTTACGATACCGCCGGCAATAATAAGTGTAGGAATTACCCAGGGCTGTCCAAAAAGAAAATAAGTGGCAGCGGCACTGATGACCATAATGATCCAGGTAATAGTGTTTTTTATAGCATGCGGAAATGTTGTAAAAGCAGCATATGCTAGGAAGCCTACAGCCATTGAGGGAATAAATTTGAAAATATCTGTTCCCAGTTGCCGGCGATCAATATATTGTAACAAAAAAGATAAAGCTCCCATCAGAATACAAGCTGGCAGTATCCATACTATCAGGGTGAGAACCGCCAATATCACCCCGCCCCGTTTATAACCAATCAATGTGAGGGTTTGGGTGGATGAGGCTCCGGGCAACAACTGGCAGAATGCATTATATTCCATCAACTCCTGTTCTGTTACATATGGCCGTTGATGAACGAAAGTTTTCATCATCATACCAATATGTGCTTGCGGCCCGCCAAAAGCAGTAACGCTGTGTAAGAAGACAGCCTTTAGAAATGGAACATGGCGCAGCAGCATGGAGGTTTAAATATAAATAAAATCAGGTAAGATGGGGATGATGACCAACAAACCGCCAATTACAGTAAATTCATAAAAAATACTGTATGATTAAAGGCCTTCTGTTATTAGGTATAGTTATTATATCAAAACAGCTTTCTGCTCAAAGTGATATTGCCAAACTAAAAGAAAAAGCAGCTGTTGCGGCGGATAAAATTGAACCCCGATGCATTGCATGGCGAAGAGATTTTCATCAGAACCCGGAATTGGGTAACAACGAATTCAGAACATCAAAAATCATTGTTGAGCATTTGAAAAGATTAGGGCTTGAAGTAAAGGAAGGGGTAGCCAAAACAGGAGTGGTAGGTATTCTGAAAGGAGCAAAACCGGGACCCTGTATTGCACTTCGGGCAGATATTGATGGGTTGCCCATCACCGAAAGAGCAGATATTCCGTTTGCTTCAAAACAAAAGGCCACATATAATGGACAAGAGGTAGGGGTGATGCATGCCTGCGGTCATGATACACACACAGCTATGCTGATGAGTGTAGCCGAAATCCTTTCCGGAATGAAAAACGAAATTAAGGGGACGATAAAATTTATTTTTCAACCAGCCGAAGAGGGTCCCCCGGAAGGAGAAGAAGGTGGTGCCGAACTGATGGTAAAAGAGGGTGTAATGGAGAATCCGAAAGTGGACGTAATATTCGGATTGCATATAGAATCCGATATTGAAGTTGGAAGAATTGAATACAAGCCCGGCGCTTTTATGGCGGCCGCAGACTGGTTTTCAATAAAAGTAAAAGGAAAGGGTAGCCATGGTTCACAACCCTGGAAAGGAATTGACCCGATACAGGTTGCTGCGCAGATCATTGACGGGTTACAAAACATTGTAAGCCGCCAGATGGAACTTACCAAAGCCCCGGTAGTGATCACCGTCGGCAAAATACATGGCGGTGTAAGACAAAACATCATTCCTGAAGATTGTCAGCTCGACGGAACGATCAGGACACTGGACAGCGCAATGCAAAAAGAAGTTCACCAGCGAATAAGATGGACAGCGGCAAAAATTGCAGAAGCATCTGGCGCAACCGCAGAAGTAAGCTTTTCGGGAAAAACCCTGGTAACATATAACAACCCGGAATTAGTGAAAAAAATGATTCCTTCGCTGGAATCGGCGGCAGGAACAGGTAATGTAAAAGAAAGAAACTGGGTAACTGGTGCCGAAGACTTTTCTTATTATGGAACAAAAGCACCGGCTTTCTTTTTCTACCTGGGCGGAATGCCAAAAGGAAAAGATCCTAAAACAGCACCGCCTCATCACACAGCAGATTTTTATGTGGATGAAAGCGGAATGAATACCGGAATTAAAGCCTTCTGCGACCTGGTCTTTGATTACATGAATATGAAATAAACAATAGCCGCACAAAATCTGCAGAAATGAAAAAAATTGTCATTACTATTCTGCTAACACTGCCTCTTTTTGTTGTTGCACAAAAAACAGATAAACAACTCAGGGCAAAACTACAGGAAGCGGTCAGCGGCTTCAACGGCAATATTGGTATCTATGTAAAAAACCTGAGAACAGGTAAAACGGTTTCTATCAATGCCGATACTATTTTTCCAACTGCCAGCATCGTAAAAGTGCCAATACTGCTCGGCATCATGGATAAAATTCAAAGAGGCGAATTACAATACGACTCATCATTGACCTATAAAGATTCGTTGCTGTATGAAGGCTCCGATATTCTCGGATCTTTCAAAAGCGGAGAAAAAATTCTGCTGAAAAAAGTAATAATGCTGATGCTGACCACCAGCGATAACACAGCAAGTCTCTGGTTACAAAGTTTAGCAGGAAAAGGAACAAGGATCAATGAAATACTCGATAGCCTCGGATTAAAAAGTACGAGGGTAAATTCAAGGACACCCGGAAGAGAAAATAACAGAACACAATACGGCTGGGGACAAACTACGCCTGCTGAAATGGGAGCCATTTTTGAAAAAATTTACCGCAACGAAATTTTTTCCGCTGCCGCCTGCGAAAGAATGATGCGTTGTCTTGGCAGAAATTACTGGGATGAAGATGAGGCCATTTCTCAAATACCACCAACGATAGAAGTGTTTAGCAAAAACGGCTGCGTAAATGCGTCAAGAAGTGAAGTGCTGCTGGTAAATGCACCACACAATCCTTATATCTTTTGCATTTTTACCAAGAATAATAAAGATATCAGCTGGACCCATGAGAATGAAGCATGGGCGATGGCAAGAAAGGTTTCAAAATTGTTGTGGGAGTATTTTGAGCCGAAAAATAATTGAGAGCCGCTAACGAAATAGCTCACTTAAACAACTGGTACACCACCCAGCTCATCACATAAGCCAGCCCGGTCATATACAGTAATTGAATTACGGGCCATTTCCAGCTTCTTGTTTCTCTTTTTACCACCGCCAGTGTACTCATACACTGCATGGCAAATACATAAAATATCATCAACGACAGACCCGTTGCCAGGTCAAACACCGGCTTACCATTAGGATGGGTGGCTGCTTTCATTTTTTCTTTTAGCAATAAACTTCCTTCATCATCATCGCCAACACTGTAAATAGTGGCCATCGTTCCAACAAAAACTTCCCTGGCGGCAAAAGAAGTGATCAACGCAATACCAATTTTCCAGTCATATCCTAAGGGTGCAATGGCCGGTTCAATTGTTTTGCCGAGTATACCGGCATATGAGTTTTCAAGTAATGCCGATTTAAAAACCTTGTTTGCCACATCCTGCTCTGTTTCTGGCAATGATTTTACATACTCATACCGTTCTCTGATTTCTTGCATCCTCTTACCGGGTCCAAAGGAACACAAGGCCCACAACACCAGGCTGATGACCATGATCACTTTTCCTGCATCAAATACAAAGATCCGGGCCTTGCTGATCATGGTGGGCAACACATTGTTCCACCTTGGTGAACGATAGGTTGGCAATTCAAGAATGAAAAAACTCTTCTCTTTTATTTTAATGAACCACTTGGCTACATACGATACGATCAACGCCATTACCAGCCCCAGTAAATACAATCCCATCATCACAAGCCCCTGCACACCGAGAAAACCGAGCAAGTATGTTTTAGGAATAACAAGACCAATTAAAATGGTATAGACCGGCAATCTTGCCGAACAGCTCATCAATGGAGTAATAAGTATCGTCAGTAACCGCTCTTTCCGGTTCTCAATATTCCTTGCACTCATGATGGCCGGCACTGCACAGGCAAATCCACTGATCATCGGCATCACACTTTTTCCATTCAGTCCAACGCTTCGCATTAACCGGTCGGAAAGAAAACTGATCCGGGCCATATAACCGCTGTCTTCCAGTAACGTTATCAGCCCAAACAATATCATGATCTGGGGAACGAACATAAAGATGCCACTAAGGCCGGCGATCACACCATTTATTAATAAGTCCGTCCACCTGTTATCGGGAAGGGATGATGAAAGCGATTGAGAAAGTTTGGCAAAACCCAGCTCTATCCAGTCCATCGGGAACTGCGCCAGCCAAAACACACTTTGAAACAACAGGAATAATACGCCGAGCAGGATCAGGTAGCCCCAGACACGGTGTAATAATATATTATCCAGCCGTTCAGTAAATAACGATTTCTGCAAAGGGTCTGGTTCCGATACTGCCTGCTGCATGATCTGCCGGATGCGGCCGTATCGTTGTAAAATTTCTTCTGCCTGTGTTTTTGTCGGGTTGAATTTATTCTTTAGTTCAATATTCTCGATCGTCGTTTGCTTGCTGGCATCCAGGTCAAAAGACTCATGATTGATGAGGTAATGAATAGCGGCATAATCACTCAGTGCCGGAAAATGTTCTTTTACTTCTTCAATGGAAGGCGCCGACAGTGCTTTGTTATCAATAAAATCCCGGACAGGGGCCTGGTATAAATTCTGAGCTGTCTGCTCAATTGCTTTTTTAAGTTGGGGAATACCCTTGTTCTTTCTCGGGTTTACGGCAACAACAGGCACTCCCAGCTCTCTTTCTAGTGAAGGAATATCAATTTTGATTCCCTTTCGCTTTGCCATATCCATCATCGTGAGGGCAATCACCACCGGTACTTTCAGGTCAATGATCTGGCTGCAGAACAGAAGATTTCGTTTCAGGTTGCTGGCATCGGCCACAGCCACCACCACATCCGACTTAATGTCTTTATCCTGCCCGATCAGCACTTTATAGCTCACCCATTCATCAAGCCGTTTTGGATAAAGACTGTAGCTGCCGGGAAGATCGATTACTTCTGCAATTACTGTATCAGATAAAGGGGTGGAACCCGTTTTCTTGTCCACCGTAACTCCGGGAAAATTGCCCACCTTCTGGTTCAACCCGGTGAGACAGTTAAAAAGTGAGGTCTTTCCGCTGTTGGGATTACCCACCAAAGCTATATGCAACCGCTTTTTTTCCACTTTATTATATAGCCTGCAAAAGTAAACCGGATGCCCCGAACCACCTTACGAAATACGATTTTAAAACTACTGTACCGGGAAGAGATGTTGATGGCCATCGTCCTGTTCTTTGGGCAGCTGTTGTTGCGACGCTCCGTTCATCGTTCGGTTCGCTGGTCAGCAGGGCCTGCAAATAAATTTTTACAATAAATAACAGCAGCAGTCTCACTAGTCTGATAACTTTGTCCCATAACAACAAACTATGCACTCATCCTTTTTCAAAGCTCTTTTAATTACATTGTTCTTTACGGCTTGTTCCGGCCCGAAGAACATTGTAAAAACGGATACGCAAACCATCGATAATCTGAAGGCGCATATTCAATACCTCGCCGATGATAAATTGGAGGGAAGAAGGACGGGCACCCCCGGTGAAGAGCTGGCAATGCAATACATCAGCAAACAATTCAAAGAGATCGGGTTGATACCAAAAGGAACTGAATCATTTCCGCAAAGTTTCCCGGTGAACGATGGAAAAAAGATTGACGATATTACAGAATTCATCATTAACGGAAGCAGGCTTGAAGTAAACAAAGATTTTTTCCCCTTTCCTTTCAGTCCCGACCAGAGGATTGAAGCCCTGCCATCTGTTTCATTGCAGGAAGTAGGCATGCCCTGGTTCTTCGACCTGAAAGAGGTACTGGAAGAAAATAAAAGCAACCCGCATTTTGATCTCGTTGAATATATCCGGACGAATTACAAAGGCATCAACAACAGGGGCGCCGTTGCCATGATATTTTACAACAGCTCTGATATTGATGATAAACTGGCCTTTGACCCGAAAGACAAATCCGAAAAACTGCCTGTTCCCGCCATCTATGTAACAAAAGAAGCAGCAAAAAAATATTTCGCTGATAAATCGGCTACGCTGAACATAAAAATCAGAACAGGCATCAGCGAAAAGACCCGCATCGGCCACAATGTGATCGGCTATATTGATAACAAAGCAGCCACCACCGTGATATTGGGTGCACACTACGACCACCTCGGTTATGGAGAGGATGGAAACTCGATGATAAGAACGGGGGAGAAAAGTATTCACAACGGTGCCGATGATAATGCCAGCGGTACAGCTGCCCTGATAGAACTGGCAAGAAAAATCAAAACATCAAAGGCCACAAATAATAATTACCTGTTCATTGCCTTCTCCGGCGAAGAACTGGGCTTGTTTGGCTCAAAATATTTTACCGAAAACCCGACCCTCGATCTGAAGTCGGTGAATTATATGATCAATATGGATATGGTGGGAAGGCTGAACGACAGCACAAAAGTGCTCACGGTGGGTGGCTTCGGAACATCACCGGCATGGGACAAAGTGGTTAATAACATGGACTTTTTTAAGCTTCCTTATAAAAGCGATGTTGCTGCTCCATTAGTAATAAAGATCGACAGCAGCGGCACCGGTCCCAGCGATCACACCTCTTTTTACAGAAAAGATATTCCCGTATTGTTTTATTTCACCGGCCTGCATACAGATTATCACAAACCTTCGGATGATGCAGACAAGATCAATTATACCGGCGAACAACTCATCATTCAGCATATTTATAACGTCATCGAATCGTTAGATGATAATGGTAAACTGGCTTTTCTGAAAACAAGAGAAACCCAAACCTCCACCAACACCAGGTTCAGTGTATCGATGGGCATCATGCCAGACTACACATTTGCCGGCACCGGCGTAAGGGCCGATGGTGTTACCGATGGCAAGCCGGCACAAAAAGCTGGCATCAAAGCCGGCGACATCATCATTCAGCTTGGCGATAACAATATTGCATCACTGGAAAACTATATGCAGGCCCTTGGTAAATTCAAAAAAGGGGAGAAGACCAAAGTCAAATTCAAACGGGGGAATGAAACACTGGAAGCAACGGTTGAGTTTTAAAGAAAGGTCTTCAAACGAATTAAAAAATCCGTTCAAACCCGTAACATCTGCGCCATCTGTGTTCTATTCAGTAATTTTAATCCATGGCAGACCGCAGCTCCAAACTAATTCTCAACACCGACCAGCTTACTGAAGAATTTTTTGACGACACCCGCCTGCTCGGCATCATGGCTCCCGTAAAAGATTACCAGTTCTGCTGGCACCTCAATACCAATATCGGTCTCAGCTTCCGCATGAACAACGACATCGAGATCAAACTCATCAAGAAAAAACGCAACTACTTTTTTTCCGTGTATGAGTACAACGAACCTACCCGTTTCTTATCACACTATGTTTACAACAACCAGTTCGACGGCGAATACCTGTTGCCGGAATTCAAACACCTCGATTTTCTCTGGCTCATGAAAGGCGATGAAGTAAGCGATGAGTCCCTGCAGGAAACTATTCAAACCATCAGATCAATAAACAGTGTGCAGCTGGTACTGGAACTCACCAACGAAAAAATAAAGAACAAAGAACATTTGGTTTTCTAAAAACAGATTCAAAAGAATGAACACTACCAATATCTCCCCTTCAGGGGTTGCGGGCTGGGAAGAAAAAAATAACAAGCTCTATAAAAAATTCCAGTTCAAAAACTTCAGCGAAGCATTTGGCTTTATGACAAGAGTAGCAATTGAAGCCGAGAAGATGGACCATCATCCGCTATGGACAAATGTGTACAACACTGTTGAAGTCTGGCTCAGCACACATGATGCAGGAGATATTGTAACGGAGAAAGACCATAAGCTTTCAAAAAAAATTGACGCTTTAATTGCTCCTCTTTAGGAGCCGGGGTATGCCTTTAGCCTCCACCATATTAATGGTTCGCCCCGCTGCCTTTGGTTTCAACGAAGAAACAGCAGCGAACAATTATTTTCAATCCAATCCCGGAATTGATAAAGAACAATTGCAGCAAAAAGCACTGACCGAGTTTGACAATATGGTGCAAACGCTGCGCAGTCATGGCATCACCGTGCTGGTAATAGAAGACAGCAAAGAACCGCCCAAGCCCGATGCCATCTTTCCCAACAACTGGCTCAGCACTTCTCCCGGTGGGGTGTTGTCGGTGTTTCCCATGTATGCACCCAGCAGGCGGATAGAAAAAAGGGATGAGATACTGGACCAGCTGGCAAAAGAGTTTGTAATAAGAGAGGTGCAGGATTGGGGTGAGTACGAAGCCGAAGGCCGGTTCCTCGAAGGCACCGGCAGCATGGTCATCGACCATGACAACAAGATGATCTATGCCTGTGTGTCCGAACGCACCAGTTTGCCCGTGCTGGAAAAATATGCCGCCGCCAATAATTTCCAGGCCATTGTTTTTCTCGCCACCGATAAGAACGGCAGGCCGGTTTATCACACCAATGTGATGATGGCGCTGGGCGAAGGTTTTTGTGTGCTTTGCGAAGAAGCCATTGAAGAAGAATGGGAACTCATCGCTGTCCGCCAATTGCTGGAATCCACCGGGCACAGCATCATTGCCATTACCCGTGACCAGATGCACCAGTTTGCCGGCAACATGCTGCAGCTGAAAAATAACGACGGTGAAAAATACCTGGTCATGAGCCGGTCGGCATTTAACTCCCTGCGCAAAGAACAAAAGCAGATGCTGGAAGCTTACTCCACTTTATTACCCATTGCGGTGCCAACCATTGAAGAAGTGGAAGGCGGCAGTGTGCGGTGTATGATGGCCGAAATGTTTTTGGAGAGAAAAGAATAATAACCAGCTTACTCCACAGGGTTGGTTTTACACAGTTCATATGGTACTAAGATGAAGATTTTTTGTCGTTTCCGGCTGCCGCAAAAACTGAATATTATACACAGGCTTTCTTTATCATTTCGTCAATTTTCATCTTCATTGTTTCTGTTGCCCCGAGTTTTATCATTTCGCAATCGGTTAAGTAGTCGTTGAAATTAACGAAGCTTATGTTCTTCACCTTGTTCTTCTTGAAAGCATCAACAAACTTCTTTGTAACATAGATGAAAGCAGAAGAATTGAGATCATTATCGGGTCGTTCCATAAAAATGTCTGATCCGTCCCAGCTTTCAGGAACAAAGTAGAGTCCTTTAAAATGAGGAAATCGTCCGCCCGGAAATTGTTTAAATACTATATCAGTTTGTAAGTAGTCAATAGAATCAGCCCGTCCGGTTACCGTCAAAGCAAAGTAATTGTCAAGTGTATGGCTGCCCGACTTTGTCAGCACT
>JBGAQD010000039.1:0-23806 GCA_044220915.1 Chitinophagaceae bacterium
AACGTGGCGACTCCGCCAGCGCCTAAAGCCAGTACAAAGACCTTTACGGTCATTGCCAGAATAATATTTTGCCAAACAATGCTCCTTGTGATTTTACCAATCCTGATGGCAGATACAATTTTATGTGGCTGGTCGTTTTGAATAACCACATCTGCTGTTTCAATAGTGGCATCGCTTCCCAATCCACCCATTGCAATACCAGCATCAGCCAAAGCAACAACGGGAGCATCATTAACCCCGTCTCCAACAAAGGCAATATGTTTCCCTTCATTCTTTAATTGCTGGACTTTCTCTACTTTTCCTTCTGGTAATAAATCACCATAAGCTTCATCAATGCCAACTGCCTTTGCTACTTCATTTACTACTGATTGTTTATCGCCTGAAAGCATGACGGTTCTGATGTTAAGACTGTGCATGTCTTTAACAGCCTGTATTGCATCTTCTTTAATTTCATCACCCATAGTGATATACCCTGCATACTGGTTGTTGATGGCTACTACAACAATGGTATCAACTATATTTTCAATCTCCGCCGGATAAGTAATATTGAATTTCTTCAGCAGCTTTACATTTCCTGCCCGCATTTCTTTACCATCAACTTTTCCTTTTAATCCATGACCTGGGATTTCTTCTACCTCTTCGACTTTTAAATTGTTCGTTATATCGCATGCATACTCTGTAACAGCTTTTGCAATAGGATGCGTAGAATTCTTTTCAAGGGCTGCAGTTAATTTCACTAATTCCTTTTTATCTATACTATTGGGTACTACTTTTTGTACTTTAAAAACTCCCTTCGTCATTGTGCCGGTCTTATCCATTACAATCACATTTATCTTAGTCATCACATCCAGGAAATTACCTCCTTTAAACAAAATTCCATTTCTTGATGCCAAACCTATACCGCCAAAATACCCAAGGGGGATTGACACAACTAATGCACAAGGGCAACTGATAACAAGAAATACCAGGGCTCTGTAAAACCATGTTTGGAAATTATAATCATTAACAAAGAAGTAAGGGACAAAACACAGAGCAACAGCCAGGAAAAATACAATAGGAGTATAAACTTTTGCGAACCGGCTGATGAATAGTTGTGTTTGTGATTTCCTTGCTGTAGCATCCTGCACCATTTCCAGAATCTTGCTCAGCTTGCTATCTTTAAACAGGGCATTTACCTTTACTTCTGCAACTGTATTTAGGTTAACCATACCTGCCAAAATGGTTTCACCTTTGTATTTTGTATCTGGTTTGCTTTCTCCTGTCAATGCGGCTGTGTTGAATGAAGCATTCTCAGAAAGTAATTCGCCATCCAATGCCACTTTCTCCCCGGGCTTCACTTGAATAGTTTCTCCCAATTCAATAATAGACGGATCTGCAACGACCGGTAAACCATTTCTGATCACTGTCACTTCATCAGGTCTTACATCGAGCAGGGCTTTGATACTTCTCTTTGCATTATAAACAGCGGCATCCTGGAACCATTCGCCGATCTGGTAAAATACCATTACTGCGACACCTTCTTCATATTCACCAATTACAAATGCTCCAATAGTTGCAACACTCATCAAAACAAATTCATTGAAAATGTCGCCCCGTCTTGACTTTCTGAAAGCAAGGTCTAAAACTTTTCGGCCTGCCACTAAATATGCAATCAGGTTTATTATCAATAATGGAAGTTTAGGCAGATTAACTTTAAAACCGTATTCCAATACCAGCAGAACGACAAGTATAAATAATGCCAAAAGTAAATCCCAATGGGTTTTCCATCCTTGTTCATCTTTATCCTTATTTCCGTGATCATGGCCATCACCGGATAAATGCAATGGAACAACTTTTGTTGTATTTGTCTTCTCGTCTGTATCGCAACATCTGTCTTGTGCTGCATTTTTTATGTCATCGTGATTGTGTGCCATATAGAATCAATTAATAAAAAATGAAATAATTCCTGTAATAATTAATACAAGGCCGGTAATGATTCCGGCATTATGTTCCCATTTGTGCCAGTTTAATTTTAGTAATCCCTTGTAAGCTATCCTTATCCAGACCAGCATTCCTGCAACAGTTATGATTGTATATAAGCCAGCAATCATAACAAGGAAATACCAGCCTTTACTGCCTGCAAGCAGAAAATAAGCTTCAATCTCCATGCACGGGGACAAAAACATAGCAATGACCAATGCGCCGACAACAGCACCTTTGCTCTTCCTTTCAATTTGCTTTTTCTCCAAATGAAAATGATGATGAGTGTAATGTTGCCTGACAAAATAAATTCCAATCAATATCAGAATAGAGGGGCCGATTATTTTCGTAAAATCCTCGATATGTGTTGTAAGCTCGCTGCCTATCATAGCAAGCAGCACGCCAATAACTATTGTACTGATTACATGCGCCATACCTGCAATGAAAGTAATACGTGTGGTCTCTGCTAGGCTCCAGCCTTCTTTTCTGCCAATAGCCAACACTGGCAACCAATGGTTGGGAATCACTGCATGAAGCAGGCTGATCAATAAACTTCCAACAAAAATTGAGTACATGCTGTTTTATATCAGGTCAATGTTCTGATTAAAGGCGATTTTTTATACAATTGATTGAACTTATCAATACCAAGTGTCTTTATCATTTTTTTCTTTTCCAATAATAGTACCTTGCTTTCTAAACTTTCGCTGAAGTAATAAACAGGTTTAGGACTATACGTTTTATAAATTATCACTAGGGCGATGCTATCAACAATCTCGTAAGTGTTCCCCTGAGAAAACCGAAGTAACTTTTTTTGTGCATTTTGGAAACCCCATAAGTCCTTTTTCCTGATTTTTGTTTTGCTTTCATCATTCTTAATCAGCAGCAGAAATCTTCCGTGATTGCCCCAGGGTGTTCGTATTTTCTTTATTCCCTGCTCAGGTACCACATAGTTATATACATCTGCTGCATTAAAAAATATTTTGTTTTGCGAATCAGCATAATTCCACGATAGAATCAGGCTTAATATTATAATGTATCGCATGAGTGTTTTATTTAAGATTTTTGCCCGTGCTTAATGTTCATGTTCTCCTGAATTGGTCATTTTTGCCAAAACAAAGTATGCGCCCTTCACTACAATCTTCGCGTCTTTCGGAATCTCTTTCAGCAGAGTAATCTCCGTATATCCTACATCAGTTGTGCCTTTGGCAACAGGTATTCTCTCAAAGGTTATTCCTTTTTCATCTTTGTGACCTGCTTCTGTTTTTACATCATGTTTTACACTATCCATTTTATATTCTTCTTCTCCATGCTGCTCAGATACCATAAAAATATAATCCTGGCCTGCCACATTTACTATGGCCTCAGTTGGAACTGCCGGTAAGGTTTGATTTTCCAAACTAATTACTGCTGTTATATTCATGCCATCAATCAAGCCCGTTTTATCACCCTGCACTTTTGCATGAACGGTTACTGCTTTGCTTTCACCTTCAAAGGAGGAGCCTAATGAATAAATCTGTGCATCATATTCTTTGCCGGGGTTGTTGGTTAGTGTAAAGTGTATGAGTTGATTATTTTTCAATTTGGGCAAATCTTTTTCATAAACAAACAAATCAAGATGCAACTGGCTGTTGTCAACAATTTCGGCAACAGGTGTGCTTACATCCACGTAGCTTCCCATTTTTACTATTACATTACTTACTACGCCACTGATAGGGCTTGAAATTGACAAAACAGAAATCAATTTACCATTAGAAAGTCTTTCGGGATTAATGCCCATCAATTTAATCTGCTGCTCCAATGTTGATTTTAGCGTTCTTAATGTTCTTAATTCTGTTTCCGCAGACTGAAGATTTTTTAAAGCTCCTGCATTGCCTGCATTCAAATCTCTCTGTCTTTTTACTTCCAATTCCGCCAACACGATTTTTGAATTCACACTGAGGTATTCGCTTTGAGCCTGGATAAAATCAGGGTTTGCAATTGTGGCAATTGTCTGTCCTTTTCTCACATAATTACCCGGTTGGATTAGCAAAGATTTAATCACCCCACTGTACAAGGAATTTACACTTGCTTTGTTTTGATTAGGTACTTGTAAAACCCCGTTTGTTTTAAGAGAGGCTGTCAATTGTTTTTCTTCTATAACACCCAATTCAATGCCAATGCTTTTTATCTGTTCATCCGTTAGTATGGCCGTGTTGGTATTTGCATGTTCATCTGTATGGCCTTCTTCTGTTGTTGCCGTTTCAGCAGTACCCTTACTGCTGCAAGAAACAAAGGTTGCAAGACCTGCGAAAAGGATTGTTAATATAAAACACTTCTTCATCTGTATTTATTTTATTGATTGATGTAATAGTAATATTGAATGACTGACTGATTATAAGCATTCAAATTTTCCAGATAATTTTTTTTAATCTCAATTGCCTGTGCCAGGTATTGTGATAATTCTGCAAAACTGATTTCTCCGGCACGGTATGCAAGTGTGGCAGCTTTTATAATTTCTTCTGCCTGTCTTAACCCGGTTGATTCATAAAAGAATAACAGGCTGCGACTCTTTTCCACTTCCTGCTGCATCTGTAGTTGCCTTGTGCTTAAAACCTGTTTGCTATAATCAAATTGTCTTTGCTGAACGACCATATCGGCTTGCGCAACTTTTATTCTATTCTTAAAAGCACCTGCGCCAAATAATGGAAAAGCTGCTGTTACCGAAAACCCGGTAAAGGGGTCATTAGCACCCCACAAACGCTGACTGAAGAAACGTCCTGAGAACTCAGGCTTGTTTTGATTCTTCACAACTCCAATACCTGCGGCAGCTATATTGATATTTTGCGATTGTAATGCCAGCAAAGGATGAAGACTGTCAGATATAGTGCCGGGCATCGACAGTCTCTCTAATGGTGTTATTAACGGCAGCAAGGATTCATTTGTATTGAGGTATTGCGATAATAATTGCTGCTGAATCTGAATTTCTTTACTAATCTGCTGTATCAAAGCCTTTAGTTCCATCATCCTTACATTAGCAGCAATACTATCTAAACCCGGACTGTCACCTGTTCTTACTTTCAGAATAGCAGCGTCATTCAATGATTTGTAAATGCTGTCCAACCTGTGATAGAGTTGTTGTTTATCCTGCAAATACCAAAGCTGGTAGTAGACAGTTTTTACATCTCGTTTTACTTCAACATCAATAGCGGCCGTATTTACCTCGTAGTATTTCAACTGCTCATTGTAAAGATTCTTTTGTGCTTTATTCAGGCCCGGCCATGCAATGCTTTGTGATACCCCGATTTTTAATATCCCGGTGTTATCACTTGGCCGCATATCTTCATTTTCTGCAAATACACCCGTTTTTGAAAAGGCAGTTGCTGTTTTAATCTGTGCTTTCCCTCTATTGATTTGCTGGTTATTTATTTCATACAGCAAATTATTTTTTGCCAGTGCAATCGCTTCATTAATACTTACTCTTTTTACGTTGGGTTGCTGGGCATCTACATTATTTGAAATTGTCAGGGCCAGCATACCTGTAATGAATAGGGTTACAGGTTTCACTTTTGTTTTCCGTTTTGCTGAAAAAATAATATAAAGCAAAGGCAATACCACCAGTGTCAGGAATGTTGCAGTAATTAATCCGCCTATTACTACTGTGGCCAAGGGTTTTTGTACTTCTGCGCCCGCACCAGTTGATAATGCCATCGGAATAAAACCCAAAGCTGCTACCGAAGCAGTCATTAATACCGGACGTAAGCGGATTTTTGTTCCTTCAAACACCCGTTGAATGATGTCCTTCATTCCGTCTTTTTCTAACTGATTAAATGTGCTGATTAAAACAATACCATTTAGTACCGCCACACCAAACAATGCAATGAATCCTACGCCTGCTGAAATACTGAAAGGCATTCCTCTTAACAGTAAAGCAAACACCCCGCCAATAGCACTCATAGGAATGGCGGTATAAATCAGTAATGCTTCTTTTGCTGACCCGAATGTGAAATAGAGTAACAAAAAAATCAAAGCCAGCGCAACCGGCACAGCAATTGTTAATCTCGCTGATGCTTCCTGCAAGTTTTCAAATGTGCCCCCATACGTATAATAATAGCCCACTGGAAGAATTTCCTCAGCTATCAGTTTCTCCTGTATCTCTTTGACCACACTGGCAACATCACGGCCTTTTACATTAAAGCCAACTACAATTCTTCGTTTTCCTTCTTCACGGCTTATCTGTGCAGGGCCTTCCTTAAACGATACAGAAGCTACCTGGGATAATGGAATTTGTGAACCATCAGGGGTTGCTACAAATAAATTGCTTACATCATCAATGGAAGTACGGCTTGCGCTGTCCAGCCTCACCACCAAATCAAATTTTCTTTCATTCTCAAAAACCACTCCCGCTGCTTCACCTGCAAAAGCCGTACTGACAGTATGATTGATGTCTTCAATATTCAAACCATATCCGGCAATCTTTGCCCGGTCATATTGAATAGTGATTTGTGGCAAACCTGTAGTTCTTTCTACCTGCGGGTCTGTTGCTCCTCTTACGGATTGTACGACTTGTGCAACTTTAGGTGCCAAAGCCGCTAACGTATCAATGTTCTCTCCGAATATCTTTATAGCAACATCCTGTCTTACACCTGTCATCAATTCATTGAATCGCATTTGAATAGGTTGTGATGCCTCAAAGAAAACGCCGGGTATTACTTCTAATTTTTCAATCATCAATGCTGCCAGTTCATTATAATCTTTTGTTGTTGTCCATTCGCTTTTTGGTTTTAGCATAATGATAAGGTCAGATGCTTCGGGTGGCATTGGATCGGTTGGAACTTCGGCGCTACCGGTTTTACCTACTACCATTTTTACTTCAGGAAATGATTTGATGATGCGGCTGGCCTGCATAGATGTTTCCACGCTTTGTGTTAAGGATGTTCCCTGTGGTAAGATGCAGTGAAATGCATAATCTCCTTCCTGTAACTGCGGAATAAATTCACCTCCCATCCTGCTGAAGATGATTATAGCAACAGCCAATAAAGCAACTGCGCCGCCTACAACCGCATATTTCATTTTGATTGCCCAACGGATAAGCGGTGTATATAATCTCTGAAAGAACTCCATCAGTTTATCAGAAATATTCTTCTTGTGGCTTGTTTTCTTTGAAAGAAATAATGCCGACATCATGGGAATATAAGTAAGTGAAAGTATCAATGCCCCTAAAATGGCAAAGCCTACTGTTTCTGCCATTGGCCGGAACATTTTTCCCTCAATCCCCTGTAACGAAAGTATTGGCAAGTAAACAATGAGTATAATGATTTGTCCGAAAGCTGCCGAACTCATCATTTTTTTTGCGCTGCTTTCTACTGCATCGTCCATTTGCTGCTGCGTCAGTTTCCCTGCTATTTTTTTCACAACCAAAAAATGCAATGTTGCTTCTACAATAATAACTGCACCGTCCACAATCAATCCAAAATCAATTGCACCCAAACTCATCAGGTTAGCACTAACATTAAATACCCGCATCATCCCTAATGCAAATAACATGGATAGAGGAATAGCAGAAGCCACTATCAAACCAGCACGGATATTACCGAGAAAGAGAATCAATATAAATATTACAATCAATGCGCCTTCCACCAGGTTTGTCTTTACTGTGCCAACAGCCCGGTTTACCAAACTTGTTCGGTCAACGTATGCCTCAATCACCACATCATCTGGTATTGCTTTTTTGATGATTTCCATTTTGGCTTTTACCCGTTCTACAACAGCGGCGCTATTTGAGCCTTTCAGCATCATTACAATACCGCCCACTACTTCCTTTTCTCCATTGTAGGTAACTGAACCATACCGGACCGCATTCCCTAACTGCACTTCGGCAACATCCTTAACCAAAACAGGAATGTTGTTGACCTTTTTTACAACCGTATTCTTAATATCTTCCATTGAACCAATTAGTCCAATCCCCCGAATAAAGTAGGCATTTGGTTTTTTATCAATATATGCCCCACCTGTATTTTCATTATTCTTTCCCAATGCAGAAAATATTTCAGCTATAGTTACATTCATTGCTTTAAGTCGATAGGGGTTGACCGCTACTTCATACTGCTTTAGCAAACCGCCAAAGCTGTTTACTTCGGCTACACCTGGAGTTCCGTATAGTTGCCGAGCAACGATCCAGTCCTGCATGGTACGTAAGTCCATTGCGGAATACTTATCTTCTGACCCTTTTCTGGGGTGAATGATGTATTGGTATATTTCTCCCAGGCCCGTACTTACCGGGGCCAGTTCCGGCGTGCCTAAGCCTTTAGGGATTTTCTCCTCCGCCTCTTTTAGCTTTTCATTTATCAATTGACGGGCAAAATAGATGTCAATGTCATCATGAAATACTACGGTGATAACCGATAACCCAAACCTTGATATGGATCGCATTTCTTCCAGATCGGGAAGGTTGGCCAGGCTTTGCTCTATCGGATAAGTAACCAGTTGTTCCGTCTCTTGTGCGGCCAAAGTCGGGGTAATTGTGATAATTTGTACCTGATTGTTAGTAATATCCGGTACAGCATCCACAGGTAGTTTGCCTGCGCTCCACACTCCCCAAATAATGAGTGCCAGTGTCATCAACCCGATGATGAGCTTATGTCTTATACTGAAATGAATAATTTTATTAAGCATGTCTTTATTTGTGATTTGAAATAAGGTGATAATATTTCATCATATACGCAGCTATTGCTATTACCATAATAGCACCAAGCACTATCAGTGTAACAATTTTAGTTACCCGCATCCACATGGGTTTTACAGGGTCTTTGATCTTGCTGTAAACAGGTTTGCTGCGGGTTATAGACTTTCCTTTCTTAGTCATAACCTCTTGGAAACCGAAATGAAATAATGTAATAGTCAGTGCATGATTGCTGCACTGAGAGGAAAGAGAGTTAAGCAGCTATCTTGGGAGGCTGCCAGATGGAATAGGAAACTTCTGTATTTAAGTTCTCGTTATGAATAGGGTACTTTATAGATTGGAAATCCTCTTTTACGACCTGTGCTTTACCAATAGGGTTATAAAATGCAGAAGCCGCACAGCATGAACAGGTACAAAATGGCGTACAGGCTTCTTTGGAATGGTTATGTTCCTGGTGATTGTTCGACGCATAAACTTCTACCGGAGTTGCTATATTACATTCCTTACTGTCATTACAGGGAATGCAGGACAGTACGAGCAGGTATAAGCTTAAAAACAGGAATAATAACTTCATCATTACAAAAATAGCGGTATAACTGGTAATTCCTTTTAAAACGGGCTATAAAAATGTCATCGTAGTTGCAAAAACGTGTAAATCAGACTGTTTTTGCTGATTTCGAAAACCTTACTCCGTGCTAGTGAATGGCTTATTTAACCCTTAAGAGGCTTGCATTGATTGCCACCACGACCGTACTCACACTCATCAGGACTGCACCTGCTGCCGGGCTTAACAAAATTCCCAATTTATACAGCACACCTGCCGCTAATGGTAATGCCACTATATTATAGCCTGTGGCCCAGATCAAATTCTGAATCATCTTTCTGTAAGTAGCTTTACCAAACTGAATTAATGAAACAACATCCCTGGGGTTGCTGTTTACTAAAATAATTCCCGCTGTTTCGGCAGCGATATCAGAACCCGAACCCACTGCAATACCGACATCGGCCTGAGCTAACGCCGGGGCATCATTGACGCCGTCTCCTGTCATAGCAACAAATTCTCCTTTATCCTGCAATTCTTTTATCTTATCCAATTTTTGATGCGGTAACACTTCAGCAAAAAAGCTGTCCATCCCTAACTTACCGGCTACAGTCTCTGCTACTTTTCTGTTATCCCCGGTTAGCAACACTGATTTTATATTTATCTGATGCAAAGTTTGAATAGCTTCTGTAGATTCAGGCCTGATTTGATCTGACAAAAAAATATAACCTGCCAGTTTACTGTTTACTAAAACAAACACGACTGTTTCAGTTGCATCAGCCTGAAAATTATCGGGTATTGCAATGCTCTTATCTGAAAGATAGCCAGGGCTTACAACTTTAATATCTTTCCCTTCAAAAGTAGCTTCTATTCCTTTTCCGGTTATGGCATTAAAGTTTTCAGCTGCTGTAATCTGAATGGATAAGTCATTTGCTTTTTGAATGATACCTGAGGCTATTGGATGCTCTGAGTTTTGTTCCAATGCAGCAGTGTATCTCAACAACTCCTTTTCAGATAACTCTTCGGAGGTGGTAATGATTTTTGATACTTCAAATTTTCCGATAGTAAGTGTTCCTGTTTTATCAAAAACTAAGGTGGTTATTTTTCTCGCATTTTCAAAGGCAGTCCTGTTCTTTATGAGCAGGCCATGTTTTGCTGACAAAGCTGTTGATTTGGCCACCACCAGGGGAACAGCCAACCCCAAAGCATGGGGACAGCAAATGACTATAACAGTTACCATTCTCTCAATGGAAAAAGCTAAATCTTTACCCGACAAATACCATACAAGAAAAGTGGTGATACCTGCAGCGATAGCAATCAACGTTAGCCAACGGGCTGCTCTGTCAGCTATCAATTGTGTTTTGGATTTAGATTTTTGTGCATCCTGCACCAGTTTTATTACTTGTGACAGGTAAGAATCCATTGTGCCATGTGATACGGCTACTTTAATGGCTCCATTCCCATTGATAGACCCGGCAATAACACTATCTCCTTCGCCTTTTTCAACCGGCTTTGATTCACCGGTGAGCATACTTTCATTCAGATAACTGTTCCCTTCCGTAATGATACCGTCCGCTGCAATTTTTTCTCCCGGTTTTATTAAAATGATGTCCCCCCCTTTAAGTGTTTCAGTTTTGACATCCAGTATGTGCTCACCATGTACAAGATGGGCATCATCGGGCATCAATTGAACCAGCAACTCCAATTCTCTTGATGCACCTGCCACCGATTTCATTTCAATCCAGTGCCCTAACAGCATGATCAGAATAAGCGTAGCCAGCTCCCAGAAAAAATCCATTCCTTTCAACCCTAAAACGGTTGCTACACTGTAGATATAGGCAACTGAAATGGCAAAGCCCACCAGTGTCATCATACCCGGATTCTTTGCTCTCAACTCTCCAACCAATCCTTTCAAAAAAGGCCATCCACCATAAAAGAAAACAATGGATGACAAAAAGAAAAGTACATATTTGGAACCAGGGAAACTGAAATGAATACCAAACCAGTGCTGTATCATTTCTGATAACAGCATGATGGGGATAGTAAGCACCAAAACAACATAAAACCTTTTCTTGAAATCGGCAATTCCTGACGAATGCGACCCATGACCACTATGCGATATTGTTTTCGAAAGCGGCACCAACGTCATGCCACATAAAGGACATTTGCCTGGTTCATCCTGTACAATCTGCGGATGCATGGGGCAGGTATATTTCTGAAACCCTTTTACTTCATTAATGTTTATTACCGGATTAGTTTGTTGCTCTTGTTTTATATGTTTATCAACTTTAGTATGCTTATGATAATTTGAATGACCTTCACTTTGCATACTGGTTAGCGGAACTAAATTCATTCCGCATATGGGGCAGTCACCTGGTTTATCCTGAACTACTTCTGGGTGCATGGGGCAGGTGTATCGTTGTTGATATTCCATATTATGCTATTTATATAAACTATTTTCCTGATGAACTATGACTTATCATAATCTTCCATCCTCCTTTTATTTTCTTTAAAATGGTTGTACTAACACCTTTGCTCCTGAGTTCAGTATTGTCTTTCGCAATAACAATACTATAATTATAGGTTTCAGTAGTAAAAGCGTAATTGCCAACCAACATAACTTCCACTTTATAATCATTGAATTTGAAAGATTTAAACTTCTTTAATTCAGGTATCAAGTAGTCTTTCATATAATGCTCATAATTCCCCTTACTTTCACCTGATTCATAAATTTTCGAGTCTTCGCTGAAAAAGGCTTCTGTGCTGGTCATATCCAGTTTTTCTATAGCACTATTATATTGCTTTAATACCAATTTGACAGCTTGGTTATCTTTACTTATTGGCGAAACCGGAATTGTATCCGTATTCCGTATATATTTTTTGATTTCAGCCAGGTCAGTACCAGCTTCTTTGCTTTGTGAAAAGGATTGAAACCAAGCACATGAAGCAAATACACTAAATAATACTATTCTTCTCATGATACTTAATTTACATTTTTTAATTCAAATTCGATTTTTAGCAGCTCCCATGCCACAGAAATCTTTGCACTTTTGTCAGTTGTAATTTCTACAAAATATTGCAACCGTTCTTTGTGAGTATTTTTCGTTGGCTTTACTTTGATTCTTACGACATCTTCCTTCTCGTCATATTCGGTTGCTAAATGTTGTTTCCAATGCCTGTTAATAATAACAATCCATTCATCTTTACCGGGGATAGTAAAAATGGCATATTTGCCTGCTGGTATTTCTGTTCCGTTTACCACAAATGTTTTGGGTATTTCCAGTGTTGTTGCATCATGGGCACCGGTAACCCATACTTCATCAAAGGGAACCAGGCCACCCCAAATAATTCTTTTACGAACACCGGGTGAATGATAATTGATTTTAATGCTGTCACCATTAATGAGGGCATAAGCCATTGACTTAATGCTCTTCTTGGTTGTATCTTTTATTAAATTTGGATTATAACAAACTTCTCCTGCCTTCTGTGCAGCGGCTGTGGTATAAATCAGAAAAAAGACAACAGATACAATAACAGTTACAAAAGACTTTTTCATATTTTAGTATTGTTTTATTGCTTTGAATAGTTGAACCTCGCCAAATATTGTTTTAAACTTTTGCTCTATTCCGGAATAATTAAATCCGGCATCACTTATCATTGAAGGCATCAAACCCCTCGCATTGGCTTCAGTCGGCTTAAATCCATCTAAGCCACGGATTAGAGTAAATAACATCCGTTGAAACCATGATGCTGAACGGCCAAAATCTGCAATAATAATCTGCCCTCCGGTTTTGGATATTCTGTATAACTCTGCAAGCATTTTTCGCTTGACTGTAGTATCTAAATGATGAAATACCAGACAGGAAATAATGCGATCAAAGCTGGAATCAGCAAAAGGGAGATGTTCCCCATCATACGCTATAAGCTTTATTTCCATTCCTTTCTCCCCGATTTTTTCAGAAGCCTTTTTAAGTATCGTCTTATCAATATCAATACCGGTTATATTGATTGAAGGTCTGTGCGCCTTTGCCATTATAGTAAGTGTTCCTGTTCCGCAACCAAAATCAAGCACTGCAGCATAATCAGTGAGAAATGATGTGTTTATCAAAGTTTGCTTAATCCTTCTTTCCGGCATGGTGACGCCGACAAAAAAATCATATAGCGGTGTAAGCCATTTAAACCGTAATGCTGATACATATTTTGCTTCGGCCATAACGTAATAATTGATTAGTGATTGTGTCCCGCCATTGGGTCTGCTCCCTTTTTAAATACATATTCGCTGTGCAGAAGGTATGCACCTGTTAATACAACTATATCTCCCTCATTTAAACCTGATTTAATCTCAATTCTATCACCGCTTTCCAGACCTGGCTGAACCATTATGCTTTTAAATGTGTTTTTGCCCGTCTGCACCCAAATAGTTGCCCCTTTGCCATCCCGGATGACTGCGTCAACCGGCAGGGTTATTGATTTTCGCTGCGGACTTTTCAATAATACATAAGCAGGCATACCGGGTTTTAACTGATTGCCCGGATTGGGGATGGAAACCCGGATAAGATTGATTCGTGTGTCAGGATTGATTTCCGGGTTTACAAACTCAATCCTTCCTTTGATTTCTTTATTGTCAAAATCAGGCAACTGAACGATAGCCATGCTGTTGGTATTTATTTCTGCCATTTGCGATGTATAAACCTGTGCCTCTGCCCACAAGGTGGAAAGGTCGGCCAGTTTTACAATTGTACCGCCTTCCATTACATAATCACCTTCCCGAATATCGAGTTGTGTAACATAGCCGCCTGCTGTACTGTAAAATGTAGTGGTTGGTGATGCTTTTCTTGTTTGTGTCAGTTCTGCTATCTGTGGTTCACTTAAACCCCAAAGCAGCAGTTTGTTTCTGGCACTCTGAATCAACTGGTCAAAGTCAATCACCGTTTCAGCAGAAAATGCCCT
This sequence comes from Chitinophagaceae bacterium, assembly GCA_044220915.1. GTDB lineage: Bacteria > Bacteroidota > Bacteroidia > Chitinophagales > Chitinophagaceae > JJ008. The sequence goes on from JBGAQD010000039.1 coordinate 14,109, forward strand.
TTTCTTATCCAATGCTAAAAGATACTCCTGCTTTGCATTGTTTAAATCCTCGCTGTAAATCTCATAAAGGGGTGAACCTTTTTTAACGTAATCACCCATATTTTTATAAAACAATCTTTCAACCCTGCCCATTACTCTTGAACTAACCGAGGTTGTTTTCATCTGGTCAAAGTTCAATGTGGCAGTTAATACTAATTGGTCGCCGATTGTTCCGTTGCGAATAGTATCTGTTTGTATGTTCCCCAACTGAATTTGCTGTTCGCTTAATTGCAATTCATCTTTATTCTCCCCGTTCTTTTTCCTTACCGGAGTTAAATCCATTTTGCAAATGGGACATTTGCCAGGTTTGTATTCCACCACCTGCGGATCCATAGAACAGGTATAATAAGTGTCGGGGTCTGCTGCTATTTTATTTTTATTCTTGCAGGATGCCAGAACAAATAATAGAAATGTGATAATAGTGATATACCGCATAATCAGTTTTTAACTTTGATAAAACTTTCGCTGTCCATAAGAAATTGTGCATTTAACGCCACAGAATCCTTCGCTGTTAATCCGCTAAGCACCTGTATATGCTTTTCATGAATGATGCCGGTACTGATCTTCTTCGCTCTAAAGCCTCCGTCTGAATGTTGAAATACCACTTTATCCATGCCTAATGAAAGCACAGCCTCCTTAGGCAGCCACCGGGCTTCTTTCGTAATTCCAAAAATGGTTGCTTTGACCTGGCTTCCCACCGGAATTTTCAAACCACTATTATTGAAATATACTCTGGCTGTCAGCGTTTTACTTTCTTTACGGTAAAAGGGTTCTATGAAATCAATACTTGCCCGGAAATCTTTCCCCGGAGCAGTTTCCGGTACAATCCGTACTGTGTTCCCTGTTTTTACCATCGATTGATTTTCGCCATATATATTTAATATAGCCCAGGCCCTGTCCGGATTGAAAACAGTAAAAACAGACTGCCCCTTCTGCACATACATTCCTTCCTTCAAAGTCAGTTCTTCAGTAATCAGAGAAATATCTCTCATATTACCAGGTTCTTTATTCATGCCGCCATCGTTGGCTGCTTCATGTATATGTCCACTGTAATTACTGTACACAGCAATTGTTAATGATGGCTGACCGGCTTTTATTACCTGCCCCAACTGTTCATTACTCATACCTAATAACAATAGTTTTTCCTTTGCAGCCTGAATAAATGTGATGTTTTCTGCATCATTCTTTAACAGGAACAAAAGATTCTGCTGTGCAGTAAGTAATTCAGGGCTGTATATATCCAATATCTTTTGGCCTTTGGCAATTTTCTGATAACGATAGCGGACATATAACTTCTCAATTCTGCCTGACACTCTTGCTGAGATACTTCCCACCTGCCTTGTGTCATAAGCAATATTGCCCAGGGCTTCAATCTCAATCTGTTCTCCCCGTTGCTCAATGGTGGTAACAGGAATGGATGACACTACAAATTCGTTGGTTGGTCTTAGCAATGATCCCATTTCAATATCACCCGGATTATTGTTGGCAGATTCCTTCTTCACCAAGTCCATTCCGCAGATTGGGCAAGCACCGGGTTTGTCTCTTATTACTTCGGGGTGCATGGAGCAGGTGTATTCTGCTTTCTCCTTTTCCTGATTATGATCCTCCATTTTCACCAAGTCCATTCCGCACTTTGGACATGTGCCGGGTTTATCACTGAAGACTGAATCTTCCGGCATGGGGCAGGTGTACATTTCTTTAGCCCCGTCTGACAGATGGCCTTTATGGGAATCCTTATCACTGTTACAGGCTACAAGTGCAACAATTAAAGCAAGGAGGCTGAATAAAATTAATTTCTTCATTTTATGTCCGGTTAACTCAATTGATATTGTAACATCATGCCATCGTCTTCGTGTTCCAGGTTATGACAATGGAATACAAACTTTCCGGTATTGCTTTCAAATGGAACAAGTACTCTTACTGTTTCACCCGGCATTACCAGTACCGTATCCTTCCATCCGCTTTCTGAAGCTATCCTGGTTCCCCTGCCACCCGTTCGGTCAAGCACCTGGAAAAATACCCCATGTAGGTGCATAGGGTGTGGTTCATCTCCTTTGCTGTTGTCAAAAACCCAAATTTCATTAGTATTGGCAGCAACATTCTCGTCAATACGGTTGCTGTCAAATAATTTGCCGTTGATACGGTGCCGCATCTGCATGCCGTCATTCATGGGATATCCATGATGCTCCATTGCATTTGAAATATCAAATGTTCTTGTCTTTACTGCTGATGAAACCTGGATATTACTAATTACACTCAGGTTAGCAGGAACTGTAAATGGATCGGTAACTGTGGATGTTACTTTAAACTTCATTATTCTGAAAGATTGCTTACCCTGTGCAGCGCCACCCTGTACAAATTCTTTACTCATTAAAAATAGTTCCGTACCGACTGTTACTCCGCTAAAGTTGACCAATACGTCCAATCTTTCACCAGGCGCAATCAAAATTTCTTTTATATTAACCGGATTTTTCAATAGGCCTCCATCATTACCGATTACTATTATGTCGGCATTATTGCTGAGAGCAAGGTTGTACACCCTTGCATTAGAACCATTCAATAAGCGAAGGCGGTAATACCGGGTGGATACATCTGTATAAGGTGAGTAAATGCCATTGACTACAATTGAGTCACCCATATAGCCAGCCATTACTTCTTCCATAGAAGGATTATAAGTTATTCCGCTATTAGTGATGCGTTTATCCTGTATCACCAATGGGATTTCGTATTGACCAGATGGGAGGTTCAGCGCAGATTCCTCTGCGTCATTAATAATGAATAAACCAGCTAATCCCTGGAATACCTGCTTACCGGTTTTTTCATGAGGATGCGGATGATACCAGCTTAAACCAGCTCGTTGATTTACCGTGAACTGATATCGGAAATTGCTGCCTGCATCGGCCAACTGGTCAGGGTGGCCATCCATCAACGCCGGAATTTTTAAGCCATGCCAATGTATATTGGTATGTTCCGATAAATTATTCTGTAAAAGAATATTCACTGCATCCCCTTTATTTATTTTGAAAGTAGGGCCGAGCAGGCTGTTAGGTTGGTAACCTAATACTGGTATAGTCGTACCCTTTAAATTGGCAGTTGTGGCCTGGGCCGTAAGCGTTTGATTCAATCCAGCCTGAGCGGGAAATGAAAGGAGTGTTGAAAAATCACCTTCGGTTACCATTACAGGTTCCGTCATTAAACCCATATGATGTTCCTTTTTACAGCCACTGCAACTGACCAGAAATCCGGCTAATGAACCACCTGTTACTACCGTACCGGCACTAAGGCCTGATATTTTCAAAAAGTTTCTTCTTTGCATACAGCGGTGTTTTAATTTTTTTCAATAATTCTTTCAATCGTTACCTGGAGTTTCAATGCCTGGTTGAGCAGATCCACATATTCCAGTTGTTTCATATTCAACGTTTCCCATGCATCATAAAGCATAAATAACTCTTCTGTGTTCTGCTCATAACCCAGTTGCATGGTCTTGTAATTATTCCGCAGAGCAGGAATAATATTTTCTTCGTATAGTTTTATTTGCTTTTTCTTTAAATCAAGTTCATTTCTCATGCCATAGGCCATGCCGCTGTATTCATTCACCATCATTTCCTTTTGTGATTGTATGGCATAGGTTTTCCATTTCAGGCTTTCAATATTAGCCTTGTTCATTTTAGATGACCATTTTGCCATCGGAATCCGTACCATACCCATGATGGTGTACTGCATAGGCTGACCGCCAAAACCAATCATATTATCGTAGCGTATACCAAACTGGGGCTTGAGTGCAGCTTTTTCTGTTTCCTGTTTCAGCAATGTGAGGTTGATTTCCTTGTTTAGAGATTTCAGGTCACTCCGGTTAGTGTAGAATAATGTGCTGTCAAAAACAAGTGCTGAATAATCGCTTAATAAATAGGTGGTATCAATATCAAATTCTATCATGGCATTTCTGCCCATCAATGAATTAAGGCGGATGCGTTTTTCCCTGATGTCGGCTTCAAACATAAGTTGCATATTCTTTACATCACCCAATGCTGCTTTTGCTTTGTAATAGGCGCTTATTTTCTCCAACCCGTTTCTATATCGTATCTCCGCATTTTTAATCATGAATTCCAGAATCCTTTCGTTTTCACTCAGTATCACGAGTTTCTTTTTCAGGATAATCCATTCGTAAAAAAACTGCTTTGCATCATTGATCAATTCATTGAGTGTGGCATTCTTTCTTTCCTTTTCCACGGATGACATAGCTTTCATATACCTTTCATCTGCGTCCAGCTTTTTTCGGTTGGGGAACATCTGTTCGCCGGATACCATCACAGAACCCATACCCGGTATATCGCCTTCCCGATGCCAAAGCCGCACATCATAGGGTGTCATAAACTGGCCGATGCCTACCTGCGGCGGCATCCAGCTTCTTGCACCCTTAGCCGCTTCATCCATGGAACGTATTTCATTATCATACATTTTAACCACAGGATGCGATGATTTGATGCTGTCAATAACAGCATCCAGTTTTAAGATTTGCGAATGGCTGCTGCCAGCAACCACAGATGCAAACAATGCCAGGATTAGTTTATTCTTTAACATCAATTAATTCAATTTTACCTTTACGTTTTAATTCTCTTTCCTTAATCATTTCAAATATGACAGGGGTAATCAGTAGTACATAAATGGTAGATGAAAGTGTACCGCCAATCAATGGAATAGTGATGGGACGCATTATATCGCTGCCTACACCCGTAGCCCAGAGAATGGGTATCAAACCAAAAAGCCCAACTGATACGGTCATCAGCTTTGGCCTTAATCTCTTTGCTGAACCTTCTATTACAAATTCACGAATGATAGCTGGTGTTAAAGTTGCTTTGGAGTTGCCGTGTTTTGCCACCATATTATTCATGGCCTCATTCAGGTAGATTGTCATGAGCATAGCAGTTTCAATAGCCATCCCGAACAAGGCGATAAAACCTACTGCCACCGCAACGGATAAATTAATGCCATAAAAATAAACCATGAAAACCCCACCGATCAATGCAAACGGAACTGTTATCATCGTAATAGCAGCTTCTTTAAAAGAATGATAAGTGAAATACAATACCATGAAAATGATGATAATGACTATTGGCAAAATCATTTTCAATGTACGATTAGCCCTTATCTGGTTTTCCCACTGGCCGCTCCATTCCAGGAAATATCCTTTAGGAAGTTTAGTTATCATCTGGTTTAATCTTTCCTGTGCCTCTTTTACGGTGCTTCCCAAATCTCTTTCTCTTACATTGAAAAGAACGGTGCCCCTGAGCATGGCATTTTCTGAATTAATCATTGGCGGTCCATCGCTGAGTTTTATTTCTGCGACGGCCTCTAAGGGAATCGGACCGAAATTCATCGTCTGAACCTGTAACCTCTTTAATGATTCCAGGTTATTACGGAAATCCTGACCGTACCGAGCATTTACTGAAAAGCGCTGGCGGCCTTCAATCGTCGTAGTAAGCTTCATCCCTCCCAATGCACTTTCAATGACCGTATTAACATCATCCACACTCAGTCCATACCGGCCAATTTCCTCCCGTTTCACTGCAATGTCAACATACTTACCGCCGGTGATGGGTTCCACATACAAATCTTTTATGCCTTCAATACCTTCCAATTGCTTTTTGATAGTTTGGGCAAAGGCATAAATACTGTCTAAGTTTTGTCCATACACTTTCAACCCAACATCGGTCCGAATACCTGTTGAAAGCATATTAATACGGTTAATAATAGGTTGTGTCCATCCATTGGTAACACCCGGTATCTGCATTTTGGAATTTAGCTCATTGATGATACCATCTTTCGTCATTCCCTTTCTCCATTCGCTTTTTGGCTTCAGCAGAATAATGGTTTCTATCATACTGATAGGTGAATTATCCGTTGCCGTATTTGCCCGGCCTGCCTTGCCCAGTACATGTGAAACTTCTGGAACAGTGCTGATGATTTTATCCTGCACCTGCAGCAGTCGTTTAGCTTCTGAATTGGACACATCGGGTAATGTAACAGGCATAAAGAGCAAGGAACCTTCATCCAGCGGCGGCATAAATTCAGAGCCGAGCCTTGTCATCATTATGATGCCGGTTGCCAGGGCAATAATATTTACCGCAATGGTGGTTTTACGCCACTTCAAACACCACTTCAGGATTGGGGTATAGATTCTTTCCAGCGTTCTTGTAATTGGATTGGCACTTTCAGGCTTTAATCTGCCTTTGAGAAAAAATGAAATCAGTACAGGAGTTAAAGTGATAGCAAGAAAAGCATCGATCAGCAGGATGAACGTTTTTGTCCATGCCAGCGGATGAAAGAGCTTGCCTTCCATACCCGTAAGCAGAAATACCGGAAGAAAAGAAGTAACCACGATGATGGTAGAATAAAATACACCTGGGCCCACCTGCTTGGATGACTTCTCAATAATTTCACTCCGTTCTTCAGGTGTCAGCGGGTCTTTATTTCTTTTGAGCAATTTTGCCATATTTATGCTTTGTCGGATGAGTTAATTTTTGCTGTTTGCGCTTCACTGATATGCCGGTAAGCATTCTCCACCATAACAATACCATCATCTACCACCACGCCAATAGCCAGTGCAATACCTGTTAATGACATTATGTTGGATGAAATACCAAACATTTCCAGGAATATAAAACCGGCCGCTACAGAAATAGGTAATTGAATAAGGATAATTACAGCACTTCTCCAGTGAAATAAAAAAATAAGAACAATAAGAGATACAGCAATCATCTCTTCAATCAGTGTTCCTTTTACCGAATCAATAGCTTCCTGTATCAAAGTGCTGCGATCATAGGAGGTTTTAAATGTCACCCCTTCGGGCAATCCTTTTTCTACTTCCTTCATTTTCGCTTTTACAGCTTCAATTACTTTATTGGCATTCTCATTATACCGCATCACTACAATGCCGCCCACCACCTCACCTTTCCCATCCATATCAAAGATGCCGAGACGTAAATCACCACCCATTTGTACTGTGCCGATGTCTTTTACTCTAACCGGGATACCATTATAGTTTGCGAGTGCAATGTTTTCAACATCCTCCTTACTTTTTATATAGCCGAGGCCCCGAATGATATAGGCCATATCTGCCATTTCAAACTTTCTGCCGCCTACATCATTGTTATTCGCTTTTACTTTATTCATTACATCCATCAGCGAGATGTTGTAAAACTGCAGTTTTACCGGGTCAACCACCAACTGGTATTGCTTTTCAAATCCGCCAAATGAAGCTACTTCTGCAACACCCGGCACTGTTTGCAAGGCAAACTTGATATACCAGTCCTGCAAGGCTCTTTGCTCACCCAGATCCAATTTCGGCGCATCTAAATGGTACCAGTAAACATGACCTACACCCGTGCCATCAGGCCCTAATGTGGGGGTTACACCCTGCGGTAATAACCGCTGTGCAAAATTCAGTCGTTCCAGTACTCTTGTTCTTGCCCAATAGATGTCCACATTGTCTTCAAAAATCACATATACAAAACTCATCCCGAACATAGATGTGCCCCGGATGTTCTTAATCTTTGGGATACCCTGCAGATTACTAACCAAAGGATAGGTTACCTGGTCTTCCATTACCTGCGGACTTCGACCCATCCATTCGGTAAAGACGATAACCTGATTTTCACTCAAATCCGGAATGGCATCAATCGGGTTTTGCTTAACAGAATAAATACCATACGCAAACAGGCCGCCTGCCAGGAGCAGCACAATCAGCCTGTTGCGTAAAGCCAGTTCAATCAGTTTCTGAACCATGATGTTTGATTAATCATTATTGAATTACTTCCTCTACTCTGCCGCACTTGAACATTCCGGAACCGAAATACGGGTTTTTAATTTCCTTTACTTCGCTAATCCACATGGCACCCTGGTTGTCCCTTGCCATTGGACAATGGTCATGATAAAGAGGGCGGCCAGCACCGAAGTTTTTCACCAGGTCATAAACTACTTCACTCATCATTACAAAATGTGACCGCTGATGCTTAATATTATCCCCGTTCTTAGCTATATGTTCTGCATGTTCTTTCATTTCTGCTTCGTTGGCATCGTAGGCTGTTTTTTGTTCTGCCGTCAATAATGATTTATCCAGTTTGCCAATAGCATTTTCCATTGCTTTTGCTCCACTCGCAGCTTCACCGGCATTATCACCGGCCAGGGCATTTTTGATATGCAGGTAATGGTCCACAATTTCTTTTATGGATGCTGCTGCTTTGGCATCAACATTCGTAAAAACAACAGAAACTGCCTTTACATCCTTATCATCTGTTGCAGATACATGCTGTGTTGTGTCGGTACTCGTTTTGCTCATATCGTGCCCCTCATGTTCATTTTTAGGGCTGCTGTTGCTGCAGGCTGAAAAAACAAGTGCAGATACAATTGCAATTGCTGAAATTATCTTGTTCATAGTTATTTATGATTTTGATTAATGTTGATGATTGCTGTGATCTTCTTTCTTTTCTTTTAAATCCATGCCGCATTTAGGGCATTTACCGGCTTTGTCGTATGTTTTATCGCCTTCACATTTCATTGGACATGCATAGGCTTTTACTACTTCCATTTTCATTTTTTCTTTTGGTGAAAGGTTTAAATCCATTCCACATTTGGTGCATTTTCCCGGTTTATTACTTACCACATCGGCGTGCATCGGGCAGGAGTAGTTTTTTACAACTTCAGCTTTCATTTGCTCTTTTGGTGAACGTTCCAGTTTCATACCGCAAACCGGGCAGTTACCGGGCTTTTTCATAGCTATGCTGTCATGCATTGAACAGGTATAAAGTTTTGTGTGCTTCAATGTGTCTCTTTTGCCTGCTTTTTCCTGAGCAAATACAGAAACAGACATGATGGTCAAAGCCGCCATCATCAGCATTTTTACTGATTTCATTTTTTACTATTTTACTATGTTGGAAAACGAATTACAACGGCATATAGAAATGCCAATAGCCCGGTGTAGGAACACCTGGCTCATCAATGAGTATAATCTCTAAATAAGGAAAGTACAATTGCGGATGTACACCGCAACGCCGCTACTTCGGGGTGGAGCGTGACTTACAGGATGTTTTTCGGTAACAGAAGAAACCAGGATTTCTGAACTGGTAAAACATTCAACCGGTATGTCAATAACCTGTAATGCAAAATTAGTAACGAATGACTCAGCAGTTTTCTGGTCATTGTCATTCTTCACAAACTTATGTTCATCCTTGCAGCAGCCATTATCTTTTTCTTCAGACTTCTCCATGCCGCAGTTACCGCAAGTTTTGGATTTATTGTGCCCCAAACCCCAATCAGCCAGTTTGCCCATGCAATAGTGCATGTGCACCGTTGCCCCGGTTGAAGTACCGAGGTATAAAACGGCTAATATGGCTACGATGAACTTTTTCATGAAATACGAAACAAAAGTATAGCTATTTTTTTAGAATAGAGCCCTAAATGTTTATAAAATAAATTTTAATACATGATTATGAATTACTTACAACAATTCTTCTTGGGTAGAAAAAATGCTTTCAGCAAACGACTTAGAAATTTACCGAATGACTTTAACAGGTTCATTTTATATCATATTTGCCAGCATTATGCCACTAATGGCTATCATCAGCGCTTCTTTAATGATGGATATTGAATCTACAGGAGGT
>JBGAQD010000003.1:0-262843 GCA_044220915.1 Chitinophagaceae bacterium
GGCATCTCCCAACGGGCAAATCGTATTGCCTTCTATCTTCCGTTGAATATCCCAGAGTAAATCAATATCACTCATCTTTCCTTTTCCGTTCTCAATATTCAGCAGTATTTTTTCCATCCAGCCGGTTCCTTCACGGCAGGGTGAACATTGTCCGCAGCTTTCATGGCGATAGAATCTTGCCAATGTGTAAGTGTGCTTAACCACACACTGTGTGTCGTCCAAAACAATGAATCCGCCGGAACCCATCATGGAACCTGTTGCAAAACCACCATCTGCGAGACTCTCATAGGTCATCATTCTTTTTTCACCCTTTGCTGTTGTTAATAACAGATTAGCTGGCAAAATAGGAACAGAAGAACCTCCCGGGATACAGGCTTTCAGCTTTCTGCCATTAGCAATACCGCCACAATATTCATCACTATAAATAAACTCTTCGACAGAGATCGTCATATCAATCTCATACACCCCCTGTTTTTTAATATTACCGCAGGCACTTATCAGTTTGGTACCGGTTGATTTACCAATACCGATTTTTGCATATTCCTCGCCACCATCATTGATGATAGGAACAACTGCTGCAATAGTTTCAACATTATTTACCACGGTCGGGCAATCCCACAAACCTTTTACCGCAGGAAACGGTGGTTTAATTCTTGGATTACCTCTTTTACCTTCCAACGATTCCAGTAATGCTGTTTCTTCTCCACAGATATAAGCACCGGCTCCACGTTGTACATAGATCTCTAAATCATAGCCAGTACCCAAAATATTTTTGCCCAGCCATCCATTATTTTTTGCTTCTGCAATAGCTTGTTCCAATATATCCACTATCCATGCATATTCTCCACGGATATAGATATAAGAACGATTAGAGCCTAATGCATATGAGGATGTGATCATTCCCTCAATCAGCAAGTGAGGAATGAACTCCATTAAATATCTATCCTTAAATGTACCAGGCTCAGATTCATCGGCATTCACTACCAGGTAACGGGGCACTCCTTCCGGTTTAGCAAGGAAGCTCCACTTCATTCCGGTAGGGAAACCAGCACCACCACGACCTCTTAATCCGCTTTTCTTCACTTCTTCCGTCACGGCGTCAGGAGTCATTGTCTTCAATGCCTTCTCAACACTACGATAGCCACCTTCACGGCGGTACACATCATAGAGCCTGATGTTTTCAATGTGAGCTTTGTCTAGTAATAATTTTCTTCCCATATGCCCCTATCCTCTAAAGGAGGATTTAAATTTTTTATTTTATGGCCTGTCTCGCAAACAATAGCCATCGCTTTCCTTTCCTCACCCACACTTCCAGTACTTTCAAATGGTAGACAACTGCATTTCCACCATTCAACGAAACTTCATAGTCGCCAACAAACCTCGCATGTGCAACATTTCCATTTATAGTTACCAACAGGCTGTCTTCTTTTATGCTTTTGTAACTGGTATAACCTGTTTCCAGGTTTTTTATCAAATCCGTTTTTGCTTCCACCCAGCCGTTACTATGCCCATAACTCAATGCCTTATCTGTTTGCTGGTTAATGGAAACAGTATTGCGGTTAACCAGTGCCTGGTGAAACTCTTTCAATGTTAACGTCAACTTCTCTTCATCTGTTTGCGCTTCCGCAAAGAAAACATTCAGTAAAAGAACTATGACTAACAACTTTTTCATTCTTAGTTTTTAGCCGCTGCATTATTCCTGCACTCTGCAATTATCGCATCTACTTTTTCCTTTGTCAGGTGTTCCCGGTAACTTTTTCCCATCTGCATCATCGGGGCATAACCACAAGCACCAAGACATTCCACGGTTTTCAATGTAAACATCCCATCTGCTGTTGTTTCCCCCGGTTTTATTCCAAGTTTATCGTAAATATATTTCACTATATCATCACTTCCATTCAGCATGCAAGGCCCGGTCTGGCAAACTTCGAACATATACTTGCCGACTGGTTTCAGGTTGTACATGCTGTAAAAAGTAGCTACTTCATACACCTCAATAGGTTTCAGATTGAGTACAGAAGCAACATAGTCCATTGTTTCAGTACTCAGCCAGCCGCCAAATTCCTGTTGTGCCAGGTGCAGCACAGGGATAACAGCACTCTTCTGTTTCCCTTCCGGATAAAAATTAATTATCCGCTTTACTTCCTGCATGGCTTTATCTGAAAACTGCACACTCATTGTTTATTCTTTATGCGTCTAATTCTCCCGCAATTAAGTTTAATGAACTCATGGTCATAATCGCATCACTCAGCATAGCCCCTTTTGTTAACTCCTCATAGGCCTGGTAGTATATAAAACATGGCCTGCGGAAATGTAAACGATACGGGGATCTTCCGCCGTCACTGATGAGATAAAATCCCAGTTCACCATTCGCACCTTCCACACAGTTGTACACTTCGCCTGCAGGGATATCTGTTTCTCCCATAATAATTTTAAAATGGTAGATCAGGGCTTCCATTTTTGTATATACATCCGCCTTGGGGGGTAAGTAATACTCAGGCACATCTGCATGATATACATCCGCCTCAGCTCCTTTGAACTCCTGTACTTTCTGATAAGCCTGTTCGATAATGCTCAGGCTCTCCCACATTTCTTTTTCCCTCACCAGCCAGCGGTCATAATTATCACCGGTAGTACCTACAGGTATATTAAATTGAAAATCTTCGTAAGAACTATATGGTGTATGCACCCTTACATCATAATCCACACCAGCAGCACGGAGATTAGGACCTGTAAAGCCATAGTTCAATGCCCTTTCGGCACTGATGGCACCGGTTCCCATTGTCCGTTCCATAAAGATCCTGTTACGCTGAAACAGGTTTTCAAATTCTTTCAGCACTTTCGGGTATTCTTTCAGAAATTTTTCCAGTTTTTGAAAAGCGATATCGTTAAAGTTTCTTTCGAAACCACCGATGCGTCCAATATTCGTTGTCAACCTTGCACCACAAACCTCTTCATATATTTCGTAAATCAGTTCCCGGTATTGCATCACATACAAAAAGCCGGTGTAGGCACCCGCATCCACACCAACAATTGAATTACAAATCAAATGGTCTGAAATTCTTGACAACTCCATGATGATGACCCGGAGATAATCAACTCGTTTCGGTGTTTTCACCCCGAGCAATTTCTCACAGGTAAGATGCCATCCCATATTATTGATAGGAGAAGAGCAGTAGTTTAACCGGTCTGTAAGTGTAGTTATCTGCGCCAGCGGTCTTCTCTCGGCTAATTTCTCAAAAGCTCTGTGTATGTACCCAATTGTTTGTTCGGTAGAAACAATTCTTTCACCATCCAGTTCCAGGATATTTTGCATCACACCATGTGTAGCCGGGTGTGTAGGCCCCAGGTTCAGCGTAGTGGTCGTTTTCTCAATTGAGCCTTCAGGTAATTTGATATGTTGTTCTGACATGTATAAAGTCAAAATTCAAAAGTAAAAATTTGAAACAACTGTCTCTGGTACTTTTACTTTTGACTTTTTAATTTTTATTTTTTTATCCCCTTCCAAACATTTCGTCATCTTTATCGATCCTTGTCTGGTCTTCCAACGGAAATTCTTTCCGCAGCGGGAAGTAATCCATTTCATCCACATTCAATATCCGCTTCAGCTTAGGATGGCCAACAAAGTTTACCCCGAAAAAATCATAGGTTTCTCTTTCCATCCAGTTCGCCGCAGAAAATAATCCGGTGGCGGTATAAATATCAGGCTGATTAATGTCTGTAAATACTTTGAAACGGAGGCGGATATTGTCCACCATGTTATGCAGGTGGTAAACTACCGCTATCTCCTTTCCTTTATTATCAGGATAATGAACGCCGCAGAGATCGGTCATAAAACGAAACTTCAGTTCCTCATCATCATACAGAAAATTAAGCACCTTCAGGTTCAGTTCTTTCGGCGCTTCAAATGTGAGCATCCCATAAGGTTCTTCAAAGCCGGTTACCTGTCCTCCGAATTTTTCAGTTAGTCTTGCTTTTATCGTTTCGTTCGTTAATGCCATTGGCACATTTTCAAATTTTCAAATTGGCATATTAGCCTATTGTATTCCGTAACTCTCTAATAATGCTTTGTACTGTTCTCCGTTTCTCCTTCTCAGGCTTTCTTTACCTACCAGGTCCTGTATCCTGATCACTCCGTCGATGATCGCCTCAGGTCTGGGCGGGCAACCCGGCACATACACATCCACCGGCACTACCTGGTCAATCCCCTGCAGCACACTATAGGTATCGAAAATGCCCCCGCTGCTGGCGCAGGCACCTACGGCCATCACCCAACGGGGTTCAGCCATTTGCAGGTACACTTGCTTTACCACCGGACCCATTTTTTTTGCAATAGTACCCATCACCATCAGCAAATCACACTGACGGGGAGAAAACCCCACCCTTTCTGAGCCAAACCGGGCCAAATCGTAATGGGATCCCATAGTTGCCATGAATTCAATACCGCAGCAGGAAGTGGCAAAAGGAAGCGGCCAGATAGAATTCTTTCTAGCTAATCCAATTACTTTGTTGAGAGAAGTGGCAAAGAAACCTTCTCCCTGGTGACCATCCGGCATATCAACAATGCTGATATCCGCCTCCAGCGGCTTTTTAATGAGATTATATGATACAGGACGAGCCATAGTTAATTAGTTAATTTGATGATTTGCTAATTGTAGTAACAAAACATCAGGGTCTGTGTTCATCAGCACATCATCTAATCAGCACATTTTCGAATTAATCTTCCCACTTCAATGCACCTTTCTTAATGATATATATAAATCCACACAGGAAGAAGCCAACAAACATTACAACTGCCCAGAAACCCGGCCATCCCAGATCTCTAAAGTTCACAGCATAAGGATAGAAAAAGATCACCTCCACATCAAACAACACAAACAGAATGGCGGTCAAAAAATACTTGATAGCCATCGGCTGACGGGCATCTCCATGAGATTCAATACCACTGGCAAAGTTTTGCAGCTTGTCAGAAGTATGTCTTTTTGGTCCGAGTAAATGAGTGACAACCGTCAGGAAAACAACCAGGCCTACCGCTATAAAAACCTGTATGGCCACCGGCAGATAAGAGCCGGAATCCGCACTGTTCAGACTGGTTTGAAGTAAGTGAAACATAAGCATTTGCTCTGTGCGCAAAAATAAGGCGGCAGGCTGAAATTACCTTAATTAAAATGGCCCGGTGATGACATACCTGTAAAAAGAAAAATCCCCTACTATAAAAGCAAGGGACTTTCTTTTGTAAAAGAAGAAAACCGAGTTCTTATTTCTTGATAACGGTAGTTTTTGTGCTCGTTGTACTTTTTGATTTTGTCTTCGCTACAGGTTTTGCAGCGGTTGATTTTGAAGGAACAGGGTTACCTTTCGGTGTAACAGAGGCAGGTCTTGTCGGCTGCTTCCCTTCTAGTATTTCAATATATCGTGGAATATCAGTATTTGTTGGGTCAAGCACCAGCATCTTTTTAAAATACTCTACAGCCTTTACTTTATCCTTTGCAATGTTGGCATTATACTGTGCCAGGTAGCCGGCAGTACTTAAAATGTTCTTTTTATTCTTTGCGGTGTCTTTCTCTAATATTTCGAGGTATTTTATTGCATAAGGAATAGCCAACCCTTTCTCCATAGTTGTATCTTCCAAACGACTAATCTGGAACAGCATCTGCCACCCATAGGTTTCCTCTGGCCATTTTTGAGAATAGGTAGTATATAATCCTTTTGATTTTTCGTAATCCTTACCCTGGTAGTATGCAAATCCAGCATCAAAAAAATCTCTTTGTCCAGCCCGGTCTGATTTAAGTTTAATGATTTCCATACGGATATCACCTTCTTTATTCCTGTCGCCAAGAGTTTTTAAAGCTTCGGCTCCTTGTTTTAAGAAATCAATTTTAGATGTAAGCACTGTGTCAATAGCAGCTCCTTTTATATAGGCAGCAAACACCTCATCGTTTGTACCTCCTGTTTTTGACAAAATATCAGCCCATAACTTATAGTCGTTAGCAATCAGGTCTTCTGGCTTTTCTCTTCCAAAATATTTTTCCATGTACTTCTTTGCATTCGCATAGTCAGCTTTCTGGAAATTCGCATCGGCCAGCAGTTTATATACTTTGGGCTTTGTTTTTTCGCCAGTAGCAGCCACAACACTTTCAGCTTTTGTTATTGCACAGGTAAAGTCCTTTCTGGCCCAGCATAATTGAGCAAATAAAAAGTCATGTTGTGGTTCTGGATCAGAATTAGCGGTATAGCTGGCCAAATAACCTTCAGCTTCGGAAAACTTAGCCCTGTAGAAGTAGTAATAAAATAGTTCATAATATGCAGGGGCAAATTTTGAATCACTTTTTACAGCTGCGTTCAAATATTCTAATACCAGATCCCAGTTTTTCTGAGACTCAAATAATTTAGCCAGCCTGAGGTTTGCAACTGCAAAAGCAGGGTTTAACTCTAAAGCTTTTTTATAAGCCTGAAATGCTTCGCCACCGCCTTCACCGGGTCTTGCCTTACGGTAAGCATTTCCCAGTTGCAGCAATGTTTCTGTATTCTTATCCCCTTTATCAACGGCGCTCTGCAGTTTTTCAATGGCATAGTTAAAATCACCAGCTTTTGCATCCACATTAGCCCGGCCAATAGCCGTAAGTACTGCAGGGTCAACAAGACCCTTTTTACCTGTGGCAGCGGTAATTGCTGATTCAAATTTCTGACGGGCATCAGCTGTTTTATTATCATGAAGGTCTGCATGACCCAGGCCCACCAATATTAGAGGAACACCGCCATTCGTAGCCAGTGCTTTCTGATACAACTCACGGGCCTTTGCATTTTCGTCCATATCGAAATATGTCTGCCCGAGCCAGTAGGTTGCTTCAATATTGTTGGGGTTTGTTGCCAGTAATTTTTCAAAAACGGCAATTGCACTTTTAAACCTGTCAGCATACAAGTGGGTAAGGCCCTCCTGTACAGTTTGTGCT
The DNA here is from genome assembly GCA_044220915.1 of Chitinophagaceae bacterium. Taxonomy (GTDB): domain Bacteria; phylum Bacteroidota; class Bacteroidia; order Chitinophagales; family Chitinophagaceae; genus JJ008. Next base: position 6,954 of record JBGAQD010000003.1, read on the forward strand.
TTCAGCCCGGATACGAATAGTAAGCCGGCGGCTAAAAATGTAATAGTGGTTTTCTTCATTTTCTTCTTCTTTTTACGTTTGTAAATATAGCTACTTTGTTTACTCGTTCAACTTCACCGGCCGTATGCCTAATCCTTTATGTGATGGAGCCAGGTAAGCTCTTTTAAAAATCAATTGCCCGATCTCTCCACTCATAAAGTTTGCAAATCCGGTTCCAAGTCCTTTATGGTTCTCCTTGAGTATATAAACCAAATCCCGTACCATAGGGTACCGCTTAATGTAAATGTTTGCCTGGTAAGCTTTAACAAATGCATCGGGAATGTCCGTACTCTCAATGTTTGCCACCCTTATCCTTCTCAAAAAACTTAATTGCGAGCTGTCTTCCCGGTTTCCTATCCAGCCTACACCTATAAAACCAACTGCGTTGGGGGTTTTAGAGACATAATCCAGTACTGCTTCGCTGCTGCGGGCCGCCATTGCTTTGGAAGTCAATGTGTCACCACGCAGCACTGAATCGATGATAAAACGTATCGTACTGGTTGCTTTTAACCCGTCAAATACAGGAATTAAATTTTTCTTAAATCTCCCTGCCAATATTTCCCGGATGTCTTTCATCCTGAACATCGAGTCGGGAGATGAGGGATGTACTATTACAGCAATTCCATCCCTCGCAACTGTCATGCTCCTGGGCGACACCTTCATGGAATCAACCAGCAGGCTTCTTTCATCTTCGTTATAACTACGGGTTGTAATGATCATCCGGACACTGTCCGTCAACATATCCTGCAGACATTCCGCCTCTGTTTTATAATGAACATTGATCTTAGCGCCTGGATAATGTGATTCATAAACCTGCACCAGTTCGTCTATAACCGGCTTGAATGACTCGTCTGCACTCACATTTATCGACCCCCTGTATTTAGTGTCAGGCAGTTCGTCTTCCTTTTCCTTAAAAGATTTACAACCTGCCAGCAGGAACAATGAACAAATGACCGGTATTAAGAAAATCCGGTGGCTGATGCTTTTACCAAATCTCATTTGAAATAATTTTTCTTGTACCCCCTGTAGATCCGCCAGCAGCCATACATCACACACATAGCTCCAAATATTTTATCAATATCATTAGGCGGGAATTTTTCATTGAACGATATTTTAAACTTATCCCGGAAAAAGAAAAACACTCCGGCCAGTAATATCAAAAGTCCCATGCCGTAGTCCAGCAGGGACTTCATGAATGAAATTTGTTTCCGTCTTTTCTTTTCATATTCTTCAAACATCATCAGGTAGTTTCAGGGGGTAGCAAATTATAGAATTTTACTCTTCTGTACCGATAAATGTTACAGGCAGCACATAGCTTACAGGAACATTGATACCGTTCTGTACAGCCGGTATCCATCGGGGCATTTTTTTACAAACCCTGACCACCTCCCTGTCAAAGTCATTACCACCACTACTCACTATTTCAAGGGCTGTTACAGAGCCATCTTTTTCCACCTTGAATTTTACCTTTACCACCTTCTTTTCACCTTCTTCCAGGTCACCGGGTGAGCCCAGGTTGCGGGCCAGGAATTGTTTTAAAGCCTCCTGTCCCCCCGGGAATTGCGGGTCCTTCTCTTCTGCCACAAAATCCGGCTGCGAAGGGCCAGAAGTTGTGATAGTTCCGGTACCAGGGTCTTCTACCGGTTTTTTATCCAGTACAACAATATTATCTGCAACTTTTCCATCGCTGGTCTTATCGGATATTTCCTTTCCATCCAGTTCCTTTGTTGCCACCATCATATTTTTAACATCCGGATCTTTTTTAATTACAGGAGTTGTATACTTTATAGTCGCAACTTTCTGTACCGGCTTTTGTTTCACCACTTCTTTGGGTTTTTCTGGTTCCTTTATTTTTTCCTTCGGCATTTCAATCGTCCGGATAACTATCCCCTCTTTTGTATTAACAACAGGTTTACTAATGTTTTCTTTCTTATTTGCGGCACTTGCGAGGATAAACAACAGTATAACAGACAAGCCAGCACCAAGTGCAGCCAGCATCCGGGTATTATATCCTTTACGAAGGGCATAAGCACCATAATCTTTGTTGCGGTTCTCGAAAACAATATCGAGAAGATTCGCATTTAAAATTTCATTGTTTGTCATAGTGGTGTGTTTGGTAATTAGATGCTGATGAACACATAAATCCATAAGTCTGTGCTGGAACTTCAACCCGGCGATGAACGATGAAGCATGCGTCTGCATTCCTATCTTTGCTTTATGAAAATTTTAATGGTTTGTCTTGGTAATATCTGCCGCAGTCCGCTGGCAGAAGGCATTTTACAGGACAAAGCTTTTGGCGCAGGTTTAACATGGAGTATCGAAAGTGCAGGCACCAATAGTTATCATACCGGAGAACCGCCCCATCACTTATCACAGAAGATTGCCAGACTAAATGGTATTGACATCAGTCAGCAAAGAGCCAGAAGATTTACAGCAAATGATTTTGAAGTATATGATAAGATTTATGCATTGGCTGAAGATGTGATGGATGAGATGAAACGTATTGCCGGAAAAAAATTCGATGCAGCAAAAGCTGAATTGTTGATGAATGAAATATACCCCGGTAAAAACATGGATGTGCCAGATCCGTGGTATGGACCAGAGCCAGGTTATCATGAAGTTTTTACACTGATTGATAAAGCCTGTGATGCTATTATTGAAAAATATACCCCATCCCCTAAGGGGGCTTTACAAGAAACATTTAATTCGTAATGTTTATATAAATGGCAAAACCATCACTACCACAAGGAACCAGGGATTTCGGACCGGATGTTGTTCGCAAACGGACTTATATCCTTAATACCATAAGAAATGTATTTGAGTTGTATGGTTTTCAACCGCTGGAAACACCAGCAATGGAGAATATTGAGACATTGATGGGTAAATATGGAGAAGAAGGAGATAAACTTATTTTCAAAATACTGAATAATGGCCTGGATAATCCGGATAAAGAAAAACAGGTAAGAGAAGATTTCGAAAAAGTGTTGCAAGGGAAAAATACTAAAGGAATCACAGAAAGGGCTTTGAAGTATGATCTTACAATTCCGTTTGCCCGTTATGTGGCAATGAATCATGGTCAGTTAATATTCCCATTTAAACGTTACCAGATACAACCAGTATGGAGAGCTGACCGGCCACAAAAAGGCCGGTACCGGGAGTTTTATCAATGCGATGCAGATGTGGTGGGAAGTAATTCTTTAATAAATGAAGTTGAACTGGCCAGTATTTATCATGATGTATTTACCCGGCTGGGACTTATAAATTATGAACTAAAGATCAATCACCGGAAAATTTTAACGGCACTGGCTGAAATATGTGGCGGTGCTGATAAGATGACAGATATTACGGTTGCCATTGATAAGCTGGATAAGATCGGGTTGGAAAAAGTAAAGGAAGAATTAAGCAAAAAAGAATTAAGTGCAGACCAGATCAGCATTGTAGAAAAATATCTCAACATCACAGGATCTGCTGAAGAAGTTTTGGCAGGATTAAAATCACTTGTTGGTGGTAACGAATCCGGCAAAAAAGGGATTGAAGAAATAGAATACCTTTTAGCTAACCTGAAGCATCAAACCATAAACATTATACCTGATCCCACACTTGCAAGAGGACTTAATTATTACACCGGCATCATCTTCGAAGTAAAGGCACCGGCTGAAGTAAAGATCGGCAGCATCGGAGGTGGTGGACGCTACGACGACCTGACTGGTCTGTTCGGCGTTCCTGATATTCCCGGCGTTGGTATCTCTTTTGGGGTTGACAGAATATATGATGTGATGGAAGAACTGAACCTGTTCCCGGCAGATGTGCATATTGGAACACAGGTATTATTCTTTAACCTTGGAGAAGCTGAAAGCAAAGCAGCTTTCTCCCTCATGCAACAACTTCGTCACAAAGCTGTTCGCAGTGAGTTGTACCATGAACAATCAAAATTTGACAAACAGTTCAAGTATGCAGAAAAGAAAAATATTCCTTTCATTGTTATCATTGGTGATAAGGAGTTGAAAGATGGAAACTGTACGATAAAGAACCTCGCTACCAGCCAGCAGGAAACCATTACTGCTGAAGAACTATTGAATTACACTTTTTAACAGCCATAAAATGAAACACAGAAAAAACTTATTGCTGGTTGCAGCTTTGCTGCTTCAATCAGCCGCTTTCGCACAAATTAATCCGCTGCTAAAATACCTGCCAGATGATGTGACTACAGTAGTCCACTTTGATGTACAACGCATGGGCAGTAAAATTCCCGGCGATGTTTTCAGACAAAGCTCACTATACCGGCAAATGCTGAAAAACCCGGATGAAAATTTTAGTAAATTCCTCTCGCAGCCCGAAACTGCCGGTATTGATTTTTCTGCAGGCATCATGCTGGCTATCAAATACCAGGGTAAGGACCGGTATGACCGGGAACAACCTATTATTCACCTATTCGTAAAGCTTAAAAATGCTGAAACTTTTACCAATACCATAAAAGGATTGATTAAAGATGAGCCCGACATGATCAAAGTATACGGCACTGACCGGATAATTGCTACTGAAGGTAAAATGACTGCCGGATGGAATAATGATGTATTTGTGATTACAACAGGGTACAGCCAGGAAATTACTGATGAGATATACAAGTACCACAATTTTGTTGATACTATTGCACTAAATGATACTGCCACAAGGCCTCATTTCGATTTTGAAGGGATGATGGAAAGATTTAAAAAATCACAACGAGACCTTTGTTTCCAGTTGCTGGCACCCAAAAACAGCAGCTCCCTTAATTCAAATACACATTTCACAACTGCTATGAGCAGCAATGCTGATATAAAAATGTGGAACAATGGTAACAGTAATCCGTTCACAGAAAACATATTCCCGATGACAGGGATGCTCAGCAAACTGCAGTCATTTTCCGGAACTAATAAAACGGCCCTTATCAGTTTTGAGGATGGAAAGATCGTAGTGAAAGGCCGGAATTTTCCGGAGGGGACCGTAGCTGATATTTATAAAAAATACCCGGCTCCATCACAAAATATGGACCTGGTTCGCCGCCTGCCTCAAGGAACATTGATGGGATTGATGAATATGTCATTTAACCAGGGCATGGCTAATGAACTCCTATTGAAAACCGGGCTGCTTGAAATGCTGGACAGTATAAAAAATGAGATCCCATTTGATATTAGCCTTATCCCCGGTGTATTTAAAAGTAATATGATGCTGGCAGTGGTTAAAAGTGATATTACAACTACCACAGACCCGACAACCAGTAAAATGGAAGGATTCCAGTTGATCCTGGCAATGCCAATTGCTGATAATGCAAAATTTGAGAAGTTGAAATCTGCTATTATGCCTGCATGGGATTCTCTTAAAACTTCAAAGGCAACAATGTTTAGAGAAGCGATGCCATATGCAAAAAACAATGATGATTTATTGGTATTATCGCTTTCACCTGAAGTTGCTGAGGCATTTTTAAATAATCCCGGCACGGGACAGGTTCCGGAATGGCTGCAGGCATACGGCAAATACCCGATGGTACTCAACATTAATATGAGAGAGATGCTGGCAATGAGTCTTGGCAAAAACAGGCCGGAAAAAAATGATATAAATAAGAACGAAAGGGCGATACTGAATAAATTCGGCCATATCATTGCTTACGGTGGTGAGTATGAAAACGAAGGTATTAACAGCACAATAGAATTCCGGTTCAGCAATGAGTCTGAAAATTCGCTGAAACAATTATTTGAAATGGCAAATGAATCGGCTGAAAAAAATGAAGAGGTGATCATATCGGAGGGTAAGCAGGAAGCAGCTGGCAATGAAAAGATGAAAATAGAATCAATAGAAATAAAAGAGATAAAGCAGGAGGAAAATAAAATTGAACCACCACCACCGCCGCCACCTGTAAAACCACCCAAAGAAATACCGGTCAAAAAGAAGAAAGTGCAATAAAGTAAATAGAAAAGCCAGATTATTTAAATCTGGCTTTTCTTATAGTTGTAATCAATCAATTTCTTTGGCGTAGAAATAAAAAATTATTCGGTTGCAGGTAAAACAGCCCTTCTGTTTTTTCTCCTTCAATATTTACATCTCCCACCTGTATCTGAACTCCGGTGACTTTTCCTTCTTTTCTTTTAAAAGTTGCAGTACCCCCATAAGCAACTATTTCAAAAACATCAGAGGTTGATGTAGGCTTGAATTCTGTACTTCCCATTGGCGAACTGGCCATTAAAAGCCCATTTTCAACTGTTGTCGTTATTTCTGAAACCGGGCTCCCATCAGGAAACTTATACTTGCCGGTATATTGTTGCAGGGAATCCGTTTGTGCATTCGCTGCCAAAAAACCGAAAACGATAAATAGCGAAAGAAATGCCTTTTTCATATTGTGTGGTTTTAGAATATGCTTAACGAAAATTACAGCAAAAAGTTACTGTTGCTATTAATTTCTTATATTTTTTCGTAAATAACTGCCGCCCCCTGTCCTACCCCCACACACATAGTAGCTAATCCATACCTGGCGTCACTTCTTTTCATTTCATGCAGCAGTGTAGCGGAAATACGAACACCGCTGCATCCGAGCGGATGACCAATGGAAATTGCACCGCCGTTCACATTAACCCTACCAGGGTCCAATCCCAATTCCTTTATACAGGCGACAGACTGAGATGCAAAAGCCTCATTCAGTTCAATCAAATCGATATCCGTGATTGTCAACCCAGCCCTTTGCAATGCTTTTTTGGTGGCCGGAACCGGGCCAATGCCCATAATGGAAGGATCAACACCTGCTACCGCCATAGAAACAATTTTTGCCAATGGTTTCAGGTTGAATTTTTTTACAGCTTCATCACTTGCCAACAACATTGCAGCAGCTCCGTCATTAATACCAGAGGAGTTACCGGCAGTCACCGTTCCTTCTTTTATGAAGGCAGGCTTCAATGAAGCTAATTTCTCCAACGACGTTTCTCTCGGATGTTCATCACTATCCACTATTATTTTGTCTTTTCCTTTTGCTACTTCCACTGAAACTATTTCATCTTTCCATTTATTAGCTGCCTTTGCGGCAAAATATTTTTGCTGAGATGAAAGTGCAAAAGCATCCTGATCTTCTCTCGAAATATTCCACTTCTTCGCTACATTCTCGGCTGTTTCACCCATTGTAAAAGGATGATATAATGCTGATAAATTCTTATTGATGAACCGCCAGCCCATCGTTGTATCAAACATCTCAGCCGACCGGCCAAATGCTTCATTGCTTTTGGCAACAACAAACGGTGCCCTTGTCATGCTTTCCACCCCCCCGGCAATTATCAATTCCGCATCACCGCACATTACCTGTCTTGAGGCATCCATTATAGCCTGCAAACCCGAAGCACAAAGCCTGTTTACCGTATTACCAGCAACAGTTACCGGTAAGCCGGCGAGTAAAGCAGCCATCCTTGCCACATTCCTGTTATCCTCACCTGCCTGGTTAGCAGCACCGGCAATCACATCTTCAATTGCATTGACATCAATAGAATCGTTTCGCTCTACTATCGCCCGGATAACGGTAGCCAATAAATCATCAGATCTGACATTTGCCAATGCGCCACCGTATTTTCCTATTGGCGTTCGGGCTGCATCAATTACAAGTACTTCTTTCATGTTCGTTGAATATTGGAGCAAATTACTAATTCACGGCCACTAGTTAACAAATGAGCTTTAACTATCAGACATTGTTTGTAGTATTTGCAGATTGTTCCTATCTTTTATCGTATGCAAGTAAAACGGATAATCGTTATCAACTGGCTGCTCCTGTTTGGCATCAGTATTTCTTTTTGTCAGGGCATTCCCCTTTCAAAGTTGCATATACGTCATATTGGATCACGGGAAGGGCTTTTGTTCAGCCCCGTCCAGTGTTTTTTACAAGACAGTAAGAATTATATTTGGATGGGCGGAAGGGCATTACAGCGTTACGATGGGTACAGGTTCAAAAACTACTTTGACGGAAGGGAGCATTTGTCAGTTCAGTGTCTTTTCGAAGACAATCAGCAAAATATGTGGGCTGGCACTGACAGGGGGGTTTACAGGCTTAATAAAAAGACAGACAAGTTTGAGTTGTTTCAGGATAGTATGCTGAGTAATGGTAAGAAAGTTCAAATGAATATTACAGCTATCAGTGATGATGGCAACGGTACGTTATGGTTTGGGGCGTTAAAATTTTATGCTGCTTTGAACACCACAACCCGTCGAATTGAAGATGTGTCAACGATGATAGGATTTGACAAAAAAGGGAACGGGGGTGTAATTAATAAAGATGCAGACGGCAATTTATGGTTCAGGTTTCCAAAACCATATGGACTGGTTAGATACAACTGGAAATCAAAAACCACCTCATCTCACTTCAATAATCCATTGAATGAAACTGTATTCAATATTGATGCAGGTAATGCCATTGTGATACCCGACAAAAACGACAACGTCTGGTTTTCAGAAAGCTTTGACAGCAGGGAGCTTTTCAGGTATAATACAGTCAGTTTAAAATTATACAAGTATCGGTTATCATATCCCCCCGGTATGTATAAAGCCGGCCCCGCTGTTTCCGGCAGGTTTATTGTTGACTCACATGGTTTAGTCTGGATTAAACTGGAAGAACGTATGGGTATTGCAAGATACAATCCAGCGGCAGATTCTTTCGAATATTTATATTCAGATAATGACAGTAAAAATGGCCTGCATGATGTCTATTCTATAACAAACGCCAGTGGTGCTTTTTATGAAGACAAGCAAGGGAACTTCTGGCAGGGTGGCACGGAAGTAAACTTCTTTTCTCCCTACAAACAGGTGTTTCAGACCTTTCGTTTATCAGATTATCTGAAAGAAGGCGCTGTACCGAGGTCTGGAAATACCAGTAATACAGCCGCAAACAGCTTCCTCCTGATGCCGGATAATAAAATCTATGCTGCCTTCTATGGCGACGGCCTTTGGCGGTGCAATCAAGAATTGTTGCCTGAAAAGAAAATACAACTTCCCGAATCTGTCAGCCCCTTGTTATGGCATATATTTTCTCCTGATTTCCGAAAGGTTTTTATTTCTGACCAATTCAGAAAAATATCGGTTTATGATATTCAAACCGGTGCCACGGAATTAAAAACATACAGCGAATTTCCTCCAGTTAATATTGTGACAAGCCTTGTTGAAAATGACAGTACGGTTTGGCTGGGGCTCTGGACAGAAGCTACCAGTAGGTTTAATCCTCTGAATGGTCATTATAGCAACTATAAATCTGCATTCACTGCCAACCCTGCTGAACGTCTTACCATATTGAGTTTTTGCAGAAAAGACACAAATCATATATGGGTGGCTGCTTCAAATGGGCTTCATCTTTTTAACACTGTAACCAATAAAGCAGTCAGTTGCTGGCAGCCTGATAATAGCACAACAAACGGAGGCCCAAATCTTATTCGTCATATCAGCCAGCTTAACAATGATACTTTGTTGCTTTGCAGTAATAACGGCTTTATTATTTACAATTCCCGGAAAAATACTGCAAACATATTAACGATAAAAGATGGTATGCCCGACAATATCTGTTATGCATCACTTGTAGAAAACAACAAACAATACGTATGGATAAACACTGCCAACAAGGGTTTATGCAGGCTACACATCCCAACCCTGAGCGTTACCGCCTTTCAGGATAATGATGGCATGGAAATGCTGAATGGCACGGAAACATGTTTTACAATGCCCGACAGCAGGTTCGTGTTTGCAAACAATAATGGTTTTACCATATTTAATCCCATGAAGGCACACCAGGATGCCGGCAGTTCAAAACCCTTAATCACAGATCTGCAGATAAATGGAGGGAGTATCCGCTTAACAAACAGCCCAGGACGGGATACCAAACTCAGGTTAAATCACCGGCAAAATACAATAGCTATATCTTTCAGTACGCTGGATTTTTTTAACCTCGTTAACCAAACCTATTCTGTAAAACTGAAAGGGGCTGATTCCGGATGGATTGATATTGGCAGGCGGTCGCAAATAGAATATCGCAATCTTTCTCCAGGCCGCTACACTTTACTACTTAAATGCAATGCGAGTGTTACAAAAGATGCTTCTCAAATAACAACACTCTCTTTTGTCATAAATCCCCCATTCTGGAAACGATGGTGGTTTTATAGTACAGTCGGGTTAATGCTTGTGATAGCCGCTTACTTATTATACAGAAGCCGGATAAAAAATATCCGTAAACAGGAAATGCTGAAAACCGAGTACACCAAACTGATAAATGAAACAGAAATAAAAGCGCTACGTTCTCAGATGAACCCGCATTTTATTTTCAATTCGCTAAATGCCATTAACCGCTATATACTGAAAAATGAAAAAAAAGAAGCTTCCGAATATCTTTCAAAATTTTCCAAGCTGATCAGGCTTATCCTTGATAATTCCCGTCATGCAAAGGTTCCGCTTTCGCAGGAGTTAAACGCAATTGAACTGTATCTTGAGTTGGAGAGCCTTCGCTTTCAGAATATATTTGAGTACAATATAAACAGGGGAATTAACATAAGCATCGAGTCCATTTTTATCCCACCTATGCTGATACAGCCTGTGGTGGAAAATGCTATCTGGCATGGCCTGTTGCCAAAAGGAAATGACAGCTGCCTGAATATTTCTTTGCACACAGAAGGAAACCACCTCATCTGTGCGGTAGAAGATAATGGGATTGGCCGCCAAAAATCAGCTGAGCTGAAGAAAAACCAGTTACTAGAAAAATCCTCTGTTGGCCTCAGCGCAACTGAACAGCGGCTCCGTCTTCTGAGTGATGAAAAAGAAGGAAAGCAATTATTGCATGTAACAGACCTTACCAATGAACAGGGTGAAGCCTCTGGCACACGGGTTACAATACTTATTCCTTACACCACCAAACCATAAACATGACAAGGGTAATAATCATTGATGATGAAAAATTCTGTATTGAAGTACTGGAAGAGTTGATAAAGGAATACTGCCCGATGCTGGAAGTCGTGGGTGTATGCCATGGCGCTGAAGATGGTATCAAAAAAATTAGCGAACTCAACCCTGAACTGATTTTTTTAGATATTGAAATGCCAAGAATGAGCGGCTTTGATATGCTGGAGAAACTGCTCCCCTTCCGCTTTGATGTGATTTTTACCACAGCTTATGACAATTATGCCATCAGGGCTTTTAAATACAGCGCCATGGATTACCTGCTTAAACCGGTTGCCGCAGAAGATCTGAAACAGGCCGTTGAAAAATACCTGCACCCGAGACAAAGCAACAACTACCCTGTACAGCTTGGTCTTTTGAAAGAAAACATAAAACTGATAAACCCTGCACATATCCAGCGGATAGCCATCCCCACTACTGAAGGCCTGAACATGCAGCCTATCAATGATATTCTTTATTGTGAAGCCAGCAGCAGCTACACAATATTTCACCTTAGTAAAGGTGGTAAGATTGTATCAGCAAAGACATTAAAAGAATATGAGGAACTGCTGGAACCTCACAATTTTTTTCGTATTCATCATTCTCATATGGTAAACCTTAATTATGTTGAAAAATATATTAAGGGAGATGGTGGCTTTGTACTGCTCAGCAATGGTGCTGAAGTGGCCGTGAGCCGGAGCCGTAAAGATGTTGTCCTGGAACGACTTCAAAATATGTAAACTGCTAAACGAAAGTTTCCAACTGCTTTATAGTTACCCGGGACATGCAAATGGAAAGATAATTTTCCCAAAATTTTCTATGGCAAAGAAATTGTCGCTTTTGATGGTTGCAGTCATAGTTTTTGGTAAAAACAACCAGGCTCAAAACATTGGTATTGGCACTTCAGGTCCAACTGAAAAACTGCATGTGTCAGGAAACATTAAAGCGGACACAATTAAACCATCTGCAATAAAACTAATGCCAGGTGCAGGCAACAATAAGGTGTTGACGAGTGATGCTTCCGGCAATGCCAGCTGGCAAACACCGGCTGCCTCTGCCAGCAATACCGCTGGTTTTGGAAGCTGGGGTGACTGCGGTATGAATAATCTTAGTGAGTATCATCCCGTTACCGATACCGGTGCATCTTCTTTAGACAAATTTGGATTCAGCGTTTCTATGGATGGAGATTTTGCAGTTGTAGGGGCGCCATTTGACGATTGGGGTTCTGGTTTTCCAAAAGGTTCTGCCAGTGTGTATCATTTTAATGGTACCGCATGGGAGTTTATGCAAAAGCTTTCCGACACCGGTTCAAATAATTCCGGTGATCAGTTTGGGTACAGTGTTTCCATTTCCGGAAGTTATATTATCGTAGGCATACATGGCGACAATGTGGGGGTGAATAACGGTCAGGGCTCGGTCAATATCTATTATTTTGACGGCACTATCTGGAATTTTACTGAAAAACTAACTGACCCGGATGGAGCCGCACTGAATGAATTTGGCTTCAGCGTTTCTATATCAGGTGTGCATGCTGTGGTGGGATCATATGCTGATTACAATGGCCCTAATATTGGCCAGGGAGCTTCTGCTTTCTTTAATTATGATGGAACATCATGGCAACTCGTAACTGACCTCACCCATGTTACTACAACAGCTAATGACAGGTTCGGGTTTTCCGTTTCTGTTTCCGGTGATTCAGCTGTCATAGGTATTCCCCGTGAGACAATTGCTGGTAATACAACAAGGGGCGCCGCAAATGTGTACAGGTTTGATGGCACCAACTGGATCTTTCTTCAAAAACTAACCGACCCGGATGGTGCGGCCAATGACCAGTTTGGAAGCAGTGTCAGCATCAGCAGTAAAAATATAATGGCAGGTGCGCCTGAAGACCAGGTAGGCGCCAACAGCAGCCAGGGTTCGGCCTGTATGTTTTCAAAGTCAAACAACGGATTCTTTACATTTTCACAAAAAGTTTTTGACCCTGCCGGCAGCTCAGGTGATTTTTTTGGATTAAGCGTTGCAGTAACTGATAAATATGCAGTGGCTGGTGCGTTTATGGATGAACCCGGAGCTTATTTTATTAACCAGGGCGCTGCTACTCTTTATCAAAAAGTGGGGCTGGGCTGGCAAAAACTGCAATACGTTACTGATCCTGGCGGGCTTCAGGGTGATAACCTTGGGTGCAGCGTTACACTTAGTGAAACCAGCAAACGCTTTGTATTCGGCGCCTGCAATTACAGTTTTAGCAGCGGTAAAATATTATTTGGAAAAATTAATCTCTAAAAATTTTATAGCTAAGAAATGAAAACACTAATAATGCTGCTATCAGCCTGCCTGCTTCAGTTTCAGCTCCTGTCACAAAATGTTGGGATAGGAACCATGACACCAGCAGAAAAATTAGATGTAAATGGCAATGTAAATATAACGGGTGCTTTAAAAGCCAATGGAATCGCCGGACAGCCGGGACAAGTGCTGATGAGTACTGGCAACGGCATATCCTGGGGCAGTACAATGGAATATAAAAATTTCAAAGTTTTTACTGCCAATGGCAGCTTTACTGTACCGCCGAATGTAACAGAAGTAATGGTAGAATTGTGGGGTGCGGGCAGTGGCGGCACACAGTTAATTGGTGGTACCAGCGGCGGGTATGCCCGCACCAAACAACCTGTGACACCCGGCACTGTATTGAATATTACAATTGGTGGCGGCAGTGCAGGCGGTGGCGGAAACACCACGACTGATGCGGGCTCCAGTTATGTAGAATTTCCTCTTGGTTTTGTAGAAGCTAAAGGTGGTGGTGGCATTACAACAAGCGGAGGCTTTTACAAATACGGTCAACCTAAAAGCGGGGAAATAGATGCTGCATTATCGCAGGAAAATACCATTCTCATTTTTGGTAATTGCGGTACGGTGTATAATGAAACCGGAACAGTACATACATCTGCTATTACGACCTGGATTCAGCATTATGGAACTGGAGGCCCGGCCGTTGGTTTTTTTAACAGTGAGCCTTCCAAAGGAGCGTCTATAATTATTTATCAAAACAGTGGCACCTTTAACTCAAATTCTATTGATCCGCCCCCGCAAAATGGCCTGCCTTATAGCCGAGGTGGTTCTTTTGGTTTTGCCGATTTTTCGAAAGGGGGCGATGGGCTGGTAATCGTTTGGTGGAATTAATTACCCCCGGCTACATTCAGTTATCTTTGCCGGATGAAAAAAGCAGAGTTGATAAATATCAGAACACTTACACTGCCTGATATTGAAGCTTATTTTGAAAACCTGGGCGAAAAAAAATTCCGGGCAAGGCAGGTTTATGAATGGCTCTGGCTGAAGCCGGTACAGAGTTTTGATGACATGACCAATATCTCAAAGGAGCTGCGTCACAAACTGGCTACTGAATTTACTCTGCCCGGGCTAACCGTTGATACGGTCCAGCATTCTGAAGACGGCACCATCAAAACCCGTTTCAAAACACATGATGGCCATTTTGTGGAAGGGGTGCTGATACCAACAACTTCACGATTTACCGCTTGTATTTCTTCGCAAATTGGCTGCTCACTTAGTTGTAAGTTTTGTGCTACCGGTTATATGGAAAGAAAAAGAAACCTGGAATTCGATGAAATCTATGACCAGGTGGCCATTCTTAACAAACAGTGTGAAAAAGAAAATGGTAAAAAACTCAGCAATATCGTTTTTATGGGCATGGGCGAACCGTTGCTGAATTACAAACATGTATTGAAGGCAATTGAAAAGATCACTTCTCCACATGGAATGGCGATGAGCCCAAAACGCATTACCGTTTCTACAGCCGGGGTTGCCAAAGGCATCCGTCAGTTAGGTGATGATAAGGTGAAATTCAAACTGGCATTATCACTCCACGCCGCTAACGACCAGAAACGACATGAAATAATGCCCATCAATGACACCAACAATATTAAATCACTGGTTGATGCGTTGAATTATTTCTACAAACAAACTGGTAATGAAATAACGTTTGAATACATCCTGTTCAAAAACTTTAATGATTCGCTGAAAGATGCTGATGAGCTGATAAAACTTTACCGGCAAGTTCCGGCCGACCTCATCAACCTTATTGAGTATAATCCCATTGACTTTGCCAAATTTGAAAAGCCTGAAGAGGAAAAAGTACAGGCTTTTATGGAATATCTTGGCAAACACCGGGTAAATGCAAGGCTCAGAAGAAGCCGTGGTAAAGATATTGATGCCGCCTGCGGACAACTGGCGAATAAAAACTAACTCCTTTCCTTATTCCTCTACGTATTGCGGAGCCTGTTGAGTGCTTCCACTTTGTTCTGCACATGCAATTTTTGATAAATATGCTTAATGTGCTGTTTCACTGTTTCATGACTGATGAATAGCTTTTCACCAATCTCCTTGTAGATAAGTCCTTTTGATAAGTGCTCCAGCACTTCCTGCTCCCTGTCGCTCAGTAACTCTGATATTTTCTTTTCCTGTCGTTGCTGAAAACTTGCAATTACCCGGCGGGCAATATAGGGACTCATTGGCGAGCCACCATTTTTCAAACCTTCCAATGCTGCCAGTATCTGGTCGCCGGAGCTGTCTTTTAACAGATAACCCAATGCACCGTTCTTCAAAGCAGAAAAAATAAATTCATCATCATCGTACATGCTGCAGATAATACACTGTACATTTTTATTAGCCGCAGTAATGTGTGACACCAGTTTGGCACCGTTCATACCCGGTAATTTTATATCTATTATAATAATACCGGAAAGCTGGTTAATTATTGGCAACACCTCTTCAGCCGAAGAAAATATCTTACTCAGCTGAAAGCCTTTACTTTCAGCTATGATGGTTGCAAGTGCCTGCTGGTACTCCTTACTGTCTTCGATTATGGTAATTGCTGTCTTAATACCTGTAAATTAAGGCAGTAAATAATATAAAGCAAACCAATCTGAAAACCTGGCAAAAATGTGTGATGAAAGCTAATGACCGTTAGGAATATTTCTACGAAAGATTTCATAATCAGTTAAACCTTGTAATTAATACCCGGTCTGTAATAGGTAATTTTTACAAGCCCTGCCTGCTTTCGCAAAGCTTTGGCAAACAAGCCGAAAGTTTTTGAGAAGCCCTGGCGTCAAAAACAAAAATTTAAAGTCATGAAAAAATTAATCCTGTCAGCGGTCGTATTTTCTATGGCCGTTGCTGTACAAGCTCAGGAAATACCTGAAAGAAAAACGGAAAGACCCGGAATGCTTGAAAGAAAAAGACACCATGTTCGTCATCATCGAATGGACCTGCAGAAATTGAACCTGACCGAAGATCAGAAAGCTAAGTTCAAATCCCAAAATGAAAGCTTCCGCAAACAAGTTGATGAGCTGAAAAAAAACGAAAACATCACAGTGAAGGATTTCAAAACTAAAATGGAGAGCATCCGTAAAGAACATAAATCAAAAGTAGAAGGTATCCTCACCGCTGATCAAAAAGCCCAGTTGGAAAAAATGAAAACTGATGGAATAGCCAAACAAAAAGAAATGGCTAAACAAAGGGCAGAAAGAATGAAGACGAACCTTGGCCTGACTGATGAACAATCCTCCAGGATGGAGTCCAGTCGTAAAGAAATGGGTGAAAAGATGAAAGCCATCCGTGAAAACAAATCGCTAAGTGATGAACAAAAGAAAGAACAGCTAAAAGAGCTTCACAAAAAGCAAAAAGAAAATATGAAATCCATTCTCACCAAAGAGCAGCTGGAAAAACTAAAAGAGTCCAGGCATAAAAGACCTGAGGGTGAAAGAAGAAAACCTGAAGTAAAAGAGACCATTTAATATGATCCGTTCGTTAGGAGAACTAAGCCCCTTACTTTTAAGTGAGGGGTTTTTCTTTTAGCTGATGCGCCGGCAATGCTTATCTTTGCCTCTTACTACTGTTGTAAAACAGCAAACTACCGCACATGAAAAAGAAATCGAGCCCCTTCGACAAGTTTAAGCCGAAAAAGAGCAACGCTGCAATCAAAGAACAATTCAAGCAGGAAAAAAGAAAGTACAAAAAAGAGAAAGAAGAGTTTTTTGATAAGAAAAAAGCAGAAGCAAGGGCACAGCAATCATCCGTCAGAAGCAGGGGGGCAGTAGTTGGGACTACCCCAACCCCCATTACACATAGCAGGCCCCAAACCACTTCGCAGATGCCCCTGAATAAATATATCGCCCATGCAGGTATTTGCGGAAGAAGAGAGGCAGCCGAGCTTGTTAAGAAGGGACTGGTAAAAGTGAATAAGGAAACAGTAACTGAACCAGGCTACAAAGTATCAGCCACAGACGAGGTAAATGTGAACGGCAAAAAAATCTTTCTTGCTAAAAACCTTGTTTACATTCTTTTAAATAAACCCAAAGATTATATCACTACAACAGATGATCCGCAAGGAAGAAAAACTGTGTTAGATATAATTGGCCGGGCTACCACTGAAAGAGTGTACCCGGTTGGGCGGCTTGACAGAAACACCTCTGGTGTTTTATTGCTGACCAATGACGGTGAGCTGGCACAAAAACTAACTCATCCAAGCAATGAAATAAAGAAAGTATATCATGTTACGTTGAATAAACCATTGGAGAAAAAAGATTTTGACAAGATACTGGGTGGCATAGTGCTGGAAGACGGGCCTGCCAGTGTGGATGTACTTGCTTATGCTGATGCAAAAGATAAAACACAGGTGGGGGTAGAAATACATAGTGGCCGCAACCGGATCGTTCGCAGAATATTCGAGGCATTAGGCTATGATGTAAGAAACCTGGATCGTGTAATTTTTGCCGGCCTAACCAAGAAAAATATTGAAAGAGGGAAGTTTCGTTTCTTATCTGAAAAAGAAGTCAGGGACCTGAAGCATTTTGGAAAGGGAAAATAGTTTAGTCACAGATTAATAGCATGAAAATTCCGGAGATTATAGTTTTTGAGAATGATGATTTTGTTGCTTTGAATAAGCCGTCAGGTCTGTTATCCATCCCTGACCGGGAAGGAAAAGAAGTTTCCTTAAAAATTCTATTGAAAGAAAAGTATGGTGATATTTTTACTGTTCATCGCCTGGACAGGGACACCAGCGGATTAATTGTATTTGCAAAGAACGAAGCCAGTCACAAACATTTGTCGCTGCAATTCGAAAACCGGCTAACAAAAAAGATCTACCAGGGGCTGATAATTGGTTCACTCCCGGAGAAAAAAGGAAGCATCAACTCCCCCATCGCTGAACATCCTGCACAAAACGGAACGATGATTATTCACCGAAGGGGGAAAGAATCGCTTACTGATTATGAAGTACTGGAAGATTTTGGCATTTATTCTTTCTTACAATTCAGGATCCATACTGGACGGACGCATCAAATAAGGGTACACATGAAAGACATAGGTCATCCTATCGTTTGTGATGTATTGTATGGCGATGGCAAACCTGTTTTAGTTTCTTCGCTAAAATCAAAATTCAAGCTATCAAAAGATGCAGAGGAAGAAAAGCCGATACTTGGCAGGCTGGCCCTTCATGCTTATCAATTAATATTTTCTGAAATCGGTGGAAAAATTTTTGAACTCGAAGCTCCTTTGCCCAAAGACATGAGAGCTACTCTGCAGCAGCTGGCCAAAAGAAAAAAGGCTAAATAGTTTTTATCTCACAAACCCGACTGCCACAGTGTTATTGCTGAATTCATCAATCAGTATGAAGCTGCCATTAGCAGGATTAGTATCATACACATCAGCGAAAATCGGTTTTGCCAGCTTCAATTCAACTTCGCCAATATCGTTCAACTGAAAATTCTTCTTATCAGTATTTGTATCCAGCGTATGAATGTCAATGATATTACCAATTGCAGTCAGCCTCGCCTTCACCTTGTTAGGTCCGTGCTGCAGGAAATACATTTTTCCGGCTACACCCGGGGTTTCTTCCATCCAGCAGAGTGTTGCTTTCAGATCGGCTGATTGTTTAAATCCATCTGGGCATTTTACCAGCATATTACCCCGGCTTATATCCACATCATCTTCCAGTGTGATCACCACACTTTCTTTTGCAAGTACCTCTTCCCTCTCCTCGTTATAAATATGAATACTTTTGATCTTTGAACTCTTTAGTGATGGCAACACAACAATTTCTTCTCCTTTTGCAAAAAAACCACTCTCTATTTTCCCTGCATATCCGCGGAAATCATGAAACTCGTCGTTATGAGGCCGGACTACGTACTGTACCGGAAATCTTGCCGGAGCATTTTTTTTATCTTCTGCAACAGAAGTGTTCTCCAGGAATTCCAGCAGCGTTTCTCCTTTGTACCAAGGCATCTTCACAGAAGAAAAAACAATATTATCACCTTCTTTCGCTGCCAATGGTATAAACATGACCTTTTGTCCCTTGAATCCTACTTTACTTACTATTGACTCAAAATCACTCTTTATACTTTCAAATATATTTTCATCAAACTGTACCAGGTCCATTTTATTGACACAAACCACTACATGCTTTATCCGGAGCAGTGAGGCAATGTAAAAATGTCGTTTGGTTTGTTCAATCACCCCTTTCCTTGCGTCAATTAAGATCAGTGATACACTGGCATTGCTGGCGCCTGTTATCATATTTCTTGTATATTCAACATGGCCGGGAGAATCCGCAATGATATATTTACGATTAGCAGTTGAAAAATAAATATTTGCCACATCGATGGTGATACCCTGTTCCCGTTCAGCGATCAGTCCGTCAGTAAGTAACGACAAGTCAGTAAAATCAAGCCCCTTCCGTTTACTGGTCGCTTCAATAGCTTCTAATTTATCATTCGTAATGCTGCGGGTATCATACAAAAGCCTTCCTATCAAAGTGCTTTTACCATCATCCACACTGCCTGCTGTTGTAATACGAAGTATATCCATAACCTATTTTAAAAAAAGCTTCTGATTATCATTCTTGAACACCAGATCATTACCATTACCCCAACTGCTATAATCATTATTTTTCGGGGTAGTTTACCGGCCAATTTCGCAGCAAAAGGAGCTGCCACTGCGCCGCCAAGCAATAATCCCAACGCTACATGCCAATGACTGATACCAACAGCTACAAAAAAAGTGGCTGCACTGGCAAGCGTAATAAAAAATTCAGTAAGACTTACAGAGCCAACTGTGTATTTTGGATTCCTCCCCTTTGATACAAGTGTACTGGTAACAATTGGGCCCCATCCACCACCACCAAATGAATCAAGAAAACCGCCAACGCCTGCTAACCAGCCAATTCTTTTCACTTTCTGCTTCTTACGTTTAATACTAAATGCCTTGAAGAGAATCTTAATGCCAAGAAACATGGCATAAAATGCGACCAACGGCATCAGCCATTTACCACCCTTCTCACCAAGAAAAACCAGAAGAACTGCGCCTGATATAGCTCCAATTACTCCCGGTATTACAAGGTGTCTGAACATTTTTTTATTGACGTTCCCGAACTTATAATGGCTGTACCCGGAAACCCCGCTGGTAAAAATCTCAGATGTATGTATAGCCGAACTCATAGCCACCGGGCTTATACCAAAGCTCATCAGACAGGTAGCAGAGGTAACTCCATAACCCATGCCCAATACCCCGTCTACCATTTGCGCCAGGAACCCGGTAAGCATAAAAAACAAGAACTGCTGATCGAAGTAAGGTTTTAGATTATCAACCACCTGACCAAATGGTGGAAGTGGTAAATAAGAAATCACTATATGACCCGAAACCATCAGAGCAAATGCAACAATCAGTTTTGTAGCTACCCTTTTCCATTTTTTTTCTTCATTGGTATTGTCGTCTCTCAAAAGCCATTTTATCTTCTCCGATAGCTCATCACTGGTGCCTTGTATGGTGGTAGTATGAAGCAAGTTTTCTTTCACTACCATTACCCGGCGAAATCCGGCAGAACCCGAGAGGGAAAAATTCTCTTCATACAATTTTATACGGCTATTATGATTACAATAAACCTTCAGCTCATCTCCCGGCTTTGTTCCAAAAACTGCGATTTCTTGTCCCTCATTTGCCGGCATAAATCGTAATGTATTCAAAATAGCATTGCTATTGCCAATAAGAATAACTTTTTGCTGACGCTGTTCTGGTAAACTTGACAGCTTTGAAGATGGTATTGAAATTGCTGAGTGCATTGATTAATCAGAAATATCCTTCCTTTTTCCTGCTTTCCATGGCCGCCTCTGAACGTTTATCATCGATCCTGGCGCCCCTCTCAGAAATAGTGGCAGCCAGTATTTCTTCAATCACCTGGTCTAGTTTTTCAGCATCGGAAAGTACAGCCGCTGTACAAGTCATATCTCCCACAGTTCTGAAACGTACTTTGGTTTTAAAAGGTATTTCTTCTGCTGTTGTATTGAGATAATCAGAATAAGGCCAGTACAACCCATCCCTTTCTATGATTTCTCTTTCATGAGAAAAATAAATTGAAGGGATCTCTAATTTTTCTTCACGGATATAATTCCAGACATCCAGTTCTGTCCAGTTAGAGATCGGGAATACCCTTACATTCTCCCCAACAGCAATCCTTCCGTTTAACATATCAAATAATTCCGGTCTTTGCTTTTTAGAATCCCATTGGCCAAATGCATCACGAACAGAAAACACTCTCTCTTTTGCTCTTGCTTTTTCTTCATCCCGCCTCGCACCGCCTATGCATGCATCCAACTTTAGTTCTTCTATGGCATCCAGCAATGTTTGCGTTTGTAATACATTACGACTGGCATATTTGCCTGTTTCCTCCTTTACCCTTCCCTGGTCAATGGTATCCTGTACATAACGAATAATAAGTTCAGCCCCCGTTTCTTTAACTAACCAATCCCTGAATTCAATCGTTTCAGGAAAGTTATGCCCGGTATCAATATGTAATAAAGGAAAAGGGATTTTTCCAGGGTAAAATGCTTTTTGCGCCAACCTTACCAATGTAATAGAGTCTTTCCCGCCGGAGAATAAGATAGCCGGCTTCTCAAACTGGGCAGCCACTTCCCGCAGGATGTAAATCGCTTCATGCTCCAGTTCCCTTGGAAATAAATGATTGCTCATACACTTTTTTACTTTACCACTGTTTGATGTAACCCGCATTCTTTGTGTGATGCTTCCCACCACCAGCGACCGGCCCTTGCATCTTCACCCGGCTCAACAACCCTGGTGCAGGGTGCACAACCAATACTTAGAAAGCCTTTATCATGCAAACTATTATATGGCACATTAAATTTATTAATATAACCGGCTACATCTTCATAGCTCCAGTTTATAAGTGGATTGTACTTATAAAGCTGTTTACTTTCATCCCACTCAATCATTGGCATCTGCTGTCTGTTTGATGATTGTTCTGCTCTCAATCCTGTAATCCAGACTTTTGCTCCGGCCAGGGCTCTGTTCAATGGTTTTACCTTGCGGATATGACAACACTCCTTCCTGTTCTCTACCGAATCATAAAAACTATTAATCCCTTTTTTCACTACAAACTCTTCCACATCTTTTGCCTCTGGAAAATACACCTGAATTGATTGCCGGTATCTTGCATTTGTTTTCTCCAGCAATTCATATGTTTCATTAAACAATCTCCCTGTGTCTATCGTAAAGATCGTTACCGGAATGCTATTCTTACACACAGCATCAGTAATAACCTGGTCTTCCTGACCCAATGAGGAAGAGAAAACCACCTGCCCCGGATACAACAAAGCGATAATTTTAAGCCCCTCTTGCAGTGATGCCCTTTCTATTTCCTCTATTGCTGTCTTAGTCAACATTCGGCTGAGGAGTATATCTCAAATAGGGTTTTATCACTTTTACTCCCTTAGGGAATTTCTTAATGGCGTCCTCAGTACTAACAGCCGGGACTACAATTACATCTTCACCTTGCTTCCAATCGGCTGGTGTCGCCACACTATAGTTAGCAGTCAACTGCAGTGAGTCTACAACCCTCAGTACCTCCAAAAAATTTCTTCCGGTAGAGGCCGGATAAGTGATGATCAGTTTTACTGCTTTGTCAGGGCCGATCACAAACAATGAACGAACAGTAGCAGTTGCTGAAGCATTTGGATGAATCATATCATACAGCGTAGCCACATTCCTGTCCTCATCGGCAATTATGGGAAAATTAACCGTTGTTTTTTGTGTTTCATTGATATCTTTTATCCATCCCTCATGCTTATCCAGCGGGTCAACACTTACAGCCAGCACTTTTACATTACGTTTAGCAAATTCCTCCTGCAACAAAGCGGTTTTTCCAAGCTCAGTCGTACACACAGGCGTATAATCCGCAGGATGAGAAAATAAAATTCCCCAACCATTACCTAAATATTCATAAAAATCAATGTCACCTGAAGAAGTTTTTGCTTTAAAATTGGGAGCAACATCCCCGAGACGTAGTGCCATATAAATGTGTTTATAGTTACAAAATTAGGGTTAAACTATTATCCTACCAAGTTTATAGACTTTAAAACAGGTTTCACTAATTGTACGGTATTGCCTGAACTATACCAGCAAATCTCTCAGGGTCCTGTTTTCCAGAATGTTCAATGAGGCATCCCGGACTTCGATCATCATGTCATGCAGGCCACAATGCTTTTCATCGCAGTTCTTGCAGCGTTCATAAAAATAAAGGCTCACACAAGGTAACATGGCAATTGGACCATTCACCAACCGTATCACCTGGGCCACTTTCACCTTGGAGGGATCCTTCTTCAAAAAGTAGCCACCCCCCTTTCCTTTTTTGCTGTCAAGTATTCCTGCTTTTTTTAATTCTAATAGAATATTCTCCAGGAACTTGAGTGGTATTTTCTTCTTCTTTGATATTTCTGATATTAATACCGGCCCCTCACTGTACTTTGCGGCCAGGTAAGTCAATGCCTTAAAAGCATATTGCGATTTTTTGGATAACATAAATTACTCAATTACCAGTTTATAATTAACCGGAGAATTTTTCCTCAGCATAGCAGATACCCCGCAATATTTTTCTAATGACAGGTCGATAGCTTTTCTCACTTTTTCTTCATTCGCTTTATCCGTTTTGATCCGGTAAGTAATCTGCACCTCCTTAAATACCTTAGGATGCTCATCTGTTTGTGTTGCCTCTGTATCGATAGTGAAATCTGAAAATTTAACCCTCATTTTTTCGAGTATGTCAACCACATCTATACCTGAACAGCCTGCAAGGCCCGATAGCAGTAAAGCTTTGGGGCTAAACCCCTGTTCCTTATTACCATCCAGTTTTATTAAATTCCCTCCCTGTTTGCTTTCAAACTCATGCTTCTTTTTCCAGGTAGTTACTGTTTTCATACCAACTCATGTTTTTTGTTCTTAGAAATATTCTCTAATGTCCAGTTGATCCGTTGTTCAAAATTATTCTTTCTTTCAGTACAGCCGGTTTTATTACAGATACGGCAGGAAAAAGGCAAACAACCATCAGAGTGAACGAACAGTTCTAACGACTCTCCGAACTCTTTTCGTATCAGTTCTGCCAAGGCATCAATTTCCCGGTGAGCTTCATGGACATTCAGGTACCACGGTACAGTCAGGTGACAGTCCACATGTAATACTGTGCCATATTTTATTACCCGCAGATTATGCAGGTCAACCCAATTCTCCCGTCGGTTGGCATCGAGCAACTGAACCATTTTTGCCAGTAATTTGACGTCAGCCTCATCCATTATACCTGCAATGGAGCGACGGACGATTTGATAGCCTGTATAAATAATAAATACTGCAAATAAAATAGCAACGGTGCTGTCAATCCATTTTTCGCCTGTGAGGTAAAGCAGAATTAGACCGGCTATAATTCCTACCGTTGACCATGTGTCGCTTTGCAAATGCTTGCCACTTGCCACTAAAGCAAGTGAATTATTTCTTTTTCCAGTACGAAGACAGAGATAGCCTAGTATAAAATTTACGATAGCAGTAGCTGCTATCAACCATATTCCATAATCAATTTTATGCAACTCCACCGGGTTAATAAGATTCTGAACAGCTTTGTATAATATGATAGCTCCGGCACTGCCTATCAATGTGCCCTCTATAGCTGCTGAAAGAAACTCTGCCTTGCCATGCCCATAAGGATGATCATGGTCACGGGGCTTGGCAGCCACATATAAACTATACAAGCCGATAAATCCGGCAACAACATTTACAATGCTTTCCAGTGCATCCGTAAGAATGGCAATTGAATGAGTAGAATAATATGCAATGAATTTTACCGATAGCAGAAGTAACGAAACCGCCGCTACCCATTTTTGTACACTAAGGTTCTGCTGTTCTGTTTTCAATTCAAACCGGCTTATTCGCCCATTTTTTCTTTCACATATTTCAGCCATTCTTTCCTGGCATGAATAATAAATTCAGGCGGGGCGTTGTTAAATTCTTTTTCGGTCTCATACCTGCCAAAACTACGAAGCATCTCTTCCGTTTCATCTTTAGCCTTCGGCATTTTCTCCAGGTTTGCATTATCTTCTGTTACATCAAACTTAAAGTCGGGGCTGTAAGGGATCCAACTGTTGCCACGCAAAGCATATTTTTTCCCGTTTTCATACATAATAAGTTTTATTGCAGCAGGAGACACATCACTCCGGCAGGTTATGAGATACTGAATTTTTATTTCTGCAATTCCATTATTATCCAGATCTGTAATGGTTGTTGAGCCAGGAACAAACTGACAAGTGATATCAAAGGGGCATGACTTTTCCTGATCATTCATCATCCATACCTGAGCAAATTCTCCAGCGCCTTGCTTAGCATAATGAAAAGCATGCAGTTCAGCTGTCTGTCCTTCTTCACCAAACTTATTCTTTTCCGTATCATCATAGGGAGCCACATAGGTAGTTATAAGTAAATTTTCGCCGGCATTGTCTTTCCATTTCCACACTTCCTGTACCGTTCCTTTTACTTTAATGCTGGCAGGTATATCTGATGCAGCTCCTTTTTGAGGCTCGACTTTGGACGTTAGCACTGGAGGGTTATCCATCCTTGCAGTATCATCCATTTCCTTGTTCGGATCCTTTTTCCCTGAGGAATTACAGCCGGATAAGAAAATGGCAAAGCATACAACAAGAAGTACTTTCATAACGGTTAATTTAGGAATACCAATATACTAAAATATAATTGCCTTTACCGGAAGGTAAAGGCAATTATAAATCGAATCGTTTAATGGTTTACCGGATAACGGTAAATTTCTTATTGATGAGTACAGTCGGATCGCTGCTGACGAGCATATACTGTCCGCCCGGCAACTGACTTACATCCAGCTTAATATTGTTATTTCCTTTATTGATCTGTGTATTGGTACGCAGAACAATTCTTCCACTCATATCCAATACCTGCAAATCAGTCTTCACTGACTTATCTGATTTAACGACAACATTAAGGTCGGTCTGAGCCGGCACAGGGTAAAGTGTTACATCGAACTGGCCTGATTTACAATTGGTCGCTTTAACAGCGGTATAAATGAATCTTCCATCCAAATCTACCTGGCGGATGCGATAATAAGCGGTGCCACCATTCAGGTCAAGATATTGATAATTACGCTGGGCATTTGAAGTTCCGGCTGCTGCTACATTGTCTATAGTAACCCAATCAGTTCCATTAGTGCTTCTTTGTATTTCAAATCTGTCGCTGTTTTGTTCTGAAGCAGTACTCCATTTGAGCAAAGCCCCTTTATCATTACATTTTACATCGTAGTTAATGAAAGTAACAGGCAATGTACCTCCTAAAGAAATAGCTGGTGTAAACCGGGCATAAGAAGTGAAAGTACCTCTTTCCACTGTACCACCTGGAGGAGTGTAACGATAGCTATCCCCATTAGCTACAACAACATTCCCATCACGGGCATAATATAAACTCTGCCCATTGGAGTTGATTGTACCGGTGCAATAAAACAACCCCAGGTTCGTGCCACCCACTCCGCCATCTGGCAACGTTACAAGATGAGCTGTGTTGGCAAATGTGCCGGCAGGCCCCCCCGTAAAAGACAATTCCATCGCCTCAAATTCTACGTTATTTGTAACGTTGAGATTATAGCCGGCCTGGGCATTATAAATATTGTAGTTAAGATACCCGTTCTCAATATATGGAGGATCAATGATCCAGGTAACACCAGCAATACTGTTACTGATCAACGCTAATGTCGGCACTGGAGTAACAGAAGATGGTATTCCAACATTAAATTGGAGAGTGGAAATAACAGCGGCGGGCTGAGTAACATCAGCCCTTAAATAAACTTTAATATTATTCGCCGATCCTCCTGCACCAATTGAGGCTTGCATTGTTTGTCCAAAACCTGTTTCTAATGCAAGTACTGATATGATTGTAAAAAATATTTTTTTCATCACTTTTTTTTTAGATAGTTTGGTTAAGGGTTAGAGAGGTAAAGCCTGAGTTCTTACAGAAGCAGGTACACTTCCCAAAATAGTATTTAATAAAAAATCTTTGTCGTTATTCAAACCATTAAAACGAACATTTCTGTTCATATTAATATCGGCAGGGCTATAGGTATTACTAATAACGGCGGCAGGATTACCACCCAAAGCAGTGATCAGCAGATAATCTTTATCATTATTAAGGCCATTAAACCTTGAAGTTGTATTGAAATTGGCATTACCACCCCATAATAGATTTCTGCCAGCTGATGTTGTAAAGGCAGATGAAGTACCAAATATCTGGGCATCAGTCATTGTAGAAAAATCAGTTGGGCTTCCGGGTGTAGCCTCACTAAGGCTCTGAAGATTGGCGACCGGATCAGTAGCGATACCAAGGTGATTTCTGTGGCGAATAGCCAAAGTATAACTGGCGGATGCATCGATATTTTTAAAATAAACAGGACTTACGCCATCTATATCAACAATGTCACCATCTCTTTGAACCAGGGCAGAACGGGTTTGTACAACAGTAGCTCCCGGGTTAACACCGCTGTTATCCCTTAATTCTAAATACACCCAATCAACAATATTGTCGCCGGTAAGAGCTGCATTATTAAATACTGATGCGGCTGCTACCTCAACAGTAGCGTTATTAACATGTGTAAATGATGCGTTATATGGCGCTGATCTGTAAGGATCAGAAAGGGGAATTAGGTTGGTACCAGCCCTGAGATTATCATTCATATCCGTCCCATTGAAAGCCCCCTGAAGCATTGCCTTCATCCTTGTTAGTACAAAGCGGTTCATTGCATACAAGTCACCATTGCCGGTAATCGGGGCAGATGCATCATCAGTACCGGTATTAATACCGCCACCCGCAAGTACCCAATTGGTGCCGTTCCAGAAAATACCTCTCAGGTCAGCTTCCACACCAGTAAAGTTGGCATTATAATTACCACTGGCATTTACAGTACCTGTAACACCCGTACGAGTTATGGGCCAGTACAGATTAAGATAATCAGTACTTCTTGGGTGCTTATTTGGATCAGAGCCGTTTTTAGCCTGTGTACCCACTGTAGCTGATGCGTAAGTACCGGATGTGGTAATGGATGCGGGATAATAGGTAGAACCAATACCTAAAGGCATTACATAGTTCGTAAGGTTTGAACTTACTTCTTTAAGCAACTGGCCGGTGCCGGTTGTTTCAAAAAATTTATTTGCCCCGCCTCCGGTAGTGGTGGCAACATCAGCCAGGCGAACATTAAAGTTACCCTGTATGATTTTACCATTTGTAAATAACATACTTGAACCGATTCTTGCATTACCAGTTAATGTAGCATTAGCGGTATTATCCATTTCCAGGTTTGGAATGGTAAACCCATTCATATTCACATTCTGATTTGAAGAACCCTTCAAAAGAATTTTTCCAGGACCTTGTATGTCAACATTACTTGTTACATCACCCTGTACGGTAACAGTTGCTCCTGATTGAATAAAAAATGTTGCATTATCAACGAATAGCTGGCTGTGAGCATTGATAACCACAATTCCTGTAAGAAGCGAAAGGATAAATATTTTTCTCATAAAAAAAGGTTTCGGCGTTTCAAGTTACTTAAATCAATTCAATTTTCAAGGATGGATTTCTTCAGCAATTTATGCCCGTATATTAACACCATGTTCTGGCACTTAGTAAACGGGAGTTATTGGTGAGTAAACGGATAGTTCAATGCTTAAAATTGAGGGATTTTTCTGATTCCACCTATACCGCAAATAGGTGATTTTTATCATTTTTTATTAACATAAAACAGGCCAAACTACAGCCTGCCTATCTTTTGTTGAAAAATTGCCTTATAATTCTGCCAACCCGGTAGTACGATTCCTTATTGAAAAGCTGGGAATCTCTCATGGCTTTATATATTAAGAACAGTCCAAGTGGTAACAGAATGAAGGTGGCCATCCACATTCCTCCAAATGGAGTTAAGCTATTTTCCTTGGCAAATTTTTCTCCTACCGTGCTGGAAAAATAGAAAACCATAAAGAAGATGATGGCAAAAATAAGCGGGGTGCCCAGGCCACCTTTGCGGATTATAGAACCAAGTGGCGCCCCTATCAGGAACAATACAATGCAGGCCAGCGAAAGAACGATTTTACGATGCCACTCAATTTTATGCCTGCGAAGGTTTCGTTCCTTGTCCTGCAAAGTGGTTATTATCGACTCATTACTGATTTTTAGTGACCCGGCGATATTCCTTACATTTTGATTCACATTCAACTCAGCCGAATCCGGAAGCAACTCATCAAAATTTTTGATCTTTTTCATCTTACTAACATCCGGAAGTGTTTTCGCATTCCAGGCTGTGTCAATAATCCCTGTAAACCGGAACTGGCGCAGCATATCCTTTTCAGACTGTTCCTTTATCTGCCGGTTCTCTCTTTGTAAAGAATCGATAGCCCTTTCGAGTTGCCGCATGCTGAACATCTTTTCATTGTTCTTATTCACACTGTCAGCGGTCCGGTTGTTGAACCCCAGGGTACTCAGGTCAAATTGCTTCTTATATTCTTTAAACCCGATTCTTATGAATTCGGAATTCTGGGGTTCGTAATAATTCCCCCTCTCCTGGTATCTCCACCCATCCTTTAAATTAAATTCGAGGAAGCGTTTGTTTGCACTCACCCTCATCACACCACTTTTCGCAATAATGAAGTTGTCCTGTAGCGGATTGCCCTGTTCATATATAATAATGTCCTGAACAATACTATCATTAGCCTCCTTTTTTCCAACTTTAATGGCAAAATTTGGGATCTTATCATAAAAGACCCCTTCCTTTAAATCAAAAGCCGGTTTTGACCAGACAATATCACT
The DNA here is from genome assembly GCA_044220915.1 of Chitinophagaceae bacterium. GTDB lineage: Bacteria > Bacteroidota > Bacteroidia > Chitinophagales > Chitinophagaceae > JJ008. The sequence continues at coordinate 37,116 of JBGAQD010000003.1, forward strand.
GAGCAACGTCCTTGATTTCAAATTCGCCACCGGTATCACATAATTAGCAAATGCAAATGCCACCCCTGCCAAGAGAATGCAAACAAAAAATAATGGCCGCATAAACCGTAAGAGAGATATCCCGGCTGATTTTATGGCCACCAGTTCAAAGCTTTCGCCCAGGTTTCCAAAAGTCATCAACGAAGAAAGCAAAATAGCCAATGGTAAGGCCAGTGGTACTAATACAGCACTTTGATAAAGGATAAATTCAAAAATGACTTTAGTATCAATTCCCTTACCAACAAAATCATCAATGTACAGCCAGAAAAATTGCATTACCAGCACCAGCAACGTAATAAAAAAAGTTGCGATGAAGGGTCCTATAAAGGCTTTTACAATAAGTTTATCTAATTTTTTGAACACCTACCTTTAGCTTATGAGTGACGCAAAAGTAAGGCTTTCACAAAAGGAGATGGAGATAGTGGCAAACGCAGAACTTATTTTAACAAAGAATGCCATAATACAAAAAGTCAATCTTCTGCTGTCAGGCTTGCAGGAAAAACAAAAGAAGTGTTTAGAATCTTTTTCGATGCAATTACCTCCAGAATTCAGTCAATCAACACCAAAAATATCAAAAGGAGAGAATTACAAAGGCCTTCCCTACCTGATTCTTGATTACCCGAGAATATTTGAACAAGAAAACATAATAGCAATAAGAACTATGTTCTGGTGGGGGAATTTTTTCAGTATTACTCTTCATCTTTCCGGGGTTTATAAAAAGATGATGGAGAAAAAAATAATCGTTTCGGTTTCGTTATTAAAGGAAAATGGATTTTACTGCTGTGTAAATAAAGAACAGTGGGTGCATGACTTTGAAAAGACTAATTACTTACTGGTTTCTGATATCAATAAGAATTTTGAGAAGGTAATCAGTGATAGCCCATTCATAAAACTGGCAACCAGGTTACCTTTACAGCAATGGGATGATGCAGAGGAGATTCTCCTGCATAGCTTCGGTCAGATAGTTGAGTTACTGGCTGATTAATTACCAAGACGGTGAAAAAGCTCCTTTACCTGGTAATCCCATAACCTGCTTTGGTCTTTAATGTCTTTCTTTTCGGCAAAATCTTTGATTATCAAAATGGTTTGATTGGTGATCTCCGACTTTTCGATGCGAAATTCAAAATACTCTTCTTTTGGGGCTGTTTGCCAGCGAAACCGGATAAACTTATCCTGTTCACTTTCGAGCAGATCGGCTTTCTCGAAAGAGCCATTCCAGCCAAAGTAAAAGATATTGTCTCTTTCATCAACCTTGTCGGCGAACCATTCTCCCAGCCCGGCTGGGGTTGACAGGAATTCGTACAGAATAGATGGCGAGCAGCGAACCGGGAACTCTAAGGTGTATAATTGTTTACTCATTCTTCTCTAAAATCATGCGATGGCTGCAATAATAGAAAATAAATCATTGCGGCAAAATATTTTATGGTTTATTTTTCCCCTTCTTACAAACCAAAACCAAACTTTGAAAATAAATCGTATTTGAAAACGTTAAGATGTTGTCAAAATATATTTGGCTCATATTGGCGATTTGGTTAAATTGCCTTGAAGTTCAATACGTTCTGGACAACCAATGACATTGTGGTGGGTATTTTTAGAGTCGTAAGTGACTAAACTTAGAATTCTTAAACCCTTAAAATACACCATTCTAAATACCATACCTATGAGCATGAGACAACTCAAGATCACGAAGTCTATTACTAATCGTGAATCCCAAAGCTTAGAAAAGTATCTGCAGGAGATCGGCAAAGTCGAACTCATTACCCCTGAAGAGGAGGTGAAACTCGCTACCCTTATTAAACAAGGCGACCAAAGGGCACTGGACCGTTTGACAAAGGCCAACCTTCGATTTGTGGTATCAGTGGCCAAACAGTATCAAAACCAGGGCCTTTCTCTCCCAGATCTTATTAATGAAGGAAACCTTGGCCTTATCAAAGCTGCACAACGGTTTGATGAGACCCGGGGATTTAAATTCATTTCTTATGCCGTTTGGTGGATTCGCCAGAGTATTTTACAGGCATTGGCCGAACAGTCCCGCATTGTTCGCCTTCCGTTAAATAAAGTGGGCCTTACCAACCGGATTCAAAAGGCTTATTCCTTGCTCGAACAGCAATATGAAAGAGAGCCTTCGGCAGAAGAACTGGCCGAAGTGCTGGAAATGGATATTGAAGAAGTATCTGCCACTCTCGGCATCAATGCCCGACATGTAAGTATGGATTCCCCGCTTTCCGAAGGTGAAGAGAATACCCTTATAGATGTATTGGAAAATGCCAATGCTGAAAAAACAGATGGTGAACTCATTCATACAGAATCATTAAAAACCGAGATCGACCGCAGCCTGAAAACGCTGACCGAACGCCAAAAAGAGGTTATTTGCTTTTTCTTTGGTATTGGCGTAGACCATCCGATGAGCCTGGAAGACATCGGCGAGAGGTTCAGCCTGACAAGAGAAAGGGTAAGACAGATCAAGGACAAAGCAATTACGAAACTAAAAGCTTCCAACCGCTGTAAATTGCTCCGGACCTACCTGGGAACCTGATTATTAAACTAAAAGATTATACCCGCATAAAATTTTACATTTCTATCTTTGCAACTCTTTAAAAAGTGAACATTTGATGTTCACTTTTTCTTTTAAGTGAAAGCGAAAACAAAGTGAATCATGTTTAACAGTTTACAGGAAAAATTAGAGTCGGCCTTCAAGAACCTTAAAGGCCAGGGACGAATCACCGAACTCAACATTGCGACAACCCTTAAAGAGATCCGCCGGGCATTAGTAGATGCGGATGTGAATTATAAAATCGCTAAAGAGTTTACCGACAAAGTAAAAGATAAAGCCATCGGTGAAAAAGTTATCAATGCCATATCTCCTGGCCAGTTAATGACAAAGATCGTTAAGGATGAACTGTGTGAGTTAATGGGGGGGCAGGAAGCGGCTTTTAACGCTAAAGGAAATCCTGCCATTATTCTTATTGCCGGTTTACAAGGTAGTGGTAAAACCACTTTCAGCGGTAAACTGGCAAATTTTCTGAAAACAAAGAAAGGCCTCTCCCCCATGCTTGTTGCGGCGGATATTTATCGTCCGGCTGCGATGGAACAATTAAGAGTACTGGGCGAACAGATCGGTGTAGATGTACATATTGAATTAGAAAATAAAGATGCAGTTGATATTGCAAAGAATGCCGTAAAAGAAGCACGGAGCAAAAACAAGAATGTACTCATTATAGACACTGCTGGCCGTTTAGCGGTGGATGAAGTGATGATGACCGAAGTAGCCAATGTTAAGAATGCTGTCAACCCGCAGGAGATATTATTTGTAGTGGATAGCATGACCGGCCAGGACGCTGTAAACACGGCCAAAGCATTTAACGAAAGACTTGATTTTACCGGTGTTGTTCTTACCAAATTAGATGGTGATACAAGAGGTGGTGCAGCTCTTTCCATCAAATACACTGTTGACAAGCCCATAAAATTTACCAGCAGCGGTGAAAAAATGGACACCCTGGATGTTTTCTATCCCGAAAGGATGGCACAGCGTATCCTTGGTATGGGTGACATCACCAGTTTGGTGGAAAAAGCACAGGAACAATTTGACGAAGCAGCAGCAAAAAAACTGGAAGCCAAGATCCGCAAGAATAAGTTTGATTTTGCCGACTTCAAAACCCAGTTAGAGGCCATCAAAAAAATGGGCAATATGAAGGATATGCTGGGTATGATACCCGGTTTAGGCAGTAAGGTAAAGGACATAGATATTAACGACAACTCTTTCAAAGGAATTGAAGCCATGATAAACTCAATGACCCCCGAAGAAAGAGCCGATCCTGACCTCATTGACGGCAGCCGCAAGAAACGGATTGCCAAAGGCAGTGGAAAAGACATACAGGAAGTGAACAATTTTATGAAGCAATTTGAGCAAATGCGGGGCATGATGAAGAACATGAATAAAATGGGGGCTATGGGCAAAATGATGCCGGGAATGAAGAGATAATGCCCTAAACCACCTGTTTTGCCATCTCCTCTTTCAGTCCTATATTTGCTGTCCGGTTTCAACCGGAACTAACAATTATTGTTTAACAACGTTAAATGTCTATTTAATGTCAGCCAAAATCCGTCTTCAAAGACACGGGTCAAAAAAGAGACCCTTCTATTTCATCGTTATTGCCGACTCCCGGGCACCCCGTGACGGTAAATTCATCCAAAAACTAGGTACTTACAATCCACTGACTGTTCCGGCTACTATTCAGCTTGATCGTCAAAAAGCATTGGAGTGGTTGAACAAAGGTGCTACACCTACAGACACCGTTCGCCGTATCCTCAGCTTCAAAGGTGTATTATACCTGAAGCACCTGCTCCGTGGTGTGGGCCTGGGCTTGTTTGATGATGCAACTGCGATGGAAAAGTTCACCAAGTGGAGTGCCGAGCATGAAGCACAGGTGAAAAAACGCCAGGAAGATTCTTACCGTCAAAAAAGAGCCAGACGTCCGATGCCAGGTCGCAGACCTGAAAGAAAGACTGAAGGTGAAGGCGGTGGTGAGGGATAAAAAATCCGCATCCTGAAAGTTCTTAAATCCCGGTTTTATAACCGGGATTTTTTTTAGCCATCAATTATATCTTGTTTTGCATTAATGACTGAATATTTCAATATAGGCAAGCTGGTGGCCGTACATGGCTTAAAAGGCGAATTGCTTTTAAAACATGAAATGGGAAAAAAAACTTCATTAAAAGGACTGAAGGCCGTTTTTATTGAAGAAAAGAAAAATTCATTTCTTCCCTGGTTCATCGAGTCCGCTAAGATCAAAAACGAGGAAGAGACTTATTTGAAACTGGAAGGGGTGAATACAAGAGAAGCCGCCATTAAGCTTACTCAAAAACAAGTATGGCTTCCGGAAACCGATTTTAAAAAATTTGCAGCAAAGACAGCCCCGGCTAGCTTGCTGGGTTACACAATCATCAATAACAACGAATCGTTAGGTGAAATACTTGAACTGATAGAACAGCCACACCAATTACTTTGCCGCCTGGAAATAAAAGGAAAAGAAGTGCTGATACCACTGCATGAGGAATCATTGCAAAAAGTAAATCATAAGAAAAAAGAAGTGCTGGTTGAGTTACCAGATGGATTACTGGAGATTTATCTGTAAAGCCGGTAAACGCATATTTATGTGTGATTTTGAGGAAATTTGAACTGTGTCAGATACAAAAAAACATATTGCCCATTTCGATCTTGACTCCTTTTTTGTTTCAGTAGAAATAAGAAATAACCCTTCATTAAAGGGCAAACCAGTTTTAGTGGGTGGATATGAAAGAGGTGTTGTGGCGGCTTGTAATTACGAAGCAAGGAAGTTTGGCATTCACTCTGCCATGCCAATGAAAAAAGCCATGCAGCTTTGTCCCCATGCCATTATTACCAATGCCAGCCGGGACCAATATAGCAAATATTCAAGATGGGTAACAGAGATCATTGCTGCAAAAGTTCCGTTATTTGAAAAAGCAAGTATTGATGAGTTCTACATTGACCTTAGCGGTATGGATAAATTTTTTGGCGTAAGTCAATATGCCAAAGAATTACGACTGCATATTATGGATGAAACAGGACTGCCAATTTCCTGCGGATTAGCTTCTGCAAGGTTTATTGCTAAAATGGCCACAAACGAAGCAAAACCCAATGGTTTTTTAGAAATTCCTCAAGGAAAAGAAAAAGACTTTCTCTGGCCGCTGGGTATTGAAAAGATAAACGGCGTAGGTAAGCAAACGGAACAACTCTTAAAAAGTTATGGCATCTACACCATTGAGGATTTAGCCAAAACACCTATTGAGCATTTAGAAAAAATAGCCGGTAAATGGGGTGAAGCCCTTTGGCATAAAGCCCACGGCCGTGGCAGTGCAGAAATAACCACTGACTGGGAACAAAAAAGCATGAGCCATGAAAATACGTTTGACTCTGATTACACGGATGTTGAATTTCTCCATAAAGAATTAGTACGGCTTACAGAAAAAACAGCCTATTCACTAAGAGAAGATGAAAAAATGACCGGCTGTGTGACAGTAAAGATCCGTTATTCAGATTTTGAAACCACATCCAGGCAGGAGACTGTTGACTATACTGCATTGGATGATGTACTTATTGCCAAAGTAAAAGATCTGTTTAATAAAACCTGGCAAAAAGGAAGACCTGTTCGCTTATTGGGTGTACGATTCAGCCATATGATTCCTATCACAATGCAGATGAGTTTGTTTGAAAATAATGCGGAGAAACTAAACCTGTACAAAGCCGTGGATGATATCAAAGACCGCTTTGGCAGCAAAGTGGTAACGAAGGCGGTGGTGACAAAAAAGAAAGACTCAAACCGGGAATAACAGGAATCTGCGTTCCCTTTTCCTTATTTCTTTTTCTTCCAGTAAGAAGGCTGACGCCACTCATAGGGGCTGCCGTCATTGGGCGAAAAGCCGCATCCGCCGCATCTGTTACAGGATACATTTGAATAGGTGGTGGTGGTGATAGTTTGTTTTACCCCAAGTGTGTATTCGTAATCATTGGTGTGTTTGTAGGTGCTGCTTGCCTGTACATAGCCGGCACCGTTGCATTGATTGCAGGCGCCGTACCATTTTTTCAAAGGCTTATAAAGTGAATTGTATTGGGTGATCTCTTTCCAGGGAATGCGGCCGTTATTCACCGTGCTGTTGTTCGACATAAAGTAAAGCACATTGGCATAATCGCCGCTGATGGATTGTACATGACAGATCTTCGTTACAGCATAATAATCTCCCCAGAAGTCAGTATAGGATGTGTCTTTGTAATAACCATGCCCCACCAGTTCCTGTGCTTCAGCAGGGATAAACGACGATGACGATGCTGTGGTTTGCGTATAAGTCGGGCTGACTGTTGCTTTGGGTTTATCACTGCTTACTAGTTTGCCCCAGCCATAGCCGGGCCTTGGCGCATCCGTACGCCAGGCCAGTTTGGGTGAGGTGGTGGTCACCCCGGTGGTTTGATTGTACACCTGGATACCCTTTTCACCCATGGAATGCTGTGTGTAAAAATCAAAAATGTCAAACTGTTCTTTGGTGAGCAGTTTCTTCAAAGCAATATAGGTGGTAGTAAAGGCACGGTTATCATCCTTTACCGATACCTGGTCCAGGTAAAATTCATACAGGGCATAAAAATCTGTTTCAAACAATTGGCGGAATTTTCCTTCCAGCAAAAACTTCAGCTGATCATCGGTAAAGGTAAGGCTGCGTATACCTCGGAAATAAGCATTCAATGCCTTTACCCTGTCTTTGGTTTCAGCGGCGGCCGCAAATGCTTTCTGATAAGCGGATTCATACGGCTCCGGTGATGGTACGGTTTCCCGCCCATTGGCATCAATGGTAAAAGTGCGGCCGTCTTTTTTTACCAGTACATAATTGGCAGCATACAGGTTTTTTTCATACACCTCATCATACACGAACGGAACGATCACTTGGTTTTGTGTACCAATAAATCCATACTTGCCGTTCTTTTTTGCCAATGCAGCCCCCTTGCTGAAGTCGGAGAGCTGTTCGTATTCAAATGGAATCTTCAGTTTGCCTTCATAAGACAGCAGCCCGTATTTTTTAGAAACGGCATCCTGTGCAATAAAGTTATTTTCCCAGGCCAGTTGCAGCGAACTGTAAGAGGGCTTCACCAGTTCCTTGCCATCATTGTTGCCGATGCCCCATTTACCCGGCTGGTTTTTTTCGGGCAATACTCCGTTGGCATTAAAATAAAACTTGCCACCGGTATTCACCAGCCATTTGCCCCCGGCAGCTTCCCGGATCATATCATACTTCATAGGGAATATGGCTTTTTGCAATAAGTCAATACTGCCCCATTTGCCTCCGGTGAGCCATTCATTGCCCCATGGTTTGGCCCCGGTATTGACTACAAAGTGCCCGTTGATGACGAGTTTTACCATATCATATTTAAAGGGAATGAGTTGCTGGCCTTTGCTGTTCAGAAAACCCCATTTGCCCCAGGCTATCACTTTGGGGGCGCCGTTTTCCATGACTTCTTTATAGCCTTTGTTGACGGGCAGAAAATATTCCGATTCGGGCAGGGCAAGATCGTATTGTGCAGAAACGACAATGGTTCCTTTATCATCCTTATAGCCATATTTGCCTTTATCATCTTTAAAAGGGGTTAGCTGTGCTGCTGATTGCAGGGTGAAGGTGATAAAGGAAAAGAAGAGAACCAGGTTTCGCATAACTATATATTTTATTACAACCAACGGATGTATACAATCTCCGGATGGCAGTCTAAAATGTATTTTTTTTGAAAGGTAAAAAAGAGATAATGGTTGTGCAATACGTGGCAGCGGGTATTTTAGGGTACCCGGATTTTGTCAATGACCGGAGACATACCCGGTTCGCCTAAAACCGCTTAACTTCGTTTTCCTCTAAAACACATTAACATGTCACAAGTTTGGAAAGAATACCAGGAAAAAAACAAAGACCGTTTTCTGAATGAAATGCTGGACCTGCTCCGGATACCGTCTATCAGTGCAAAAAGTGAACACAAAGCCGATATGCAGAAATGTGCTGAGGCAGTTAAGAAAAGCTTGCTGGATGCCGGCTGCGATAAAGCAGAAGTAATGGCAACAGACGGGCATCCGGCTGTTTACGGCGAAAAATTAATTGATCCCTCAAAACCTACAGTGCTTGTTTATGGGCACTATGACGTACAACCACCAGAACCGTTGGAGCTCTGGACCAATCCTCCCTTTGAACCAACTATTGTTGATGGAAAAATTTTTGCAAGAGGTTCTGCTGATGATAAAGGACAGTTTTATATGCATGTAAAGGCCCTTGAAATTCTTTCAAAGACCAACAGCATGACCACCAATATCAAATTTCTGATCGAAGGTGAAGAAGAAGTTGGTTCTCCGAATCTTGGAAAGTTTGTGGCTGCACATAAAGATCTGCTGAAAGCTGATGTAATATTGATCAGCGACAGTTCTATGCTTAGTATGAAAAATCCTTCACTTGATACCGGCGTAAGGGGTTTAAGTTACATTGAAGTGGAGGTTACTGCTGCTAACCGTGACCTGCACAGTGGTACTTATGGCGGCGCAGTTGCAAACCCGATCACTATTCTGGCCAAAATGATTGCCTCCTGCCATGATAAGAACAATCACATTACTATACCCGGATTTTATGATGATGTTGTGAAGGCGGGAAAGAAAGAAAGGGATTTAATTAATAAGGCCCCTTACAGTGAAAGGGAGTATAAGAAAGATCTTGGGGTAAAAGAGCTGTGGGGTGAGAAAGGCTATACCACTTATGAAAGAACAGGCATCCGCCCCACCATTGAAGTAAATGGCATTTGGGGTGGTTACACCGGCGAAGGAGCAAAGACTGTATTACCTTCCAAGGCAACAGCCAAAATATCTGCCAGGCTGGTTCCAAATCAATCTTCTAAAAAAATTACAAAAAAACTGCTGAAGTATTTTCAATCTATCGCCCCTAAATCCGTTACCGTTAAAGCATTTGAGCATCATGGCGGCGAGCCTTATATGACACCGATTGACAGCAAAGGATACCTGGCTGCCGAAAAAGCAGTAAAAACAACTTTCGGTAAACAGCCAATTCCTGTTCGTGGTGGCGGCAGTATTCCTATCTGTTCTATCCTGGAAAAAGAATTAGGTATCAAAATTATTTTCATGGGTTTTGGTTTAGATAATGACAACCTGCACAGCCCGAATGAAAAATATAATATCGAGAATTACTATAAGGGAATAGAAACAATACCATATTTCCATAAATTTTTTGGCGAGATGAGTTAATGGAGTCATCAAAAAATTCAAATCCCAATCATCCGGTTGGGATTTTTTATTTTTGATTATGCCGGTCAAAGAAAAACTTCGCCTCGATAAATACCTCTGGGCTATCCGACTGTTCAAAACGAGAACGATAGCAGCCACTGCCTGCGATACAGGCAAAGTGAAGTTTGATGGTTCACAAGCCAAGGCCTCAAAAAATGTGAATATCGGAGATGAATATGAAGTAAAAACAGAAGCTAAACGCTGGCGGATAAAAGTAACGGGGTTGCTTGAAAAAAGAGTAGCTGCATCAGAAGCTGTTAAACACTATATAGATATAACTCCTGAAGAGGAGATACAACGGCTGCACTACCAGGCAGCGAGTTTCCACACTGGTAAACGACAAAGTAAGATTGGCAGACCCACAAAAAAAGAGCGGAGGAATCTTGACGAATTCTATGAAGGCTGATCACTCAGTTTTTTGTTTCACCCAAAATTCATCTTTCCATTCTTCATTACAGAAAACAGGATGCTGCTCCAGCTTTTCATAGATGTCTGTCAGCTCTTGTTCGGAAAGATGCTGTTCCAGGTACTGAAAAAGCTCCCGTTCTTCAAAACGAATGTGTGTTTCAACGAGGTTAGCCAACCGGATAAAATCGTGGCGGTCTGGCTCATGGTCAATATTCAGAATAAGTTCCCGGATGTAGTCATGCTCTTTTTTTAACTGCACCGCCATTGGATGTCCGGCAGGCATAAATGGAACCAACACTTTCTCCTCCTGAAAGAAATGTGGTTTGATATGATGTCTCCAGTACCAACTGGTATACTCCTTTAGTTTATCCAAGCTAATCCTGTTTTCCAGCCCCTGTTTTATTTTCCAGACAAATAATAACCCATCGTGATGTTCCCGACTTAACGGCTGCAACTGGATACTCCTTTTTATTGGTTTTATTTCATTCATATACCAAAAGTAGAGTTCCTTACCTCATAAGAATATGATTACCGGCATCCAAAAAAATGACATCTCTCAGCTGCTGCTTACTGACAGAAATCATTGAAAATGCTGCACTATATCATCTTTATGCCTCCGCTACAAACCTACTTTCGATATAGAAAGACGATTATTGATACTTACTAATATGAGTGAAACCCGGCATGAAGCCTTCATTTATGTTTACTAACCAGATGATTATGTATTTGCACATTGCACCCAATCTGCTCATAAGCGACATCCAAAAGGAGTTCAACAAGATGTTTCCTTTTTTGAAGATTGAGTTTTTTAATAATAAAGCCCTTTCCCGTTCTGATTTTTCTGCCAAACAGATTATCCCACAGAACCGGAAAATAGGTGATACCCAACTGGCTGTTAAAGACGGTCAGATTAATATCGATGAGGACATGAAAGTTAATGAACTCGAAAAACTTTTTAAGGAGCAGTTTAACCTGGCTGTACAGGTATTTCGAAAATCAGGCAATCTGTGGCTGGAAACCACTATGACTGATAACTGGACCTTATTGCAACAAAATAATCATGGCCGGGAAATTTCAACAGGGAAGAACAGTGCTGATAAAGCCGATGATTTTGATCTGAAACGGGACGCTGAATAATAAAATGCCTCAAACATTTTTATATTATCCAGGCATGGCTGACTAAAATCAACTGCCGGGTAAACAAATCTCATTGGATTTCCGCTAATACAGCACTTACCTTGTTTCAAGAAAGATTTTTCACTTTTAAAATGTGAATTATGGAAAACAAAGTAATTGAGAAGCCCAAAACTTCCTGGCCTTCTTTCTTTGAAAGTGGCTGGATGGACAAATTCTTCAACGCACCGTTGGATGAATTTTTTAACTACGGAAAAGTGATGAACGTACCCGCTGTAAACGTATCGGAAACTGATAAGGAATTTCGGCTGAGTATCGCTGCTCCTGGTCTTGAAAAGAAAGATTTTAAAGTAGAAGCTTATGACGATATGCTGACCATCAGCGCAGAGCATGAAAGAGAACAAAAAGAAGAAAAAAATGGTCGCTTTAACCGCCGTGAGTATAACTACAGCAGTTGGAGCCGCAGTTTCACCCTTCCTGAAAACTGTAATTTCGGAAAAATTGATGCAGAATACAAGAATGGAGAACTGCATGTAATGATTCCAAAAATGGAAGTAAAAGAGCCGAAAAAAATCAAAAACATCTCTGTGAATTAATGAGATGTGTACAGAAGTGAAACCCCCGCCAGTAAAAAGGCGGGGGTTTTATTTAATAAAGTAAATTCTTCAGTTTTTCCATGTTGACGATTGAAATTTTTCCTTCTTTTATTTCAATCAGCTTCTCCGACTTAAAATCACTAAGTGTTCTTATGAGTGATTCAGTAGCTGTTCCGACATAGTGGGCAAAATCCTCCCTGGATATCTCCAGCGGTTTATTGGGATTCTCTGAATTAAACTTGGTGTGTATATCCACCAATGCTTTGGCTACCCGTTTGCGAAGAGAGCTATAAGCAAGGTTCAACAATCGTTCTTCTTTTTCCTTTACATTTTGTGTAATGATGCGAATAAATTTTGCTGCAATATCCATGTTGCCATACATCATTTGCAGAAAATCTTCCTTTGGTATCTGCATTATTTCTGCATCTTCCAGAATTACTGCAGAATCATCATAGTTTTTATCCTCGATCAGTGCGGGATAACCAATAAAATCGCCATCACTGAACAGATCGGTGATATATTCCTTGCCATCCTCATGAGTTTTAAATCCTTTTACTTTCCCTTTCACCAGGTAATACAAATATTTCGGCCGCTTGCTTTCCTGGTATAAGGTCTGCCTCTTGGAATAGTTTTCAACATCATATTGATCAGCCAGCTGACTGATCAGGCCGGAACTCTTTACATCTTTTATAAACTGGTTGATACCCTGCTGTGATGGAGAGTACTTATTGTCCATTATTGCGGCCTTTTTCAGCCGCACTTCAATTGCATTCAGCAATTCAATATCTTCAAAAGGCTTGGTAATATAATCATCAGCTCCCATCTCCATACCCTTCCTGAAATCACTTCTTTCTGTTTTAGCGGTAAGGAAAACAAATGGGATATGCTCGGTTTCTGCATTCTTGCGAAGGAGGTGCAGCACACCATAACCGTCCAGTTCGGGCATCATAATATCACAAACGATAACGTCAGGTCTTTCCTGCTGTGCCACTTCAACACCTCTTTTTCCATTTTCAGCAGTAAAGGTTTTATAGCCGGCCAATTCAAGGATTTCAGCTGTATTTTCCCTGATATCGGCATTGTCGTCAATAACTAAAACAGATTTCATATCAAATAGAATTTACTGGAATCGTAAAGGTAACAGTTGTTCCCTTATTTAATTCACTTTGTAATATCACTTCGCCTTCCAGCAGGTCTACATACCGCTTTACTATATGAAGGCCCAAACCCGTTCCCTGAATATTAGTCGCATTGGCAGCACGGAAGAAGCTGGAAAAAAGGTGTTCCTGGTCCTCCTTAGAGATGCCAATCCCCTGGTCAGCGACTGACACAGTCGCTTTATCACCTTCAGCCTTTCCTGTTATAATAATGGTTTTGCCTTCATCAGAAAATTTTATTGCATTGCTGACTAAGTTGATGAGAATATTTCGGAATAATTTTTTATCTGTCAGCGCATCACAATTACCATCACAATCCAGTTCAAAATGCTGACCCTTTTTTAACATTGCCTTCATTTCCTCCAGTGTGTCTGACAGAATTTCCTTCAAATTCAGTTTTTCTACTTTCTTATCCACTCTTCCCTCATTTAATTTTCCAAGAGAAAGGAAATCTTCCAGAATATCATTTAGATTATTCACTGAATTTTTTATACGCTGAATGTGCTTTTCCCGTTTTTCCTGGTCCTCTGCTGTAGTATATTTTGAAAGCAGGCTGGCAGAAGACAGCACAGTAGTAAGCGGGGTACGGAATTCATGTGAGGCCATTGATACGAACCGGCTTTTTATTTCATTCAGTTGTCTTTCTTTATCCAATGCCTCACTAAGCTCTTGTTGAGATTCCTCAAGCTTTTGTAAAGCTTCCTTTAATATTAACGTTCGTTCTTCCACTTTTACTTCCAGGTCTGCGTTCAACTGACGTATCTTGTCCGTAATTTTTTCCAGCTCCGCTTTTTGTTTTAGCATGCTGAGTTCAATTTCCTTTCGCTGCGTTATATCTACAAGAAATGCAATAACAAATAATTCACCATCCCGCCTGTAATGGCTCAGACTTACCTCAACCGGCATATCTGTTCCATCCTTTTTTCTGCCATTAAGATCCCGGCCCTGCCCCATTACCCGGTTAGAGGGTTTATGATAAAATCCATCCCGGAGTTGGTGATGATGTGGCTTGTACTTATCTGGTATCAGTATTTCAATAGGCTGCCCTTTTAGTTCATTCCGGGTGTAGCCAAACATTCGCTCAATTGCCGGATTCACCATTATTATTTCTCCTGCTCCATTCGTGAGAATAATTCCTTCTGTAGCATTTTCAAATAAGGAAGTCATGTGGGCCTGGTCCAGCATACCGGTATAGTGTTTTTACAAAATTCAAAGTAAGTTATAGTAAAGGAGATAATGAAAAAAGATATTCATAATTGGCGCCTATGGTTGAACCGTCTCGGTATATTGAGATTCGCCAATAGTTTTTCGCCGGAGGTAAGATTTTATCCCCGCTGCAATTACCGCTATGCTGGCTTTATTTACACCATCATAATCCGTAAGCATAGATTTTTTTTCTTTGCTATCTTTTGACAACCGGGCACCTATTTTCAACAAAAATCTGTCGCCCCACGAAAGGTTTTTCATAATCATGCGGCCCGGAAGAAAAAAGGATTCGATCGAATTAAGGATTTCGCCGGGAATACTGGCCCGGTTATATGTTTCTCGTTTTTCTTTCTCTTCCGGGGGTGCTCCGGCCACCTGGAACAGGAATAACTTTTTCCCAATGATAAAAGAAAGGTTTTTCTTTAACCACTTTTTTATTTTCATCTTGCCAATGTAAACACTGCTGCCAAGCAATAAGAAATCATATTCCTGCAAGAGATTTCCATTTATGCTGTCTGAGGTGGTAACAGGTAAGGCCAGTTCCTCACCAAGCCATTCTGCATACTGCTTTGTAGCACCATACTTTCCGCTATAGATAATAATTCCTTTCATGTCCTATTATTTCAATTAGTTTACCCTGCCCCTGGTGTTGATACCAAATAAAGAATACAAAGGGCATGAGCCAATTAAACTGGTCAGAAGAAAAACAATTCCTAAACCCAACAAAACAGACGCAAATACTCCCGTAATAATACCGGTGAAATAAAGTATGGAAACTAAAACAGCAACCAAGGCCCTGATTACCTGGTCAGTGTTGCCCATATTGTGTTTCATGTCATTATGTTTTATACTCAAAAGTATTTTGCGATAATTCTGAATTGGCTGATCCTTGTCAGGATAATAACTGACTTTAAATACCGGAATTACAACAACTTACTAAAAGTAACAATCAGGTGATGGGTTGACAGGAGTCAGCTATTATAGTCACTTCCTGGGTTTAACTTTATTACTGAAACTAAAAATCATGAAAACAATTATTGTTCCCACCGATTTTTCTCCTGTGTCAATTAACGCAGTGAATTTTGCCGCGGATATGGCGGTAGCAATTGATGCAAGTTTATTATTATTCAACGTTTACAATGTTCCTGTTTCCTATTCAGATGTTCCAATTGTGCTTATTTCCGTGGACGAAATGAAAAAAGGCAGCGAAAATCAGTTGGAAGACTTGAAAAACAAGATTATTCATGTTACATCCGGCAAAGTGAAGGTGTATACAGAATCCAGGATGGGAAATACTGTTGATGAATTGGAGGATCTCTGTAAGAAAATTCAACCATTTGCAGTAGTGATGGGAGCAAAAGGTAAAAGCGGAATAGAAAAAGTCATATTTGGCAGCACTACTTTAACAGCCATCCGTCATCTTACCTGGCCGGTGATTTGTGTGCCCCAGGGAAAAGAATATGGCAAAGGAATTAAAAAGATCGGCTTTGCCTGTGACTTTAAGCAGGTGGTGGAAACAACACCAGTAAAGTTTATAAGGCAAATTGTAAAAGAATTTAATGCTGAATTGCATATTTTGAACGTTGATTACAATAACAGGCATTTTAAGCCGGAAACGCCTGAGCAATCCTTCTTATTGCATAATTTACTAGAGGATATAAAACCACAATATCATTTTATCAATAAAACAGATATCGAGGATGGTATTAATGAGTTTGCGGAGTCCAACAACCTGGACCTTGTCATTGCCATTCCTAAAAAACATAGATTATTAGATGGAATTTTCAAACCAAGCAGTACAAAGCAATTGGTTTTTCAGTCTCATATCCCGGTGATGTGTGTTCATGAATAAGAAAGAAACAGGCACTTAAAAGTGCCGGACAAAAATTATCTGCTTAGCACTTCTTTTTCAATAGCTATAGCCCGGGGGAAAAGAATGGACTGTTCAAGGTATGAATGCTGCATAAGGTCATTATCCAGTTCCTTTAATTTAGCATTTACGACTTTATGGCTGGTACAGGCATTTTCAGGAGTGGTGTAACTATTCGTCAGGTTACGAATGGATAAGACAATATCGCCAACTGCATCCTGGCTTTTTAACATGGTTTCTTCAACTGGCTTGCGCAATGTTCTTACCAATAAGGCGGCATAAGGTTCTTTATGCTTATGGGCATATACAATCTGGCGGATATAAGGAAAGATGATCTCTTCCTCCCGCTGCATGGTGGCTGGTAATTTCCTTACCAGCAAATCAAATTGCTTTTCCAGCTCCGGCAGGTAAGGAAATTTTTTAGTATGTTCCGCTACAAAATCGCCCAGTAATTCTTTTGTTTGCGGCAATGTTACCTTCAGATAATGATGATGAACATTTACCAGGTAGCTCATCAGGAAATCTGGCTCCCATTCTGAATAATTAAGTGATGATGAAATATTGATGACCCGGGTGGCAGTTTCCAGCTCTGCTTGTAGTTTATCAGCATCAACTCCGTTCATTTCACAGGCAATATCCAATGGCCATTTGCCACCACAGCAATACCCGATGCCATGTTTTCTAAAAACGTCAGCAGTACGGTAATCCTGTGCCACTATTTCTGACACTAATGCCTTCCGGTTTATTTCAAACGGCTGTAAAAACATTCTTTCTGTTGATATAAAAAACAAATTAAAAGAGACCCAACACCAAAAAAGATGATTTCGGTCAGTTTAACAATTTTTATGACTAAATAACTGCGATACTCTTAATAAAATCCGGCTGCTCTTTCTTCAGCAAATCACCAACGTTAGTAGATGAAAGTAAACTCCTCCATTGTTTCCTCAGCGATTCGATCTGTTTATGCATAGGACAAGGGTGCTGTGCATTGCATTTTCGGAGCCGAAGTACACAAGTACTCAATTCTTCCACTTCCCCGGTTATTTCTACCAGCCTGAACAATGATGTTTGCATTGTTTGCTTATTAATATAAAATCCTCCGTAGGGTCCTTTCATTGAACTTAACACCCCTTCCTTCACCAGGTTCTTCATCACTTTCCCCAGGAAATGCCTTGGTACTGATAATTTCTCAGCTATTTCGTGCAACTGCACCTTGCCTTTGTCTTCGCTTGACATTGCAACATATAATACCCCTCTCAGGGCATAACCAAATGATTTTGAGAATACCATAAGGCGACAAAATTATCGGCGGCCTTCTACCCACTAACTGATAAATATCATTCCCCGCTTTGATGATTGTCATGACCCCTACTTGCTCTCACCGATACTTTTGATCATTAAAAGACAATTATATCTTTTAATAACTTCACCAAAAATTTTAACATGAAAACCTCCAACCTACTTTTTGCATTGCTCCTTACTGGAAGCCTTTTTGTTTTTTCCTGTAAAGAAGGAGCCAAAGACGAACCTAAACCTGTCGACGTGCAGGAGCTAACAAAAGATAAACCTGAAACACACGGCACAGAAATGAAAGAAGGCGATTTAACATTAACTACTCCGCTTGATCAGGCCATGGTAACTACCGGTAAAGCTACTTACGAATTGAAATGCCAATCCTGCCACAAACTAACCGACGAAAAATTAGTTGGCCCAGGCTGGAAAGATGTTACCAAAAGAAGAGAGCCGCTCTGGATCATGAACATGATCACTAATGTAGATATGATGCTGGAAACAGATCCTGAAGCGCAAAAGCTTTTGGAACTCTGTATGGTTCGTATGCCTAATCAAAACATCAGCCAGGAAGAATCCAGAAAAGTCCTTGAGTTTATGAGGAGCAACGACGGGGTGAAATAAGGGTCTGCAACAAGTAGTAATCCAACAACAAAATCTTTCTTTAACTGCTAAATATATTATATGAAACATTATCTGAAATCATTAACCCCGTTGCTGTTTGTGTTGATTGGTTTTTTTTGGATACAGGGATGTAAACCAAAAGGAACACAGTCGGCAGTAAGCGGTAACGCTGCTTCAAAAGTTTATGTAGCCCCGGGCAAATACGACGAGTTCTACAATTTCATATCTGGGGGCTTTAGCGGCCAAATGTCCGTGTATGGTTTGCCTTCTGGTCGTTTGTTCCGTGTTATTCCTGTTTTCTCTGTTGACCCTGAAAAAGGCTGGGGCTACAGCGAGGAAACAAAGCCTATGTTGAATACTTCACATGGCTTTGTACCCTGGGATGATCTGCACCACATTGCTCTCTCTGTCACTGGCAGTGAGCATGATGGCCGGTGGGCATTTGGTAATGCGAATAACACTCCCCGCATTGCCCGTATTGATTTAAAAACATTCCGTACAGCGGAGATAATCGAGATACCCAATAGTGCAGGTAACCACTCCTCTCCTTTTATTACTGAAAATTCTGAGTATGTAGTGGCAGGAACCCGTTTCAGTGTACCAATTGGTGATAAACTGGATGTGCCTATTAATTCTTACAAAGAAAACTTCAAGGGTACTGTAAGTTTTATTGGCGTCGACAAAACATCTGGTGATATGAACATTGCTTTCCAGATCCTTACTCCCGGAATCAACTTTGACCTTGCCCGTGCTGGGAAAGGAAAATCAGCCGGTTGGTTCTTCTTCAGCTGTTATAATTCTGAAAAAGCAAACACACTGCTGGAAGTAAACGCTTCTCAGAAAGACAAAGACTTTATCATGTGTGTGAATTGGAAAAAAGCAGAAGAATATGTGAAAGCAGGGAAAGGCGTAAAAAAACCAGCGAAATATGTACATAATAAGTATGATGATAAAACACATAGTGCCACATCAACAATGATGAATGAAGTTCTGATGCTGGATCCAAAAGACTGTCCTGATATGGTTTACTTTATGCCATGTCCTAAATCACCACACGGTTGCGATACTGATCCAACTGGCGAATATATTGTTGGCAGCGGTAAACTTGCGGCTACTATTCCTGTATTTTCCTTCACAAAAATACAGGCCGCTATTGCTGCAAAAAATTATGACGGTGAATATGATGGCATTCCTGTTTTAAAATATGATGCGGTATTACATGGCGAAGTACAAAAACCAGGCCTTGGTCCATTGCACACTGAGTTTGATGGTAATGGCTATGCTTACACCTCCTTTTTTGTTTCATCTGAAATTGTAAAATGGAACATTAAAGAACTGAAAGTGGTTGACCGTGTACCTACTTATTATTCTATTGGTCACTTATGTGTTCCGGGCGGGCCAACCAAAAAACCGTGGGGCAAATATGTAATTGCATATAATAAAATTACGAAAGACCGTTACCTGCCTACAGGACCGGAGCTGACGCAAAGTGCACAGATATACGATATCAGTGGTGAGAAGATGAAGTTGCTATTAGATTTCCCAACAATTGGTGAGCCTCACTATGCAGAAGCGATACCTGCTGACCTGATCACTAAAAACAGTCAGAAGATATTTAAAATTGAAGAGAATAAAAATCCATTTGCAGCCCTAGGAGACAATAATGCGAGGGTGGAAAGGAAAGGAAACGAGATACATGTTTACATGACGTCTATCCGTTCACATTTTACTCCAGACAACATCGAAGGTGTAAAACTGGGCGAAACAGTATACTTCCATGTTACCAACCTGGAACAGGATTGGGATGTGCCACATGGCTTTGCAGTAAAAGGTGCAAATAATGCTGAGTTATTAATTATGCCCGGCGAAACCCAAACGCTGAAATGGGTGCCCGAAAAAGCAGGAGTTTATCCAATGTATTGTACCGATTTCTGCTCTGCACTACACCAGGAAATGCAGGGCTACATAAGAGTAAGCCCGGCAGGAGCTAACGTACCCCTATCGTTCAGCACTGGAAAAACTGCACCGGCAGCAACTGAGAAAAAGGATACTGTTAAACCAAAATAAACTTTCATGCTAAAATAAAAGTTATGAAAAAGATATTCAGCACAACACTCATAGCACTGTCACTTCTAATTGGCAGTTGCAATAGCGACAAAAAAACATCTGACGAATCAACAACCTCGGATGTAACTACCACAGGCGGAGGACAAGAGGCCGTAAAAGATGATGAGTCTGCAAAAGATGTGGTAAAAGTTGCTGTTGGCTCAAAGGATCATACAACATTAGTGGCTGCATTGAAGCAGGCCGAATTGGTAACCGCATTGTCCAATGCAGGACCTTTTACCGTCTTTGCCCCGACTAATGCCGCCTTTGACAAGCTACCAGCCGGTACTGTTGATGGCCTGATGAAAGACGATAAAAAAGCAGACCTGCAAAACATACTGCAGTACCATGTCACCACTTCTGCACTGAAAGCAGAATTCTTAACTGATGGAATGACGTTGGGTATGGTAAATGGTGATAATATAACCATTAGTGTGAAAGACGGGAAAACCATCATCAATGGCACAGCAATAATCGTTGCATCTGTTCCGGCATCAAATGGAATGATACATGTTATCGACGGTGTTTTACTACCGCCTGCTAAAAAATAGTTTTTTGTGTAGAGGTTTTCTTTCATTGTACACTGCTTCCGGGGCCGGGCTGCCCCGGAAGTTCTTAAAACAAAAATCATGAACAATAAGCTCAGTGTCACATCCAGAATTTTGGTTGCTTTTGCATCAGGGGCACTAATCGCTGTCTTCTTTCTACCAGCCTGGCGAATTGACTTGTTTGCACCTCAATATCCTGAAGGGCTGACCATGAACATTTGGATCAACGGATTAAGTGGAGATGTGGATGTGATCAATGGCCTTAATCACTATATCGGCATGAAGCACATTACTGTTGGAATGTTTCCCGAGTTCAAATTTCTGCCTTACGTCGTAGGCTTCTTTATGCTATTGGGTATGGCAGTTGCAATAACAGGAAACAGAAAGTTTTTACTGACTTATCTCGGACTTACAGTGGTAGGTGGCGCATTAGCGATGTATGATTTCTATAAATGGGGTTACGATTACGGTCACAATCTTGACCCTACAGCCCCAATACAAGTACCTGGCCTCTCTTATCAACCACCATTATTCGGTCACAAACGTCTTTTGAATTTTGATGCTTATTCCTTCCCGGATGTGGGTGGATGGGTTGTAATAGCCGCAGCTATGCTGGCCTTTGGTGTTTGGTTCGCAGAGTGGTACCGCCATCGCAAAGCATCGAAAAAAAATATAACCCCACCTGCTACTTACACTGCATCTGCTTTGATTCTCGTATTTGCAGTATCCGCTTGTTCTGCCAAAACAGAACCTTTCAATTACGGAAAAGATAACTGTTACTTCTGCAAAATGGGAATCGTTGATCCCAAATATGGCGGTGAGGTGGTAACAAAGAAAAGTAAGGTGTACAAGTTTGATGATCTAGTTTGTATGGTTCGCTTTCTGCAGTCTGGCACGTTGAAAGAAATGGAAATTTCTAAAAAAGTGGTTATTAATTTTGAAAAGGAAAATGATTTTATAGATGCCGAAAAAGCTGTTTTTTGGGCAAGCCCTGAATTAAGAAGTCCGATGGGTAGTAATGCAGCTGCCTTTACCACACAGCAAGCTACCGAAAAAGCTAAAGCCGGAAAAGAAGGCCAGCTTCTGGGTTGGGATGAATTGTATAAAAAAATAAAATGAGGCTTTATCTATTCATATTTTCGGTCGTTGTTTCTAATATGGCCATTGCAAAAACGATAATCGTTGGAAATAACCAACCTGTTCGTTCGTTAAAAAAGGCTATTGAACTGGCAAAAGATAAAGACACCATACTCTTACAAGCCGGGACTTATCGAGAAGGCAGTATCACTCTCACCAAATCATTGACTATTATCGGGCAGAACAGCCCGGTTCTTTATGGGGAGAACAAATATGAAACTCTCTTACTCAGTGGAAAAAACATTTTTGTAAAAGGAATTCATTTCCGAAACTCCGGATACTCCGCCATGAATGATTTTGCGTCCATCAAACTAGTAGATTGTTCACATGTTACACTTGAAGGCAACAGCATCTTTGATTCATATTTCGCAATACATATTTCCAATTCATCTTTTGCTATTGTCAGAAATAACACAATTAAAGGTTCTCCCAAATCAGAGCAGATGACCGGCAATGGTATACATCTCTGGAAATCGGATCATGCTGTTATAGAAAACAACAATGTACAGGGGCACAGGGACGGTATTTATTTTGAGTTTGTTACCTTCTCCACTATCAGAAATAACTGGAGTGAAAAAAATATCCGTTATGGCCTTCATTTTATGTTCTCGAATGACGATACATACCTGAATAATACTTTTAGAAATAACGGTGCCGGAGTCGCTGTGATGTATTCAAAGAAGGTAAGGATGGAAAACAACCACTTTGAACAAAATTGGGGGCCCTCCGCTTATGGTATTTTACTAAAAGACATTTCTGACAGCTATATTCTTCACAATACGTTTCTGAGAAATACGGTAGGCATCCACCTGGAAGGAACAAGTCGTATTGAAATCGAAAAAAATATTTTCAGGGAAAATGGTTGGGCTCTTAAGGTACAAGCCAGCTGTGAAAACAATAGTTTTTATAAAAATAATTTTACCAGCAACAGTTTTGATGTGGGTACCAATGGCTCCATTTCCCTGAACAAGTTTTATAACAACTATTGGGACAAATATGATGGGTATGATATTAACAAGGATGGTATTGGCGACATTCCTTATCACCCTGTCAGTATGTATTCAATGATAGTAGAACAGAATCCTTATGCGTTAATGTTGTTCAGAAGTTTTACAGTGCAACTCCTGGATAAAGCAGAAAAAGCTATCCCAAGCTTGACCCCCGAAAACTTAACTGACGAAAAGCCAATGATGAAACAAATAAAACTATGATCCGCATTGAACATATCAACAAACGGTTTAAGAAACTACAGGCATTAGACAACATTTCTGCTGTATTTGATAAAGGGCAGGTAATTTCACTGATTGGTCCAAATGGCTCAGGAAAAACAACCCTGATAAAGTCCATACTTGGAATGGTAAAGCCCAACAGTGGTAAAATATTTGTGGACGGTCAGCTAATTGACAAAGACCATTCTTATCGCTGCAAAATTGGCTATATGCCCCAAATTGGCCGTTATCCTGACAATATGAGAGTGGGGCAGCTGTTTAATATGCTTAAGCATATCCGCAAGACAGAGAACAGTCAAACCGATGAAGAGCTCCTCCAAAAATTTGAACTGGAAAAAATATTTGAAAAACCAATGCGTACCTTAAGTGGTGGTACCCGTCAAAAAGTAAGTGCTGCAGTAGCCTTTCTTTTTGATCCTGCCATTTTGATACTGGATGAACCTACAGCCGGTCTGGATCCATTATCTTCTGAAATCTTAAAAGATAAAATACTTAGTGAAAAAAAGAAAAACAAACTCATTCTTATTACCTCTCATATTCTCAGCGACCTGGAAGAATTAACCACTCACATAATGTATATGCAGGAAGGCAAAATGCAATTCTTTGAAGACATTGAAACCCTGCAGGAAGAAACCGGCGAATTAAGACTTGGTAAGGCGATTGCACGGATTATGAAAGGAGAACAAATAAATAATAACTGGATCGACAAAATGTTCGAACCAAAGAATGATGAGAAAATATACTAATATATGCTGAAGCTTTCCCGATATGTATTATATGACATACTAAGGAGTAAGATCATACTTGCTTATACCCTGTTCTTATTCATAGTTTCTATCAGTATGTTCCAGATGGAAGAGAATGGGAGTAAAGCCATGCTCAGCCTGCTGAATATTGTGCTGATTGTGCTGCCGCTCGTCAGCCTTGTGTTTACTACAATACACTATTATAACTCTTATGAATTCATTGAACTCATGTCATCTCAGCCGATGAGCCGTACAAGGATTATATTAAGTGAATTTGCCGGTGTAGCCATTTCATTGCTCAGTGCATTTTTAATAGGCGTTGGTATCCCTGTGTTGTTGTATGCAGCTGATGATACCGGTTTTGCCTTACTGTTTACCGGGATTTCTTTAACTCTTGTATTTACGTCTATTGCCTTTTTTGCCTCCGTAGTAGCAAGGGATAAAGCAAGAGGAATTGGCTTTGCTTTACTACTCTGGTTCTACTTTGCCCTGATCTATGATGGACTGGTTCTGCTGATACTTTTTTCTTTCAGCGACTATCCACTGGAAAAATTAACCCTATTGCTTTCTGCCCTTAACCCAATTGACCTTGGTCGCATCTTCATTATGCTGAAAATGGATGTCAGTGCATTAATGGGATACACCGGCGCTTTGTATAAAGACTTTTTTGGTAGTGGAACCGGTATCCTTTTCACCACCGGTATTATGCTCCTGTGGATCTTGCTTCCGCTATGGCTGGCTGTACGGAGGTTCAGAAGAAAAGACTTGTAACTATATTATTTCACCATAAAAGAAACGGACATGAACGACTTAATGACAAAAAGCCTGGCACAGATAGTCAATAATAATTACCGGGCAGCTAACGTATTTGAAAAATATCATCTTGATTTTTGCTGCAAAGGAAAACGTTCACTGCAACAAGCCTGTGCAGAAAGTGAAATAAAAGTGGAAGATATCCTTTCGGAACTGGAAAAAACTAAAAAAGGCAATAATGATAAAGAATATGTCAATTATGATAACCTGTCCCTTTCGAAACTGGCTGATTACATCGTAACAACACATCATGAATACGTTAAGAAAGAAATGCCTGTCATTACAATGTATTTGCAGAAAGTGGCAGCCAAACATGGCGACCGCCATCCGGAGATGCTAAAAGTATTTGAACTTTTTATGGCCGTAAAAGAAGAGATGGAGCATCACATGCAAAAAGAAGAAGTGGTGTTATTTCCACGCATAAAAGAATTGGAAAGGCAACTCAGTTCAGGCAATCATCCTCAAATCAGTATTTCGTACCTGAAGGCGCCTATCAACATGATGGAACAGGAGCATGACCATGCAGGTGCTGCTTTGGCAGAAATACGGTTGTTAACTGCTGATTATAACCCTCCGGCTGATGCCTGTACTACTTACCGGTTAAGTTATGCTGCCCTTGAAGCATTTGAGCTAAACCTCCACTTCCATGTTCACTTGGAGAATAACATACTTTTCAACAAGGCGATGAGAATCATCAGGTCCGTAGTATCGATAGAATTAAACTGATAATAATGTGTAATAAATCAATCAAATTTCGTTTTTCCCTCGTTGGTATTTAATTTTGTCAATTAATGCGCTTAATAGCAGTTCCGATATTAATTCTTCTCATGATGACGCAAACCTTCAGTCAATGGTTTGTGCTGGCTGCATTCAAAATAAACCAGGCTTATATTGCTAAAAATCTCTGTGTAAACCGTTACCGGCCAGAGATGCATTGTAACGGCAATTGCATTCTGATGAAGAAAAGGAAACAGAGAGAAAAAGAAGAACAAAATTCTCCCAGTTCACTAAAGCTGGAAGTTTCAACGGTGATTGTTTCCTCCCGTTCTTTCTTCTGCGATGTCAATACTATCTCACTTACTGTTGACAAGCCAACAATCCCTGTTTATAATACCGGTTCACCGGTTGACAGGTCCTTCACAGTTTTTCACCCCCCTAAAAGCTGACGACCAATAAGTCAATTTTATTGTTTGTCAAATACTATTTAATATGACCCGGCATTTAAACAATGATGCTGAACGGATGGCTGCTGTTAAACGCACCAAACAATCCGTTACAGTTATCCTTATTATGGTACTGGTTGTACTTGCATACACTGTGTACCAGTTTATAAAATAATTACGAATCAATGAAAAAAATAACATTATTGGCAATGGCATTCATTGCCATCATGACAGCATCAGCCCAAAAAGCAAACTGGAAAGAAATGCATGATTTTCATTCAGTAATGAGTGTAACATTCCACCCGGCAGAGGATAATAACCTGCAACCAACCAAAGACAGCGCAGCTATTTTGCTTGCAAAAGCTCAAACCTGGCAACAGTCTGTGGTACCGTCTGGATATAATGCCACGGTTACAAAACCAATCTTAAAAAGATTAGTGGCTGAATGTGCAGCGATTGATGCAGCTGTTAAACTAAAGAAACCCGATAGTGACCTGAAAGTCATGATTACAAAAGCACATGACACTTTTCATGAAATAATGGAGAAGTGCAGAAAACAAGACAGCGATTAATCTAATTTCCAGGTAAACCTTAAAATAATTTTCATAAAAAATTTATCATGAAACGAATATTAATTATAGCATCAGTATCAGTCATTTTTTTGTCCTCTTGTAAAAAGGATGATCCTGAATACAATCCCAATATCAAAGCTGACCTTTCTGTAGAATTTGACAACATTGCCGGAACATCTGACTTGCAGTTAAATACCGGCAACTATACGAATGCTGCAGGAGAAAGTTTCAAAATAACAAAACTCAAGTATTTTGTAAGCAATTTTAAGCTTACTAATGTTGATGGTACAGTTTACACTGTTCCACAAAATGATTGTTATTTTTTAATAGATGAAAGTGTTGCATCGTCACATGACCCAGTATTAAGTGTTCCTGAAGGTGAGTATAAATCTATAAGCTTCGTAATAGGTGTTGATAGTCTGAGAAACACGATGGATGTTAGTCAACGAACAGGAGTATTAGATGTAAGTGCCACTGCAGCTGATATGTATTGGAGCTGGAACAGTGGTTATATTTTCTTTAAGATGGATGGCACTTCTCCTGCAGTCACTGGTATGGGAGGTGTTTTCCAATATCATGTTGGCGGATTTGGCGGATATTCAACTCCCACCGTCAATAACCTTAAAACAATCACCCTTGACCTGACGACCAGGGGAACTCCCAAAGTAAAAACAGGCAAGGAAACAAATATCCATTTGATGGTAGATGTATTAAAAGCATTGACCGGCACCACCACTATGAGTTTCGCCACTACAGCAATGGTACACTCTCCGACCGCCGGGGTACCCATAGGAAATAACTATTCAAACATGATTGCCCACGACCATACTGAAAACTAATCATTATGAACCGTAAGTACTGGTTATTTATCACACTCTTTCTTGCAGGCATATATGCCTGCAAGAAAGAGGTTTTTGAAACTTTTAGTGGATTTCAAAAACCTTCCAATTTTCCTGAACCCGTTTATCATTTTAGTACTAACACAGTAACAAAAGATGGTTTTGAATTGGGCAGAAAATTGTTTTATGAAACAATGTTGTCAGCTAATAACACTATCAGTTGCGGAAGCTGTCATATCCAAACGGCTGCCTTCACACATCATGGTCATACAGTCAGCCACGGCATCTTCGACAGGCAGGGAACCCGCAATGCTCCGCCTATTATGAATCTCGCATGGAATACAAGTTTTATGTGGGATGGTGGTATTGTTGATTTGGACCTGCAATCTATTGCACCAATTACAAACCACCTGGAAATGGATGAGACCATGCCAAATGTGATGAATAAGCTTCGGAATTCTTCAATATATCCAGCCTTGTTTAAAAAGGCGTATGGTTCCGAAGAAATTACTACTACTGGCTTTTTAAAAGCCCTATCACAGTTTATGGCAATGTGTGTGAGCAGCAACAGTAAGTATGATAGTGTAATGAGAAATGAGGCTGGAAAAAAATTTACAGCGGATGAACAGCAAGGCCGGCTGTTAGTTCAGCAAAAGTGTGGTGCCTGTCATCAGGAACCACTATTTACTGATCATAGCTTCAGAAATAATGGTATAACTCCCAGCATGGTAAATGACGAAGGCCGATATATGGTTACACAAATTGATAGTGATAAGTATAAATTTAAAGTACCAACCCTGAGAAACCTTGCCTATACAGCTCCATATATGCATGACGGAAGGCTACTCACCCTGGATGCAGTTCTTGAACATTACAACTCACATGTTCAGAATACACCTAACCTGGATCCTTTGTTTCAGCAAGGTGGCACATTAGGCATACCTCTAACTACAGATGAAAAATCAAGAATAACAGCATTTCTGAATACATTAAATGATAAATCATTTTTGTTTGACAAACGATTTTCCGAACAATAGCAAATACATACCATGAAAAAATTATTTCTTTTTGGGATTACCTCTTTTCTGGTTTCTGGCTCCTGGGCATGTGATATATGTGGCTGTGGAGTTGGAGGGTCGTATATCGGAATTTTACCGGAGTTTCACAGGCATATTGCAGGAATACGTTATCGTTCCAATTCATTACAGACTCATTTAGGAGCAGGTGGCAATATCACCTATCTGACTTCAACAGAAAAATATAGCACCTTGGAATTATGGGGTGGATTTACAGCAGGTAAAAAGTTCCGGATCATGGCTACGGTACCCTATGCATTCAACGAAAGAATCAACCAGGGTATTAGTAAAAATAAAAATGGCTTAGGCGATATTAGCCTGACAGGTTACTACCAGCTGCTTAACAATGCAAAGACAGTAATGAATGAGAAATTGCTGGTACAATCATTTTGGATAGGTGGTGGCCTTAAGCTCCCAACAGGGAAATATACTGCTGCTGATAAAGAAAACACCAGCCAGAATACTAACCTTTTTCAATTAGGCACAGGCAGTATTGATTTTAACTTAAATGCCATGTATGATATCCGGTTTCAGGATGCAGGTCTTAATCTATCGGCAGGATATAAAATAAATACCAATAATAAAGACCAGTACAGCTATGGAAACAAAATAACAGCTTCCGCACAGGCATATTATAAAATGCGGGTAAAAAAGAAATTTACAGTTGCCCCCAATGCTGGTATTATCTATGAAAGTTCAAAAAAAGACATTGATAATAAATTAGTAGTCGACATATCCGGGGGCAGATTACTTCAAGGGAGTGCAGGCCTTGAAATTACATTTAGCAAGCTATCAACAGGAGCTAATTGGCAAATACCTATATCACAGAAATTAGCAAATGATGTTATAAGATCGAATAACAGGTTAATGATTCACTTATCATTCCCACTATGAAAAAAAACAATCTTGTAATTGTTTATAAATGCTTCTTTCTGATACTGATCTTTTCAGAAGTTTCATCAGGCCAAACAGTTGAATCCCATTTCAGTGAAGCTGGAAAAATTAAACTGGAAACACCTTACACAGAGCAAACAAAATTCATTAAATGGTACTACGATAGTACATTTTATGAAAATGCAAGACATACCAGAAGCTTTGAGTGCCAGAAAATATTTTACAAAAGTGATACTGCCACTGTAGAAGCCTGGTTGTATAAACCTTTGGTTACTGGTATTGAGAAATTGCCTGTTATCATTTATAACAGGGGTGGCAATGGTAATTTTGGAAACCTGACAGAAACGAATCTTGTGGATTTTTACAAGATGGCGGAAAACGGGTATTTAGTGATAGCCACCAAAACAAGGTTTGCAGGCATTAACGGGAAATATGATCAGCACGGAGGAATAGATGTAAATGATATTGTTGCACTTAAAACTATTTACACTTCCCTGAGCTATGCTGATACTGCAAATGTGTTTATGTATGGATTTTCCCGTGGCGGACAAAACACTTACCAGGCATCTCTGAAAATGAAATTAAATGCCATAGTCGTTACGGCAGGGACTGCGGATTGGGTTAGCCGTATTAATGAAAGAAGAGAGTTTGTCGAAGGTTGGAAAGACGAAGACCCTGCTATGGATTATTTAGGCTTTGCTAAAGTTTTCCCTAATTGGAAAACCGATAGCCTTCAAATACTAAGAGACCGATCAGCTATTTATTGGGCAGATAAAATTAATACCCCAGTTTTAATATTACAATCAAGACAGGACACAAAAGTACCTTGCTATAATGCGTTGATGCTGGCTGCCAAACTACAGGAGTATAATAAGGAATATTCGCTTATTATCTACGATGAGCCCAGCCATTCATTACCGTTTTCACAGTTCGACAGCTATGACCAAATGTTTAAGTGGTTTGAAAAACATAAAAGGTGAAAATACTACAGCCCTGGCTTCTCCTAAGACGGCTTTATTACAGTGACGAAAATCAGGTCAGCCTTTGAAGTTGCTCACCCCTACCACCTGGTGAGGCAGGTACTTTAGCAGCTTATTTGGGAGTGCTATGCCTTCAACAAACCTGACTACTAATAAATTACAATGCTTCCACTGCGGTGAGGTGTGCCTCAATGATAAAATCCATTTACAGGAAAAGAATTTTTGCTGTGAAGGCTGTAAAATGGTCTACCAGATATTGAATCAAAGTGACCTTTGCGAATACTACAACCTGAACGAAAACCCCGGCATCAGCCAAAGAATCAAAGTACGAAAAGACAAGTTTGCCTTCCTGGACGATGAAAAAATACAATTACAGCTTATCAGTTTTAGGGATGATAAGCAGGTGCATGTTACATTCTATCTGCCGCAGATGCACTGCAGTTCCTGCCTATACCTGCTGGAAAACCTGTACCGGCTGGATGCCGGTGTAATATCGAGTAAAGTAAATTTTACCCGGAAAGAAGTTGATATAGTTTTATTAACTGACAAAACAAGTCTGCGTAAAGTTGCTGAAACACTCACCAGTATCGGCTACGAACCTTATATAAGCCTGAATGATCTGAAAGAAAAAAGACCTGCTATCAACAAAAGCATGGTGTATCAACTGGGTGTTGCCGGTTTTTGCTTTGGCAATATCATGCTGATGAGTTTTCCGGAATACCTCGGTATAGATGCAAGTGAAACAGGTCTGAGAAGTATTTTCCGCTGGATAAATTTTGGTTTGGCTATCCCGGTATTGCTGTACTCTTCACTGCCCTTCTATGAGTCATCGTGGAAAAGCCTGAAGCACAAATTCCTGAATATTGATGCGCCGATTGCACTGGCCATCATTATCACTTTCATCCGCAGTGCTTATGAAGTCATCAGTGGCACTGGCGGCGGTTATTTTGATTCTATGACAGGTATTGTTTTTTTTATGCTCGCCGGCAGAATTGTGCAAGATAAAACCTACCGACAGCTTTCGTTTGAACGGGATTATACTTCTTACTTTCCAATTGCAGTATCTGTAATAAAAGAAGACAAAGAAATACCCACCACACTGCCGGATATTAAACCGGGCGACACGTTATTGATACATCATGAAGAACTTATTCCGGCTGATGGCATTCTGACAAAAGGAAAAGCCTTGATTGATTACAGCTTTGTAACAGGCGAATCATTACCTGTTTTAAAAGAAATGGGTGAACTGGTATATGCCGGTGGTAAACAAACCGAAGGGAATATAGAAATACTGGTGGTAAAAGAGGTGGCACAAAGTTATCTCACCAAATTGTGGAACCGGGACGAATTCAAAAAACAGGAAGAACCCCAAAATGTATCTTTTGTGCATTTACTCAGCCGTTATTTCACTTACATCGTTTTATCCATAGCATTGGCAACCGCCGTTTACTGGCAGATTAACGATCCGTCCAGGATGTGGCCTGCTGTTACTGCTATTTTTATCATTGCCTGTCCCTGTGCCCTGCTTTTGTCCAACACTTTCACCAACGGAAATATTTTACGGATATTAGGAAAGAACCACTTCTACCTTAGAAGTGCTCAAACCATAGAGGATGTGGCAAAAGCAACCCATATTGTTTTTGACAAGACCGGTACGCTTACTACTACCCAGCAACAAAATATTACCTATGAAGGAACTGCACTGTCTGCTTATCAACAACAACAGGTAGCTGCTTTGGCTGCCTGTTCTTCTCATCCGCTCAGCAGGGCACTGGCAAAGCATCTGGATGGGGAAAACAGAATGGAAGTTGCAGGTTTTAATGAAACCACCGGACAGGGAATTGAAGGTTTTGTAAATAATGATTTAGTAAAACTTGGATCTTACAAGTTTGTAACAGGCAATACAGAAAGGCAAACCGGAACTGCTATTTTCATCTGCATTGAAAATACACTGTACGGATATTTTCTCTTCAGTAATCATTACCGGGAGGCAATTCCTGGTTTATTAAAAAAGCTGAAAAACAATTACCGGTTGTCTGTATTATCTGGTGATAACGAAGCAGAAAAAGAGAATCTGCAGAGATTGTTAGGCAGAAAGGCTACACTGCTCTTTCACCAGCGACCGGAGGACAAGCTCCAATACATCAAACAATTACAGTTGCGGGGTGAAAAAGTAATGATGATCGGTGACGGCCTGAATGATGCCGGGGCACTTAAGCAAAGCGACATTGGCATTGCAGTGGCGGAGCAAACCAATAATTTCACTCCTTCCAGCGACGCAATAATTGAGGCAAATCAACTATCCCGGCTTACCCGGTTTATACAACTCTGCCGGGCTAACAGGAATATTGTCGTTGCAAGCTTTGTTCTGTCAATCGTTTATAACATTATCGGGCTGTTTTTTGCTGTGCAGGGCAATCTTTCGCCGTTAGTTGCCGCCATTCTGATGCCAAGCAGTTCACTCAGTATTCTGCTCATCACTTTTGGCAGCAGCAGCTTGCTGGCAAAACAGATGAAGCTTTAGGCTTTGCCCGAACCGGATATCACAAGGTGATAAAAATCAGTTTTTGCCCTGATACTGATTATACTCCGCCCGTAGGCCTCAAAATACTTTTACGCCTTTAAAGGAAACCAATGAGTGTCATTATTATTCTCTTGATTGCCAGTATCTCCGTTGCGGCCATGTTCCTGGCCGCTTTTCTATGGGGGGTAAAATCAGGCCAGTTTGAGGACGACTTTTCACCTTCTTCACGGATCCTTTTTGATGACAAACCTTCTTCAACCAAAACAAAATAAACAAACTCAGTTATGCAAGAAACAAATCAAGGCATGCAAGTTGAAAAGTTTTATTATGACAACAAGATTGTAAAAGCTTTTGGGTATGCCACTATCGTTTTCGGTATCGTTGGGATGATTGTTGGCCTTTGGGTGGCAATACAGATATATTACCCCGAGAGTAGCCTCAATTTTGCAGCTACTACATTTGGCCGTCTTCGTCCATTGCATACCAATGCAATCATATTTGCATTTGTAGGTAATGCTTCCTTTGCCGGAATTTATTATTCGTTGCAACGATTATGTAAAGCCAGGTTATTCAGTGATAAACTAAGTTGGATCCATTTCTGGGGCTGGCAACTGATAATTGTTGCTGCTGCCATTACGTTACCGCTTGGTCTGAATAATGGCGCTGAATATGCAGAATTAATATGGCCCATTGACATCGCCATCGCATTAGTATGGGTAATCTTTGGTATCAACATGTTTGGCACTATTTTGAAAAGAAGGGAAAAGCACTTGTATGTTGCTATCTGGTTTTACATCGCTACATGGGTTACGGTTGCTTTATTACATATCGTTCGTTCTATAGAACTTCCCTACTCTGCTACCGGAAGCTATAGTTGGTATGCAGGTGTGCAGGATGCGTTGGTACAATGGTGGTATGGGCACAACGCCGTGGCATTCTTCCTTACAACACCAGTACTGGGTTTAATGTATTACTTTCTTCCTAAAGCTGCTAACCGCCCTGTTTACTCATACCGTCTCTCTATTATTCACTTCTGGGCACTGATATTTATTTATATATGGGCAGGCCCTCACCATTTATTATATACAGCCTTACCTGACTGGGCTCAATCGTTGGGTGTTGTATTCTCTATTATGCTGATTGCCCCTAGCTGGGGTGGTATGCTGAATGGTTTATTCACCCTTCGTGGGGCATGGGATAAAGTAAGAGAAGATCCTGTTTTGAAATTTATGGTAGTGGCCATCACCTGTTATGGTATGTCCACATTTGAAGGGCCGTTGTTAAGCTTAAAAAGTGTAAATGCTATCTCCCACTTCAGCGACTGGACAATAGGGCATGTGCATATCGGAGGATTGGGATGGAATGGTTTTATGGCATTTGCAATCTTATATTATATGATCCCCAAAATGTGGGGAACGACATTATATTCAAAAAAATTAGCCACTAACCACTTTTGGATCGGCACAATCGGTATCATCATTTATGCAGTGCCATTATATTGGGCTGGTTTTGAACAAAGCCTGATGTGGAAACAGTTTACTCCTGAAGGACAATTGAAATTTGACTTCATGCAAACCGTTACCAATGTAAAACCCATGTATTGGGCCCGTAGCATTGGCGGTACATTGTACCTGTTTGGAGCTTTAATGATGGTCTACAACTTGTGGAAGACCATTGTAAAAGGAAAGTTCATTGCCAATGAAGCTGCTGAAGCTCCGGCACTGGTAAAAGAAACATCACATAAAAAAGAATACTGGCACCGTGTAATTGAAAGAAAACCATTGACCATGCTGGTGCTGAGTTTAGTACTTGTAGCCATCGGAGGCCTGGTACAAATGATTCCCACTTTCCTGGTAAAATCGAATGTACCAACAATTGAAAGTGTAAAACCATACACGCCGCTTGAACTGCAGGGAAGAGATATTTATGTAAGAGAAGGCTGTTACACCTGTCACTCGCAAATGATACGGCCATTCAGAGATGAAGTGGCCCGGTATGGTGAATACTCAAAAGCCGGTGAGTTTGTATATGACCATCCATTCCAATGGGGCAGTAAGAGAACCGGGCCAGACCTGGCTAGGGAAGGTGCAGATAAAAATAAACGGCCAGACTCATGGCACTACACTCACCTGTACGATCCACGTCTGACATCACCCGGCTCCATCATGCCGAGATATGTCTGGCTGCTGGACGACAAACTGGACATTTCTTCAACACCTGCAAAGATCAGGGCGATGAAAACACTTGGTGTTCCTTATCCGGACGGGTATGATAAGATAGCTAATACAGATCTGATGAAACAGGCTGATTCAATAGCTGCAAGTTTGAAAAAAGATAAGATCGAAACATCATCAGACAGAGAGATAATTGCTGTTATAGCTTACCTGCAACGTCT
Organism: Chitinophagaceae bacterium; assembly: GCA_044220915.1. Classification (GTDB taxonomy): domain Bacteria; phylum Bacteroidota; class Bacteroidia; order Chitinophagales; family Chitinophagaceae; genus JJ008. Next base: position 72,295 of record JBGAQD010000003.1, read on the forward strand.
CGGCAGGGATATACAGGGCGAACCCAAACCAATTACTGAAACAAAATAAATGACAACGTATGAAATTCATCAATTATTTAGAAAGAGTAAGCGGTGTTGATATTATGGGGCTTCTGTCCTTAACTATCTTCTTTCTGTTTTTTGTAGTAATGCTGACATGGGTTTTCAAAACCAAAAAAGAAGACTTCAATGATGTTAGCCGTATTCCACTCGACAACCAGAATTAACATTAACCTGTAACGACTTTTATATGCAAAACAAACTAAAATATATTTCAGGATTAATCGCCAGTCTGCTGGTATTTACTGTTCAGCCGGCATTTGCAGCCGGCCCCCCATCTCCTTCAATCTTCAGTAATCCGCTGGCAATTACATTACTTTCAATAATGATACTCCTGTTAATTGTTATTGGCATACTTGCCAATATTGTAATCGGGGCTGCCGAAGTAAAATTGCAAAAAAGAAAGGCTGAAAAAGCGAAAGGATTATCAACAGCACTGTTGCTGATCATGTTACTAATAGCCCCATCGCTGATAGCCCAGGATGCAACTTCAACTACGGAGGCATCACAAAAGGCAGCCAAAGCTATCGGTGGTTTGGACGCTTCCACATTTTATATCATGGTGGCGGTTCTGTTTATAGAGCTGGGCATCATCATCGCCCTGCTCATTAACATTAAATTCCTGTTGCGCAAAGAAAAAGAAAGGACTGCCATTGTAACAAAAGAAGAAGCAATAATAACTGCTGAAGAAAAAGCAAACAAACTCAGCTGGTGGGATAAAGTAAACAAACTTCGTCCGGTAAGCCAGGAGGCAGAACTCGATTTAGGGCATGAATACGATGGTATCCGTGAATTGAACAACCGTCTTCCGCCATGGTGGTTATATGGCTTTTATGCCACTATTCTTTTTGCCGGAATATATTTGTGGCGTTTTCATGTTTCTCATAACGGACCTTCCAGTAAACAGGAATATGAATCTGCTGTGGCCAGGGCCGAAATAAAAGTTCAGGAATATCTGAAAAAGAAAGGTGAAGCTGTTGATGAAAACACAGTGACTCTCCTTACAAGTGCTGATGATCTTGCAGCAGGTAAAGCCATCTTTACGGATCCAAGTAAATGCCCCGCCTGTCATACAGCCGAAGGAGGTGGTAATGCTGTTGGTCCAAATCTTACAGATGAATACTGGCTATACGGCGGAAGTGTAAAGAATATTTTTAAAACCATCAAGTATGGTACCAGCAAGGGCATGCGAAGCTGGAAAGACGATCTGTCGGCCAAACAAATTGCACAGGTAACCAGTTACGTTTTATCATTGAAAGGGACAAAACCTGCTAATCCCAGGGAGCCACAGGGAGAATTATATAAAGAAGATGCCGCACCTGCAACACCAGCGGTTGATTCAGCCGGTACTAAAAAGGTGGTAACAAATAAGTGAAAAGAAATCTAAGAAATGAACAACACGACTGAAACAAAACCCAACCAACAACAAGAGTCCTTCCGAGACCGGATTGCAACAGTAGATGCTAAAGGAAAACGGAAATGGGTATTTGCGCAAAAACCTGTCGGCCCATTTTATAATATCCGCACCTGGGTAAGCTGGGGATTCTTCGCTTTATTCTTTGCCTTACCATTCATTAAAATGAATGGCAGGCCTTTATTTCTGTTTAACATTCCCGAAAGTAAGTTTATCATTTTCGGAAAAATATTCTGGCCGCAGGATTTTTTCATCTTCGGGTTAACAATGGTGACCTTCATCATCTTCATTGTTCTTTTTACCGCAGCATTTGGCAGATTATTCTGTGGATGGGTATGCCCACAAACAATCTTTATGGAAATGTTGTTCCGTAAAGTTGAATATCTTATTGAGGGAGATGCCACAAAACAAAAACTCCTGAAAAATTCTCCCTGGACTGCTGAGAAGATCAGGAAAAAAGCCACCAAGCATATTGCTTTCTTTTTACTGGCATTTATTATTGCCAATTTTTTCCTTGCTTACATAATCGGTATAGATGAGTTGAAAAAAATTATCAGTGAACCCGTTACTGAACACATGGTTGGCTTCTTATCTATCATTTTGTTTTCATTCATTTTTTATGGAGTCTATGCTTATTTCAGGGAACAGGTGTGTACCGTTGTTTGTCCATATGGAAGATTACAAAGTGTATTGCTTGACAGGAATTCCATGATTGTAGCTTATGATTATAAACGGGGCGAGCCAAGAGACAAGTTTAAAAAAAATCAGACGGCTGAAATAAATACTGGCGACTGTATTGATTGTTTTCAGTGTGTGAAAGTTTGCCCAACCGGTATCGATATCCGTAATGGCACACAAATGGAATGTGTAGGATGTACTGCTTGTATAGATGCCTGCAATAAAATGATGGTGGCTGTTCATCGCCCCAAAGGCCTTATCCGCTATGCATCTGAAAATGGTATTTCGGAAGGAAAAAAACTCCGCTATACCGGCAGAATGAAATTGTATACTGTGTTGCTGATATTTCTTTCAGGTATTCTTACTTTATTACTCATTAGCCGGAAAGATATAGATGGTACTATTATCAGAACCAAAGGAATGGTGTACCAGGAAAGAGGTACAGATAGCCTTAGCAACCTGTTTAATATCAAAGTAATTAATAAAACAATTAAAAATATTCCGGTAACGCTCCGTCTTGAAGGAGATGCAAGATCTGCCGGGAAAATTGAGTTGGTAGGTGCTACAGATATTCACCTGAAACAGGAAGACCAGGCAACCGGTTCATTCTTTGTAGTACTTCCACGAAAATTTGTGAACAGCAGAAAAATGAAAATCAAAATTGGCTTGTATGATGGTGATAAAAGAATCACCACCCTAAGTACAAACTTCGCAGGTCCGTTTGGTAAATATTAAAATACTTAACTGAATTTATATGAACTGGGGAAATAAACTTTTACTGACATTTATTCTATTCGGAGCAGGTATGACATACCTCGTTTATCGTTCAGTCTCGACCAACTACGAACTCGTAGAAAAAGATTATTACAACCAGGAGTTACGTTATCAGCAAGTGATAGATGGCTCCAGGCTGGCAAACCAGCTGAGTGCTCCTGTCAGAATTGAACAAACAACCGAAGGCATCATGCTGGAATTGCCCGAAGAGATGAAAAACAAAACAATATCCGGTAACATCTGGTTCTATTGTGCATATGATCAGAATAAAGACAAAAAATTTTCATTACAAACAAACCCCGAAGGAAAACAGGTCTTTCAATCCGCTGCTATTGCCCCGGGAAACTATACTGTAAAAATCAACTGGAGTAATGAAGGAAAAAATTATTTCTCAGAAAAAAGTTTAACTGTGTTGTGATGCTATGGCCGGTGATGATATCGGGTTTCACTCTTGGTGCCGCTGGTAGTCTTCACTGTGTTGGTATGTGCGGACCGCTAAGCCTTGCTTTGCCTGTTCATCATTTACCCAAAACACAAAAGTTTTTCTACCTGCTCTTATACCAATTCGGAAGAATAATAACTTACTCATCTATTGGACTGCTATTTGGATTAGCCGGCAGAAGAATCTATATCTCCGGCTACCAGCAATGGTTTTCTATTGCGATGGGTATACTTGTTCTTAGCCTTGCTCTTCTTTATTTTATCGGTCAGAAAACAGTTCATTTTAAACTCCTGAACCGCTTTTACTTCTTTGTTCAGCATCAAATAGGCAGGCTGCTGCGATCAGCTAACGGCCCGTTAAGTTTTTTACTGATGGGCATGGCAAACGGTTTATTGCCTTGCGGTATGATATACATAGCCCTTGCCGCCACCTTATCGTTTACAGAAGTAATCCAAAGCGTAAGCTTTATGGCGATGTTTGGTGCAGGAACCTTGCCCGCCATGATGCTGGTTGGTTATGCAGGCCAGATGATTAGCACAGAATGGAGGACCTATCTACGAAAGCTTGTCCCTGTTTTCATTTCGCTAATGGGTGCTTTACTCATTTTACGAGGCCTTAATCTTGGTATCCCTTTCATCAGTCCTGAGCTTCCCCAATCACCCGGTGATGCTGTTGTTTGTCATCCTTAAGAATGGATGGTGATTTAGATCAGCAATCAACCTGACGAATATCAACTCTCCCTCATTCAATCACTGCTACTTTTAACATAAGAATATGCACATAGACGCTCATGAAAATGAGCTATTGTTGGTTTTTGTTTCAATGCCGACCCCCGGTTCTCCGGGGGTTTCTTTTATTGCTTAAATTTGTCAGCATGAAAATTATTATCTGCTGTTTTGTTTCAGCCCTTCTTTTTAGTTGTTCAAAAAACTCCGCTGCAGAAAAAGATACGGTGTTCCCTGTCATTACACTTGCTTCTCCGGCTAATGGGCAAAATTTTACAGCCGGGCAAACGATTCAGATCAGTGGCAGTATTACTGACGATAAATTCATTGCAGAAGTGCATATCCATGTAACCAATACTAATACAGGCACTTTGCTGATGGACGTACACATTTATCCGAATGGCGCATCAGCAACTTTTAATCAGCCACTTACAGCTACAGCAGGGGTAAATTATAAAATACAGGTAATTGCCAAAGATAGGGCTGTAAATGAGGCGAGGGCTTCTGCAGATGTAACCTGCAATTAGCCAGTTCCTATCTTTGTCCCATGCACATAGATATTCTTACAGTTATACCTGAGTTATTGGATAGTCCCTTTCAGCACAGCATTATGAAACGGGCACAGGAAAAAGGATTGCTTACAGTTCAGGTTCACCAGCTTCGCAAATGGGCAGTGAATGAATATGGCATGGTTGACGATTACCAGTATGGTGGTGGTGCAGGGATGGTGATGATGTGTGAACCACTGGTAAAAGCCATTGAGGAATTATCACAACAAAGAAAATTTGACGAAATAATCTTCCTGACACCGGATGGAGAGTTATTCAATCAAAAAACGGCTAACAGCCTTTCACTTAAAGAAAATCTTCTGCTTATTTGTGGTCATTATAAAGGAATTGATGAAAGGATAAGAGAGCATTATGTAACAAAAGAAATTTCCATTGGCGACTATGTACTCAGCGGTGGTGAATTGCCTGCCGCTATCCTGGTGGATGCAATTGGCCGTTTATTACCGGGTGTATTAAATGATGAAACATCCGCCCTCTTTGATTCTTTCCAAGACAACCTTCTGGCTCCTCCTGTTTATACAAGGCCCGAAGATTTTCGTGGATGGAAAGTTCCGGACGTATTAATGGGGGGAAATCATAAACTTATTGAAGAATGGAGGCATGAACAATCGTTGCACCGCACCAGGGAAAGAAGACCTGACCTGTTTGATGAATAAACATTTATCAAACGATTGCCTGATTTTATTACCGGCACCTGTTTCTACATTTTATTTAATGAACTTGCAGCTATAATAAATTGCTGTATGGATAACAATCGCAGAAAATTTCTTCGCCGTCTTGCTATCGGAGGTGGTGTCCTGGCCACAGGCCTTCCTTCTTTTGCTAAAGTGATAGGAACAACGGATGATCAAATGGACAGGTCGTCTGTATTGGAAAGCAATGGTCAGCATTTTAATATGTCGGGTTATGCGGCTCCCAAAATAGAAACAGTACGTATCGGGATTATAGGTCTTGGTCAGAGGGGTTCAGAAGCAGTTGAAAGGCTGAGTTATATTGACGGTGTGGAAATTGTTGCTTTGTGTGATAAATATCCTGACAGAATCACTAAATCGCAGAACACCCTGGAGAAAATGCAGCGGCCAAAAGCAAAAGAATACAGCGGAGAAGAAGGATGGAAAGCATTATGTGAAAGCAATGATATTGACCTTGTCTATACTCCCACTCCCTGGCATTTACATACCCCAATAGCACTAATGGCCATGAAAAATGGCAAACATGCCGCTGTTGAAGTTCCTGCCGGTAAAACTATGGATGAGCTATGGGAACTGGTTGAAACATCAGAAAAAACAAAAAAGCATTGCATGATGCTGGAAAACTGCTGTTATGATTTCTTTGAGATGCTGACATTAAATATGGCAAGACAAGGAATGTTTGGTGAAATAATACATGCAGAAGGAGCCTATATCCATGATTTGACCAAAGACTGGCTATTTAACAAAAATGCTTATGCGGATATGTGGCGGTTGAAAGAAAACATCGGACACAATGGAAATCTTTATCCAACGCATGGCCTTGGCCCGGTAGCTCAATGTATGAATATCAACCGGGGTGATAAATTTGACCACCTCGTCAGCATGAGTACTGCCGATTTTACCATGAACAATATGGTTAAAGAACTTGCCGTAAAAGACAATTTCTTTAATGAGTATATTGACAAACCTTTTCGGGGTAATATGAACACTACGTTAATACGTTCCAACAAAGGAAAAACGATTATGGTGCAGCATGATGTTTCTACCATCAGGCCTTATTCAAGAATTCATTTGATCAGCGGCACAAAAGGTGTCGCACAAAAATGGCCCGGGCCGGAAAGAATTGCTTTTGGTCATAGCTGGATTAAAAAAGAAGAACTGGACAATCTGTATAAAAAATACTCCCCTCCTGTCATTAATCATATTGGTGCCATTGCCAAAGATGTCGGCGGTCATGGTGGAATGGATTTCATAATGGACTGGCGGCTGATTGATTGTCTTCGTAACGGCTTACCGCTTGACCAGGATGTGTATGATGCCGCAGCATGGAGTTGCCTGATGCCGTTAAGCGAACGTTCCGTAGCTAAAAAATCAAGAACGGTTGACATTCCCGATTTTACCCGGGGGGGATGGCAAACAAATAAACCGGTCGATCTGACCTTAAATGGCGGAGCTACTACAAAAGTGAGATCCATAAAACCAGCACTTAAAATGAAATAACTGTTTAACCTGATTAAAATCAGGCGCATTACTTTAAAACAAAAAGTATGCATTAGCCGGAATGCAGTACTTTTACGGTCTCACTGAATCCATTTCCCCTGAAAGCCAGTGGATTAAATCAAACTTGATGATTTCTGACCCATCAAGATTATTTTTGAACTTATTTATTTGGAATGAAGGCCCTGACAGTAATTACAGACCCGGTATATGTAGAACCCGAAAAATTCAGCCGTTACGAAAAATTCTGGCTGAAATATATCAATGATAAAAGAGATCTTCCTTTTATTCATTTGCTTACCGCTATACATATATTAGTAATACCAATTGCCATCCTGCTTTATACTCCCCTGTTACAAGGTTGGTATTGGTGGCTTGCTTATGTCCCTTACTTCTATGTATCGCAAATGTATTTTAAAGGAAGATTTGGATTAATGCTGCATTGCATCAGTCACCGAAAATTGTTTAAAAAAAGCTACACCTGGTTATATCACTATGTTATTTGGTTTGTTTGCCCATTCTTCGGTCACACTCCTGAAACATATTTTGCGCATCACATGGGTATGCACCATGTGGAGAATAACATGCTGGATGATGCCAGCAGTACATTACCTTATCAGCGGGACAGCTTCCGTGGATTCCTGGCTTATGTAGGTCGTTTTCTTATTCTTGGTTTCCGGGATACATTTATGTATTTCTTTACCCGGAAAAGAAAAAAATTCTACATGCGGCTTACAGCAGGTGAAATATCATTTTACTTGTTTTGCATAGGAATGTGTTTTGTAAACTTCCATGCTACGCTTTTTATTTTCATTATTCCTTTTGTATTTGCGAGGGTGGTGATGATGCTCGGCAACTGGGCACAACATGCTTTTGTAAATCTTAGCGACCTTGAAGACAATACCATTAATTGTATTAACACAAAGTATAACCAGATGTGCTGGAACGATGGTTATCATGCCATTCACCATGTTCGCCCTGCCATGCATTACACTGACATCCCTGGTGAATTTTTAAAAACAAAGGACAAACTGGCTGAACAAAAAGTGCTGGTATTTGACGGCATTCACTATCTCCACATATTTGTCTGGTTAATGACCAAGCGATATGATAAGCTTGCAAAAAATCTTGTCAACCTGAATAATATGTTTTCAAGCGAAGAAGAAGCTATTGCCTTAATGAAAGAAAGAACCCGGAAATATAAAATTTCAGCATAACAAAAGGGCTTCAATTGAAGCCCTTTTGTTTTTTATTCTTTTACTTCACTTTTCACACCAATTACAGGCAGCATCTTTTCATGAATCAGTTGGTTCAGCTTCGCAACATCTTCATTCATTATTTTCTTCAACTTATTCAATTGGTCATCGATCTGTACTACTAAATCAGCATAAGCGTCTTTCGACTGACGGCTGAGGCCTGATTGCCCGGCAGCTGCAGCATTGTAAATACTAGACAACTTATCATCAAGTTTAATCGGGAAATTAAGCACATCCTGTCCGCTTTTAGCTTTGGTCTGGTGGAGTGCTTCCTCAACTTCTTTTATTTGTTTATTTACAGTATCGATCTGCGCCTTAACTTCTTTTGGCAGATCCTTACCAACCCTTTCACTAAAATCACTCATCTGTTGCCGCAATTCCCGGATATTTTTTATGGCCCTCATAATTTCTGAAGATTTATCACGGATGGTAATAAGATGATTGAACTGCTCATCATACTCTGCTTGTGATGTTTTATAATTCGGGTCTGCCAGGATTGTAAAAGGAACTTCAGTAGAGTCATTGCCCACTTTGAATTTGGCAAAATAATTTCCCGGAGCCGCTTTAGGTCCGCCAACAAAACCATTCCACAAAATCAACCCATCCACTTTTTCAGCCACCGGATAATTCATATCCCATTCAAACAGGTTCATTCCTTTTATCACTTCTACTTTGTTTTCTTTTGATGAAGTAGAGTAGGTTTTTATCACTTTTTTTGTTCTATCCATCAAGACTATAGATAGCTTAGTGGAATCTGTTACATCTTTCAGGTAATAATTGAATACAACTCCGTTTGGAGGATTCATGCCTGTATTAGCTATCCGTGGCCCACTAAGACCACCCCCACCACGGCGACCACCGCCCGGCATCCGGTAGGCAGGATTTACATCAAATACATGAAGATTCTTATTTAAAATGGCAGTATTTTTTTGTTGTACAGTTGTCAGATCGTCCAGTATATAAATACTACGCCCCTGTGTGCCAACAATAAGATCGTTGTTCTTAATGGCAAGGTCGGTAATTGGCACTACCGGCAGATTTTGTTGAAATGATTTCCAGCCGGCACCGTCATCATAGGAAATATACATTCCATATTCAGTTCCAGCATATAATAATCCAGCCCTTTTTCTATCAGCCCTTATTGCTCTGGTAAAATGCAGACGGTTAATTCCATTCACTATCATCTTCCATGTTTTACCATAATCCTCTGTTTTGTAGATATAGGGTGTAAAGTCATCGCTCTTATATCTTGTACCGGCAAAATAAGCTGCCCCTCTTTTGAACGGATCAATTTCGACACAATTCCACATCATGGCTTTGGGGCAATCTTTTGGTGTTACATTTTCCCAGTTTTTTCCACCGTCTTTACTCACATGGATAAGGCCATCATCACTTCCGGTCCAGAGTAAATCTTTTTCTAACCAGCTTTCTGTTGCAGTAAAAATGGTACAGTAATATTCCACACTGGTATTATCCTGTGTTATTGGTCCGCCACTTGATGCTTGCTTCCTTTTATCGTTAGTGGTCAGGTCGGGAGAAATCATCTGCCAGGTTTTCCCTTCGTCTTCTGTGGCAAAAAGATGGTTACCTGCTGCATATAGCTTTTGGGGGTTATTCGGAGAAAAGAAAATAGGGTAGTTCCATTGAAACCGATACTTGGCAGCTTCAGCACCTGCACCCATATTATCAATGGGCCAAACATTTATCATGCGGCTTTCCCCGGTACGATGATCAAGGCGCTGCAGCATACCCATATAATTTCCGCCATAAGTAATGTCTGGATTTTCCGGGTCGGCCACTACATAACCACTTTCACTGCCGGCGGTATTTTCCATGTCTGCCGCAGTAATGGAGGAACCGTATGTACGGCTTTTTATTCTGAAAGCACTATTGTCCTGCTGCCCACTCAGAATACGATAGGGAAATGCATTATCAGTGCTGACCCGGTATACCTGTGCAGTAGGTTGGTTCAAATAAGTGCTCCAGTTGTTACCACTATCAAAACTAATCTGAGCACCACCATCATCTGCAACGATCATCCTGTTACCATCTTCCGGATCGATCCACAGATCATGATGGTCGCCATGAGGAGTGTTGATGCTTTTAAAAGTTTTGCCCGCATCTGTACTAATCATAAAATTCACATTTGGGCAATACACTTTGTTTTCATTCTTTGGGTCAACAAATACCTTGGTATAATACCAGGCCCGTTGCCGGATGTTATTATCACTGCTCTGCAAGCTCCATGTTTCACCACCATCTGCACTCATATACAGACCGCCATCTTTATTTTCAATAAGTGAATAAATTCTATCCGTGTTAGATGGTGCCACCGCCACTCCAACAATTCCCAAGGTGCCTTTTGGCAATCCTTTCATAGTTGAGATATTGGTCCATGTTTCGCCACCATCAGTGCTTTTCCATAAACCGCTTCCGTCACCACCACTTTCTAATGAATAAGGAGTTCGCAAAAGCCTCCACATGCCTGCATAAAACACACTTGGGTTACCGGGTTCCATTACCAGGTCGCTGCAGCCCGTTTGATTATTAATGAATAAAGTCCGCTTCCATGTTTTGCCACCATCTGTTGTCTTATAAACACCTCTTTCTTCATTGGGTCCAAATAAATGACCCATCACTGCCACCCAAACTATATCAGGATTCTTCGGATGAATAACAATGCGGATGATATGACGGCCATCCTTTAAGCCGATGTTTTTCCAGCTTTTTCCACCATCATCACTGCGCCACATTCCACCAAGGCCTTCGCTTACATTGCCCCGCATGGTATTTTCACCTTCGCCAACATAAACGATAGTTTCATCAGATGGGGCTACGGCCACAGCACCAATAGAACTTCCATAATATTTATCAGATACATTTCTCCAGTTATTGCCACCATCCGCTGTTTTCCATACACCGCCACCCGTGGCTCCGAAATAAAAAGTATTCTTGTTTTTATAACTGCCCGCAACGGCTCCACTCCTTCCGCCACGGAAAGGACCGATAAGGCGGTATTTTGCTTTTGATAATAAAAAAGAATCAGGGTCCTCCGTAGTTCCCGGAGGAACCGGCTTTGTTTTTTGCGCCTGCGATGCTATAAACGAAAAAACAAACAGTGATAATAACAGCTTTCTCATAATACAATAGTTGTGGTGTAAATTAGTCTTTGAAGTTAGTGAATTACCTTTATCAAAATCAGAACCCATGTCATCGTTTTCCATAAGTGGTAATCTTGTTGATGTTCAACAGCAAAAAATCTATCCGGCAACAATAACAGTTGACAATGGAACAATAGTTTCGATTAAAGAAACTCAGGGGCCGATAGCATCTGTGTATATTCTTCCTGGCTTTATAGACAGTCATGTGCATATTGAAAGCTCCATGCTGGTTCCATCAGAGTTTGCAAGACTGGCCGTAGTGCATGGCACAGTGGCAACCGTAAGCGACCCCCATGAGATTGCCAATGTATGCGGCATGGAAGGCGTGGAATTTATGATTGAAAATGGAAAGACAGTTCCGTTCAAATTCAATTTTGGTGCACCAAGCTGTGTACCGGCCACCATTTTCGAAACAGCAGGAGCTACCTTAGATTCAACTGATGTAGAAACCCTATTACAACGAAATGAGATAAAGTATTTGAGTGAGATGATGAATTTTCCGGGGGTATTGTTTAACGATGAGGAGGTTATGAAGAAGATAGCAGCAGCTCATCGTTTAGGGAAACCCGTTGACGGACATGCACCCGGATTAAGGGGGGAAAAGGCAAAACAATACATTGACGCAGGAATTTACACCGACCATGAGTGTTTTACTGCGGAAGAAGCCCTCGACAAATTAAAATACGGGATGAAAATCCTCATCCGGGAAGGAAGTGCCGCCAAAAATTTTGAAGCATTAATTGATTTACTACATGACTGGCCGGATATGATAATGTTTTGCAGTGATGATAAACATCCTGATAGTTTGGTACTGGGGCATATCAATCAGCTTTGTGCAAGAGCCGTAGCTAAAGGCATTGACATTTTCAAAATACTGAAAGCTGCCTGTATAAATCCTGTTCTTCATTATAAATTGGATGTAGGACTATTGAAAGAAGGCGACTTTGCTGATTTTGTTATGGTAAAAGACCTCGAAAATTTTGAAGTGATCAAAACATTTATCAATGGTGAACTGGTAGCAGAAAACGGAATATCAAATATTAAAACAACAAAATCGGGTATTGTAAATAATTTTTCCTGCGGAAAAAAAGAAGTATCAGACTTTAGTGTATCTCTCGTTGCTAATCAAACACAACTACATGTTATTGAAGCATTAGACGGTCAGCTTATTACCAACCGGCTTTCAGTTACACCAAAACTGGTTGAAGATAAAATTGTAAGTGACATACAAAATGATATTTTAAAACTGGTAGTGGTAAACCGTTACAATGAGGCTCCGGTGGCTGCTGCATTTATTAAAAACTTTGGCTTAAAAAAAGGAGCTATAGCTTCTTCGGTGGCACATGACAGCCATAATATTGTTGCTGTAGGTGTGGATGATGAAAGTATTTGCAATGCAGTAAATTTTGTAATTGACAACAAAGGTGGTATAAGCTGTGTATTTCCAACAGAGCCAGAAGGTAGCTGGACTGAAAAGGCACTCCCATTACCTGTAGCCGGTTTGATGAGCAATGAAGATGGCTATATGATTGCTGCTCAATACACTGATATTGATAAAACGGTAAAAGAAGAAATGGGCTCCACATTAACTTCTCCTTTTATGACACTTTCGTTTATGGCTTTGTTGGTTATTCCACATTTAAAGCTGAGTGATTTGGGATTGTTTGATGGAGATAAGTTTGAGTTTCTAGGATAAGATCCTCCCAACTTTCACAATCCCTTAATAAGTAAACAAGGTAGTTTCCGCATCTAACTCGTAACTAAGGTTAAAGACCCGGCAGGGTTTGGAAAGTGCGGAAAGAAAGGGTCAGAACGATTTAAGCCCTTTGTTATGAAACAACATTTACACATCTCCGCCGCTTTCGATCAGCCTGAATTTGTACAGAACCTGGTAGAACGTTTAGCTTATCGCCGTTATGAACAGGGCTTTGGTAAACAAAGGGTGCCTCGTGGCTTAAAAGCCATTGAAACTTCCAGTACTGAAACCTATGTAAGCGGTACGATGGCCATTGATTTTGCGGACGGACAGGAGGCTATCAATATGCCTTTTATTACTTGCTTCGCTTTTACCTGCATTAAAGGTGATAGTGAACCCTACCAGCTTATCTGGGGCAGTTCGCTGAACTAATGACCTCATTTTTAAAACAGCTACCCTTTTCACCCCCAGTTTCCTGCCATTCACCGACTTGTGACTACTTGACACCCAATCACTATTGACCTTTCTCTATTCACCTTATAGATTTGTTTAAAATTTGAATGATATGAGAGAGGATTTTGAAAGCAGGTTTAAGGAGCGGTGGGAAGAACGCAAAAGACGCTGGGAAGAAAGGCGGGAACACCATGGCCGTCATGGTCATATATGGACGGGTGTTTTTATACTGTTGATTGGTACAGCAGCATTGATAAAAGCAACTGTAACCGACCTTCCTGAGTGGGTATTTAGCTGGCAAACTTTTTTAATGGCTCTTGGTTTGTTCATAGGTATTAAACATGGCTTTAAAGGTGGTGCCTGGTTCATTCTTATCCTGGTTGGGGGTGCTTTTTTATTACGGGATTTTTATCCTGATGTGGCCATCCGCCGGTACATCTGGCCAGTTGTACTTATGATTGTGGGTGTGCTTTTTATTTTCAGACCCCGTCGCCGTCTCTATGCAAAATGGCAGGACTGTGAAAAAAAAAAGACAGCAGCAACCAATTCAGGAGTAGAAGCGGCTACGGTTGTTGAAGAAGCTTATGAAAGTCAAAAAGATTATAAGGAAGATTTTGTGGACAGTACCTCCATTTTTGGCGGAGCCAAAAAGAATATCATTTCCAAAAACTTTAAGGGCGGCGACCTCGTAAACATATTTGGAGGTACTGAACTGGACCTTACCCGTGCTGACTTTACAGGTACAGCTGAAATAGAATTGACTACCATTTTCGGCGGTACTAAACTTATCGTTCCTTCGAACTGGACTGTAAAATCAGAAGCTGTAACTATTTTCGGAGGACTGGAAGATAAAAGGAACATGCAAACCATGAGTGACAACCCGGAGAAAGTGCTGCTGCTGAAAGGAACAGTGATTTTTGGCGGAATTGAGATCAAGAGTTTTTAATGAATGACAGGCTATTCGTCTGTCATTATCATATATACCAAAAACCAACTTATATGAACTGGTATCTCGCAAAAATGATCTTTCGCATTATCTGCGGCGATGGTAACCATACCGCACAATTTGACGAACAACTTCGCTTGATAGCTGCCGGCAGCAAAGAAGAAGCTTTTCATAAGGCACAGCTATTGGGTGGAAAAGAAGAAGAAATGTTCTTTAACCGTAACCAGCAATTAGTCCAATGGCAGTTTATCAGTGTAAGCGAATTGTACCGGTTGAATGAACTGATTGATGGTGCAGAGGTATATTCGAGAATTGAAGAAAAAGAACATGTGGAGAGTTATCTGCATGTTATTTACAAGAAAGCAGAACAGATACGTTTTGGTAACACTCTTGAAATATTGAACCTGGCCTGAAATGTCTAATTCACCTTTATCTATAATCAGGTTTCGCATTATTTTCATTCTCTGCTGGCTGGTGATGGTGGCGGACAATGCGATGGTACTTAATTTTTTTGGCTTGCCCTGGGAAGCTGCTTTTATCGATAGTGCTATTAGTAATACCTTATTGCTGCTTGCCTGCTTACTGGTGATGAATACACTTCGTTATTACCTGCCCCGTGGCACACAGTATATTAATATTTTTTCCATTTGTCTTTTTCTCACCATTGTCTGGTTATTATTGGCGAAATTATTATTACGGGTGTCACTTAGTCATTACCCAGGCTATACCGATTTACTGCATCATTCTCTATCTATACGCTTTAGTATTGCTTTTTTACTGCTTGGGTGTGTAACCATGATCAGCATACTATGGTACAACCAACAGGAACAAAAAGAAAAAGACGAACGGAAAACAGATGCAGAAAAATTAGCCAAAGAGGCTGAATTATTCAAATTACGTCAGCAGTTACAGCCACACTTTCTCTTCAACAGCCTAAATTCAATCAACGCTTTAATAGGAAGCCGCCCCGAAGAAGCGAGGAAAATGGTACAGCAGTTATCAGATTTCTTAAGAGGCACCATTAAAAAAGAAGATACACAATGGGTAACTCTACAAGAAGAATTACAATACCTGCAACTCTATCTTGATATTGAAAAAGTAAGATTTGGCAACCGGCTCAATACCGAAATTGAAATAGATGAAAATACCAAACAATTAAAACTACCGGCGTTGCTATTGCAACCTATCGTAGAAAATGCCATCAAGTTTGGTTTGTATGACACGATTGGAGAAACGGCAATTCGTTTGTATGCTGTTAAAGAAGAGGATAACCTGGTCATCAAAGTGCTGAACCCCTTTGACCCGGAAACATCATCCCCCAAACAGGGAACTGGTTTTGGCCTAAAATCGGTGCAGCGACGATTGTATTTACTTTTTGCCCGTACAAACCTGTTGACAACTGAGGCAAAAGAAAATATCTTTACAACTATAGTAAAAATTCCACAGAGATAATAATATGAGCAAAGTACTTATCATTGACGACGAACCGCTGGCAAGAAGTATTGTGACAGAATATTTACAAAAACATCCACAACTGGAACTAGTGCAGGAATGTGGCGATGGTTTTGAGGGGTTAAAAGCTATTCAACAGCACCAGCCTGATCTTATTTTTCTTGACATACAAATGCCAAAGATCACTGGTTTTGAAATGCTGGAATTGATCGAACAACCTCCTGCAGTTATTTTCACAACAGCATTTGATGAGTTTGCCATCAAAGCATTTGAGGCGCATGCTGTAGATTATTTACTTAAACCTTTTAACCAGGAGAGGTTTGATAAAGCAATTGCCAAATGGACCGAACAAAAAACAAACAGCAACCAAAAGACAACACAAGATCTGTTAGAGTCAGCTTCGCTGTCGTCGTCACAAAATCAGCGAATCGTTGTAAAGAATGGCAGTAAAATAAAGATTATCCCGGTTCATGATGTGCAGTACTTAGAAGCAGCGGATGATTATGTAAAAATCCACACCCAGGAGGGTTATTTTCTGAAGAATAAAACAATGACTCATTTTGAACAATCATTAGACGGTCAGCAGTTTGTACGTTCCCATCGTTCTTATATTGTGAATGTGCAGCAAATAACCCGGATCGATCCTTATGAAAAAGATAATCATGTGGCCATTCTTCGTTCCGGGGCTAAAGTTCCTGTAAGCAGAAGCGGCTATGGAAAACTAAAAGAAGTACTTGGTTTATAAGTTAATGCTTATGCCGGCGTTTGATAATTCCACCGGAGGCTTCTTTGATGGTATTGGCAAAAACAAATGCTTTGGGGTCCACATCATAAACAAGATTATTGAGTTTCCGTAACTCCAGCCGAGTAATTACAGTGAAAATAATATCGCAGTCAGCACTTACTTCAAAATTACCGGGTAAAAATCCTCTTTCTCCTTTGTAAACAGTAATGCCCCTCCCCAACTTATTTACGATCTCATACTTAATGGCTTCGCTTTCGGCTGAAATAATAGTGACGCCGGTATATGCCTGTAAGCCTTCCACCACATAGTCAATACTGCGGGTAGCAGCAAAATAAGTCAGTATTGAGTATAATGCGTTTTCAACTCCCACTTCAATAGCCGCAATGCTGAATATGAGAATATTTATACCAAGTATGATTTCTGTAATGGTAAATGAGGTTTTCTTTAGCGTATATAATGCAAGCACCTCTATTCCATCTAAAGCGGCACCTGCCCTCATTACTAAGCCGATACCTATTCCCAAAAAAACACCCCCAAAAATGGCAATCAGCAATTTGTCTGATGTTAACGCATAATCAGGAACCAATACAAGGCAAACACCAAGCAGGATAACACTGATGAATGTTTTAAGAGCAAATTTTTTCCCAACTGAAAAATAACTAATGGCAATTAACGGCAGGTTGAA
Organism: Chitinophagaceae bacterium; assembly: GCA_044220915.1. Classification (GTDB taxonomy): domain Bacteria; phylum Bacteroidota; class Bacteroidia; order Chitinophagales; family Chitinophagaceae; genus JJ008. The sequence continues at coordinate 89,540 of JBGAQD010000003.1, forward strand.
TAGTATGATAACTATTGCCAAATTAAAATGATATACTTCATGTACCAGCAGAGAAGCACCGGTAATACCCCCGTCAAAAAAATGATTCGGCACCAAAAACTCTTTTAATGCAAAGCTGGCGATAAAAACACCGGCTAACATAAAAACAGCATCCTGGATATTTTCTGACAGGCTTGATTTATGCGTATGAGTAGCTGTCGATTTTAATGAGGCTTTGAGTTCCTGCAACACCTTTTGTTTATGCGGCTCTCCTTCTTGTTTGGCCGTTTTAGTAAAATAAGTATGGGTAGATAAAAAATCGGCCTGCTTTATCACCCATTCAGCTTTTGTTTTTACAAAGCCGGTTTTTTTAAACTCGGCGAACATCCGTTCCGCAGTTGCCTCGTATGTCTCGGTACCCAGGTAAAACAAATCAGCATCACAGAGCAGTTTCCCAAGTTCACTGGTGGGTGTTTGCGGAAGTTTAGTACCCATTATCAACTTACAGATGGTATCAATCTGTGCTGTACTATAACCAAAATCAGGAAGATATTTCTTTGCCAGCTTACAGGAGATTTCTTCATGCTTATTGTGATTTTCCAAAAAGCCGGCGTCATGAAACAGCGCTGCTGTTTTCAGTAACATTAGATCTTCGCCGGTTATGTTCTCAGCGTTGGCAAGATATTCGGCTGATGCGATTACACTTTTTGTATGCCCGGCATTGTGATAAGTAACCCAGGAAGGTAATTCCTTCTCCAATTTGGTAATAAGAAATGAATAAGCCTGTTCGTACTGCATGGTCATACAAAAGTTGTTTTCAAAAGAAATCACTCTACTACTTCATAAATAACAACCGGGTTCGATTTATTTTTCAGGCTCACTTCTCCCACCCTGTTACATTGAAAAGACTGCTTGATCTTCTCATAACAATTCTCCGCAATAATAACCTGTCCGGCTGCCGCAGCACTTTGTAACCGTTGTGCAAGATTCACCGTATCACCGATAACAGTATAGTCAAGCCGGCGGAGAGTGGCTGAACCGATATTGCCGGAAATCATTTCGCCGCTGTTAACTCCGATTGTCACTTTGGGTGAAAAATCGCCGGTGGCGGGCAAAGCGGCAATTTTATTACGGATAGCAAGGGCAGCATCAATAGCTCTGTCCAAATGATAATCTCCTTTAAATACCGCCATCACACAATCGCCGATAAATTTATCAACCAGTCCCTTTTGGGCAATGATTTCTTTTACCATCACATCAAAATAATTATTCAGCAGCCTTACCACTGTATCAGGGTTTTCTTTCTCGCTGATAGCCGTAAAACCGCAGATATCAATAAAAACAACAGTAGCTTCTACGGTTTCATTCTCCAGCAGGGATGATTCAAACTCTTTGCCACCCATAAAATTCAGAACGGTTTCATCCACATACATCCGCAGGATATTGTTTTCCTTAATAGCCCTCATCGTTTCCTTCATCTGCTTTACATGGCTCAAAGTTTTTTGCATGGTTAATTCCAGGTCTTCAAAATTTACCGGCTTAGTAATAAAATCGAAGGCGCCACGGTTCATCGCAGTACGGATATTTTCCATATCACCATAGGCAGATACAATTACTGACTTCAACAAACTATTTTGCTCATTAAGTTTACTGAGCAATGTAAGTCCATCCATCTCCGGCATATTGATATCGCTGAGTACCACATCCACATCATGGTGCTGCTCCAGCTGTTCCAGTGCTTTTACACCATTCATGGCAAATACAAATTCATATTCGTTCTCCCGTATCTTTTGCCTGAACTTTTGCCGGATCAGTGTTTCCAGGTCTGCTTCATCATCCACAACAAGTATTTTAGCCATTAGTGTATCGCTTTAAGTTTTTCTTTTAATGAGGTAAAATCAACGGGTTTGGTCAAAAAATCGTCAGCACCTAACTTTTTGGCTGTATTATAATTTTCGGCATCGCCGTAGGCTGTTATCATCATTACTACTGGAGGGGGCTTCAGGTATTTCTGTTTGATCAGTTCCAGTAACTCCAATCCACTCATTCCAGGCATATTAATATCCGATAAAATCAATACGGCTTCCTGTTCATGCTGGTTAAGATAGGTCAGGGCTTCCTCGCCGGAAAAAGCAAAATCAAAAATTATTTCCCCGCTTTTAATTTCTTTCCGGAATCGTTGTTCAAAAAGGGTTTGAACATCTTTTTCATCATCTACTACTAAAACTTTCATTTCGTGGTGCTTTGTTGGTGAATTTATGATTTATACTGGTAAAATAATGGTGAACTGAGCAAATTCTCCTTCTTTAGTTTCTACTTTTAATTCCCCGCCATGCCCTTTGGTGATGATATCATAACTCATACTAAGACCGAGACCTGTACCTTCTCCGGTGGGTTTGGTGGTGAAGAAAGGCTGGAATATCTTATCAATCACTTTTTGCGGAATACCATTACCGTTATCCCGCACTATGATCTTTATAGTATTCCCTTCCTTTTGAGTTGAGGCAGATACCACCGGGTTAAAACTATCTCCTGCCTCTTTTCTTTTTTGCATCACAGAATAAAACGCATTCGTAAACAGGTTGAGAAATACCCGTCCTATTTCCTGCGACACAATATTGATAGAACCAAGGCTGCTGTCAAACGAGGTATCCATCTTTGCATTGAAGGATTTATCCTTGGCCCGCATACCATGAAAGCTTAGGCGAAGGCATTCGTCGAGTAAATTATTAATATCGGTGGGTTCTTTTTGGCTGCTGCCGCTGCGGCTATGTTGCAGCATTCCCTTTACAATAGAGTCGGCCCGTTTGCCATGAAAAGCAATTTTTTCATTGTTTGCTTTTATATCATCGGCCAGTGCGATAGCATCTGTGGTATTACCGGCTTTTAACTCTTCCTTCATTTCATCAATCAGTTCTGTATTTACTTCAGAAAAATTATTGACGAAGTTCAACGGGTTTTGAATTTCATGGGCGATGCCGGCGGTTAGTTCTCCAAGGCTTGCCATTTTTTCTGATTGCACAAGCTGTGCCTGCGTAGCTTTGAGTGACTCAATGGACTCCTGTAACTGTTTGGTGCGGTGCTCTACTTTTTGTTCCAGCACCAGGTTTTCTCTTTTTAATGCTTTGGAACGGTACTGAATATAAGTCAAAATACTTCCACCTATCAATAATGTATATAGACAGTAAGCCCACCATGTTTTCCACCAGGGAGGAGATATAATGATGGACAGCGTCTTTTCCGTTACAGTTCCCTCGCCGTTAATGGCCCGTACACGGAGCAGGTAACGGCCGGGTGGAATATTGAAAAATGAGGCTTTATGATCTGTACCTAGATTATTCCATTCCTTATCAAAGGTTTCCAGTTTATATTGATATTTATTAGCGTCGGAGGAATTATAATTGACTGCAACAAAATCAACAGAAAATGTATTTTGATTGTAAGAAAGGTTTATTTTTTCTGTTTTCCAGATAGGAGCGGAAAGAATTCCATCATCACCACCGGGAAATATTTCTTTGCCGCCAATAATGAGTTGTGCAAAATTCAGCACCGGTGCCGGGTTACTTACATTAATTTCTTCCGGCTTAAACATATAGTAGCCCTTCAAGCCACCAATAAATATTCTGCCATCGGCTGCTTTGAAATTATTGAGCCAGTTCCAGTCAAGGGAAAAAATACCATAGTCGGCATTAAATAACTGAACATACTCCCGGTTGGCACTTATTTTTATAATACTGTTAGCTGTAGTTATCCAAAGGTTTTGCTGATTATCTTCAAGGATATTTAATATTGTTTCAATCCCTATTGAAAAGACGGGGGGATTAAACTGTACAAACTTGTCCTTTGCTTCGTCGTATTGAAATAACCCTATATCAGTACCAGCCCATACAATGCCTTTTGCATCGGTTAATACCGCTCTTACACTGTAGCCTTTTAAATAGTGCCTGAAAGAATTGCTGCTGCTGATAAACCTGTCTAACCCGTCAAAATTGGCAAACCACAGGTTATCTTTTTTATCTTTTGTTATGCTATATACGGTGTTTCCAACAATTCCCTTTTCGTTTTCTTTATTAAAACGATAAACTGTAAAACTATTCGTTGAGCGGTCAACTTTTGCCAAACCATTTTCGCCAGCCAGCCACAAGTAACGTTCATTCTCAATAAAAACAGCATGAATGGAATCCATTCTGGTGTCGGCAGCATTTGCCGGTTTTATGGGTGTGAACTTTTCGGTAACGGGGTCAAATAAATCGAGCCCTCCTGTATGTGTGCCGATATATAGCCTGCCGCTTTCATCGGCTGTAATAGCTACGGCCGAATTATTATTGAGACTGTTACTATTTTTCGGATTATGTACCCACACTTTAAATGTATTTGCAGCAAGGTCTTTACGCACCAGGCCGGAGTCTGTGCCAAACCAAAGTATATTGCCACCGGGCTCAAGGTAGAAGGAATTAACAGGCTTATTGTTTGAAAAAAAAGGAATTGTTTTCCGGCCATCCGAAACGATATAAATATTGCCTCTGTTTCCTGTAATCCATGTAGAGCTGTCTGCTGCAATAATGCAGCGTATAGCACCGGCTTCTTTAAAACCAGAAAGGGTGTCTTTTGCCAATGCAGGAGTATATTTTTGATTACTTACTAACCCGAAATGCTGCAACTGTTTCGTTACAGGGTCATACGAGTTAATGCCGTTTTCAAAAGAACCAATCCATAGCTTACCGCTGCGGTCTTCCTGTATAAAACTGATGGCATCTGTCGTATCGGTTGCACTGATGGGTGGCCCGCTTAGTTTACCGGGCTGCAAAGGATTGTACAGGTGTCTTGTAAACTTCCCGGTTTTCCTATCGAGTGTATGCAAACCATTTCCTTTGGTGCCCACCCAAAAATTGCCACGGCGGTCTTCAAAAATTGAAGAAACAAAAGGATGAATCAGGCTCTCTGCATTTTTCGCATCTGCTTTATAAAAAGTTTGTTTTCCGGTGGATGGGTCAAGCCGGAATAGACCGTCAAATTCACCTGCTTTATTTGATAAAAAATCGCCGGTTGCATACCAGATAATACCTGCTTTGTCTTCGTACAGGGCAAACACACCACGGCTGATGCTAACCGGTTTGTCGTTTATCTTTTTTTTATAGTGAGTAAACTTACCTGTTTTAATATCTAATGACTCCAGTCCATCGGTAGTACCTATCCATAGTTTACCCGTGCGGTCAATCAGCAAGGTGAAAACCGAATCTGAAATAAGGCTGTTGGGGTCTGCTTTATTGTTTTTGTAATGCGTAAATGTATTGGTAACGGGGTTAAATTTATCAAGTCCGCTGCCAAAGTGTGCTATCCAGATATTGCCTGCCGGGTCTGCCACCATTGAAACCATTAAATTGCTGGCAGGCGAGTTTGGGTTTTCCGGCTCATGCCTGAATGTTTTAAATGTTTTGCCATCATATTTTATCAGCCCTTTGGTAAAACTGGTGAACCAGGTATAACCCTGCTGGTCTTGCACAATCCCATAGGCCGGGCCAAAGTGATGTATTTTTTCATCTACCAATATATTGAACTGCGATTGTTGTGCCACTACGTATTGGTAGTTTAATGCAAATATGAAAAACAACAATAATTTTTTCTTCATATTCAAATTTCTTTTGCCGGCAAATGAATGATAAATGTTGAACCAATCCCTTCTTCAGTTTTTACAGTCAATTCTCCACCATGAGCTTTTACTATATCGTAGCTTAAAGATAAGCCCAATCCGGTTCCCTGGCCGGTGGGTTTGGTGGTAAAGAAGGGTTGAAAAATTTTGTCTAATACTTTTTGAGGAATTCCGTTTCCGTTATCTCTGACAAACACCAAAACATTATCCTCTTCTTTTTTTGTACTTACAACAACGGTTGGTTCATAACCATTCGTTACTTGTTTTTTCTTTTCATTTACAACATAAAATGCATTCGTAATTAAATTCAAAATCACTCTTCCAATATCCTGCGGAATGATGTTGATGTTGCCGATGGTTTCATCAAAATCTGTTTTCATCGATGAATTGAACGTTTTGTCTTTGGCTCTTAAGCCATGATAAGCCAATCGTAAATATTCATCTGCCAGCACATTGATATTAGTGGGTTCTTTTTTTCCACTACCACTGCTGCTGTGTTGCAACATTCCTTTTACAATGGCATCGGCCCGTTTGCCGTGATGAAGAATTTTTTGTTGATTCTCTATCGCATCATTTGCTATGGCTTTTGCATCATCAATATTTCCTTTGTCCAACTCCTCTTTCATTTCTGTAAGCAACTCTTCATTCACTTCCGAAAAATTATTCACAAAGTTCAACGGGTTTTGTATTTCATGGGCAATGCCTGCGGTGAGTTCTCCAAGGCTCGCCATTTTTTCTGATTGGATAAGTTGTGATTGGGTAGATTTTAAATTTTGGAGTGTTTTGTTCAGTACGATATTTGTTTTTCTTTTTCGCATATTGCTCCAATAAAGAATGCCGGCTATAATGGCTATAGCTGCCAAACCTGCAATGAGTCCATACATACGTAAACGGGCCTGGCTTTTTTGTTTTTCATTCGTTATTTCTTGTTGCCTTGTTTGCTCATTAAATTCAAGGTTTTGAAACTGCCGGCTATTCTCAGTAGTTTGTAAGCTGTCATTTATCTTACTGGCGGCAGATAAATAGAAGTAAGCACTGTCGTATTGTAAGTTCGATTCAAAAACTTCAGCCATCGTACGATAGGCCGACATCATCAGGTTATCCATATTCAGCGGCTGGTAAATTTGAATAGATTGCCGTGCAAAATAATAAGCTGAATCCTTGTTGCTCTGTTTGTTTAAAAGCTTTGCTATGTTGACCATCGCTGCACCCATAGCAATACTATTTTTCTGGCCTGATGCCGCTTCTATCGCTTTATTGAAATAGAAGCGGGCCTGTGGCAGGTTACCTTGCAGATAATTAATTTCTCCAAGCCCATTGTAAGCCGTACTGGTGTATTGTAAATAGTTGCAGGCAAGTCCATGCTTTACTGACTCCTGAAAATAAAAGGTGGTTGAATCAACATTCCTGAGACTTAAGTACATATTCCCCAGATTCATAGAAAGAATTGCCAACACACCCTGATCATTGACTGCATTCGCTTTTTTCATACAATCAAATGCTACCGATCGGGATTTATTGAAATCACCGGTATGCCGGTAAAGATTGAAGAGATCCATCTGGCACAAAAGCGATATGGAGGCAAGCCCTGCTTCCGGCGTACCTGAAGCAGAAAAGTTTTGCAGCCGCCATGTATTTTGCAGGATATCTTTTGCGTCAAGAAGAGCAGATGCCTCCCGCAGCATTTGAAATGCCCCTGCCCAGTTTCCCATTTTTGTCAGAATAGCTGCATACAGGTCTTTGGCATCGGCTTCCCACATTTTTAATTTGAGTCGTTCTGCAATCTCTATTTCCCTTTTGACAAACCAGGCCGAGCTATCCACATTAAAATCCAGATAGTAATTCGCAAGATCACGATAAGCTGCCATGCGGAGCGTATCATTCGGAGTGGATAAGGCTACTTTACTGATGCTATCAGCCTGCCGGGCTGTGGGAACAATCAACAACGGGTTGGCTTGCGAAATACACAAAGAGGGTACTAAGAAACTTATCGAGAACAAGTATAAACTTCGCATTGAAAAGAAATTTTATTTTATAGTGGTAATTCAATGATAAAGGCTGAGCCTTCACCTTCCTTTGTTTCTACCTTCAGCTCTCCTCCATGTGCCTTTACAATATCATAGCTCAAACTCAATCCTAATCCTGTGCCCTGCCCGGTGGGTTTGGTGGTAAAGAAGGGTTGAAATATTTTATCTAATACTTTTTGTGGAATACCGTTGCCATTGTCTTTTACACTTATCAAAACTTTATTACCATCTTTCTTTGTAATTACCTCAACTGTTGGTTCATACCCTGCAATGTTTTGTTTCGATTTTTCATTCACGACGTAGAAAGCATTCGTAATCAAATTCAAAATCACTCTTCCAATATCCTGCGGAATGATGTTGATGTTACCAATGCTTTCATCATAATCAGTTTTCATTGTTGCATTAAAGGATTTGTCTTTAGCCCGTAAACCATGATAAGCGAGACGTAAATATTCGTCTGCTAATGCATTAATGTCTGTTGGTTCTTTTTGGTTACTACTACTGCGGCTATGCTGCAGCATTCCTTTTACAATACCATCTGCCCTTTTACCATGGTGGTTTATTTTCTCCAGGTTCTGAATTACATCATTCATTATTTCCTTTGCTTCTTCCGTATCACCTTTCTCAATGGCTTCTCTCATTTCATCCAGCAATTCTTTACTTACTTCACTAAAATTGTTGACGAAGTTTAACGGATTTTGAATTTCATGGGCAATACCTGCAGTTAACTCACCCAGTGAAGCCATTTTTTCAGATTGTATCAATTGCTTTTGCGTAGCTTGTAATTCCGTTAAAGTCTCTTCTGCTTTTTGCTTGGCCTCTTTTATGGCTATTAAATCCTGCTCTGCCTGCTCGGCATGAGCTTCTGCAATTTTCAGATCATTAAAACGGGTAAAGGTGAGATTGAATACAGCGGCAAAACGTTCCAGTAATTGTATGGTTTCATCACCCTGCCCATCAGGTGAAGCCATCCCAATAAAGCCTTTGCTGAAATAAGCAACACTTTGCACTCTTCGCTTTTGAGTAAGGCCGCCTTTGAAAGGAATATGCATTACATTATTCAGGTAATGCAAATAATCTTCCAATTCTTTTCCCTGCATATCCACTATCACCGATTTCTTTTGGGTTTTCCAGCCATCATATAATTTCAGTACTGACGCATTTTCATTTTTATTGAACATGAATTTCTTTCCTACATGTGTGCCATCTTCATCAGTTGCCCACATTTCCATATCACCCGTTTCGTCTTTTACAATGCCGATATATAAACGGTTGGGCTCAATGCCCAAACTGATCAATTGCCTGAATACTTCTGCTGCCGTCTCTGCCAGCTCATCACTTTTTTGCATGGCGAGGGTACGGCTTCTTACTCTTTCCAATGCTGCTTCGATCTTCGCTTCTCTTGCTTGTGCCTCTGCTTTTTGTAAATCTAAAAAACGGGTATAAGTAGCATCGAATACCGCAGCAAATCGTTCCAGTGTACGCAGCGTTTCTGTTGGTACAGGCACCGGTGTAGATATGGATAAATGCCCTTTGGAATAATAAGCTACCGTAATTACTCTTCGTCCGGCTGTATCGGAACTACTTACGGTTATACCGCTCATTTTATTTCGATAGTTAAGCCATCCTTCCAGGGCTTCTCCACTAAGGTCAATTATCAATGATTTTTTATTGGCTTTCCATGCCTGTACCGAAGGTTTTAATACAGTTGGCTCGTTCATATCCAGCTTAAAAGAACGGTTTTCCTGTACGCCGCTTCCTGCCCAGCTTGTTACTCTAAAATCAATCAGGCCCTCCTCCTCATTATATATACCAATCGTAACCTGGTAAATATCTTCTGCTCCCAATTTTTTAAACTCATTGAAAAGAACAGCAGCAGTCTCCTGCAATTCATTACTGCTTTGCATTGCCATTGTTCTGCTCCTTACTTTTTCTAATGCCGCTTCTATCTGTGCTTCTTTGGCCTGTGCTTCTGCTTTTTGCAGATCGAGGAAACGGGTATAGGTTTGCTGGAACACTTTTCCAAAACGCATCAGTAGTGTATTTTCTTCTTCAGTAAAAGGGGTCTGTGAATAGTTCTCTATATACAACCCTACATTCTCCAGCAACACAGTGGAAATAATCAGCCCGGGTCGGCTAAAAATGGATTGGACAGCTTCATCCGGTAACGGAGGAATCCATTTAAAAAGATCTTTGTAGAATTTATTTTTCTCTTCAAAGTTCAGCTTGTTTGCAAAAAACGATTTTCCGTGCGCCTTTGCTTCCTGAAAACTGTTCCAATGAGGGGAATCAAAATAGGGAATCTTAATTTCGGTAGGAGACACCTGTTTGGAGGCAAACCAGATATGCATATCATCCTCTTTCTTGTAATCAAGGATAAACCCGGCATGCTCCACCGGAAGCCGTAAGTCTACCAGTTGCTTGTACACAACTTCAATCACATCTCTCAACTCTTCACTTTTGTGCATCGCCATGGTTCTGCTCCTTACCTTTTCCAGTGCCGTTTCAATCTGTGCTTCCCTTGCCTGTGCTTCGGCTTTCTGCAAATCAAGAAAACGGGTATAGGTCTGGTCAAATACTTTTCCAAAACGTTGGAAAATATCATGTGCATCGGGGACAGGTTCATAGGTAATAAATAACAAAAATCCTTTTGAAAAATAGGCATGATGCATAATCTGGAAAGTTGGTAAAGGATGTCCTGCATTAACGATTGAATCGAGAATTTCTCCCACCACTGGCAGTGTACGCATATACTCGTAATGCTTCACTAATTTCTTTCCACCCATTCCCACTACATGAAATGCTTTGCCACCTTCCTGTCCTTTTCTCATTTCAATAAACAACTCATCTTCCGTGGTAGGAGCAGTAAACGATGGTTGCAATACCCCTTCACTGCTCATCCATAAAGTAACGGCTGATTTGTCTTCATTCCAGATACAATAACCGGCACTCCAGGCAGGCATACCTAATGATTGCACCTGCTGAAATAATATAGTAGCTGCATCTGGCAATTCATCACTGCGCTGCATCGCCATCGTTCTTGCCCTTACTCTTTCTAATGCTGTTTCAATCTGCGCTTCTTTGGCCTGTGCTTCTGCTTTTTGCAGATCGAGGAAACGGGTATAGGTTCTTTCAAACTCAATTGCAAAACGGCTGAGTATCTTTTTTTCTTCCTGCGGCAATTCATTTTCCACCATTACACCAAAGCAACCATACTTCATAAAGGCTTCTATATAATAAAGTCCTCCACTGAAATATTCCGGTTTTAGTTTTTCCACCCCTGCAATTAACTCCTGCCATGCAGCAAAATAACTTTCAACTCCAGCAGGCGGCACATGATAAGAAACAACAGGTTCAACAGCTTTCCAATCAACCAAACATTGCACTGTTGCAGGTTCGTTTCTGTCAAGTGGGTAATCAATAGCTTTACTTTTGAAACCAGCCGAGTCATTTTCAGCCCACGCAGCCCAAAAAATGTGTCTGTCTTTGTCTTCATCCGGTAACCATAAAAAAGAAAACGCTGATTTAATGCCAAGCAATAAAACCTGTTCATGAAAGACCCGTAAGGTATCATCAAGCTCTTTTGAATGCTGCATGATCATACTTTGTGTACGAGTACGTTCCAACGCAGCTTCGATCTTTGCTTCTCTTGCCTGTGCCTCTGCTTTTTGTAAATCAAGAAAACGGGTATAGGATTGCTCGAAGACTCTGCCGAAACGTTCGAGGATATCCAATTCATCTTCTGATATGTGGTTTTCACTCACTGTTTGAAGTCCGCTATACTTGAAGAATGTAAAGCCTGCAACATATCTTTTGAGGGCTTTATTAGCTTCCTGAACATGTTTTGGAAAGCGTCGGAATTCAGTCCTGGTATACAGGTATTCATCATAGATTTTTTTCTCTTCCCCCTCAATGGTGTAGATAAAATGTTTCTTCTGTTCTTTCCATGCATCCCACATGGCGTGATGAAAGGGATAATCTTCAAATTTCATGTAATAGGACTCAGGGTCCTTTCCCGTTTCGGGGTTAGCCGCCCAAACCGTATTGCTTCTGTCTTGTTCATCTATAAGATTGATGATACAGAAGGTAAGTGTAAATTCAAGATTAGTGAACTCCCTGAGAAGTGTATCCACCACAGCAGATAACTCTGAGGAATGATGCATCGCCAGGCTCCGGGATCTTACCCTCTCCAGTGCCGTTTCAATCTGTGCTTCCCTTGCCTGTGCTTCGGCTTTCTGCAAATCAAGAAAACGGGTATAGGTCTGGTCAAATACGGCAGCAAACCGTTCCAGTAACTGAATCGTTTCTTGTGGTCTTGGCTCAGGCGTAATGATGGTCAATATTCCTTTGGAAAAGGTAGCCACATTCTGCACCCTGCGTTTTCCAAAAATTTTTCGCTGTACCGGCAGTTCCGCTTTCTTCAAAAATTGAAAATATTCTTCCAGTTCATTTCCCTGCAGGTCGATCGTAATGGATCTTGTTTTTGCCTTCCATGCTCTATACATTTTCTGCATTACATGTGGCTCATCCAGCGAAATTTGAACTAATAGATTTAATTGTGAACCTCCGTGTTGTGTAGCCCATATATCAAATACCTGTTCTTTTTCATTCACAATTTCTATGGCCATTCGCTCCGGCTCCTCGCCCAATGCCTTGAACTGTTCAAACATGACCGTAACAGTTTCCGAAAGCTCATCACTGTGCTGCATTGCCATGGTTCTGGCCCGAACTCTTTCCAGTGCCAATTCTATCTGCGCTTCTCTTGCCTGTACTTCCGCTTTGGCGATATCAATATAACGCTGGTAGGATAAGGCAAATACATTCCTAAACCGCTTCAGCAGTGCTTTCTTTTCTTCGCTGATGGGCCCAAAGGTGGAAATGCCAATAGAGCCGATGCCAATGGAGTAGAAATAATAATAAAGTCCCTTGTTCCTATCCAGCCGGGGGTCATTTTTCTCCCCAATCCTTTTTCTGAAATTTTTCCAGGTTGTAAGGTCACGACCGGTAAAATAGGTTTCTGAGAATGCATCATCAGCACTACGGATGGTGCCGATCTGCTTTTCCACCAGCGGATGGATATTATAATAAAGGTGATTAGTGCTTCTTCCTATTTCATCTGAATAATCATAATTGATGAAAGATTTCTTTTCATCATTATGAATATTGATCATGGCATTTCGTAATGTGTTAAAACCAAGGGCTCCGACTTCTTTGTACAATACTTCACATACATTCAACAGTTCTTCCGACCTGTGCATACTCATGGCCGCAGCCCTTACTCTTTCCAATGCCGCTTCTATCTGTGCTTCTCTTGCCTGAGCTTCTGCTTTTTGCAGATCGAGAAAGCGGATATAGGATTGTTCAAAAACTTTACCGAACCGTTTCAATATTTCATTTTCTTCTTCATTGAAAGCTTTGCCATGATGATTGGTAATAGAGATGCTGGTATACTGAGAGATAACCACCGACCGGGCAAACCCACCTTTCCTGGACAGCAATTCTTCCTTTCTTTCCTTCGGCAGGCTTTTCCATGGCTCGTATTTGAAAAGATGGGTAAACAATTCCCGTTTTTCCTTATCACTGAACGTTTCAATCAGAAAACTATTCCCGTTTCGGATAGCATCCCGTAAAGTTGTAAAAATTGGTTTGTTCAATTCGGGAACTATAACTTTTTGTATATAGTCAGCCATTCCTCCTGATGCCCAGATGGATAGTTCTTTATCTATTTCGGTATTGATTGCAATAAATACACCCCCATTAATATCCATACCGATACCATGTAATTGCTGTGCAGCAATGTTCACCACCTCCTGCAATTCTGAAGTATGGTGCATGGCGAGGCTTCTTGCCCTAACTCTTTCCAAAGCCAGTTGAATTTCTGCTTCTCTTGTCTGCGCTTCGGCTTTTTGCAGATCGAGAAAACGGATATATGCCTGGTTGAAAACGATGGTAAACCGACTGATGATTTCCTGCTGCTCTTCCGGCAAGGGTTCAAAGCTGCCGGTTACGAGTGAACCAAACTGATCAGAAGAGCCGGAGAGGAATACCTTCTTTGCGGCAGCCATAAACGCTTTGACAGGCTCAGGCAGCCTGGCCAGTTCTGTTTTACTGAAACCAAAACGGTCCCAGTCTCTTTTTTCCTTTCCTTCAAACAGGTATGTCCACTTTTTCTTCCGCTGCTTACAGTAATCGAGATACATCAGGTGAGAGACATGCTGATTCATCTGAACAAAAAAACCATTTTGCGCCAACAGGCCTTCTTGTCCGGCCATCCACCAGGTGATCCCTTTGTTTTCAGGATTTACGATCATGATAAAGCACCGGTCCAGTTTGGCATCCAGCTTTGTCAATTCGCCATACAGTTTAAAAATGATTTCGCTTAACGCTGATGAATCCCGCATGGACAAAGAAGCAGCTCTCACTCTTTCCAATGCAGCTTCAATCTGCGCTTTTCTTGCCTGTGCTTCAGCTTTTTCAATATCCAAATAGCGGCGGTAAGCCAGTTCAAACACTTTCAGAAAACGGCTGAACAACAGTTGCTCATCCTTTGTCAGCGGCGTATAGGTAGAGATACCCAACGCCACCGGCCCCAGTGAATACCAATAATAGGTAAGAGATGTTGCCGTGTTCAGATATGTATCAATGAAAACATTGGTGCCTTTTTGATAATTGAGCCATTCTTTTACTTTCTCCCTCCCCTTGATGTATGTAATAGACACTTGTCCTTTTCCTTTCAGCATTTTGGCGGCAAAAGCCCTGGCTACTTTATGATTGGTGTAAGTGGTCTCTGTTATAAATGTTTTATTATGCTTTGCATAGTATTCATAGTTCATGTAAGTGCCGGCGGGCACATTGAAAATAGCTGTCTGTACATTGCGGATTTCTTTTACACCTAACTGGGCCAATTGCTGTGAAATGGTTTTACAGATCTTCAGCATATCAGCCCGTTCTTTCATTCCCATGGCAACAGAGCGAACTTTTTCCAAAGCCGTTTCAGTTTCCAGTTCCCGGTTCTTTTGTTCAAGTTCTATGGTACGGCGTTTTACTGCATCTTTTAGTTGCCGGTTCTCTTTTTTTATTTTTTCAGTTGCAATCTGGTCACCTTCTTCTGTTCTGGTATCGGGGAAAGAGCCATGCTGATGAACACACTTCCAGGCATTACCTTTCTGTTCAATGATTGCAGTAATGCGGGCATGGTCATAAAAGGTCCATACCCCGTCAATCAGCACATATAGGTCGCACTCCTCATTTACCACAATCGTATTGCCTGCCGTTTTCATTTTAATTCGCCTCTTCCGGAAATCAGCCTTACCGGTCATCTGGTCGGCCGTCATGGTATAAAACTTTACCGCCTCCTTTTTATTGGTAAACACCTCCCCTGCGGCTGTTCCGTATACGGTGACATTGTCATCAAGAAAGGATGCAAAGGTTTTCATATCTCCTTTGAGATACGCATCCCAATAGGCATAGTATACTTTTAGTATCTCCGTTTCCAGTTTTTTGGTCAGTTTCATCTTTTATTGATTAACAGGTATACTGATAATAAATTCAGTCCCTTCATTCTCTGTTGTATTTACTTTTATTTCCCCGCCATGTGCTTTTACAATATCATAACTCAATGACAATCCCAGACCTGTACCCTGACCGGTTGGTTTGGTTGTAAAAAAAGGTTGAAATATTTTATCCAGTGCTTTTTGCGGAATGCCGGTGCCATTATCTTTTACATACACTTCAACCCTGTCACTATATTTCTTTGTGCTGACAGTAACTATCGGTTCATAGCCTTCAACAGCAAGCTTTTTTCTTTCTGTAACCGCATAAAAAGCATTGGTGATAAGATTCAGAACAACACGGCCAATATCCTGCGGAATAATTTTTATAAGCCCGATACTTTCATCGTAATCTGTTTTCATGGCAGCGTTAAAAATTTTGTCTTTAGCCCGTAGCCCATGATAAGCGAGGCGCAGGTATTCATCTGCTAAAGCATTGATATCAGTTAACTCTTTTACGCCGCTGCTACTACGGCTATGTTGCAGCATTCCCTTTACTATATCGCCGGCCCGTTTGCCATGATGATTAATTTTTTCAAGGTTTTGTTTTAAATCCTGTGCTATCTGCCGTGCATCTTCCAGGTTTCCATTATCAATTTCCTCATTCATTTCATCTACCAGTTCGGTGCTTACATCAGAAAAATTGTTGACGAAGTTTAGCGGATTTTGAATTTCATGAGCAATACCGGCGGTCAATTCACCAAGGCTCGCCATTTTTTCTGATTGAATAAGCTGGGCTTGTGCAGCTTTAAGTTCTTCCAGCGATTTTGTTAATGCAGCATTCGTCTCTTCGATGGCTTTTCTTTTTTGTTCCAGTTCTTCAATGGTTTCTTCCAGTAATATAGCTGTAGTACGTTTTACTTTTTCGGTACGTTCAAGTTTAAATTCGGTGATGGTAAGAGATTTATCTACCTCTTTCACCCAATCAGCAATAACTTTCTTTTGCTCAGGCGATAAGGCCTCACTCTGCTCTGCGAGGTTTAATATATTCTGTAAACTTTGAAGCATTTATTTTTCTTTTAATGCCACTACACAGGCAGTAAGGTTGTGCATTTCCAGGCTTCCCCCGGTTGCTCTTGCCAGTTCGGCATTGCTGAACATACCGGCCATTGGTACATTCCAAACATTTTTGATTCCTTCCAGTTCCTGTGTCATCAACGGGCCAAGTGATAAAATTCTTCCGGCACAACTGAATACCACTACTGCATCGGCTTCAGGCATTTCAGTAGCTTTTAAATTGGTTGCCCCTTGTATTACTTTATCCATTACATCAAAATCAGGCGGCAGGGAGAAACGTACTTTGGAGCCCTGCGGAACCGTACCACTGCAATAAAAAGAACGATCTGTCCAATCTATCATTAAGCCGGGACGCATCACCGGGTCGCCTTTTTCCCGCTGTAGCTGCAAAGGAAAGTTAGCGGCAATCTCTAATAACAGGCCAGGGTTGTCGGGGTTTACATTTTCAATACCGCCATATTTAACGGTTAAATCCAAAACCGGAATATTATCTACTGTGTAGACATGAGTGCCTTCACTTTTAGTAACTACTCTTTCTGTACCAACGGCTTTCCATCCGCAGGTAGCTACGCCTTTGATGTTTATTGCATTCTCATCCAACGCTAATACCACCAGCCCCTTTTTGCTCTGCCAGCCATTGGTAAATACAAATTGTTCGGAAAAAGTAAAATCATCGCCTGCCATACCACCAAATACATTTACATGTGTGCCTATCACTTCTTCAAAACTTCTCAATATTGCTTCAGCATCGGTGGCTGCATGACTGCCTGCAATAAGAAAGCAAGGATTTGAAATTTTTTCTTTGGCTGCTATAGCTAATGACGAAGCAGCTTCTTTATACTTTTCATCATTGTAGTCGGTATGCAGTATATGGAAATAAGCCGGGTTTATATCAAGCAACAAGATAGCAGCAGATTGCTTTTCCGGCTCCTCGTCTGTAAACTCTCCATTAGTGGTAGCACCAAAAACTTTAATGCCAGCTTTACCTAATATTTCTGTAATCGCTTTTCTGTTTTGGCTGATAGATATAAACACAATGGCCAATGTTGGTGAAAAGCCGTCAGCCATGCTTTCATTCAAAGCCAATTGTATTGCCGGAGCTGAAGCCCCTTTTATTGATTTTGCCCTCATTATTTGTATTTGATGGTGTAAAAAAGGTCAGGGGTTTATAAAAATTGAATTTAACCAATTTTATCAACCCTTAACTCAATAAAAATGAACAGGAAAACTAATATAGATAACTACCGGGCTTAACATTCCCCGTCCAGCACTTTCACCGTCTGCTCATAAAAATTCTTAGCTCTTTCCGGTGTGCTGCCAATACAGACCACCCCCAATTTGCCGTATTGGGACAGTGCCCCGATCAGGTGAAACATCACCCCTTCCTGGGAGGTACCGTCATAATGCAAGTGGTGAAGCATGGCAATATCAATCAGGTCGGGAGGTGTGATGCCGATGTATTTTTCGCTCCGCAGGTTATCTGAGCAAAAGTAATAACGGGTTTGGCGGTTAGCCGTAAGGTACATTCCGTTCTCATGATCGTAATCACCATCAGTAAGAAACTGGAGTAATATGTAAGGATGCGTTGTACCGCCTTTGCGAAGGTTTATCTCAATGGCATAATGCTTCCAGCCATTTTCTTCTTTTACAGAAATAAAATCTACTGCAAAGCGGCCCATCACCCCTGTCTTTTGTAATGCCTGCGCCACTTTCAATCCGGCTTCACCTATTTCTATAGAGTACTCTTCTGAGGCAGGAAAATGAGCTCCGATAAAGACCTGGCCGCTTTCACCACCCACCACCTGGTCGTGGGTGGAAATAACTTTGCAATCTCCCAACGGGTTGATACGGCATTGCACAGAAGGCGAAGTTTTTACTTCTCCATCGACAAATGCTTCTACAATGCCGCCCATGGATTGAAACTTATACATGAAATCTTTGTAGGTAAGGTCCCCTGCCACAATTTTCAGGTTGTGCA
The DNA here is from genome assembly GCA_044220915.1 of Chitinophagaceae bacterium. GTDB lineage: Bacteria > Bacteroidota > Bacteroidia > Chitinophagales > Chitinophagaceae > JJ008. The sequence goes on from JBGAQD010000003.1 coordinate 107,741, forward strand.
TAAAATGTTCGCTTATCCAGGTCCTCCACTCTGTTCCTTCTTCAATGCCTTCGAATGAAAAAATAGCATTCCCTTCGCCGGAGAAACCGTCATTCATTTTTACTACCGCCTTTCGGAGGGAAGGATTATTCAGCTTCAATTCAGAGAGTGCATTTATTATTTCTTCTTCGTTTTTCAAATCTTCAAACCCATCCGGCACATTCAACCCGCATTGCCTGAAAACTTTACGGCTGTTGCTTTTATTCCCCTGATCGTATAATTCCGGATCGCAGCCATAAATAGGCATGTCCAGCTTCACAGCCAGGGTTCTTTCATGTTTGGTAACATTAAAGCAGGCAAGATGGGCCGCATTACCCGCCGGTATGCTTTTTTTTATCCGTTCAATCAGTCTTGGTCTGTCTAATATTTTCTCTGTTAATGATTTTGAAGAAGCGTCATAACAACTGAGCATTGTTAACCGCTGTAATGCATGATGGCGGGTGATACCAGGAAGGAGGTGCAGATAGTAATCAACAATAACCGGATCAACCGGTGTGCTGGTAACATAAACTACATGGGTGCGGGGCATACGAAGCAGCATCAGCAGGCACAGCAATCGTTCTTCGTAATGCACATGACCACTTACCTTGGCCAGTATTTCCTGATCGAGTGTGATAGATGGAATAATAACAACCGATTTGGCAGCCAGCTTATCCGGGAACACTTTACGGAACTGCCGTGGAAACTGATGTTGTATTTTCCGGAACACCAGCACTTCTTCCATTGAACCGGCAACTGGTTCTTTTTTTTCTGCTGTTTGAAGTTTGCTTACTTCCGGCATAATTAAATCGTTATTAGGATTGAATCCCAAATTATGAATAGTTCCGGAATCAGCCTAAGCCTCTTGCCCGGTCCACAATGCCCCGCCGATACTATCTCTTACCGACCCTGTAACGGAAGATAACACATTATACTCTTGCCGCCATCTTAGCACACCGATAAAAGCCATAATTAATGCTTCTTTGAAATTAACCAGCTTTTTATCCGGTACCACTACTTCAATACTCAGTTTTTTCAGCTGATTACTGAGTTGATGTATGAGAAATGTATTCAAAGCACCACCACCTGTAATAAGCAGTTTGGGGATTGTAGTTTGTTTTTTGTGGCTGCCTGCTGCAGCAATTGCATTTCTGGTCTGAACAGCGATATGGTCAGTATAAGTTCTCAGTGAATCAGGAATGGATAAACGCTGGCCTTTTATCAACGGGTACACTACATCGGTTCCAAAGTCATTCGCTAATGATTTTGGATAAGTCCGCTTATAATAATCAAGTGCATTTAATTTATCCAGCAGCTCCGGGTTACTATTACCGCCGGCAGCTATTTGCCCGCCTTCGTCAAACTCTTTTCCTGCATCATTGGCCAGCATATTCAAAACCCGGTTGGCCGGGCAAACATCGAAGGCTATATATTTATCAGTATTCAGAGAGATATTGGCAATACCACCAATATTTAAAAAATAATCATACTCTCCCATCAATAATTTCTCCCCGATTGGAACAATAGGTGCTCCCTGTCCGCCAAAAGCAACATCCAGCGAACGCAGATCTGATACAACCGGCAACTTTGTTTCGGCTGCGATGGCAGCTCCATCACCTAGTTGTGCCGTCATCCTGTTGGCAGGCATATGAAAAGTGGTGTGTCCATGCGAAGCGATTACCGCAACCTTATAATCCAGTTGATACTTATCAATAAATGTATTTACCTGCTGGCCTGTATAATGACCATATTCAGCATGCAGTAATTGATAATCCTTTGCCGAAAGATTGATGGCACCCCGAAGTTTTGCCGCCCAGTCAGCAGTATAGGCATAGCAATCGGCTTCCAGTATTTCATAGTTCCATTTTCCGCCTTGTTCCTGGAACCCGGCAAAAACAATATCCAGCCCATCCAGCGAACTGCCACTCATTAAACCGATAGCCCTGTAAACCATTAAACTGATTTTAGATTAGATTTGCCAAAAGTAATTTATCCGCCGCCGCCTGGGTTTGACTTTTATCATCCCGAATAAGGCGCAGGATGCCAAAAGTAAATCTTCAAAATGATTGTCAATCTAAGCCAGCAACATTCTTTGATCAGTAATTGGGTAGGTGAACTTCGTAATGTGAATGTGCAAACTGACAGGATGAGGTTTCGGCGCAACCTGGAACGCATCGGCGAAGTGGCGGCTTATGAAATCAGTAAAGTCCTCCCGTTCGTGGAAAAGGAGATACAAACCCCGCTGGGTATTGCTGTACATAAAGTATTAAAGGATCAACCGGTGCTGGCTACTATACTCCGTGCCGGCCTGCCCCTGCACCAGGGATTGCTGAATTATTTCGACCAGGGTGATAATGCCTTTATATCTGCCTACCGCAAGCATAACAAAGACGGTAGTTTTGAAATAAGCCTCGACTATGTTTCTTGCCCGGAACTGGAGAACAGGGTGGTCATCATATCAGACCCCATGCTGGCAACGGGTTCTTCCCTCGTAAAAACCATTCATTATTTAAAAGAGGAAGGAAAACCCAGTGCTATTCATATTGTTGCAGCCATTGCCTGCACAGTTGGCATAGAATATGTGAAAAGAGAGGAGCCTTCGGTAACGATTTGGTGTGGGGATATTGACGATGAACTGACAGCCAAAGGTTATATCGTTCCAGGGTTGGGTGATGCCGGTGACCTGGCCTTTGGAACCAAGGTTCAGATGTAGAGATGAATGCTGTGAGCCATAAATTTTGAGTTACGAGTCTTAACCCCAATGTTTTAGGAGTTATTTTATCTGCTCACAGTTAAGATGCCGGGGCTATTGCAAGCAGCAATAATTCTACAACACAGGTCTTGAAAAAGTTGTATTTTTCCATTTCGTACCGGACAGGACATAATATATCAAATTGGAGGTTAAGGCAATTTCAAGAGGAATTAAGGCGTTTTATAAAACAGGACCCGGTTATGTATGCACTGTCTGACCAGTGAAAAAACTATATTAGCTGTGATGAAAAAAATTCTTTCTACCCTTACGGTTTGTGTGGCTTTGGTAAGTGTGTCAAATGCCCAAGACCCTAATTTTTCCCAATTTTTTGCCTCGCCCCTTACGCTGAACCCGGCATTGACGGGTAAGTTTGATGGTGTGTACCGTATTGCCGGCAACTACCGCAATCAATGGCCAACAATAAATAATGCCTTTGTCACTAAAACAGTTTCTGTTGACTTTGGTATTATGAAGAACCGCCTTGCGGATGTAGACCAGATGGGTATCGGTATCCTTGGTTTTACAGACAGGGCCGGAGATGGTGTGCTGGTAACGAACTCAGCCGGTTTATCGTTTGCCTATCATAAAGGATTAGATGAGAACGGGCTGCACCAGATAGGTGCCGGTTTCCAGGGAACTTATACCAACAAAAGGTTAGATGTAACCAAAGTGGTTTTTGAAGATGAACTAACTCCTTTTGGATTCATTCCGGGAACTACAGGTGAAATATTCACCAACAAACAAGTGAATGTAAGTTATGTGGATATCAATGCCGGTATCCTGTATAATGGAAGTACAAACGGGTATAATAATTTTTATATCGGCGCTTCGATGTATCATATCAATCGCCCCAAAGAAAGTTTCCAGGGCGGACAGTTTTTACTGGCCTCCAGAACAACGATACAGGCTGGTGGAAAAATACCGATTGGTTCTTACCACGCCTTTCACTTTGCTGCCAATCACAGTATGCAGGCCAAAGCACATAATACAACTGTAGGCGGAACATTTGCTTACAACGTAAATAATGACGACGTAAATCCAACTAATCTTTTCATAGGAGCCTGGTATCGCTTCAACGATGCTGCTATTCCCTATATAGGCTTGGAGTTTGGAGGATTGCATATCGGTGCTTCATATGATGCTAATACTTCCAGCCTGAAACCCGCCTCAAATTCAAGAGGTGGAATGGAACTTTCCCTTATCTATATCAAAAAACCGGTTGACCCCAATGCGAAAAAACTGAACTGTCCCCGTTTTTAATAACAAACTCACCAACTGCATATAATAAAAGCAACACCACTGTGTTGCTTTTATTTTTGAATAACTTGAAATATCTTTATACAAATACCGGCACTTATGAAAAAACTACTAAGCCTTGTCATCCTCGCTGCTATGTATTGCTCATACTCTTACGGGCAAGACATGGGTTTCCGCACAACAGATATTGGCGGTGAGTTTCAGAAATATTCCCGTGGTTCCATCTACAATCTCCATATCGCTTTCAATGCAAAACTGAATCATTCCATCCAGTTAAGATTGAGCTATAACCAGGTGCCCGCCTACCGTGTTGATGCGCATACCGAATCCGGTAAAGGTTGGGGTGGTGGCCTTGGTTATCGGTATTATTTTAAACCCTTTCCGCATAAATTCTTTATAGGCGCAAGAACTGATGTATGGTTTATGAAAATCGATTTGGATTTCAGCCCGGCTGACGGCCCGGCATATTACCCGGGCAATACCCTGGTGTTACAACCGGCAGCAGAGGCTGGCTACACTTTTGTTATTAATGACATGCTATATATCACACCGTATATATCGGCCGGCTTTCAGACCGACTTTGATAAAGGAGGAAGTATTGTAAAATACGGGAATGATTTTATTCCGACCGGGGGCATTAGTGCCGGCATCCGTTTATGACAACCGCCTTTTTACATCTTCATCAATATAGGAAGTATAAACCAGCAGAATAATACAATGAGTATTACCGAAACGATATTCATTACAAACCCAGCCTTCAGCATTTCTTTAAGCTTGATATGACCACTGGCAAAGGCGATGGCATTGGGTGGAGTGCCCATGGGCATCATACTTGCGCAGCTGGAAGCCAGCGTCATAGCAATACCGAGTTGCAGTGGTGGCATGCCTACTGCATCAGCAAGACTGCAAACTACCGGTGTAAACACAATGACCTGTGCAATATTGCTCATTACTTCGCTGATAAAAATTGAAAGAATGGTGACCATCAATAATAACACAAACCCGCCTGTTGCAAAGTGGGAAAGCCATACACCTAACTGCTGTATCAGTCCGGCTTTATCAAGTGCAGCAGCCAGTGCAATGCCACCGCCGAAGAGCAGTAAAATACCCCATGCCATCTTCTTTGTATCATCCCACTCTAACAGGCTGCCATGAAAATTATTTTCTTCAGGTTCACTAATATCTTCTTTTTGTTTTGTTGAACCGGAAGGGCAAACAAACAATGCAATGCCTCCTATTAATGCAATGATTGTATCATCCAATTTAATAAGCCCTTGCAGATTATTAATAGCATCCTTAAAAATCCACAGGAAGGCAGTGGAAAGAAAAATCACAAGCACCCTTTTTTCGGAAACTGAAAGGGGCCCAAGAGCCCGGTACTCGTCGTTAATATATTGCCTGGCCGCCTCACTGGAGCGGATACGGTTCCGGAAAAGAAACTTAGTTAATACAAAGTATAATGTAAAGAGTAATATGAGGGCAACAGGCATGCACAGCAACATCCAGTCCATAAAACCAATGTTTGAATATTGCTTTTCATAAATGCTTACGAATGCGGCATTAGGTGGTGTACCAATTATAGTGGATATACCGCCAAAGTTGGAAGCATAAGCAATTGACAGCATCATGGCAAGGCTGAAGTTTTTAAAGTTTCCTGCGCCATCGCTGCTGTCTTTCATTACATGTATCACCGATAATGCAATGGGGAACATCATCATCGTTGTAGCAGTATTGCTGATCCACATACTGATAAAGCCGGTGGAAAGAATAAAACCCAGCACAATCCTGTCGCCGCTGGTACCTGTAATTTTTACAATGCCCAACGCAATGCGGCGATGGAGGCTCCATTTTTCAATGGCAAGCCCCAGCATGAAGCCCCCCATGAACAGAAAAATATTCTGGTCGCCATAACTAACAGCCACTGCTTTTAACTCCGCCACACCAAACAAAGGAAATAACACCAGTGGCAATAATGCCACAACGGGCATCGGCAGGGCTTCTGTCACCCACCAGCTTATCATCAATGCTGCAATGGAAAGTACGATCGATGCTTTTTCATTTACACCAAAGGGATTAACGAAATAAAAAAATAATGCAACCGCAAGACCGGCAAAAAGAGAAGTGAATTTGATTTGTTGTTTGGACAAGCAGCCAGATTTGGCCTGAAAATACAACCTATTTGGGTTTGCCGCTTACAAAAGGGTTCCCTTTTATGTAAAACCGGTAATGCAGCAGGGCATCCTTCCCGGCATAGTCAACACCTATCCGTGGAGATGCGGCTATTTCATTTTTACCATATTCAAATCCATCATCGGCCAGGAACAGCTCTTTGCTTTGCAATGAACAGCCACTATGCAAAACAGCAATCCCCATTGCTTTAGACAAATTACCCGGACCTCTTGTCAATGTATGATCCAACTTCTTTTTTCCAGTTCTTCTCAGCATTTCATCTATTCCCTTAACCGGCTCAAGAGCCCGGATAAGTATAGCATGAGGGGTTTCCTTACTGTGAGTTACCACATTGAACAGATGATGAATTCCATAGCATAAGTATACATAGACCACTCCCCCGTCGGCATACATTACCTCATTACGGTTTGTTCTCCGTCCGCCAAATGCATGAGAAGCCTTATCAATAACTCCATTATAAGCCTCCACTTCTACAATCCTGCCGGTAGTAGTTACCCCTGCCCTTTTTGTTACCAAAAGCTTTCCCAATAATTCTTTGGCAATTGACAGGACATTTTCTCGCTGGTAAAAATCTTTTCCCAGTTTTCGCATAATCTTTCAAAATCCTTTTACTCGTAGTTCTTATCTATATTTACCACCCAAATTAAGGTTTTGCTGAAAGAAATTGTCATAGCGGTTCAATCATGGGGAGATGCCCGGCTTTTTATTCAAAAGAACAGGCTTTTCAAATGGATCATTGGCCCGGGAATTATTTATACCCTGCTTTTCATAGCAGGCATGTTTTTTTTCTGGCAGTCATCAGATGCTGTCGTTTCATGGGTAAGCAGCAAGCTGGGTATCGAAAGCTGGTTACAGAAAGAGAGAAGCGAATGGCTCAGTTTCCTGTTCGTAATGACAGGGATGATGCTGCGACTGATATTATTCCTTTTTTATTTCTCCCTTTTCAAATACGTTATCCTCATCATTGGCTCACCGGTATTTGCTTACCTGAGCGAAAAAACAGAAGCTATAATTGAGGGCAAAGAACATTCTTTCAACTGGCCGGAGTTAAAAAAAGATTGCATCCGCAGTATTAAACTGGCCTTGCGTAACTGTGGCTGGCAATCGGTATATCTCATTGCATTGATACTTTTATCACTGGTGCCTGTTGTTGGCTGGATCACCCCCATTATCGCCTTGCTGATGGAATGTTACTACTTTGGTTTTTCGATGCTGGATTACAGTTTTGCAAGGGTTAATTTCACTCCTTCGCAAAGTATTGCTTTTACCGGAAGGCACAGGGGGCTGGCCATTGGCAATGGTTTATTGTTTTATATCATGCACATAGTAATCATTCTTGCGCCAGCCTATGCTATTATTGCTGCCACACTTAGTGTTCATAAAGTAAAAAATAGTTAACAGGATGGCGACTGTTTACCTCATACCATCCTTATTAGCCGAAGAAGGGCTTGAGGCCATTCCAACATATATTATCGATGCGGTAAAACAATGCGAAGTATTTTTTGTAGAAAATGAAAGGACCACCCGCCGCTATTTTAAACAGCTTTGGAAAGAAATGGTGATTGATAATTACGAATGGCACACCATTGCAGATGATTCGCCTGGCATATTCAAACAGAAACTGGCAGAAGAAAAGATAATCGGCATAGTAAGTGAAGCGGGTTGCCCGGGTGTTGCAGACCCGGGGCAGGCGTTGATCGCCATTGCCCAGGAAATGAATGTAGAAGTAAAACCATTGGTCGGACCCAATTCAATTTTATTGGCTTTGATGGCAAGCGGCATGAACGGTCAGCAATTCCAGTTTGCAGGCTACCTGCCAATAGATAGTCAGCTGCGGGTAAAAACAATTAAAGAACTCGAGGCCGAGTCAGCAAAGAAAAAATGTACACAGATCTTCATTGAAACACCTTACCGGAATAATCAGCTAATAGAAGCGCTGCTGAAATCCTGCACCAGCTCAGCAAAACTTTGTATAGCAGTTGATATTACCGGAAAGAATGAATGGATCAAAACAAAAAGCATTTCAGAATGGCAAAAAAATAAGCCAGACATCCATAAACGTCCGGCTATCTTCCTGTTGTATTCAGGACAATAGGGCTATTCATCTTTCATAGAAACAATACTGTCAACAATGTATTTTGTATTACCCCGCCAGGGAACAACCCCATGATATTCTTTGTAGTGCAAATCGAAACGTTTGCCGCTGTTAGCCGCAAGGATATCGTATATCTTCTTACTCCTGATCGAAAACTCAAATTCATAGGACTGAATCATACCGGCAGTTTTGCTACGATAACCCTCCTGTATCAATTTGCCTTCATATGTCTTGAAAACATTTCCTTTTCTTACAGCATAATTCAGATGCCCGGTTTTAACCCCCTCGCCAAAAACAAAGAAAAATCTAAAGTATACAAATGCTATTAACCCAAGCACCAGCAATACCGTCAAAATCCTTGTAAACTTTTTAAACTTTGAGACCCTTTTTTTTTCAGGTTGCGGCTCTAACGGTTGTTCGGAAAGTGGGGCATTTTCGATTTCCATACAGCTGAGTTTATAACAAAAAATTTATGATAATAAACCAATTATTATTATACATTTGTCCTCAATTTACAACTTGTTTGTAAACATGGCGAACATTCTGACACATACAAAACAATGGGCCTTTCATGCACCGATCACCAGCGGAGTTTATTCTGTTGGGTTTGATGTATTTACTTTCTCCCGCCCACGACGTCGCCCTGTATTCTGACAGGACGAACCCCTCACCATGGTCCCTGTCAGTGAAGCAAATCCCGTAACAAGATTTTCTGGACTGGTGAACCGTATATCTCAAGCTAATTAAAAGATGGACAATCAAAATATTATTATCAGGGTAGCCACTACTGCTGATAAGGTCTATTCTAAAACGATCACTGATGAAATGGAAGCCTCTGCGGCTGCAAGAGGCACCGGTATTGCCAAGCGTTCACCTGACTATATCGAACAAAAGATTGATGAGGGTAAAGCAGTCATCGCTATTACCGATCAGAATGAATGGGTTGGGTTCTGTTATATTGAAACGTGGAGCCATGGTGAATATGTTGCAAACAGCGGATTGATCGTTGCGCCAGCGTATAGAAAAAGTGGTGTGGCAAAATCGATTAAGCAAAGAATATTTAATCTTTCCCGGGAAAAATATCCCGAATCAAAAATTTTCGGGTTGACTACTGGCCTTGCTGTTATGAAGATCAATTCTGATCTTGGATATGAGCCAGTAACATATTCAGAGCTTACACAGGACGAAGCATTCTGGGCTGGTTGCAAAAGCTGTGTGAATTATGATATACTGATGAGTAAAGAAAGAAAGAACTGTATGTGTACCGCCATGCTCTATGATCCGAAGGACCATTATGAACCAGAGGAGACAAAAGAATTTTTTAAGAAAAATGTAAAGGGGTTGGAAAGACTGCTCAAATTTAAGCAGTGGAAGTTGCTGAAGCCATTTCTGAAAAAAGATAAAGACAGCAATGGTGGTGGCAGCAAACCTAAATCATTATTCCACCACTTGTTTAATTATTAAATCACTTAACAGCACATAATGTCAAAAAAAGTTGTTTTAGGTTTTAGCGGCGGACTTGATACCACCTATTGTGTCAAGTATCTTAGTGAAGAAAAGGGCTATGAAGTGCATAGTGTTATCGTTAATACCGGGGGATTTACAAATGATGAACTGAGCAATATTGAAGCACATGCATATAAGCTGGGTGTAAAAACTCACACAACGGTCAATGCAGTAAAAGGATACTATGACAGCATTATAAAGTATCTCATTTTTGGAAATTGTTTAAAGAACAATACCTATCCGCTTTCCGTTTCAGCTGAAAGGCTGAGCCAGGCATTACACATTGCCGAACATACAAAAAAATTAAAAGCGGATGCAGTGGCACATGGCAGTACCGGTGCTGGCAACGACCAGGTAAGGTTTGACATGATCTTTCACATCATGATTCCGGGTGTGGAGATAATTACCCCGATAAGAGATCTGAAACTCAGTCGTGAAGAAGAAATTGCCTACCTGAAGTCCAAAGGCGTAGACATGAATTTCGACAAATCCATGTATTCTATTAATAAAGGTCTTTGGGGAACCAGTGTGGGTGGCAAGGAAACACTCTCTTCAAAAGGCATATTGCCGGAAGAAGCATGGCCCACACAGGTAACAAAGACAGGAAGCGAAGAAGTGAAATTGAGTTTTGAGAAAGGCGAGTTGAGGTCGGTCAATGGTAACACATTCATTCATCCTGCTGAGGTCATTCAGTATTTACAAACCATTGCAGGTCCTTATGGCGTTGGCCGTGATATACATGTTGGTGATACCATTATTGGCATTAAAGGCCGTGTAGGTTTTGAGGCAGCAGCTCCGATGGTTATTTTAAAAGCACATCATGCATTGGAAAAACATGTACTGACCAAGTGGCAACTGCAATGGAAAGATCAATTAGCACAGTTCTATGGAAACTGGCTGCATGAAGGCCAGATACTCGACCCGGTGATGAGAGATATTGAAGCATTTCTGCAAAATAGCCAGCAAAATGTAACAGGTGATGTTTTTGTGCAACTGATGCCTTATCGTTTCCAGGTAATTGGTATTGAAAGTAAATACGACCTGATGAACAGCAAGTTTGGCAAATATGGCGAGATGAATACCGGCTTTACCGGTGATGATGTGAGAGGCTTCAGCAAAATATTTGGCAACCAGACATCCATTTATCATTTGGTAAAAACTGATGCGGATGGCAAAAATTAAAGCAGGTATAATCGGAGGTGCAGGTTACACCGGAGGTGAATTAATACGACTATTGTTAAATCACCCCGGTGTGGAGACCTCTTTTATTCATAGCCGGAGTAATGCCGGCAAACCGATCCATTCTGTTCACCAGGATCTGATTGGTGACACAGAATTGACTTTTACAAATAAGTTAAGTGATGATGTTGATGTGCTATTTCTTTGCCTGGGACACGGAGAGTCAAGAAAATTCCTGGTCGAAAATAAGATCGCAGAAAAAATAAAGGTGATTGACCTGGCTAATGACTTCCGTCTTACGGGGCAATCTTCTATCGGCAACCGACACTTCGTTTATGGTCTACCCGAACTGAACAGGGATATGATCAAATCAGCACAAAACATTGCCAATCCAGGTTGTTTTGCGACCGCCATACAGTTAGGACTATTACCACTGGCAAAAGCCGGTTTATTGAAGGATATATATACAACAGGCATTACCGGTTCTACAGGCGCCGGTCAGTCTTTGTCTACCACTTCTCACTTTAGTTGGAGGGCAAATAATATACAAGCCTATAAAACACTAATACATCAGCATCTCGGGGAAATAGGTGAATCGCTTTTGCAATTACAATCCAGCTCTTCTTTAGAGGATGGGGGCATTGATTTAAGTTTTGTTCCCTGGAGAGGTGACTTTACAAGAGGCATTTTTATCAGCTCTACATTGAGTTGCGACTTAAGTCTTGAAGAGTTGAATGGATTATACGCTGAATTTTATACCGGTCATCCTTTTACCCAGGTAAGCAAGGAGTCGATTTTTTTAAAACAAGTGGTCAACACCAACAAAGCTGTTATACAATTAGAAAAAGCAGGAAGCAAATTAGTTGTTCATTCTGCAATTGATAATTTATTGAAAGGTGCATCAGGCCAGGCAGTACAGAATATGAATTTACTATTTGGGCTAGGGGAAACAAATGGCTTGAATTTGAAAGCAAGCTATTTTTAAAATGCATAGTTCCAGGTCATATTGTTATAATTCATTAAATTTTATCCTGATGGTAGTCAGCATACCATTATTAACTTCCTGCAACAAAAAAAAGCCTCTGGTTGGTAAATGGGATTTAATTGACGAAAAAATATCATGTACTAACCCCATACTGGATTCTTTGAATGCAGCTAAAAATGGTGTTTATAAATCAGGGGAATTGATTAATAAAAATGAAGTGGAAGCTGAAGTCAGGAAAAAGACCTATTTTCTATTTACATCAGATTTAAAATATTTTCATAAAGCAGGACAAATGCTTGATTCCGGAAACTATAAAATGAAAGATAGCTTTCTGTTAACATCAATGACATTACTCGATATGAGTTTCGTTACAGGAGGGTATAAAGTGCATTTTATCGACGAAAACAACTTACAGCTAACGGAAGAGATAACCATAAAAAATCATAACCACATCCATACGTACGACTTTTTTTTAAGAAGAAATCTAACTAAAAAATAATAGCTAAAAATGCAACTTTTTGATGTATATCCAATTAACGAAATCACAATAGTAAAAGCCAAAGGCTCTTATGTGTGGGATGATAAAGGCGAGCAGTATCTTGACTTGTATGGTGGCCATGCGGTGATCAGTATTGGTCATACTCATCCGCATTGGGTGAAACGCATAAAGGAACAACTGGAAAAGATTGCTTTTTATTCTAACTCAATCCGTATTCCTCTGCAACAGCAACTGGCAGAAAAATTGGGAAAGGTTTCCGGTAAAGAAGACTACCAGCTTTTTCTCTGCAACAGCGGAGCCGAAGCAAATGAAAATGCGTTGAAACTTGCCAGTTTTCACAATGGAAGAAAAAAAGTCGTTGCATTCAGTAAATCCTTTCATGGAAGAACATCACTCGCTGTTGCTGTGACAGATAATAAAAATTATGTCGCCCCCGTAAACGAAACCGGGAATGTTATCTTTCTTCCCCTCAATGATGAGGATGCATTGGAAGAATGTTTCAAAGAAAATGGCAAAGAGATTTCATCTGTTATTATCGAAGGAATTCAGGGAGTGGGAGGTATCAATGTAGCTGACGATTCGTTCCTGAGAAAAATACGTTCTCTTTGTGATGAAAATGGCGCAGTATATATTGCTGACAGTGTGCAATGTGGTTATGGCCGAAGCGGCAAATTTTTCAGTCATGATTTCGCCGGGGTGAACGCAGATATCTATACTATGGCGAAAGGCATGGGTAATGGTTTCCCTGTCGCCGGTATCATTGTTGCTCCGCATATTAAACCCAAACATTTTCAGTTGGGCACTACATTTGGTGGTAATCACCTGGCCTGTGCTGCAGCATTAGCCGTACTGGAAATTATTGAAGAAGAGAAATTGATGGGCAATGCAGTGATGGTTGGTAAATACATCAGGGATGAACTTGGGTCAATCCCCCAATTAAAAAATGTGAGGGGCCGGGGACTTATGATTGGCTTTGACGTACCGGAAGAATTAAAGGATCTCAAAAAGAATCTCTTGTGGAATCAGAAGATTTTTACAGGAGAGGCCAAACCAAATGTAATCCGCTTGCTTCCTTCGCTGGCATTGAAGAAAAGAGACGCTGAACAATTCATCGAGTCCATAAAAGAAGAAATACACAACCTGGTTTCAACACCTAATCCCGTCATTTAAGAATGAAAAATTTTGTATCTGTTCATGATGTAAATAATATTGATGCCCTGGTGCAAAAAGCACTGGCTTATAAAGCAAATCCATTCACAGATAAATCACTCGGAACCAATAAACGTATTGGTTGTTTATTTCTCAATCCCAGTATGCGAACAAGATTGAGTACACAAATCGCTGCACAAAACCTGGGGATGGAACCCATTATCTTTAATGTAGGAAGCGAAGGATGGATGCTTGAATTTGAAGAAGAAGCCATTATGAGTGGCACAACGGTTGAGCATGTCAAAGATGCAGCACCTATTTTTGGAAAGTATTTTGATATCCTTGCCATCAGAACATTTCCTTCCCTAAAAAACAGGGATGATGATTATAGTGAACTGTACATTAAACAGTTTATTAAATATGCTGGTATCCCTGTAGTAAGCCTGGAAAGTGCAACACTTCATCCGTTGCAATCATTAACTGATATTATAACCATCCGGGAGGCTTTGCTAAACTCTCCTTCCGGGATTGTGAGCAAACCAAAGATTGTGCTGACATGGGCTCCGCATGTAAAACCGCTACCCCAATGTGTGGCCAATAGTTTTTCTCAATGGGTAAATGCATGGGGCAAAGCAGAATTTGTCATCACTCATCCTGAGGATTATGAGCTGAGTGAGGAATTTACAAAAGGGGCTATCATTACTCATAATCAAAATGAAGCATTGAAAGATGCAGACTTTGTTTGCGTAAAGAACTGGAGCACTTATAATGATTACGGAAAGATCTATGAAAGCGATCCAAAATGGATGCTGACCAATAAAAAACTGGAGCTGACCAACAATGCGAAAGTGATGCACTGCCTGCCAGTAAGAAGAAATGTGGAACTGAGTGACGAAATTCTGGATGGCCCTAATAGTATTGTTACACAAGAAGCATCAAACAGAGTTTGGGCTGCACAGGCAGTACTGGCTGAGATACTAAGAAGCAATGGCTAAACTATATGTCATAAAAATTGGCGGAAACATCATTGATGATGAAGCGAAGCTGGTTTCATTCTTAAAAGAATTTGCCTCTATCGAAGAAAAAAAGATATTGGTACACGGTGGTGGTAAACTCGCCACCAGGCTGGCCGAAAAGTTAGGCATCGAACAACAATTGGTTGATGGCAGAAGAATTACCGATGCAGAGACGCTGAAAATTGTTACAATGGTCTATGCCGGGTTCATTAATAAGAATATTGTCGCAGGACTACAGGCCAATAATTGTAATGCAATGGGTCTTTGCGGGGCAGATGGTGATGCCATACTGGCGCATAAAAGGCAACACCCTGTTCTCGATTATGGATTTGTCGGTGATGTGGATGCGATCAACACTGAACTTATTAGCGGCCTGCTGGAGAAGAATATTGCACTTGTATTTGCACCCATTACACATGATCAGCAGGGGCAGCTGCTGAATACGAATGCAGATACCATTGCTCAGGAGATTGCCAGGGGAATGAGTGAGCTCTATGATGTTCAGCTTATCTATTCTTTTGAGAAGAGTGGTGTGCTGCTGGATGCAAATGATGACACAACAGTCATTCCGGAAATAAAACCATCTAATTACCAGCAATTGAAGTCAAAAAATAAAATATTTGCGGGCATGATCCCAAAATTGGATAATGCATTTGCCGCTCTGAAAAGTGGCGTTGATAAAGTAATCATTGGCAAAGCAGAAAATCTGAAAGAACTGATCAATGGCTCTTCAGGAACGACAATAATAAATGAGTAAAGAAATTTACATATTACAAAACGAAGCAGTTGAGTTGTTGAAAGAACTGATCGCTACTCCTTCATTCAGCAAAGAAGAAGACCAGACAGCCGGAATACTCTGCCGCTTCATAGGAGCAAAGGGGATTGAACATACAAGGGTTGGCAACAATGTATTTGCCCTAAACAAATATTTTGATGAGAAAAAACCAACAATCCTCCTTAATTCTCATCACGACACAGTAAAACCCAATTTCCAATATACCAAAGACCCTTTCTCGCCTGTTGTTGAAGATGGAAAACTTTTTGGTCTCGGAAGTAATGATGCCGGTGGTTGCCTGGTTTCACTGATAGTTACTTTTCTTTATTTCTACGACAAGCAGGATTTAAAATATAATATTATAATTGCTGCTACTGCTGAAGAAGAGATCAGCGGTACTGGTGGTATAGAATATACACTACCCTACTTACCAACGATTGACTGTGCCATTGTTGGCGAACCTACACAGATGCAAATGGCTGTAGCTGAAAGAGGGTTAATGGTGCTGGATTGCATCAGTCATGGAAAAGCAGGACATGCTGCCCGCAATGAAGGTGAAAATGCCATTTACAAAGCGTTGAAGGATATTGAGTGGTTCCAAAATTTTCATTTCGAAAAAGTATCTGACCTTCTTGGACCTTCCAAGATGAATGTAACAGTTATTGAAACAGAAAATAAAGCACACAATGTTGTTCCGGCTGTATGCAAATTTGTAGTGGACACAAGGATAAATGAATTATACAGCTTTGAAGAAGTGGTTGATATTATTAAAGCCAATGTTCTGTGTGAGGTAAATCCAAGGAGCACAAGACTACGCTCTACCTCAATTGCCTTAGACCATCCTTTAGTGAAGGCAGGGTTAAATCTTGGCAGAACTTACTATGGCTCTCCTACTACTTCAGACAAAGCATTAATGCCTTTTCCAGCGTTGAAAATGGGTCCGGGAGATTCTGCCAGAAGTCATACAGCCAATGAGTATATTTATATCAACGAAATACAGCAGGGAATTGAATTATATATACAGCTTTTAAACCAGGTAGTATGAAATTGTGGCAAAAAGATAAAACCTCATTAAAGGAAGTGGAAACATTTACTGTTGGAAAAGACAGGGAGATGGATATATACCTGGCTGCATTTGATGTACTTGGCTCACTGGCTCATATAGAAATGCTGGAATCAGTTGGATTACTGACCAAAGATGAATTATCGCAATTACAGAAAGAACTAAAGAATATTTATCAACAGGTACAAAGAGGGGAATTCAAACTACAGGAGGATGTGGAAGATATTCATTCACAAGTAGAGTTATTGTTGACGCAAAAATTGGGCGACACAGGCAAAAAAATACATTCTGCCCGCAGCCGCAATGATCAGGTGCTTGTTGACGTAAAATTGTTTCTCCGGAATGAATTGGAAGAATTGGTAAAAAACATTCAACCGCTCTTTGATTTGCTCCAAACACAAAGCGAAAAGTATAAAGACCATCTGTTACCCGGTTATACACATTTGCAATTAGCCATGCCCTCCTCATTTGGCCTATGGTTTGGTGCCTATGCAGAAGGCTTAGTTGATGATATTATAACCATAAAAGCAGCTTATGATGTTGTCAATAAAAATCCTTTAGGATCTGCGGCAGGTTATGGCTCCTCTTTCCCAATCAACAGAACACTGACAACAAAACTTCTTGGTTTTGAAGATTTGAATTATAATGTTGTGTATGCACAAATGGGAAGAGGTAAAGCTGAACGAATCGTAGCCCAGTCGCTGGCAAATGTAGCCGACACACTGGCAAGGCTAAGTATGGATGCCTGCCTGTACCTGAACCAGAATTTCGGATTTATCAGTTTCCCTGCAGAATTGACCACCGGCAGCAGTATCATGCCGCATAAAAAGAACCCGGATGTATTTGAATTGATCCGTTCACATTGCAATCGAATCAAATCACTACCCAATGAGATTATGATGATGACCACTAATCTTCCTTCTGGTTATCACCGGGACCTTCAGTTACTGAAAGAGCATTTGTTTCCATCATTTAAAATACTTGGAGATTGTGTTGAAATGACAGGATTAATGTTGTCGAATATTGAAATCAAAAAAGATATCCTCTCCGATGAGAAATACAAATACCTCTTCAGTGTGGAAGAAGTGAATAAACTGGTTAATGACGGAATGCCTTTCAGAGATGCCTATAAAAAAGTGGGGTTGGATATTGAAGCAGGAAAATTTACTTATAATACCAATATCAACCACACACATGAAGGCAGCACAGGTAATCTTTGTACAGCAGAAATAAGAAAACAGATGCAAAAGACGATCAACTCATTTCCTTTCGCAACTGTTCAGGCTGCCATTAACAACCTGCTTAAATGACTCCTACAAGCCGTATTTATCAACCAGGTATATAAAGGCAGCCATATTCACCGCACCCAATTCAAGCTCCCTTTTGTTCACTGCTTCAAATACATCACTTCGGGCATGGTGAATATCAAAGTAGCGTTGGCTATCGGGGTTCAGGCTTGCTGTTGGTGTTTTTAAAGCTCTGTTTAAAGGACCAATATCTGCTCCGCCACCACCTTTATTAATTTCTGTACAGCCATAAGGAGCTATCAATACTTTCCAGGAAAGTACTTTTTCATATTGTACATCGCTTCCACTAAAGCCCAATGACCTCGGCGTAAACCCACCAGCATCACTTTCCATAGCGAGAATATGTTTTTCATTCTTTGCTTTTGCTTCCTCAGCATATTTATTTCCACCTCTTAAACCATTTTCTTCGTTTGCAAATAACACAAAACGAATTGTCCGCTTAGGTTTATATCCAATGGCTTTAAATGCCCTGAGCATTTCAATTGTCTGAACACAGCCGGCCCCATCATCATGGGCGCCTTCACAATTATCCCAGCTATCTAAGTGGCCACCAACAGTAATTATTTCATCGGGAAATTCTGTACCTCTTATTTCTCCAATAATGTTATGCCCGATTGTATCGGGCAGGAAATGGCCATTTGTTTTAAGAGTTACCGTCACATTTCGTTTTTGCGATTGCTCACTCAACCAATCAGCGTCTTGCAGTCCAATGGCAACAGCCGGTATTTTTGTGTAGGCACTGTCATATCTTGTTGCTCCAGTGTGGGGATGATTATCGGCAGCATGACTCATGCTTCTTACAATTACAGCCTTTGCTCCATACTTTGCTGCACGGCTTGGACCTTGCCCACGGTATTGCCCAGCATCCCGGTAAGAAAGAAATGTATTAATATAAGTAGGATTGAATTTATAATTATAAAAAACAATCTTATCCTTTACTTCATCCTTCTTCTTTTCCAGTTCATCAAAAGAGTTAACTAATACTACTTGTGCTGTAATAGTATTTTTGCCTGTACCTACGGAATTGCCAAGCGCAACTATATCCAGTTCTTTTTTAATTGATGTTGGGTAAGGACCACTTTTTACTTCCCCCCTTTCAGGTATGTAGGCAGCGCTGGCAATATCCTTTCCGCCCCTCACCCAATGCGGTACCATACATTCCTGCATCCAGGTTTTATGTGCACCACTTTCCTGCATAACTTTCAGTCCCCACTGTTCTGATTTTACCATACCGGGTGAGCCTGCCAGTCTTGCACCTATTTTTTTTGTTAAATGCCGCAAGTTTTCATAGGCCTTCCCATTTGTCAGTATTTCATCTGAAATACGCTTAATGAAAATTGAGTCTTCCGTCTGGGCAAAGGAAATTTGAACAGTAAAAGCAAACAATAACAGAAATGGTAGTTTTCGCATGAGCCTGAATTTTATTAAAACTAATTGAAATCAGAAATGAAGATAATTATTTAAGATGAGTGGTAAACCAAACCCGTCTAAAACCGTTACCTTAGACGTCCTTTGAATTGTTGAATTATGAAAATTGGTATTGTTTGCTACCCTACGTTTGGGGGTTCAGGTGTGCTGGCCACAGAACTGGGTAAAGCCCTGGCCCAGAAAGGCCACCTCGTTCATTTTATTACTTATCAGCAGCCTGTAAGATTAGGTGGGTTTACGCCCAATATACTTTATCATGAAGTACAGGTGCCTACCTATCCGTTGTTTGACTATCCTCCTTATGAGACAGCACTGGCCAGTACTATGGTGGATGTAATCAAAAACAATGATCTTGATCTGCTGCATGTGCATTATGCCATTCCTCATGCATCAGCGGCTTATATGGCCAAGCAGATCTTAAAAAAAGAGGGTAAAAATATTCCTGTTATCACCACTCTGCATGGAACAGATATTACGTTGGTCGGAAGGGATAAAACCTATGCCCCTGTGGTAACTTTTTCTATTAATGAAAGCGATGCTATAACAGCTGTATCACAAAATCTCCGGGATGAGACTTTTAAACATTTTGAGATTACAAAAGAAATAGAAGTAATTGTCAACTTTGTTGATGTAAGCCGTTTCAACCGAAAACCTATTGATGCATTCAAGAAGGTCATTGCCCCAAATGGCGAAAGGGTATTGTTACATGCTTCCAATTTCAGAAAAATAAAGAGAGTGCAGGATGTGGTGAAGATTTTTGCTGAAGTGAATAAACAAATACCATCTAAACTATTATTTGTCGGTGATGGTCCTGAACGTTCCACCGCTGAAGACCTGGCCAGGGAGTTAGGAGTTTGTGATGAGATACGTTTTGTGGGTAAGCAGGAACAAATGGAAGATATTCTGGTAATCGCTGATTTATTTTTACTTACCTCAGAATATGAAAGCTTTGGATTAGCAGCTCTTGAAGCAATGGCAGCTGGTGTACCGGTTGTTTCTACCAATGCAGGAGGACTGGGAGAAATAAATATCCATGGTGAGACTGGTTTTATGAGTGAGGTTGGGGATGTAGATTCAATGAGTAAACAGGCTCTGTCTATTTTAAAAGACGATACAACATTAAACCAGTTTAAAGCAAGAGCTTCTTCTCATGCTAAAAAATTTGATATTACTAACATTGTTCCCGTTTACGAAAAACTATATGAACGATTTCTCTGAATAAAATAATTTAGAGAGGCATTCATCGACGTAGCCATGGTTTCGGGTCTACATTCCTTGTTTCAATCATCAGGATAAAATCTATCTGGCCGCCACTGCCATCATCATCTTTTCCGGCTTTTCCAATTTGCTGGCCTGTTTTCACGGTGCTTCCTTTACTTACAGTTACAGATGAAAGATTGCTATAAGTTGTAAAATACTTACCATGCCTGATAGTGATAGCCATACCGTCCCCCAAATTATATACACCACTTACTTCCCCATCAAATACTGCCTTAACAGGAACTCCTGATGATGGTGTTGAAATTGTAAGGCCCGGGTTATCAAAAGTCAGTAAAGTATTGTCGATCTTATTGTTTCCAAAGTTCAATGTAACGACTCCATTATCTACCGGCCATGGCAATTTCGCTTTGTTTAGCTCAAACTTATTATTCAGCGCTACGTCTGTGGCATTAAAGTTCAGATAGCTATCCGGCTTTTTTGCAGGCTCATTTCTTTTTGTTGTTGTAGTTGTGGTTGGGTTTGTTGCAGGATTGGTGCCTGGTTTAACAGTAGCTGGGTTTTCTGCTGGCTTATTTTTCTTAGCCAGGTCATCCGCTCTCTTTTTGGCATCTGCTTCAGCTTTTGCTTTAGCTTCAGCTTCTTTTTTAGCAGCCTCTATCTCCCGTCTTACAATAGCTGTTATGGCATTCTGCAAATCCCTGTCTTTCTTCTTCTTAGCAGCTATCTGCTTCGACAGATCCTTCTCTTTTGATTTGAGTTGTGCAACAATTACATCTTTTTCCTTTTTTTGAATCGCCAATTCTTCTACTTGCTTTGTCTGATTGTCCAAGGCAACATTTTTTTGCTGTTTCCTGCCCAATTGCTGCTGTTTACGCTGCGCTATTAATTGTTGCGTCTCTAATATGGTACCAACCTGCTTTTCTCTGTAGGCTCTATAACTTTTCAGATAGGAAATTCTGCGAATGGCATCGTTAAAACTGTTGGCAGAGAAAATAAAGTTCAAATAATCGTAGCTGCTCCTGTTTTTATAGGCATAAACAACTGTCTTTGCATACTGCGATTTTAATGTATCCAGTTGCTTTTGTAAACGGTATATTTCCAGGTTGCTCAGGTAAATATCATCATCTATTCCTTTTATTTCTTTGTTAATGCTGCCAATATACTGCTCCTGCAGACTTATTTTTCTTTTCAGGATATTCAGCTGACCCACTGTTTGTTTTGTTTGACCTTTTACCTTATTATACTGGCTTTGTATCTCATTTAGCTCTTTCTGAATCTCTTTTCTTTCCTTTTCAAGCTGGGATTTATCCTGTGCAGGCTGAGCCAAAGCAAGCCCGGCAAAACCAGAAAGCAGCAAGCCAAAGAAGATTTTTTTTCTCATAGTTAATGGGATGTGAGGTTAAAAAACAGGGTGCGTAATTATTACCTGATAACGACAATATGCAAAATAAATTTTATTAGTTAATTCCGGGTATAATTTTTAGGCACGGTAAAGGGAAAACTTAACTTTTCATTAAAATCAAATTGCTTGAAATCCAATTTTATGTCCAGCTTTTTTTTCTCCACTACATTAATCCTTCGTTTTGTCGAAAACCGGACGTCGTTACTATTTTCGTAATCATCATAAGTAAGATAACAGGTACGGTTTATTGCCTTATCAGCATCTTCAAGCATGCTGCTCAGTACTAGTTTATCTGTTTCTCCAATTGTAATCAGGTTACTAAAGAAAGCCCCGAAGCTCTGCAGTGTAATATCTTTCTCAGTTCTGGTGTAAGCAGTAATATTAGAATCGAGAAAGACAGGGTTTCCAAGTAGCAGATTCTGTAACGTCGAAAGGTCAAGTGGTAAAGCTGTTACTTCCTGTAAAAATGCTATACTACGGGCTGTATAAACCTTTTCCTGTTTGTAGAGCAGCTTAACAGAATCTTTTGTGATGTAAGCTCTTAACCCTTCAATACCGAGTGGCCCGGTAAGTAATACCCAGATGACACTGTCGCTATACATTCTTACATGTGCATTTGCATTAATTTTTTTTCCATCACCGTCTTCGTAATCAATGTCAGCCTTCCCTGCGAATGTGGTGAAATGTATATGCCTATCCTGTATTCCCTTATAAATTTGTTTTATAAATGCAATCGAGTCTTCCTTTGCAGATTCTGATACGATTGGATCTGTTATACTAACTATCGTATCTTTTTTTACAACAGGTGTTTGAATCCCTCTTGCCGAGCGGCATGAATACAAGAAGCTCACAAGTCCGATAACTAATAATAATCTCTTCATGCTGTCATTATATTATTTCCCCGTATGTCCAAAACCACCTGCATTTCTTTCTGTAATTTGAAGTTCCTCAGCCAGTTTCCATATTCCTTTTTCAACTTTCTGAATAACCATCTGGGCAATCCGGTCACCGTGATGAATGACTTGTTCTTCCTGAGAAAGGTTGATTAAAATGATCTTAATCTCCCCCCGGTAGTCTGCATCAATGGTTCCCGGTGTGTTAAGGCAGGTTATACCTTGTTTTATTGCCAAACCACTCCTGGGGCGGATTTGAGCTTCAAAGCCTTCCGGGAGTTCAATAAATAAGCCGGTTGGAATCAATACCCTTTCAAAAGGTTGCAAAGTTTGCTGAGTGTCAAGGTATGCTCTGATATCCATCCCCGAAGAGCCACTTGTGGCATATTCAGGTAATGGATTTGTTGAGTGATTAATTATCTTTATTTCTACACCAGCCATTTTCGCAAAGTTAATTACAGATTGATGGATTTAGGTTAATTCAAGTCTTTTTGAGGCGGTTTCAGAGCTTTCTTAACAAAACAGTTGCCGAAGCCATTAAGCCCTCTTCACGGCCTACAAACCCTAATTGTTCCGTAGTAGTAGCTTTTATAGAAATATCTTTTTCTGTTACATTGAGTAACCCGGCAATCACTTTCTGCATATCCCCGACAAATGGTTTGATCTTTGGGGCCTGAAGGCAAAGAGTGCTATCAATATTTACAACTGTATAACCCTCATTACTGATAAGTTCTGCTGTTTTTTTCAATAGAATTTTGCTGTCAATATCTTTAAAAGCTGAATCTGTATCGGGGAAATGAACACCTATATCCCCCAGGCAAAGTGCACCAAGCAGGGCATCACAAATGGCATGTAAAAGCACATCTGCATCGCTATGGCCTAAAGCTCCCTTATGATGAGGTATCTTCACTCCTCCCAACCAAAGCTCCCGGCCCTCAACCAGCTTATGGTAATCAACCCCTGAACCTATCCGGTATGACATGGTTAATACTTTTATTTACAAATATCATTAAAACCTTCTTACTGATTTTCAATTTATACGAGCATAAAAAAAAGCATCCCGAAAATCCGGGATGCTTTATAATAGGTTATGGTAAATTAATTACTTTTTAGCACCACCGCTAAAATCAAACAGGATAGAGAAACGGAGTGTGTTTGATAACGGGTTACGGCTAACACCAGATCCTGTTGGAACTAGGTAAGCAAAGTTAAATCCGAAAATGTTGTACTTAAGACCTAAACCAGCTGTGAAATAACGGCGGTTACCTTTAGTTTTATTCTCATAAAAATAACCGGCACGCAGAGCAAATTGGTTATTGTACCAATATTCAGCACCAAGGCTTAACTGGAATTCTTTAAGTTCTTCACTAAAACCATCTGGGGCATCACCAAGAGAGCTAAACCAGCTTCCCAGAACGCCTTTTGATCTGTATTCAGCAAGACCAGCAGCATCGCCTTCGGCAGGAGGAGTAGGAACCAACAGTTTATTTATTTCAACACCAAAAGAGATTTGGTTAACATTGTTGAATTTTTTTGTGTAATTAGCTCCAAAGCCCAGATTTGCAGGGATGAAATCTTTTGCATCTGCATTATCTGTATAGGCGATTTTAGAACCAAGGTTTTGCATTACAACACCCCAGCTCCATCCTTTTGTACCGGTATGATATAATCCAAGATCAGCAGCTACTGCGCTACCTGTTTTGTAAGTAGTGCTTCCTACTGTAGTTCCGCCAGCAAGATTAGAGTTGATATACTTCAACGCTATACCAAGCCCTAATTTAGAATTCAGTCTGCGTGAATATCCAACATCAATTCCAAACTCTCTTGGACGAAAGCTTCCAAAATCATTTCCGAGATTATCTGTGAATGTAATATTACCTAGACTAAAATAACGAACTGAGGCACTGATAGCCTGATTTTCGTCAAATTTATACTGTCCTGAAAGAGTTAATAGATATACATCATTTACAAGGTCTTTCAACCATGGAGTGTATGTAACAGCTACTCCGCTTGATTGATTGAAAGCTACTTTACCCATGTTCCAAAGTCCTGAATATTGATCAGGAGAAGTGGCAATGCCAAGTTCTCCCATGCCGCCAGCACGGGCATCAGGTGAAATACGAAGGAAGGGAACAGCAGATGTAACGACATTGATGGGGTCAACCTGGGCTTTTACAGTGGATGATAAACCACAAAAGAGCAGGAGTCCGGCAGTTAGTTTTAAAGCAGTTGGTCTCATTAGTAAGTTTTTAATAATGGTGTAAATATAGAGCTTTTGATTAAATACAAAACTAAAATAGAGAATTTTATCTGAAACAAAAAAAACTAGGATTTTCAGGGTTTTTCAGAGGTTGGCTGACCATTTTGACGACCCTGACCGGGAGGTTTTTGTCAACTTGCCCATTGAACGTATTCCCTAATTTTTTATTGTATTACCTCAAAAATTTGAACGCAAAAATAAGGGATACCCATTTTCTAACCAGCTTTTTCTATCAATAATGCACAACGGAGTAGTTCTGGGTCTTTTGAACCTGTTTTTAAGGCGGCCGATATGTGCAGCCGGGCCTTTTCTGTTTCCTTTTTCTGATAATTGGCCCATGCCAGGGCAAGGTTTACATCAATATTCAACGGACGCTGTTCATATTCCTTATTACCCTCAGCAATTGCCAGGTCAAACATTCCCGCCTTTGTGTAAATTCTACACATTTCGAGGGCCACTGTATGGCCCGACTTTTCATCTGCCTTTAGCATATTAATCACCTCAAGGTATTTGTTGCTGGCCTTTTTATGTTCACCCTGCAACTCATAGATGTCAGCCATTTCCTCATGAAATGAAAATTCAGGCATTATTACAACGGCCTGTTCCAATAATTTCAGTGCTTCGGGATAATTTTTCCTGTTTTTCTCAATCCGGGCTAATCCCTCTAGTGCAAAAGCATAACTTGGTCTGGTGATCAGAATATCTTTATACTGTCTTTCTGCTTCGGTCCAGTTACCGGTTTTTTCATACAGCTGTGCCAACGTTTTTTTACTCCAGCAAAAGGGCTCCGAACCAGGTAAACCGGCCTGAACTGCCATTTTCATTGCTTCAATAGCACCGGGATAATCCCCATATATCTCCCGCAGATAAGATGCCCTTGAGTAAGATTCCAGGGAAGGCTTTATTGCCTGCATTTTGTCAGACATCCTGACGGCCTCTTCATAGTTACCCAGTTCCACATTTGCGTCCACTAGAACACCATATATATATGCGTTATCCGGATTGATAACCCTCGCTTTCTCTGCTATTTCTTTTGCCCCGGCAAACTGATGCTGCGACATTTTTACTGATGCCTTATATACATGGGCTTCAAAATTTTTCCTATCTAATTCAAGTACTCCATCCAATATTTTGAGAATAGCTGGATAATAATAAGGATGCTCTCCGGTTATTCTTGCCTCAGACATATAAATAACAGCTATCTGCAACCTTGATTTAATATCATTCGATTGTTTGGCAATCTTTTGATTTAACTCAGCTACCTTATCTTTTGTCTTTTGCCATTCAGCAGCTTTTGCCAGTTCTCCTTTTCTTTCAAAAAGTGCCGGTATTGATAAATCGTCAACTAAAACTGTTGACCCGGTTTCGGCAGCTTTTGATTTACAACTACTGTTCAGCAGGGCAGTCGTCAACAAGGCGGCTAAGAAGAGCAAGATTGCAGCGTTGAAATAATTCTTTTTCATAATTCTGTTTTTTGGTATGGTTGGTTAAAAGAAATATAGAAATAGGCAGATAATAATCTCCCCGCATAATTGGTTATTGCGTTTTTAATAATTGCACTGTCTTGTAACCTTTTCCATTAATAAATAACCTTGCGAAATAAGTACCGGAAGCAAGCCTCCCCTCGTCTACCGTTACGTAATGCAATCCCGCAGGCCTGGCCCCCTGGTTGATTTCTTTCACCACCTGTCCTGATGCACTGTAGAATTGGATTCTCACCTCTCCGGGTGCTGATATTTTATAATGGAAGGTTACCGATGTTTGGAATGGATTAGGATAAGCTAACAAAGAGCCTTCTGGTAATGTAAGTCCCAGTGTCAGATTTTCCGGTGCAGCATAACTAGCCCCGGTAAACCCTCTCCAGGGATTTTGCACAAATGGAAAACTTGTTTTTAATGTCGTGTCGTTCTTTGTTACTCCTGCATTAAATGTCAATACATTTAAAAGGTTGGGAGTAACAGGGCTGCCTCCGGTAAAATCATCATACCATAGGCCAATAGCCGCTAATGCAATTCCACCTACAGCCTGCAATTCGATTGTTGTTACATCATCTTCCAGCCTTCTGCCGTTTGGAAACCCATCCATATTAGGAATGAACTGAAGATTCGCATTAGTATTATATGCCGGATCAGTTAATCCTAACACCGCTGCCTGTACCAACCCCAATGAACTGAATTTGGGATCTGTTCTTGGTGTGGCTGGTACCGCCATATTTAATCTTAACGCATCACTCAATGACGGCAGAAAATTATTTACAAAAGGTTTTCCGGCTGCTAATGGGTTACCCCCTTTGCCTGTTGCTAATTGATAAGGACGCAGATTAGGAACTCCGGTATAAAATATCGGTAAAATATCAACAGCTCTGGGACTTGCATTGTCTGGTAAAAGTATTGTTCCGAAAATAGCATCATCCAGTGCAGTACCTGCAACGGCTGGTGAACCTTTTAGCGGAAATAAACCGGGCTTACCATTTCTGAAATCAAAAGCACCCAAAGAATTGGTCTGAATACGAAGGGGAGCTAAACCCGGAACAGCACCACCAAAAGCTGAGTTGTCCATATATAAAGCCAGCTCAGGGTTTTTGAAATAAGGAACAAATTGTCCGTCACCGGTGTAAGGATTTGTACCGTTCCATTTGTCTTTATCTCCAATAGCTATTACAGCTTCATTGGTTAACGGCATACCGAGTCTTGATACTTGTATCCAGTTTCCTGAAACAGTTGGTGCACCTCCGGTAGTACTTAAGGTTGTTATTTGCGGACGGCTGGCAGAGGCCCACACACCTATTGTATAATCACCGTCCAGGATATTAGCAGCTTGTGCTACTGTCTTACCATCTTTTTGCAAAGTGGAAACCGGTACTTCTAATACTATTGAGTGGCAATTGAATTTTGCCAACCCATCTCTTGCGCCTTGTGCTGCTGTGCGGAAACCTCCCACATCAAATGCGCCACCAAGGTCAACAAAGAATGGATCATCAATGGGACCGCAGAAAATTCTTTCGCCGGTCGTTGCGGTTGTAATCGATGATTGCACTAATGCTTCATAGTTTGGAGAATTTAAACCAACTCCGGATTGAATAGAACGTGGGCCTATATCTGTTGGAGGAACTTTACCATTTGTTTTAATGACAGTAAAAGTCGTCCCTCCATCTATACTGCGTTCACAAGTATAAGTTGTCTTAAGGTTTTCTTTTCCCAGGCGAATATTGAAAAATGTACTTCCATCCTCGTTAGTTTGCTGAAAAGTGAACCGATAAATAATATCATCACCAGTGGTGGTGGTTTTATTATCTATATGAATCTCGTAGCGGATATTAGTGCCAAAAGAATACCAGTTGGGACCACCAGCCGGGTGCTCAAAAGGAATATAGTTGGCAATAAGAATTATTTTCTCTGCATCTGCAGGGCTTTTAAAAGCATACAGGTCGGTGTTATCTGCCAACGGATCGTTGGAGATTAATGGAGCCTCTCTGTGTGATGAAGCTATTGCTCCATTCTGGAGGCCAAACATCACTGCTAAAAGAAGCGTTGAGATATTTATAAGTTTTTTCATAATCAGTTATTTCAAATTTTTAAATAGACAATGCTGATCCCTTCGACAAGCTCAGGGTTTAGAACCTTGGTTTCAAAGTATAATCAAACCCTCTCCATGGATTCTGCACATAAGGAAATGAAGTGCGGAAAGTCGTGTCATTAGTTGTCGGACCTGATTTGAAACTGATAGTACGAACCAGTTTGTTGGTGACAGGACTTCCAGTTCCTGTAAAATCATCATACCACAACCCAATAGCAGCTAATGCCACACCACCTACAGCCTGTAACTCAATAGTTGTTATATCATCTTCTAGCCTTCTTCCGTTAGGAAATCCATCCATGTTTGGAATGAACTGCAGCATGGTAGATCCATTATAAGCCGGGTCTGTCAATCCCAGCACTGCCGCCTGAATAATACCCAATGAACTAAACTTAGGGTCTGTTCTTGGTGTAACAGGTACGGCCATATTCAACCGTAGCATATCACCCAGCGTTGGTAAGAAATTATTAATAAAAGGCTTTCCCGCTGCCAGCACATTATTGTTTTTGCCGGTTGCTAATTGATATGGAGCAAGATTTGGAACACCTGTGTAAAAAATAGGAAGAAGGTCAACAGCACGGGGACTTGTTGCATTTGGCAAAAGAATTGTTCCGAAAATTGCATCATCCAAAGCCGTACCTGCTAATACAGGAGAACCTTTTAATACATACAAACCTGGTTTGCCATTTCTGAAATCATAAGTACCGAGTGACCGGGTTTGAATTCGCAGGTCATTTAATGAAGGAACAACCCCGCCAAATTGCGAACTATCCATATATAATGCCAGTTCAGGATTGCTGAAGAAAGGTGCAAACTGTAAATCATTGCTGTTATAAGGAGTAGTTGCATTCCATTTGTCTTTGCTGCCGATAGGAATTACTGCTTCATTCGTCAGTGGCATACCAAGTCTTGAAACTTGTATCCAGTTACCAGAGTGAACAGGGATGCCATTAGCACCCAACGTTTTTATCTGGCGGCGGCTCGCAGATGCCCACACACCAATTACAAAATCACCATCTAAAATATTAGCAGCCTGCGAAACATCTTTACCATCTTTTTGTAACAAGCTGATAGGAACTTTAATGGCAATACTGTGTACATTATATCTAGCCAGTCCATCTTTTGTTGGGTTTGCAGCATTCCCTTCAGGACGGAAATTACCTACATCAAAAGCACCGGCAAGATCAACAAAGAAAGGATCATCAGCAGGGCCACAATAGACTTTCTCCGTAGTAGTTGCCGTGGCAATTGCACTTTGAACTAATGTATTATAATTAGCAGCACCCAATCCCAGGCCAGCAGTGGTAATAGAACGGGGGCCAATGTTAGCCGGAGGCACCGTACCATTAGCAACTATTGTTGTAAATGTCATTCCTCCATTGGTACTCTTTTCACAAACGTAATTCGTTTTTATGTTTTGCTGTCCAAGACGGATATTGAAAAAAGTTGTCGGATCCTGGTTGACCTGTGAAAAAGTAAACCGGTAAGTAATATCATCACCTGGCGTAGTTGTTTTATTCTTGATATGAATTTCGTAACGGATATCGGTACCAAAAGTGTAATAGTTTGGACCACCTTCGGGTAATTGAAAGGGAATATAGTTGGCAATGATGGTAACCGTAGTCGGATCATCCGGACTGCGGAAGGCATACAAGTCAGTATTGTCTGCCAGGGGGTCATTAGAAATTAATGGGGCTTCCCTGTGACTGGACGCAAAATTTAACTGTGATAGAAAAAGGAATGCCGGCAACAAAGATTGTTTTGCAAACCGGCGAAGTCGAGTTTTTCGCATAACCACTTTTTTAGTTTTGTTTAAAGCTGGATAAACCAACTCCTTTACTTACGAAAAAGGATTACTGGCAGATTGAGGAAATAAAAAAGGTCTTGCACAAGACCTTAAAACAAAATTTTGATATAAGTATTCCTCCTAAAAACTAAACGTAATACCGGCTTTTACAGATGAGGGAGTTCCCGGAGTGTAATGTATTTCTGAAACAGGATTTACTTCAAACTTCAATCTTGATTCGGTATCAAATTGTGCCTCTCTCCATTCCCTGTTCAACATATTTTCTACGGAGATATGAAACTCAAATTTTTTAATGCGATATGCAGCTACCATATCTAATAAGAAATATCCTTCGGCACTAATTGAATTATCTTCATTCGCTGGTCTTTCGCCTATAAAACGATACCGTAATGAACCGCTAAAACCATTTGATGCCCTGGCAGTAATACCGCCTATACTGGTAAAGGAAGGAGCCAGCGGAACAAAATTTTCACCCTTTGCTTCACCGATAGCTCTTGCCTTCGTTACATTAATATCTATATCACCGTATAACCATTTATTAAATTGGTAACGGGCCGATACATCTGCACCCATTCTTCTTGTTTTTCCACTTGGCTCTACTACGCCTGCATCACCTACATACACAAATTCTTGTTGAGAATACAAATGCCACAGAGCCGTTTTCAGGATCAGGTTCTTATTCGGTTTGATGATTAAACCAAGGTCGGTACCAAATACTCTTGGTAAAATTTCGTTGGCACCATTCATCAGTATTACCCTTGTATCATTTGAATGAAAACCAAAGCCATTGTTCAGATACAATTTCACTTTTTGATTTGGGGCATAGCTGATGTTTAATTTAGGGCTAACGATTCCTCTTTTTTGCTTACTGAATTCAGTAGCGCCGGCTAATTTGTCTTTGTATTGAAATTTAAAATTGTCGTAGCGTAAAGAAGTATTCAGGTTCCATTTGTCGCTCAGCTCTATATCCTGGTTTACGTACAGGTAACCATTAAATTCTTTTACATCACCTTTCTGAATGCTTTCTTTAAAAATTCTATTGGGTGCTTTTGCCAGTTCAATATCACTTACATCATCCATCCTGAAACCGGCACCAAATTCTGTTGTTGCTTTTTTATTGCCGATTAAAAAAGATCTGGACTCTGTTGTGCTGAAGCCAAAAATATTTCTTGCTTCCCGTTGATTGATCATGTCACCATCAATCGGATCATCAAGGAAAAAGGTGAAATTGGAGTAAAGATTAAATTTATAACGGCTAAAATAAACCTGGTCGGTTGCCTTCCAGCCATTCTTTCTTTGATGATTGTATTTAACTGTAACATTGGTGCGGCTTGTGTTACCACCTTCCTGATTATCAATAGCACCAAAACGTCCAATAATACCAGCCTCCACTGCCCTGTCAGGCACTTGTCCTGATGCATTCCACTTACTATCAAATGTAGAAGCAAGAATTGTGAGTTGGGATTGATTGCCAAACCAGGCACTGTATTTTCCCATTACATTCAGGCGGTGAAAATCCTGCGGACTTTCAAAGTACCCATCTGTTGTTGAATATTCTGAAGCTACATAAAATTGCTGCCTGCTTTTCTCTGTTTGCTTATTAAAAACTTTAAACTGACCAATTGCCCGTTGTGTATTAAACTGACCGGCTTCTAATTTGATGCTATTATTTTCGAGGAAATCTTTAGTGCTGAAATCAACATAAGCTGATGTCGCTAAATTTCCTTTGCCTGCATTGTAAGGGCCTTTATCAAAATTTACTTTTTCGACTGTTTCAGGAATAAGAAAATGCAGATCAGCATACCCTTGTCCATGTGCATGACTTACCATATTTACCGGCATCCCATCAACCGAGATGCTGATGTCGGTGCCGTGGTCAATATCAAAGCCCCGTAAAAATATTTGTTCGGCCTTACCACCACCGGCATGTTGTGCAATAAATAATCCGGGAACGATTCGTAACACATCTTGTGACGTATTTACCGGTCTTAATTTAATATCCACTGCACTGATGGTGTTTAATGCACTGCCCTTCTTCGCATTCACTTTTACTTCCGATAAATCGAGGTTAGCTTTTTTCAGGTTTACATTCACAGAAGAAAGTAAATCAGGCTTTACTTCCACATTGATGATCTCTGTTCTGTAGCCGATATGAGAAACCGTCATTTCATATTGCCCGGGAGTAATACCGGGAATATTAAACATACCGAACATATCAGAGTTATCCCCTTTGTTGCCGGCAATATTTACACTGGCCCCTGTTATGGGAACTTTTAAGTCAGCATCATTAATGTATCCACGGATGGAGCCTTGTTGGGCAAAAGCTATTGAAGATAAAAACAGAGCCGTAATCAAGCAGTAAATTTTTCGCATAATAGTTAGTTATATGAGCTTATATACGGCAAAAAAAGGGAAACAGTTGTTCCCCACAATTTAAAATTACAGAAACGGAAAAAAATTAAAGGATAACCAGCTTTTCAATCACTTCCTTTTTCCTTTTATCCGGTGCAATCACCCGTAGTTTGTAGAGATAAACGCCTCGGCCCAATTTATCACCATAATCATCTTTTCCATCCCATTGAATTTCGGCGGAACGGTTACCATCTGTAGTGATTTGCCGACTAAACGATTTTACGGTTCGGCCTGTAATCGTCATTATCTGTATCTGTACTTGTAAAGGTTGTCCCGGTTTATTATGTTCAAACCAGAAATTGGTACTGGTGGTAAATGGATTAGGATAATTCATTACATGGCTTAGCTCCAGTTCCTCATCTTTGGCAACTATAAAATCAAGAATGGCTTCATTAGAATTATTCAATACATCCCATGCTTTGATTTTTAATGTGTGGGGGCCAGCTTCCAATTCAGGCAGTTGAAAACGAACTATCCCTTTCTGGTAACTGTTTAACTCACCTTCATAAAAATCATTCAGGACAAAATATTTCCGGTTGTCATTGTCTAATGTTGCTACAATATCATGACCGATACCAGTACCAACAGTATTAATACCAGATGAATCTGCCAGTTTCACGATCAGTACCGGGTTTTGATTGGTAATACCACCGTTAGCAAATAGTTCATCATTTAAATAAGGTTTTATTTCGGGTCCTGTGTTATCACCACTGATTGTATTACCGGTACCACCAATGATGAAATTGGTAAAAAAACCATTAGCATCTTTTAAGCCGTCCTCAGCATATAAACTCAGTCTGCCATTGCCAAACTGGTAATTAATATCTTTCGGCACTTTAAAAGTGAAAGAAAACCTGCCGTTCGTTACAGATGCTTTTCCTTTAAATAAAACATTGGTCTGGGATTGAAAACTGGTAATAGAACTGCCAGCATCATTAGCCAGTGTGTTTATGGTTTGGGGCTTATCAAAAACAGCCGGATAAACGTTACCATTAAAACTTGTGAGTACATTGCCGGATACATCTGTCACTTCTCCTTCAACTACTATTTTTTCCGTTGAACTAAGTGTATCTGCTGTGGCAACAGGGATACCATTCACTTTAGTGGGTCTTACTTTAAATGCCGGAAATGCTAACGTCAGGGCCGGGTCGCCCAACAAAGTAAACTTCCTGTTATTCGTTACATCACCTGAAGTTTGGTAAGTAAAATTCTTTGCTTCCTTAATTCCATCACCCAATGTTTTGTATTTCCCGTTAGCATCCGGTTGTAAAGCAAACTGGAGGTAATTATTATTCATGATGCGGTTACTGAAAGCAAAAACGACCCTTGTGGTTGTCATCAAACCGATAGCACCTGTTTTTGGGCGTAGTAAAATATTTTCTCCTATGGAATTGATTGTTGGATTGTCGTACGGAGCAAAATCACAGGTAGCGGTGATAAACAGCGGCAACTTGTTTGGATTATTCCAATTGTTCACCATATCCTGGTCAAGAATAGTTTCTTCGGCCAGTCTTCTTGCTCCGCCATGACCGTTGTAATTCCAGATCAATGTTCCATTATAAATTTGATTATTACTGGCCTGTATTGCCTGCGGATAGCTGCTGCCCCCAGCCCCACTTTCTTGCCGGAAAGCATCGAGATAAATTTTCTGCTGATTAAACACCGGGCCCGCAGTCGCGGCAGTTGTGGTTATTATTTCTGCATCATATAAATGCAGGTTATTATCTTCATCATCAGCAATAAAAGTGAAATTATTTCTCCATGACCCTAAACTTTGCGGGGCAAAATAAGCAGCCACTTTATCAACAAAGTTTTTGGCCTCCTCAATATTCCTTGCTGGTATTCTTCCAATACCGATATCGAGCAGGTTGGTCACCAGTCCTGAGTTAATGTCTTCGTTGTTATCCAGGAAACCAAAGAAGTCATCAGAAGTGTAAGAAGAAAGCGGATCTAAAGAAAAGGTATTCTGGTAGGCCGGAACAAGATTGCTGTTATTGGCGATCCTGTCTTTATAATCAAAAGATGCATCGCCGAATAATAAAAGGTATTTTGGTTTGTTTGCAACACTAGTTCCAAACTTATCATAATACATTTTCACAAAATCCCTGATGGCCGTTGGGTCGGGGCTACCGCTTCCAAATTCATTATACACCTGTTCTGTAGTAACTACTAAAGTCCTCAACCCGTTTTGTTGCTGATGCAGTTGTGACAGTCGCTGCGCCTGTGACAAAAGAGTTGGATGGGAAATAATCAGAAAATCTGTTGCTACAGCATTATGCAAGTCCTGGTTGGAAATTTTTCCGATCGCCGTCGGCATTAAAAAATTGGTTGGATTGAACGCAACATATTCCTTCAAAACTGAGGTATTATTCAAAAACCGGAATTCGCCGCCAGAAAAAACTCCCTGCATCTTTAATGGGTTTAATGGGTCCGTTACCTCCCAAACCTGTGTGTTAGTAGTAGCGTTAGCCACAACAAACTCTGCGGTATTGCTACCCACACTTAACCAGTCCCGGAATAATAACAGGTCAACCCCGTTCAATGAAATAATCCGGCGGGTAAACAGCTCAAACCAATTCAACCAGCCTTGTGAATTAAAACTGCCTGGTACGTAGGTGTAACTAACATTTATATTATTCAGCGTTGTTGTAGCTGTTGCCAACCCATATCCCTGTTGTGCAAATAAATCATACTGCCCGCCACTAACCGGGTTGATAGTTATCTGCCCAGCTGGTTGATTATTTATTCTCACATCAAAACGGCTGCTGATGCCAACAGAACGGGCCACACAATTAGTTTGTAACAGCACCGGGGCATTACTTACCAGGCTTGGTAAATTGACAGAAAAACTTCTCGTCAATGTTCTGCCGGGCAACGCCGACAATTCTTCGCCATACCATTCTTTACTACCGGCCAAAAAATTAACCGTATCCAGTTCATGAAAATATCTTTCGGAAAAACTGCTGACTGTAAGATTCGGTGAAGTAACCAGCGGCGCATTGGTAATTCTTTTACCATTTCCACCAACATTCAAAAAATAATACGATTTATCACTGAAAATGTTCTTGCGGTGGGAAAAGCGAATATTGGCAACATCATTCACCCATTCATCCGGGCCATTTGCATAAAAAAGGATATAATCTGAACCATTTAGCACCCCATCTCCACCATCCATTACCTGTACTGCATTTTCTTTCAGGTCGTCCGTCCAGGTACCTGCATTTGATTCAGCCAGCATTTGTCCACCGTTACCATACAGCCTGATCGAATTGGATGAGAGGTTATTGGTATTAACGCCCAGACTGCTGAGGAAAGGGAGGTCAATTTTATAAATACCGGTAGTTCTGACACTCAGTTTATACCAGTTGCCGGTTGCCAATACAGAATTAGGCACATAATTCCGTTGTGCAGCCGCCAGAAAAGAGCAGGCAAAAAAGCACCCTATCAAGACAAAATACCGGCTCTTGCTCATAGCTGTAAATCAGCGGTTTTAAAGGGATTTTCCCCCTGAAAAAAAGTATTTCTGCGTACCCGGATATCCCGAAAGTGCATATATTCGCAATCCCGGTGGGTAAAACCCGGTTGCAGGTGCAATATTTTACCCCAACCGGCGTTAAATTTATTCCAATTCATAGGTTTATGCAAAAAACAATGAGAAACTTACCAATCCTTTTATCCTGTGCAGTGCTTTTAGCATCCTGCAAGAACGGTGGTCTATTTAAGAAAAAACAAGACAAGTCGGATGTAACCGGCTGGAACTACAATGACAAAAACATGGGTGGTTACCAGGTGTCCAAGTCTAAAGACCAAGGCCTTGGCCCCGGTCTTGTGTTTGTTCAGGGTGGTACTTACACCATGGGGCAAACTGAAGAAGATGTGATGGGCGACTGGAATAATATTCCCCGTCGTGTATCTGTTCCCTCTTTTTACATTGATCGTACAGAGGTTGCTAATGTTCACTACCGTGAATACCTGCACTGGTTAAACAAGGTATTTCCTGTAGATGGTGACGAAGCAAACAGAAAAATTGTAGAAGCTGCACTTCCCGATACATTGGTATGGAGAAGTGAGTTGAGTTATAACGAACCGCTGGTTGAATTTTATTTCCGCCATCCCGGTTTCAACGATTATCCTGTAGTAGGAGTTAGCTGGAGACAAGCTCATGATTTTTGCCTCTGGAGAACTGACAGGGTAAATGAAAAAGCCCTTATGGAAAAGGGGTTTATCAACAAAGCCTATTTGAAACCAGGTGCACAACAAGGCGATCAGAACTTTACAACCAAGGCTTATTTACTTGGACTTGACCCGCCCCCACCTGGTAAGATAAAAACAAAGAAAGGCGAACCCAAGGTTACTACCGCTTCTATGGAGTCTGGCGTAATGTTGCCTGATTATCGTTTACCTTTTGAAGCTGAGTGGGAATATGCGGCCTATGGTTTGATCAATCAAAACCCCCGCCCAAGTGTTAAAGAGGGTAAGAGAGGTGAGGAATTACAATCTAATAAACAGGTTTATCCCTGGGCACAAAATATCAATGGCCTGCGTGATACCCGTCGTGGCAGCTGGCAAGGTCAGTTCCTGGCAAACTTTAAAAGAGGTTCTGGTGATAATGCCGGTGTGGCTGGTGGTTTGAATGACCGGGCTTTCTATACGGCCCCTGTAAAATCGTTTTTCCCGAACGGATTTGGTATTTATAATATGGCAGGTAATGTAAGTGAGTGGGTTCAGGATGTATATCGTCCCTTATCAACGCTTGACTTTGATGATATGCCTGCTCCTTTCCGTGGTAACAAATATCAGAAAATCTATAAAAATGCCAATGGTGAAGCAGAGAAAGACAGTGTAGGTAAAGTGAAAATGGTAGATGTAACTGATGCAGAAAGTAAAGACCGCAGAAACTATCAGAGAGGTAATGTTATCAACTTCATGGATGGTGACTCTTTATCACAATCCACTTATGGATATGGTATTACCACTTTAGTAAGTGATAAATCAAGAGTGTATAAGGGTGGTAGCTGGAATGACAGGGCTTACTGGCTTACCCCCGGCAGCCGTCGCTTCCTGGAAGAAGAACAGGCTTTAAGTACACTTGGTTTCCGTTGTGCAATGGATCGTATGGGTAGTCCTGAAGGTAACGGCCGTAAAACTGGCCAGCATTACAAGACCCGCCGACAAAAACGTTAATCAATTTTCATAAAATAGTTCAAACCCTCCAATTGGAGGGTTTTTTGTTTTCACAGCACTTACTTTTGCTGTATGTCTGTCGAACAATTGTATAATATTTATAAGCAGTACCCTTCTGTTCAAACGGATACCAGGAAACTAAAAGAAGGCGATATTTTCTTTTCCCTGAAGGGTGAGAACTTTGATGGCAACACATTTGCGCAAAAAGCTATTGAGGCGGGGGCAGCTTTTGCAGTGATTGATGAAGAGCAATACACAATATTTGGAAAAACTATTCTGGTAGATGATGTACTCACTGCCTTACAACAATTAGCCAAACATCACCGTAATCAGTTTTCTATACCTTTTATCGCCATTACGGGCAGCAATGGAAAAACAACCACTAAGGAATTAGTACAGGCTGTACTTTCTTCCTCCTTTAGAACTTATACAACAGAAGGCAACCTGAATAATCATATCGGTGTTCCGCTTACTATTTTAAAAATAAAAGCAGATGCAGAACTGGCGGTAATAGAAATGGGTGCCAATCACCAAAAAGAGATTGCTTCATATTGTGATTATACAATGCCGACTCATGGACTGATCACTAATTGTGGCAAAGCCCACCTTGAAGGTTTTGGTGGTGTGGAAGGTGTCCGCAAAGGAAAGGGTGAACTGTTTGATAATTTGCGAAGCCATAACGGAACTGCTTTTGTAATGTGGGATTATGATTACCTCCGGGAAATGAGTAAGGGAATCTCAACTGTCATCAGATACGGGACAAAAGATGCAGATATCGAGGGGCAGACGGTAAAAAGCGACCCGTTTCTTGAAGTCAACATTTCAAAAGGCTCAGGTACCGGAATATTGCACACACAATTAGTCGGCGAGTATAATCTTCCGAATATACTGGCAGCGGTTTCCGTCGGAAAGCATTTCAATGTGCCAGATAAGAAAATCAAAGAATCGATTGAAAACTATATCCCATCCAACAGCCGCTCTCAGTTAGTGGAAAAAGGCACTAACAAAATCATTCTCGACGCATACAATGCGAACCCCAGCAGCATGAAACTGGCCATTGAGAATTTTTCGAAACTACATGCTGCTAATAAGGTGTTGATACTTGGAGGTATGGCAGAATTAGGCGAAGAAAGCATTCATGAGCATAAAGCCATTGCGGAAATTATCAAACAATATACCTGGGAAAATGTAGTACTTGTTGGTGGTGATTTTCTAAAAATCGACCACCCCTATTTACAATTTCAAAGTGCTACGGAAGCAAAAGAATGGCTGAAGCAACAGCATTTTGAAGACACTTACCTGCTAGTTAAAGGCAGCCGCAGTATGCAAATGGAAAAAGTTTTACCCGATTAATCATATACAATGAACTGGAAAGAAATCTTCCCTCAATTTGAACCCGGCCTGATAGAAGTTATAGAAAAAGAGGCCGTACAAAGACGTTTTAATGCCGGAGACATTATCATGCGAACAGGGCAATATATTAAGTCTACAGCCCTTGTATTGGAAGGGCAGATAAAAATATACCGGGAAAACCAGGATGGTGGTGAGTTCCTGATGTATTACCTGGGGCCGGGACAAGCATGTGCTGTATCCATGATATGTGCTATTCAATCAAAAACCAGTGAAATCATGGCGAAAGCGGAGGAAGATACAGAAGTGCTCATGATACCGATTCAACTGATGGATGACCTGATGAACAAATACAAAAGTTGGTACCAGTTTGTTATCCAAACATACCGGAGCCGCTTTGATGAATTACTTTCTGTAGTTGATAACATCGCTTTCAGAAATATGGATGAACGATTGGAGTTTTACCTGAAACGTCATGCTGATACAACAGGAAAAAAGAATATTGAACTTTCTCATCAGCAAATAGCAGATGACCTGAACAGTTCCCGGGAGGTCATTTCCAGGTTATTAAAAAAGATGGAACAGCGGAACCTGGTAAAACTTCACCGCAATATGATTGAGCTTATTTAAGGAAGTAATGCTGTGATTTCTGTCACATTGTGAGCAAGGTCTTTCGTCTAATCTTGCATAAATAATTTTGAATGGAAATCATCGGTTATATCGCTTCGCTTGTTATTGGTCTTTCACTCGGTCTTATTGGGGGAGGTGGCTCCATTCTTACAGTTCCTGTATTAGTTTATCTTTTTGGAGTTGAACCTGTTTTAGCCACCGCTTATTCGTTATTCATAGTAGGATCATCCAGTCTTGTAGGTGCCATTCCTAAATACAGAAATGGAATGGTTAACCTGAAAACAGCCATCATCTTCGGAGTCCCGTCCATTGCAGCTGTTTTTGCTACCCGGAAGTTTATCGTTCCCCGGATACCAAAAGAAGTTTTTAGTATCGGGGATTTTATTGTCACGAAAAACATACTGATGATGGTGCTTTTTGCCATTCTGATGGTTTTTGCATCTATATCGATGATCCGTGATAAAAAGAAAACACAAGAAGCAGAAAATGGTAAGCAAAAATTCAACTATCCTGTAATATTACTGGAAGGGGCTGTTGTAGGTGTGTTAACAGGGTTGGTTGGTGCTGGTGGCGGGTTCCTAATCATACCAGCCCTTGTATTACTAAGTAAGCTCCCTATGAAACAAGCTGTCGGCACTTCTTTGTTGATTATTGCTGCTAAATCTTTAATTGGTTTTACAGGTGATATTTCCAACTACACCATGGATTGGAAATTATTACTCAGTGTTACTGCATTGGCCATAGCTGGTATCTTCGTTGGAGATGCACTCAGCAAGAAAATAGATGGAGATAAGCTAAAAAAAGGCTTTGGCTGGTTTGTGTTAGTAATGGGTATTTACATTATTGTTAAAGAGTTATTCTTCCCCGGTGGCAGCAGCCACTGATTGTGATTGATGTCACTGTACAGAATTGAGCAGCATACGAAATTTGACCTTCACTATTAAAAATCAAAAATAAATTCTAATGAAAGTAGAACAAATTTATACCGGCTGTCTTGCACAAGGCGCTTACTATATTGAAAGTAATGGCGAAGCTGTTGTCATAGATCCGCTCCGCGAAGTGGATCCATATATACAAAAAGCAGAACGTAACAATGCAAAGATCAAGTACGTTTTAGAAACACACTTCCATGCTGACTTTGTAAGCGGACACCTGGACCTCAGCAAAAAAACAGGAGCTTCAATTATATACGGTCCGAATGCAAAACCCGCATTTGAAGCACATATTGCAGAAGACGGAGAAGAATTTAAAGTTGGTCATGTTACACTAAAAGTGTTGCATACACCTGGCCATACTATGGAAAGCACCTGTTACTTGTTAAAAGACGAGAATGGAAAAGATGTAGCCCTATTTTCCGGTGATACATTATTTATTGGTGATGTTGGCCGCCCCGACCTGGCTCAAAAAGTAGTAGCGGATTTAACACAGGATAAATTAGCAGGCTATTTATTTGATTCGTTGCGCAATAAAATAATGCCGTTGGATAATGATATTATTGTTTATCCTGCCCATGGTGCCGGAAGTGCCTGTGGTAAAAACATGAGTAAAGAAACTACTGACACACTGGGCCATCAGAAAGAAACAAACTATGCCCTACGGGCCAATATGACCAAGGAAGAATTCATCAAAGAAGTAACAACCGGATTGGTTGCTCCACCAGCTTACTTCCCGTTGAATGTAATGCTAAACATCCAGGGTTATGAAAGTATTGATAAAGTACTCGAAAGAGGTCAGCATGCATTAAATCCGGATGCCTTTGAAGCCGCCGCTAATGAAACCAGTGCTTTGATATTAGACACCAGAGATCCACAAACCTTTGCCAAAGGTTTTGTACCAAACTCAATCAATATTGGTATTGATGGTCAGTTTGCACCATGGGTAGGGGCAATGATTCCCGACATCAAACAAGAAATACTACTCGTAACAGATGAAGGTCGTGAAGAAGAAGTGATTACAAGGCTTGCACGGGTAGGATACGATTTCACTATCGGCTACCTGAAAGGGGGATTCAATTCCTGGAAAAATTCAGGAAAAGAAATAGACCAGATCGCCTCTGTAGATGTAAATGAGTTATCTGATATTATGGACAGGGACAATGTTAATATTCTGGATGTACGTAAAAAAAGCGAATACCTGAGTGAGCATATCATTAATGCAGAAAATGCTCCTTTAGATTTTATCAACGACAGCATGGCCCAGATCGATAAGAATAAGATCTACTATGTGCATTGTGCCGGTGGCTATCGTTCAATGATATTTAACTCTATTCTCCGTGCAAGAGGTTTTGACAACCTGGTTGATGTAAAGAGTGGATTTAAAGCTATCAAAGAAAGTGGCAGATTTAAAATAAGTGA
Organism: Chitinophagaceae bacterium; assembly: GCA_044220915.1. Taxonomy (GTDB): domain Bacteria; phylum Bacteroidota; class Bacteroidia; order Chitinophagales; family Chitinophagaceae; genus JJ008. The sequence continues at coordinate 150,049 of JBGAQD010000003.1, forward strand.
TTATGTGTGTCCATCGACACTATTATAATGTTGGTTGGTTTAATGGTTAAGATTAAACCGGGAGTTTCTACTCCCGGTTTTTGAACACAATTAAAACACAAAATAGTTTTTATGAATATGTTGAAAGAATTGGTAAAAAAATCATCTACTGTTGTGGTGGATGTCCGCAGTTCCTGGGAATATGAAACGGGGCATATACCCGGTGCTAAAAATATTCCACTGGAAGAAGTTCCTTATAAAGTGGAAGAACTTAAATCGATGAAAAGCCCTATTGTTTTCTATTGCCGGAGTGGCAACAGAAGCGGAATGGCAGTAAGTATTTTAAAACAAAATGGAGTAGCAAATGTGTACAATGGCGGTGGCCTTGGAGATATGCAGTTCCTTTTAAACTGATAAACTATGTTAGAATTTTTAAAAAAATTGTTTGCAGGCACATCAATTAACTATAAAGAATTGGTGAGCAATGGTGCTATCATTGTAGATGTCCGTTCTCCGGGAGAGTACAGGGCCGGACATATAGCCGGTTCTAAAAATTTTCCCCTGGATAATATCCGCACTAAAGTGTCTGAGTTAAAAAAACTCAACAAACCAGTAATTACTGTTTGCCGCAGCGGTGCCCGAAGTGGTATGGCAAAAAGTATATTGAAATCAGCCGGGTTAGAAGTGTACAATGGCGGGCCATGGACCAGTCTAAAGAGTAAAATAGCAATATGAGATTTTTTGTTCGAATGGCAAAAAAGAAGCAATGGTTGATTCTTTTTACAGGAATACTATTGGCAAGTCTTTGCAGTACCATTTGTGTTCAAGCACAGGACAATAGTGCCGGTAAAACAGTTTCTCAGAAAAGGTTTCAACGGCTAATGACTAAAAAAAATACAGTACTGCTTGATGTAAGAACACCTGATGAATATAAAGCGGGGCATATTCCGGGCTCATTACAAATTGATGTATTAAAAGTTGGGGATTTCAAGAAACAGGTTTCAGGCCTGGAAAAAACAAAGACCTATCTTCTGTATTGCCATAGTGGAAAAAGAAGTAAACAAGCCCTGACTCTCATGAAAGAAGCAGGATTTACAAAACTGTATGATCTGGAAGGAGGTTTTAGCAACTGGAAAGGAGATAAAGAACAGTTACCACTGTAAAACGCTAAGCTATGTTTAAGAAATTATTTATTGTAACTATTACTACCTTTTTTATTGCTGCTCATGTAAACGGGCAAACCAGTCCAGAGGGACCTTCAAAGCATCGCATCGTTATGCAGTTAAGCAGCAATGACACACTTGTTTGGAAAGGATTGATGAACAATCTGAAACATCTGAAAGCCGGATGGGGTGATAGCCTGATCATTGAAGTAGTGGCGCATGGTCCCGGTCTGGATTTTCTTACAATTGGAAAAACCACACAACATGAAAAGATTGCTCATTTTAAAAAGATGGGCATTGAGTTTATCGCCTGTGAAAACACCATGGCAGAAAGGAAGATTCCTAAAGAGTCAATTATTCCAGAAGCGGGGTTTGTAAAAATGGGTATTGGAGAAATAGTCCGCAAACAGGAACAAGGCTGGAGTTATATCAAAGCTGGTTTCTGATACGCCTTATTCATCATCATGTCAATGGCCTGCCTTTTAGTTTGCGTTACAGTTTATACTACCAATATTAAAAGAATGAAAAAAAAGATTACTCTAATAGTTTTGTTCTGTATATCACATGGTCTTTGGGGCCAACACCAGGAAGTAAATGAAAAGCCGGGTTTATGGAAAGAAAAAGAAACTGAAGTTGATTCCAGTTCTCTCCTTTCTGCATTCAGGAGAGGCCAGGTTAGCGGTCACTTTCGATATTATTTCATGTCTACTGATAATAAAAAGGGCCTGACAGACTATCATGCACATGCTGTTGGCGGAGGTATAAAATTTGAAACAGCTAGATTCAAAAATTTTCAACTGGGAGTAAGCGGCTTTTTTGTATTTAATATTGGTTCGTCCGATCTTGCAGTTCCTGATGCAAAAACCAACCAGATGAACCGATATGAAGTTGGTCTTTTCGATATTGAGGACCCCGCCAATAAATCTGACATTGACAGGTTGGAGGAGTTGTATATTAAATATCATTTCAAAAACTCCTCTATTACATTTGGTAAACAGCTGCTTAATACTCCTTTTATCAACCTTCAGGATGGTAGAATGCGACCGACAGAAGCAGAGGGCTTTTGGTTAGAAATTAATCAATTTAAAAAAATAAAGCTGCAACTGGGTTATCTCTACGGCATTTCCCCCCGCAGTACAGTAAAATGGTATACGGCTGGCGAGTCCATCGGCTTATACCCGGCGGGTGTAAATACAAACGGCCTTAGATCAGGGTATCCGGGTAATATACAGAGCAAGGGTATATTCCTAATGGGCATCACTTACCAATATGGTAAATATCTGAAACTACAGGCCTGGGATCAATTCACAGAAAATGTTTTTAATAGTGCTTTAATACAGGGAGACTATGAATATTCATTGGCTAATAAATCAAAAATAGTGGCAGCTCTGCAAGCGGTAAGACAGGATGCAGTAAACGATGGTGGCAATGCTGACCCTGCAAAAACATATTATACAAAAAGAGCCAAAGCTTACACTTTTGGCAGCAAAATCGGTTGGAAGAATGATCGTTGGGAAACAACTATAAATTATAACCGCATCACCAAACATGGAAGGTACCTGATGCCAAGGGAATGGGGCCGTGACCCCTTCTTTACTTTTTTACCCAGAGAAAGAAATGAAGGTTTGGGAGATGTGCATGCACTCGTTGGCAAAGTAAATTACAAAATTCCGGCTATGCGTCTTACCTCCTCATTTGCATTCGGACATTACGATCTGCCCGAAGTAAACAATTATGCACTGAATAAATATGGGCTGCCGTCTTACAACCAACTTAATATTGATCTTCGTTATAAATTCTCCGGATTCCTTAAAGGACTTGAGACTCAACTTCTGTATGTACACAAAGCCAAAACAGGAAACTCGTTTGACAATGATAAGTATGTCATAAACAAGGTAGATATGAATCTTTGGAATTTTGTACTGAACTACCAGTTTTAACAGCCGTTTAGTAGCTTAGTGTGACTGTTGTCACGGAGCCGTTTAGAAAAAACGGCCATTTTTAAACTCTCCTTTACATTTTAAATGATTGCCAATGCCTGCGATACTGAATGATGAAGTTCAAAATTCCCGTCGTGCCTTTCTGAAAAAAACTGCATTAGCAGGGTTAGGCACATCGTTGGCAACAGTGGCGGTCGCCATGCCGGATCAAAAAAAGGAAAGAAATCCTGATGAAAGAATAATGTCAACCCGTTTCACTATTCTGTATACTTCAGACATTCATGCCCAATTATACACCCATGATGAATTTTTCTGGGAAAATAATAAAGCGATTTATAGAAAAAGAGGCGGCCTGGCAGTACTCAAAACAATGATCAACTACTTCCGCAAACAAAATCCAGCCAATACTATATTGATTGATGGAGGTGACTATTTCCATGGCAGTGCCGTAGCATCTTTAACGGAAGGAGAAGCATTAATTCCATTGCTCAACGAATTTAATTATGACCTCATTCTGCCCGGCAACTGGGAAGTAGTATATAAGAAAAAGAAAATGCTCTATGATATGGGGCATGCTACTGCTGCAAAAATCTGCGCTAATATGTGGCATAAAACAACCGATGCTGATAATGGTGAATTGATCTATCCTCCTTACTGGATCAAATATATCGCTGGAGCCAAAGTTGGTTTTATTGGCTACACAGATCATTTAATCCCAAAACGCCAATCGCCTGCATATAGCGAAGGGATTCGTTTTGAACATGCTGATTTTAATGTAGCAAAATATATTAAGCTGTTGAAAGAAGTTGAAGACTGTGGTATTATTTTTATTGTAACTCATATGGGACTGGCACAACAAGTTGGCCTGTCAAATAATCCTGCTGTTGAAGGAGCTGATTTTATTCTTGGTGCTGATACACATGAAAGAGTAAGGACACCAATTCAGGGAAAATATGCCAAAGTAATAGAATGCGGTGCTTTTGGCTCCTTTCTTGGCAAACTTGATTTAGAAGTAGAGAATGGCAAAATCAAGACTTATAAATACCAGTTAATTGATGTGGACCCAGCTAAATACCTAGCCGATAAAAAGCTGCAAGCATTAATTGACAAAGCCTGTGAACCATTTAAAAAAGAACTCTCTAAAGTAATTGGCACCACCACTACCCCATTGGTCAGGTATTTCGTAATGGAAACTCCGATGGATAACCTCATCACCGATGCCATTCACTGGAAATTTAAACCAGATATTGCACTAAGTAATGGTTTTCGTTTTTGTCAGCCATTAGCAATTGACCATAAAAAAGGCAATGCAGAAATCACTAAAGAGTTTCTGTGGAATATGCTGCCAGTTGACAGTGAAGCAAAAACCGGGATAATTACCGGTAAACAACTTTGGGATTGGTTAGAAAAAGAATTACAAAATGCTTTTGCAAAAGATCCATCCAAACGTTTTGGCGGTTGGTTTGTACGTTTTGCGGGCATGGAAGTCAATTTTACTATTGGGAATGAATTTGGGAGAAGGGTAAACTGGGTAAAAGTAAAAGGTGAACCGCTTAACCTTACTAAAGAATACAGCATTGTTGCCTGCGAAAGAGAAGGCGATCCGGATGACACCCTTTGTCGAATAGAAAAAGTGAAAAACCCGAAACGACTTGGTGTACTTATGCACAAAGTAATGGAAGATTTTTTGGCTGTTAATTCACCTGTATCCCCAAAATTGGAAATGAGGGCCACAGCAACAGATCAACCACACACCCTGCTTACACAATTGCAAGGAACTACTTATGAATTCAGATAAGTAATAAATGACTATGTGGAAGAGCATAAAATCAAATTTACCCCTCGTAATAATAGTACTGGCAACTGGTATTGTTATACTGGCAGATTCTATTAAAGTCTTACGGGATTCAACTAAAAAAAACAGCAGTGTAATTGCAAAAGATAGTATGTGGGTGGCCCCGAGTTTATACTACGACAATGTGCAGGGTGAAGAAAGAAACCGTATTATCTATGGCGAAGAACTGATTGTACACACTTCAATTTATTTAGGTCCTAAAGGTTCTGTTGCTCAAATCTCCAATGGCATGAACTGTCAAAACTGTCACCTGAATGCCGGCAAAACAAACTGGGGCAATAATTACAGTGGAGTTTTTTCAACCTACCCGAAATTCAGAGATCGTAGTGGAAGTACTGAAACTATTTATAAGAGAGTAAGTGATTGTTTTGAGCGAAGCCTGAACGGTACTGCGCCTGATAGTACAAGCAAAGAATACCAGGCTATTTATGCCTACATAAAATGGGTAGGTAAAAACGTAAAAAAAGGGGAAAAGCCCCCAGGCAGTGGTATAGAAAAATTACCTTTTATGGAAAGGGCTGCAAACCCCGCTAATGGAAAAGAAGTTTACACTGCACAATGTCAAAGTTGCCATGGCGTTACTGGAGAAGGCCAGCTAAGTCTTAATGGCAATAGTTATGAATATCCACCTCTTTGGGGTCAGCATAGCTATAATGCTGGTGCCGGATTATTCCGCATCAGCAACCTGGCGGGGTATGTGCATAGTAATATGCCTTTCAACCAGGCAACTCATAATACCCCTAAATTATCGAATGAAGAAGCCTGGGATGTGGCCGCATATATTAATAGTCAGCCAAGACCAAACAAAGACCTGAGTAAAGACTGGCCGGATATTTCGAAAAAACCATTTGACCATCCGTTCGGACCTTACACGGATGGATTTACAGAGACAGAACATAAATATGGTCCTTTTAAACCTATCATTGCAAAAAAAGAAGAGCTTAAGAAAATGAAATAATCTAAAGAGTTGTGATATATATCACCTGTCCTTTTATCACAATTCATAATTTTGAAACTTACAAAATACAAAAACCACTATGTTAGATTTTCTTAAAAACCCCTGGCCATGGTATGTAGCCGGCCCATTAATTGGATTGATGGTACCTGTCCTACTACTGATAGGTAATAAATCGTTTGGCATATCCTCTTCACTCCGCCATGTATGTGCCGCTTGCTTACCCGCTAAAATTCCTTTCTTTAATTACGACTGGAAAAAGGAAATCTGGAATTTATTTTTTGTAGGAGGGATTCTAATAGGAGGTTTTATTGCTGTTAACCTTTTAAGTAATGGCCAACCCATACAGGTTAATCCAAAACTCCAAACAGAATTGGCCACTTATGGTATTACTAATTATGGCAGTTTTGTCCCTGCAGACCTTTTTACCTGGTCATCATTGCTGAGCCTGAAAGGTATTTTTATGATGGTTATTGGTGGCTTCCTGGTAGGCTTTGGCACCCGTTATGCAGGCGGTTGTACCAGTGGCCATGCTATTATGGGTCTCTCTAATCTTCAATGGCCCTCGTTAGTTGCCACTATCAGTTTTATGTCCGGTGGATTTATTGTTGCAAACCTCATTCTTCCTTACATCTTAAAATTATAAATCTGTGATAAACATAAATGAACCCATACAGGAAAAAAAGCACCACGAATTTTTAACAGAGAACACAGATTTCGAAGTTCGTTCGCTGGATGCAGTTTGTTTTAATGAGTCTGAACTAAAACACCCATGGTGGTATAATCTCAAGTATGCCGTTGCGGGTATGTTATTTGGAATCATATTAGTAAAGGCAGAAGTTATTTCATGGTTCAGAATACAGGAAATGTTCCGTCTGCAAAGTTTTCACATGTTTGGTGTTATCGGTTCTGCAGTAGCTGTTGGTGTGATATCGGTACTGATTATCAAAAAATTTAAAATCAAAACGATCTATAAAGAGCCAATCGAATTTGTTTCTAAAAAATTCAACAAAGGAAATGTGTATGGAGGATTAATCTTTGGGTTTGGCTGGGCGATTACCGGAGCTTGTCCCGGCCCCCTGTTTGCACAAATTGGTACCGGCGCCACAGTAATTGTAATAACACTGCTGAGTGCCATAGCAGGTACATGGGTCTATGGATTTTTCAGGGAAAGGCTACCGCATTAAATCTCTATTAATATGACTTAAAAAATAAGCGGCCATATGGCCGCTTATTTTTTTATATCGGGTTATTGGATTTTCCCGATCAGAAAGAATAATTTATGCCAACCATAAATAAATCGGTTGTCATTCTGTATGAAACACTGCTACCGGGAATTGCTCCATATGGATTTGATGGGGTTATCATAAGAGGGCTTAATAAAGGTCCGCTGGTTGAGCCCCCACTTGTTCCATGATGATAAGTAGCGTTCAGTGTTAGCTGCTTATTAAATTCGTAACCAAACCCGAACTGAAATGCATTTTTAATAACAGCTGTTGCAGGGACAGAAAAAAAGGCCAGCTCACTGTTTATTGGATTTGAGCTATATGTATACCCTACCCTTATTGGGAATTTCTTGATGCCCTTGTACTGAAGACCTGCTGAAATGATAGATATATTATTCCACCCAAAGCCAGCTACAGAAGCTGTATTTGTCCAGCCTTTTGCTTTAAAGCCCTCGGTGCTTTCATAGTTCACAAACCTGTAATCAAGTGCTGCATCTATTTTATTTTTCGAATAACCAATGCCTGCCGATAAGATAGCCGGGTAGTTCATTTTGAATTTTACATTTGGTGCAGTCGTTCCATCCAGATATTTATTGTTAAAATCAAAACTGCCAAATGTTTGTGGTGTTTTATAGGATGCACCTAATTTAATTCCTTTGCCGGAATTATAAAATATTCCAAATTGCCCCCCAAATCCCAATGCAGTTGCTTTTTCGCTTACAGGGTATCCTAAAGCCGGATTGGGTGAAGACAGTGGGTTGGGTGCCAGTTCAAGTGATGAATAATTAAAGGTGGGGGCAAAGCCTATGGACAATTGCTCAGAAATTTTATATGAATAGGTAAGACCTACCTGCAATAGCTGGTAATCTGATTGAATCCGTCCAAACCCTCCAGCACTTTGAGCCATGCTGATTGCATTCCTATTGTTTTCTGGAAACGTAACACCAAAGCCGCTTATACCAAAGGCAGAAATACCGAATGTGTGTTTGCTATTCTTTTTACCCCACACCATTGCCAGAGCCGGCATTACAGAAACACCCCTGGTGTCTTTTGTTACACCACTGAAGGGGCCTTCTGATGTTGGTACTGTGGATGATAAAGCCGGTGAAGAAAAAAACAACCCTGCATTAACAGACAATATTCTTTGATCAAATGCAGAAATCGCTGCAGGATTCCACTGTAAAGCCCCGTTAATATCAAGTGGCTGAGCTGTAGATGCGCCTCCCATTGACATATTAGTTGCACCAATTCCCTGCATTATATGGCCAGCCTGAGAAAATAAAAAAACTGGCAGCATAGCTAATCCTAATGTTATTATTATCTTTTTCATAATTGTAAATTGTTAATCTGCAACATTTGCAGAATCTATGTCGATAAAATTGCTTGCTTTCTTACATAAAAACCCTAACATATAGATAACTGGCTAATTCAACTCCTTATCCGCTATTGTTTTTAGCTTAAAGTACAGAAAACACTCTTTAAGGATTTATGTTTCAAATAACATACTAGTCCTGAAGTCAGCCATAATGCTTTTTATATAAAAAGCATATGCACCCCTTCGCCAGAACTTTGTTTATAAAAGTCGCCGACAGTAATAACAGCCTCAACGCCTTCATACAAATCCTCTTTCTTATAATGAAACATATCCATTGCCAGCTTACAAGCCCACATTCTGACACCTGAAGCTGAAAGAATATCCAGAAACTCGGACACATCCGGCATATCTACCTTCTCCATTTCTTTCTTCATCATTGATGTAGCTAAAGCTTCCATACCCGGCAGGCCACCCAACATTGTTGGTATATGCATAGCCGGATTACCAACAGTAGCCACATGCAGGTGTGTTAATTTCTTTTTATGGATAGCCTCAAGGCCAAAAAAGGTAAAAAACAATTCTGCATCAATGCCCTCCATCCTGGCGCCGTTTGCCAGAACAAAAGCTGCATAAACATTCTCCAGGGTGCCCTTAGACAAGATGATCATCATCTTTTTAATCTCACCATTGTTCTCATTCATGATTGATACATTTTACTTGATGATTAAATACAACTGGCAGGCTTAGGAATACCTGCAATCTTTGTAGCTGTTTTCAGCGGTGCTTTGGGGAACAACTGATAAAACTCTTTAATATCCACAACACCGCTTTTGCCTATTTTCCGGATACTGAGTGGCACTTCGTTTTTAAACTCTGTTTGCAAATAGGCCAATACTTCCCAGTGCCTGGGAGTTAAAAATATTTCTGCTTCAGCAGCCAGCTCATTGGCAATTGATTCATCCCACTGTTTAAAATCGGTTAAGTAACCTTCTTCATTAACGGCAATTGATTTGCCTGCAATAGTTTTTTCCATGGTTTTTTATTTAAATATTTAATTATATTTTTTTCCTGCTTCAGACATTGTTGCTGAAACAAATGGTATATGCGTTCCTTTCAGTAAAACATTCCAGTAAATCCATCTGAAAGCAAGTTTGCCCATGTGATTCATCCTGCTTTCCTTCAATAATCGCAACGGGCCAATACCTGCAAATGGAAAACTACCTTCCACTGGTTCATGTGTATAATTAAAGTCAATCAGAAGGGCCTTGCCATTTCCGGTTTCAATAAAGCAATTAGCATGACCATCAAATTCCTCTTTTAAAGGTTCGCCTTTAATAAAGTGCAGAATATTGTCAGTTAAAATTTCCGCTTCGAAGTGAGCAACTGAGCCTGCTTTAGATGCTGGTATATTACTGGCATCTCCCAATACAAATACGTTGGAATATTCCTTTGACTGTAGTGTTGCTTTATGAGTAGGTACGTAGTTCAGATCATCTCCCATCCCGGATCTTTCAATTACCTCATCTCCCTTATTGGTTGGAACAGTAACCAAAATATCAAACGGAATCGTCCTGCCACCATAATCCACTATTTCTTTCCTTTCATTATCTACATGCTCAATTGCAAAATCACTTTCTATATTAATATTCTTATCGTGCAATAAGTGTTCAAGAGCTTCAGTAGCTTTTGGTTTTGTAAATGCACCGCTAAGGGGGGTAACATAAGTTATGTCAACTTTATCTCTCATATGCTTGTGCTTAAAAAAAGAATCTGCCAGAAAGGCAAATTCCAGCGGGGCAACGGGACATTTAATCGGCATCTCAGTAATATGCACCACCAATTTTCCTCCTTGCCAGTCTCTTAATTTATTTCTCAATGCCAGTGAGCCTTCAAATGTATAAAAATCAAATACTGACTTGTGCCACTCGCTGCCTTTCATACCTTCAGTTTCTTCTGGTGCAATTTTCGCTCCGGTTGCTATAATTAAAACATCATAATTCAATTCGCTGCCATCCGCCATTTGCACTTTGTTTTCTTTTGGAACAATTTTATCAATTGAACCTCTGAACAGTTCAGCATCTTTTGGAATAAACTCATCGATAGATTTAATGATATCATCAGGAGAGTATATATCGAATGGAAGGAATAAGTAACCAGGCTGATAGTGGTGTTCTTTCCTTTCGTCAACAATACTGATCTTCCATTCGCTTTTTTTCAGGTGATGGCTCAGGTGATTTGCCATCATTGTTCCTGCTGTTCCGGCTCCTAATATTACGAGATGTTTCATACAGATATTATTTAGTTGAATTGAGAATTATTTTCTACTGTAAAATTCAATACCAGGTGTCCGTATTTCTGCGAGTTGGGTCACAAAAAAGGGTGAATCATGTCAACTAAACAAATGATTTTGCTTCATTTGCACAGTATATTTCCTGCTAAGTGATATATGTCACTATTAACTTAATGGCTCTTTATTATAAAAATATCGCTGACTTAGTATCAACCCGTTGGATGATATTAATCATCCGTTATGTGCATAGTGTTCGTATAATTTTGATCGTGATAATAAGACTGTAGAACAGTTATTTTTTACACTCAGATTTTTATTATAATCATGTACAACTACGAAGTCAATCTCTCCTGGACTGAGAACAGAAAAGGAATTGTAAGCTCTCCGGTTTTAGAAAAAACAACAGAAGTGGCAACACCGCCAGAGTTTCCGAAAGGGATGGAAGGCATCTGGTCTCCTGAGCATCTTTTTGTTGCAGCCATCGAAAGCTGTCTGATGACCACATTCCTCTCAGTTGCTGAAAACTCAAAACTGGAGTTCACTTCTTTCAGCAGCCATGCAACAGGGAAACTTGATAAAGTAGAAGGGAAGTTTATGATGACAGAAGTATTACTTCGACCTACTCTTATAATCAAAAATCCGGAACAGCAGGAAAAGGCAAAAAGAGTTTTAGAAATGAGCGAAAAAGCCTGTCTGATCTCTAACTCTGTAAAGTCCAAGATTATTTTTGATCCAATTATCCAGGTGGTTTGACACTTGTTGTAAATGCCTTTCATATGTCAAAACCATAAAATGCATTATCTGGTCTGTTAAATTTAGATAAACGAAGAATGTGATAAATATCACCTGAATGCTATTCGCAAAAAACTAACTTGCTTTTTAAAAAAGATATGAAAACAAACAGAATTGGCCTTAATGCTGTTAAAGCCAAAGCCTTGTCGGAAAAAATGAATATTCTACTTAGTGATTTTCAGCTATTCTACATCAATACCCGTGGCTTTCACTGGAATATCAAAGGAGATAATTTTTTTGAGCTCCATCTGAAATTTGAAGAACTCTATACCGATACTCAACTAAAAATCGATGAAGTTGCCGAAAGAATTCTTACACTTGGGCATACCCCCAACCATTCCTTTACTGATTATCTGAAATTATCGGCCATAAAAGAACAACAAAATGTAACTGATGGTAAAAAGGCGATTACTTCAGTCATTAACTCCTTCACCATACTGCTCAAGTTGGAAAGAGAGCTGCTAAATCTTTCAGCCGATGCAGGCGATGAGGGTACAAATGCACTGATGAGTGACTACATCCGTCAGCAGGAAAAATTAGTATGGATGTATTCTTCCTACCTTGATAAATAAGCCCTACATTCTTAATTTTCGTATGAAACCTCTTATTGTAACTTTAATAGTACTCCTGTCAAATTTCATTTCAAATAGCCAGGATGTTCCTTTTGTTGTTAAGCTGGAACCGGTAATACCCGAAGGTTTTAAAGGCCTGCAGTCGTATGCATGGGCAAAGCATGAAGATAAAGTATTATTAATCGGCGGCAGAACCGATGGCCTTCACCGCAGACAACCTTTTGCTTCCTTCAACAAAAAATATAATAACACAGAACTGATTGTACTGGACCTTAAAAAAGAAAAAGTCTGGAAAAAAAGTATTCTCTCCCTCCCAGCAGCTTTGGCAGAACAACTGCAGAGCAGCAATATGGAATTTTTTCAACAAGGTAACCAGTTGTTGATCATTGGCGGCTATGGCTATAGTGAAACAAAAAAAGATCATATCACCCATCCGTCTTTGATCAGTATCAAAGTAAAAGAGTTGATCAATGCTACTATTAATAATCAGGATATAAGTCCATACCTGTACCAGTTAGCCGATGAAAGAATGGCTGTAACTGGTGGGCGCCTGAACCGGCTTGGAAACTTGTTTTACCTTGTAGGCGGTCAACGATTTGAAGGTCGCTATAATCCCCATGGACCTGACCATGGGCCGGGTTTTTCTCAGGCATATACAAATGAGATCAGGAAGTTCAGTATTAATACAACCGGAGAAAACATACAAATTGAAAATTATTCCAGCATCACTGATTCGCAGCTATTACATAGAAGAGACTATAACCTGCTACCACAAATAGATACGGATGGTAAAGAAATGCTTACCATTTATTCTGGAGTTTTTCAATATGGAAAAGACATTCCTTTTACCACTATGGTTGATATTTCAGAAACCAATTACAAAGAAGTAGCAGGTTTTAATCAACAATTCTCCCATTACCATTCTGCCACAATGCCTGCCTATAGCAACAATAGCAAGATCTTGTATTCGGTTTTCTTCGGGGGTATAGCACAAAAACATACAGACAGTACTGGAAAAATCATTACTGATAATAATGTTCCGTTTGTAAAAAGTATCAGCGTAGTAGAACGCAATGGGCTTTTAATTAAAGAATACATTTTACCTGGTCATATGCATGGATACTTTGGAGCCGCGGCTGAGTTTATACCTGCTGATGAAAAACTTTTTACACCAAATGGTATCCTTTATCTGGAAAAAGCCGGGAAAAGGCCATTGATGGCTGGCTATATCATTGGAGGCATTGACAGCCGTGCCCCCAACGTATTCTGGAGCAATGAGGCAGAACCCAGCAGGGCATCTCCTGTGATCTGGAAAGTTTTTATCTCTAAAAATGATTAGGAAGATACTATCAACTTTCCGTTCCTACCTTTACAGTTATGGATAGAATGGAGCTGACACAGCTATTCCAACATTTTAAAAAGTATACTGCACTTTCTGAAAAAGCCGAAGAAGCCATTGTCGCAATTTGCAGCTCTATTACTATTAAGAAAAATAAAGATTTGCAGTCTATTGGTCACACCTGTAAAACAATATACTTTATCAATAAGGGTATTGCCCGCATTTATTACTTCAAAGATGGAATAGATGTCACCGAGAATTTTTTCTTTGAAAACAGTATCATTGCAAGGGTTGAGAGTTTATTTACCGGAAAACCCAGCCGTAAAGCCATCCAGGTGCTAGAAGATGCAGAGATAGTTGGTATCAATGCCAATCAGCTTTTCAAGTTATATGACTCCTTCCCGGAAATAGAAAGGCTTTTCAGAAAAATATTTGAGGCGGCTTATGTGGAAACCGTTCATCGCATTGAGGGTATACAATTTCATACTGCTGAAGAAAGATACAAAGCCTTACTACAGGAAGCACCGGATATACTTAAAAGGGTGCCCTTGAAATACGTTGCTTCTTACCTCGGTATCACTCAGGTCAGCCTGAGCCGTATCCGGGGGTTGAAATGATTATTTATCATATGATAAATGAATAGCCACTTACAGTAATGACCTTTATGAAGCAAAATTTCATGAATGGAAACTGTAAAACTTGTAGGTGCTGAAATCCTTAAAAACTGGCTGGATACAGGTAAGAAAGTATCCATTGTTGACATACGTCCGGCTAGCCAAAAATCAGAGACTTCCATTCCCGGGAGTATCCATGTTGATGCATATAACAAGGTGAAGCTAAATGATCGTTCAGCTTTTGACGGCTTGCACCTTGATAAATCAATACCTGTTGTTACTTTTTGCGCAGGCGGCAAAGCAAGTATTGCAGCCGCAGAAATGCTGGCCAATAATGGATATAATGCTTATTCGCTTGATGGTGGCCTTGAAGGGTGGAATAAATATTCTGCTGTAAAATCAGTTAATACAAAAATTTCTTTTTTTGACAATAATGCACAAGATTATGACAGCTGGTTTGAGAACCATCCGGTATTATTTAAAAATGAGCTAAACGCATTAAGAAAAGCTATTCCTCAACAAGGCATGGGTATCGAAATTGGTGTTGGCAGCGGTCGCTTTGCCGAAGCACTGAAAATCGCTGCAGGGGCAGAGCCAGCCCATGCAATGGCACAAATGGCTATCGCAAGAGGCGTCGTTGTAATTAGTGCCAAAGCAGAGTCATTGCCATTACACAGTCAATCCTTTGATTATGCCGTTATGGTTACCACCGTTTGCTTTCTTGATGATATACCAAAGGCGTTTGCAGAAGCGCATCGTATAATCAAAAAGAATGGTTCTTTTATTATCGGGCTGATAGACAGTGATAGTGAGTTAGGCAAACAATATGCTGCAAAAAAGGAATCAAATCCCTGGTATAAAGATGCCCATTTTCATTCCGTAAAAGAAATAACGGAACTGATGCAGGTATCAGGCTTCACTGAATTTGAGTACTGGCAAACATTATTCGGAAATAAAGAAGAATTAACTGAACCACAACCAGGATTTGGCAACGGAAGCTTTGTTGTTATCCGCTCACAAAAAATGTAATATGAGCAGAGTAGTCCCAGGCTTGAAAGAAAACTGGCAGCAGTTCTCACTTCTTGTACTTGTCAATGCTTTTGTCGGAGCCATGATCGGGTTGGAAAGAGCCGTACTCCCCGGATTAGGAAAAAGTGTTTTCGGATTGGATGCCAATACAGCTATCTTAAGTTTTATCATGGCATTTGGCATTACAAAAGCTGTCAGTAATTATAGCGTAGCCAAACTCAGCAAACGACTCAACAGGAAACAAATATTAATGGCAGGCTGGTTTGCAGCATTACCTGTTCCTTTTTTGCTAATGTATGCAGACTCCTGGTCATGGGTAATAATAGCAAATATTTTATTAGGTATCAACCAGGGATTGGCATGGTCCTCAACGGTTATAATGAAAGTGGATATAGTCGGGCAAAAGAACCGTGGATTGGCGATGGGCATTAATGAATTTGCAGGATATTTATCGGTAGGATTGGCATCCTATCTTGCCAGTTCTCTTGCTTCCAGTTATGGTTATGCTTATTATCCTTTCATTCCCGGGATATTTTTTGCTGCAGCAGGGCTTTTGGTTTCAGCTTTCCTGGTAAAGGATACCACTCATTTCGTTCATGCTGAAAGTGCAATCAGTAAAATTGCCTTATTAAAAAATGTATGGAAGGAAACTACATGGAAACATAAGAATATAGGCACGGTCACATTAAATGGCCTGGTGAATAATATGAATGATGCGGTTGTATGGGGACTTTTACCTGTTTTATTATTACAAAAAGATTTCTCGATACAAGAAATAGGGATTATAGCAGGAGTATACCCCGCTGTTTGGGGAGTGATGCAGTTATTCACTGGCAAAATGGGAGATGTGTATTGCAAAAAACAAATCATTACCGTAGGCATGCTAACCCAGGCAGTTGCGATCGTATTATTAGCTATCTCATCTCAATTAACAATACTTATTGCAGCCGCTGTATTGCTGGGACTCGGTACTGCATTGGTATATCCAAACTTTCTTACAGTAGTAGCTGAAAATACTCATCCATCACAACGGGCAGAAACCCTGAGTATTTTCCGTTTCTGGAGAGATAGCGGTTATGTGACAGGCGCCCTGCTGGCAGGCCTGCTGGCAGATTTGGTTGGGATGAGCACAGCTATTATCATCATTGCTGGTATCACTGCCACAGCAGGTGTCGTTGCACATTTCAGAATGTGCTGTACACTAAAAAAAGTATTTGCTTCGGCAGACTGTGCAAATCCCGCATTATACTAAATTCTCTTTCTCTTTGCTTTTTACAGGTATCAATAATTTTTCTTCAATTATTTTCTTTAGAATATGTTTCGGATAGGCTCCGGGTTGCATCATTGGCTCTCCGGCTGTATCTATAAAAAGCAAAGTAGGTATGCTTTGAATGCCAAATACAGCTGATAATTCCTGTTCAACATCTGTATTTACCTTGTAAATAAGCAGCTGCCCGTCATATTCTTTTGAAAGTTCTTCCAGAATGGGTGCTACCATCTTGCAGGGACCACACCAATCCGCATAAAAATCAATGATGGCGGGTAATTTCCCAAGATATTTCCAATCCTGTTCAGTTTCGTAGTTAAAAACTTTATCCTTAAAATCCTGTGTTGTCATTTGTACTGTCGCCATGATGATTAATTTGGACAAAAATAGAGCATCCTTCTAAGCTGTTTCGTGATGTAAATCACAATACGGCCTCCGGTACCCGCATCTTAACTTTTTCAAATGCTTGTTCAATATCCCAGATAATATCTTTATAATTCTCAATCCCAATACTTAACCGAACCATTTTATCTGTAATATGCAATTCCTGCTTCTCTTCGTACGGCACATCAGCATGCGTCATAGTGGCCGGATGTTCCGCAAGGCTTTCTGTTCCACCAAGACTCACTGCCAGTTTGATATGCTTAAGGTTGTTTAAAAAAGTAAATGCTTCCTGCTCACCACCCGCCACATCAAAGCTTAGCATTGCACCATTACTCAGGTACTGTTTTGAGAATATTTCAGCTTGCTCAGGATTGTTTTTAGCCGTATAACCGAGATAATAAACCTTTTCCACCTTGGGATGATGAGATAAATAATCAGCTACTTTCCCTGCATTTGTTGCAGCAGCTTCCATACGAATCTTTAAAGTTTCCAGGCTCCGCATCAGCAACCAACTTGTGTGCGGGTCTATCATGGTTCCGAAAAATGTGCGAGACTTCTTGATCTTGCTAATCACTTCCTTGCTTCCCACTGCAGCACCTGCTATTACATCGCTGTGGCCGCCGATATATTTTGTTGCCGAATACAAAACAATATCAGCTCCATGCTTCAAGGGATGCTGCCACAACGGGCCCATATATGTATTATCAACTGCAACGAGTACTTTTCTTTCACCAGTAGAATATTTCCTTGCGATGGCACTGCACATTGCGATATCAATCAAATCATTGGTTGGGTTTGCAGGTGTTTCCACATAAATCATCTTTAATTTTTGGGCATGCCCACTTTCAACCAGAATTTTTTCAACTTCCTTCAAATCTTGCCCAGCCCTGAAGCCAATAACCTCTACACCGAAATGAGTGAGTATATGATGGACAAATTTATGCGTACCCCCATATAGTGGGTTACTGTATAATAAAACGTCGCCCGGACTTAGATAAGTAACAAGGCTGGTAGCAATAGCACTCATGCCACTGGAAAAAGCAGCAGCAGCTTCGCCACCATCCCATAACTTCAATCGTTCCTCCAGAATCTCCATATCAGGATTATTAATACGGCTGTAGATCAGTCCCATTACCTCACCTTCATGGCCGGGCTTTCCATGCGCCATTTCAAAGAATGCTTTTCCTTCTTCGGCACTTTTAAAAACAAATGTGGAAGTCTGAAAAATGGGACACTTTACAGCCCCTTCGCTTAATGCTGGTTTATAACCATAACCCAGCATTTGGGTTTCGGGAGAAAAATCAGATTGACTCATATTCTTGAATTTGAACACTAAGTTGATAAGAAATGGTTTTCGGTACAATGACTTTTGTTACAATAGAAAACATATCTATTTTTCTGAAAAATTGCCATTTAAAAAGATAATTTAACCTGATTATTGGATATTTTTAGTAAAATCATCTTATGCTTTTGGACAAAACAGATGTTCAAATACTTGAATTGTTACAGGCGGACGCCTTGTTAACTAATAAAGAACTGGCGGATAAACTGGGGAAAACGATCACACCGGTTTATGAGAGGATTCGCCGACTGGAAAATGAAGGTTATATCACCCGTTATTGTGCAATCGTAGACAAAAATAAAATCGGTAAAAGCCTTGTTGCATTTACAAATGTGCAATTAAAACAGCATGCCCAAACTATTTTATTCAGTTTTGAAAAAGCCATAGTGAAATTCGAGGAAGTGATGGAATGCTACCACATGACGGGTGTTTACGATTATCTCTTGAAGATCGTGGTAGCGGACATGTCTGCCTACCAGGATTTCATCGTAAATAAACTGGCAAAACTTACTGATATAGGAACAGTGCAAAGCAGTTTTGTAATGACAGAAGTAAAACATGAAACTGCATATAAAATAAAACCGGCCCGCTAAGGCCGGTTTCGCTTAAAAAGCTCAGGCTTTACAACATAGTAGTTGGTTCTACATATGTTGTTTTTTTAAGTCCTGTCTGGCTGAGTGATTTATAACCTCCCAGAATATTTACGAGGTTGCCATATCCTCTTGATTTCAAAATAGAAGCCATAATAACAGAACGATAACCTCCGGCACAATGGATATAATATTTTTTGTTCTTATCCAGCTGCGCCATATTATTATTGATGAAATCCAACGGGAAGTTTACAGCACCCACCAGGTGTTCTGAATCAAATTCACTTTTCCGTCTGGCATCTAATAGATTGATATGGCGACTATCCATATTATATAAAGTGGCAAACTCGTCTGCATTTATCTCTTTTAATTTTTCAGTTTCAAAACCAGCTTCCTTCCATGCAGTGATTCCACCCTTCAAATATCCTACCGCATTATCATACCCTACTCTTGACAGGCGAACTACTATCTCCTCTTCCCTGCCTTCATCAGCAAGAAATAAAATTGGTTGTTGCAGGTCTGTTATCAGCGTTCCAACCCAGGGAGCAAAATTATCATCAACTCCTATGAATATTGAACCTGGAATATGTTCTGAAGAAAAATTTTCTTTACTCCGGGTATCCAGCACCAGTGCATCCATACTTTCCCATACTGTCTGAAATTCTTTTGCAGTTAATGGATGTTTCCCTTTTGCAATAATATTATCAATGCTTTCAATCCCCCCTTTCAGGTTCATCAGCACATTTAATGGGAAGTATTGTGGAGGCTCCACTAAACCATCAGTTACAGCCTTAATAAACTCATCTTTCGTCATGTCGGCCCTCAAAGCATAGTTTACCAGCTTCTGATGTCCAAGTGTGTCAACCGTTTCCTTACTCATGTTTTTACCACAGGCACTGCCAGCACCATGGCCCGGATAAACCGTGATATTGTCTGGTAAAGTCATGATCTTATTGCGGAGCGAATCATATAGATGTCCTGCCAGAATTTGAGGTGTTATTTCTGCTTTTACTTTTTGTACCAGGTCAGGACGTCCAACATCACCAATGAATAATGTATCTCCGGTAAAGATGGAATTCTCTTTACCGTTTTCATCTATTAAGAGATAGGTGGTAGACTCCATTGTATGTCCAGGTGTATGCAGCACTTTTATTTTGATGTTTCCCAAATGCAGAATCTCTCCGTCTTTAGCCACATGCACATCGTAGGCTGGCGCAGCCGTTGGACCAAAAACAATTGTTGCACCTGTTTTTTTTGAAAGGTCTATATGGCCACTTACAAAGTCGGCATGGAAGTGGGTTTCCAGGATATACTTGATTTTTGCACCGTTGCGTTCTGCCTTGTCGATATAAGGTTTAGTCTCCCTTAACGGGTCAATGATGGCAGCTTCACCATTACTTTCAATATAATAAGCTGCTTCTGCCAAACAGCCCGTATAGATTTGTTCTACTTTCATAATTTAAGTTTTGAGATGATTAATTTATTTGCTAAGTGTGCCTGACGATATTGATAGTGGAATTACACTATGGGCAACGGGTTTTGCAGTTACAATCCATTAGAATATCATTTAGTGAAAAATAATTACCACACAAAATTCACAGCAAAGGATACCGGCGAGAATGACATAAGTCACAAAACCCGTTGAGAAAAATCAGGTCGGTCAGCCTTATATTATTCAATCCCACTACAAACAAGTATACAGGTGACAATTATCACACTCATACCCCTGCCACAATTCTACTTTGCTGACCTAAATATTCTTGCCATGCAACATCAGCACCAAATTGTAATTATCGGCGGTGGTAATGCCGGTATTTCTGTAGCCTCACAACTGCTTCGTAAAAACAAAAAATTAGACATTGCGATCATTGATCCTGCAACCAAACATTATTATCAACCAGCCTGGACGTTGGTAGGCAGTGGTGTTTTTGACATCAGAAAAACTGAACGTAATGAGGCTGATGTAATACCGAAAGGTGTAAAATGGATCAAACAAAAAGTAGTTTCCATGTTACCGGAAAGCAACTCTGTACAATTAGATAACGGAGACAATGTACAGTACGAATACATGGTTGTAGCACCGGGAATTCAACTTAACTGGCATGAAATAAAAGGACTAAAAGAAACTTTGGGCAAAAACAATGTATGCTCAAATTATAGCTTTGAACATGCCCCCTATACTTTTGAATGTATTAAGAACTTCAAAGGAGGAAAAGCTATTTTTCACAACCCACAAACCCCGGTAAAATGCGGAGGGGCGCCACATAAAATAATGTACATGGCAGCTGATTATTTCCGGAAACATAAAGTATTAGACAAAGCAAACATTCAATACTGGAGCGGAGCAGCTAAATTATTTGCTGTCCCTAAATATGAAAAAACATTATTGAAGGTTTGTGAAAGGGCCAACATCAAACTCAATTTCATGGTAAAAATGATAGAAATTGACGGACCAGGTAAAAAAGCAAGATTTATTGGCATTGGCGAATACAATAAGGATAAAGAATATGAAGTTGAATTTGATATGATACATGTAACGCCTCCGCAAAGTGCTCCTGATTTTATCAAGTCCAGTTCGCTGGCCAATGCCGCCGGTTGGGTGGATGTTGATAAACACACTTTACAACATGTAAAATTTGGAAATATCTTTTCATTGGGCGACTCCTCTGGTTTACCAATCAGTAAGACTGGGGCTGCTATTCGAAAGCAGGCTCCTGTTGTGGTAGAAAATCTGTTAGCCGCTATTAATCATCAATCTTTAACCGGCAAGTATAATGGCTATACAAGCTGCCCGTTGGTTACCGGTTATGGAAAACTTGTACTGGCTGAATTTGATTATGACAATAACCCGCAGGAAACATTTCCTTTCGACCAGAGCAAAGAAAGATGGAGTATGTACCAAATGAAAAAAAGGGTGTTACCCTGGTTATACTGGAATAAAATTTTGCCTGGAAAAATGTGATCCTGACATATTGATTGCGAAAGCGGTTGCCACGAGCAGCCGCTTTTTCTTTGTAACTATTGTCACTCCTAGCTTGCCCGTCTATCCGGACTTTTGTAATTGAAAACAAAAACAGTAAAATGAACCTTGTATACAGACTTAAAAGTGGGTGGACGGCTTTAAAGTTCGTCAGAGTTGGGTTGGGTGGCTTAATTTTGTACTCCTCCATTGAATCGGGCCAGTTGTCTGGAATTATCTTAGGCGGGTTATTTACCGTTATTTCCTTGTTTACAGATGGAGTGTGCTGCGCCGGCGGTGGCTGCTATGCAACTGTTAAAGAAAATGATTCTTCAACAACTGAAACGATTGAATATGAAGAGTTGGGTTCTAAATAATAAATTATTGATAGCCGGAGTTGCCCTTGGTGCTATTGGAGGTTATTTATACTGGCAACAAATTGGCTGCAGTAGCGGCACATGTGCTATTACTTCTAAATGGCATAACAGCACAGCTTACGGTGCTTTAATGGGCGGATTATTGTTCAGTATGTTTAAAAAAGAAAAAAATGGAGACAACAAATAAAAAAGAGAGCTTTGGCGATATCATCAGGGGGGATTTGCCAGTACTGGTTGATTTTACAGCAGAATGGTGTGGCCCCTGTAAAATGATGAAACCGGTGCTGGAGGAATTACATCTAAGAATGGGCAGTAAAGTCCGCATACTGAAAATTGATATTGATAAAAGCCCGGCTGCGGCTAATTCCTTCCAGGTTCAAAGTGTGCCAACGCTGATATTATTTCAGAATGGAAAAACGCTTTGGAGAAAATCAGGGGTTATACAAGCCACACAGCTCGAAAAGATCATTGAACAACATATAACCAACAATTAAGAATGCCCGATAAAAAAGTAAACCGAGGATACTTAGCGTCAACGTTAAGCTGCCGCTGTCCCCGTTGCAGAGAAGGAAAACTATTCAAATCCACGGTAACATTCCGTTTCAAAAAGAATATGGAGATGAACAAGAATTGCCCTGTTTGCGGACAGGCTACTGAAATTGAAGTGGGTTTCTATTATGGAACCAGCTATGTAAGCTATGCCCTTACCGTAGCACTGAGTGTTGCAAGCCTTATTGCATGGTGGGTCATTATCGGCCTATCTACTGATGACAACCGTTTCTTTCTTTGGTTAATATTCAATGCTGTATTGCTGCTGCTGCTCCAGCCCTGGCTGATGCGGCTTAGCCGAAGCCTTTGGATATCCTGGTTTGTAAAACATGACAAAAATTGGAGAGAAAATCAGCCTATAGATGTATCTGAAAGGTTGAATCCAGACCAGGCAAACAATTGGTAAAGCAGGAATCCCCTATTTTTGCCGCCCCGGAGACCTGCTCGAGTGGTTGAAGAGGCACGCCTGGAAAGTGTGTATACGGGAAACCGTATCGAGGGTTCGAATCCCTCGGTCTCCGCTGGTTTTATTTATAACCCGAATAATTTTTCGGCATTGTCTGTAGTAATTTTTGCTACTTCATCAATTTCTACGTTTTTTATACCGGCTAACTTCTCTGCTACATACTTCAGGTATGCCGGTTCATTTCTCTTACCACGGAACGGAACTGGCGCCAGGTAAGGAGCATCTGTTTCTAAAACCACATGTTCAAGTGATATTTCTTCCATTACTTTATCCAATCCTGAATTTTTAAATGTAACTACTCCGCCAATTCCCAGGTAAAATCCAAGATCAATAACTCGTTTTGCCTGAACAATGTCACCGGAAAAACAATGAAAGACGCCTCTCAATTTTCCCTTCTGATGTTTGCTGACAACCTCAATGTACTCATCAGTCGAATTGCGGGAGTGAATAACTATTGGCAAATCAAAATGCAGTGCCCATTCTATTTGTTGGTTAAATGCGTCATACTGTTGCTCAGTGAACGTTTTATCCCAATAAAAATCCAACCCTATTTCACCAACAGCCTTAAAAGATCTTTTTTCAAGATAATCCCGGACAATTTTCAGTTCGAAGAGATAATTTTCCTTTACGGAACAAGGGTGTAGCCCTATCATGCTTATACATGTCAAAGGCCTTTCTTCCTCCAATTCCAGCATTACCGTATGAGTAGAGGAGTCTATTGCCGGCATCAGTATTTTACTAACACCTTCTTTTTCAGCCTTTTCAAGCATATTTGACCTGTCTTTTTCAAAT
Source organism: Chitinophagaceae bacterium (assembly GCA_044220915.1). GTDB lineage: Bacteria > Bacteroidota > Bacteroidia > Chitinophagales > Chitinophagaceae > JJ008. The sequence continues at coordinate 173,844 of JBGAQD010000003.1, forward strand.
TCCGGCAGGTAAATATGGGAATGTGTGTCTATCAGCATCATTATCAGGGCTGTTTGCTGGCAAAACTCCGCAAAAAATTGTAAGAAACCGTTAAACTTCCCTCAATAAAACACATCTTACAGTCGTTTAGTAATTATACTCCTTAAAACTATAGTTTATGAAACCCAGGTTCAACCTAACCCAACTGGCTGTTCTTAGCTTCTTCTTTAGCCTGTTAATGATCAGTTCCTGTCAAAAGGAAAACAGCCAAACCGGCACAGACGAACAACAGGAAATGGAAGCCTCTAAAGTTTCCAGCGAGTCAGATGGTGAGTCAGAAATAATATTCAATGGTCTTTTCGATGATGCTATTGGCGTAAATGATGAAGTAGGCATTGGCGGCACAGGTGTCTTTGGCCGTGTTACAGCATGTCCTGATGTTACCGTTGTACGCCTGAATGCACCAGCCCCCTTTCCTGTAAAAATAATTCTCGACTATGGAGCCGGTTGTACGGGCAATGATGGCCATTTAAGAAGAGGTAAAGTGATTACAATTTACACTGGCCGTTTGCTGGTACCTGGCTCTGTTGCCACCACTACTTTTGATGGTTTCTACTTTGACAGTACAAAAGTTGAGGGTACTCATAAAATCACTAATATCAGCACACCGGTAACTGCTAACACACCACCCGTTGACCGGAAGTTCAAAGTAGAAGTTATTAATGGAAAGCTTACCAAGCCAAGTGGTAATTTTATAGAGTGGAGCAGCATTAAAGAGATAGTACAAATTGAAGGATTAGGCACCATCATTCCACTTGATGATATTTTCAAAATAACAGGGGCTGCAAACGGAAGAGTGAAGAGGGGTAACCTGATAGTACTCTGGCAATCAACCATAACCGAGCCATTATTCAAGAGATTTAACTGCCGCTGGATTGTGAAAGGTCGGGTGAGAACCATCAGGGCTAACACTAATACCAATAGCCCTTGGGTAGCTGTATTGGACTTTGGAGCAGGTAATTGCGACAACCAGGCCGTCATCACCATCAACGGAGTTTCGCATCAAATTACTTTGCCGTAATTAAAAAATTATTATACCTTTAAACCAGTTTTCATAGGGTACGGATTAAAAACGGGCCAGGGTTTCTACCCAGGCCCTAACTTTTTCAGCCCAGTCCTTTTGGTGATTTCTTCTAAAGTGACCTGAAAACGTAGCCTTTTTCAGTAAAAAATCGTAATACTTCAGGTAACACATATTCCAACAGCCGAAAAGCCTTTTCGCTATCGTGGAAAACAATGATCGAACCTTCCGAAGCGTTACTTGTTACATTTTCCAGGCATTTTTCCTTACTCAGTGATTCATCAAAATCACCACTTAATACATCCCACATTACAATTTTATAGTTGGCAAGTTGCCTGGCCTGGGAAGTTTTCAATCTCCCATAGGGTGGACGAAACAAGTCCGAAACAATATGTTTTGCTGCTTCTGATACATCGTCCAGGTAAATATTGTTAGCCGTTTTCCAACCGTTTAAATGTTGTTGTGTGTGATTTCCGGTACGGTGATTTTCTTCCAGAATTCGTTTATAAATGGCAGGATGATCAACTACGTTTTTCCCTATACAAAAAAAAGTAGCCCCGGCGTCATACTTTTTCAATTGATCCAGTACAAAAGGAGTGGCAACCGGGTGGGGTCCATCATCGAAAGTGAGGTAGATGATCTTTTCTTTTGTAGCAATACTCCACAGCCGGTGCGGATACATCTTCTTCAACCACCATGGAGTTTTTACAAGATATTTCATAACGCCACAAGTTACAAGATAGATAGGACAAGGAATACACACCCTGAGTTCGTCCTGACCTTTTACCCTTGTAACTTCATCCGTTATCTTTGCAGATTATGAGTAAAAAAGTGAGAGTTCGTTTTGCACCCAGCCCAACCGGTGGTTTACACCTTGGAGGTGTAAGAACAGTTTTATACAATTACCTGTTTGCCAAAAAACATGGTGGTGATTTTTTGGTAAGAATTGAAGATACTGATCAGAGTCGCTATGTGCCGGGGGCCGAAGAATACATTTTTGATACATTAAAATGGTGCGGACTGGAACCTGATGAAAGTGTGCAGCATGGCGGCAACTATGGACCTTACCGCCAGAGTGAGAGAAAAGCCAGCTATCGGCAATATGCAGAACAGTTAGTTAAAGAGGGATACGCTTATTATGCATTTGATACACCGGAAGATTTAGAAAAAATGCGGCAGGATTTCAAAACTGAACAAAACCCGTCGCCACAATATGATCATACCATCCGCATGAAAATGCGGAATTCATTGACATTGCCATCTGATGAAACGGAAAAATTATTAGCAGAAGAGACCAGGCATGTTATTCGTATAAAAATGCCCGAACATGAAACCGTTTCATTTACCGATATGATTCGTGGAGAGGTAAGCTTTGATACTTCTTTGGTTGATGATAAAGTTTTATTGAAAGCCGATGGGATGCCTACTTATCATTTAGCTGTTGTGGTTGATGATTACCTGATGCAAATCAGCCATGCTTTTCGCGGCGAAGAATGGTTGCCTTCAGCACCGGTGCATATTTTGCTCTGGAAATATTTATTCGGTTTAGAAAATATGCCCCAATGGGCACATTTCCCATTGATACTTGGCCCAAATGGAAAACTAAGCAAAAGAGACGGTGCAAAATATGGCTTCCCGGTTTTTGCGATGAACTGGGCAGACCCGAAAACAAACGAACTAACGGAAGGATTTAAAGAAAAAGGATTTTTACCAGAAGCATTTATCAACCTGCTGGCATTACTCGGCTGGAATGATGGAACAGAACAGGAAATTTTTTCTAAAGAAGAGTTGGTAGAAAAATTCTCAATGGAAAGAGTACATAATGCCGGGGCTAAGTTTGATTATGAAAAGGCAAAGTGGTTCAATCATGAATGGATAAAAAAATCCGCCGTCCGCAATTTACAATCAACGGTTAAAGCACTTCTTTCACAAAACGGCATTACCGTTAATGATGATAGTTTGCTGGAGAAAGTGATCGGATTGGTAAAAGAGAGATGCACTTTGCTTCCGGATTTTGCGCAACAATCTTCCTTCTTTTTCAAAGCACCTGAGACATTGGATGTGGACGCTGTAAAGCCAAAATGGAATGAGGCTAAACAGCTCTTCTTTGCGGAGCTGATAAGAAATTATGAATTAGCAACAAGCTGGGATGCTCATACACTGGAAAACAATTTTAAAGAAATAGCGGCTGCAAATGAGCTGAAACCAGGTGAGCTGATGTTGCCCTTCCGCATTATGCTGGTAGGTGGCAAATTTGGACCGGGAGTTTTTGACATTGCAGAAGTTTTAGGCAGACCAGAAACTATTGACAGAATAAGTAAAGCAATAAAGCTATTTGCGTAGCCGTTAAACGATTACCAACTTATCAAGTCTGAACAACCTATGAAAAAATTATTACCACTGCTTTGTTTACCTTTTTATATTGCCTGCCAGAAAGAATCTTCATCAGGTGGTGGTAATCCCCCCGCTACCACCGATAGTTTTAGCGTTACTGTAAATAATGGATATGGCGCCGGGAAATATAAAACCGGTGATACAGTTCATATTTTCAGTGTGGCGTATAGTACCAGTCAGTTATTCGACACCTGGAGCAGCAGTGACGCCTCCTTACTGAATGGAAAAGATGAATGGCATACCTGGTTTATCATGCCGGCAAAAAATGTAAGTTTTTCCGGCAGTATTAAGAATATCACCCCTGTTACATTAACTCTTGAACAAATAAGGGGCCGTGACAGGATGAAACCTGTTTACTATTACTTTCCCGCAGGTCATAAAGGTTTTGTTTTGTTACTGCATGGTACAGGTGGCACTGCCCAGCATTTTGTGAATAGTTATGAATACCAGCAACTGATCAAGGACCTTATCAATGATAATTTTGGCGTGATTGTAACAGAAGCAGAAGAAGCCACCACAGGTGTTGATGCCAATGGCGACGGTAAACTAAGATGGGCTACCACACCGTATGATTCCGTAACAAATGTGGACTATGCCAATATAAAGATCATCACCGATACTTTTTATAACCGGGGTGTTACCAACCGGGCAAAATTCCGCTACTCAGCCGGCATGAGTAATGGAGGAAATTTTTCTTCTTATTTATCTGCTTTATTTAGTTACAAAGCCGGTATCAGCTATTGTGCTCCATCCGGGGCACCTATTGCTGCCATATCAACAACCCCTTTACAATTCTGTATGGCCCGGTTTGATAATAATGAAAATGTAGGACCAACCGGTAATGCAAATGCGTTAGCTAATTCGCAAACATTAACGAGCCGTGGTATTTGCAGCAAGTATTATATGCTGGAACATTCTCCATTGTACCCGGAACGCTTTGCCCGTAAAGGAGATATTACTATCAGTCTGTCCATCTCCCTTTTCAATGAACTAAAAAGCAAAGGATACCTGAACAGTAAAAACTATTTCATCGGGTTTTCTGATGCGCTAACTACAGCCTACCAGGCCAACCCCACTTCATTTCCTGTATTGAACAGCCTGAATGTGCTGCAAAAGCTAACCGTCATAGAACAAATTGACCTGGCAGTGGCCGATCACCAGATGTACAGTGATTATAACCGGGCTACATTGAAATTCCTGAATACACAGTGCTTATGATGTAACTAATATTGGCGGTTATCCCTTTTGACATAGTAGCTTCCCGGCTTCGATGAAAAAGCAATTCTCCCGATGAGCTTTTCGCCACATTCCTTATTTTCGCCTTACACAATAGCCATATGAGCAGACCTGTAAGAGTATTAGTTGCTAAAGTAGGATTAGACGGCCACGACCGGGGTGCCAAGGTCATTGCAACCGCCCTGCGGGATGCCGGTATGGAGGTCATCTACACCGGTCTGCGGCAAACTCCCGAAATGGTCGTCAATGCTGCGTTACAGGAAGATGTGGATGCCATTGGCATCAGTATCCTCAGCGGTGCACATAATACTGTTTTTCCAAAGGTTATCGCCCTGATGAAAGAAAAAGGGATGGATGATGTACTATTAACTGGCGGGGGTATTATTCCGGAAGATGATATGAAAATATTGAACGAACAGGGGGTTGGAAAATTATTTGCTCCCGGCACGCCTACTTCAGCCATCAGTGAGTATATTACAGCATGGGTGAAAGAACACCGTAGTTTCTAAATTCCACAGAGACATTAACGATTGCTTCCAAAAAACAATTCCTTATTTATCTTTCGTAAATTCATTTACGTATGGAAGGAAATTCTTTACTGGCCAATTATCATGAGCAGCCCAGGGTTTGGGATGAGATGTTTGTTGCCGGAGGCGTACGTCCCACTTACCAGCAATTCGTATCTGCCATACAAAATTTATCTACCGATGAAATGAATCATAAAGATGAACTGGCAAAGAAACTTTTCATGAGCCAGGGCATCACCTTCACAGTCTACAGTAGCGGTGAGGGAATAGAAAAGATTTTTCCTTTTGACATCGTTCCCCGAATACTGGAAGCCGCTGAGTGGAAGCATATTGAAGCAGGTATCAAACAACGGTTGAAGGCACTGAATATTTTCCTGAAAGATATTTACAACCAGCAATTCATCATTAAAGATGGTATTGTTCCAGCCAAACTTATTTACTCTTGCCCCAATTTTGTACGACAAATGGTAAATGTGGATGTACCGTTTGATATCTACACACATATTTCCGGCATTGACCTTATCCGGGACCACGACGGAACTTATTATGTGCTGGAAGATAATTTGCGGACTCCTTCCGGTGTTTCCTATATGCTCGAGAACAGGAGTATCACTTACCGCATTTTTCCGGACATATTGCCAAAGAATAATGTTCGTTCTGTAAAAGATTACCCGGACCTGTTATTAAAAAATCTTGTAGCCTTAGCCAACCGGCAAAAAAGCGACCCAACCGTGGTGCTGCTTACTCCCGGTATTTATAATTCAGCTTATTTTGAACATACTACGTTGGCAAGATTAATGGGTATTGAATTAGTAGAAGGAAGCGACTTGGTAGTTGACAATCACAAAGTTTATATGAAGACCACTACCGGGTTAAAGCAGGTGGATGTTATTTATCGCCGGGTGGATGATGACTTTATTGACCCATTGGTTTTCCGGGGAGACAGTATGCTGGGTGTTCCGGGCATTTACGGTGCATACCGGACCGGCCATGTGGCAATTGTAAACGCCATGGGAAATGGTGTGGCTGATGATAAAGCCGTTTACTCCTATGTGCCCGCCATGATTAGATACTATTTGAATGAAGAGCCCATCCTGAAAAATGTACCCACTTACCAGTTAGGTATTGCTGAAAACAGGAAACTGGTTTTTGAGAATATGGACAAAATGGTGATTAAAAAAACCAACGAGTCTGGTGGCTATGGTATGCTGATTGGCAGTGCTGCTACTGAAAAACAGATGGAGGAATTTAAAGAAGCCATTGAAGAAGATCCGAGAAGTTATATTGCACAACCTATTATCAGTTTGTCGTCTGCTCCTTGTTATATAAATGGTGTGTTACAACCCAGGAGAGTTGACCTCCGGCCGTATGCTTTATATGGACCTGATGGTATTGACATTGTTCCGGGTGGATTAACAAGGGTAGCGTTAAAAGAAGGGTCATTAGTTGTTAACTCATCGCAGGGTGGAGGAAGTAAAGACACATGGGTGTTAGAAGAAAAACTTTAACCCGGATTATAATTACTTATTGAGGAGTAAAAAGATAATGGCTTTTTTAAATAAACTAAATCAATAAAAGGCAGCTAAAAGCTCACAGCTATTTTAACATGCTAAGTAGAGTTGCTGATTCTGTTTTCTGGATGGCCCGTTACATGGAACGGACCAATGGTATGTTGCGGATACTCCGCACCAACTATATTTCATCGCAGGATGAAGTAAAGGATTTTAGCTGGCAAACACTGCTGCGCAACTATAGCGATGCTTCACCGGAAGAAGTAAAAGCCATCGGTAACAATTCAGTAAAAGTACTGGAGCATTTGCTGCTGGATAAAAACAACGGGGCTTCTGTTTACAACAACATTACAAGAGCAAGGGAGAATGCAAGGGCCGTACAAGACCATATCACTAAAGAAGTATGGCAGTGCCTGAACGATTATTATCACCTGATAAGAGATAATAAGATCAACCTCCAGGTGAAACAAGGAGACCCGGTAACAGCACTCGACTCCCTCATCCATCATGGTATGTTGTATCATGGTACAGTTGACATCACTATGGCAAGAGGTGAAGGGTTCACCTACCTGAACATTGGAAAATTCTTAGAAAGGGCCATTCTCTCCACCGATATGCTGAACATCAAGCTGACAGAACTGGATTATGACCTGGAGCATAAGGTGGAAGTAACAGCACTGCGCTATTTGTTATATTCATTATCAGGATATGAGTTGTATTTAAAAACGCATCGGGGAAATTTCCAAACAGACTATGTATTAGAACAGGTCATCCATAATGAGAATTTCCCCCATTCCGTTTCTTATTGCCTGAAACAACTATTCCGGTATTTTGAACGGCTGGAAACTGAAAGCTTGCCGGAAAGTTATAAGCAATTAGAGTTTCTGATCGGCCGTTCTATGAACAGCGTAAAATACAGCAACATCAAATTATCCGACAGCGAAGGCCTGCGAAATTTTTTACAACAACTCCGGCAGGAGCTTTTTGGAATAGCTGCTGCCTTTAATCAATATTATTTTGGCAATTCCTGAATTGCCGCAATTTTGCACCCATGCCTAAGTACCGAATCAAACATATCACCCGTTACACCTACCCTTCCGCTGTTATCGACAGTGCCAACCAGGTAATGCTGTTCCCCATTGATGATGCACAGCAGGAAGTAAAAAAACATGACCTCATCATCAGTCATCAGCCATCGGTGGAATTATTCACCGACTACTTTGGAAACAAAACAGGCATCTTTTCTGTCATCAAACCCCATACTCAATTAACAATTGAATCCATCATCGAGGTAATAATACATGATACAAAACTGCCGGGCAATGAAATGGCTGCCGAAACGCAATGGGATAACCTGAATGTGATCAGGGAGCAATTTCCCTATATGGATTTTATGTTACTGGAGAGCTGCGATTCGTATGATGAAATTTCATCCATCGTTAAATCGTTGATGAGTGATTCAACAACACCTTTTTCTATTGCCATGGAGATGTCAACATTTGTTTATAAGAATTTTGAATACAAAAAAGGCATCACCAGTGTGGAAACTAAGGTTGATGAAATATGGAAATTAAAAGCTGGTGTATGCCAGGATTTTGCACACATACTATTGGTCATGCTTCGCATTGTCGGTATCCCTGCCCGGTACGTAAGCGGATATATCTGTCCGAAAAATCATGAACTCCGCGGCGAAGGTGCCACCCATGCATGGGTGGAAGCTTATATTCCTTTTAATGGCTGGCTTGGGCTTGACCCTACCAATAATTGTATTGCCGGCGAGAGGCATGTCCGTTTGGCCATCGGCCGCAGTTTCACCGATTGCACACCCGTTAAAGGAACCTACAAAGGTTCATCCGAACATACGCTGGAAGTATCTGTAACTATCGAAAATGGGTCTCCGGTAAAAGAAGATGCAACAACAATACCGGTGTTTACATACCAGGTTCACAATCCGGGTAATCCATCTACAGATAATTCGTACAGAAAATTTATGGAAATGCAGCAGCAACAATAGTAGTAAGGAAGTGATATATTATCTTCGGCTTCCAAATAAGTATCTATGAGTTATCAAACATTGCTTACCATACTGGAAAACGGCATTCTCACCATTACTATCAACCGTCCCGACAAACTCAATGCGTTAAACAAAGATGTGTTCACTGATCTCAATAAAGCATTGGATGAAGTTGAAAGCAACAACAAGATCAGGTCAGTCATTATTACCGGTGCCGGACCAAAAGCATTTGTAGCCGGCGCCGATATATCAGAATTTGGCGGACTGAGCAAAACAGAAGCAATGGCATTGGCTAAAAGAGGGCAGGATACATTTGCAAGAATTGAAAGTTCAGTGAAACCCATCGTAGCTGCAGTAAATGGCTTTGCACTCGGCGGAGGTTGCGAACTGGCCATGAGTTGCCATTTCCGCATCGCATCAGAAAATGCAAAATTTGGCCAGCCGGAAGTAAATCTCGGCCTGATTCCCGGTTATGGTGGCACACAACGGTTAGTACAATTGATCGGGAAAGGCAAAGCCATGGAACTACTTATGTCTGCCCACTTGATAGATGCTGCTGAAGCCAAACAACTTGGGTTGGTGAATTATGTAACGACTGCCGATACATTACTGGAACATACCAAAAAGATACTTGACATCATTAATTCAAAAGCCCCGCTGGCAGTAGCCGGTTGCATCAAAGCAGCTAATGCCGTATTTGATGAAACAAAGGACGGCTATGCACTGGAAATAGAAGAATTCGGTAACACTTTTGTAACAGAAGATATGAAAGAAGGTACTGCTGCCTTTTTGGAAAAGAGAAAAGCAAACTTCAAAGGGAAATAATTATTTCTCTGTCAGTCTTTCATCTAGCAGGTACGCCGCCACCCCGCTGATGTTATCATTCCCTCTTGTATCTTCAAGATAGACTTTGAATGAAGTGATACTTTTTACCGGGAATGTTAGTATTCTTTTCCGACCAACGCTGATCCCTTTTATTTCACTCACCATCTTGGTACCTTTATATAAAACAATATTGAACTTCCGGACTGTTTGACCAAAATGGATAGCCTCCCGGAGTACAATACAGTTGATGCGTTTTTCTCCCGAAAGCTCAACTACAAAGTTCTGGATATTGGCACCGAACACTCCATTTGAATCAACAGACCTGAATGTAACATCCTTTGGTCTGAACTCATAAAAGGTTCTGGCTGTCTTCAGCAGGTTATCGCCAAAACTTTCATCCCGCAGTTTTTTAAATCCTGCCAATGCTGTTTCATCTTTTTCATTGATCAGCCCTCTCCTGTCCGGGGGAACATTGAGCAAAAGATTAGCACCTCTTCCTACAGATTTTAAATAAATATTGAACAACTGTTCTGGTGTTTTTACTTTATCATCTTCGTTTGCATGCCAGAACCATCCGGGCCGGATGCTGACATCACATTCAGCAGGTATCCACTGCTTGCCATTATAATTTCCATGATTCAAGGTGTCCATTGGCGGCGAACCCAATCCTCTTTTATATCCTGCTGTATCAAGAAAATTCCAGTTAGGGTCGCCTGCAATTCCATTTTCATTACCCACCCAGCGAATGTCAGGACCGATATCGCTGAATACAACGGTCTTCGGTGAAACCTGCCGTACTGTATTTTCAAATTTTCTCCAATCGTACACCTGCTTCTTCCCATTGGGTCCTTCCCCATTCGCACCATCCCACCATAATTCCCAAACAGGTCCATAGTCTTTGAGTACTTCTTTTATCATTCCTGCAAACACATCGTTGTATTTTTCAGTTCCATAATCGGGGTGGTTTCTGTCCCATGGAGAAATATAAACACCGAAATTCAAACCTGCTTCCCGGCAGGCTTGTGATAATTCCCTTAGCACATCCCCTTTCCCATCTTTCCATTTACTTTCCCTTACTGTATGTTTGGAGAATTTACTGGGCCACAAACAAAAACCGTCATGATGTTTCGCCGTGATGATAATTCCCTTTGCTCCGGAGGTTTTTGCCACTCTTGCCCATTGCCTGCAATCTAATTGTGTTGGATTAAAGATATCTTCCGGCTCTGTACCTTCTCCCCATTCCTTATCTGTAAATGTATTGGGACCAAAATGCACAAACAGGTAAAATTCCTTTTCATGCCATGAAAGTTGCTGCTTTGTTGGCAACGGCACTATACTGATTGTTTGGGCCTTGCTTATAGAAGTGACTGAGAGTAAAAAGACTAACCAAAGTGTTTTCATAAAGTAACTATTTCTTCATTTTAAAAACATATAATACTTCATCTGCTATTGGATGATTTGCTTTATATGTATAGCCCATCAGCTTAGCAAATGTTTGAGCAAATTGCTGCTGGTATAGTTGCATCTCTGAATTCAATTCCCCCCTTACCGGTGTATCAGGCCCCATTACAGCAAACCATATTTCATGTGCATCCTGTATTTTGTTGTTATGGCTGGTCCATTTTTCTTTTTCAATATCGCCACGGCCATGATCTACTGTAATAAATAAAGTTGTTTTGTTCTTATACTGCGGATCTGACTGAACATAATTCCATATTTCTTTGACCCAGGCATCAACCTGGTGACCAGCATCTAAATAAGAACGATACTCCCCGGCATGAGCCCATTCATCCGTTTCGCCATAAGCGATATACAACACTTTTGGTTTCTTTGTTCTCAGGTATTCCATAGCTCCATAGTGAGTATACACATCAAAGCATTCCTCTTCTCCCCAAGGCCTGTGCGAATCTTTCATCATTGCGTTTATCAATTTCTCATTCGCCGTGGGCTTCTTCCCTCCCACCAAGTCAAATCCTGAGACAACAGGGATACTGCTACGTTCTTCGTTCAATATCCTGTCAAAAGCTTTCCATGCACCAAAAGCTGCCACTCTTCCTTTTAATCTTGGTTGATTATTCAAGAACTCTAATACAGTTACATGTGGATTGGGAGGATAATCGTTGCTGTTGATAGCCGTATCTGGAAATCCGGTCATTATTTCATTATAACCGGGATAACTAAACCAGTAAGGATTTGCATTATCAACTTTACTCCCCAACACCCTGTTGCCAAATACCTGCCCCTTTGCCACTACAGTACTCCAGAGAAAAGGCATCAGTTTTTTTCTTCTTTCACTTTCAGAAAAGGCCCAGTAATTCTTAAAAATGTACTCACTGTCGCCCTGGTTAAATTTTGAGTTGTTGGCAATAGCAGAATCCATGCCCTTAAAAACCTCCTGCCAGCGAAAACCGTCCGTGGTAATGATGATGATGTTATCTGTTTGCCGCTGCCCTTCAGCAGTAATAACTGTAAGCAAAAGAAAAAAAGTAATTATTTTTTTCATACTCATCATATTAATAACCAATAATACGAAATTATTCCAACGACATTTTACCGCAGATCGTTGCAGTTTCCAACTGGTGAAGGTCAAATATTATGATCTCATTCTCTCCTTTCTTAAGCCAGTTGGCTGGACAGTACAATCGCTGCTGGGGGCCAACATTCCAGTATCTCCCGAGGTTATGCCCGTTCAGATAGACCATTCCTTTGGAGTAATTACTCATATCAAAATAAGTATCGCCGGTAGCTGCAAGGTTAAACTTTCCTTTAAAGAATAATCCTTGCTTGTCATTAATCAATCCTCTTGATGGTTGGGCCCCTGTTCTTACAAACCCGTAATCCATTGGCAAAGGAAATATTTCCCAGTCCATCAATGTCATTCCATTCAATGTTACCCGGTCTGTTATTCCCTTTCTGTCAATCATGAATTGGGCAAAGTTGATATGCCCCATCCCCTCGACCATAATTTCCAGCACCGGATCATTCACCACAATATCCGGCTTTGGCAGATCAATTGTCCATTTACCCCCGTCCCGAAAAACGGTGTCAATAAATTTATGGTTCAGAAATACCAACGCATAATCATGCGGCTCCCAGATGCTGAGTTTGCCCCCTTTATGTCCAACCAGCTTTGTCCTGTAGATGATCAACCCCTGGTTTTGATCAAATACCTCCATAGGTTTGGGCTGCGGAGAATAGATCGGTGCAGGTAAATAATTCCATATTGAATTCATTACCTGCATTTCAATTACCGGTATTTCAATTGCCGGAACGGGTTTGGGTAATTCAGGAATTTTATAATCAACATATTTTCCAATGAGCTTACGAAGCATAAAGAACTTTGGAGTTGGCAGTCCCTGTTCGTTGATGGGAGCGTCATAATCATAGCTGGTGAGATCCGGCTGATATTGTGTGGGAGAAAAAGCATTAGCACCTGCAGTAAAACCAAAGTTGGTTCCGCCATGTATTACATAAAAGTTAAGTGATCTCCTTGTCTTCAATAAAAATTCTACTTCTCTTTTTAAATCATTGGTATCAGGCCTCGCAAATTTTTCACCCCAATGTGTAAGCCAGCCGGGGTAGGTTTCGCTGCTAAATACCGGCACATCAGGATTTCTTTTCTTAGCCTGTTCAAAATCAGCTTCGCTGCTACCGCTGTCTAATCCGATAGCGGCGCCAACAATACTTCCTGCCTCAAGCATATAGGCCGTCGGTCCATCGGCGGTATAAAAAGGAACATCGATCCCGTTTTTAACCCACAACTTTCTTAACTCCTCCAGGTATTCCTTATCGTTTCCAAAACTACCGTACTCATTTTCTATCTGTACCATCAGTATCGGGCCGCCATTGGTGCATTGCAAAGATTTTATCTCTTTTGAAAGGCGATTAATATAACCTGTTACTGCGCCCATGTACCTGGCATCCATACAGCGGATCTTTATATCCGGTATTTTCAACAGGTAGGTTGGCAAGCCACCGAAATCCCATTCGGCACAAACGTAAGGGCCGGGACGAAACAGTACCCACATTCCTTCCTGCTGGCAAATTTTCACAAACTCCGCTATATTCCTGTTTTCCGACTTAAAGTCGTACACACCCGGTTTTATTTCATGGTAATTCCAGAAAATATAAGCAGCGATGGTATTACAACCCATTGCCTTAGCCATTTGGATGCGGTGTCGCCAGTATTCTTTCGGAATTCTTGCTGGGTGCATTTCTCCGCTGATGATTTGAAAAGGCTTTCCATCCAGCAAGAAATCATTCTTGCCGAGAGAGAAAACATGTTTCGTTTGCGAAAAGGAGTCGAGGAAAAAAAACAGGAAAAAAACAAAGCAGACCAATTTCTTCATACCAGCAATTTACCACCATACGCCGAACTTTTAAAGTCAAAAATGCGGCAACCGATTGCCGGTTTGACCTACCTTTGCGGCATCAAATAAACCCACAAACAGCTATATGGAATACCGGATTGAAAAAGACACCATGGGTGAGGTAAAAGTACCTGCAGAGGCCTATTATGGTGCACAAACCCAGCGCAGCATAGACAATTTCAAAATTGCACAGGATATCAATAAAATGCCGAAAGAAATTATTTCGGCATTTGCATACCTGAAAAAAGCAGCCGCTATTACCAACCTGGAAGCCGGCGTATTACCGAAGAACAAATCTGCCCTTATCGGTAAAGTATGTGATGAGATATTAAAAGGACAATTGAATGATTATTTCCCATTGGTGGTTTGGCAAACCGGCAGTGGTACACAGAGTAATATGAATGTGAACGAAGTGATTGCTTACCGGGGACATGTACTGAAGGGCGGTAAGCTAACTGATAAAGAAAAATTCCTGCACCCGAATGATGATGTAAACAAGTCACAGTCGTCTAATGATACGTTTCCTACAGCGATGCATATAGCGGCATACAAAATTCTTGTGGAGACTACACTTCCGGGTATTAAAAAACTCAGGGATACCCTTGCCAGGAAAAGCAAGCAATTTATGAAAGTGGTGAAGATTGGCCGTACCCATTTTATGGATGCCACTCCACTGACTGTTGGCCAGGAATTCAGTGGCTATGTTTCCCAGCTGGATCATGGAATGAAAGCCATAAAAAATTCCCTGTCGCATTTAAGTGAACTTGCTCTTGGTGGTACTGCTGTCGGAACAGGCATCAACACTCCTCCCAACTATGCTGAGAATGTAGCAAAGCATATTGCCAAGCTTACGGGTTTGCCTTTTGTAACTGCTGAAAATAAATTCGAAGCTCTTGCTGCACATGATGCCATTGTAGAAGCACATGGGGCATTAAAAACTGTAGCTGTCAGTCTGATGAAGATCGCTAACGATATTCGCATGCTATCTTCAGGACCAAGAAGTGGTATTGGCGAAATTTTTATTCCTGATAACGAGCCCGGCTCTTCTATTATGCCAGGAAAAGTAAACCCAACACAATGCGAAGCATTAACGATGATTGCTGCACAGGTGATGGGCAATGATGTTGCTATCAGCATTGGCGGTGCTAACGGACATTTTGAACTGAACGTTTTTAAGCCGGTCATGATCTACAACTTCCTGCATAGTGCAAGATTAATTGGTGATGGTTGTGTTTCCTTTAATGATAAATGTGCCGTTGGACTGAAACCTATTGAAGAAAATATCAAAAAACATGTTAACAACAGCCTTATGCTTGTTACAGCTCTTAATACAAAGATTGGCTATTACAAAGCAGCCGAGATAGCTCAAAAAGCACACAAACAGGGAACGACACTAAAGGAGATGGCTGTAAAACTTGGTTATGTAACTCCCGCACAATTTGACGAATGGGTGAAACCCGAAAATATGGTGGGTAAGATTTAACCATTATTTTTAAGTTATTATAGTAAAAACCCTATCGTAAAAAAAGAAGAATTGAATGTTCTTCTTTTTTTTATTCCGTAAAATTTGCAAAACCTGTTTTAGTGATACTATCTTAACAGTAGTAAATATCCAAACCCTTTTGTAAACCCAAAATCCCAGTCTATGAAAAGTAACGGCCAACCATTATTTTACTTTTCCCCCGGTTCTAAACAATCCTCTGGTAAAAAGCCTGAGGCCAAACAAACAGAACCATCTCCTTACTTGCGGGCAGTACTTTCTGAAAATGTGATTACAAGACCTGCAAGAGTATTATCGCTGGCAAAAGACAGCATGGCTGCTGCATTACGCTATATTTCCAACAGCAGGCAATCCAGTCCCATGAGGGGCTGAAGCAAATAAATTTTTTTCCGTAAACCCTTGAGCATAACCAAAAACAAAAGTCCCGGAAATCCGGGACTTTGTATTTTATTCCATCCTGATAAGGCTGTCTTTATTGTTTTATAAATTTCTCTATCTGCACCTCCATGTCATAACCATTATAAAGTTTCAGTAGGTAAGTACCCGGCTTAAGATCGGAAACATCTATTGAAAAATCGTTACGGTAACTGGTGGCTTCTCTCAGCATCCGGCCATACACATCACATATCTGTACCAATAATGGTTTTCGAAGTTCTTTCTTGCCGTGTACATTTATTATGTTGACGACAGGATTCGGAAATATCTGCACCAGGTCCTTTACAACAGGTGGACCGCTTCTTGGGTTATAAGTAAGGGGCAATGTCAGCATTGTTTTATAAGTCAGCTTCAAAACTTTTCCACCGTCCTTAGTAGGAGTATTGCCACCGGAAAAACCTCCGGTTGGGCCAGACGTGGAACCGGTACTGTCCATCACCACCCAAAAAATTCCGCTATTAGGATCAGGGTTAATCGCCACATCTCTTACCCGCCAGCTATGTAACAATGGGAATGTATCAACGGTGTTAGTAGAAGAAGCACTATCAACATAATCACCGGTCGATTTCAATCTTAAACGGTACATACCATATTTTAATGATGTTACCAGTAATGAATTTTTCCAGCCGGGAATATTTCCCTGATAAATATCAATACTGGAGGGAGCAATAGTCCCCCATGTAAAAATGTTAGAGCCATCTGCCGGAATAGCTGAAGCAGCCCAGTTAAAAGTAACGAACAGCGGTCTTTGCATACTATTACTATTAGCCCATGTGTTTTCTGAATAGTTGATCAATGAATTTGCCAGTCTGTCATTATTAGCAAAAGCATCCAACGAAGAATAGTTATCATCAGAACCCATCCCGGCTACTTTGGGCCACCCGTAATTAGTGGCTGGAAGGATATTATTTACCTCATCATCAGATTTATCTCCATGTTCTGAACTGTATAGCCGCCAGGTTCCGTTCACATTGCCCCATACAATACCCTGCGCATTCCGATGACCGTAACTATAAGCAGGTGTTTTTAATGCACTAAAAGCCGGAATGCTGTGATTAAAAGGATTATCATTTGGTATCCATTGCCGCCAGGTGTTGTAATCATGCACAACCCCATATGAAAGATCGCCGTCGGGTTCTGTATTCAATCTTAATATCTTTCCTTCACAGGTATCGGTATTCTGGGCATAATTAGGCCGGGTATCGTTATTGAACTGACCGGCTCCCATATCACCAATAGTGTAATACAATTTGTATTTATTATCTGGTCCTTCAGTAAAAGGGCTGATGACCAATCTTCCAGAATTATGGTCATTACTGCCGGGCAAATTAGAAATAACCGTATCCATGATTGTCAGTGTATCCTTGTAGGGAAAGCTCGTTGGATTACCTGCATCTGCTGCAAAATAAAAGCGGCAGCGAACGATTTTAGCCCTGAACATACACGGTGCTCCACTACTTCCATTTGGACAAGATTGCTTTTTATAAACGTATGAAAGATAAACCCAGCGTTTATTTACATCAGTCATAAACTCGGGATGAATCGCCAACCCTTGCATACCACCCTGTGGCCAACGATTCGAGGATCTGTCAAAATTAATTTCCCCTGCGCCCAATGGAATTCTTAAAACTTCCTGCGGAAGTGAGTTTTTTTGTGCCCCTGTTCTTGAAGAACTGACCCTCACCACCCGGTAACCCCGGGCCTCTGTAATCCAAAGGGAATCATCAGGTCCATAAGTTATCTCCCAAGGGTATCCGAGATTTTTTGCTATAGTATCAATATTAAAAAGCGTTGTTGTGGAATCAACGATCTGGGCTCTTACCGGAAGCCAGGTTAGTAACATAAAAAAAGGGAGTAAAAAAAACAGGTAGAGTTTTTTCATAGAAACGGATTGAACATTAAAAGTACTTCGGTAAAAAATCAATGTCAATAGGGGTTTCCACAGGTATATTTCTCCGTGTTTTTTATATATAGTTAAGCATATATTCCTATTGACAGTACATGCCCATTAATCTATTTTTATGTTTGCAAGTCTGACCTGAGAAGAATACCGTAAATCCGATTCTGTGAAAACTAACATCCGTCTATGAAACCATTTATACCAACTCTTTTTACGGGGGTCAGGATCGCTGTATTAACCACCAGCTTACTTTTTCTTACGCATATTGCGTCGGCCCAACCTGCCAATGACAATTGTGGTGCAGCTGTTTTATTGACTTCCTCCACAGTTTGTGTCAACACAAATGGTACTGTACAAAACGCTACCAATTCAGGAGTTCCTGTGGCCCCATGTACCGGGGTTGCAGATGATGATGTGTGGTATAGGTTTGTAACAACATCAACAGATCATACTATCACTTTAAGTAACCTCGGCTCAAATTTAAGTGCTTCGGGTGCCCGCCTGCAATTATTCTCTGGTACCTGTGCAGGACTAACATCAGTGGCCTGCGGTACAACAAGCATTGCTATTACCACTTTAGCAAGAAATACCACTTACTATATCCGTGTTTATTCTGCCGGAGGTACTGTCCTTACAAGTAA
Source organism: Chitinophagaceae bacterium (assembly GCA_044220915.1). Taxonomy (GTDB): domain Bacteria; phylum Bacteroidota; class Bacteroidia; order Chitinophagales; family Chitinophagaceae; genus JJ008. Next base: position 192,258 of record JBGAQD010000003.1, read on the forward strand.
TGCGACTTTCCGGATTTGTGTTACTAATCCTGCAATACCAACTCCTCAAATTGATTTTGGAAAAAGCTTTATCAATATCAGTAAGCCCACTGGTGGCACAGTTGAAACAAATGATATACTGGAAATCCGGGCCGCTGTTGTTGTAAGGGCAGCATCATTTGACAGTTGCCGGTTTACCGATGTCATTCCTACAGGAACATCATATGTTGCCGGTTCTTTGAAAATATTGACCAACGAGGGAAAAACATACAAGTCATTCACTGATGCACAATTTGATGCGTCCAATGACGAAGGATGGATAAGTGGTTCCAATATTACCATGAACCTGGGTTACCGGCAGGTAGATCAACCAGCTACCGTCTATCGTCGTGGGAGAATAAGGAATAATAACAGTCATAAACCTTCTTTATATGGAAGCACCTGTATAATCGTAGCTTCATATAGAATACAAGTTACAGCGGCATTCAATACAACAATTAATACCGGTGGTGGAAGCATCACTTACACCACTGCCCCGCCGGTTGTAAGTACATTTACTTTTCCTTCCAGCCCGGTAATGGTATATAATAACTATGGTATCTGTTCCAATACCGTTGGTGTAAACTCACTGGGTACAGAAACTAATGGAACATTTGGAAGTGGTAACCTGAGAAACAGAGGTGCTTCTGGTAATGTGCCGGCGGGTTATACCTATAATACATTTACCTGTAGTTCACCTCAAGACTACTACTATGGTATAGCTAATAATACAAGTGGTGGTGTTTACAGTACTTCCAATACATGGCCAAAACCTGACGGCGCTTGCGGCGGCAGTCCCACTACACACCGGGTTTTTACACTTTGGGATATTATTGGTGATCATACAGGTGCGGCAAGTCCTACTGCCGGTAATCCCGCAACAGACACCACCGGAGGAGGAACAGGTGGGTATATGCTTGTTGTTAATGCTGCTTATCGTATTGACTCGGCTTTTAATCATACTATCAGCGGATTATGCCCTAACACTTACTATGAAATATCCTGCTGGATGAGGAACATCTGCTCTAAATGTGGATGTGACTCGAATGGGGTTGGTGCCACTGGTGGAGGTTATATACCGACAGCTGCTGGTGATTCATCTGGTGTGCGGCCTAATATTGCAATTGCATTAGACGGTGTTCGTTACTATACGTCTGGTGACCTGACTTATAATGGTCAGTGGGTCAAGAAAGGATTTACCTTTCTTACAGGGCCTGCACAAACGAGTTTTACAATGCGTTATTATAATAATGCACCGGGCGGAGGCGGTAACGACTGGGCCCTGGATGACATATCGGTGGTCACCTGTTCACCGGAAATGAATTATGGTCCTACATACAACCCTATAGTTTGTGATAGCAATACAATTGTATTAACAGATACTGTGAGGTCCTTCTTCGACAACTATACTTATTACAAATGGCAGCGAAGTACAGACGGAGGTGCAACCTGGGCTGATGTAACCGGAACCGTGGGGCCAATAACACCCACCTGGACAGGTAGTGAATGGGAATATATCGCAACTTATACCGTTCCCCCGGCATTAACTTCAATCGCCAACTCAGGAGATGTTTACAGGGTGGTTGTTGCCACTACATCAGCTAATCTGTCTGACGATAGTTGCAGATTTACAGACTCAGGACCATTTATTACTCTTCAGGTAATAGAATGTGGTATACCTCTTTCTGCCCAGCTACTTTCTTTTTCAGGCCGTCTTGTCAATGAAAGGGCAGCGCTGAAATGGACAACCACCGGAGAAGACGAGCCTTTGCAGTTTGAAGTTGAAAAAAGCACTGATGGAATTAATTTCTTCCTTATAGGCACAGTAAACAGTTATAACGATTATGCATCCGAGCAAAGCACTTATACTTATACCGACCCAACACCATTAGCTGGAAAAGTATATTACCGCATAAAGATGAAGAATGCTGCAGGCCAATCAACTTATTCAAGAACCATACAATTATCAATTGATCCCAGCCCACTTTCATTTCTATCGGTGATCAATCCGTTCGGGAATGAGTTATCGTTTGAAATATCTACCGAACATAATGGTAAAGCGGAAGTTGACCTGATAGATGCTGCAGGTAAAACGGTAAGAAAAACTTCGTTTGAGGTCAGCAGCGGGGTTAATCGTCTATCGATAGAAAATACTGATTTACTGTCTGTCGGAATTTATTTTCTAAGGGTTAATGTAGCTGGCAATATCATTCAGAAAAGAGTGATCAAACAAAACAGATAGTTGTTTCCATACCCCTTATCATATAAGGTAGCCGTTCTGAACAGGGGCGGCTATTTTCTTTTATAGAACCTGTACTTTGTCACTTACCTCAGTACTTGTTTCGACAGTGGGGTGTGATTCAGCGGGTAAGTTCTTTTTAAAAAATCTTTTCTGGAAAATCAGCAATGTGATAACACCAATAGAGATAGAAGCATCTGCTATGTTAAAAATGGCACTAAAGAATTCGAACTCGTCATTACCAACAAAAGGAAACCAGGAAGGAAAGTGGCCTTTGAACATTGGGAAATAAAGCATATCCACCACACTACCATGCAGAAAAGATGAATACCCATGAGATGAAAACTCTGCAATCCCTGAGTACTGAACATAATCATTAATAGCCGGATCGTATTTAAGTCCTTTATCGAAGATCATCCCATAGAACATGCTGTCGATCAGGTTTCCCAATGCTCCTGCATAAATAAGTGCAGCGCAAATGATGAAACCCCTTTTATATTGTTGTTTAACGATCCGGCCCAAATACCAGGTTCCAAATATTACTGCTGCAAGACGGAATAATGTCAGAATCATTTTACCGGTCTCATTGCCAAACTTCCAGCCCCATGCCATACCGGGGTTTTCAATAAAGTGTAAACGAAACCAATTCATACCAAAGATTCTTTCCACCTCACCAGTAGGATGGTTTGTCTTGATCCATATCTTCAGCGCCTGATCAACGACAATGATAGCCGCAATAATGAATATGACATGTTTAAGTTTCAGTGTCTTCATAATGATGGACAAATATACAGTTTTGGCTTGGGAGCTTTTTAGTGTTGTTGTTAAATGTTATTCTTCAAAATAAACCCTTTTAACCCGTTGAGAAACACCAGTCATAATTTCATATGGAATTGTTTCAGCCCATTTTGCTACCTGTAGTACAGGTAATTGATTACCAAAAATAATAACATCATCGCCTTCCTGCACATCAGGAATATCCGTTACATCCGCCATAAACATATCCATGCAAACGGTACCAATAACCGGAGCCAGTTTACCTTTCAGCCAAACTTTTCCGGTACCATTACCCAGCCTGCGGGGGTAACCATCGGCATATCCGATCCGTATTGTTGCAATCACCGAATCCTTTTCCACAATCCCTTTCCGGTTATAACTTACCGATTCACCTTTTTTTAAATATTTTAATTGAGCAATAGTTGATCTCAGCGTAGCAACGGTCTGCAAGTTCAATGCAGAAGAACCGGAACTGTCAACACCGTACAATCCAATTCCCAGTCTTATCATATCCATCTGTAACTGGGGGTGACGAATGGCAGCGGCGGAATTCGAAATATGTTTTATAAAATTATAACCCAATTTTTCTTCCAGCTCTTTTGAAGCCTGGTCAAAGATGTTAAATTGACGAAGTGTAAATTCATCCTGTGCCGCTTCTTCACTGGCTGCCAGATGAGAGAATACTGATTGCACTTTGAATGAAAGGGTTGATTGCAATATTGAACATAACCTTTTAATATCTTCCGCTGCAAAACCCAGTCTGTTCATTCCAGTTTCTATTTCAATATGTATCGGGTATTGTTGTAAACCCTGTTGCTGCAAAAATTCGTCAAACGATTTCAGCAACTCAAACGAGTAAATCTCTGGCTCTAAATTGTTATCGATAACAGATTCAAAAGCACTTTCTTCCGGGTTCATTACCATAACAGGTAATGCGATGCCGGATCTTCTCAGCTCTACTCCTTCATCTGCATACGCCACTCCTAAATAATCTACTTTATGATACTGCAGAATACCCGCTATTTCTGCGCCACCACTCCCATAGGCAAAAGCTTTCACCATCGCCATCACCTTTGTAGAGGGCTTTAATATCCGCTGGTATTCTTTCAGGTTGTGTGCAATTGCATTGAGATTTATTTCAAGTACTGTCTGATGTACTTTTTGTTCCAGTAATTGAACAATTCGTTCAAAAGCAAATGCCCTCGCCCCTTTTATCAGGATAGCCTCTTCCTTAAACGATGAAGATCGAAAGTAATGAATGAAATCCTCTGTAGATTGGTACAATTCAATAGCCAATCTGCTTTCCTGCTCCAGTAATAAATTCCTGAGCTCGGCGGATATTTTCTCTCCTACACCAATGAACCTACTAACTTTATGCTTCTTCAGATTTTCCAATACCTGCTGATATAAAGTTCTGTCTGATAGGGAGCTTTGTAAAAAATCAGAAAGAATGACTGTCTTTTTATCTGCTATGCTTTGCTGATCAAGGAAATTCAAAGCAATCTCAAGCGAACTAAGATCAGCACTATAACTATCATTAATAATGATGCAGTGATTAATTCCTTTTTTCAACTCCAGCCTCATATTCACCGGCTGTAACCGTTTCATCCTTTGGCTGATTGCGGCGTGTGGGATATTAAGCAGCAGTAGTACCTGTAAGCAGGTAAGTGCATTTTGCACTGAGGCATCATCAACAAAAGGTATTTCGATAGTAATCGAAATATTTTCGGGCTGATCAATCGAGGCAGATATGATTGTGTTACCATTGGCTTTTTCAACTTTGGCAACATTTACCAAACTGGGCACTACTGCATTTTTAAAAAGGGTTTTCTTCTCCTGTATTTTCTGTTCGACACTATTGAATCCTTCGCTGTGTGCTTCTCCAATACCAGTAAACACCCCAATGGTTGGTTGAATGATCTTTTCAAGTTTCTCCATTTCTCCCGGCTTTGAAATACCAGCTTCAAAGATTGCCAGTGTGTGTTGTCCATTCATTTGCCACACACTTAGCGGCACCCCTATTTGTGAGTTATAGCTTTTGGGACTGCGAACGATATTATAATCTTCATGCAAGAGTTGGTATAACCATTCTTTCACAATCGTCTTCCCATTACTACCCGTAATACCTAAGACAGGAATATTGAATTGCTTACGATGATAAGCTGCTAGTTGCTGCAATGCAGCCAATGTATCGGCTACCAACAGAAAAGAAGCTTCCGGATAAAGTTCTTTTTCTATTCTCTGGTCTATTACAAAACTTCTTACCCCTCTTTTATATAATTCCGGAATGAATTGATGGCCATCTCTCCGGGGACCTTTGATGGCAAAAAATAAAGAAGATGCCGGCGAAAAGATCTTACGGCTGTCCAGTAAAAGATGTTCAATAGCAGTATCAGACACTACTGATGCTTCAGCATTTATGATACGGGCAATATGACTGACCAGGTAACTCAATTAAGCTGTATATCTAATGTTGACTCTCGTCTGAAATATCGGCTGGTTCTCCCTTCTTCTGCATAAAGATGGAATAAAATATAGAACCGGATATGCAGACCAAAATAACTCCCAACGAGATAAAAACTTGTGTTTGTTTATCGATCCATTGATTGATCCAATGCTCTGCCAGCATTTTTATACCTATAAATACAAGTACAATCGCAATACCCTGCTGTAAATAATCGAACTTACTAACAGCTCCCCGGAGCAGGAAAAAAAGTGACCGCAGACCTAATACCGCAAAAATATTCGATGTGTATATCACTAACCTTGCGGTCTCTTCATAACCAATGGTTTTAGTATCTACTATTCCCATTACAGCAGGAATGGAATCCAGTGCAAATACAAGATCAATTGCTGCCAGCATAATGATGACCACAAACAAAGTGGTATAAGCAGGTTTACCATTTTCCCGAACCATAAACTTACCATCACCATCATGCGGCACTAACGGCAGGAACCTTTTCATAAACCGATATATCTTACTTTCCTGCGGCTTGAACTCCTCGTCATCACTTGCAGTAAACATTTTATAACCCGTGAAAACCAGGAAAGCCCCAAAGGCATATAATATCCAGTGAAATTTCTCTACCAGCGCCACCCCCACTGTAATAAAGATGACACGGAAAACAATAGCCATCAGTATTCCAATAAGCAGCACCCGGCCATAATGTTTTTCTTTTACGGAAAAAGCAGAAAATATCAGGATGAATACGAAGATATTATCAATACTAAGGCTCCATTCCATCAGATAGGCGCTGATGTACTCCAATGCTGGTTTCTGCCCGTTCTCGATCCATAAGAATATAAAAAAAGCCAATGCAAGCCCCACCCAGAACATGGTTTGATATAAAGCCTGGCGAATAGTTACTTTCTGGCTCTTTTTACTAAGAAGACCCAGATCAAATACCAATGCAACAACCAATACGATTCCAAAAACAAGGTATGTTAGCTGGTCATGTGTCATTATTTCCTGTTATTAAGTATAAAGATAAAGAGGATGCTGTAAGGTGAAGACAAATTAAGATGCATATCTCCTCTTCCTCACTTGTTGATAAATTAATGCGAAAAGTAGTACCAGTAATATTGGTAATCCTATATTGATAAACTGCCAAGTGGATTTTTGAGCCTGCACTTTTTTACTATCCAGCAGACGAAGCACAATATCCTTATTCCTTGTTTCACTGATAGCTGGATTATTAACGAGATATTCTAAGCAACTATTTACAAACTCCCGGTTCGCTACCGGAATAAAAAGCTTTCCCAGCTCCGACTGTTTCATGTATTCTGTGTAAGTGTATTTATTCCACCCCATCGGAACAGGAATGGGCTCAGCATTGGGTCCATTACCAGGAACAAAATCATTCAATACAATATCACCATCGGCAACGACAATCATTTTGTTGTCAACGGAACTCTCCTTGAAGCTAAGTCCAGTAACTGCGAGACTGTCTCTTTGCGATTGGGTTGTACGGTTGCGGAATACTGAAGTAAATTTTCCTTCCAGCAGCATTGCCACGGGGATCGCATTGCGTTTGAATTTTTCGTCTTCCGGTACATTTTTATTTTCATTTAAACTGATAAGTGCCGGTGTACTTATTATTCTTGAATTGGAAGATGAAACAAGTAATGCTTGTTTCTTAATTCCATTCACCTGGATTGTATCAATTGAATTTGCAAAGCGGCTGGCAACATAGCCAAGGTTTGCACTCATTGAGTTGTCGCCACCTGAAAGTATGGGATAATAGTTCCAATGCAGAAACTCCATTTGAGGATTGTCCATATTACCTCCTACTACAATAGGAATCAAATCGCACTGTAGATCCATCACTAGATCGGTATTTATCCGAAGACCATACCGAAAAAAGAGATCGGTAAGATTAAGGTTCCTGTCATAAGCGATTGTCTCTGGTTTTATTGCCAGGCTATCTTGCTCGGCGATAAGATTGTCAATAAAACAAAATAATTTACCTCCATTCATTACAAACTGATCGATCTTTAGTTTCTCGTCTTCGGTAAATGCTTCTGTTGGCTTAACGATTATCAATACATCTACCCCATCCGGGATTCGTGGCGCTGTTTTTATATTAAGTGTTCCAAACCTGTAATCCTCCTGCAAAGATTGTCTTAAATCATATGTTCTTCCATCAACTGGCTCACCATTGCCAATTGAATAAGCAACACCCGGCTTTCTGGTCTGTGTCAGCTTATCGAGGGCTTTTGCAAACTGGTACTCCATCAATGCTTCTGCACTGTTAGTCTCTTCTTGTGAAATTCTTCCGCTTGCCCCGGGATAAAGATTCACCAGGGAGTGTTTATCCTTATAATGAATAACCGCCACTGGAAAAATTATATTACTGCTTTCTCCGGCTTTTTTCTGAACGGTCAGATTGATGGGTACTGCTCCTAATGATACTAATGAATCTCCATACATAATGCCGGTTCCCGGCATTTCATCCTGAGGGGAAATAAAACGATAATGTATCTTAGAGCCGTTGCGGTCTTTCATCAATCGCAGAAATTCATTAGTGCTTTCTGCCAGTTTCTTGAATCCTGCTGGAAATTGCCCTTTCAAAAAAACATCTATTTGCACTTCATCATCGAGATTCTTCAACAAATCCTTGGTTGCTTTACTGAGGGTGTAACGTTTTTCTTTGGTAAGGTCAACCCGGACATGAAAAACAGAAGCGAGATAGTTAACACCAAACAAAATAATCAGCAGCAACAGCCACCAGTACTTTGAAGCAAAGATTTTTTCTATTCCCCTATTCATGTTATCGCTTTAACAGGTTTCGGTTAGTAATAGCAAAAAACAAGAGTATCATACTGAGAAAATAAATAATATCTCTGGAGTCAATCAGGCCACGGCTGATACTGCGATAATGAAAATCAATCCCCAGCATTTCTACATAATAATCCGGTCCATTACTTAATGCCGGCAATTTGCTGATAGCACTAAAACCATAATACAACAGAGCACAACCGATCAGGCTGGTAATAAATGCCACCACAGCATTGTTGGTAAAGCTGCTGCAACAAATGCTAATAGCCGTAAAAACAGCCGCTAAAAAAAATAAACCGATATACGAACCTATAGTGGCGCCCATATCCAGCCCTTCATTAGATGAAAGACGTTGGATTGAAATAATGTAGATTATAGTGGGCAGCAATGCAATAAACACTACAACAAGGCTGCCAAAATACTTACCCCCGATGATCTGCCAGCGACTCAGCGGACGGGTCTGTAATATTTCATAAGTGCCGGTTTTGAATTCTTCGGCAAAACTTCGCATTGTAATGGCAGGGATAAGTAATAATAATATCCACGGAGCCAGTTGAAAAAAACGGTTAAGTGTGGCATAGCCAAAGTCGAAAACATTATCATCGAAAACAAAGAGAACCAGCCCGTTAACCAACAAAAAAACAATGATAGCGATATAGCCGGTAAGGCTGCTGAAAAATTGACGAAGCTCTTTTTTACAAACGGACCACATAATTAATGTGTCAAAAGTACACTATATGAAAAAAATGGTTATTTTGCCCACTGTTTTGCGGACGGGCAAAACTAACTAATCTGCAATGAAGCTGCTTGCCAATTTTCTACTAATTGTATGCCCCTGCATTTTCCTCAGGGCACAGCCGGTCATAGATGGTGACCTGAGCGATGTACAGTACCAGACTCTTGGTTGGGCAAATACCAACAATGGATTCAGCCTAGGTAATGATATCGGAGCTATTAAATACTACTCAAATTCTACAACTTTATATATTGGTGTAACGGGCACAGTTGACGCAGCAATCCCGGTTAACAACATCGTGATATTCTTGGATGATGTTAGCTATCTAGGGCGGGGAAACAATACATTAGCCGGAACGACTTCTTCAGGAGGAGTTGGAGTCTTCGCATTTCCTTTTACCTGCCTTGGAATGTCCACATTAGATGCCGGGTTTGATGCTGATTATGCTTTTGCTTTTAATAAAGGAAACACAACCACCAATATGTATTTCGACGCTATGCGGTTTGGTGCCGGAGCTGGTTTTGAGTATTTGCAATACGGAAATGTGGGATTCTGCAACCTTACTGGCACATCAACATCGCAAAACCTTCCATTTTGTGATATACCCCCCGGATGTACCCCAGGTCTGCCTGTTACTTATGCATTTCTGGATGGATATGTTGTTGCCCCATCTGCAACGCAGAATAATGGTATTGAAATTGCTATCCCCTACACATCTTTACCCGGCGTTCAGGAAGGACATGAAGTTCGCTTCTTTGTCGTCATTACAAATCAGGTAGGGCAAATGTCAAACGAATGTATTCCGGGAGACCTCGGCACAACATCACCCCTGACCTGCCCTGTTGATATAAGTACCATTTCCGGAGAAACATTTTATACCACAGCGGGAATTTTTCTGCCGATTAGTTTCATAGACCTTACTGGAAAATACCAGAATAATGAATGTCTCATTCAATGGTTTGTTGCTGAAGACAGTAAAGTCAGCTATTATTTACTGGAGCGTTCAGCTGATGGTAACCGATTTACACCAATAAAAAGGATTAACGGGCGGCAATTGATGGATATTGCTACTTATACCGCCACCGATGATAGTCCCATGAAAGGGAAAAACTATTACCGCATTCAGGCAGTTGGCCGAGGAGGCAAAAAGAAAAACAGCAGTATTGTTTCTGTAAACAATTTTAATACAGAAACTGTTACTATTTTCCCTAACCCAGTTAAGGGTGTGCTGAACATTGAAATGGCGGGTCTGGAAAAAGGCAATTACAATCTTTTAATTGTAAACACAGCCGGACAAGTTGTATTACGTCATCAACTATTTTACAAAGGGGTTGAAAATTATGTTACCATCCGTTTACCCGAACAATTAACAAATGGCTTTTATAATTTGACCATAAAAGGACATCGGGCTGTTTACAATCAAAAACTGTTCATTGACAAATAACGACATTACTAATTTAAAATACAGTCTATGAAATCAATCTTTACTTTTCTATCCTTAATGTTATACTTCCTGGCAGGAGCTCAAAGTTCTTATCCGGGCAATGGCAACTCCGGATTTGGTGGCGTATTAGGAACCGGCACCCTGCAGATGAGTGATGATGGAACAACTGTTTCAGGTACTTTCACAAAAGGAGCCGCCAATCTTAACGATGCCGTTGTGATTTATATTAATTCAGTGGCAGGTGGTTTTACAAGCACATCCGGTTTTACTGACGAGGCAGATCCTTTACGCAGGGCTATTTCGGGAGTAAATGGTGCTAACAGAGCCACCGTAAATTTTACTGCTCCTTTTGAAGCTGATTATGCTATTGCATTTGATCAGGGCTTTGGTGGGCTTTGGCAATTAGAGAATGGCGGATCTCATAATTACATTACCTCTGTTAATTTATCACCAACCGGCAATCCTGGCAGCGCAACTTTTAGTTTCAATTTCAATAAAGCATCGATAGGTCTTGGAGGAGCCATTAATTTTACATTCGTTGCCACTTATCTTAATCCTAACAATGCGTTCCGTGCTGATGAGGCAATAGGAAATGGTATCGCCGGGGGTAATCCCGGCAACCCCTCTACCGTCACTTTTACAAATTCGTTAGCATATCCTGCTATCGTAACTCCTATTGGTTTTACAAGCTTTATCGCTGAGAAAAGAAATGGCAGTAACCTATTGAAGTGGAGTATAGAACAAACCGGGGATCTAAATGGATTTACCGTTGAACGGTCCGGTAATGGCATTAACTATACCTGCATTGCTGAGGTTGCAGGCTCTCCAACGGTTAATAATTATTCTTTTTCTGATTTAGATCCGCTTAGCAGGCATAATTTTTACCGTATAAAAGCAAGAGAAAACAGTGGCATTATTAAATATTCAGTTATTCGCCAGTTAATTGGCACTTCTAAGGCAAATCCTGTTATTCTTTTAAATAACCCCGTAAAAGATGTTGTTCGTTTTAATCCTGCTGGTTTGAACCCGGGTCGCTGGGGTTTTGTAATTACAAATAATTCCGGACAAACTGTAGCAAAGGGCAGTTTTGAAAAAACAAATGACACCCAGATTGTTGAAGTGCCCCTTCCGGCAGGAACCAGGCAAGGAATCTATTATATAAAGGTTGTTGCAGGCCAGGGGGTCTATACACAAAGCCTGATCGTCCAATAGAGGACAGCTTTAAATAAAAAAACCTTCGGAATTGATCCGAAGGTTTTTTTATTTAATTTTTTTAGCATTTATACTGCAAAACTTTCCCCACATCCGCAGGTACGGCTGGCATTAGGGTTACTGAAATAAAACCCTTTGCCATTTAATCCATCGGAAAAGTCAAGCGTAGTATTTACGAGATATAAAAAACTTTTCAGGTCAGTTACCACTTTTACACCATTATCTTCAAATACCTGGTCCATTGGTTTTTGCTCATTATCAAAATCCAATTTATAACTAAGGCCTGAGCAACCGCCGCCTACCACACTTACCCGCAGAAAATAGGAAGGATCATTGGCTACACCGGCATCTGCAAGCAATTGCTGCACTTTTGCCTTTGCTTTGTCGCTTACATAAATTGCATTCTCAAGAGCTACACTCATTGTTCTTCCTGATTTTAGTGTACAACACTTTCTTCAAACTTCAATTCTTCCAGGCCGTTTTTCTTCCGGTAATCATTGATAGCTGCTTTTATAGCATCTTCTGCCAGTACTGAGCAGTGAATTTTTACCGGGGGCAGGTTAAGCTCTTCAACAATTTCCATATTGTCTATCTTAACAGCCTCATCAACAGTTTTGCCTTTCAGCCATTCTGTAGCCAACGAAGAAGATGCGATAGCCGAACCACAACCAAAGGTTTTAAATTTAGCATCTTTGATAACACCAGTTGCTTCATCTACTTCTATTTGCAGGCGCATTACATCGCCGCACTCGGGTGCACCGACAAGGCCGGTACCAACATTTGCCTTGCTTTTATCCAGCGTTCCTACATTTTTAGGATTCTGGTAGTGGTCTATTACTTTTTCTGAATATGCCATGGTAAGAAATTTAAAAGTTAAAGATTAGTGGTGAGCCCATTCAATACTGTTCATATCAATCCCCTCTTTATACATTTCCCAAAGCGGACTCATCTCTCTTAGTTTGTTTACTGTATTTGTCACTTGTTCTATCGTATAATCAATTTGTTCTTCAGTTGTAAAACGTCCCAGACCAAAGCGAAGTGAGCTGTGTGCCAGATCATCTCCTAACCCCAGGGCTTTCAAAACATATGAAGGTTCCAGCGATGCGGAGGTACAGGCTGAACCGGATGAGAGGGCAATGTTCTTATTAAAGCCCATCAGCAATCCTTCTCCTTCAACATATTTGAAAGAGATATTTGTTACATGCGGCAGTTTATGTTCTTTATCACCATTCAGGTAAGACTCTTCTATTTGCAGTAATGCGTTCTGTAACTTATCTCTCAGTTTGCTTATTCTTTTTGATTCTTCTTCCATTTCATTCATACATATCTCACAGGCCTTGCCAAACCCAACGATTCCGGGCACATTCAATGTACCGCTTCGCATACCCCTTTCATGACCACCTCCATCCATCTGTGCTGTCACTTTTACTCTTGGATTTTTACGGCGTACATATAATGCACCGACACCTTTCGGGCCATACATTTTATGTGCTGTAAAAGCCATCAGGTCTATACCATCTTTGTTTACATCCACAGGAATTTTACCAACTGCCTGTACTGCATCGCTAAACAGCAATACACCATGCTTTCTTGCAATGGCACTGATTTCTTTTATCGGGTTGATGGTGCCAATTTCATTATTGGCATACATTATTGCGATGAGTATAGTTGTTGGCTTGATGGCCGCTTCTAATTCAGCCAGGTCAATCAGGCCGTTAGGTTTTACTTTCAGATAAGTAACTTCGCCTCCTTCTTTTTCAATATGCTTGCAGGTGTCCAGCACAGCTTTGTGCTCAATGTTACAAGTGATGATATGATTGCCCTTGCTAGCATACATTTCATACACACCTTTAATGGCAAGGTTATCGCCTTCTGTGGCACCAGAGGTGAAGATGATTTCTTTAGGATCTGCTCCAATTAATTTGGCTACCTGCTCCCGGGCATAATCAACGGCTTCTTCCGCCTGCCAGCCAAAAGGATGGTTACGGCTGGCTGCATTTCCGAAATTGTTGGTGAAATAAGGTATCATCGCATCCACCACCCTTGGATCACAGGGTGTAGTGGCATTATGATCTAAATAAATGGGAAAATTCAGCATAAAATCTGTTATCAGTATTTTGTTTCAATTCAACACAAAATTAGCCCAAAAGGTTCTATCGGAAAGGGGTAATTTCGGGTTGCTGGCGGATTTTACCGAATTCGCAAAGCCTTACATTTCAAAGCTATTTTATGCAAAAAGTTGAGCATCTCGGTATTGCCGTAAAGAATCTCCAAATTTCAGTACCGCTGTTTGAAAAATTGCTGAACAGCCCCTGTTATAAAACAGAACAGGTTGAAACTGAGAAGGTCAATACTGCTTTCTTTAAACAGGGCGAAACAAAGATCGAATTATTGGAAAGTACCGGCCCGGATGGGGTAATTGCCCGGTTCATCGAAAAAAAAGGTGAAGGACTCCATCACATTGCCTTTGAGGTGGTTGACATTGAAAAAGAAATGCAGCGGTTGAAAAACGAAGGTTTTGTTTTATTGAATGATAAACCCAAACCTGGTGCCGATAATAAACTGGTGTGCTTTCTTCACCCCAAACATACCAATGGGGTGCTGATAGAATTATGCATGGAAAGAAAATAAACTACTCGTTGTTCAGCTTATCAATTTCTTTCTGCATTTTATTATCCATCAGTTTCATCTTGTGTTTTTTGGCATAGTCTGCCTGGGCTTTATGAAACTCAGCATCAAAGCCTTCTTCTTCCTTGCTAATTTTATCAATTATTCTGCTGGCTTCGGTCACATCTTCCTCTGTAAGATTACCAGCTCCTTTTCTCCGGATATTAAGAATATCCATGTAATCTTTTTCAAAAACCTTTTTATAAAAAGTGAATGACCTTACTGCTGCATCCCGCAAGGCAGAATCTCCTTTATATGGTGGCATACCCCGGAGCTCTCCAATCATTCTTTCAGCTTGCCTGGCGGATGTCTTCAACATTGTTTCTGCTGAGTCAAGACTTATATCTACCACTTTACCAAACTCAATAACGTTTTTAATCAAAGTTGTTTGCCGGTCTACGATATAATCATTGTACTGAATAGCAGACTTATATGTAACTCCGTTTTTCCCCTTAACAGGTTTGTTGCAGGCCGCAAAACAAAAAGTAAGTATAGCCGATAAAAGAAAGTAACGCATAAGATAATTTATTCGATGAAATTAGCCGTTTTTAGGAAATCTTTGAAAAAAGGAAACTGCTGTCTTTATCCCTGCTCCTCCGCAACAGAATCTGCGTTGATAATACCGAGTTTTTCTACAGCAGCCTGTGCTGCTATCTGTGAAGCATCTTTTTTATTAAAAGCTTTTCCTTCAGCTATATTTTTACCATCTACTACTGCGGCCACTGTAAACAAACGCCGTCCATTCTCAAGTTTTTCGTTAATTGTTTCAAACTCCAACACCCTGCCATTCTTATTGGCCCAGCCATATAATTTATTCTTGTGGTTGATCTCCAGGTTTTCCAGATCATCCATAAACATATGGGGCAGAATAATATAATCAAGTACCCATTTGCTCGCCTTCTTATAACCATGATCGAGGTAGATGGCGCCTACCAGTGCCTCCAGTGTGTTACCGAATATCTGACTCACCTTCAAAGAGCCATCCATCTTATTATACAATGTAATTTTCTTTAGACCCATGCGAACAGCAATATCATTCAACTGCTGACGGTTTACCATTTTACTACGCATTTCTGTCAGAAAGCCTTCTTCTTTGTAAGGATAACGTTTGAAAAGATAATCTGCAATTAATGCGCTGAGTACCGCATCGCCAAGATATTCAAGCCGCTCGTTGTTCTCATCAGATCCTTCCCTTATCGAACGATGAGTAAGAGCTGTTTTATATAATGAAACATTACCCGGCTTAAAGCCAAGAATATTTTTCAGTTCTTTTTTAAACGACGTGCCGGCATGTTTACCGGAAAAAAATTTGAAGAAATCCACAGCGATTAAGCTACGAAAAAAATCCCAATCAGGACTGATACTTTTTTACAATCACACAGGCATTGTGTCCGCCAAATCCAAACGTATTGCTTAACGCAGCCCGGACAGTACGTTGCTGTGCTTTATTAAAAGTAAAGTTGAGTTTCGGATCCAGTTCCGGATCATCTGTAAAGTGGTTAATGGTCGGTGGTACGATGTCATGCATCACTGCTTTTATACTGGCAATAGCTTCTATCACACCGGCAGCTCCAAGGCAGTGACCCGTCATGGATTTTGTAGCACTGATATTTAATTTGTACGCATGTTCACCAAATACAGCTGTGATGGCTTTTACCTCTGCACCGTCACCAATAGGTGTGGATGTACCATGAGTATTGATGTAGTCGATCTCATCCGGGTTCATTCCCGCATCATCTAAAGCCACCAACATTACATTCTTTGCGCCTAACCCTTCAGGATGAGGAGCAGTAATGTGGTGAGCATCTGCTGTGGCACCGCAACCGGCAATTTCGCAATAGATCCTAGCACCTCTTGCTATAGCATGTTCAAGTTCTTCGAGCACTACAATGCCGCAGGCTTCACCCATTACAAAACCATCCCTATCCTTATCGTAAGGACGGCTGGCTGTTTTAGGGTCATCGTTTCTTTCACTCATTGCCTTCATGGCGTTGAAACCGCCAACACCGGCCTCACTTATTACTGCTTCACTTCCTCCTGTAACTATAATATCTGATTTGCCTAACCGTATAAGGTTAAATGCATCCATAATGGCATTGGTACTGCTGGCACAGGCACTTACCACTGCAAAATTGGGTCCCCGCAGATTGTGCCGCATACTGATCTGTCCGGCAGCAATATCCAAAATCATTTTAGGTATGAAAAAGGGGTTGAAACGTGGCGTTCCATCACCTCTTGCAAAATCGGTTACTTCATGCTGAAAAGTTATCAATCCACCAATTCCACTGGCAAATACAACACCAATTCGATCCGGATTGATATTGTCTTTATTAAGTCCCGCATCAGCCATTGCCTGATCACTCACCACTAATGCTAATTGGGTGAAGCGGTCAATTTTTCTGGCTTCTTTTTTATCCAGGAATTGTGTGGGCTCAAATCCTTTTATCTCGCAGGCAAATTTGGTCCGGAACTTTGACGCATCGAATAAAGTGATCATATCAGCACCGGAAACTCCATTGATTAATCCGTTCCAGTAATCCGGAACATTATTACCCAACGGAGTGAGTGCACCCATACCAGTTACAACGACCCTTTTTAATTGCATATGGCTTAAGATAAAATTATTTAACTAAAGATAAAAACCGCCTTCACTGTCACATCGGTCAGAGAAGGCGGAGTTAATTTATTCGATACCTGTGTATATGCAGGCAGCCGCATCAGCGACAACAATTACTTGGCATGTTCTTCCAGGTAAGCAACAGCCTGACCAACTGTAGTGATGGTCTCAGCTTGCTCATCAGGAATAGAGATGTTGAATTCTTTTTCAAATTCCATGATCAATTCTACCGTATCTAATGAATCGGCGCCCAGGTCGTTGGTAAAAGAAGCTTCGTTAGTTACTTCTGCTTCGTCAACACCCAGTTTGTCAACGATGATCTTTTTTACTCTTGATGCAATGTCTGACATGTTCTTTAAGTTTTGTTTATTGGGAGCAAAAATATACTTTTTGAATTAATCAGCATCGGAAAGCCAATTTTTTCCGGTTTTATTCCAACGGGCTGAAAACTAAGCAATAGGATTCAAAAAGCGGCATTAATCTGCATTAAATTAAGTTCACAAACGGTTGGCAGTATTGTAAGTTCTTTGTATTTTGATGTTCTCTCCGATTAATTACCTGGTTATGGCATTGAAAATCCTCGATCACGGCAGTCATGAGTACCGGCAAATGGTAAAATTGCGGGATGACATTCTGCGCAAACCGTTAGGCCTTGGCTTTACCCCACAAGAATTGGAAAGCGAAAAGGATAATATGCTGATCGCTGCTTTCGAAGAGGATGAAATACTCGGCTGCTGCATGCTGGTAGAGGAAAACCCCGAAACAGTCAGGTTGCGCCAGATGGCTGTATTAAATGATCTCCAGGGAAAAGGGATTGGAAGAGCTTTGATGGGTTTTGCGGAAAATATTGCCCGGGACAGGGGCTATAAAGTTTTATCCATGCATGCCCGCAAAAATGCCTTAGGGTTTTATGAAAAAATGGGCTACAAAGTAGCCAGCAATGAATTTACAGAAGTTACTATCCCACACTACGTAATGGAAAAGAGATTGTAGCCTGCATTATCCCTTCTTTACTTTACTTTTTATCAGCTGACGTAATTCATGTACTTCATCGCTGTCCTTACATCCGCTTTTGGGCACCAGGAAAAAAGAACGGCTGTCGAAATACAGATGGAAGAAATGTGGTGTCTCTAAGTAATTCATTAAGGCTGTCCATGGCCATGCTTTGGAACCTTTTTCATGAATAAGCTTAAACCCATCTTCTTGAAAATCCATACTGAATTCATGTTTAAAAGTAGCCGCCCTGCGATACACCGCCATTGGCAGGATGAACCAAAAGCTCACCATCAATACCACCCAAAGAAAAGAACCCATCAAAAAAGCCATAGGCTGTACTTTCTTTGCAAGAAATAAAATGATAGAAACTCCAGCGAAGACATTAACTAGTATAATCATCAGTTTTATTTCCCGCCGACTAATAAAATGATAACGCAATGCCTGCATTACCTGTGCTTTCTGATAACCGAAATAAATAGTCATACTTTCTCAGATTAATTGGCAGCTCCGATTTTTGCAATCTTCCATTCGCCGTTTTCTTTTTTCATGGTCAGCGTAACAAAAGTAGCCTCTTCCTGCTTTCCGTTATTGTCATAGCTGCCTTTTACTGCCACAGTTGCATAATCCCCAGACCAGCTGATGGGCCATGGTTTGGCCTTATTTATTTCATCCACCAGGTATTGCGCATCTTCCTGGCTATTGGTGTACCAATCATAGTCGAAGCCGTAAGGAATTTCGTCTTCCATATCCACTTTAAAGGCAGAGTCACATTCCTGAAAAAAACGTTTTTGGTTTAAGAGAAACTCCTCTCCCAACTGTGGTACTGAAGTACGGATGAACTGCTGGTACTTTTCCACTTCATCCCAGTTGATCTTATAAGGCGGTGCATCTTTTTTCTTAATGCTGCTATACAAATTATAACCCTGGAACTTCGTATAGTTTATATTATACCAATTATAGAAGTCAGTGATCACTTTTCTTATATCAGCAGAATCTTTTGCAGGATCGGCCACCACATCAGCAGTTGCCTGCTTTTCTGCAGCAGTTTCTTTTTCCTGGTTCTCTTTCTTGTCTTTACAGGCTGTCAATCCTATAAAAGAAATGAACAGGAAAAGGATAAGTTGTTTCATGTTTAATTTGTTGAAGGTGTTTTTAAATCTTTTTCGGTAACACTCCATTCTCCAAGTTTCTCTCCTTTTAATCCAAGGTATTCGACCGTCAGCTTCCGGCTGCCCCTAATGCCACTAAAAGAAAATCTGCCATAGTTCTGTTTCTCATCTATACCAATCACCCGGTAAGGGTTATTTTTCTCTGCCCCGCCAAATTTATGTGTACCAGATGTAAGCGGAGAAACGGTAATATCATATAAAGGATATGTACCCGGTCTTTCTACCTTTATTATTTCGCTATGATGCCTGTCTCCAGTCAAAAATATTACTCCGTTGATCTTATATTCTTTCAGAAAACTCATAATCTCATCATATTCTGCAGGAAAATCCCACCATGTATCAAACGGAGAAACAGGATTGAGAACCTGGCTGCCCACTGCAATGATCTTGAATGTGGCAGTACTATACAACAAGGAGTTTTTCAGCCACTCCATTTGCTGTTTGCCTAACATCCGCTTTTCGGGGTTGGGTTTTCCATCTATCGAATCTTTTAATTTGTCTGCACTGCGCCACCAGCGGTCATCCGTCATAAAAATATCTGCATCTCCCCAGGTCGTCATAGTGTAAGTACCCTGCCCGTTCTCACCGGCAGAAGGGTTACAGAAATAAGAATTAAACACTTTTCTGCTCGCATCTTTTAATATATAATTCTTACCGATGTCGTTGGGGCCATAGTCATGGTCATCCCACATGGCAAGTTGCGGCATTGATTTGAGAAAGTTCTGTGTAATAGGCAATGCTCTGTCGTGACTGGCCCTGTACCAAAGTCCCCATTCGCTGTAATAGTCCACTTCTCTTGTATACCAGGCATCACCCAGCCAAAGCATGAAAGCTGCTTTTTCTCTTGCCATTGGTTCAAAGATGGAAGAATCTTTTCCATATGGTGTTCCAGGCCGGTCGTAAACAGGTTCATTAAAATAAGAACAGGAACCGGTCAGAAAGCTGAACTCAGGCGGTTGTTTACGCCACTGCCAAAGGTCTTTGGTGGTAAACTCTCCGCCTTTCTGTGTCGCCTTTCCATTGATCCATATCTTGTATTCGTAAGTTGAATTAAAATCCAGCCCGCCAACAGTGAAATAGAGCGGATTAAAGTCGTTGCCCAGCTCCCCTTTATAAACAATCGTTTTGCTGGTCTTTATACTCCCTTTTTTATTATACTGTAACGACACCATTTTTACTTCGGGTGAAACCTCCACCCATACTTTCGCATCTCTTAACTCTACCGGACCCAACATCGGGCCTGAGATGATGCGGGGTTGTGAGCAGGTTATTACTGAGACAAATAAAAGGACAAAAGAGGCAAGCAGATTTTTCATTGCAGAAGTTTTGGCTGCACAAGTTAAGACAGAAAGCAACGGGCAAAAAAAAATCCATCCCGAAACTATCGGGATGGATCAAGAGTATTTAAATAACAGATATTACTGAGGAATTTTGAGTAAACTACACAATTGAGAGTAAGGCATTGCCTTCAACTGGCTTGCAGAATAACCCGCTGCAGGACCAGAGGCTATGGTTGGCTCGGCACCAATTGAGCGACCGCCTGGTACAACTCCAGGAATCAACACATAACGAAACTGCCCTCCCGAATTGATGTTTGTGAAAGTAATTGGAGCTCCGGTATTATTCAAAATATAGAATATATAAGTGATCTTATTCAGAGAAGCCCTGTAGTCAACTGTCTCGATATTATTCGGCGCTGCCGAAGGAAGTGGAATATTATAAGGCAATGCAACTGGGTTATTGCTGGTAACACCTCCTCTGAAATAACATAAAATCACACCCTGATCCAAAATAGACTGAGAAAGACTAGGTGCAGTTACAATAAATCTCTTTGCGTTGCCACCATTCAACGACAACATAGCTGTATCAGCACCCCAGTTAGCAGGTTCTGTAGCCCATGCTGAATATATAACATTGGCAGTACCGGCTGGCCCCTGAGGACCCTGAGGACCGGTTGGACCCGCAGGGCCGGTTGGGCCGGTTGGGCCGGTTGGACCGGTTGGACCAGATAAACCTGTAGGGCCTTGAGCACCAGTAGCCCCGGCAGGACCTTCAGGACCTTCCTTTGTACAATTAATTAAGATAAAGCTGAAAGCTAGAAGCAGCAGGGAAAGAAGACTGAACTTTCTCATAGCGTTTTGATTTGGCTGTTAATTTAGTTTCGGTTTTAAAAGTAAAGGGAATTTTCCTCTTTACCAAGAGAAAATAAAGGTAACGGAAAAAAAGCCAACCCACCATGAGTTTCACTAAAAAAAGTCAGGTGGCTGGCTTTTAATGAAAGGCTATATTTGTTGCCTCAACAATTGATTTTTATGTACAGGATTAAACACTTTTTTACTGCTTTTTTATTACTGATTGCACTCGTTTCTACGGCCCAGTTCAAAAAAGGAGACAGGATGTATGGTGCCTCCATCGGCAATATCTTTTTCAATTCGGGAAATGCTGACCAAAAGGTTGTTTCTGTAGGTAGTTTAACCTATAAGACAACTGAATTTGGGATAAATATCGGCCCATCAATCGGGTGGTTCATTTCTGATAAAACTGCTGTAGGATCCACCCTGAATATCAATCCTACATCGCAAAAGACAACATATGAAAGCAGTGGCAGTACGTTTCAAAAAGACGAGTCCAATAATTTCAATATAGGATTAGGCGGCTTTGCCCGTCACTATTTTGGAGGTGAAGGTTCTTTCATGCCATACGGGCAATTTGGATTCAACGCAGGGATCAGCACAGCAAAAACAGAAGGCTTTTTCTATGGTGGCAGCGGAGCCTCTGCTTATAAAGAAACCTATGATGGCAAGTCATCCGGCGGTTCCTTTATTAATGCGGCATTAAACATTGGCCTTACAAAAATGGTAGGTGAAACAACCGGCCTTGATGTATTTGCCGGTTATAATTTCTCTTACAACAAAAATACTTTTAAAACCACCCGTCTCAGAGATGATGGTAATAATGGGTCTATTGAAGTTCGGTCAGAAAATGAGACCGTTACCGATTTTACCAATCATGGGTTTGTACTGGGAGTTGGCTTCCAGTTTTTCCTCAGAGGGAAAAAATAATTACTGACTAACTGCCCCAATAAAAGAAGCCCTGTTCAATCGAACAGGGCTTCTTTATAATATAGAATAATCGTTATTTATTCATCATCTGCTTAGCCTCAATACTCAGGGTGGCATGTGGTACCGCTTTTAACCTCGCTTTATCGATCAGCTTACCGGTAACACGGCAGATACCATAGGTTTTATTCTCGATGCGCATCATGGCCTTTTCCAGGTGATCAATAAAAGTGATCTGGCGGCTGGCCATCTGGCTTAACTGCTCTCTTTCCATGCTTACACTTCCATCCTCCATGGTCATGTAACGGGCCTCATCCATATCACCACCCTCATCTTTACGGGTGATCAATCCCTGCAGGTAATTCAGTTCCTTTTTAGCAGCATCCAGCTTTTTCTGGATGATCTCTCTGAACTCTTGCAGGTCGGCATCTGAATACCGCATAGTAGGACCATTAGCTGCATAATTTGCAGCAGATGCATCCAATACGGATTTGGTAAACTCAGGCTCATATTTTACTGAGCTTTTAGTACTGGTTTTCGGTATAACCACCTTGGTTGGTCTTGGGGGTTCTTTTTTGGTTACCGGAGCAACTTTTTGCTTGATAGACACTAATGATTTAGGGTCATGGGCTCCTGGTTTTTTTACTACTGGTTTAGCAGCAACCGGTTCTGGTTTAGCCACCACCTTGGGTGCAGCAACAGGCTTGGCCACCGGTTTGGCCGGAGCTTTTGCCACAGGTTTCTTAGCCACAGGTTTAGCCGCTTTCTTAGGAGCTGGCTTGGCCGCTTTCTTAGCAGCCGGTTTGGGTGCAGATTTCTTCACAGTTTTCTTTGCTGCCGGTTTTTTAGAGGCAGCCTTTTTGGGGGCGGGTTTGGCGGCCTTCTTTGGGGCCTGTTTTTTCTTACTTGCCATAGTTTACCCTTTTTTTAAAACAATCACATTTAGCAAAACTTCGTTTATCTCGATCTCAGTACCGGCCTGAATTTCAGGCAAAAACTCCAGCTCATCTGCCAGAATTTCGGCGCAAATATAGTCTTTAAACTGAGCCAATGAATCTTTTAATCCGTTAACCGCCGACACACTTACGGCTATCCTGTCGGTCAGATCAAACCCACTATCCTTGCGTATCCTCTGGATACGGTTCACAAATTCCCTTGCGTTTCCTTCAGCTTCCAGTTCCGGTGTAATGGTAACATCGAGTGCTACCGTCAAACTGCCTTTGTTGGCTACCGTCCAGCCCGGAATATCCTCACTGCTGATATCAACATCGGTAATTTGTAATATTACAGGTTCGCCATCAACTGGCAAATTATATTGACCTTCTTTTTCTAACAGGGCAATGTCCTCCTGGGTGAATTGTGCCAACGCTGCGGATACCGCTTTCATCTTTGCACCCAGTTTTTTACCCAATGCCACGAAGTTGGGTTTGATCTTTTTACTGATAAATGTGTTATCAGGATTCAAATACTCGATCTCTTTTACATTCACTTCCGCTTTTACAAGGTCTTCCACTTTTTGCAGTTGTTCTTTCATGGAAGCACTTAAAACCGGTATCAGCACTTTTTGCAACGGCTGACGAACTTTTATATTCACTTTTTTGCGGAGTGAGAGTACCAACGAAGAGGCATCCTGTGCCAGCTGCATTCTTTCCTCCAACAGCTCATCAATTGCAGATTCATCAGCAACCGGGTAATCAACATGGTGAACCGATTCTGCTTTGAAACGATTGGTGACCGCATTCAGATTTTGGAAAAGATTATCGCTGAAAAACGGAGAGATGGGTGCGATCAGCCTTGTAATCGTCTCCAAACATTCATACAAAGTTTGGTAGGCACATATCTTATCCTGCTCGTAGTCCCCTTTCCAGAAACGACGGCGACAAAGACGAACATACCAGTTGCTCAAATGCTCATCTACAAAATCTTCAATTACACGACCAGCCTGTGTGGGCTCATAATCATCCATATAAGCATTGGCTTTCTTCACCACTGTGTTCAATGAAGAAAGAATCCAACGATCGATCTCCGGACGTTGGGCCAACGGAATGTATGCTTCTTTAAAAGCAAATCCATCCACATTGGAATAAAGAGCAAAGAACTGGTAAGTATTATATAATGTACCAAAGAATTTACGTTGCACTTCCTTGATACCATCGAGGTCGAACTTCATGTTGTCCCACGGTGATGCGTTGGTAACGAGATACCATCTTGTAGCATCGGCACCAAAGATTTCAATCGTTTTGAACGGGTCAACCACATTGCCCAACCGCTTACTCATTTTATTGCCATTCTTATCCAGCACCAACCCATTCGATACGCAGGTCTTGTAGGCTACACTGTCAAATAACATAACTGCCAGTGCATGTAAAGTATAAAACCAACCCCTGGTCTGGTCAACGCCTTCGGCGATATAATCAGCCGGGAAGCTTTTTTCAAATGTTTCCTTATTCTCGAATGGAAAATGCCATTGGGCATAAGGCATGGCGCCGCTGTCAAACCAAACGTCAATCAGATCAGGAACCCTTTTCATAGGCTTGCCTGATTTACTTACGAGTAAGATGTCGTCAACATACGGTTTATGCAGATCAAGGATCCCTTCATGCAGGTAACTTTTGTTTACATCGCCGCCCAATACTTCGCTGGCTTTGCGGATGCCGGCATTCAGTTCTTCAATTGAACCGATACAAATTTCTTCATCACCTTCTTCTGTTCTCCAGATTGGCAACGGTGTGCCCCAATATCTTGAACGGCTAAGGTTCCAATCCACCACATTCTCCAGCCAGTTACCAAAACGACCTTCGCCAGTTGATTTTGGTTTCCAGTTGATGGTTTTGTTCAACTCGACCATTCTTTCTTTTACAGCCGTGGTCCTGATGAACCATGCATCAAGCGGATAATAAAGGATGGGCTTATCGGTGCGCCAGCAATGGGGGTATGTGTGATCGTATTTTTCTTTTTTGAACAGTTTTCCTTCTTCCTGCAGTTTCAACACCAGCCTGTCATCCACACTCAGGTATTTTTTAAGGTCTTTTACCTTGCCATGTGCTTCCAGTATGGTTTTTTGCTTGTGATATTCGGCAGATTTCTCCTCTTCAGTCAGGTAATCTTCTTTTACATATTCATCGCCGTACAGGAAAACACCGTCCCTGATGCCTTCGAGGAATTTGCCTCTTCTGTCCACCATGGTCAGTATGCCGATATTGTATTTCTTACCTACTTTATAGTCATCCGCACCAAAGGCCGGGGCGGTATGAACGATACCAGTACCATCTTCGGTAGTAACGAAGCTGTCTGTCATTACACGGAATGGCTTTGCATCAGGGGTTATTTCCTGAATTGCTGCCAAAGAGTTGGCTTCAAAAGGAAGAAGTTGTTCGTATTCACAACCTTCGATGTCTGAGCCTTTGAATTCGGCTAATATTTTATAAGGAAGATTCTTGCCGTCATTTTTATACTCAGCAAAATCCGCATTCTCCTGTTCAGGTTTGAAATATTTACCGAGTAATGCTTTTGCTAAAACGATATTTATTTCGTTGTGTAAATACGGATTGACTGTTCTTACCAGCACATAATCAATATTAGCTCCAACTGTCAACCCAAGATTGGAAGGCAATGTCCAGGGAGTAGTAGTCCAGGCGAGGAAGAAGACCTCGCCGGCCTCTGAATTATTAATTTTTAATTTTTCATTTTTAATTGCCCGGAACATCGCCACAGCAGAAGTATCTTTCACATCTTTATATGTTCCAGGTTGATTTAATTCATGAGAACTCAAACCCGTTCCTGCCGCCGGTGAATAAGGCTGGATGCTTACACTTTCGTACAGCAATCCTTTTTTATACAACTCACTCAGTATCCACCAGAGTGTTTCGATGTATTCGTTTTTGAAAGTGATGTAAGGGTCGTTCAGATCAACCCAATAGCCCATCTTCCGGGTTATATCATCCCACTTGTCTTTATAGCGCAATACCGCTTCCCGGCATTTAGCATTGTAATCTTCAACAGATATCTTTTTACCAATATCCTCTTTAGTGATGCCCAATTCTTTTTCAACGCCCAATTCAATCGGTAAGCCATGGGTGTCCCAACCGCCTTTTCTTTTTACCTGGAAACCCTTCATGGTTTTATAACGGCACACCAAATCCTTCAGCGTTCTGGAAATAACATGGTGGATGCCGGGCATCCCATTGGCACTGGGCGGCCCTTCATAAAAAACAAAAGGTGTTGCTCCTTCCCGCAGTGATACACTTTTTTCAAAAGCCTGTTTTTCAGTCCATTGAGCCAGTATCTCTGCTTCGAAAGCCGGTAAATTCAACCCCGTAAATTCTCTGTATTTAGCACTCATAGCCATTCTAAAATGGTGGCGAAGTTACGGAAATAAACAGCCTGTTTATTCATCTATTCGGCTTCCGGCAAGGGTTACAGGCAGCAATTGAAAGACCTCCCGTAATGGGAGGTCTTTCAAAGTTATTTACCAGGCCGGTTAGTTTGTTCCGGTCACTGCTTTATCATCATGCCCTATAAAACGGTTTATCTCGGCTTTGATCTTAGTATCTATCACCGTTTCGCTTATTTTTTTCGATACATAGTCTTTACCCAGGTCGATGAGGTACTCATGTAACAGCTTTCCGTCAATTTTAGTTTTGAGAGAGATGGTATCATGTGTGGCAATATAATCAGCCCAAATAGTACGAACCTTGCCCCAGTAGCCTGCATTCTTTTCCCAATACTCTTTTGCCGCAGTACATTCTTTTGCATCAATTCTTTTATAACTGTTATGGCCTTTTTCTTCCACCAGTAGTCTGTCAGTACCATTACTGCGGATGATCTTTTGATTGTCCTGCTCATGCAGGTAACCACTGTCCGTAATGTTCAGCCGGTTCGTTCTTTTTAAAATATTATAATCATTGCGTACTGAGTACTCCCTTCTAGGCAAGGGAGCATCAGTAGTATTCTGCCAGATGATCTTTCCATCCAGGTTAACAAACTGGCTAAAGCCCTGGTAACGGGGTTCGTCAGCCACTTCCCATACGGTTTGTGTCCACTTGCCTTTCACCTGGTCTGCGGAGAGAGTTTCTTTTACCCATGTCCTGTCACCGTTGTATTTCCAGATCACAGGATTCTCATATGACCATTCCTCCCGCCAGTGCTTCACCACTGTGTTTGCTCCTACTATCAGCAGATGTTGTATCACAATTTTTTTATCGTTTATCCCGATGGGTAAAGCCAATTCGGCTGTGCCGCCAGTTTCTTCCCGGTCGTGGTATTTATATGCCGGATCGGGAGAAAATGTTTCCGCATACTTAAAATCAACCTGAAAGCAACCACAGAGTTTATCAATCACCTGCTTTCCATCAGCCTGTGCATTGCCAACTGTTGATAACACTAACAAACAAAACAATACTTGTATTTTCTTCATCGCTATTTATATTATTAGTGAGCAAAAGAACAGCAATGAAGTCAGAGGGGGTTACGGCATCAGAAAAATGGAGTTACGCAAAACGAAAAAAGCTATTCTGCTTTCAGAATAGCTTTAATCAGGTTCATAGTTAAAAATATTATTTTATCAAAGCATACAAGAACTCTGGTTTACCTCTTACACCTCCATCAGTTCCCACCCCCATTGACAGGCATTTAAATTTATAATAATTGCCGGCAGGATCTTTAATGATATAGAATCGGTCCAGTCTTGCCCCTGTCGCAGGTTGTGTACTTCTCCATCCGCTGCCAATAGCCCAGCGGTTAGTGCTGAAGGTGGCAGCGTTCACACTGTCTTTATTGAAAGCAGTGAAGGCAGCAGCAGCTACAGCAGAATTTGCATATGTTTTTGTAGCCACTGTAACATTAGATAAATGATTCACCGCAATAAGATCAGAAAAATTATACGGTACAGGCCCGGCACCAAAGTTGGTTTCAAAAACAGAGTAGTTCCATACCAGGTCCCATTTTT
The DNA here is from genome assembly GCA_044220915.1 of Chitinophagaceae bacterium. GTDB lineage: Bacteria > Bacteroidota > Bacteroidia > Chitinophagales > Chitinophagaceae > JJ008. The sequence goes on from JBGAQD010000003.1 coordinate 220,417, forward strand.
CTTTTTCAGGTTGTACAGTAACGATGCCGTTGTCCAATGAAATAAACATAAAATGGTAGATGCCATCCTTCGGCACCTGCAGTGTTTTAAAAGTGGTTTCCTGTATATCGGCATATTGTAATGTATAGCCACTGCTTGTATTGCGCAGCACCCTCAATTTTATCCAGGGCCTTGCAGCGATACCGCCACCCGTACCACGGTTTAAAATGATCACTTTGTTATCCGCATCATTTGCTGACACCGCTGGTATCACTGTTTTTGTCAGGTCTCCTGACACATTATCAAACCAGGGTAATTGCTCCGGCAGCGGATTGGTTTGACTGGTGGCTAATGTTAACCCGATAGTATCTGCTGCCCCTACTGCAGCCAGATCATTTTGCGTTAACACTTTCGCTGCTGCGCTGGAGGTGTTGTTCAGAATAACTCTGAAATCAGCGCCACAGTAAAAGCCCAGATCCCATCCGCTGCGAAGAGCCGGGGTCTGCTGGTTAGACGACAGGTCTAAATACACTGCATTGCCTGCAGCACTACCGGCTTCTGATCCCACAATTCCGTTTAATCGTATTTCAGCACCGTCTGATGCAGGAATGATTATAATGGGATCCACATCTTTTTTACATGCTGTAAATGTTGCAACAACTGCCAGCATCAACATTGATTTATTAAAACGTAGCATAAAATTTTCTTTATAGTATGATTGAATAAATTTTTACTTTTTACTCCATTGAAAATTCAGTCCCAGGAAATAGGAACGGCCATAACCTACTGATAACGCCCCGGCCCCATTGTGTATACTGCCCGAAGAAACAGCCGTGCTGTTGATATTTGTCACATCAAACAGGTTCTTTATGCCTGCTGAAATGGCGATATATTTATTTACGGTAGTGTACGCTGTAACATCTGCCAGGTGATAGGAGGATGTCTCCGCAACGTATAACACAGATTGACTGGCAGCATTTTTCCCGGTTACATACTGTGGTCTTTTTCCGGTGTATTTATAAAACAGGTTAAGCTTGGTCTTTAATTTGGCAAAAGAGTAAGCTGCAGTCGCAGTCAGCTCAGGACTCCATAAATACTTTTTGTTGTCTATTTTGATGTAATCCTTATCATCATACAACTCCCTGGAAAATCCAATATAAGAGAATCCCATCCCCGCCTCTAATTGCTTCCATAAAATCTTGTTTTCGATAGTACCGCCAACTGTCTTTGCTTTATTCACATTGAAATAAGTGTACTGGTTGGAAGCAGCATCAGCTAAAGCAAATCCGATCTGGTTATTGAAGTCGTTGAAGAAACCACCGACAGATGCGGAGTAACGGATATTGCGTTTGTTAACAGACCAGTTGTAAGAACCGGTAAAACTATTGGAGTATTCTGCTTTCAAATCTGGATTACCAACGATATTATGATTGGCATCTACAAAATCAAAATACAACTCCCTTAATGCCGGCGAACGAAAACCATAAGCATATGCCACTCTTATGTCTGATTGCTGGCCAATTGTAAATTTCGCATTAACAGATGGTATTACTGGTGGCGCATTATATTCAGAGTTCCTGATAAACCGCAAACCGGGCCGGATATTGATCTTTTCTGTTGGCTTTATTTCGGCAGATATGAATGCTGCATAGTCAATGATAACCGGATTACCAGCTATGCGCTGGCCACTGGCTTCTTCCCGGTTGATATCAATGCCCGGTTGCAGCGAAAGTTTTTTACTGACCTGATACTGCCAAGTATTCCTGAAGACAAAGCTGTTGAATTTGGATAAATCTTGTTCCCCCTCACCAACAGTTAACTCATCAGTAACTTTTTCAAAATCATGTCTTGTAGTAGTTGTTCTTCTCCTATAATCGGTATAACCAATAATAACAGCCATTTGCAGTTGATTATTGAAATGATAGCCACCCTGCACCTGGTGAGAAAGTCTATTGGTAATATATTGCTGATCTATCGCTTTGTAATTACTGAGATTGATCGGACCCCTGCTTAAAATATCTTCATGAAGCCCGTCTAACCGATAATAAATATTGAAGGCTTCTTTACTGTAACTGAGCTTTGCATTACCCATCCATTGTTCCTTTGGCTTCCAGTTTTTATCTCTTCCATATGCATCTCCGCCAAAACCGTTAAAATCATTGTGAGTACCACCAACGATGAAACCCCAGTTATTTTTTTTGTAGTTCACACTTACATTTTGTGTATGTACCCCTTTATAACTAAAAGGATGATATTCAGAACCAGCCGTCTCTTCTTGTGCCTTTGCTGTTACAGAAAGATCATCCTTCAGATTTTTCCTGGTGATAATATTAATAACTCCTGCCAGTGCATCAGAGCCATACGAAACAGACATTGGCCCTTCAATAATCTCAATCCTTTCAATGGTATTCACATCTACCTGGTTCAGGCTTTCTCTTGTATCACCTCTGTCCACCATCGGCACACCATCTAATAAAATCTTTACGTTCCGGCCACTCATACCCATTAACTGCACATCGGTGGTACCGAGTGTATTATCATTGCTGAAACGAAAACCCAACTGGTTATTCAATACCTGCTGAACGTTGGTGGCACCACTTAAACGGATACGTTCGCTGTTAACGACCCTTACCTGGTACACAGAATTCTTTACAGATTGTGGTTTATACTGACCCGTCACTACTACTTCCACTAATTCTTTTGCTTTGGTGGTATCCTCTCCAGGTGACGGGTTCCATTGTCCTGCTGCAGCTGTTGCCATCATAATAACAGCCAGTGATGTGTAAATTTTTTTCATCTTTCTCATTGCTTTTGATTTCGGATACAAAGGTTCTTCAGTAATAATTTTTTTTTATCATGCAAGTGTCACGAAGAAATTTTTCAGCATCGTTTTACAATGCAGTGACATCAAAAAAATCATTATCATACTGCTGACTGACAACAATCATAATTGCCATGATGGTTGTTTTTTTACCTGGACGCAAATATGAATGAGTACTGAAGTAATAAAATGCCGTATCAGGAAAACAAGTTTACGGAAAAAGGAAAGTGACCTGGTCTTGACAAAAAAAAGGCTGCTCACATGTGAGCAGCCTTTTTACAAAGTTGATAATTATTTTATTCCACTATAACAATCCCTTTAGCCAGCACACTAACGGCCTTCTCTGGTTTAGTAATAGCATCAATTTCTTCTTTTGATTTTTTTGCGTCTTCGGCATAATGCTTCAATTCGGCAACAGAGGTTGTTTTAATTTTTACCTCACCATCAATTACTACTGTTTTGCCTTTTGCCGCCACGGGCAGGAAGAAACCATAATCTTTCATCTTTACTGTTGCAGTGCTGCCGTCATTCAGTTCCAGCTTCAGCCAGCAACCTTTCTTGGGGCATACCTCTACAATTTTCGCAGTCACTTTTACTTCAGGAAATTCGGAACCGCCGTTCAGTTTGGCAACAACATCATTTATGTTCAGAGCCCCTTCAGGGTTTACTTTATCACCATACCATTCTCCGGGTTTTGCTTCACCGGCAGGAGGCTGTGCATTAACAATAAAACCAAAACCTGCGATAGCCAGTGTCAGGAACAATTTTTTCATGTGTATTTTTTTATGTGGTTATAAAAGTTTGGAGATCAAAGATAGTTTTTCTGGTTAAAAAGTTGCCTATTGCGGCAAAACAGGTTTAGAGAACCCGACCGGTGGTGCTGATATGGCTTTTAGAAAAGCCAGCAAGTCCTTTTGCTCCTTGGTAGTCAATCCGGTATTACGTAGCAAAGGGTCGGTTCCCGGAGGAAATTTAGCGATGCTATACCGGCTGATGATCTGCTGCAGGCTGCTGAACTGTCCATCATGCATCCAGGGGCCGGTTCTGGTAACATCCCTCAATGACGGGGTTTTGAACTTACCCATATCTTCGTCTTTATGCGTCACTTTATAGTAGCCTTCATCCCCGGTCGAAAATCCGCTGTTGTGAAACTGATTATCAGAAAATAAGGGGCCATTATGGCAGTTCATGCATCTTGCTTTTGTTCTGAATAAATGAAGTCCTCTTATTTCGCTGTTAGATAACGCCTTTTTATTACCTGCAATAAACTCATCAAATTTAGTTTTGCCACTACTTATCGTTTTCTCAAAAGTGGCGATGGCCTCCGTCATAATAAAAGGATCTATCTCATCATCACCAAAGGCCTTTTTAAACATTTCCTTATAGCCATTTACTTTTCTCAGCTTACGCATTACTTCCGGCATTTCGCTATGCATCTCGGTTTCGCTGTTGATGGGGCCAAAGGCCTGATCCTGCAAATCCCTTGACCTACCGTCCCAAAACAGACGATTATAGAACCAGGTGTTCTGTATGGTAGGAGAGTTTCTTTTGGTAACAGCCCCCTCATGACCGATTGATTTTACTTTCCCATCGGTCCAGTTCAGTTCAGGCTGGTGACAGGTGGCACAACTTATTTTTCCTGAACCACTGAGCCTTGTATCAAAGAATAATGCTTTACCTAACTCGATAACATGCTTCAACGAATCTTTTTGTTTTTCAACCGGGCTCTCAGGCAACAAACCCAACTCCTTCCACTCAATACCAGCATCAATAGTTGGAACGGGCCATTTATCCGGCGACTGCGAATACAGCTTACGGAGTTTAGCTGCACCTATCTTTTCTTCCCTTTGGTTAAAAGAAACAAACACCGAGGTAAGGGCTGTCAATACTGTTATGATGAACCATTTCCGCATGTGGCAAATATGCAAAAAAAGCACCGGACAAAATATGACCGGTACTTTTTTCTTACAATCTTAGTTTAATACCCGCATTTACAACAAAGCCATCAAGTGGGGCATAAATATCTTTAAACACCGGGTTATTGATGCTGCCTGTATAAATGCTACCATATTTTGTTTGTCTTACATCCAGAAAGTTTTCAAAGTTGATATACAGCGATACCTTGTCCCATAATTTTTCCACCATAAACCCTGTAATCCAGTAAGGCTTGCCATTACTTCCGTCACTTAATTTTTGCTTATTAAAATAATAAGCCTCTAATCCTACCTTCCATTTGTCATGTACCTCATAAAGCAGTACAGAGTTGAGCCTGTGGCGTGGTGTTAAAAAATTTTCTTCCTTGATAGTTCCCTGGTGTAATTCTGCATGTGTATAGGTGTAACCAAGGAACAGTTTAAAATCGCTATAACCCACTTTGATATTTGTTTCCATGCCTCTGCTGTCAATATGTCCCGTAACAGTATTGAATCTGTAATTGCTTCCATCGGGTTGCAGCAACAATGGATCAGCAATGCGGGTATAGAAGAAAAGATGGTTAATGCTAAAACTCACTTCACCATCCGCAAACTTTGTTTTGTAATTAATATCTGCGTTCACACCATAGCTGCGTTCCATTTTGTTTACATTGTCATCCACCGGCAACACATTTTTGTATTGCAGTCTTTCGCTTTCCTCTGTAAAAATGGTTGGAGTTTTATATCCCAACCCTCCTCCAATACGGGATGAAAATTTTGAATTGAATTTGAACAAAGCAGACAGCCGTGGCAAAAAAGCGAAACCATAATCCTTTACATAATCACACCTTAAACCCGTTTCCAGGTTAAACTTCTCGTTTACTTTCAATGTATTCTGAACGAACCCCCCGGCTGTCAGCTGCTGATAGTTTCTGAGTGGTGTTGCAGTAAGTCGGGTTTCTTTGAAATTATCCGTCAGCAGGTTGATACCGGTTACCCATTCTGTTTTATCCCCGTGATACGCATAAGTAGCTTCGGTAAATGTGCCATTCTGTGTACCATTAAAACCATAGCCGGGAGATGTGATGCCCCGCTGAAAACGATTGAAACTGTTTTTAAAAGTAAAATGGCTGCATTTGCCAAAATGATGTTCAATACTCAACTGTGTGCTGTAACGGTCAGTATTATTAAACTCATAGAAGCCGGTGGAATTATTCCCTTTGATGTAATTCATATCGCCACCTGTTCTTTTCTCGGTGGTGATATTGACACCTGCTGTCATGGTTGTCTTTGAATCAAAAAAAACAAACAGCCTGGGGTTCACTGTGTAGCGTTCAAATTTCGGGATAGCAGATAAACCAATGTCCGCAGGGTCATACGCTGCATTGCTGTTACGGGATGCAAATACGGTGAGGCCTGTTTTACCAAATTTCTTTCCATAAAACCCACTGGTGTTCAGTCCTCTTGCAGAAGTGACATCAAAATGGAATCTGAGTTCTCTTTCCTCTTTTGGTGTTTTAGAAATCAGGTTCACCAATCCGGCAATAGCGCCACCTCCATACAAGGTGGAAGCAGATCCTTTTATCACTTCAAATTGTTTCAGGTCCAGTGGCGGGGTTTGCAATAATCCCAATCCGCTGCTAAAACCTGCATACAATGGAAAGCCGTCCTTTAGAGTCTGTGTATATCGTCCATCCAATCCCTGGATACGTATAGATGCATTTGCTGAGGTAGCAGAAGTTTGCTGTGTTTGTATGCCTGTACTTTCTGTTAACACCATTCTTATATCACCGGGTTTCATATTGGCTTTTTCGTCCAGTTCTTCCCCGGCAATAAACTCTACCCTTGTGGGAATATCCCGGATTGTTCTGGAACTACGGGTGGATTGGATAACCACTTCGTCTTCCTCTTCTTCTTTTAATTTCATTTCAATCAACAGCAAGCTGTCATTGAATGGAACAGCAAACTGAACTTCCTTTTTTTCATATCCAACATGAGAAAATATCCATATGCTTTTTCCTTCAGGTAAACGAATTTTTGCTTCGCCTGAATTATTGGAAGTATACCCGGGTTCTATTCCTTTTGAATATATAGACGTATTAGGGATGGGTTCCTTTGTTTCTGCATTAATAACTTTAATTCTTAAAATATTTTGTCCGGAAATGGTACAGGCACATAACAAGGCCAGTAGAATCAGGCTTAATTTGATCATAGTTAAATTTTAGATTAATGAATAAAGAAATTTCATTAACCTAATTTGGGCGGCTGCCAAAAATCGTACTCAACCTTCGGAAGCGATACTTGTATGTAAGTTGGGAAAACGGGTGAGGATTGTAAAGAGATAAATTCAAAAGAGCAGGGCTGATAAGCAATAGTGGCCGTTGCACAACCTTCACAACTAAAGAATGGAGAGCAGCTACCGCAATCTTCATCGTCATTTTCATGACCTGCAGACTTTTCTATCTTATCATCCGGGCAACTATCAAAGGCACAACATGGCACTGCTGACAGCAATAGCAGGTAAAAAGCGAATATATAGCCAATCAATTTCATCTTGCGCAAAGCTATTGGTTGAACCTATATTATAACAGAAAAAAGTAAAATTTATTATCGCAACAACGGTTCAACCTTCTGCATAACAATAAACCTTTAGCTTTGCAGCATTATTTTATTAATTGCTAAACGATGAAACTATTCCTGCTAGCAACTGTCCTGTTTGTTTTAAAGCCCTGCTTTTCCCAATCTGGCATAGAAAAGCATTATAAGATATATGATGTAAAGGCGAAAGAGCTGACCACTGTTGATAAAATAGCGGCAGCCTGCAGCGATGCAAATGTCATCTTCTTCGGCGAAGAACATAACGACAGTGCAGGCCACTATTTAGAAGCCGCCATCTTTAAAGCCCTTCAACAGCAGTATGGTAACAAGCTTGCCCTCAGCATGGAGATGTTTGAAACGGATTGCCAGCTTGTAGTAAACGAATATCTGGCTGGTTTCATCAGTGAAGAACGCCTCATCAAAGAAGGACGGGCCTGGAGTAATTATAAAGATTACAGACCTGTCGTGGAAATTGCAAGGCAAAACAATTTATCAGTTATTGCTGCCAACCCTCCAAGGCGCTATGTAAACATGGTAGGTCGCAAAGGCATGAAATCATTGGATAGCTTATCAAAGGCAGCAAAACGGTTTCTGCCACCACTGCCGTACGATACTTCTTCCGGGAAATACCGGGAAAAGTTCATGGACTTTATGAAAGGCGGCAGCCCCGGCACCAGCAATGCCCGTATTTTTTACAGCCAAAGCCTCTGGGATGCAGGTATGAGTTACAGCATCTACAGTTATTGGAAAAAACATAAAGATGAAAAGATATTTCACATGGTGGGTCGTTTCCATTGTGATGAAAAACTGGGCACGGCAGAACAATTGCAAAAAAGAAATTCAAGATTGAAGATCATTAACATAAGTTCTTTCAGTGACAGCAGTTTTATCAATCCAGATTGGTCAGCCTTCAGTCATCTTGGAGATTATATCATTATTACCGATCCACAACTAAAGAAAACATATTAAAATAATAAGGGGCTTTTTTCAAAAGCCCCTTTTGTTATCACAACTAATCCACCGTAAGAGAACTCTTAATCCGTATACCGATGCCCGGCATTAATCCAATTAGTGATTTGTAATTTTTCAGCGGCTGTTAGTAACGGCTGAGGGTTTTTAGGCATTTTTACCCAACCAGAAGTGTACAATACACAGGTATGATTTATCTGGCTCCATTTGCTAACAATGCTACAATCATTATCAAAATTATATCCTGATGCATTAGCGCCATTCATATGACAACCCGATCCGTTACAGCGGGTGGATATCAATGTCCGCATCTGTGCAAATAAAGGTCCGGATGTTGCATTGGCTATGGTGGCTGTAGCAGTTTTGGTACACCCGTTAGCATCCTTTACCCCTATTGTGTAGTTTCCGGCCGTTAATGCAGAAAACACATTGCTTGTCTGGTAGGTACCACCATTAATGTTATATGTAAACCCGGTTGAACCTGTTGCTGTTACTGTAATTTTTCCAACTGCCGGAGTAATGCAAGGGGTATTGTTAACTATTACAGTGGTGAGCAAAATATTAACAGAGGCACAAGGGCTTACTGCCACCAATGTTGTTTGCGCCGAACCGAGACAGCCTGCTGAACTCCTTGCCGTGACGGTGTAATTTCCTGCGGCAAGCCCGGAGAATGTTCCGCTTGCCTGGTAGGTGCCACCATTTAAACTATATGTAATACCGGTTGCACCTGTCGCTGTTGCAGTTATACTTCCGTTTGACTGGCCAGTTGTGGGATCTGTTTTGGTTAACGACACAATGATAGTAACTCCTGCGCAAGGATTTGTTGAGCCTAGTGCTACCGTCGCAGTACCAACACAGCCATTTGAATTTTTAGCAGTGATTATGTAATTGCCGGCTGCTAACCCACTAAATGTTCCTGATGATTGGAAAGCACCGTTATTAATACTAAAAGTAAAGCCAGCACCTCCTGTAGCAGTTGCTGTAATACTACCATTTGACTGGCCGGTTGTAGGGTTAGATTGCGTTGTTGCAACTGTAACTGTTACACCGGCACAGGGGTCGTTTGTCACAATAGTAACCTGGGCAGAGCCAACACAACCATCTGCCGTCTTTGCTGTAATTGTGTAATTACCAATCGCCAACCCGGTAAATGAACCGGAAGATTGAAACGGCCCTCCATTAATACTATATGTAAAACCAGTGCCCCCTGCAGCAGTTGCTGTTATAGTACCATTGCTTTGACCAGGAGAGGCATCTGTTTTGACAGCACTAACAGTAATCGCCACACCATTGCAAGGATCGGTTACATTAATAGCTACCTGTGCTGTGTCTGTGCAACCCCATGAATTCTTTACAACAACGTTGTATGTCAGAAAAGGCTGAAGTCCGGAAAAGTATCCGTTATCCTGAAAAGGGGCCCCATTAAGACTGTATTTAAATCCCTCTCCCCCGGTAGCAGTTGCTGTTATCGTTCCATTATTCTGACTGGGTGCGGCGTCTGTTTTTGCGAGACTTAATTGTATTGGATTTTCAGCACAACGGTCTCCGCTAAATTCATGGCGACAGGAATTCAATACCATCACAGTAATAAAAAGTACTGTTACCAGCGAACATAGTAAAATGATTTTCTTCATAAGTTTAGATTTTGAGGTAAATAATACCCTCTCATATGGTATCGATGACGAGCTTGTCTATTTTTTGTCTTTCTTCTTTTTTATCTGAAACACTCTGGAAAGATTAAAACCAAACCTTACTTCACCTTTCCCCCACCGACCGGTAGTTTCCGTTATAAATGCCCTTTCATTCATACCTGTTGAATTAGAGAAATGTAACTGAAAGACGTGACCGCCAGTTTCAATATCAAATCCAACTGACAATGGATTATAGTATCCGCTATCGGGCATACCAATAACCACATGAGAGTAATCCCAGGTAAATGCAATTCGTTTTGATAATTTCAACCTTCCCCCTACTCCCACTGCATAAATGTTGTTGGGATCTGTCTCCAGGGGTACGATATTGTTATGAACCATCGTTGGGGCTACCTGCAGTGTAAAGCTTTCACTAAACTTGCGGCCGATAATAGCCTGGAAATAATATGATAACCGGGAGGTGAAGAAATTCTTCCGGCTGGGGTCGGGCCACGGCAGCCCATTCATTGTTATTCCCGAGACCAGGGCAAACGTAACTGGCGAACTCCACGGCCCTGTTGACTGTCGCATAGGTGCATATTTAATATAAGCATCCAGTTCTTTTTTATAAGTACTTCTTCCCACACCTGCCATCAGATTTTGCAGAATACCAAAATCAAAACCCATTCTCATACTGGCCTGATCAAGGCCGAAGAAATTCTTATAGCCCTGGTCCAACTGCCCGAACCGGTGAAGAATTCTGAAATCCATTGTACCCGGATTCAAAAATTCAATTGAATGCCCGTTGATCACCCTTGGTGACTTAAAGGCATATTTTATCCTTTCTTTTTTGGGCTTCTCTTCACCCAATAATTTCAGCAAGTCTTCGTCCTGTGCAACAACGATATTGGAGTAAAACAAAAGTGCTGCTCCTATTATTACCTGATATAATATTTTTTGCATACTACATTTAATTAAGGGTTAACTTTTTAAGAGCTCCAGCGAACAGGACACACTAATTTTAGCTGTCTTGGAAACTTTATCCGCTACCAGCCCAGGTATTGATATTTTATAGTCCGAAAGCAACACATTAAAATCAGCTGTTGCTTTTATCTTTCCGCTCTGGATTACAATTTTAGCATCGGTCTCCACATCATTTGATACTCCATGCATTGTAAGTTTTCCTTTTACTTTTACTGAATAAGTGCCGTCCTTTGTAAAATCAACCTTATCGCTATTCTTTATTTCGCCTTTGAACTCTGCCTTTGGATACTTTTCACTCTCCACATAATTCTCGTTGAAATGTTCCTCCATCAGGGCTCTTTCAAATGCAAAGCCTTTCATGAGGGCAGCAAACTGCATATTACCACTCTTCACATCCACCACACAGGTAGCACTTCTGTTAATACCCTCAATTCGTTCCGGCGAAGAGGATGATGTGGCATCAAAGCTTATTTGTGCATTTTTTGTATAATACTTTTGAGTAAACCCGGTTGTTGTAATTAGCAATGTGAGAAGTATTGCTGATAGATTTTTCATGTTTGATATTTTTTTGTTTATTAAAAATTATTTTTTTAAGTCTACTACGCTCCGGACCAGTATAACATCAGAACCCAGCATTTCATCCGCATTGAAACCCGAGCAAATTCCTTTCAGGGCGATGACACGGCCCCTTATTACACCAGCCGCCTCACTGTTATGTACACTATCAATACTACAGCGTACAGAAGACATAGATGCTGTATCGCCGAGTACAACTGTATAAAACCCTTTGTCATCTTTAATTACTTCTTTAACCATTCCCTCCACCCGTATCACCTTATCCCAGTATTTGGTTTCAGAAGCTTTTTGATTGCTTTCAAATTCATTCAGCAGATCAGTTGCGACAATCAGATAATCCGGTTTTAGTTTTGCCGTGTCCTTATGTGTCCGGTTATATTCCTTATAGATATAAATAGCTGCCGCTGCGATGATCAGCAACAGCGGAAGTACGATATACCGGAGTATGTTTTTCCTTTTCATTTGTCGTGGCTTTTGTTTGTGATTAATTATTAAGCATACCGCCGTCAATCCACTTTTTAATTGTGGCGATCTGGCAATTGCTCATTTTGGGCATTCCCTTCGGCATGGGTGAAAAACCGGAGGAGTAATTAATGGTTCCGTATAATTTTCCGTTTTGCGCTATTGCTTTATCAGTGGTATAAGTTCCCATAGCCACTCCGCCGGATGGGAAACTTCCGGTGTGACAGCTATAGCAATATTGCTGCAGCATTGGAACCACTTTCTGTGAATAGGAAACGACTCCTGTTGAATCAGTGCAAGGGCCGTTGCCGGACCCACCGTACAACAAATCTTCCTTATCATAATAGCAGGAGCTTACGAAAATGATACAGGTTATTATTAAAGCAGAGAGAATGAATTTCATATATAATGGAGTTTTAATTGTTAAGCGATCCGGCAGCAATCCATTTTTGAATTTGCCTGATCTCACAGTCGGATAATTTTGCTGAATTTTTAGGCATTGGTGAATAGCCGGTTTGGTGCGCCACAGAGCCATACAACTTTCCATTGAGAGCCACCACCCTGACAGCACTATATGTCGAAACATCTATGTTTCCCCCCAGGTTAGAAGGATTATGACAACCGGTGCATTTGTTATCCATGATAGGTTTCACCGCCCCGCTGTAAGTAAATACGGTTGTATCACAACTACCAATACAATTGTTATTCCTGGCACCCTGAGTGATCCATTTTTGAATAAGTGCTTTTTGTGCTGATGTTAAAGGGGGCATTGGCGGTGGTGGCATACGATCACCGTTAGTTTTAATGATCACTTTGTACAATTTGCTGTTTGCTGCATTACCTGGTATGACGTACTGCATGATCTTCGTATATGTAGTAAGATTTACACCATCAGCATGGGTGATATTATCATGACATCCGCTCATAGTACAGTTGGATGATATGATAGGCATGATCTGATTTATGAAATAAACAGAATCGGGGCTACAGTTGGAGGTAGGCAACGGATTACCGCCCCCACCAGTTCCACCTCCGCCTGTTCCCATGTCGGGAATTTCATGCCGGCAGCTATTCAATACACCTGCACTTATGGCAAAAGCCATCATTGCGATAAAAACATAATTGTTTTTCATAAAAGTTGTTTTGACTTATAATTCTCACATTCAGAAATGCATAGCCATTCGCCGCTTAACGAATTAGTAAACATTCTGTCTGCGATGTAACCAATCAGACCAGGTAAATCCTGATCTGCTAAAAATGGGGTGTAATGGGAATTATATACTACGTGGGGGCTGTAGTATCAGCAAAACATGTTCAGAGGTAATTCCTTCTTGTAACGTGTTATTGAACTCCGGGATTTCCAGGAAGGGAAACTCATCAGGAAAAATATCCTTAACCATCGGCGAGTAGGTTACAGCGATGGTATTGTGATTAGTATTATGACAGGGAAGCTGGCTATCATAGTCATCATCAGCCGTAGTACCATCATCGCCTGCATAATGCATAGCAAGAAATTCAAAAAAACTAATACTTGGGTCCAGGCGATGATGCTGAAAAAAATGATGCACTAATTGAGGGAGTTTGAATAGCTGGCCTACCTCGGTATTACCAGCGAGGTGCACACTAATCAGCAGTATGGCCAAAGTTTTACGCATTCGTGACACTAAATATCCAAAAATGATGCCATATGTTCCGTAACGGTAGTCACTTATTTTTTATTGCTGTCACAAAAAATATAACAGTTACGAAGGAAAACCCGAATGGTTGTTAGTAAAACGACGAGATTACCTGAATAATAATTCGCAGGGTTTTAAACCGGTGTGTTTCTTAAACGCAGTAGAGAAGTGAGAGATGGAAGAGTAGCCAAGCAACATAGAAACCTCTGTTACACTCAGACCTTTTTCATACAAAAGGTATTTAGCATGTTCCATCCGTTGGCTTTGATAGAAATCGAATACAGTAGTGCCAAACAATTCTTTGAACCCTTTCTTCAGGTAACATTCATTGATAGCCACTTTACGACTAAGCTCTTTAATGGTGATAGGTTCTCCGATATGTTGTAATAAAATCTCTCTTGCTTTTACAATCTTTTCCCGGTCTAATTCATTTGCCAGGAATTTACAACTCACCACATCGATTTCCTTTTCCCCAAGCATACAATCCAGGCTGTAAAGCAACAGCATCTGTGTTTGGGCATTGATGTAAATATTTTCAAGGCTATCGCTGTAAGTATGATTAAGTACCCCTTCCAGTACCATTCTTGTTTTGCCACAAAGTGGAAGAATTTTAGTAAAAGAGGACTGGTGCCTGAAACTCAGAATATCGTCTGTCAATACTGTGTTCCCCTTTCTTGGTTTTACAAACTGGCTGAGGTGGGCAGGTAAGAATTTAAAACTTACCACATCCACACTATCTACCCTTTCCATACATGTTTTTGATGCGCTGAACTGACACATATCACACTCTGTATCCTTCTTTCGGCAATACACATTACCGCTTACACAAAAGCGGAGCTCCAGGTAGTTTTCTCTTTTTTCCGATCTGCCATAATGATACACCATCATGCCCGTATCTTCAATATTCCATTGTGGGTTTCTCCGGTATCTGTTAATGGTATACTGAACAGAGCCTGGAATCTGTTGCTCCCTTTCCTGCAACATAACCAATTGTTCCTGCATGAGGGTCTGCTTATAAGCCAGGGTCAATATATCCGGAGGATTGTGCATGATGAACAGCAAATCTACAAATTCTCATTCATTTTTGATGTTGTGACTTTGATTGAGTTCATTTACAGCTGATTTTTAACAATCTATCGCTAAAAAAACTTCGGTTTTTAGCTGTATCTGCTAACTTTGCCCGTCCCTTGCTTCCGGAGGGACATCTTTTAATATACTGCATGATTCATCCGCACACATATATTCATCCTAACGCAAGGCTGGCAACTAATGTAAAGATTGACCCTTTTACAGTCATCCACCAGGATGTTGAGATTGGCGATGGCACCTGGATCGGCTCCAATGTTACGATTATGGAAGGCGCAAGAATTGGCAAGAACTGCCGCATATTCCCGGGTGCTGTCATTGCTGCCATACCGCAGGATTTAAAATTTCATGGAGAATATTCGCAAGTAATTATTGGTGATAATACGACGATCCGGGAATTTGTAACTGTTAACCGGGGTACCGCCGACAGGGAAAAAACTGTGATAGGAAAAAATTGCCTGATCATGGCATATTCACACTTTGCACATGACTGCCTGGTTGGTGATAATTGTATTGTAAGTAACAATACACAGGTGGCAGGTCATGTCACCATTGGCGAATGGGCTATCCTGGCAGGTATGTGTGCGGTACACCAGTTTGTAAAAATAGGCGCCCATTCTTTTGTTGCGGGAGGTTCTCTTGTGAGTAAAGATGTACCCCCTTATATAAAAGCAGGACGTACCCCGCTAAGTTATGCTGGTGTAAACTCTATCGGTTTAAAACGCCGGGGTTTCAGCATCGAACGAATCAATCACATTCTGGATATCTACCGGGTAATGTACAATAAAGGAATGAACACCAGCCAGGCGGTGGAGTATATCGAAGAAGAAATGCCCGCAACTGATGAACGGGATGAAATTGTAACTTTTGTCCGTGAAAGCGGAAGAGGCATCATCAAACGTTTTACAAAAGGCAATAATGATGACGATCTCCCTGTCTGATGCCGGCAAGCGGTTTAACCGTGACTGGATATTCCGTCATTTCAACTACACATTTGAAGCAGGACAATCTTATGCTATCACCGGGCCGAATGGCTCGGGAAAAAGTACATTATTACAGGCATTGAGCGGTAATATGATGATCAATGAAGGAAAGATCGGGTATCGGGTATCGAACAAAGAGTATAAGGAGGAGGATGTATATCGTGAAGTTTCTATCTGTGCCCCTTACCTGGAAGTGATTGAAGAAATGACTCTACAGGAGTTTTTAAATTTTCATAAAGCCTTTAAACCTTTTCTGCCCGGTATTACTACTGAATCAATCATTGCGGCTGTGGGCTTGGAGAAAGCAGTGAATAAACAGATTCGATTTTACTCCTCAGGGATGAAGCAACGGGTGAAACTTTCACAGTGCATCTTTTCCGACACAACCATTGTGTTACTGGACGAGCCCTGCACTAATTTAGATGCTGCAGGTATTGAATTATATCATTCACTGATCGATAACTATTGCAAAAACAGGTTGGTTGTAGTTAGCAGCAATGATGAGGTAGAGTACAGGTTTTGCAAAAACAGAATTAATATCAGTGACTATAAATAGTCATTCTGAAAGGGATTTATTTCTAAAAAATCCTTTATACCAATCCTTCCTCATACAAGGTTGCTCTACTAGTCTATAAAAGACAGCACACCCTGTCAATACCGTTGTCAGGATTATTATCGAATAAACAGAATATCCCAACAACTTATTCTCGATCGGTACTCTTACCAGCAGTTTTGTCACCGCAGACATGATCATAAAGTGTAACAGGTAAATTGAATAACACATACCTCCAATAATAGAAATCCATTGAATACTTAATATTTTTTTCCACCATTGATTTGTGATACCGATGTAAAAAAAAACTGCCAGCAAAAACATCTTAAGAAAAAAGAAAGCCACTCTTTCTGTTGAAAAAACAAAGTGAAGTCCGACAAAAATTATAATACCTGCCCAGCAGGTAAGTCTGCTATTATCATACAACTTCCACTTAGCACAATAAAGATCTGCCAGTAACATTCCCAAAAGAAAATAGCAGGCAAAATTTATAAATGGTGAGGCGGGGTTCCAGAAATCATCAAATTGTTTTATACCTCCCAGTACGATGAGAAACAAAAGTAAAAAACGCCGGATATGGAGCGGTTTTACCAGGAATATATAAGAAAGAAAAGGGGCCAGTATATAAAATTGTGCTTCCACTTCCAGCGACCAGGCAACTCCCATCACCCTGGAATGGCTATCGAAAATGGTGTTATGGAGGTAGAAAATTGAAGCGAGAAGATTAGCGGCCAAATCTGAAAAAGTATATTTCTCAACTATAAAGACTAATGCAATGAACGCAATTAACAGTGCGGCGATATACGGCGGCTCAAGCCGGGTTAGCCTCCGCCAGTAATATTTCTTCAATGAAACCTTAGGCCCGTTATATTGCTTTTCCCTTAAAAAAGGCAGGGCCAGTATAAAGCCACTGATCATAAAAAAGAAAGGAACCCCATTGCCCCCTTCCAGCACCATGCTGGCAACAAAAGAATCTGTTATCAATTTCCCCTCATACAAATTAGTATTAATGATATTGGAAAGGTGCATAACAACCACTACCCAAAAAATAGCGATGAACCGTAACCCGTCAATTTCCGGCATGTAGCCTGTACCGGATGTTATTCTTCTGAATTTTTCTAAAAAGGGGGAGAAAGATTTACTCATGACCCGAAGCTTATCGCTGGCTTGCAATCAGCAAATTCAAATCGGTATATTTTAAATCGAACCGCTGACTGAGATAGAAGTTTGTAAGGGCTCCTTTAAAAAGATAAATACCACTGCGCAGATGCAACTTGTGCCACACTAAATTTTCGAAGCCACCCTCTTCACCTGCTTCCAGCAGCAACGGCATCAAAACATTACTGATTGCCTGAGATGCAGTACGGGAAAAACCGGATGGAATATTGGGAACACAATAATGTATCACTCCATACTTCATAAAGATGGGGTGTTCATGAGAAGTGATCTCGGAAGTTTCAAAACAACCGCCCCGGTCAATACTAACATCAATAATGACTGAACCGGGCCGCATATTACTTACCATTTCTTCTGTTACCACCATCGGTGTTCTTCCGGTTTCTGAACCAAGGGCACCAACAGCCACCTCGCAGGTCTTTAGTTGTTTAGCCAGCAGTCTCGGCTCTATTACTGAAGTCCACATTCGCTGTCCTACGTTGGTCTGCAACCGTTTTAGCCGATATACGCTGTTATCAAAAACTTTTACGGAAGCTCCTAATGCAAGGGCTGCTCTTGCAGCATACTCCCCCACTATACCTGCGCCAATGATTATGACTTTAGTTGGTGCAATGCCTGAAATTCCTCCTAATAAAACGCCTTTGCCATGATTAGCAGAGCCAAGATACTGTGCAGCTATTAACATTACAGCGCTACCAGCAATCTCACTCATGCTGCGTACGATGGGGTATGAATCGCTGTCATCTTTCAGGTTTTCGAATGAAATTGCAGTGACCCTTTTCTCCATCATCTTCTCCAGCGTTTCTGCCTTCATTACGGAAAGATGGATGGGAGAAATAATTATCTGGTTCAATTGCAACAACGGCAGGTCCTCATCAATAATAGGTGCACTTTTTACCAGTATTGGAGCTTTGAAAACACTCTCCCTGTCGTATACGATCTTTGCTCCGGCCTCGCTGTAATCCTTATCCCGGAAATGAGAGGCTTCACCGGCATTGTGTTCGATCATTACCTGGTGACCATTGCTTATTAACACACTTACCGCATCAGGTGTAAGTGCAATACGGTTTTCCTGAAAGGCTATTTCTTTAGGAATGCCGATCATCATTCCCTGTGACTTTGGCTTAATATCCAGTGTTTCCTCTAAAGTTTCGTAGCTGAAAGAAGTGCTTATTTTGGGTCGTTGCTGGCTCATGCAATAAGTTCCGGGTTAAGTGTTCCGAGTTGCGGGACAACCAAAACAGATCGTCTCCGTGTTATTCCAAATGTACTTAATAATAAGCTATTTTAAGCCGCCTTGTCTCGTTATTAACCGGTTCAATAAAAACATGCACAGTATCATCAGGGAAAATTCCAGGGGCTTTTTCAGGCCATTCAACAAGGCCGATATATCCGCTTAGCAGAACATCTTCCACACCTGCCCTGATTGCCTCTTCTTCATTTTTCAGCCGGTATAGGTCCATGTGAAAGAGAGCCTTTTTTGTCCCTTCGCAGTCGTACTGGTATTCGTTGATAATTGAAAAAGTCGGGCTCCCCACCACATCTTTCACTCCCTTTGCATCGCAAAGTGCATGGATAAAAGTAGTTTTACCTGCACCCATCTCACCATGAAAGGCAAAGACCGTTTTTCCTTCTGTTACTTTCCAGAAGTCTTTTGCAACCCCGTTGATATTATCTAATGAAAAAGTCCATTCCATGCCACAAATTTAACCCGATATACAACCATGTTGTAAACATATTTCCCTTGTCGGAAAAAGAGCTTTTATACTTTGGGTAACTTTGCAGCATGGAACAGGTACAATGGAAAGTAGATGGAATGGATTGCACCACCTGTGCATTGAACATTCATAAGTATCTTGAAAAAAAGGGACTGAAAAATATAAAAGTAAATTTTGCAACAGGATATGTAAGCTTTGATGTTAACGATGAGTTCAACGAAAAAGAAATCGCTAATGGCATTAATGGGCTGGGATACGAGGTAGCAGAGCATACATCTGACACAGCCAAACATAAGCCGTTTTTATCCACACACCTGCAGCGATTCTGGTTCTGCCTTCCTTTTACTGCATTGCTGATGCTTCATATGATCCCCGGTGTCCACATCCACTGGCTGATGAACCATTGGGTACAATTAGGCTTAACAATTCCTGTTTTCCTGGTTGGTATGAGCTTTTTTGGAAAAAGTGCCTGGAAAAGTATCCGCAACAGGATGCCGAATATGAATGTATTAATTACAGTAGGTTCAACTGCGGCTTTCGTTTATAGTTTGTATGGCTCATTAACAGGTCAGGCAGAACAATATATGTTCTATGAAACTGCTGCAACTATTATTACTCTTGTTTTTCTTGGCAATTACCTGGAAGATGCATCCATTGCTTCCACCCAACGGGAGTTAAATAAGCTGGCCAAATCTCAAAAAGTGATGGCCAATATGATTGCTTTTGATGATGAACATAAAGAACAGATATTTCCTGTTGAAAACACACAGCTAAGAGTTGGTGATCTGATCCTGATAAAAAGCGGTGAGCAGGTCCCTATCGACTGTAAGATACTCTGGGGCGATGTACAGGTGAACGAAGCAATTGTGACGGGTGAAAGTGCCCCTGTTCATAAAATTGCAAAAGACAAACTGATTGGCGGCAGCATTATCAGCGACGGAACAGTAAAAGCACAGGTAACCGCTGTTGGAAATGATACGGTTTTATCCGGAATACTTAATATGGTAAAACAGGCACAGGGAGAGAAACCTCCTGTTCAAAAGTTAGCTGATAAAATAAGTGCAGTATTTATTCCGCTTGTTCTTGGCATTGCTGCGATCACATTAATTATAAGCTGGATAATATTGAAAGATTTTACCCCGGCATTGATGCGGAGCATTGCAGTGCTTGTAATTGCCTGCCCCTGTGCAATGGGGTTGGCTACCCCTGCTGCTATTGCAGTTGGGCTGGGAAGAGCCGCCAAAACTGGTATATTATTCCGCAATGCAACCAGCCTTGAAACATTCAAAGACATTAAAAAGGTTGTGTTCGATAAAACCGGAACATTAACAACCGGAAAATTTACAATTGGCAGCTTTAAGTTAATAAATGAAGCAGTTGGAGAAGAAGAATTCAAACGAATTGCTTTTAGTTTAGAAAAATTTTCGAATCACCCCATTGCAAAGTCAATAACTGCCGGCTGGAAGACAAAGGATGAGATCAAATGGAAGAAAGTAGAAGAAGTAAAAGGGTTTGGCATGAAAGCAGAGGATACAGCAGGAAATACATGGTGGGCTGGTTCCTTCAAAGTGGCGCAGCAAATGACCGCTGACGATACTCACAATGTTTATATTACCAAAAACAATGAACTGCTGGGGTGGATCGATGTAAATGATGAAATAAGACCGGAAGCAAAATCAGTAATTGATTACCTGCACAGCAAAAATATTGAGACCATTTTGTTGAGTGGGGACAGACTTACAAAATGTAACCAATTGGCCTCTCAGCTGGGAATTGATACTGTAATAGCAGAACAAACTCCTGAGCAGAAACTGGTAAAGATCGATGAATTGAATAAACAATCTCCAACCGCAATGGTAGGTGACGGCATCAATGATGCACCGGCACTGGCCAAAGCGACAATTGGTATTTCCATGAATGAGGCCTCACAGATTGCAGTACAATCTGCCCAGGTGATATTAATGAACCACGGATTGAAAAACCTGCCAACAGCGCTGGGCCTGGGCACACACACCTACCTGACCATCAAACAAAACCTTATGTGGGCCTTCGCCTACAATATCGTTGCTATTCCGATTGCCGCATTCGGGCTACTTACACCCACTTTTGGTGCATTAGTAATGGGCATGAGTGATGTGGTGCTGGCCATCAATTCCGTCAGGCTGTTCATTAAAAAAGTAGTTTGATCTTCTTTTCTTTTTAACCAATCAGAAAGTATTTCTTTCGGTAATTAATTCTACTTTCATTTTATGCGTTTCATACAAACAAAATGCTTGTACCTCGGTTGAAAAATAAAATACAATTACTGGTTACAGTTTTCCTGCTGCAATTGAATATTTTATCAGCCCAAACCGATCTGCTGCTAAACGGTGGCTTCGAAGACATCAATACCTGCACAGAATATAATGCTGAGTGTGGTGTGGAAGGGTGGTTCTACCTGAAAGAAGTAAAAGCACAGATGTTGAACAATGAAGTTCCTTCGAAATTACTTGGTGCCAATTCGTTTGCCATCTTTTATAACTGGGCTGGCTATACAGGCTTCACCCCTGTTATTGGAACAATTCTTCCATGCGGTTTGCAAAAGGGTAACCGGTATATTTTTAAGGGCATCATATCCGCACTATTGAACCCCAAACTGATTTTTAAGCCAGGTATCTGTGTCGGAGAAAGATTTTACGTACCAAACAGACCTTTTTCCAAAACGATGCAACCTGATAGTATCATACACTTGACAGAAATCCCAAGAACTAATTTCCATTCGTTTGAGTATAGTTTCGTTGCGGACGGTACTGAAAAGTATCTGACCTTCGGAACATTTATTGAGGAAGACACAGTTGGTGGCAAAAAGAAACTGAACGGAACCCAGACCGTTTCGTTAACCCTTGATAACTTTCAACTGATCCCGGAAAACAAGAAAGAAACGACCTGCCCTGATTTTCTTATTAATAAAGAAAAAATATACAGTTATAATTTCCGGCATAAGGAAATGGACTACTCTCTATACGGCAAGGGAGATATCGCAATCAATTTTACAAAAAATGACAGCAGCTTTATTACACAAATAAAAGAACCACCTCCACCTCCATTAAAACCAGACACACTAAAATTGGGAGATGTTTTCTTTGATTTTAACAAAGCAAACCTGAAACCCTCTGCCCTCGATATGCTTGCCAGGTATTTTATTGACAATGTTTCTAACAAATTAATAGACAGTATTTACATAGAGGGGCATACTGATTCTATCGGCAGCGATAAAAGAAACCTGGAGCTAAGCCAGCACCGCTGCGAAAGTGTAAAGGATTGGCTAGTCCTGAACAGCATCATCACTTCAAATACACTATACCTGCACCCGTTTGGAAAAACAAGACCCATAGCAAGCAACAAAACAACTGCAGGCAGGGCATTAAACAGAAGAGTAGAAATTATTATCTTCAGGAAGCAAGAATAGCAGATTACGATGAACGATAACACTCCTGCTTTAGAAACTGGCAATATTCATAAAATCCTCAGAGAATACTGGGGCTTCGCCTCATTCCGTCCTTTGCAGGAAGACATCATCAATGCGGTATTGCAGGGTAAAGATGCTTTGGCATTAATGCCGACCGGGGGAGGTAAATCCCTGTGCTACCAGGTTCCGGCCATGGCAAAAGACGGATTATGTCTTGTTGTTTCTCCTTTAATCGCTTTGATGAAAGACCAGGTGGAAAATCTGAGAAAGAAAAGCATTACTGCTTTTGCTATCTATTCGGGAATGAGCCGGAAGGAAGTCATCAATATTTTCAAAGTAGCCACAGAAAGTAATTGTAAATTCCTGTACGTTTCCCCAGAAAGATTGGAAACAAGTTTATTCAAAGAATATCTTCCGGGGCTTGATATTACATTGATTGCAGTAGACGAAGCCCATTGTATCTCACAATGGGGTTATGATTTCCGGCCGCCCTATTTAAGAATAGCGGCATTAAGAACAGAACTGCCAGGTGTTCCTATTCTTGCATTAACTGCTTCCGCTACACCCGATGTACAAAATGATATTTGTGATAAGCTGGAATTTGGCAATTATGAGATCTTTCGTCAGTCTTTTGAACGCCCCAATCTATCGTATAGCACTTTCAAAGTGGATTCAAAGATCAATAAGATCATTGAAGTACTTAGAAAGGTTCCCGGTTCTGCTATTGTTTATTGCAAAAGCAGGAAGCGAACAAAAGAAATTAGTGATCTTCTCCGTTTGCAAAGCATTTCTTCCGATCATTATCATGCTGGCCTGACACAGGAAGAAAGGAACAAAAAACAAGAAAATTGGGTCAATAACAAAACAAGGGTGATCGTTTGCACCAATGCGTTCGGAATGGGTATTGATAAACCAGATGTAAGGGTTGTCATTCATGCAGATGTTCCTGATTGTCTTGAAAACTATTACCAGGAGGCAGGCCGTGCAGGCAGAGATGGTAAAATCTCGTATGCCGTTCTCTTGTATGATCAACGGGATTTGCATGAGTTACAGGAAATGGCATCACTCCGTTTTCCATCACAGGAAGATATCCGCAATATTTACCAATCTGTGGCCAATTATTTGCAAATACCAACCGGCAGCGGAGAAGGGCAGTATTATGATTTCGATATTTCTGATTTTCTCAGAAAATTTAAACTGACCGGCCATACCACAGCGTATTCCTTGAAAGCATTGGAACAGGAAGGATGGCTGGCTTTCAATGAACAGGTTTTTCTCTCTTCAACTGCCGGATTTATTACAGGCAAAGAATATTTATATGCCTTTGAGAAGGAACATCCGCAACTTGAACCAGTTATCAAAACTTTGCTCAGAGCCTATGAGGGGATATTTGATCAACCCACTTCTATATCAGAAAAAATGATAGCCGGGTTGATGAAGGCAGAGGTTGACGATGTAAAAAAACAACTAATACAGTTACAACAAGCTGGCATAATTGAATACCAACCGCAAAAAGATACACCACAATTATTTCTGCTCCGTAACCGCATTAAGGCGGAGGATATCAGCATTAATATGGTCGTTTACAATAAACGAAAAGAACAATTCCAGAAGAGGATAAAACAAATGCTGGATTATGTAAAAGATGAGGTGGCCTGCCGCAGCCGCATAATTGGTTCGTATTTTGGTGACCTGGCTATAAAACCCTGTGGCATTTGCGATAATTGCCTGAAACAAAAAGCAACCAGTCTTACGAAAGAAGAATTTGAAGCATTACACCACCGCATCATCAATATGATAAAGTACGAATCGCTGCATACTAAAGATCTGTTACTAAAATTGAATGGCATTAAAAAAGAAAAAGCCTGGAAAGTGATTGAATTTCTCCAGGCTGAAAATAAAATTGAGATGGATGCTGCCGGGCGGGTAAAATTAAAATAAGCTTTTGCGGCTCCTGCTTCTTCCCCCAAGACCCAGCACTCCCAATAATGTTCTTACAATAGAATTACCTGCTGTACGGGTCATACTTTTCACAACCGGGTCATCAAAAAAACCTTTCTCTTTCTTTGCCGGTGTTTTCTTTTCGCCTTTTTCCCCTGTTTCCTCTGCATCCCGCTTAGCGGCATCCTCCAGTTTTTCAGTAAGCATTTCGTAAGCACTTTTGCTGTCAATTACTTCATTGTACTTAGCAGAGATTTGGGATTTGCTTACCAGGCCGTCTATTTCAGCATCTGTTAATATATCCATCCGGCTTTGTGGCGGACGGATCATGCAATGCACCAATGGTGTGGGAATTCCTTTCTCATTCAGTATGGTCACTAACGCCTCTCCGGTTCCCAACTGAGTGATAAGATCTTCTGTTTTATAAAAATCTGTTTCCGGATAATTCTCAGATGTCTGTTTGATCACTTTCCGGTCAGCTGCGGTAAAAGCCCTCAAAGCATGTTGTACTTTCAAACCTAATTGTGCCAGCACAGAAGCCGGAACATCCATAGGATTTTGGGTGCAGAAATAAATACCGATTCCTTTGGAGCGAATGAGCTTGATGATAGTTTCTATTTGTTGCAGCAGTGCATCATTTGCTTCCTGGAAGATAAGATGCGCCTCATCAATGAACATCACCAGTTTTGGCTTGTCCATATCACCTTCTTCCGGGCAGGTGGCATACAATTCTGCCAGCAGTTGCAACATAAAAGTTGAAAATAATTTTGGCCTGTCCTGCAAATCAGTAACCCGGACAATAGAGATCATTCCTTTGCCATCATCGCTGATACGCATCAGGTCATCCACTTCAAAACTTTTTTCACCAAAAAACACATCGGCACCCTGTTGCTGCAGTTCAATTACTTTTCTGAGAATAGTACCGGTGGATGTTGTGGAAATTTTTCCATAATCTTTTTCCATGTCCGCTTTGCCTTCATCACTAACAAACTGTAGTACTTTAATGAAGTCCTTCAGATCAAGTAACGGCAGTTTCTTGTCATCGCAATACTTGAATATCATTGCGACAAAACCACCTTGCGTATCATTTAGTCCTAAAATCTTTGAAAGAAGTACCGGGCCAAACTCACTCACCGTTGCCCTTAGCCTTGCTCCTTTCTGGTTGCTCAGTGTCAGCAGATCAACCGGGTAAGCAACAGGCTTGTATTCGATATTCAGTTTCTGACAGCGGTCTGTTATTTTATCATTCACCGTTCCGGCAGCAGCAATACCACTCAGGTCCCCTTTAATATCCATCAATAATACCGGCACACTGGCATCGCTTAATCCTTCAGCCAGCATTTGCAGGGTTTTTGTTTTACCGGTTCCTGTCGCACCGGCAATCAGGCCGTGGCGGTTTATGGTCTTTAATGGAATCAATACATCAGCACCGGGTACCACAGCCCCATCCAGCATTGCTCCCCCTATTTTGAAACATTCGCCTTTAAAAGAATAGCCCGCCTTTACTAGTTCGAGAAATTTAGAACTGTCTTTCATTGAAAAATTTTGAGGAAAGTTAATGGAAATCAGTGAGTTTAAATAGGTTTCAAAGGTTATAAAATTAGTTGATTTTAAATATATTTTTATTATTTATCAATAATTTAATATTTTTAGTCGTTATCTCAAAATATAGAGCTATGAATAAAAGTAAAATTGCTCTGGCTGGTTCCCTTTGTTTGATCATCGCCATTTTCCTAGGCGGCCTGTCAGATAAAATCACATCGCCTTCTGGTTTTGTTGAAATAAAAGTTCGGGAAAAGAAAAAAGATTTTCTCATAGACCCATTAAAACTGCGACCTTCAATTGATTCTTTCGATGCTATGACCACAATTGTTGGTCACCCATATCTTGAAATTAAATTCAACCGCAGAAACTGGATTGAGATATTTGCACCGGATTTAGTTTTTTTTGACTCTCTTGTTGCACTATGTGTGATTTCTATTTGTCTTGTTTTTCTTCTACGATTAAAGAAAATAGACCCGGATAAACCATTCAGTATACAAGTTCTTGCCGCGGTGAAGTGGGCAACCATTATAGCTTTTATCTTTTCAGGAATTGATTACTTGCGCCTTTATTTACTTGACGAATATGTAATGGAGGTTACTAATAATGTTTATCAGTTACCCATATTTTCCATTCATTCTTCTGGATTATTCCTGTTGGGAGTATGCCTGTTATTATTATTCCGGATACTTGAACGAGCTGAACTGATCCAACAAGAACAAGACCTAACCGTATAACATGCCCATTGTAGTCAACCTTGATGTAATGCTTGCCCGCCGAAAAATGTCGCTTACTGAATTAAGCGAACGGGTCGGTATAACGATGGCTAATCTAAGCATTCTAAAAACAAGCAAAGCCAAGGCTATCCGATTTTCAACGCTGGAGGATATTTGTAGGGTATTGGAATGCCAACCCGGGGATCTACTGGAATATATGAACGAGAGAGACTATAAAAAACTGATGGGATTATGAACAATCTCTTTCTCCCTCCCATTGGCACAGTTTTTATACTATTAAACAAAAGCGTAAGGAATAAGGTTTGAAAACGGGCTTTTAACAAAATATTCATCCCCGGTATTTGAACCCCCGAAATGCTTTAACTTTATTTGTCACCAATATAAAATCACCAGACATGGACACTAAGAAACCTAAAATTTTGTTGTGCGAAGATGACCCGAACCTTGGAAGTGTGTTGAAGAACTATCTTGAATTAAATGACTACGATGTAACCCTGGAAAGAGACGGCCGCCTTGGCCTGGCTGCTTTTCAACGGGAAAAATTTGAACTCTGCCTGCTGGATGTGATGATGCCTAATATGGACGGCTTTACCCTGGCAGAAGAGATACGGGATATTGATCCGGACATTCCTCTATTCTTTTTAAGTGCCAAAACGATGAAGGAGGATGTAATTCAGGGTTATAAACTTGGCGCCGATGATTACATAACCAAGCCTTTTGACAGCGAAGTGCTGTTGCTAAAGATAAAAGCCATCCTGAAGCGCAACGAAGAACAAAACAGGGAAAGTGAGAACAAAGAGTTTGACCTGTCTACTTATCATTTTAACCCCAAGCTTCGCCAGTTGATACATAATGGCATTACACAAACCCTGTCTCCGAAAGAGAATGAGTTATTGAAAATGCTGGCCGAGCACCTGAACGACCTGTTACCAAGGGAGCAGGCATTAAAGAAGATATGGGGCAGCGACACTTACTTTAACGGCCGCAGTATGGATGTGTACATTGCCAAACTCAGGAAATACCTGAAGGATGATGAGAAGATAGAGATTGTGAACATCCATGGCAATGGCTTCAGGCTTGTCGTACAATAAAAAGAAACACTATCAATATGATTGAAAGGATTACGGGAAACTTGTAATCCTTTTTTATGAAAACAATGTCCCGGAATCACCGGGTTTTAATTTCCCCAAATGCTCATACGCCTTTGCGGTGGCCTCCCTTCCTCTTGGTGTACGTTGCAGAAAGCCCTCCTGTATCAAAAAAGGTTCATATACTTCTTCTAATGTACCGGCTTCTTCCCCAACAGCAGTTGCGATAGTGGTTATACCGACAGGGCCGCCTTTAAATTTATCAATGATAGTTGTAAGAATACGGTTGTCCATATCGTCCAGCCCATGCTCATCAACATTTAATGCTTTTAGTGCATGCTGGGTAATGCCGAAATCAATTTGTCCGTCGTTTAACACCTGGGCAAAATCCCTGACCCTTCGCAATAAACCATTGGCAATTCTTGGTGTGCCCCGGCTCCTTCTGCCAATCTCTTCCACCGCTTCATTAGAAATTTTTGTTCCGAGTATGCCTGCAGAACGCTGAATAATTTTATTCAGTACACCTGATTTGTAATACTCAAGCCTGGACTTGATAGCAAACCTTGACAACAATGGGGCAGTCAGCAATCCGCTTCTTGTGGTAGCACCTATTAAAGTAAATGGATTCAGGTTTATCTGGATACTCCTGGCATTAGGTCCGGTGTCGATCATGATGTCGATGCGATAATCCTCCATAGCAGCATATAGGTATTCTTCCACAACTGTACTCAGCCTGTGTATCTCATCAATGAACAAAACATCGTTGGCTTCAAGGCTGGTGAGAAGCCCGGCAAGATCTCCCGGTTTTTCAATTACCGGGCCTGATGTTTCCTTGATATTTACCCCGAGTTCATTCGCTACTATTCTTGACAAGGTAGTTTTTCCCAATCCAGGCGGGCCATGGAAAAGAACATGGTCCAGTGCCTCACCCCGGATCTTAGCTGCTTTAATGAATATGCGTAAGTTTTCAATAATCTGCTCCTGTCCCGCAAAATCCTCTATCTGCGATGGCCGGATCGTATTCTCAAACATAACATCTGCTGATGTCAGGTTTTGCTTGTCACTGCTCAGGTTTGGATTGGACATGAACTTTTTTAATTGAATATTTGTAAAGCTAATTATTAATCAATAAAAACTTACACTTATGAAAGTTGGTATTCTCGGTTCCGGTATTGTTGGCCGTGTGCTGGCATCCGGGTTCTTACAGGAAGGGCACCGTGTAATGTTAGGCACAAGAGATGTAACAAAAGAAGAAGTGGTAAAATGGCAACAGGAAAATAGTGGTGGTCTAATTGGTTCGTTTCAGGAAACAGCACAGTTTGGAGAAATTATTGTATTGGCTGTTAGTGGTCTGGTAGTGGAGGATGCAATTAATATGGCAGGAAAAGAACATTTTTTTGAAAAGATTGTGATTGATGCCACTAACCCGATTGCGGCTGTTCCTCCGGACAACGGTGTTCTGAAATTTTTTACTACACTGGAGGAGTCTTTAATGGAAAGGATACAAAAATTGATACCAGATGCAAAACTGGTAAAAGCATTCAACAGTGTCGGTAATGCCTTCATGTATAAACCACAATTCCCCGGCGGTATCCCCACCATGTTCATTTGTGGTAATGATGAGCCTGCCAAGAAAACAATAACAGGCATACTAACTTCTTTTGGCTGGGAAACTGAGGATATGGGAAAGGTTGAAGCCGCAAGAGCCATTGAGCCTCTTTGTATATTATGGTGCATCCCGGGTTTTATCAAAAATCAATGGACACATGCTTTTAAACTTCTGAAGATGTAAATAATAAACCCGGGCTTCCGGGTTTATTTATTTAATATATTGATTTATCTGCAAAATAATATCCGGATCCGGGCTGTTGGCGAGCCATTTTTCTTTTTCTGAAAATCGGCAAACACCCGGATAGTCACCTTTCCATTCCCCAATATCAAGAATAAGCTGAAAATGAAGATGCGGAGGCCAGCTTCCATTCTCTGCCGGTATTCCAAACTCAGCAAAAACATCTCCTTTTTCCATTCTATTTCCTTCCTGCAGGTTTTTAATAGAATTCAGACTGAGGTGCCCGTACAATGTATAAAATGTATAACCCTCAAGTTGATGAGATAAAATAATTGTTGCCCCATAATCACCAAAGCGGTTATTGAAAGCAAAGCTGTGAACAATGCCATCCAGCGGCGCCATTACAGGTGTATTAGGCTTACCCCAGATGTCAGTTCCAAGATGTAAACGCCTCGGTTCTTCATCAGGTTTGCCGGCATCAAAAACCTTACTGATACTATAAACGGTACGATGCTCTGCATAACCGCCAATGCCATACCTGGCCCCGGCTGCTTTTAACTTACCCTCTACCCAAGCGGTGAATATTTTCGTATCCGACAGTATTTCACCATGGAGTTCTGTATTTCGGGATGTAAAATCAAGCGGCAAAAGTCTATCCTTTGAGGAATCAAACTGTACAACAGGATGAAATTGTTGTTGGTGTTTTTTAAGCAATGCTATAACGCCATATGGTTGCATAGTTCAATAAAGCTACAAAGCCGTTTTCGTCAAAGAAAAAGGCATCCCGGTATAACCGGGATGCCTTGTATGATTTTTACTAAAGCGTATTAATGTCCGGCGATTACCACCTTGAAGCTCTTTTCAGAAGTTCTGTTTCCATCGTCATAGAAGAACTTAACAAGGTAAATACCAGCCGGCAACTTGGTCAGATTAATTGGAATTACACGGCCATACACAAGACCACTGAATACCTGTGAAGTCATCACATCATTCACTATAGCACCTGTTAGCAGTTGGCCCTGCGCATTATATACTTTCATACCAAGGTAATTGTACAAGGTACTGTTGATCCTGATGTTGAACTGACCGTTGTTCGGATTCGGATACAATATCACTGCATCATCTCTAAGCAGACGAAGTCTTTCCTGGCAATCTTCCACTTTTGCAGTTACTGGTGCTGATGCTGTACAACCAGCGGCATTTGTATAAGTATAGGTCAGTGTATAGGCACCCACGGCAGTGGATGATGGGACAAAGTTGAAGCCCGATACGCCAATACCACTCCAGCTACCACCAACAGGTGAACCTGCTAACCCAATCAATGTATCACTGATACAAATTCTTGATGCAAGAGCTGTTGCTGTTACTGTTGGCAATGCATTAACAGTAAGAATCGCTGCAGCAGATGGTGTGGTCTGACCACAACTGTTTGTAACAAGCACCCTGTATCTCGTATTGTGTTGTGCAATCGTTGCGGCCGGAATTGTAAATGTTGCAGTATATGAACCACCGGTTGTCAGGTTAGTCCAAGTAGCACCACCATCTGTGCTCACCTGCCATTGATAAATAGTTGGCGGCGGAACACTACCCACATTTGCAACTGTAAAGCTTGCACTTTGACCAACGCAAACTGTTCTGTTTGCAGGTTGCGTTGATATCACCGGTGCTGTTGCTACATTCAGCACAGCCGGATTAGATGTGACAGCAGGAGTGCAAACACCTGACACAACACAGGTGTACGTACCAGTATTTGATGAATTGATATTGGTAATCGTCAAAGTATTCGTAGTTGCTCCTGAGATCTGTGCATTGTTAACCAGGTTAGTTGCTCCTTGCTTCCATTGGTATGTAAGCCCTGTTCCTGTAGCTGCTACTGAATAAGTAACATTGAATCCCGGACAAAGGGTTTGTGTTGCTGGTGTTGGATGAGTAGTGATAGCAGGCAATTGATTAACCGTCACAGTTACAGTTGCAGTACCAGTACATCCTGCCACTGTTGAAGTAGCAGTATAAGTAGTAGTGGTAGTTGGTTTTGCATAAACCACTGCTATTGGCTGACCCGCATAGGGGATCGTAGCAGCCGCATCAGTATACAGATTAGTTATTGGGCTAAATACAACAAGAGATGGAATGTTGAATTCAATACTCCAGTTTCCAATATATCCGAAATCACCTCCGGCATCATCAAAAACATACAGGCTCCAGTTTCCATTCAGATTGCCCGTAAAGCTGGACAGGGTTGTTGAACTGGGTGATCCACCGGGTCCCGGGGATGGCCAGTTGTCACCAGCACCAAAATTCGTAGGCTTGTAACTGCCCTGTGGATTAAGAGCATTATCTGCCAAAGTGGTAGCCGCTGCATCATCTAATATGTAATCAAGACCAACAATATCCGGTCCACCTCCCGCATCGGACATCAGTATCACTGACTGGCCAGTCGGAGAAACCAATACTACATCAACATCATCCGGAAACGTATGGTTAATATTACCCAGCTTAACTGATTTCACCGTAACACCTGTAGTTGGCAATCCGGCTACGTTGATCTGTGAAGGATAAGGATTCGCAATACCAGTACTTGTAGATGGTGAACCGCCAGGCACTTCTGTTGTAAGTGGTTGAGCAAATGTTTGCAATGTGGGCGGTACAACACTGGCCGTAATTTGCTGAATAGTTCCATTACATATTACAGGCGCAGCCGGGGTAAGCGTAATGATCGGTGTCTGTAGAATAGTTGCAGTTACTGTTGAACTAACAGAACAACCGATTCCGTCTGTAGAAACAAGAGTGAATGTATTAATGCCGGCAGGCAGGTTTGTAACAGTAAAGTTTCCAGTGCTGTTACCGGGGCCTGTTGAGGGATTCTGGGTGATTGTACCGGGACCAGTAAGAGTATGAGTATAACCACCGGGGCCAAGTATTTGCCAATCAATTAAAGCTCCTACGTCAAGACTTGCATTATCAGCAATGTTCAGAACCCAGTTTCCGGCACCGGCACAGGGGAATGTTAGTCCCGCCCAGTTATGAGCAGCACCACCCGCATCAGAAGGCCTGTAGCTCCCAGCCGGAATAAATCCGGAGCCTGGTGCTGTTTCGGGTATAACTGTTGCCGCAGCCAGATCAAATGTGTAAACAGCCGGAGGCGGAGTAGCCGCATTCGATGTACCCAGGTTAGCAGAGCTACCAACAGTAGTTGCAGGAACACCTGGTCTGTCGAATAAGAAAGTAGTTCCGCAAGGGCTTGTCAAAGTAAACTTCAGATCGCCAACCCATGAATGGCGGGCATTGATTCTTACCCTGAGGTCTCCTGCCGCTGTGATAGCAGTAGCAGGCAATGTAATAGTTGTATTTATACCTGCAGGAGTATTATCGGGAATAGCAAGGTTTATTGTACCGGAAGTACCCAGAACATTTAATCCTGAAAGAACTCCGCCACTAACTGTTCCGGTAACTGTAGCTGTACCCGGAGTGCAAACTGTGGTAACAGTAGAAGATACAGCACTGTGAACAGGGGCACCTACTGCTACTGTGTGCTCAGCTGTATTTGCTGAACCACCGCCGTTTGAGCAGGTAAGTGTTGCGATATAATACCTGGTTCCACCTGCAGCAGTAAAGTTGTAAGTAGCGGTTGTAGCACCTGGAATATTTGTGTAAGGGCCACCGGAAACAGTTGCAGATTTCCACTGGATGGTAACTCCGGGGTCTGTTGAATGCCCGGACAAATTAAGTACGACAGGGTTGCCGGCACAAGCTGTAGCCGGGCCGGAAATAGCACCTGCTGTTGGAATACCTGCACAACCACCGCTGCAAAGTGATCCGGCAATGGCAATATCATCTATTCTTGCACCCGGGGCACCAGCTGCAATAACACTATTATCAGAACCCACCCTCCACTTCAATTGTATGTTTTGTCCATTAGCAGCTGCTGGTAAGTTTACTGTTGTTGTAATATACGTTGGTGCTGCAGTAGTACCTCCGGACAGGCCAGTCCAGGCTTGCCTGCCGGGGAGAGGATTACCAAAGCCAGTACTTAAAGTACCGTTATAACCACCGGTAACAAAAGAACCACCGGCAGCCAAAATATCCTGAAATGCACCGCCACCAATTGATATCTCCAGCACCATTCCGTCAAAACCATTTTCAAGATTATAAAGGTTCCTGAACGTTAATTGGGCAGTCGGGCTAATAATAGGAATGTTACTTGAAGTAAGATTTGTAACCCCCACGTTGGAAGTTTCGGGTCCAAATGCATCGTTAGGTGCATTTGAAGGGTTTACTGTCGATGTGGTCCACAAGATACCAATGCCAGTAACATCGGTTGTCCAGCTTGCGGGTAATGCCGGAGCTACAACGCCATCAAAGTTTTCAGTACATGGGGCTGCAGGCGCCGGCCCTGACCAGGTGAATCTAAGACCCGAAGCAGGAAATACTGTTGGAGAGATAGTACAAGTTGCTGAATTTATAGCACTGGCAGTTGTTGCGGCCCAGTCTGTTGTTGTAGTACGGGAATTGAAGTCCGTGGCAGTTGTACCACCAAGGCCAACCTGGCATGTATTAGTACCGGTAAACGTACATGTTCCGAAATTTACATTTACCGTATTTGATGTTTCGTTTAGCACAATTTGGAAATTGATGTTTTCTCCGGTCGTTGCAAACCGTCTGTATCCTGTCCATTGAATTACACACTGCCTGTTTGGAGCCGAGCCGATAGTCTGAATGCGTAATTCTGAACCTGTTTGCCCTTGCAAATCCCGGCCAATACCTGCGATCCTGTTCCTGAGCAATGTTGGTGTATTGGTAGCCGTAGAAGCTAAAAAATTCGATAGATTACTTGTTGAATTCATATCAACACTGGGAGTTAGTGCAGATTGACCTAAACTGATCCAGCCGTTATTGCCCACCGCAAAACGGTCAAACACTAATCCGTTATATGTAAAATTAAATCCAATAGGAAAACCAGGGCCTGTGTTAACGGTTCCGCCCAACGGTATTGCTGGGTCCACAAACCTTTGGTCATCACTAGTTGTATTACCTAATACAGTACCTCCTGTTATTGCTGTGTAGACTACGTTGGATTGGGAAAAAGTATAGTTGCTTACCTGTGAAAAAACATTGGAAGCAGCTGACATCAATAATGCTGTAAAAAGAAAAGCGTATAACTTTCTCATAAGCTAAGTTTGGTTAATTGTAAATAGTACCCTCGTCCGTGAGGGTATCAGGGGGAAAGTTATGATTTTTTTCAACTGTGACAAGTTTTGGCAGCAAAATATTAAGGCCAAAAAACCGTTTGATTGCTTACAATGATGACCTGTATTAAAAAAGCCGGGATTTATCCGTTTTTCCTGTTAATCGCAATGACTGTCAGTGTAACCGGAACGGTTTCGGCTCAAATGATTACCGGTAACTGGAAAGGAAAAATTAACCGGCAAAAAGTGGAAGTGAAGATCATCCAAACAGGTGATAGCCTTACTGGCACTTCGTATTACTACGAGTCAGCGAATAATTACCGTCGCTACAGCATTAAAGGATACTTTGACCCCGTCACCAACAGCGCCGTTTGGTGGGATGACCGGCTGATTGAAGAAAGATCAGGTCGTTTCAGCATTTCCATACCCGGTAAAGTCCCTATGCTTTCGAGGGCTGATTTTAATTGTCCTGGTGGCAGCAGGATGATGCTGGATGGAAAAGTGGCTAAAAAGGAAAACGACACCGAGCCCACCGGCGAAGTACATCTTGATAAAACTGGCAACCCCGAATTTGAAGACGAATGGGACTTTGTAATAGAGAATTATACAGTAGGTGCCAATGACCCGGAGATCATTGACAGTATTTCGGCCCTTTCACAACGGCCAATAGTAATTGAAGAGCCTGTAGCTGTGGCTCCTGTGAAAAAACCAGTTGTGGATGCTACGCCGCCTGTTTCAAAAAAGACGGAAGAACAAACACCTGTTGTTGTAAAAAAACAAGTGCCGAAAGAAGAAGCGAAACCAGTAATAATTGAACCAATTAAAGCACCGACCATTGAAGAAAAATTTGTAAGCCGCAAAAAAGTACTGGTAAAAGAAATTCCGCTTGAAGGCGATTCTTTAGAACTGCGTTTTTATGATAACGCCGAAATTGATGGTGATTCCATTTCTCTTTTTTTAAATGATAAGCTGTTATTTCAGCATATCCGTCTTACCGGCAATGCATACAGCATCAAATTAGCTATTAGTGAGTTGAATGAAACCAATGAACTCATCATGGTTGCTGAAAACCTTGGTTCCATTCCTCCTAATACTTCTTACATGCTGGCAATACTCGGAGACAAACGTCATGATGCATACCTCGCAAGTACAGAGGGCAGCAGTGCTATGATCCGGCTGATAAAAAAAGTCCCGTAGGATTTTATCACTACGGGACTTTGAAAGATCGTCAGTTCAGTTTTTATCTGAAGACTATAATGCTAACTGCTTTTTTGATGAACTCACCTTCATCATTATAGAGATATAACTGGTAAGTACCTGATGGCATATATGAAATATCTACAGAAACAACACTTCCAAAAGACACCCCGGTAAACACTTGTGTTTTCACCAGTTTGCCGTCGGCAGCAAACACTTTTAGTCCAAGACGTTTGTATAAATCTGTATTCAGCCGGATGCTGAACAGTCCATTGTTTGGATTTGGATACACATATACTGCTGTAAAGGCATCCAGCAATAAATGACGTTCTGCGCATTCATTTACCTGGATCAACGCAGTTTTAACAGTTGTACAACCGGCAACTGTAACTGAATAGCTGATTGTTTTAGACCCTAATCCTGCAACAGCCGGGAAGAACTGGTTACCCTGAACTCCGGGGCCACTCCAGGTACCACCAGCTAATGATGCAGATAATGTTACCGCCGCATCTGAAATACAAACCGTAGCGGGCAAACCATTGATTGTAAATTCAGGTAATGAATTAACAGTCAATACAGCCGCATTCGAATTAACAGGGCCGCAACTACCTGTTACAACACAACGGAACCTGTATCCGTTTTGTGCCACCGCTGCAGTGATTGCAAAGCTTGTAGTAGTAGCTCCGCTAAGATTAGCCCATGTTGTTCCACCATCGATGCTGATCTGCCACTGGTAACTGCTTACCGTACCTGATGTAACAATTGTAAACGTATGGTTAACTCCATGACATACGGCCACACTTGCAGGCTGGGTAGTGATGCTTACAGGAACTGAAATAGTAAGTGTGGCAGCATTGGAATTCAACGATGAACCACAACTTCCCAACACACAACGATACTGGTAGCCGGTCATGCCCGCAGTTGCATTGGTTATGCTGAGCGTAGCAGTCGTTACACCAGCGTAAGGCAATGTGTTCGTCAAATCTGTAAACCCGGTTCCGGTGTTTACCTGCCATTGGTAGGATGTGGCGCCGGTGGCCGATATGGTGAAGTTTGTGTTGGCTCCTGCACAAATGGTGCTATTCACCGGGTGGGTATTCACTACTGCACTTGTACCTACAGACAAAGTCGCCGTATTGGAATTGACTCCTGCAGTACAACCGTTTGAGATAACACAACGATATAAATACCCGTTCATCCCGGCTGTAACCCCGGTAATGGTAAGTGTGTTTGAAGTGGTGCCGCTGTATGGCGCCCCGACAGGTATGTTTGCAAAGCCGCTACCAGTGTTTACCTGCCATTGATATACCGGTGTTGTGCCGGTAGCCGCTACGCTAAGAGTAACATTGTTACCTGAGCAGGCATTAGCATTTGCAGGCTGATTGGTAACCGCTATGGGTATACAAACCACCGTCTGTAGAATTTGTGTTATAGTATCCGAAACTGATTGCAATACAGATGATGAATTGTATAGGTTTGATTTGATATAAACCACAGGCTCGGTATAAAGCAAAATATCATCCACATACCAACCACCTCCAGCCGGGGCTGTATTATCATCGGACGCAAAGCGAAAACGTATTTTGATCGTTTGCCCTGCATAAGAAGATAAATTAATGGTCGTCTTCATAAATGAATTGATCAGACCGGTAAACGCAGCCCTTCCACCTATCGGGTTGTTACTTCCTGTTCCCAATGAGCCATTGTATTTTCCACTGGTCATTTTAGATCCCAGGTCACTCCAGGTAGTTCCGCCGTTTGTGCTTACTTCCACCACACCTCCATCCCATCCGTCTTCGGTATTAAAGCGGTGCCAGAAGCTAAGGGTGGTGTAATGTGATGCATTGACAGGAAGTAATGTAAACGTTCCTGTCGTTGCCAGTTGGTGGTCAGATGCTATAACCGGGTTAGGTGCAAAGAAGGAATTAGGTGAACTATTGCTGAATGTAGTAGATGTGGTCCACACCGTTGCCGTAGTTGATGTAGCTGTCCAGGATGCAGGGATTCCTGCATTGGCAACTGTTTCATTAAAATGTGTTACAGGTGTAAAATAACTTCCGTTATTCACGGTAACTGTAAAAGGATACGTTTGTGACTGACCTGAACTAAGATTAACGGGCCCAAAAGTAATGGTACGATTGCCGGCGTTATAAGAACCTCCACTTACATAAGTAACATTGGTTGGCAATGTATCGGTAATAAAGAAATTTGCCATCGGGCTGCAGTTACCAGCTGTTACATTATTTGTATAAGTGGTATTCTGTCCCTCACCAACCTGTGGCGCAGCCTGTGTCAAAGTAAAGAAGCCGTTGTCTACGATGAAACTAGGTACCTGGTCTGTAACACTGTTAGCAGATCCCTGGGATGCATTCCTTCCCATACCTCTTTTTGCAAATGCTTTCCAGATAGAACAACTATACAACCCGCCAAAGAAAAGAGTATCGGCCTTAAGTATTGCATCCCTGGCATCAATAAAACCGGGACCGCATGGTTGCAGTTTCATTCCTTCAGTTACCAGTTTGAATGCAGCAGAGTTTCCTCCTGCGCCTGTTGGGTCGAACAAATTGGGGTTGATACCTGTTTGCTGGATCATTTCCCAGGTCATTTCCCACAACGCCATACACCAATATTCTCCCCGGTTATGAACCTGGGCTGGTAAGGTAGCTGAATACACCAGCGGATTGACCGCCAGGTTTGTTGAGTAACGAAAATTTCTGATACCAGCACCAGTTACTGGTTGTCCAAGTGCATATGTACCTATTCCCCTTGGAATCGTACCGTCATTTATAGTTGCCGTGGACCAGTCTGTGGTTAACATCAGACCATAATAATCACTCCACCCTTCGCCCCCATGTTCTCCATTACCCACACATGAACTGTTCGCCGGACCACCGGTAAGCCTGTTGCTGATCCCATGGCCAAATTCATGCGCCACTATTCCATTATCCACATCACCATCCCTGTCGGGATTGGGAGCTGTCCATAAATACATTTGCATCCTTGGCCTGGTACCATCTACGGGTGTAGCAAAGTTGGCGTTGTTGGTACCACCGCCATCCTGGGCATCTGCGATTACATAATCTGCACCAGCTCCACCTCTTCCCAAATTACTATTCTGGAAATTACCTGCCACTTCATTGAATCCATACAAATACAAGATATCATGTAAGATATTGTTCCAATAAAAAAGGTTAGTGATATTAAACTGTTGATTTGGCGGCGAGGTAGTGGTAGGAGCCTGGGTAAAATCAGGTGCATAATCGAATGTAAGATTCGGCTGTGTTGTTTGAGATACAGCCGCATTGTTGAATACATTATTTGTATTACTCCTGTCCTCAGCTGCCCACACATTATTACCCCTTGTACTGTCGTGGTCGTCAGTTCCATCGTTATGCCAGTTTAGTGTTGTTGCATTACCCGGGGCCATTGTCCACGGATTTACATGCAATGATGGTGTGCCGCCCGGATGCTGGGGGCTTTCGGCAGGGTATTTTACCACCCGGTATGTAGCAGAGTTTATTAATGGCGAAATGTCTGACCTGCGTTCTACCAAATCCTTATGGTTAACCTGCTCAGCACCAGTATTGGTTTTATGCTCCGTATTATTACAATTCGTTGCTGCCATATCGTCTTTATGCCAGTTGCAATACACCGTATAGTTATCCTTACCGAGTATTGCGCCGTTTACCGCATCAACTTTTACGGACCACATATCTGAAGCATTATCAGGAGCTACAAATACCTGCCAAACCAATCTGAGCTCTTTCTCATTAACTGGGTACCAGAATAATTCTGCTGTAATATCTTCTAATGCCACGCCAAGCTTTCCAAAATCAAGTTTTCCAAAACTGTTTACCAAGGGTACGGGTATGGAAGCCGGCATTCTTTGCTCAGGGATTTTTGCGAACCGCAATGCCTCTGTTACTGCCTGTTGCACCGGTAGTGATGGTACAGCTCCGGGATTGTTTACACGGGTTACAATATCAGGGATACGTCCGCCTGCTTTCGATACCAACAGTCCATTTTTAAAAGCTAACACATGCATCTGGTTGTAAACCGGAATGCCTTTATAGCTCTGGTAGAGATACACCATTCTGATACCATCTGCTGAAAGATAAGTGGATGATACGATCGTATTATTAACATCATCACCGGACAAGCCGATAGCAGTACTGTTTTTTGTAACCAGCTCTTTGGCAAGAGATGCATCTGCTTCAGTCACCTGGGCCTGAATTACTGACAAAGAAAATACTGCAACGGCAAAAAGTAAAAATTTCCGCATAAAGAAGATTTAAATTGGAAATAGAGGTTTTAAAAATGATTGACGAAAGTAAACATAGTCAGCGAGAAATTTCTCCGCAATCGTTTTTCTCATTTCCTGTTTAATAAATTATGGTAAAAGTACTCTACAGCAGAAAATATATCTGTAAAAGTCTCTTATAAGCTTCCTGCAACAAAAAATCCACCCCGCTAAGCGGGGTGGATTTACAAAGATTATTTGTTCGTTATGGGCGATATACTACTATTCGTTTAGCTGCCAGTTCAGCTCCCGTTCCATCTACAATCTTCACGATATAAATCCCTGCAGGCATATTACCCAGACTCACAACTATGTTGCTGTATGTTATTCCAAGTGCAAGGGCTTGACTATAGACAACTTGTCCCAGTCCATTGAACACTTTCAATGTAACTTGCTCACCGGATTGATTGTAGAACCTTACATTAAATGTTCCGGTATTCGGATTAGGATACACCCACAGGTTATTTGAGATAGCACCTGTCACGTCTACGTTGGCCGATGTAGCCACACATCCATTTGCATCGGTGTACACCACACGATAAGTACCCAATTGGTTTATATTCAATGGCCCAAGTGAGGAAGCAGTGGCTCCCGGTATTGCATTACCATTGAAGAACCAGTTAAAGGTTCCACCTGGAGGTGTAACATTGGCAAACAATGTTGTTGTCTGGTTTGGCAATATAGATGCAGGAGGATTAGCTGATATTACAACAGATGGCAATGGATTTACAAACAGCGTTGCCGGATTTGAATTCACAACCGTACATAATCCGTTCAGTACTGCACGATAAGTATTAGTATTCTGGCTGAAGGTTACATTGGTCAATGTCAATGTTGCACTGTTTGCACCAGGCACATTCACCCATGCACTGCCATTCCATAGCTGCCATTGATACGTCACAACGTTTGTAGCAGTTACAGTAAAGGTTGCAGTAGCTCCAACACATACAGTCCTGTTAGAAGGCTGTACTGATATAACCGGTAACTGACCATCTAATACTGTTACAGTAAAGGAACAGGTTGAACTGTTACCACAAGCATCGGTTGCAGTTGAAGTAACTGTTGTAGTCCCGATCGGGAACGCTGTTCCTGATGCAGGAGAACTTACAATTGTTACAGGACCAGCACAGTTATCTGTAGCTGTTACAGTAAAGTTCACCACGGCAGTACATGAACCTATTGGTGTGGTTACGGTAATATTTGCAGGACAAGTAATAACAGGAGCGACCTGGTCATCTACTTTAAGTATCTGGGTACACTCAGCAAAATTGCCGCACACATCTGTAGCCCTATATGTTCTGGTTATGGTATAACGGTTGGCACAGGTTTGAGCGGTGATAACATCACTTACATGGGTAATAGTGATTACTCCAGCACAGTTGTCTGTGGCTGTTACCAGTGCGGTGTTTGGCGCAGGAACTGCTGCTGCACAACTTACTGTTACAGGCGCCGGACAAGTTATTACTGGTGGTGTTTGGTCATTCACCGTAATGATCTGTGTACACTCTGCAAAGTTGCCGCACACATCTGTTGCTCGGTAGGTCCTGGTTATGGTATATCTGTTTGCACAGGTTTGAGCACTGATCACATCACCCTGATGCGTTACAGTTACTACCCCACCGCAGTTATCACTAACTCCGGTTACTGCTGCAATATTTGCAGGAGGTACTGCACTTGCACAACTAACTGTCACAGGTGCAGGACAGGTCAATACTGGTGGTGTTTGGTCGTTCACCGTAATGATCTGGGTACACTCTGCAAAGTTGCCGCACACATCTGTTGCTCGGTAGGTCCTGGTTATGGTATATCTGTTTGCACAGGTTTGAGCACTGATCACATCACCCTGGTGCGTTACAGTTACTACCCCACCGCAGTTATCACTAACTCCGGTTACTGCTGCAATATTTGCAGGAGGTACTGCACTTGCACAACTAACTGTCACAGGTGCAGGACAGGTCAATACTGGTGGTGTTTGGTCGTTCACCGTAATGATCTGGGTACACTCTGCAAAGTTGCCGCACACATCTGTTGCTCGGTAGGTCCTGGTTATGGTATATCTGTTTGCACAGGTTTG